>JAWKUI010000004.1:0-543408 GCA_041398705.1 Planctomycetota bacterium | reverse complement strand
GACCCGGTGGATCGCGAGGGCGGTGGTGACGAGGTCCTTCTCGAGCGCGGTGGATTTGTCCTTGGCCATGGCCTCGGCATTGAACCCGATTGCATGGGAAAGGGCAAAGTCCGTCGTCCCGGCGGCCTTTGCCGCTGGGTGCAGCTCGCAAGGCGACAAAGTTGCCTCGCGCGCGGCCCGCGCTCAGGCGAAGCAGGTGCCCGACGCATTCAACTAGGTATGTGAGGGCAAGGGCAAATCCCTAACGAAAGTGCCCCCAACCCAGGCCCTAGGGAACCCAGATCGGGGGCGTTTCCGACTCTTTCGGAAATCGAGTGTTGCAGGCGCGTTGGTTGGAGCCCGCGGGTAGCGCAACACCCGTTCTAGAAGAACGTCACTGTGACGGCTTGGGTGAAGTTCGAGGTGGGCTGGCCGGCGAGGGTGTCGCGGTGCCAGCATTGGAAGTTCCAGGATTCGCCGGCTTGTACGGCGGCGGTGGGGTTGAGGGGGAAGGAGGTGAGATCGAGGGTGGCGGTGTAGGTGCCGGCGGTGGTGGGGGCGACTTGGGTGTTGAAGCGGGCGAGGGTGCCGCCGAGGCAGAGGTTGCCTTGGCTGCTGCCGGGGTTTTGCACGAAGGATTGGGTTTGGGAGCCGATGCAGAAGGCGAATTGGCCGGAGGGGAGGTTGGTGGCGGTGAGGTGGAAGCGGTTCGAGGCGACGGTGTCGAGGCCGGTGGCTTCCAGGAGGCCGATGGTGCCGGTGGAGTTGGCGGTGGCGGTGCAGTAGGGGGTGCCGATGGGGAGGGCGGTGAAGAGCAGGGAACGATAGTTTTCGAGGGTGCAGCGCATGCGCTGGATCTGGTTCGGCGTGAAGTCGAAGATGCAGGGCTCTTCTTGGTAGTTCATGAAGTTGTTGATCGGCGTCGGGAGGCCGGCGCAGGAGCCCTGGGTGTTGGCGCAGAAGCCGGAGGGGCCTTGGTGCGGGTTGGTGTCGCAGATGAGGTCGCCTTGGGTCTGACAGCTGTTGTTGGTGCAGGCGCCGGTGAGGCCGAAGGTGTGGTAGAGGCCCAGGTAGTGGCCGATTTCGTGGGCGAGGACCTGGTTGAGGTCGGTGGAGGCGATGGCGCTGTGCAGCATGCGCACGCCGTCGTCGGGGATGCCGACGATGCCGCTTTGGGGCAGGTCGACGACGTAGCCGATGACGCCGCCTCCACCCATCGGGTTCATGGTGTAGATGTTGAGATAGCGGGTAGTGTCCCAGGCGAGGTTCGCGGCGTAGGCTCCGCCGTCGTTGAACCAGGTGGTGTTCGCGGTGCGGGTGATGCCCGTGGTGGGGTTGCCGGCGGGGTCGGTGGTGGCGAGGCGGAATTGGATGCCGGTGTCGCGGCCGGGGGCGCCGAAGGCGGGGCGGTAGTCGGCGTTCAGGATCGCCATCTGGTCGGTGATCTCCTGGTCGGTTACGTCGCCGAAGCCGCTGGCGGTGGTGAGCACGTGCCAGACGACGGGGATCTCGATCAAGTACTCGGGGTCGTACTCGAGGCCGGTGTAGTTGGATGCGTAGGCGCAGTCACCGGGGCCGGTGAACATGTGCCCGGTGCTGCCGCCGGGGGGCGCGAGCTGGGTGCCGCAGAAGATGTACCGGCCGCCGGGGCCAAAGAGGGGCTCGGATTGGGCGGCGGCGAGGGACGGGAGGGCCAGGGCGAGCACGGGGAGGGCGCGCTGGAGGAGAGAGGGCGAGTTCATTGGGTCGGGGCGATTTGCCAAGTTGGAGGACGGGAGATCGAAGCGTGGGCAGATGGCAGATCGGCGGGAGCAGGGGGGAAGGGCGCCGGGGGAGGGCATCCTCCTCGGGGCTCCGGGGTACTAGTTCCGTGGGCCGGTGCAATCGTGACAAAGCGAATCGGATTCCATTGGCTTGGCTGCCATTTTGGGCCCCGGGGCCTGATTGGGCCTGCCCTGAACGAGAGAGCCGCTTCAAAGAAGGCCACCGAGGGAGAAGGCTCGCGAGCGGAGGGCCCGGGGTCCTGGGCTAGACCGGAATTGCGGGGCGGGGTTTGGGTGGCGGGCGGAGGGGCCGGTGCTTCGGGGTTCTCTCAGCGGCTTTGTAGCCACGGCGGGCGGTCAGAAAGGAATGCACCGGGATTCCGACGGTGACGATCGCGTAGGGCGAGTTCGGGGTGGGCTGGCCTGCTTCTGCGTAGAGGATCCAGCTCCGGGCAGGAAGGCCGCGGTGGCTTCCTGCGCAGTCGTGTGGGCTTGGGCGGAGAAGTCGGGGGGCGAGTAGGAATCGCGCGATCCGGTTGGTAAGCGTGGGGGGGATTGGTTGGGGAATGGAGAAAGCGGCGGGTGCGGATTGGGGCATAAGGGAGCGCTCGGCTTTGCGCCATGCGGGCATTCGAACTCAGCGCCGAGAGGTCCTATGGGGCCACGTGAATGATCCCCGAACGGCCATCTTCCAGCAGGTAGAAGAAGGCGAAGGCTCCGGATGAGTGGAAGCCGGAGGAAAAACCGTTGCGGCCGGGCGGCAGAACTTCGAATGTTTCGACGGTCGAACCCAACAGGGGCATGTGCGTGTAGATCAGGGTGCGGATTTCCTGGTCTGCGGGCGAATAGGTAAAGAATCCAAAGACGGAAGGATTGCTGGCGACCTCCGACGCGAACAGGATCCGGCCTTCAGGGGTGAAGCAATAGGGGAAAGCCGGTTGGAAGTGCCTGCCGGGCAGATCGGGAACGGGGTCGCCTGTACGCACGATGAGGTTCAGCGGACCGGAGGGGTTCTTCTGGAAAAGGCAAGGGGTGTCGGTCATGTCCCAGCCGGCAAAGGCGATGGAACCGTCATCGAGCACTTGTTGCACTTGGTCTGGGTCCTTCAGGAACCCGGCTTGCGCGGTGCCTCGGAAGATCGGATCGCCCGTTTGGCAGATCAGGCTTCCGACCATTTGGCCGGAGACCTCCGCGTAACGGGCGAGAGCGCTGGAATTGCTGGTAAGCAGGGGCAACACAACCGTCCCGGATGGGCTGAGGCTCGGGCGAAGGTGATATTCGATGGGCAGGTTGGTGCCTGGGATGAGCTCTCCTGCGCGGGCGAACACATGGGTCGTTTGAGGTGTCACCAGGGCGCAAGCGGGCACATCGGTCTGCCAATCAAAGAGCTCCCTCGTGAACACCAAGCTGGCGACCAGGCCCGCTTCGTTCGCCGTACTCTCACCCACAAAATGGGGCGTCCAAAAGTACGGGGACACAAACGTCATCGTGTTTGGCAGGGGCTCGCCCGTTCGCAGGATGGGCTGAGTGCCTGCGGACGGGCTCCAGAGCTGCAGGGAGCTCTCGATTTGCGTGGCGGGAGGCAGCGGAGTCGATTGCGCCTCGAAAATCACCTCGCACCCCTCCGTCAGCAGGAGCTTCAGGTCCGGGCTGCCAGCATCCAGGTGCAATCCGGGCAGGGTCGGGGGCCCGGGATCGTGCACCAGGAGCGCGAGGTTCTGCGTACTACTGCCACTGAGCAGGGCCGCCTCACCCGGCAGCCCATGGACATAAAACGCGCAACAATCGCCGGAAGAGGCGTAGAGGTCATCCAGCAGAGAAAAGTGGGTCCCGATGCCACCCGGGTCGGTTTCCCCTTGCACATAAACAAGGCTGGGTCCGTTCGCATCGACCCGAATGATGGCGGGGACAAGCTGGGTGGCGTACGGGCTGTCCACCGCCGCATGGGAATACACGACCCCCGGCGCGGAGTACACGGGCGGTCCGGCGTAGGCGAGCGTGTAGGGCGTACCGGGGATGGGTTGGCCAGAGTGCGCGTAGAGGGTCCAGCCGTCGGGCAGGGCGTGGTTCGTGGCATCACGCTCGAGTCCGAGGTGTGGCAAAGCGGCTTGGGCGACGAGGGGGGCAGTGAGCGAAGTGGTCAGGAAGGCGGCGGCGATGGCGTGCATGGTGAAACGGTAGGGCTTGGACTTGGGCAAGTGGATTGTGGCTCGGGCCAGAGGGCCCACTAGGAACACGGAGGCCACGATGGCTGGCCGCCCCGGGATGGGGGCAAATGGAGACGGGTGGCGGGCTTGTCGCGGCCGCGGATGGGTGGGCTAGGCCACTCGACTTGTAATCTTCCGCACATCACGGGTTTGAGATGGGCAGGAATCCCGGAGCATTGCCCGGGAGCGCGATCGCGGCTCCGATGTGGGAAAGCGGACGGACTGGCGGGCTAGGTGCCGGCCTTTCGCAACGTAGCGTGGCGGTCAGGCGCGCGGGGGCAGCGCGTAGGCGAGCTCCACCATGCCGCTGTCGTAGGCCTTGACCTCTTGCAGGTGCAAGGGGATGTCGGCGGTGAGCGGGCCGAAGAAGGGCTGGCCGCTGCCGATCAGCACGGGCAGGATGGTATAGCGCAGTTCGTCCGCGAGGCCTTGGCGCAGGCACTCGGCGACCAGGGTGGGGCCGCCGCCGATCCAGATGTGCGGGTGGCGGGGGCGCAGTTGGGCCAGCAAGTCGGTCAGGTTTCCGGAGTGGAACTGAACGGAGGGATGGGGGCAGGCGGCGGGACGGTTGCTGAGCACGTAGGTGGGTTTTTCGCCGTAGGCCCAGCCGTGGCCTTGGGCTTCGAAGCCGAGGGCGGCTTCGAAGGTGCGTGCGCCGAGCACGTAGCAGTCGATGGATGCAAGGAAGGTCTCGATGAACGCCGGATCCAGGGTTGCGCCGCCTTCGAAGTGGTCCTTGGTCTCCATCCAATCGACCCGGCCGTCGGTGCGGGCGACGAAGCCGTCGAGGCTGGCGGCCATGTGGATCGTAACGCGGGAGGGCGGGGGGGACATGGGGTTAGGGCGTTGGCTCAGGGGGCGAGGAATACTGTAACGTACGGAAGCGGTTCAAGTTGTCACACCTGCGGGAGGCGCGTGCATTGCACGCGCCTCCCAGCGAATTGTGTGACAACTTGAACCCGCTTCCGTACGTTACATTATTCCTCGCGGCAAGGCCGACTAGAGGAACTGGATCGTGACGGCATCGCTGGTGTTGCTGGTGAACCCGGCGTTCTGATCGCGGGTCCAGTACTGGAAGTGCCAAGTCGTGCCAGCTGTGATTTGCGGCCGGCTCGGCAGGTCGAGCAGGCGGGCGGCGGTGCCCGCGGTGCTCGAAAGTTCGATGCGGTCGTTGAGTCGCACCAGTAGACCCGCGAGGCACAGGTTGCCATCGCTGCCGCCAAAGCCCGGCAAAAAGCCTTGAGCCGAACCCATTAGGAAGTAGCCGAATTGGCTCGGGGGTAGGTCTTGCACGGTCAGCACCAGAGCGTTGTCGGCGACCGCGGGATACCCGTAGGCGGCGACCACGGCGGCCTGGCCCGTGGAATTGGGGTTCGCCACGCAGTAGGAAGTGCCGAGAGCGCCAGGGCATCCCTCACCGCACCAGGCGGGATCGAAGGTCAACGCGCCCAAGTCCCGCGCCGTGCCATCGGGATCGGGAATGCCGCCCGCAGCGCCGGCATCGATGGCGGGAGATCCCGGTTGCAGGTGGAAGTCGCCGCCGAGGGCATCCCAGAAGAGCGGGGGGGCGTCCAGGTTTGCGCTGCCGGGCCACCCGCCTTGTACCAGGCAATGGTTTGCGGTCGAGTTGGCCAACTGGTCCACGATACCCTGCGGATCGCGGTTGCCGTGGGCAATGCACTCGTCCAACTCGCCATGGGAAGCGGCGGGACCCGCGCCGAGCGGCGCCTCATTGCCGTAGAACGTGCACGACTCGTACTGGCCGTTGTACGTGGCGCCACCCGCCGCAAGCTGCCCTGGGGCGGCGATGGCCGAGTTGCCCGCAAAGATGCAGTGGCGCGAACGCACAAGACTGCCCGTATGCAAGGCTCCGCCGTAGTGCACCGGTGCAAAGCCGTGTGCGAGGTTGCCGGTGAACATGCAGCGGTCGAAGACGCTGGTCCCAAGGGCATACGCGCCGCCGCCGGAGGGAGCCGAGTTTCCGTCGAACCGGCAATCTGTCGCAAACACAAGGCCGGCACTCACCCCACCCCCGTCGCCCAGGCCGAACAGGCCAGCGGTGTTGCCCACGAAGCTGCAGTTCGTGAGGTAGGCCTGATCGGCATCCAGCGCTCCACCCGAGCTGCCGCTCGCGTTGTCTAGAAAACTAGAGCCATCGATGGCCGCAATTCCAGAGGAATGATAGATCGCGCCACCGAACCACGTCGTGGCCGTGCACTGGCGGAACTCCGAAGCGGCAACCGTGAGTTGGCCGCCATAGACAGCGATCGCACCCCCGAGGCGGGCGGAAACGTCGAGGAACACGCAGTTGGTGACACCGACGGCGGAGTCGGCAGCCAGCGCGCCCCCGGAATCCGCGTCGAGGACGCCTCCCCCGAAACCCGTGAAGATACAGTTCGAGTATTCCACCGTACTGTTCGAGCTGTACGCCGCTCCGCCGCGGGACACCCCACCGGCGTTGGCTTCAAAACGCAGATCCGTCAGGGTTGGCGAGGCGCTGGCGATGTAGAGGTTGCCGCCGAAGGTCTGGGGCGATGCCGGGTCCGTTTGATACCCATGACCATCGCGCAGGGTGAAGCCACTCAGTTGTGAATTGGGCCCTTCGCCATTCGTGAACCAGACTACGGGGCGGATCGGCAAACCTCCTCCGGGAGGTGCCTGGCCATGCAGGATGGTGTTGGCCGCGCCGGCCGTGCCTTGCACCGTCACCGCCTTGCCGGCGAAGTCGATGGCCTCATTGAAGTAGTGGCCCGGCGCCACCAGCACGGTGTCGCCATCCACAACAAGCGTTTGGGCGAGGGCCTCGGTGACCGTGGTCCAGGGATTGGCGAGGGTGCCAGCGCCAGGAGCGGTCGCGCTGGCATCCACATACCACGTCGATTGGGCAAGCACGGGTGCGGACAACCATGCGAACGGCAGAATGAGAATCGCGGAGCGAATCATGTTTGTGATGAAGTACGAGGGCAGGCTGAATCCGGGCGGGAGAAATGGGTGGCCCTCGGAGCTCCATAGTAGCAAAGACCCGCAGAGGTAACTTCAGCGACTGAAGCTCTGCGGCGAAAGCAAGGAATCGTCGAGATCACCTGCCAGCACCAATGGGGCGATGGATGGCAACTGCGGGGTGCGAGTCAGGGGGAACTGCCGGGTGAACTGCAGAGTGGGAAGTCATGCGCGGTGATGCGTATCGATCGGCAGTTACCCTCCTGGAGGCCATCGCCATTGCGCACCCAGGGTGATGCAGACCGGCGGCGCGGCACGAAGGAATGGACTTGGTACGGAACTTGCTCTCTACGATGTGTTCCTTTGCCCCAGTCTCCCATGAATGCCCTGTCCGCTTTGATCCTGGTTTCTTTTTGCCGTTCCGCAGGGGACTTCCTGCTTGGATGCGATCCAGATTCAAGGCGAGGGAGTTTGGGTTGTGCCGGTACCGCTCGCCTAGGTGAGCGCTTCCGAACGTTGGCGCACGTTCCATTCTTTGGGCCGGGCGCCTTCTCCCTCACTTACCTGGGGGATTTAGAATTGGTTTCATAGATCCTCTTACCCCTAACGCCAAATGCATGTACTTCGTCTGCTCGCCTTGCTGCCTATCATTGCTGCGCCGAGCTATTGCCAGGGTGGATCCTGTACGGACCCGATTTTGATTCAGGGGCAGGGATTCTGGAATGTTCCCGGCGTTTGGGGGGCCCCCAGTGGGTTCCTCCCTGGCGAGAGCTGTTCGCAGTTGTTCTGGCTCTCCAGCGCCAGGGGGGATCGTTTCCTGGAGTGGACCGCCTTGACTCCGGGTGGCTATACATTCCGGATGCACTCTCGGACGAGCGACTCTTACCTGCGGCTGTACGATGGGGGCAACTGCGCCGCAGAGTGTTTGGCTTCGCAGCCAGCGTTTGAAGGCGGGGCGACCTGCCACTACCGGGTGGAAAACGTCCAAGTGGGGCAGACCGTTGGAATCCAGTACTTCGTAGCGGGGTATGACGGGCCGGAGGATCTGAATTTGGAGATCGTGATGGAACCCGACCCTTGCTCAGGTTCACTGGTGGACGCCTTTGAGCCCAACGATCTACCCAACCAGGCCACTAATCTGGGGCCCGGCGTATACCCGGGGCTCTATCTCTCTTCGACCGACCGGGACCTGTTCCGATTTGTGATCCCCCCGCACGAAGGCCTGGCTGTCTGGTCCGACCATGCGACGATCCAGATGTACGGAATGTTCTATTGGCGCAACGCGGCCGGGTTTTTCGAGCTCGCGCCACCGTGGTACAACATGAATGGTAGTGATGTGCCGCGTGAAATCTGGTGGGAACCGCATTTCTTCAGTGATCAATACTCCCCCGTCGCAGAGCCGTGCTCCGCGTATCAGCTGAACGTGACGATGACTTCGCGCCCATGCGCGATGGATGACAACCTTCCAGGGGAAGGAACCTGCGACGATCCGCATCCGCTCGTGGACGGGACGTACATCAAGTTGGGAATCGACTCTGACTCGGGGAATCTTGGCGCTGAGCATTTCCGATTCTGCGTTGCGCCCAATTCCCAAGTCGAGATCGAGGCGGCTTTCAATCCGACCGACATGAACCTTCGATTCGAGTTGTCCTGGCTGACGAACGGACCGAATGACGATTGCTGGAATGGAGTAGCGCAAGGCCACAGCGACCCGCTGGGCGGCGTGACAACCATGACGTTCACGAATCAAAGCCCCATGGTTCGTTGGTATGATCTGAAAGCCTCTTCTTCCTGCGGTCCTTTTGATCTGTTGGTGTCAGGGACCGGGCAATGCGCGTCTCCTCTGGGGCCGACGGTGTGTTCTCCAGCCGCCGTAAATTCGTCAGGGCAGTCGGTCACTGTGGAGGCTACTGGAAATGTCCTGCGCGCCGCCAACGCTGTGCACTTGTTACTCCGTGGCCTTCCAGACGTGCATCTTGGTTATGTTATGGGGGCCCGCGATGGAATCCAGGGCAGTGTTCCGGGTGTCTTGGGTGATTCGTGTGTGCTGGCATCGCCCGGAAATCGATACCTCTCTACACTTTTCGGGCTGATTGGCGATACGCACGGCATCTCCGTTCCCCTATGGCAGGCGAGTGCTGCCATGACCCCGGAGCTTGCGGGGGAGACTTGGACTTTCCAAGCGATCTATCGAGATTGGGGTACGCAGCAAGTGCTTTGGAGCGAGGGTGCCAAGATCACGTTTCAATAGCCGTGGACCACGGGCTTCCATTGGCTTCGTGTGGCAGAATGGGTACCGGCTACGCGGGATGGCCTCTGCTTGGGACGCGTAGGGTCGAGGTGGAGTTGGGTGCTACAATTGAAGGGTATCCTGGGTCTGATGGGTAGCCCTAATCATCTGGCGCGCCAATGTCCGTGCTTCCTAACAGATTTCCGACAAGAGATCCGGGGCCGAATGCGCGCTGCAATCAAGCGCAGCAAGGGTGAGACATAGGAAGTCGCCCCTCTTGTTTTTCACTCAAACGCCATTTGCAGGCCAACTTTCTCGGAGCTTGATGAGCCAGGCCCCGGTGGGCACGAGGCCGATTTTGGTGGGAGCTAATTGCCGTACGGCTTGTTTGTGGGCCGGTGGGAGTGGGGGGCATTTGGGGTTGTGATTTGCGACTTGACATGGTGGGAGAACTTGCTGTCCTAGATGTCTTACATACGCCTTCTGGGCGCTCTCCCTCCCGTCCGAGCAAATCAACAAGGACATTGAACATGAATAATGACTGTTTTCAAAGGCGATTGAGTCGTGTACTCGCCAGCGCAATCTTGCTTGCCGGTTCGGCTTCGGCGCAGCAGGTGCTGCACTCGGAATCGTTTGATCAGGATCTGGGGAACTGGAGTTCGTCGGGGGGCGGGCTTTGGCATTGGGTGGACCCGGCGTCGCCTTGTTCGTTGTTGGTGGATGGCACCGGTGCGCGGGGGGGCAAGGCCTATATGGGGGGCACGGCGAGTTGTGACTTTGAGGGGGCGTTCAACAATGAGCAGTATCTGACGCTGACCCAGCCTTTGGTGGTGCCTGGGGCGGCGGATAGCGCGCGCTTTCGATATCAGTCCTACCTGGCTTCGGAGATGTGCAATGGTTGGGATTTCCACCTGATCGAGGTTTCGCAGGATGGGGGGGCTTCGTGGCAGTATTTGTCGGAGGATTGCACGTATGGCGGGGTCTGGCATGAGGTCGAGGTGGATCTGACGGCGTTCGTTGGGTCGACGATTTGGCTGCGGCTGAACTTCGACCCTGTCGACGGCGTGGCGAATGGTCAGCTTGGATGGATGGTCGACGACATGCTCGTGGAGAGCGAGACTTGTGCGTCGTACAACTACTGCACGGCGGCGCCGAACTCGGTCAGCCCGGCGGGGGCGAGTATCGGGTTCCAGGGGTCGGGCTCGGTTTCCGGGAATGACTTCGCGTTGTTCCTGGCGGGCGGGCCTCCGGGGCAATTCGCGCACTTCTTCTATGGCACGGGGGAGACCTTGCAGCCGATGGCGATGGGCAATCTGTGCGTGAGCACGGACGCGAACGGGTACCGGCGCCTGTATCCCGCGATGCAAATTGATCCCTTGACTTTGCTCTTCCGGAGCGTGGACTTCACGACGCTGCAGAATCAGTACGTGATCAGCGCGGGCAGCACATGGAAGTTCCAGTGTTGGTACCGGGATTACGTCGGTGGGCAGAGCGTGTCGAACTTCTCGAACGCACTGTCGGTGACCTTCTGCGACTAGGGACGGGAGAGGCCGGGGCCTAGGGACTTGGAGTGATGCCGGGCCGTGCGACTTCGGAACGCGGCGGGGTCCTGATCGGGCCCCGCTTCGGCGAGCGGGCGTTCCAGCTGCGACAAGAAGGGCCGGATCGCCTAGTTTGGCGGGCTACCGCCGCGCTGCGGCTGCTGCACTTCGTGATCTTCGGGCTGGCGGTGGCGGCGGTGTTGGCGATCGGGCTGCAGGGCGACGTTTCCGGGACCCGGCGGGGGGTGGTCTTCGGGGGGGCCCTGGGGATGGCGATTCTCGGCTTCTGGCTGTTTCGAAGTCAGGCGGCGCCCATCGTGCTGGATCGCCGGGCGGGTACGTGGAGCCAGGGGGACAAGGTGCTGCGGCGGCTGGATGGGGCGCGGCGTATCGTCGTGCTCGAGAACCCTCCCGAGGTGGAACCCAACGTCACCACGTGGCAAATCCAGGTGCACTACAGCGGGGGCCAGGCCTCCTTGTTGATGGATCAGGTGGACGGCGCCCAATCCCGGCGCGACGCCGAGCGGGTGGCGGAGTTTCTGGGGCTTGAGCTCGATAGCCACGGGGATCCAGCCGGAACGGCTCCGCAAGGCCCATTTCGATCCGTTTGAGAGCCAGAAGGCGCCCGGGCGTATCGGCCTGGGACGCCGCGACTCCGAACGCCGGAAACGGGCGCTTCTCCCACACTTTCGCGGCGGTCCGGCCCGATCCAGGAGCGGGCATGAAACGTGCATTCTGGAGGCAGCGGCACCCGGGCCGTGCGGCCATTCCGGCGGGGCTTCTCGCGTGGATGGGCCTGTTGGCCGGAGTTGCGGGGGCGCAGGACGGGGATACCGTGCTGGAGCGTCCCGAAGTGCGGTATCACCTGCAGGATGAGGTGCGTGGGCTGCTCGACGGTTGGCAGGAGGCCGCGGGGCCGGGGGTGCGCTCCTTCGACGTGGCGCCCGGGGTGCCGGCGATCGAGATCGGCAGCGAAGTCCTGGCCGCGGGCCCGGATCGGCGACTTTTGATCGTGATCGGGGGCCTCGATGGGCGCAGTGTGGCGGGCGGCGAAGCGGCGTTGCAGGCGGCCTGGAGGATCTTGCGCGACCGGGCGCGGCTGCGGCCGGACCTGGCGGTGCTCGTGATTCCGTGGGCGGATCCGGAGCAGTTGGCGCACGTGGACCTCGGCCTGGTGGCGAGCGGCCGCGACCTGGACGGCGACGGACTCGTGCTCGAGATGCTCGTCGAGGATCGGTTGGGTCCGTGGACCCCATCGGAAGACGCACGGTTCCTCGTGCTCGCAAAGAATGGACAGGGGCCGCGCTACCGGCGCCTTGTGGAAGGTCAGATCGAAGGGCGGGAAAGCACCCTCGCGCGCATCGAACGGTGTTTCCCGGCCATCGGGCAAGAACCGGATTGGCGGCCGAAGGCGGCGGAGCCCTTGGCGCTCGCGCTGCGACAATTGTTCCGCACGCGTTCGGTGGCCGGCGTGCTCGTGTTCGGTGGCAATCACGGTGGCATCGCGTATCCCGGGGCGGGACCCCAGGGGGGCCAGGACGAACTGGCGGATCTCGCGAGTTACGAACGCATGGCGCGCGCGTTGGCGGGCTGCACGGGTCGCACCGAAGTCGCGGCGCAGCCCCTCGCGGCGGTGCGCGAGATTCCCATGGAGGGCAGCTTCATCGATTGGTGTTACCAGTCGGCGGGCGTGCTCGCGGTCGAGGTGGCGCCGTGGGGACCGCCGCTCGGCGACGAACCGGAAGCCGAAGCGAACGCGGCCGCGGGCGACGATCCGTGGCGCGTCCGGCCGGCGTTGGATGGGCCTGCGGCCCGTTGGGCGCGTTGGCTCGACGACCAGCAGGGCGGCATGGGCTATGCCGAATGGCGCCCGATCGAACGCAGCGATGTGCCCGCGTGCCTGGTGGGCGGCTGGCAGCCGAAAACCTACTACAACCCGCCCGAAGGGGAACTGGAAGGGGCTTTGAGAGGCCTGGACGAGTTCGTTTGGCAATGGGTCGAACAGCAGGCGGCGCTCGAATTGTGCGACGTGCGGGTGCAGCGCGAGGGCGATCTGTGCCTCGTGAGCGCGCGGTTGCGTTGCAGCGGTGGATTGCCGCCGCAGGCGGTGGGCCTCGGCGACCTGCCGGGGGGGCCGTGGTTGCGGCTCGCCTTGCCGGGCCAAGTCGAGCGATTGGCGGGACCGAGCCGACCGGACTTGAGCGGGCTGGGGCCCGGCAGCAAGAGCCGCGCGGTCACGTGGCTGTTGCATGCGCCGCCGGGGACACGCATCACCGTCGAGTTCGGCTGCGGCACGGCGAAACTCGGATCCAAGGAGTGGGTGCTGTGAGCCGCTTGCGCCGCGCCCTTGCCGCTCTCTGCCTCGTGCCGACTTGCGTGGTCGGCGCACGCGCGGACATGACCTGCTTGCCGATCGCTGGCGCGGGCCCGGTGCCCCAGGCGAATCAGCTCGAAGCGACCCTGAGCCGGCTCGAAGATGAGCAGGGGCCAGGGGCCTGGCAGGCGGCGCTCACCGCGCTGCTCGAGGTGCACAAGGGCCGCGTAACGGTGGAGACCTACGGCCAAAGCCGCGCGGGCCACCCGCTTCAGGCCCTCTGGATCGACCCGCTCGAAAGCCCCGCCGGCGTCACGACCCTTCCGTCGATCGTGATGCTGCCGGACCTGGATCAACCGGGTGCGCCGGTCGCGCTGCTCGCGCGCATCGAAAGTTGGTTGCAAGGCGGCGGCGACGTGCCGCACATGCGCTTGTGTGTGCTGCCGGTGCCGAACCCCGACTTGCTCTGGCAAGAGCAAGCGGCGGGCGACCTCGAGCGCAACTTCCCGTGCGGTTGGACTTGGAAAGGACCCGGCCAGGGCGCGCCCCTGTGTCACGGCGAAACCCGCAGCTTGGTTGCGTGGTTCCTGCGGCACAGCGAAGTCGCGGCGGTGCTGCGCGTGGGGCCCGAAGAACTCGAAACCGCGCGCGACGCGAGTCTCACGCGGTACCTGCGCGATGTGCTCGGTTTGTCCAGCGTGGCGTGGACCCCCGGCGGGCCGGTGGAGTTGCAAGGGGCGCTCGAATCCGCAGCGCAGGCGGGCGACCGCCTGCAGGCCAGCGTGGAATCGGTGCGGCGCCTCGGGGAAACCCTCTGGTGCGTCGACCTCAAACTTCACAACGGAGGGCCCGAACGCTTCGTCGGCCCGGCGCCGGGGCTGGAATGGCAGGTGAGCGGCGGGCGCGTGCTGCACGTGGCGCGTGCGAGCCGGCCGGGGGACGATTGGGAGTTGGTGGGCCCGGGGGGCAGCGCGCGGTTGCCAGGCCGCGGCAAAAGCGCGTGGCTGCGCCTAGTAATCGACAGCACCGAAGCCGGCAACCTCTTCGTGCGTTTGTCGAGCCCGCGCTGCCAGGCGATCAGCTTGCCGCTGCGCGCCCCTGCGCCCGCGGGGGACTAGTCGCGCTTCGGCGTGTCCTTGTCGAGCACGGGCAGGGGGAACACCTCGGAGACGGTGCGCCGCTCGAGCAGGATTCGCTCGGCCTCGGCCACCCGCACTGGAAACTGCGCCGCCAGGTCCTGGGTCTCGCCGGGATCCTTGTTCAGATCGAAGAGCTGCCAAGCCTGCGCTTCTTTCGCCAGGCCGCGGCGCACGGCCTTGAAGCCATCGGGGAAGATCAGCGCCTGCTGGCCGCCGTACCCATGGAACTCCCAGAGCAGCGGCGTGCGACGCGGACCGGGTTGCGCGCCGGTCCAATAGGGCAGCAGATTCTCCCCGGGCGGAGCCGTGGGCAAGGCCACGCCAGCGGCGGCGCAGAGGGTCGGCAACAGATCGGGGAAAGCGCCTTTCACGTCGCTGACCGTGCCCGCGGGCACTTTGCCGGGCCAACGCACCACGCACGGCACGCGCAGCCCGCCTTCGTACACGCTGCCCTTGCGCCCGCGCAGGCCGCCGCTCGAATCGAAGAACCCGGTATCGACCCCGCCGACGTCGTGGGTCGGGCCGTTGTCGGAGGTGAAGACCACGAGGGTATTCTCGCGCAACCCGGCCGCATCGAGCTGCGCGAGCACCCGGCCCACGTGGTCGTCCAGGTGGCTGATCATCGCCGCGTAGCCGGCGTGCGGGCGGGGATGGGGCAGGTAGCCGCGGCGGCCCATGTAGGGCTCTGTGTCCCACTCGCGCGGGTACCGGTCGACCCATTCGCCGGGTGGCTGCATGGCTACGTGCGGTTCGACGAAGGGCAGATAGAGGAAAAACGGCCGGTCCTCGTGCTCGCGCACGAATTGCAGGGCTTCGTCGAGGATGCGGTCGGGCGCGTAGACCTGGCCCTGGAACACGGCGAAGTCCACGTCGCCGGGTTGCACGTCTTCATCCAGGCGTTTGTGACCGGGCACGGGGGCGCGGTTGAGCACCTCGCGCCGATCGTTGTGGTTCAGGTACGGCGGGAAGTAGCTGTGCGCCACGCGCTGGCAGTAGTACCCGTAGAACTCGTCGAAACCGAGCCGGTTCGGGTTGCCGGAGTTTCCGGCGTTGCCCAGGCCCCATTTGCCGAAACCGCCCGTGCCGTATCCCGCGGATTGCAGATAGCCGGCCAAGGTGCGCGTGCCCGCCTCGAGCGGCCACTGCCCTTCGGCGCCGGGAAAGTCCTTGTTGTCGCGGATCTGCGCGGTGGGCAGGGGCTCGCCGGTGAGCAGCACGCAGCGCGCGGGCGCGCAGACCGGCGCCCCGCTGTAGAAGTGCGTCAGGCGCAGGCCTTCTTGCGCCAAGCGGTCGATTTGGGGGGTGCGGATCTTCGTCTGCCCGTAACAACCGACTTCGCCCCAACCGAGGTCATCGGCCAGGATCAGCACGATGTTCGGCGGCGGCTGGAGCGCGGGCTCCTGCAGCAGCGGCACGCAGCAGAGCAGCGCGACCAGCCCCATCACCGCACCAGCTTCTTCTCGAGGGCTACGAGACCGGCGCGCACGATGTCGCCGATCGCCTGCAGGCTTTCTTGGCTGCAGTGTTCGAGGGTGTCCTCCGGGCTGTGCCAGTATTCGTTGTCCGGGCCGTACTCGAAGTCGATCAGGTCGATCGAAGGGATGCCCAGGGCGAGGAAGGGCAGGTGGTCGTCGCTGAGGCGTTGCGAGTGGCGGCTCCAGTGTTTGCCGAGGCCCGCCTGGTCCGCGGCTTCGCGGAAGAGGCGGTAGAGGGCGGGGGTGGAGTTCTCTTCGATGGTCAGGCCGAGCTGCTTGTCGCCGACCATGTCGAGCAGGATGAAGGCCTTCAGGCGTTCGAACTCGGCGCGTTTGGTCATCTGGAACGCGTGGAAGCGCGAACCATAGGTATTGTCCGTGCCGGCCCAGTGTTCGAGCACGGCCTCCTCGCCGTCGAAGAATACGAAGCGGTAGGCCACCGGGCGCGGTTGGCTGGCGGCGAGCACCCGCGCCAACTCGAGCAGGGCCGCGGTCGAGGAACCGCCATCGTTCACGCCCTGGAAATCGGGCAGGAACTTCGTGTCCATGTGGCTGCCGAGCAACACGAGCGGCGCGTCGGCTTTTTCCGCCGGCAAGTCGGCGTAGAGGTTGATGAAGTGCAGCTTGCCACCGGGCGTGCTTTCGGTGCGCGGCACCTCGGACTCGAAGGGCTCGAGGGTGACCTTGAGGCCGATGGCCTCGAGCTCGGACTTCAGCAGGTCGCGCTGGGCGGCGAGGGCCGGGCTTTCCGGGTGGCGCGGGCCGGGCGCCACCATCGTGCCCAGGTCGCGCCAGGCGCGGGCGCCGTCGAAGGCCGCGAGGGGCGGGGTCTGCTTCTTTTCCGGGGTCACCGGGGGCGGGGTCTGGTCGGGCGCCGGGGTGTCGGCGGCCGGCGTGCAGGCGCAGGCGAAAAGCAGGATCGAAAGGGTGGCGAGCAGGCCGTGCAGCGGGGCATTCATGGGTGGGGGCAGGATACCGCGCCCGGGCCCGGCCCGCACGGATGGGCCCCATGGGGCATGGGAATGCGAAGTCCATGCCCATGAGGGCCCCCAGGGGGCCAACCGGCGTTCCTGGCCGGATCGGCGCTAAAGGCCTTGGGATCCACGCTCGAAAGATCCGAGGCCCCCTGTACCCGATACGCCATGGATCAACCCGCGCACCTCTTCGACCTCGCCCGCGACTCCTTCGACCCGACGCGCTTCGCCGCCCTGCGCTGGCAGGGCACCATGGCCGAGTACCTGCAGCGGGTGGAGGCGAATCCGGCCCTGGCGCGCAACGCCTGGCAGCGCCTGCTCGACATGATCGAGAGCCATGGTTCCCGCGTGGAGCCTGGGGGGCGCCGCACCTGGAAGCTGTTCGAAGATCCCCTCGGGGACGGCCAGGATGGGGTGTTCGGCCTCGACGAAGCCCTGAGCGACTTGGTCGACATCGTGCGGGCGGGGGCCCAGCACCTCGGGCCGGAGCGGCGCATGCTGCTGCTGCACGGGCCGGTGGGCTCGTCGAAGAGCACCATCGCGCGGGTGCTCAAGCGCGGGCTCGAGGACTACACGCACAAGGCCGAAGGCGAAATATGCACGTTTACCTGGACGGTGGATGGGGAGGAGATCCCCTCGCCGATGAACCAGGATCCGCTGCTCCTGCTGCCGGCGGAGAGCCGCAAAGCGGTCGAAGCGCGCCTCGCAGAACTGTGGCGTGGCGAGTACCGCCTGCGCATCGAAGGCGAACTCGATCCGGTCAGTCGCTTCTACTACGACCAGCTGATGACCCGCTACGACGGGGATTGGCAGAAGGTGATGGGGCACGTGCGCGTGCGCCGCTTCGTGTTCCACGAGGCCGGGCGCGTGGGCATCGGTACCTTCCAGCCGAAGGACGAGAAGAACCAGGATTCGACCGAGCTGACGGGGGACCTGAACTACCGCAAAATCGCGATCTACGGGAGCGATAGCGATCCGCGCGCGTTCAACTTCGACGGCGAGTTCCACGTGGCCAACCGCGGCCTGCTCGAATTCGTCGAGGTGCTCAAACTCGACGTGGCGTTCTTGTACGACCTGCTTGGCGCCACCCAGGAACACACGATCAAGCCGAAGAAGTTCCAGCAGAGCAGCATCGATCAGGTGATCCTCGGGCACACCAACGAGCCCGAATACAAGCGCCTGGTGAACAACGAGCTGATGGAGGCCTTCCGCGATCGCACCATCCGCATCGACGTGCCCTACAACCTCGACGTGAACGGCGAGGCGCGCATCTATCGGCGCAAGTATGGCGAGGTGGGCAGCCCCGGCCGTCGCCTGGCCCCGCACAGCCTGCGGCTGGCTGCCCTGTGGTCGGTGCTGACGCGCCTCGAACCGCCGAGCCACCAGGGCCTCGATCTGCTCAAGAAAGCCGCCCTGTACGCGGGCGAACCCGTGGCGGGCTTCGAGGCGGAGCAAGTCGACGAGATCCGCGCGCAATCGGCCCGCGAGGGCCTGTTCGGCATTAGCCCGCGGTACGTTCAGGACCGCATCGCCCTGTGCCTGGTGCAGAACCCGCACTTGGTCGGTCCGCGGCAGGTCCTCGAATCGATCCGCCAGGGCCTGCTGCACCATTCGCTGGTGGCGGGGCCCGAGGACAAGGCGCGGTACCTGGAACTGGTGCACCTGGTCGAGGGCGTGTACGAAGAGACGATCGCCGGCGAGGTGCGCGAGGCGCTCACCGCCGACGAGGACGCGATGGCGCGCCTGTGTTCGCGCTACCTGGACAGCGTGCGCGCGCACACGACCCGCGAGCCCCTGATGGGGCCGGGCGGCACGGCGCACGAGCCCGACGAGGGTTTGATGCAGTCGGTGGAGGAGAAGATTGGCATCGGCGAAGCGCGCCGCGAGGACTTCCGGCACGAGCTGATGAACTACATCGCCATGTTGCAGGCCGAGGGGCGCACCTTCGACTATCGCGAGAACAAGCGTTTGGCGGAGGCCCTCGAGCGCAAGTTGTTCGAGGATCAGAAGGACCAGATCCATTTGACGAGCCTGGTCGGCAACGTGGTCGATCCGGATACGGCCCAGAAGATCAGCGTGGTGCGCGACCGCCTGGTGCGGCGTTTCGGCTACGACGATCTGGGGGCGGACGCGGTGCTGCGCGAAGTGGCCGGCATCCTCGCCCGCCGGCAGGAGAACAGCGGCGACGAGCAGAAGCAGGCCGCCTGAGATGACCCGTCCCGCGCACCGCATGGCGATCGACCGCGCCCGCTTCCGCGACATCGTGCGCGGCAAGCTGCGCGAGGATCTGCGTAAGTACCTGTCGAGCTCCGAGCTGATCGGACGCCAGGCGGGGCGCATGATCTCGATCCCGGTGCCGCAGATCGAACTGCCGCGGCTGCGCTTCGGCAGCGCGGAGGATGGGCCGGGGCAGGGCGGCGCCGGCGGGGGCAATCCCGGTAGCGGCGATGGGCCGGGCCAGGCGGCCGGGCCCGGCGGCAGCGGCGACCAACCCGGGGCCCACGCCCTGGAGGTCGAGGTCGAAATCGACGAGTTGGCCGAGCTGCTCGGCTCCGAGTTGGGCCTGCCGCGCATCGAGCCGCGCGGGCGCAAGCAGTTGCTCGTGGAGGGCGGCCGGTACACCGGCGTGCGCCCCGAAGGCCCCGGGTCGCTGCGCCTCTTCCGCCGCACCTTCCGCAAGGCCCTCGAACGCACCGTCTCCACAGGGGAATGGAATCCGGACGACCCGATGGTCGTGCCGATCCCCGCCGATGAACGCTTCCGCGCCAAACGCAGCCATCCCAAACCGCAGTCCGCCGCGGTGCTGATCCACATGATGGACGTGTCGGGTTCGATGGGGCGCGAACAGAAGGACATGGTGCGCATCCAGGCCTTCTGGATCGACACCTGGCTGCGCAGCCAGTACGAATCCATCGACGTGGTTTACATCGTGCACGATGCCGAGGCCAAAGAAGTCGACCAGGAGACCTTCTTCCGGTTGCGCGAGTCCGGGGGCACCAAGATCTCGTCTGCGTATGCCCTGTGCCGCGACCTGATCCGCGAGCGCTATCCGGCCGCGCACTACAACATCTACCCGTTCCACTACTCCGACGGCGACAACTGGAGCGCGCGCGATACGAAGGAATGCACGCGCATGCTCGAATCGGAGATCCTGCCGATGGTCAACCAGTTCGCCTATAGCCAGGTGAAGAGCGTGTACGGTTCGGGGCAGTTCAAGCTCGATCTGGATGCGCACTTCGGCATGCACGATGTGCTCGTGACCGCGGCGGTGGAAGACCGCAGCGGGGTGGCCGGGGCGATCCAGAAGTTCCTGCAGAGGGGGCGCTGATGGTTCTGTGCCATAATCTGACCCCCGAACTGGAGCGCGAGGCCGTGCGCATCGAGGCGGCGGCGCGGGCGGTGGGACTCGACTTCTTCGAGGTGCTCTTCGAGTCCCTGTCGGCGGAGGATGTGAACGCGGTGGCGGCCTACGGTGGGTTTGCGCGGCGGTATGGCTCCTGGCGCTTCGGCATGGACTTCGAGCGGCTGCAGAAGGGGTACGCCTATGGCTTCTCGAAGATCTACGAGCTGGTCATCAACGGCGATCCGACCCACGCCTACCTCGTGCGCAGCAACTCGCGCATGGAGCAGAAGCTGGTCATGGCGCACGTCTTTGGCCACGCGGACTTTTTCCGGCACAATCTGTGGTTCGAGCCGACGGATCGCGGCATGGAGAAGCGCATGGAGGCCCACGCCGACCGGGTCGGCCACTGGATGGCGCGCCTCGGCCGCGATCGCGTGGAGCGCTTCCTGGATCGGGTTCTGGCCCTGGATACGCTGCTGGACCCCTATCTGCCCCAGCGGCGGCGGTGGGGACAGGCGGCAGGTCGCCTTACGATCTGCTCAGGTTCCTGGCGCGCCGGGCCCCGCTCGAAGAATGGCAGGTCGAGATCTGCAGCCTCGTGCGCCGCGAAGCCTACTACTTTCTGCCGCAACGTCAGACCAAGATCCTGAACAGAAGGCTGGGCGACCTATTGGCACAGCAAGCTGCTCACGGGCGGCATTCTCGATGATTCGGAGATCGTCGACTTTTCCGAGAAGTACCACGCGGGGGCACGGCGGATTCGGGGCAATCGCGCTGAACCCGTACAAGCTGGGTTTGGAGCTGTTGCGGCACCTGGAGCAGCGCGGCAACCTGTTCGGTGCGCCGGCGGCTGTAACGACTGTCGCTGATCGACGAGGTGGTGGATGCGGATTTCGCGCGGCACGAGCTGTTCCGGCGGCGCATGGCGGGTGGGGCTTCTGGAGCGAACTCAAGGGCGAGCTGCTGCAGGGCACGGCCTGGTGCGGCGTGCCCAAGATCCAGGTGGCCGATCTCGACGTGCCGGCCGGGGAACGGCTGAATCTCGTGCACAGTCCGACGGGCGCACCCTGCACAAGCAGGACGCGATGGCCATCCTCGGGTTGCTGGCCAGCCTCTGGCAGGCGCCGGTGGCGCTGCGCACGTTGGTCGACGGGGGTGAGGTCGAGTGGGAGTTCGATCCCGACGCGGCCCAGAATCCGCGGCGCGAGGGCCGTCAGTTCTCGTCTTCAGAGCAGCGGGGGCCCCAGGCGTTGTTCAACCGGCTGCCGGGTTTTCAGGGCCCGGATCTAGTTCGGCCAAGCGCAGCAGGATGACTTCTCCCCAAGGCGCGCGGTCGCTTGGTACGAGCGCGGTGGTGGCCCCAGGGGCCTTGCGCAATGTGATCGATTTCGGTCAGCGGGAGGGACTCGGTGCTGACCCGCATGTTCGATGCGCAGGGTGCGCTCGTCTTCGAGTTCCACCCGCTCGGCCAAGGTGCCAAGGCCCAGCGGGGCGACGCAACATCAGAACATCGCCAGACCCACCCCCAAGCCCACGAGCCCCCGCATCTGCGGCGAACGGCCGGGAGCGAGCGAGGAGGAAGGCCACGGCGCCGAGGCGAGGGCGACGAAGGCGGCCACGCGATGTCTCCCCAGGGGGGGGACTGGCGTGGACCAGAGCATCGGACCAGGCGACGGTTTTACGCGAGGTCAGGGGCATGCCCGAAGGATATGCGTGGTTGCGCAAGTGCGCCGTCGGGCGGTGTTTTGCGCCTTGGGCCATGCGGGTACGTTGCGCCGTTGGAATAACGTGACATACCGTACCCGGTTCAAGTTGTCACGTTTTCGCGCGAGCGCGAATAACGTGACGGGCCGGTATGCAACGGCGCGGCGCTGGCACACCCATACGGCGGCAAAACGGCGGCCACTGCACGGCAAACCAGGCGGCGGACTGGAGCCTGCCGCCCGCGCCGGTACCGTGGGTCCATGGCCATCCAGCACGAACTCTCCTGGTCCGCGTCGCGGTCGGGCACCTTTGCCGAATGCAAACGCCGGTACTACTACGAGTACTACCTGTCCTGGTCGGGCTGGGACCGGCGGGCTCCGAAGGAACGCCAGCAGGCGTATCTGCTCAAGAAGATGACCCGCATGCCGATGCTGGCGGGGGATCTCGTGCACCAGGCGATCGAGCGGTGGATCAAGGAGCGTGCCCAGGGCCGCATCCTCGCGCCGGAGGACTTGCAGCGCTTCTGCGCCGAGAGTCTGCGCGAGGGGTACCGCACGTCGCGAAGCGGCGCGTGGAAGACGCGGCCTTCGAAACTCATTCACCTAGCGGAGCACCACTACGAAGAGGAGTGCATCCAGGAGGCCGACGGTCGCGCGGGGGACTATGGCAAGCGGTACCTCGAACGCATGGAGAACGCCGTGCGGAACTTCCTCTACTCCGCTGCTCTCGGTCCGGCGCGCGAGGCGGAGCCGGCGGGATTCCTCGCGTGCGAGGAACTCTCGACTTTCGAACGGTTCGGCACCAAGGTCTACGCGGTGCCGGACTTCGCATACCGCGATGCGCAGGGCACCGTGCACGTGTGGGATTGGAAGACGGGCCGGCCGTCGGAGCGCGACGTGTTCCAGCTCGAGGTCTACGTGGAGTTCGCGGAAGCCTCCTGGGGCGCGGACCCCGATCAGGTTGTCTGTTATGACGCCTATCTGGGCGAGGATCACGTTTCGTCCCTGCGCACCGATGACGAGTCGCGCAGCCGCACGCTCGAGCGCATGCGGGTGTCCATGGCTGAGATGGCCGCATTGCATTTCGATGCGGACCGGTCTACGGGCAACCCGGCCGACTTCCCCCAGATCGACCCCGGCGCCACTTGCGGCCGCTGCAACTTCCGCGAGCTCTGCGACCGGGCCTAACCGGGGACAGGCGGCGTCGATTCGCCCCATGTCCCGCTCCGGGCACCCCTGCCCGGGGCCGGTTTGCGCGGGCCGGGGGCCACCGCTACCCTGCTTTCTGGCCTTCGCCGCTCCTTGTATGGCCGACGCTCCCGAACTCCACCTGCCCGATACCGCCTACACCGGCGCCCCAAAGGAAACCGCAATCCCGATGCTCGTCGAGCAGGAAGGGCCGCGGTTACTCACCTTGGCGCGGCGCTTCTGTGGCGATCCCGATCAGGCCGATGACCTCGTTCAGGAGGTCTTCCTGGCCGCCTATCGGAGCTGGGATCAGTTCCGCGGCGAGTCCCAGGTGGGCACGTGGCTGTATCGCATCGCCGCGCGCACGTGTATGCGCATGCAGCGCAAGCGCAGCGGGGAGCCGGATCGGGTCGAATCGCTCGAGGAGCTCATGCCGGGGGGCGAACCACGCTTGGCCTGGGTGCCCGGCCCGGACGACGAACCCCTGAGCGAGGAAGTGCGCGAAGAAGGCCGCCAGGCGGTCCTGCGGGCCATGGTGGGCCTGCCCGAGAACTTCCGGATGCCGATGGTCCTGAAGGAGATCGTCGGATTCTCCGTTGCCCAAGTCGCGGCGATCCTCGATATCCCCGAAGCCACCGTGAAGACGCGCCTGCACCGGGGCCGCATGCGCATGCGCAAGGCCCTCGATCAGGCCATGCCGACCCACGAGGTGCCGCCGACCGAACTCGACAAGGCCATCTGCATGGACCTGCTCGAAGCCAAGCAGTCGTGCATGGACCGCGGCGAGCCGTTCCAGTTCCCTGCGGGGCTGTTCTGCGAGCGTTGCGGCGAGGTCTTCCGCACCCTGGATTTCACCCAGGAACTGTGCCGGATGGACGAGAGCGAGCCCTGGCCGAAGGGCCTGGAGGGCCGCATTCTGACCGCCCTGCGCGCCGAGAGCGCCTGAGGGGGTGCCTCCTTTGGGAGGCGGACCGATTTTCCACCGGGTCGCGGGAACCTGGGCCAGCAGGTGGTTCCTAAGGGGGCAAGGGGAGAGCCCCCGACCCCAAGAACCATGAAACTGCAATCCTTCCTGCTGGCCGGCCTCGTTGCCGGTCTCTTGTCTGCCTGCTCGAACTGCTCCTCCTGCAAGGATGACGGCCACACGGCCGTTGCGGAACAGCACAAGGCGATCACCACTGAGGTGCTCGAGCCCTATTCCTGCGGCTCGATCCAGCGCATGCACACCCTGGGCGGCGTGTTCCTCGCCAGCCAGCCCGCCGAAGCCGACCTGGCCCAGGCCCGCGATGGCGGCGTCAAGACCGTGATCAACATGCGCAAGCCCGCCGAGCTGAAGTTCGACGAGGCCGCGCTGGTGCAGAACCTGGGCCTCAACTACATGAACCCGGCGTGGAACGGCGTCGATGAGCTCACCGACGAGGTGTTCACCGAGTACCGGGAGATGCTGAAGACCGCCCAACGGCCGATCCTGCTGCACTGCGGCTCCGCCAACCGCGTGGGCGCCGTGTGGATTCCCTACCGCGTGCTCGACGAGGGCCTCAGCCTCGAGGCCGCGCTCGCGGAAGCCAAAGTCGTGGGCCTGAAGACCGCCGAATACGAAGCCAAGGCCATCGACTACGTGCAGCGCCACCAGAAGTGACCCGAACAGGTCCGCGGCGCGACCCTGCCTGCGCCGTGGGCCTACCACAAACTCCGCCGGTGATATGCCCCGGGCCATGGGGAGGATGGGTGGAAACCATCAAGGAGCGGATGCCACCCATCCCAGCCCGGAGCTGCAAGGAGCGCCGGCGGAGTCCCTTAGAAGCCAGACCCGAACGGGATCGTCGCCCGCCCGCCTGCCAGGCAACGTGCGGTGATCTCCATGGTTTCTTGGATGGGGCCGCCCGGTTTCCGGGTGGCCCTTTTCATTTGGCTGGTGCTCTCCCGCGCCTCCCGGATCCGGGAAGCTGCGGGCGTGAAGTTTGCCCGGGGCCACCTGCAGGAACCCGGCGCGCCGCGTGCTAGATTGCCGCGATGGACGCGCCGCAAGTCTCCGTGTTGATCCCCACGTGGAACGGCATGGAATGGCTGCCGCGACTGATCCCGTCGCTGCGGGCGCAAGTGGTGCCGCGTGGGCTCGAGATCGTGGCCCTCGACTCGGAATCGCGCGATGGCACGGCGGCGTACTTGCGCGAGCAGGGGGTGCGCGTGCAAGGCTTGCCCCAGGCCGAATTCGGCCACGGGTCCGCCCGCAATCGCCTGGCGGGGATGGCCCAGGGCGAGCGGCTGGTGTTCCTCAGCCAGGACGCCCTGCCGGTGGGCACGGACTTCGTGCGCACGCTGATCGCCCCGCTCGAGGATCGGCGCGTGGCCGGCACCTGGGCGCGCAACCTGCCGAACCCCGGCGACGATGCCCTCTCGCGGCGCAGCCTGCTCGAGTCCCAGGAGTCCAGCGCCGAGGGCCGGCGCATCTGCCTGCCCGCCGGCCGCACCCTGGCGGACTTCGCGCCCGCCGAACGGGCCCGTTTGGCGCGCTTCAACAACGTGGCCAGCGCCATGAGCGCGGAAACCGCGCGCGCGCACCCGTTCCCCGAAGTCGCGTTCGGCGAAGACAGCGCCTGGGCGGCGCGGGTGTTGAACGCGGGGTATTGCGTCGAGTACGTCGCGCAGGCCGCCGTGCATCACAACCATCGGTACGGCCCGGCGAGCGCCTTGGCCCGGTACCGCCAGGACGCGCGTTTCCTGCGCGAGGTACACGGCGTGGTTGTGCGGCCCGGCCTATGGAGTGTCCTGCGCGGCGTGGCGTTCGAACTGCGCCAAGATGCGCGCTTCCTGCTGCGCGAGCGAGGCCGTTTCGGGGACTGGCTGCGGGCGCCGGCCCTGCGTGCCGCCCAGGTCTGGGGTCAGTACCAGGGCAGCCGCTAGAACCGGCTCCCGATCTCCCCTTGGGACGGATCGGATTGGTTCTGAGAACGGGGCCCCAAGGCAGCGCAAATCCTTGGCGGGCGGGGGCCTGGAACCGGACTTGTGATTGCCGAACGGCGTTCGACCGGGCAGACTTGTCCACCCGACGCTCGGCCGGACCCCCTCCGGTCGGGGTCCTGTGCGTCTCCCCCCATGCGCGTGATCCGATCCGTTTCCGTCCACATGCCCACCTGGCAAGGCATGGAGTTCCTCGAGCGAGCGATGGACGCGCTGCTGGCCCAGGAAATCGACCTGCCGTGGGACATCACGGTGGTGGATTCGAGCTCCACGGACGGCACCTGGGAGTACTTGCAAGGGCGCGCGGCGCAGAGCCCCGTGCCCATGACCCTGCACCGCATCCACGGGGTCGAATTCGACCACGGGGACACCCGCAACCTGATGGCCAGCATGAGCCGCGGGGACCTGCTCGTGTTCCTGACCCAGGACGCCATCCCGGCCGGTCCGGCGTGGCTGCGCACCCTGGTCGCCAACTTCGAAGACCCCAAGGTGGGCGGGGCCTACTGCCGCAACGTGCCCCGGCCCGATGCACGTCTGTCGACCCGCATCCTCTCGGCCACCGACCCGGGATACGCGACCGAAGGCCGGGTGCAGGAGGCGCCTGCGAACTACGCCGAACTCACCCCCGACGAGCAGCGGCTACTCTACAACTTCAACGACGTGGCCAGCGCGGTGCGCCGTGAGCTTTGGCAGCGGCACCCCTTCCCGCGGACGAACTTCGGCGAAGACGTGCTGATGGCGCGCGCGCTGATCGAAGGCGGCTTCCAGGTGGTCTACGACGCCGTTGCGACGGTGGAACACAGCCACGACTACGACCCGGCCCAGAACCGGGCGCGCGGCGAGATCGATGGGCGCTTCAACGCGCAATGGCTCGGTCGCGTTTGTTTGCGCACCCAGGGGGATGTGGAGTTCCTGCTGGGGCACTTCGAGGTCGAGGACAAGAAGGCGGTGGAGGCCGAGGGGCTCATCGGCGAAGCGGCCGAAGCCGTGCGCGCGGAACTGCGCAGTTTGCGGCGGGCCCTGTTCGAAGGATTGCAGGTGGGATCGCAGGATCCCCTGCGCCGGCCGCGCACGCGGCTGCGCGCCGACGATCGCCTCAAGATCCTGTACGTGGTTCACGGCTTTCCGCCCGATACGTGGGCGGGAACCGAGATCTACTGCCTGAACCTGGCGCGCGGCATGGCCGAGAATGGGCACGAGGTGACGATCCTCGCGCGCACCGGCGGCGAGCCCGGCCAGGAGAACTTTGCGCTGATCGAGGGGGAGTTCGAAGGCCTGCGCGTGTTGCGCATGGTGAACCACCTGAACCACCGCAACCTCACCGATTCGTATCGGGATGACCGGGCCGAGGCGGTTTTTGCCCGCGTGCTCGGGCAGTTCCGTCCGGACGTGGTGCACTTCCAGCACCTGATCCACGGCTCGATCGGCAACGTCGCCATCGCGCGGGATGCGGGTGTGGCCACGGTGGTCACCTGCCACGACTTCTGGGCCCTGTGCCCGCGCGTGCAGATGATCCAACCCGACGGCACGCGCTGCGACCATCCCCAGGGCGCGGGTTGTTACCCGTGCATCAAAGACAAGGGCCACGAGGTGGTCGAGCAGTGGGCGCGCTGGAACCCGCCGACCCTGGAGCGGGCGGCGCGGCTCGCGAGTTGGCTCACGACCCCCGGGGCACGCCTGGGGCGCCGGGCGGGGGAGTTCCTCGCCATGCGTCGCCGCGAGCGCGAAGTGCCCGCCGCCTACGCCGCCTGCGACCTGCGCATCAGCCCGAGCCGCTTCCTGCGCGACCTGTACCTCGCGAACGGGCCGTTCGACCCGCACACGTTCCTCTACTCGGACAACGGCCTGCGCACGGACCACGTGGCGGCCCTCGAGAAGGCGCCGCACCCCGGCGGCCACGTGCGCTTCGGTTTCGTCGGCACCCTGGCCTGGTACAAGGGCGGGGAGACCCTCGTACAGGCGATGAAATCCCTGCGCGATCTGCCCATCGAACTACACATCTACGGCAGTTTCGATCCCGCCACCGACGAGCATCACAAGAAGCTCGAAGAACTGGCGCGCGGCAGCCGCGTCACCTTCCACGGCCGTTTCGACAACTCGCGCCTGGCCGAGGTCTACGCGCAGATCGACGTGTTGATCGTGCCCTCGCTCTGGTTTGAGAACTCGCCCATCACCATCCACGAAGCGCACCTGACACGCACGCCGGTGCTCGCGAGCAACATCGGCGGCATGGCGGAGTACGTGCGCGACGGCATCGACGGCCTGCACTTCCAAGTGGGGGATGCCCAGGACCTGGCGCGGGTTATGCGCCGGTTTGTCCACGAACCGGGGCTGCTGGCGGAGCTGAGCCAGGACTTCCCGCCGCTCAAGACCCTCGACGAGAACGTGCGCGAGACCGAGTTCCGCTACCGCGGCCTGGCTTGCATCGAACGCGCCGTGCACGTGCGTACGCCGCCGATGGCCTGGCGCGGCATGGAGTTCCGCGAGCGTGGCGGCGAGGTGGATCGCCAGGGCCAGGACCTGGCCCTGCTGCGGCCGGGCGGCTGGGTGCAGTACGACGTGCCGCTGGATGCGCCGGGTTGCATGGAGGTGCACCTGTTGTTCCTGGCCGAAGAACCCGGCTTGGTGCAGGGCGGCCAGGTGTGGATCGGCGAACTGCTGGTCGCGAGCCTGTTGCCGCGCGCCGGCCGCGGGAAACAGGAAACCGTGCGGATTCCGCTGGATGTCTTCGAACCCCAAGCGAGCTCCACGGTGCGGGTGACGACCGAAGGGCAAGCCGGAGCGCCGCTGCACTTGCGCATCGAACAGATCCTTTGGAGGGCCCTGCGCTAGGGCAATGCCATGAGCCAAACCCATCAAGATCTGTATCTCGAACCGGCGAAGCCCCTCGCCGAACACGAGCTGCCGCGGCTCTCGATCATCATCCTCAACTGGAACGGCCGCCATCACCTGGACGGTTGTTTCGAGAGCCTGGGCGCGGCGGATTACCCGCGCGAGAAGCTCGACGTGATCTGCGTCGACAACGGTTCGGACGACGGCAGCCAGGCCCACCTGAAGGCGAAACATGCTTGGGTGCGGCTGATCCAGAACCCGCGCAACCTCGGTTTCGCGGGGGGCTGCAACGTGGGCGTGGCCAACGCCGACCAGCCCGACATCCTGGTGTTCCTGAACAACGACCTGCGCATCGAGCCGGACTTCTTCCGCAACCTCGTCGCGCCGATCGTGCGGGGCCAGGTCCAGGCGGCGGGCGGTCTGATGTACGCGTGGGACGGCAAAACCGTGGACTCTGCCGGCGGCGGCATGAACTTCCACGGATTCGGCATCCAGTACGGGCTGCGCAAGCCCTTCGGTCCCGAGTTCGAGCGGCCGCGCTGGACCCTGTTCGCGTGCGGCGGGGCCATGGCGATGGACGCCAAGGTCTATGCGGATCTCGGTGGTTTCGACAACCGCTTCTTCGCCTACTACGAAGACGTGGACCTCGGATGGCGTTCGTGGGTGCAGGGGTACAAAACCTGCTACGTGCCCTCGGCGCGCTGCTACCACCACCTGTCGAGCACCTCGCGCCGGGTCCCGCCCGAGCGTTTGCGCCTCTTGCAGGTGCGCAACCCGATGCTCGCCTGCCTCAAGAACTACGACGAAGCGAACTTCGCGCGGGTCTTCCCGACGATGCTGGCTTTGGCCACGCGCCGCTCGTTCCTGGCGAGTGGGCTTGGCGCCGTCGAAGGTGACTACCGCATCGAGAACATGCTGAGTCTGCCCAAGGCCGGTCGCTGGCAGGAACTGCGCGCCAAGCTGCGCAAGGCCCGCGCCCGCCGCCAACCGATCGACCGCATCGGCGCCGCCGACCAGTTCGCGATCAACGACGTGATCGGCGACTGGAACCACTGGATGGGCGTGCGCTCCGAGCTGCAGGCCCGCCGCAAACGCTCCGATAGCGAGATCCTGGGTCTGTTTCTGCGCCCGATGTGGTGCATCGAAGGGGACCAGGCGTACCAGAACCTGCACCACGGCCTGGCCGACCTGTTCGGCCTGCGCGAGCTCTTTGCGCAATACCCGACCCTCGGGGAGGATCCGGCCTAGTGAAACTCTCGGTGGTCATGCCCGTCTACAACGAGGAGCGCCCCCTGGAGGCGATTGTCGCCCTGGTGCTCGCGACCCCGTTCGAGAAGGAGATCCTGCTCGTGGACGACGGCAGCGTCGACCGCACTCGCGAGATCATCCGCGAGCTGGAGGCGAAGCACCCTGAGATCCGGGCGATCTTCCACAGCGAGAACAAGGGCAAGGGCGGCGCCCTCGCCACCGGTTTCCAGGCGGCCACGGGCGACCTCGTGATCATCCAGGATGCGGACCTGGAGTACGACCCGGCGGACTACCCGAACCTGATCGCGCCGATCCAAGAGGGCCGCGCGGACGTGGTCTACGGCAGCCGCTTCCTGGGCGACGGCGAGCGCGTGCACTTCTTCTGGCACACCCTCGGCAACCGCCTGCTCACCTGGTTCTCGAACACCTGCACGGGTCTAAAGCTCACCGATATGGAGACCTGCTACAAGGTCTTTCCGGCGGAGGTGGCCCGCAAGCTGCAAATCCAGTCGCGCACCTTCGCGGTCGAACCCGAGATGACCGCCAAGTTCGCGCGCCTGAAGTTGCGCGTGACCGAGGTGCCGATCCGCTACAAGAACCGCGACTACCACGAGGGCAAGAAGATCGGCATAAAGGATGCCTTCATCGCCATGTGGACCATCGCGCGTTGGCGTTTTAGCCGTTTCGGGCGCTGAGCGGCCCGCCCGGGCGGGATCCGGGCGCGGCGGTATCATGGCGGGCATGTTCCTGCCTTTCGCCGCCGCGTGCCTTGCGCAATCCGTGCTCACCGCTAGCCCCGCGCCCCCGTCCCCGTTCCCTGGGCTTGACACCTTCGCGACGGGGGCCTGGTGGCAACAGGACAGCAGCGGGTTGCACGAGCTGAAGGTGGCCCGGGATCAGGTGCTCGCGTTCGGGTTGTACACCCAAAGCGAAGGGGTGCTCAAGATCTCCGCCCAGCTCTATCCGCTGTACCCGACGGAAAGCCGCGAGGTACGCCTGTCGTTCTTCCGCGGCGGCGCCTGGCAACCGGCTGCCGCATCGGACGTGGACCCGATCGGATGGAGCACCTGCTTCCGCGTCGAAGGTTGGCACGAATCCCAACCGGTGCGTTACCGACTCGAGCACGGGGAACACGCTTCGTTCGAGGGCAGCATCCGGCCCCTGCCCACGGGCGACGAAATCGTGATCGCCGCCCTGTCGTGCAACTCGAACCAGGACCGCGGGCCGCGCGCGGACGTGGTGCGCAACGTGCAGGCGATCGACCCCGACCTGATCGCGTTTCTCGGGGACCAGAGTTACGACCACAAGCAGCACACCGCCGCCTGGCTGCTGTTCGGGTCGCAGTTCAAAGAGACCTTCCGAACCCGTCCGTGCGTCACCATCCCTGACGACCACGACATCGGCCAGGGCAACCTGTGGGGGGAGAGCGGCAAGGTGGCGAAGCTCGCGGGTGGGGCGGATGGGGGGTACTTCCACCATCCCGACTACGTGCGCATGGTCGAGCGCTGCCAGACGGCGCACCTACCCGACCCCGTGGATCCGGCGCCGGTGGAGCGCGGCATCGGCGTGTACTTCACGCATCTCGAACTCGGGTGGTTGTCCCTTGCGATTCTCGAAGACCGCAAGTTCAAGTCCGGCCCGGCCGGCAAGATTCCGAAGATGGGCCCGCGACCGGACCACATCAATGACCCCGCGTACGACCCGGCGGCGATCGATTTGCCCGGACTGGTGTTGCTCGGCGAGCGGCAACTGACGTTCCTCGATCGCTGGGGCAAGAGAGAGGGGCCGGCCATGCGCGCCGTACTCAGCCAGACGGGTTTTGCCGGGGCTGCGCATCTGCACGGTAGCAAAGACGGGCGGTTGCACGCCGACCTCGACAGCAACGGCTGGCCCCAGACGGGGCGCCTGCGCGCCTTGACCCGCATCCAGGCCGCCGGCGCGGTGCACATCGGCGGCGATCAGCACATCGCCACCCTCGTGCAGCACGGGCTCGAGGCCTTCCGCGACGGCCCTTGGTCCTTCGTCGTGCCCGCCGTGCAGAACGACTACTACGGCCGCTGGTGGTGGCCTTTGGACGAACTACCGGGCGCGAATCGCGATGCGCAAAGCCCCTTGCTTTGGACCGGCGACTACCGCGACGGCTTCGGCAACCGCATCACCATGCACGCCTACGCCAACCCCGAATCCGCGGGCAATGGCGCGGGTTTCGGCGTGGTGCGCTTCCGCAAGAGCGCGCGCTCGGTGACCTTCGAATGCTGGCCCCGGGGCGCCGACGTGACCCAAGGGGAATCGCAGCAGTTCCCCGGTTGGCCGCGCACGGTGTTTCCTGGTCGGTCCCGTTGAGCGCGCTTCAGTTCCAGCGCAGGGTCAGCGAAGCGGAAGGGTGGGTTTCCGTGATCGAGAAGGCTTGCGAGATCCCCTTTGCCTCGCTTTCCGCCGCGAACGGATCGAACAGGACCACCTGATAGTCCCCGCCAGGAAGGTAGGGGAAATGGACGAATCCGCGGGGGTCCATCGGCAACGAGGCTTTCATTGCGCCGGGCCCGATCAAGTGCGCGAAGAGGTACTCGGGGGGGGGGTGGTCGGTGATCTGTAGATGCAGTCCGGAGGTCTGCGCATTGCGTTCGAAGATCAGCCAGTCCCCGTCCAGGATCGGCGCCAGCCCAGCGACGATGGCGCCATCCGGGGCCAAGGTCGGCAACGAGCCCAGCCACGTGACAAGCTGGATCCTGCCGTGTTCATCGGCCATGCCGACCGCACCGTTTGGGCCCGTGCGCACCACAGCAAAGGGGTGGGGTGTGCCCTTCTTGTCCATGCAGGTGAGGGTCTGCATTTCCAAAACCAGCCGGTCCGGCCAAGGACCTTTGTCCAGAAGCTGCAGGTTGCCGGCGCCGATGCAGCCCACGGGGGGGCTGGCGGAGAAGGCCAGGTTCAGGGGGGAGCCGGATTCGGAAACCGGGATCTGTAGCGCCTGCGCCATGGCGAACTGGATTTGAAACGGCGCGGGATCCTCGCCGAACAGGGCCAGTTCCAAGCCGGAAGGCACGCGGCCTCCGAGGGCGATCTCCCGGATCTTCCAGCGCTTGACCGGGGCCAGGTCTCCACTCAATTCCCGCGGTTCGAATTTCATCTCCAGGCGGGACCACGGCCCGGAGGGATACACGCTTTCGAGCCGGAAGAGTTCATTGGCGGGCAAGGAACACTTTGCAATGCGGATGGACGACTCCTTGAAATCGAAGTCGTGGGCCAAGGAGCCCGCGAGGGGGCGGTCGAAAGAAGCGAGTCTCGACCGCGCGCCGTTTCCGGCAACTGAAGCCAGGTTCACCGGGATCATTCGATCGGGACCCTCGGTGACAACGCCTTCGGGATCGACGCGCACGAAGCGATTCGGATCGGTGTTCCAGATCCAATGGCTTTGGATGGATTGCCAGCGCAAGGCTTGGCCATTGGATTCCGGTTCCGGTACCAGTACCTGCCACCGGAACCTTCCATCGGGCTGCACGGGCGATGTCACACGGGGCAGCGCTTTTCCCACCAGACACGCCTGCAGCTGGAATCCCTTGGGCAGGTTTTCTGAATCCACGGCAAATTCGATGGTCCGGATCGGTGGAAACGGGAGGTACAGGTCCGTTTGCTGACCCGCACGCAGAGGCAAGCGCATCGGCGCGCCACTTGCATCGACGAGTTGCAGTGGAAAGGAGTCCGGCAGAAGCAAAACCAGCTGAAAGTCTCCCGGTGTTACGCCCAGGCTCAGGCTCCCGGGTTGCGGCTCGTCCAGGAGGGCTTCGGGTTCCCGGTCCAAACCGCCTGGCCCGGCTTGGAACAAGGCGATCGAACAGCCTGCGGAGAGGGCCGGCACCGGTTCGCGCCAGTGAACCGCGAGAGTTGCGATGGGCGCGATTTGGATGATCGCGCCTTCCACCAAAGGGCGATGCCAGGGTTGCCCGAAGATGCGGGCGGCTTGCTGGGGGGCGGTGCCCCGGGGGGCAACGCACCGCACACGGTCGAACTGCACCTCATCGGAAAGCCAAGGTTCTGGCACCGTCAATTGGCCGTGCGAATCGGTGATTCCCTGCCAGGTTTCGGCATTGCCGTTCCGGGAGCCGATCACGTCCACCGTGTATCCGCGCAGGATTCCGCCAAAGTTGTCGACCACCTTCCACCGCAGCGGGACCGGAGGTTTTGGCTCGCGCTGGGGCCCTGTGTCCTGCTCTTGGGGCGGGGTTTCGGGGTTGAGAGGGACCTGCTCCCGCTGCGAGCGGGGCCCTGGTTTCGGTTCGGATTCGGCGGGAAGTGTGACCTCCGCTGGATCCGGGGCGGAGCTGCCACCGGGTAGACGCAGGGCCGGCGGCGACGAACCTTCCTCGCTGCCATTCGTACTGGACCCCAACAAGGCGTCCGCGCCGGGGATGCCCTTCAGCAGGAAGAGGCCGGCCAGCAGGGTGAGCAGCACGATGGCGAATGGGATCCAACGAAGCGAGCGGGGCATGGGGGCAATGCAAAAGGGACATCCGCCGTACGGGCCGAGCCCGGTGCGATTTCCTGGATTCTGGGAATAGGGGCGAATGGAGGCCTTGGGAGGGCTCCAAGGGCCTGGCAAGGGGCTTTCGAGGGCGCGCGCTTTGCCACCCGTTCCCGGATCCGAAGCCATGGGCTGACCACGGAAACGGCGCGGCCTGGGCCGTAGGCGGAAGGGTGCATGGCGGGATCGGGCGGGAGTGCTACCCTGGTCTATGTGGGGTTCGGCGATCTGCGCTCTGGATTGCCTCGGCTTCACGCAACGCGACCTGCCATGGAAATCCTGCCGATGGAGTGAACATGAGCTGCTTTCTCGTTTCGCATTCCTGCCTTGCTGCCCGTCTGTTCGCGATCGGCGCCTTGTCGGTCCCGTTGTGCCATGCGGAGGTCTGGGATGTGGGAGGCGCCACGCCCGATGCAGGGACCGTGGATGGAGCCTTGGCCCTCGCTAGCGATGGGGACGTGATCCGGGTGTTCGCTTCTCCAGTGCCGGGGTTCACCGTAGGGGACCTCGACGTGGCCATCGTGCCGGGGGTGCTGGGCACGCAGTACGAAGTCGCCGGCACGATCACTTTGCAGGGACTTTCCGCCGGCAAAGCGATCGTGTTGGTGGGGGCCCATGTCACCCAATGGAACGCCTGGGACTGGGGCCTTAACGCGGACAGCTGCCAAGGCAGTTTGCGCCTGCGCGATCTGAACGTGGGCATGGCCGGGGGCGTGGGGCTCGACGATCAATGGGTGGCGCGGATCGCCGGCTGCGGGGATGTATCCCTCAGCGATTCGACGTTCGTGGGACGCCGGGGCAGCGATGGTGTCGGGACTGGACTGTCCGGCGATGGCATCGACGGCGAAGGGGCGCTGCGCATCGAGAGCAGCCACGTGTTCTTGTCGCGGGTGAGCACGGCGGGGGGCACTGGCGGGGATGGCTACTTCGGCTCAGGGTTCATTCCCGGGTACGGAGGCGATGGAGGCGATGCCACTTCGATCGAAGCGAGTGAGGTGTTCGCGAGCCTGTGCATCTTCGAAGGGGGTGCCTACGGCTACGATGACTTTGTGCTGTCGTTCGGCCACGGCTTTCCGGGCTGGGGTTTGGTGGGTACGAATTCCAACATCGCCTGGCAGGAGGGGTACTACAACTCGCTCAATGCCGCGCTGAATCCGGTTGCCGCGAGTACCCGGCGCATTTCTGTGGAAGACTGGATCAGCGATACAGCGACCCTGACCCTGACCCTGCGCGGCCAACCCGGCGACCTCGTCTCGCTCGTCAGCAGTCCGGAGTTCGCGTGGAGCAGCAACACCGCTGCGGCGCCGTGGCTCGTGAGTCCGGCACTGGGCCGGGATCTCGTTCCCTGGCGCGTGCTCGGGGTCGTGCCGGCGAGCGGGCAGTGGACGATGGCCGTGCCCGTAGGCGACCTGCCTCCGTTCGGGCACCGGACCCTGCGCCTTCAGGCGGTCTTCCAGTCCAGCGCCGGCCGGTACCTTTCGAACTCTCAGACTGCGCTCGTGCTCGACAGCGCTTGGTAGGCCCGTGAGGCGCGCGGTTCAGTCGAGCCGCGCGCCCTGGCGTTCGTAGTCCGCGCGTAGGGGTTCCCGCTCGAGGTGGTCGAAGCGCCGGGCCATGGCGCCGCTCCAGTTGCGCTTCGGTTGGCCGCGCTCGGCGTAGTAGGGCGTGGCGAGCGCGTCCGCCGCAGCGATGTGTTCGGGCAGGTCGGTTTCGGCCGCGAGGCGATCCACTTGCCAAACCGCCTCGAGCGGCAGGCGCGGTCGCAGGCCCGGATCCTGGGCGGGTCGGCCCACGCACAGGCCGAAGAACGGGTACACGTGCGCGGGCAGGTCGAGCACTTGCACCAGCCGCGCCACGTCGTTGCGCATGGCACCGATGTAGCAAGTGCCATACCCCAGCGATTCGAACGCCAGGGTCAGGTTCTGGGCGAACAAGCTGGCATCGATGGTGGTGGTGAGGAACACCTCGAGGTTGTGCTCGAAGGGTTTGCCGTGCTGGGCCTGGATGGCGGCGTGGCGGCGGTTGTCGCCGAGCACGAGGAAAAACGCGCCGGCTTCGTGCACCTGGGCCTGGCCGCCGGCGAGTTCGGCGAGCTGGAGGCGCGTTGCGGGGTCGCTCACCTGCAACAGGCTATAGGCTTGGATCCAACTCGAGGTGGCGGCCATCTGCGCGGCGCGCACCGCGGTTTCGATGTGGGCGCTAGGCACGGGATCCGGCAGGAACTGGCGCACCGTGCGGTGGGCGCCCATGCAATCGAGGATCGGGTTCGGCATCAGACGTCGATGGGGGCGGTGGCTTCGTCCTGTTTGGCGAGTACGACCTGTACGTGGCCGAGACCCAGGCGTTCGAGGGTGGTGGTCGCCGCCTCCACCGCCAGCTCCGGGCGGTTGTTGTGGGCGGACAGGTGGGCGAGCACGAGGGTGTGCAAGCGGTCGCTCGCCAAGTACGGCAGCATCTGCGCGGCCTGGTCGTTCGAAAGGTGCCCTTGCTCGCCGCCCACGCGGCGCTTGAGCGATTCGGGATAGGGGCCTTCCGCCAGCATGCGCGCGCAGTGGTTGAACTCGAACACGAGCACCTCCGCTCCCGACAGGCGCCGAGCGATGTCAGTGTCGACCCGGCCCATGTCGGTCAAGACGACCAGGGATTGCTCCCCATGGCGCAGGCGGTAGGCCAAGGTCGGGTGGCAATCGTGCGGCAGGGCCACCGCTTCGACCTCGAGCTCGTCGCGGTGTTTGCCACGCAGGGACCAGCGTTTGCCATCGGCGGCCCCCACGAACCGCGGGGCGCGGGCCACGGCGCGGTGGGCCATGATCGCTTCCGGGCAGTGTACGGTGGCCTCGTGACGTTTGGCGAGGGCGCCCGCGCTGCGCGCGTGGTCGAGGTGGCCGTGGGTGACGAGGATGTGCTCGATGCCGCGGTAGGGCATGCGCACTTGCTCGAGGCGCGGGGTCAGCGCACGCATGGTGAGCCCCGCGTCCACGAGCACATGCATTTCGCCGGCCCGCACGTGGGTGCAGTTGCCGCCGCTGCCGCTGGCCAGGATTTGTACGCGCAGCACCGCCGCGCGCCCCGCGTGCTGGACGCGGGGCGCGAGCCGGTCACTTCCACTCCGCGATGAACACGTTGGTCTCGCGGGGCGGACCGTCGCCACGGTTGCTGGAGAAGGCCAGGAAGCGGCCGTCCGGGCTGAACAACGGGAAGCCGTCGAACTGCTTGCCATCTTCGCCGTTGAACCACGAGATGCGCTCGAGGTTGCCGCCGTCGATGTCCACAGCGAACATGTCGAAGTTCATCGCCGGCTTGTTCGAGTCGTGGTGGTTGGTGGCGAAGATGATGCGCTTGCCGCCGGGGAAGAACGACGGCGCAAAGTTGGCGCCGCCCAGTTGGGTCAGTTGCCGGCGCTCGCTGCCATCGGCTTTGACGAGCATCAGCTCCATGCGGCTGGGGCGCACCAGGTCCTGGGCGAGCAGCGACTGGTAGTCGGCGATGCGCCGCTCGCGGTCTTCGGTGCCGAACTCGGTCGAACGGAACACCAACCACTGGCCGTCGGGGCTGAAGAACGCGCCGCCGTCGTACCCGACCTTGTCGGTGACTTGGTGCAGGTTGGTGCCGTCAAGGTTGGCGGTCCAGAGTTCGACGTCGCCGCTGCGCAGGGAGGTGAAGACGAGTTTGTCGCCGGTGGGCGCAACCGTGGCTTCGGCGTCGTAGCCCGGGCCGCCGATCAGCAGGTGCTCTTCGCCGGTTTCGATGTTGCGGACGAAGATGTCGTATTCGGGGTAGAGGGCCCAGACGTAACCGCGGCTTTGATCGGCTTTCGGCGGGCACTCCTCGTGCGCCGACTGGGTCGAAGCGAACAGCACGTGTTTGCCGTCGGGCATGTAGTACGCGCAGGTCGTCACTCCCTTGCCGTTCGACACCGGCACGAGGCCATCGGCGGAGGTGTGGAAGATGCGGTCGCAGCTCGCGCCCGGCACGGTCGACTGCATCGACAGGGCCTTGCCGTCAAAGCTCCAATACGCTTCCGCGTTCTCCCCGCCGCGGGTCACCTGCCACAGGTGCGCGAAATGGGTTTCCTGGGGCAGGATCAGGTGGTCCACGTTGACGAGGCCCGGGATCGGGGGCTCGGGCACGTGGGTTTTCGGCGCGCCGCCGCCTTGGGTCGATTGGCAGGCGCTGGGAACGAGGGCGAGGGCCAGGGGGGCGAGGAAGAAGCGGTTCATTCCGAGGTTCGGTTCGGCTGGGGACGGCTGGCGTCCCGGGGAACGGAGGCGGGGGGCACGGGATCGTACCCGCCACGCGCAAAGGGCTGGCAGCGCAGAAGCCGCCAGATGGACAGGGCGGTGCCCACCAGGATGCCGCGCGTGTGCACGGCTTCCACGCAGTAGTGGCTGCAGGTCGGGTGGAACCGGCAGGTGGGCGGTTTGAGCGGCGAGATCACGCGCCGGTACAGGTGCACGGGCAGCAGCCACAACGTGCGCAACCAGGTGGGGCTCATCCGGCGGCCTCCTGGGCGCGTTTCTCGCGCAGTCGGCGTGCGGCCTTGTGGCTGAGCAGCACGAGTTCCTTGCGCGCTTGGTCCAAAGTCGGGCGCACGCCGGGGGCGGCCGGCACGATCACGAGGTCCAGGCCCGCGGGCAATTCGGCGTGGCTGAGGCGGAAGGCCTCGCGCAGGATGCGCTTGAGGCGGTTGCGGTCGTGGGCGCGTTTGTGGATGCGCTTGCCGATGCTGAGCCCGAGCCGCGTCGGCCCTTCGGTCTCGCGCGCCACCACCAGCAGGAACTCCGCGCGCGCCCGGCTGCCCAGGCGGAAGGCCCGCTGGAAATCCCCGCTGCGCACGACGCGCATGGACCGACGCAGGCGCAGGCGCGGCTCCCGGGGCGGTGGGTTCATGGCGGGGAGGGGCAAAGGCGTGGGCCCGGAAGTGGGCCGGGAGGGGGCCCGTCGCGGGCCCATGGGGGTCAATCTGCCGCCTAGGGCCCCGGGGGGCGGAAAAGCGGCGGGTTGGGACGGGGCCCAGGATACTCTGGGGGCGCACCATGTCCGAGGTCCCTTCCATGGAGAATTCGGCCCCGATCGAATGGGGCCTGTTCGGTCGCCCGATCACGCGCGGGGAGGCCTTCGTGCCCCGCGGACCCAAGGGCTCGGGGGCCAGGCGGCCGGTGCGGCGGCCTTCGGCGGAAGAGGTGGCGGCGGCATGGGGGGTGGGTGCACCGACGCGCCCTGCCTGGTCGCTGCCCTCGGCGTTCTGGGCCGAACTCGATGCCGCGTGGGCGGAGGGGCCCCTGATGGCCTGGTCGGGCGGCGCACCCCGTCCGGCGGTGACGATGCCGTCGGTGCAAGGCGCGGGTCCGGCCTTCGTCACCTGCGATTGGCGCTCCGGCGGCGGCCGGGACTGGGGCTGGATCCTGGCCTTGCTCGCGGCGGGGCGACCGGTGGTGGTGGGGGTCGAAGAGACCCTACCCGAATGGTTCGACTGCCTGTACCGCGCATTGCTCGCAGTCGGCGCGCCCGTGGAGGGTTTGATGCCCATTTGCGCCCCGGTGGAATTGTTGCGCCGGGCGTTGCCGGCCCCGGGCGATTGGCCCCTGTTTGTCGCCTACGCCGACTCCCCCTCGCTGCGCCGGCTCGAAAAATGGAACAGCGAAACGGGGGGCAGGCCGCGCTCCGCCGCCAGCGGGGTGCCGTTTGGCTTCGGCGTGGCCACCCCGGCGCGGGCGGGGGACGTTCAGCTCCATGCTATGCAACGCAAGAGCCTGACCATGCCCGCGGATGCCGATCTCGAAGAATGGTTGGACCTAGCCCTGGAGTCCACCTTCGGACCGCCGGTTTGGGGTGGTTTGAGCGCCGATGCGGCGGCCACGTGGCACGTGCCGGCCACCCGCCTTTCCGAGCTCACCGCGCGACTCTTGCAGCGCCTGGAGGAGGGGTCTGCCGCCGTCCCGGAATGGGTCCCATACCAGGCGGAAGAGGTTTCCCAGGCGCAGCGTTTCGCCTTGGGAAAGGGCGCCACCTTGATCCACGAGGCCACCTCGACCCCCTCCGGCCGGAGTGCTATAATCCCTCGCCAAATTTTCACCAACGTGGAGGCCGATACGGCAGAGCAACTCGCCTGCCGCATGACGCCGACCCTGGCCCTGTGCCGCGGTGAACACCCCTGGCGCACCCGCCCTTGAGGGGGAGCGGGCGCGCGCAACGCGACCCCAACTGGAGGCAACCATGATCGATCCCAAGCACGTTCACGAAGTACTCAAGCGCCACCAGCTCGCCGATGGATTCCCGTTCGTCATGGACCTGGAGAAGTCGCAAGGCTCCTGGATCTACGACTCGCGGGCCGGCAAGCGCTACTTGGACTTCTTCACCTGTTTCGCGTCGTGGCCCGTGGGCTACAACCACCCGGCGACCCTTGAAGAGGGGTTCCGCCGCGAGATCGAGCTCGTGGGCCGCAACAAGCCCGCCAACTCGGACCTGTACACCACGCAGATGGCGGAGTTCGTCGAGACCTTCGCCACCAAAGTGACCCCGGAAGGGTACCCGCACCACTTCTGGGTGTCGGGGGGATCCCTGGCGGTCGAGAACGCGCTCAAGGTCGCGTTCGACTGGAAGGCGCACAAGGTCGGCGTCGACAAGGTGCACGACGGCAATGACCTCGTCATCCTGCACTTCAAAGCGGCGTTCCACGGCCGGTCGGGCTACACGATGAGCCTGACCAACACCGTGCCGGACAAGGTGGCGCTGTTCCCGAAGTTCCCGTGGCCGCGGGTGCACAACCCGGGCATCGAGTTCGACCTCGACGGCAACATCTGCAACGACATCGCGGCCGAAGAGGCCAAAGCCTGCGGCGAGATCGAAAAGGCGTTTGCCGATTTCGAAGGCCGCGTTGCGGCGATCATCCTCGAGCCGATGCAGGGCGAAGGCGGTGACGTGCACTTCCGCCCGGAATTCCTCGCCAAGCTGCGCGAATACGCCGACCGCCACGAGGCACTCCTGATCTTCGACGAGGTGCAGACCGGCTTCTTCGGTTCGGGCACCCCGTGGTTGTGGCAGCAGAAGGGCGTGCGCCCCGACATCGTGTCCTTCGGCAAGAAGAGCCAGGTCTGCGGAATCTATGCGGGCCGCCGCGTGGACGAAGTGCCGGACAACGTGTTCGTGCGCCCGAGCCGCATCAACTCGACCTGGGGGGGCAACCTTGTCGACATGGTGCGCAGCAAGAAGTTCATCGAGATCATCCTGAACGAAAAGCTCGACCAGAACGTCGCGGAGCGCGGCAAACAACTGATCGCCGGCCTGCGCGGCATCGCGCGCGAGAAGGGCGCCATGGAGAACGTGCGCGGTACGGGCTCGTTGGTGGCCTTCACCCTCGAAAGCGGGGAAGTGCGCAACAAGATGATCGCCGCCATGCGCGAGCGGGAATTGCTCGTGTTGCCCTCGGGCCCGCGCGCGATCCGCTTCCGCATGCCGCTCGTGGTCACCGCCGACGAAGTCGACATGGCCCTGGATCGCACCCGCGACGCCCTCGGCGCGCTGCTGCAGGCCTGAGTTCCCAAACCCCACGCCGATCGAGGTACGCCATGGGCCACCCTTCCGCCGCCGTTTTCCTTCGCCGGCCGGATTGGGCCGCCGGTGTCCCGCGCTCGGCGTGGGTGGTTGTTCTCCTGCTCGCGGGGCTCGTCGGTTGCAGCCGCGAGCGCAGCGAGGCGCGGCCAACGCCCGCCTCGGGAGCGTTGGATGGGGAGCGGCCCGATGTGGTCGTGCTCGTAAGCCCCGGCTTGAAGGAACCGGCGTGGCTGGGCGGGGAGCTCGCGCCGGGAGGCATTCGGTTCGACGCCGCCTACGTGCGTTTCGGGTCCCCAGAGCGCAACCTCGAGGATCTGCTCTCGCTCGGCGGCCAGCAGGCGGCGACGGAGTGGGAGTCGGTTTGGCAGGCGGCGGGATATGCCACGGGCCGCGGCGATGGCACCGATCGCGAGGCGCTGTTGAACGCGCCGGGACCGGGCCTCTACGTGCAACTCCTGACGGAACCGGGCCGCGAGCCCCTGCAGGCCGCGCTGGCCGGGCGCCAGACCGGAGATGGCCGCGTCTGGGCGGTGTGCGCGTTGGCGGGGGACCCAAGCAGCGAGCCGCTGAGCGAGGCCTTGCACCGCATCCCGCTAGCCGTGTGGTTGCCGGGCGAAGCAGAGCCGGGTGAGGTGCGCACCCCGGTGGTGAGCCTGGCGGACCTCGGCGTTTCGCTGCTCGATCTGTGCGGCGGCTGGGAAGCCGGCCGCGTCGGCGCATTCGGCACGGCGGACAGTTTCGCGCGTATGCTCACCAAACGCCCGATCGTGTGGCGCGGTTACGTGCTCGCAAACGATGGCGAAGGCGGCGGCTGGGTGCGCAGCGCGCGCTGGAGGCTGGTGCGCCGGCCTGGGGAGGCGGATCGGTTGAGTTACGTCGAGTCGGATCCGCAGAGTACCCGCGATGATTCGGCGATTGCGGGGGCCCAGGCGCAGATGGCGGGGCTTGGGGAGTATCTGCAGCGGTGGCTTGGGCGATGATGGTTTGCCCTTGTCTGGTGGCGGTTCTGAAATGGAATTGCGTAACGTACCGAAGCGGTTTGAGTCACACACACGCGCGTGCTTCGCACGCGAGCGAATTGTGTGACTACTTAAACCCGCTTCGGTACGTTACGTAATTCCATTTCCAGAACCGCCCACCAGACAAGGCCAAACCATCATCGCGTACGCAGTTGCCCACACGCCGCCGACTCCGCGAGGCCGCGGGACCAGCGCACCGTGGCCACCAATCCCGCATCCTCCAGCGCCGCCTGGAAGTGCTGCACCTGGTCCGCGGCGGGGCGGCGGAAGGGGAGCTCGGGGCTGGGGTTGTAGGGGATCAGGTTGATCGTCGCGCGGCGGCCTTCGAGGCGGTCGATCAGGGCGTTTGCGTGGCTGGGGCGATCGTTTTCGCCGCCGAGCAGCACGTACTCGTAGGTCACTTCGCGGCCCGTGGTCTCGAACCAGACGTCGCCGGCTTCGAGCACGTCGTCGATCGGCACGCCCGCCATGGCGGGTACGAGGCGGTCCCGTTGTTCCTGGATCGCGCTGTGCAGGCTGATGGCCAGGTCGAAGCGCGGGTTTGCGGCGGCGGCGCGGCGCAGGCGGTCGGGGAAGCCGACGGTCGAGACGGTCACCTTGCGGGCGCCGAGTTCGATGCCTTCGCGCACGACTTCGAGGGCCTGGATCAGGTTCTCGAGGTTGAGTAGGGGTTCGCCGATGCCCATGACCACGGCGCGGGAGATGGGGCCGAGGTGGCGTGCGCGCACGAATTGCTCGACGATCTCGTGCACTTCGAGGTTGCGCAGCAGGCCGCCGAGGCCGGAGGCGCAGAAGGGGCAGCGCACCGGGCAACCCATCTGGGTCGAGACGCAGACGGTGGCGCCTTTGGTGCTGTTCTTCGAACGCGGCGGCATGTACACGGTTTCGATCGAGCCGCTGCGGCCCGCGCGCGGTTCGAAACCGGTCAACAGTTTGACGGTGCCATCGGCGCTGGTGCGCCGATCGAGCTCCTTGCCCTGCAGGAGCGGCAGTTCCGCCGGCAAGCGGTCGCGCAGGGCCTGGGGCAAGTTGGTCAGGTCGGAGGCGTCGAGCAGACCCTGGCGCAACACTTCCTGGCGCAGGATGCGGCCGTGGAACTTCTGCCCACCCAGCTCCTGGATGCGGGTTTGCAGACCGGCGGAATCGAACTCGAAGAGGCTTTTCGGGCCCGGGGTATCGGCCATGGAACTCACGCGCCTTGCGTCATGTGCTGGTAGAGGAACTCCGCCACTTCGGCGCCCTGTTCGAGGGCCGCGGCCAGACTCGGCGGATTCGCGCCGCCGACCGCCCGGTGGCCACCGCCGCCGTACTTGCCGAGCAATTCGCCCACGTGCACCCCGTTTTGGGGCTGATTCCACGGGTTCTCGCCGCAGGTGATATGGAAGCCCGCGCGCGTCGGGATCACGCCCACCGCGTACGAAAGGTCTGGATGGTGGTAGAAGGGCGCGAACCGCTCGCGGCGCACCTTGCTGGAAGCCGCGTCGTAGAACAGGATCGGGCCGCGCTTCCAGAGCACGGTGCCGGGGAACTGTTCGAGGGCCCGGTCGCGGTTGCGGGCGGCGCGTGCATAGGCCTTGTCCACGTCGGCGCGGTTCGCCACCGAGTCGAGGGTGCCGCCGGAAAGGGCGCCCGTGATCTCGTCGGTCCAGTTCGGGTGCGGGGCCACGGTCAGCGATCGCATGATCCGCAGGGCCGGGTCGTCGGCGAAGAGGGCCTGGTCCACGTCCTTGAAGGTGGCGGCATCGATGATGTCCGACCACCAGGCCATCTCGCGGAAGCGTTCGGGGGTGTGATACCCCCAGTGGCGCTCGGCGTGGGCCAGGATCAGGGGCGGGCAGGAGGGCGACTCGGGATCCCAGGCCCAACTCTCGCTGGGTTCGTAGCGCTCCCGCAGGTTGTCGCTGAGGAAGGTCGTGGGGTGGTGGTCGAACCAGTACTCCGCGCGCGGGTGGAAGTGGAAGTCCACGATCGCGAAGCGTTCCCCTTGGGCAAACTCGAGCCAATCGCGCTTCTGGTCGTAGTTGATGTGCCGGAAGCGGATGTCGCTGGCGCCACGTTTGCGGAGGATCCGGGCGAGCACGGCGGCGGAGACCATGCCGTCGAAGTCGCGGTGGTAGTAGAGGACGAGTTGGGTCACGGGCAGCCTTGGGCGGGGTCCTATCCTAGCCCATGGTGCCCCCGGGTTCGCGGCCGGGGCGCCGGATCCGTGGGGCCGGGCCCGGGAACGGGGGGCCGGAAATGCAATCGCGGCGGCGCGGACCATCTGGGACCGCGCCGCCGCGTTCGCGGGAGGGGATCAGCGCACCACGCGGCGGGCTTCGGCGAGCACCTCGTAGTGCACCTCCGCCGCGTCGTAGAGCTTCAGGAAGCGCTGGCTCGCCGGGCTGTCCACGCCGCGGTGGGCATCGGCCCAACCCGGGGGGATGGTCTGGAAGAGCAGGCGGGCGCTGACCATCGGGGCCTTGCCCGTGGCGCGGACCTCGGCGGGGATCTCCAGGTCGTACCAGACCCAGTCCTCGCCGCCCGTGAAATCGTCGTCCTCGTCGACGCCGACCGGGGCGGTGCGCTCCGCGTGCGGGCCTTCCTTGGACCAGCCGCGCGGCAGCAGGCGGTTGTCCTTGGCCTGGGTGGCCATGGCGCTGAGCTGCGTGGTGGTTTTGCCCGCCTTGTCGAGGGCCACCAGCTCGTAGACCTGCACCTGCTCGGCCCTTTCGATCACCTGGTAGTGGGGCAGGTCGAAGTCCTTGCCTTGGGGCACGATGCGACCGGCTTTGTCCGGCACGCCCGAAGCGAACCAGGTCTCGCCGCCGGATTGCACCGTGACTTCGAGCCAGGCGCGGCGCGACGGATAGCCCGAGGGCAGCTTGTGGCCGGTGCGGTTCTCGACGCGCACGGCAAAACGCAGGTGGTCCTTGGAGGTGTCGCCCGGCTCGATCTCGACCATCGCGCTCTCGCTGCCGAGGAAGTGGCGCGTGGCGGCAGCCATCTCGGCGAGTTCGTCCGCGCTCGCGCGCACCCCGAGCTCCTCGCGTCCCATGCGCAGCATGTCGAGCAACCGCGCGTTGCCGCCCATGATGCCGTGCGAACGCACCGCGGGGCGCGGTTCAAGGAAGGGGAAATCCCCACCGCCGGGGTTGTGGGCCAGCATGGTGTCGCCTTTGGCTTCCATGTGGCAATCCTGGCAGGAGCGCGAGAAGGGGCTGCCTGCCTCGTGGCTGAAGATGCTGTTGCGCCACTCCAGGTACGGCGACTGCTCGAGGAACAGCGCATCGCCGTGTCCGGTCTCCAGCGTGTGGCAGGTGCCACACAGGGCCGATTCCACCATGTGAGCGCCGAAGTGGATGTTGTATCCGCTCATGTTGGCCATCGGACCGGGGAACGGATCGGGATAGGGGCCGTAGAGGTTCGCTTCGCCATCGAGCACGAGGTTGCCGTGGAAGGTGCGCTCTTCGCCGAAGCCGTCGCCGTTCATGCGGTGGCAGACCGTGCAGGTGACGCCTTCGTGGGCCGCGGGATCGGCGTCGAGTTGCGCCAGGGTCGGCGGGGCGATGCCCTCGAGCCGATTTTCGTGGATCGCCGCAGGGGCGTGGCAGCGCGTGCACAACTCGGTGATCGCGGTGACGTCCGCTTCGCCGGCGGCGGCCCGTTCCCGTTCCATCTGCGCGCGCCAATAGGGATCGGTGAAGGAGTTCGCCATCACCGAAGCGTTCCAGGTCCCGACCGGCGAGATGTCCTCACCGTCTTCGTTCCAAAGCGCTTTCGCGGTATCCACCGCTGTGTGGCAACGCGCACACGTCGGAGACAAGACGAGGAAGCGGGCGCTCATGTCCATCTCCTGTTGGGTCTTGGAACCGGGCTGGGCGGAAGTCAGCCAACATCCCGAAACCAACCAGAGGCCGACGACCGTGGCGGCATAGACGCCGCGCTTCTTGCTGCGCTGGACTTTCATGCCAGCGAGTATAGCCATGCCGCGGCGGTCGATCCGCGTCCTTCGAGCCGGTTTCCTGCATTCGTGGGCTCTTCGCAGGCGAAGCAGGGAGAAGCCGAGAAGCACTCATGAGATCCGTTCTCGCGTGGGGTACGCAGGGTGTGACAGCGGGTGCGCAGAAATTGCGCAACTGCGGTGTGGCGGGCCAGAGTGATGGGCTAGTGCGCCGGTTGGCCAGTGCGCCGGTTGGCCAGTGCGCCGGTTGGCCAGTGCGCCGGTGGGGTAGCGCGCGGTGGGGTAGGTCCGTTTCGTGGCGATGTCCGCTGGGCCTGCGGAGCGCAGACGTGTACCTGTGGAGGCGCCGGGCGGAGGGGGAAGCGGGCCGGGAAGTCGGGATCGGCAGGGCACAGCAGCACAGCCGGATCCGGCTTTCTCGCCCCGAGACGGCGGCAGGGGGAGTATGCCCCATGCGGGGGCAAGCCAGGGGCGGCCCGTAGCCGGTGCCGCTAGCGGCCTTACGATGGCCGCGCCCGTTCCCGCCGATCGCACATTTTTGCCGGTCTGGCGGGACGGAGGATCCTGCGTACAGTAGAGCCATTGGGGCGATGGCCGCGCCTGCGGACGTTTTCGCCCCCCCAAAAAACCGCCTGCACTTCCGTTTCATGTTCTTCGCCCCCCTGCTCCTGGCCGCACCTATTCCGCAGGCCACTTGGTATGTGGACGCCAGCGCCGCCGCCCCCGGCCTGGGCACCCAATCGCAGCCCTATGCGCGCATCGACTACGCGCTGGCCCAGACCAGCACCGGCAACGGCGATGTGCTGTTGATCGCCCCGGGAGACTACATCGATGAGGCCATCGATTTCGGGGGCAAGGCCGTGCTGGTGCAATCCACCGGCGGAGCTGCGGTGACCTTCCTCAGCGGCTTGGGGCCGGGTTCGGCCCAACATGCCCTGGTGCGGTTCGTGAGTGGGGAAGGTCGTCAGGCCGGGTTGGAGGGGTTCACCCTGCGCAACGCGCCCGGGGTGAGTGCCAATGCGGCGGGAGCGGTGTTCATCGAAGGATCGATGCCGACCCTTCGCGATCTCGTCTTCGAGGGCAATCTGGCGCCCGGTTCCGGCAGCGCGGTGTACGTGGTCAACGGCAATCCGTTGCTCGACACCTGCACCTTCTCGGGCAACGGTGGAGCCGGGTGCGTCTATGGCAAGACTTCGAACCTGGAACTTGTCGACTGCACGTTCCAGGCGGGCGCGCCGGGCACCTATGGCGGCTTGTTCCTCGAAGGCGGTGCGGTGACGGCCGACAACTGCAGTTTCTTGCCTGGGCCGGCCGGAACGGGAGCCGTGGACGCTGCGATGCACCTGCGCGCCAGCGACGCGGTGGTCCATGTCCACAGTTGCCAGTTCTCGGGCACGGGGGTGCCGGGCCGCGGCATGTACCTGGACGGCTGCATCAGCGAATTCCTGAGCAGTGGCTTTGCGGGGTTCCAGAGCGATCTGCTGCCAGGGGCCGCGATTCTCGGGTACGACGGGGACATGCTCGCCCAGACGTGTTCGTTCTCCGACAACCAGACGGGATCGACGGTCGGAGGCGCCTTGGCGCTGGTGGGGTGCCGGGCGTCGCTGTTCGGTTGTTTCGTGACCGGCAACCAGGCCGCGGGCCCGGGCCAATCCGGCGGGGCGATCTACAAGTGGGGGGCCGAATCCCTCTTCGTTACGGGCACCTATCTCGCCAACAACGAAGCGAGCCAAGGCGGCGCTGTGCACGTGGAAGCCGGTCCGGCGTTCCTCACCGACAGCTTTTTCGTGAACAACCGCGCCCGCGCGGGCGCCCTGGCCGGCGGCGAAGCCCGCGGAGGCGCCGTTTCGGCGCGCACCTCGACCGCCATCGACAACTGCTGGTTCTCGGGCAACCAGGCCCTGGCGAATCTGCCGGGCGGTTTGACCGATCGCGCCAGCGGCGGCGCGGTGGCCCTCGAGGGGACCGGGCTGCTGCGCAACTGCCTGTTCGAGGACAACGTCGCGCTGGCCCATGGGGAAGCCCAGGGCGGCGCGCTGCAGTGCCTTTCGGCCGGCATTCAGATCAACCGCTGCCAATTCAAACGTTGCCGCAGCGAAGCGAGCCCGGGAACGGGGGTCGCCTATGGGGGTACGCTCTACGGTCCGGCGCAACTCTTGAACGTTTCGATCATCGAAGGGTTCGCCACCACCGGCGGGGGCGGCACCTACGGCTGCAACCTCAGCCACGTGATCGTGCACGCGTGTCAGCCCAATGCGCAGGAGGCCAGTACCCAGGTGCGCTACAGCCTGCTGCCGACGGTCACGCCCGGGACCGGCAACCGGGTCGGCAACCCGCGCTTCTGGACCACCAACGACCTGCACCTCATGCCGGGCTCTCCGGCCATCGACACGGGGGATCCCGTCCTGCCGACCGATCCCGACGGCACGCGCCTGGACATGGGGGCGGTGATCTTCGATCCCCTGCACTGCGGCGGGGCCTGCACAGGGGAAATCAGCAGCAACCCGTGCCTGAGCAACCCCAACTCCACCGGGTTCGAAAGCCACACCCGCGTGTTGGGCAACGCCACCGTGGCCCAGAACCTCGTGGTGCTGGTCACCGAGTCCCTGCCGATCGGGGTGCCCGGGTACTACCTGTTTGCGCCCCAGGGGGGCTATGTGCCGCTGTTCGGGGGCAGCCAGGGCAACCTCTGCCTGGGCGGCCAGCTCTATCGCTTGAACCAGGCGATCCACGTGGCCAACGCGGCGGGCACGGTCAGCCGGACCCTGGATCTCAACCAGTTGCCCCCGGGGGCCACGGTGCTGCCGGGCTCCACCTGGCACTTCCAGTTGTGGCACCGGGACTTCCAGGGCGTGCAAAGCACCTCGAACACCTCGGATTCGGCTTCGGTCGACTTCCACTGAGCCCCCGCGGGCCACTGGCGGCTTTACCCGCCCGGCCGGGGGCCGTATCGTGCTCCCCGGCATGTTCGAATCCCTCACCCAGCGCCTGACCCGTTCCTTCGGCCTGTTCCGTGGCAAACACGAGCTGACCGAGGACAACATCGGCGAAGGTCTCGACCAGGTGCGCAAGGCCCTGCTCGAGGCCGATGTGCACTTCCAGCTCGCCCGTCAATTCACCGAGCGCGTCAAAGAACGGGCTCTGGGGGCGAACCGCCTGAAAGGCGTCGAGGCCTCGGATCAGTTCGTGCACGCGGTGCACACCGAGCTGGTCGAGCTGATGGGGCCCGAGGACGCCCGCCTGACCTTCGCCAAGACCCCGCCGACGGTCATCCTCATGGCGGGTCTGCAGGGGGCTGGCAAGACCACCACCTGCGCCAAACTCGCCAAGCACCTGGCGACCAAAGAAGGCAAGCGCCCGCTGCTGGTGGCCGCCGACGTCAAACGGCCCGCCGCCGTGCAACAGCTCCAAATCCTGGGCGAACGCATCGGCGTGCCCGTCTTCCACGTGGAAGGCGCCACCCCGCCCGAAGTCTGCCGCCGCGGCCTCGAAGAAGCGCGCCGCACGGGCCGGGATGTGGTCATTCTCGACACCGCCGGCCGTCTGCACGTGGACGCGGAATTGATGGCGGAAGTGGCTGAAATCGCCGCCGTCACCCAGCCGCACAACCAGGTCCTGGTCGTCGACGCGATGACCGGCCAGGACGCGGTGCAATCGGCCAAAGCCTTCCACGAACGGCTGGAGCTCACCGGCGTGATCCTCACCAAAATGGACGGGGATGCGCGCGGGGGGGCGGCGGTCAGTCTGAAAGAGGTGACGGGCGCCCCGATCCTCTACCTCGGCAGCGGCGAGAAGATCGACGATCTCGACCGGTTCCAGGCGGAACGCATGGCGGGCCGCATCCTAGGCATGGGGGACGTCGTCGGCCTCGTCGAGGAGGCCAGCGCCAAGATCGACGAGGAGGAGGCGCAGGCGGGCTTCGAGAAGATGGTGATGGGCACCTTCACCCTCGAAGACATGCTCGGCATGATCCGCATGGTGCGCAAGATGGGCCCCATGAAGAAGGTGCTCGGCATGATGCCGGGTATGGGGCAACTGGGCGACATGGACGTCGACGAGAGCCACATGAACCGGCTCGTCGCCCTGTTCACGTCGATGACCCCGATGGAACGCATCCGGCCCGAGATCCTCGACATGAGCCGCCGCCGGCGCATCGCGCGCGGCGCCGGTCAGGGGGTCGAAGCCGTGAACGAACTGCTCAAGCGCTTCAAGGACATGAAGGTCATGATGAAGCAGCTCAACAAGATGGGCCTGGGCTCGATGCTCGGGGCCAAGGGCAAACGCGAGGCCCTGGCCGGCCTGTCTCCCACGGGTGAGATGATCGACCCCAAAGCGGGCAAACGGGGCGGCCTGCCGGGCCTGGGGGCCCTGGGCTCCCTGTTCGGCGGGGGCGGCGGCCTGCCCGAGGGCCTGCCGGGCGGGCTGCCCGGCATGGGGGGCATGGGCGGTTTCGACCCCCGGGCACCCCGGCCCATGGGCTCTTCGGCCACCCGCGGGGGGGGCAAGGGGGCGGTGGATCGCAAAAAGGAAAAGGCCAAAGCCAAGGACCGGCGCAAAAACCGCAAGAAGAAGTAGACTCGCCGGGCCCTTTTTTGTCTGATTCCGGGCTCGAACCCGAAGGCCAGGGTCCAATCGGCCCCGTCCAATGGCGGGGGCGCCCCCGCCTTCCGCTTCCTGCCTTCCGCTTCAGCGGGGCTCCGCGGGCGGGTCCCGAAGATCTTCGAACGAAAACCTCGCCCTGGCTGGTACCAGGGCACGCAAATCCAATCCATGGCCGTTGTCATCCGCATGAAGAGGACGGGTCGTCGCAACCGACCCTGCTATCGCATCTCCGTCGCCGACTCGCGCGCTCCGCGTGACGGTCGCACCCTGGAGAACCTGGGTCTCTACGATCCGGTTTCCCCGAACAAAGAGATGCAGACCACCCTCGACGTGGAACGCGCTCGCCACTGGCTGACGAACGGCGCTCTGCCGTCCGAAACCGTGCGTTCGATCTTCAAGCGCGCCGGCGTCTACAAGGACTTCGGCAAGCCGAAAGAAAAGCGCGACCGTAGCGGCCGCAAGAAGGCGACCAAAACCAGCCAGGCCCGCGTTGCCGCCAAGACCGCCCGCGCCGAGCGCAAGACCAAGCGTTCTCAGGACCGCGTGGCTGCCAAGCGCGCCGCCGCCAAGGCCGCCGCGAGCGCCGAATAACCCCTGGGGCCCCGCCCCTGTACAAAACGCACATCCTGAGGGCGCCCAGCGGGCCCTTGGGATGCGTCTGTTTCCAACCGCTGGTTGCCACGCCGATCGATCGTCCAGGAGACCCTCCCCTTGGCCAAGAAGTCCGACTTCGTCGCTCGCCTGATCCAGGAAGTCAAGCCGCGCCATCCACTGCCCGACCAGCCGCTCGAGGGGTTCTCCCTGCTCGAGCAGGGGGCCGTGCTGATGCTCATGCGGCACCTGACCCAGACCCAGGCCGAAGCCTCGGTGGTTTCCCTGCGCGCCGGCATCGGTGACTGGAACGAAGCGCGGGTCTGCCAGGCCCAGGAGCTGGCCCAGTACATCAAGACCAGCACCCGCAAGAAGGGCATGGAGCTTCTGAACTCCCGTGCCCCGGCGGCCCGGGACCTGAAGGACTACCTGCAGGACGTCTTCCAGAAGACCCACGGGATGGAGCTCGAGTTCCTGCGCGAACCCGGCACCGAAGTCGGTCCGCTGATCGAATCGATGACCGTGCTGGGCATGGCGCCGACCGCGTTCCTGTTGTGGCAGGCGAACGGCGGGCAGATGACCGTGCACCCCGGTCTCCTGAAGCTGCTCGACAAGCTCGGGCTGATCGCGCGCACCACGTCGGTCGCCAAGGGCACCACCGCCCTGGAGGCCCTCGTCTCCGAGAAGGAACGGTTCGCCTTCAACCTCGCGATCCACGAGGTGCTCGAGCACTGGAACGACGAGAAGGAACCCTCCTACGTCACCTGGGAAGTGCTGCGCACCCTGCCCTTCGGCAAGAAGTCCTACGAAGATCGCGTGTCGTCGATCAAGCGTGAGGAGGCCGCCCGCAAGAAGGAGGAGGCCCGCCTCGCCGTGGCCAACAAGCGCGAAGAGGAACGCCTCGCCAAGGAGGCCGAGAAGGAGCGCAAGCGCCTGGAACTGGTCGAAGCCAAACTCCAGAAGGAGCGCGAGAAGGCCGATCAGATCGCCGCGAAGAAAGCCGAAGCCGAAGCCGCCAAGAAGGCCGCCAAGGATGCCGCCGAAGCCGAGCGCAAGGCCAAGGCCGCCGAGAAGGTGCGCGAGGCCGCCGCCAAGAAGGCCGAAGCGGCCAAGAAAGCCGAAGCGAAGAAGAAGGCGGAGGAAAAGAAGAAAGCCGACGCCAAGAAGAAGGCCGAGGAGGCCAAGAAAAAGGCCGACGAAGCCAAGAAGAAGGCCGAAGCCGCGAAGAAAGCCGCCAAGAAGGCCCCCGCGAAAAAGGCCGTCACCAAGAAGCCGACCACCAAAGCCAAAGCCGCTCCGGCGAAGAAGGCCGTGACCAAGAAGCCGACGACCGCCAGCAAGAAGGCGTCGGCCAAGAAGGCCACCACCCAAGCCAAGGCGACTCCGGCCAAGAAGAAGGTCACCAAGAAGCCGACGACCGCGACCAAGAAGGCGCCGGTCAAGAAAAAGACCACCAAAGGCAAGAAGTAGGTCCGGCCCATGGCGCCCGCTTTGGTCCTGGCCTCCGCCTCCCCGCGCCGCAGCGCCCTGCTGGCGGCGCGTGGGGTGCCCTTCGAAGTCCAGGTCAGCCACGTGGACGAGGACGGGGTCACGGCCCCCTCGGCGGGGGAGCTCGCCATGGAACTCGCCCGGCGCAAGGCCCAGGCGGTCGCGGAGCGCCTCGGCCCCGGCCCGCGGTGGGTGCTCGGGGCGGATACCGTCGTGGCCCTGGGGGAAGATCCCGGGGCGCGCCTCCTGGGCAAACCCGAGGGTCCGGAGCACGCCCAGGCCATGCTCGAGGCCCTTTCGGGCAGCCGCCATCGGGTCATCACGGGGGTCTGCGTGGTGCGCGCCGAAGACGGCGCCCAGTTCGTGTCCCAGGAGTGCACCATCGTGAGCATGCGGACCATCACCCCGGCCGAGGTGCAGGCCTACGTGGTCAGCGGGGAATGGCAGGACAAGGCGGGGGGGTACGCCATCCAGGAGACCGCGGACGCCTTCGTCACCGGCCTGGAGGGCGGGGGCTTCGACAACGTCGTGGGCCTGCCGGTGGACCTGGTTCTGGCACTGCTGGCCCGTTCCGGGCTTGTTTTGCCGCCCGCCTGAACGTACGATTTGCGCCCCGAAAGCCCGGGAAAGGCCTTTGGAAATGGCCCCCCTCGAGAGGCGACCCCCATGAAGAGCGACATCCACCCCAAGTACACCGAGTGCAAAGTGCACTGCGGTTGTGGCAACGAATTCACCACTCGCGCGACGGTCTCCGAACTGAAGATCGAAATCTGCAACGAGTGCCACCCCTTCTTCACCGGCAAGCAGAAGTTCGTCGACGCGGCCGGCCGCGTGGACCGCTTCCTCAAGAAGTACGGCAAGAAGAAGTAGGGCCGGCGGTACCGCGACCGGTTCCGTGTCTGTGCGCCCGTTGTCCGACCGGCGATTTTCGATGGCGCGCTTCGCAGGCGCCCATCCCGACGGTTCGGACACGGGCGCCTGGTTTTTACCCCGCTTCTCCCGCCCCGCTTCGACTTGACCAGCCTGCATCCCACCCTCGTGCAGAAACTGCGTGAGCGCGCCCAGCGCCACGCGGAGCTGACGGAACAATTGGCGGATCCGGAGCTGGCTTCGGACGTGCGCCGCTTTCCCGCGCTGCTGCGCGAACGCGGCAGCCTGGAGATCAGCAAGGATCTCTACGATCGCGTCTGTGCGCTGACGAGGCGGGAGCAGGAGGCTCGCGAATTGCTCGAGTCCGGCGATGCCGACATGGCCGACCTGGCGAGCGAAGACCTGGCGGAGGTCGAGCGGGAAGAGCATGAACTCGACGAAGAGATCAAGCTCGCCCTCATCAAGAACGCCGAAGACGACCGCACCAAGGTGATCTTCGAGATCCGTGCGGGCACGGGCGGTGACGAAGCCACGCTCTTCGCCGGCGACCTGTTCCGCATGTACCAGCGTTGGTTCGAAACGCGCCGGTACAAGATCGAGATGCTGAGCGAGTCCGAGTCCGAAGTGGGGGGGTACAAGGAATTGTCCTTCGCCGTCGAGGGCGAAGGCGCCTGGCGCGCCCTGCAGTTCGAATCGGGGGTGCACCGCGTGCAACGCGTGCCGGCCACCGAAACCAAGGGCCGCGTGCACACCTCCGCCGCCACGGTAGCGGTGTTGCCCGAAGCCGAAGAAGCCGAGGTCGACATCCACGAGAACGACCTGCGCATCGACACCATGCGCTCGTCGGGCCCGGGCGGTCAGTCGGTCAACAAGACCTCGTCCGCGGTGCGCATCACGCACCTGCCCACGGACACCGTCGTGATCTGCCAGGACGAGAAGTCCCAGCACAAGAACAAAGCCAAGGCCATGCGCATCCTGCGGGCGCGCCTGTTCGAGGCGGAGCAGGCTCGCATCCACGCCGAACGTTCGGCCGCCCGGAAGTCGCAGGTGGGAACCGGCGACCGCAGCGCGAAGGTACGCACCTACAACTGGCCCCAAAACCGGGTGACCGACCACCGTTTGGAGGGTAGCGAGCACAAGAACTTCAACCTGGAGCAGATCGTGGCCGGCCGGCTGGATCCGCTCCTGTCCGAGCTGGAGGCCCTGGACCGGGAACGCCGGTTGCAGGAGCTCTGATCGGTTCCGGGCCGCCTGGTGCGGCCTCCCCGCCTGCCCCCTGGCACTGAACCAGGACCCGGGCCGCCCGTTTTGGTAGGCTGCCCCAACCCAGTGGCCCCCGGTCGAGCCGGTGGCCCCCAGAAGCCCCCCGATACCCATGAGCGAAGAAGAAACCAAAGGCGGTGCGGAACGCACCCGCGGCCAGGCCCCGAGCGCGAAGCGCGAGCTGGAACAGGCCCCGCTGCAACTGCGCAAGGCCTCGATGATCCTGCTGCTCGGCGGATTGTTCCCGTTCTTCTCCGGCCTGCTGTACGCCTCGAAGGCCGTCAACCTGCCCGGCGACGACCCGCAGACCCATGCTTTCGATTGGATGGGTTGGCTCGGGGTCAAAGCCCTCGTGCTGCTCGGTGGCTGGATCGGCTTCGAGTGCGCCAAAGTGCGCTCGGGCGAGAAGGCGAACAGCCCGCTCAAGGGGCTGGCGAACGCGCACCCCTTGGCCGGCCTGATCACGGCCAGCCTGATCTGGGTGGGCGCGATCGTGCTGATCTTCGTGCGCCCCGACGTCTTGGCGACCCTTTCCGATGGTTCGGTGGACGGCACCTTGTTCCGTGCGGGCCTGCTCGCTGAAGCCTTCACCCTGATGCTGGCCCTGTTCTCGATCAAACACATCTACGAGTACGAACACGGCGGCAAGTTCAACCCGCTCGTGCCGCTCATGATGGTGGGCCCGGGCCTTGCCGGTCTGCTCAACCTGATGGTCTCGATCAAGGCCTTCCAGAACCCCCACAAGCTGCTCGCCTTCCTCGGCCTCGCCGGCGGCGCGGTCTGCGCGGTGGGCGCGGGTATGGCGATCCGCACCATGGCGCAATCCATGAAGGAAGCCAAGGTGCAGGGCGAGCTCAAGAAGAAGGCGATGCGTGAAGCGCGCATGGCCGAGCGTTCGCGCAACCGCTCGAACTGACGCGCCGTTTCCGGCCTTCCGCCCATGGCGAACCCCGTCGGTCCCGGCCCCGCCCCCGCCGGCGGGGCGCCGCCGCTGCCGCGCACGGTGGGGGAGATGCAGGCCATGGCCCGCTCGTTCCTCGCCCGCAAGGGGGTTGAAGAGGCGCGTTTGGAAGCGGATCTGCTGGTGGCCCATGCCCTCGGGCTGGGCCGCTTGGCCATGCTGCTGCAACTCGACCGGCCCCTCGATCCGAGCGAGGTCGATCGCGCTCGGGACCTGCTCGTGCGGCGCGGCCGGCGCGAGCCGGTGGCCTACATCACCGGCGAGCGGGAGTTCTACGGGCGGCCGTTCCGAGTGGGCCCGGGTTGCCTGATCCCGCGGCCGGAGACCGAAGCCCTCGTGGATCTCGGCGCGGCGTTCCTGAAGGGACGCGGCCCCGGTGCGCGTGTTTTCGAACTCGGCCCCGGCAGCGGCTGCATCGCGGTGAGCCTCGCCCTGGAAGCCCCGGGCCACCATCTCCTGGCGGTGGACGCCAGCCGCGACGCCTTGGAGTGGGCGCGGCGCAATGCCGAAGCGCTGGGCGCGCCCGTGGAATTCGCCCTCGGCGACGGACTCGACGCCCTGCGCGAACGGGGTCCCTTCGACTTGATCGTATCCAACCCGCCCTACGTCGACCGCCGAGGCGCGGACCAGTTGGATCCCGAAGTGCGCGAGTTCGAGCCCGACGAGGCGCTCTTTGCTCCGGCGCAAGACGTGGACCACTTCGCCAAGGCCCTGGTGGCCGGCGCGATCCGGTCCCTGGCGCCTTTGGGCCTATTGCTCGTGGAGCTCGGCAGCGATCAGGCCCCGCGCCTGCGCGCATGGTTGGCCACGCAACCGGGGACCGCGGAGTTCCACCGGGATCTGGCGGGGCACGAGCGCGTGCTCGTGTGGCGCGCCGAGTACCCGGGCGCCTGAATCAGGCGGTGTGATCCTGCTTCCAGCGGTCCACGTAGGCCGCGATGGCGGCGCGGTCGGGCTCGGCCATGTCGGTCAAGAAGACGGCGATCTCGAAGTGTTCGAGGCGCGCGCTGATGCGCTCGCAGCGCACCACGGCCCCGGTGCCGCGCACGACCTTGCCGTGACCGTCCCCGGGCAGGGCGAAAGCCACCTGCAGCAGGGTCATCTCCTCGATCGGACGTTCGAGGAAGAAGCACACTCCGCTGCGGCTTACGTCCCGGATGCGCGCCTCGTGCACGCCATCCCCCAGCTCGACCCGAATGGGCCATTCGGCCTGGGCGCGTTCGTGGCGCCGGCGCTCGCGGCCGGAAAGGCCGGGTTGATCGGGCTGGCTGGGACGGGGCTGGGGCGTTTCCATGGGGGGGGCAGAATGGGCTGGATTCGCCCGAATCGTACCGGGCTCGGGACGCCGGGGCACGCGGCTCGTGCGCGGTTGGGTCATTTTCGGTCCTCTGGATGGGGCGCGGATGGGACCGGGGGAGGGGCTCTGCAGCGCTGAATCCAGGGGGGCGGGTGGCTATACTGGGCGCCGAGGCGGGGCATGGGATGGATCCCGGTGCGACCCGACCTCGATCCCGAATGCCCTGACGGCAAACCCCCCGACTGCCGGGTGAACGGCCCGGAACCTGAACATGGCTTCTTTCAACAAAGTGATTTTGATGGGCAACCTGACCCGTGACCCCGAGCTGCGCTACACGCCGAGCAACATGGCGGTGTGCAAGGTGGGGGTGGCGGTCAACCGTCGCTACAAGGACTCGCAGACCGGCGAGTGGGTGGACAAACCCACCTTTGTGGATGTGACCATCTTCGGCAAGCGCGGCGAAGCCTTCGACAAGTTCCACAAGCGCGGGGCGAGCGCGTTCTTCGAAGGACGCCTCGAGCTCGACACCTGGGATGACAAGAACACCGGCCAGAAGCGCAGCAAGCTGTACGTCGTGGCCGACAACTGGGAGTTCGTGGGCCAGGGTGCCCCGGGCGGCCGTTCGATGGGCGGCAGCGATGCCGACATGGGGGGCAGCTCCTCCTCGAGCGGTGGTTACGGCGATTACGGCGGAGGCGGCAACGACTTCCTCGGCGTGGACGATACGCCCTTCTGATCGCAAGGGCTCCGCGATGGATCTCCGCGTGCAACTGTTCGCCGTGCTGCGCGAGCGGGTGGGTCAGGCTGAGCTCACGCTCACCGATCTGCCCGCCGGCATCACGATGGGCGAACTCAAGACCCTGGTGACCGAGCGCCATCCCGCGATCGGCTCCTTGGCTTCGGTGACGGGGGTGGTCGGCACGGAGTACGTGGCCGACGACCGCGTGCTGGTGGCGGGGGACACGATTGCCCTGTTGCCGCCGGTTTCCGGTGGCGCACCCGACTACGAGCAGGGGGTCTTCCGCCTGCACCAGGGCAGCATCGATACGGCCGGACTCGAGGAGCCCCTCGTGCACGGCGCTTGCGGTGGCCTGGTGACGTTCCGCGGTCTGACCCGCCGTTCGAGCCGCGGCCGCGAGGACGTGCAGTACCTCGAATACGAGGTGTTCGAAGCCATGGCGGGACCCGAGATGGCGCGCATCTTCGCCGACTGCCGCGCCCAGTTCGCCGAACACGCCCGCGGCCCCCTGCGCATGCTGTGCGTGCACAGCCATGGCCGGGTGGACGTGGGCGGCACCTCGGTGCTCGTTTCGGTCGCCACCCCGCACCGCGACACCGCCTTCGCCGCCTGCCGCTTCCTGATCGACACGCTCAAGGAGCGCCTGCCGATCTGGAAGAAGGAGGTCTACGCAGACGGCGCCGCCTGGGTCGAAGGCTGCCGGCACGAGCCCCACGGTTCCCACCACGGCCACCACCACTGAAATCGCCGCCTGGAGGACCCCATGCAAGGGTCCTCCAGGCCCATAAATGCCCCTGTTTTCGCAAGCAGGGCCCGTTTGCGGCCGCTACCATCCTTGCCGCGAATCCCCCCGCAGAACCCCTGCAAAGCCCCATGCAACCCCGCCTGACTTCCCTCAATCTGCCCGATGTGGAACGCGAAGAGTTGCCCGTGGACGTGCTCCTGGTGGGCGCGGGTCCGGCCAGCCTGGCGTGTGCCATCTACCTCGATCGTCTGCTCAAGCAGAAGGGCATCGAGGACAAGACGATCCTCGTGATCGACAAAGCCGAGGAACTCGGGCACCACACCCTGTCCGGTGCCGTTATGGATCCGCGCGGCATGGCCGAGCTGTTCCCCGACTGGAAGGAGAAGGGCTGCCCGGTCTACACGGCTGTGAAAGACGATTGGGCCGAGATGCTGCGCCCGGGCGGCGGGTCGATCAAGATGAAGGGTGTCTTCACGCCGCCCCAACTCAAGAACCACGGCAACTACATCGTTAGCCTGAACCAGATCGTGCGCTGGATGGCGGAACAGGCCGAAGCGGCGGGCATCGAGATCTACGCGGGTTTCCCGGCGGCCGAGACGCTCTACGGCGAGGACGGCAAACGCGTGATCGGCGTCGAGACCCGCGACAGCGGCATCGCGAAAGACGGCAGTGCGAAGAGCACCTTCGAGCCCGGCATGCGCATCACCGCGGACGTGACGGTGTTCGCCGAGGGCACGCGCGGCAGCCTTGCCAAGAACCTGTTCAAGAAACTCGACCTGATGGCCGGCAAGAACCCCCAGACCTGGGGCACCGGCGTCAAGGAGATCTGGCAGGTGCGCCCCGAGATCGGCAAGGAGTGGTTCGGCAAGGTGCTGCACACCGGCGCCTATCCGCTCGGCCGCGATGGATACGGCGGTTCGTTTGTCTACGGCATCGCCGAGGACAAGCTGGCCCTGGGTTTCGTCGTCGGCCTCGACCACGCGGACGCCAAACTCGATCCGCACGCGTTGTTCGTGCAGTGGAAGCAGCATCCCCGCATCCGGCCCCTGCTCGAAGGCGGCAAGGTGCTGAAGTACGGCGCCAAAACCGTGCCCGAAGGCGGCTACTTCTCGATGCCGAAGCTGTACGGCGACGGATTCTGTCTGGTGGGGGATACGGCGGGTTTCCTGAACGCGGCGACCCTCAAGGGCATCCACCTCTCGATCAAGTCCGGCATGATGGCGGCCGAGGCGATCGCCGCGGCGCTCGAGAAGGGCGACACCAGCGAAGCCGCGCTGGCGCGCTATGGCGAGCTCTTCGAGAACTCCTGGGCGAAAGCCGAACTCTGGCGGGTGCGCAACTACCGCCAGGCGTTCGCCAAGGGCATGTTCCGCGGCATGCTCGACTTCGCCGTGGGCATGGTCAACGGCGGTCGCGGCCTGAAAGCCCGGCGCGAGGGCCACGAGGACCACGCCACTACCGCGCCGCTCTCCCAGAGCCGCATGCAGGCGCCGAAGTTCAACGACGGCGACAGCCTCGACAAACTCACCGACGTGTACCACTCCGGTGCCGTACACGAAGAAGACCAGCCGGCGCACCTGATCATCAACGATCCGTCGATCTGCGCCGACCGCTGTACCAAGGAATACGGCAACCCCTGCCAGCTCTTCTGCCCCGCGGCCGTGTACGAATGGCCCGGTAGCGGCAGCGAGGTCGTGATCAACGCCTCGAACTGCGTGCACTGCAAGACCTGCGACATCGCCGATCCGTACGAGAACATCGAATGGGTGGTGCCCGAAGGCGGCGGCGGACCCAAGTACGTGGACATGTGATCCGCCACCTCCCGCCCGCGACGTAACCCCGCACCGAACCCCCGATCCGAACACCCGCAACGCCCATGAACCTCACCGCGCAATCCGCATCGGCCGCCAAGAAGGCGCCCTTCCTGTCCATCCTCGTCCTGCAAGGCCAGAAGCCGGCCCTGCCCGCCGGCCTGGAGCTGCCCAAGGGTTTCCTCGAGGGTTTCGAGGGCAAGCCGCGCCAGACCCGTGAGACCTTCACCTCGAGCACCGCTTGGCCGCGCGTGCAGCTCGTGGGCCTCGGCGAAGCCGCCAAGGTCGACCACGAAGGTCTGCGCCGCGCCGCCGCCGTGGCGGTCAAGGGCATGAAAGCCGCCCAGGCGAAAGAAGCCGGCCTTTGGGTGCCCGCGGAAGTCGCCGCGTGCGCCGATGGCGAAGCCCACAGCGGTCGCGACGTGGCGGAAGGCCTGGTGCTCGGACACTACGAATACCAAGGCGCGAAGAAGGTGTCGAAGGACGCCATCGAGCTCAAGAAGGTGACGGTGTGGGCCGAAAGCAAGGACTTCGCCGCCGGCATCAAGAAGGGCGCGGCCCTGGCCGAAGCCTGCAACTTCACCCGCGAACTGCAAAACCGCGCGGGCAACCAGCTCACCCCGACCGCCCTCGCGAACGAGGCGAAGAAACTCGCCACCCGCAGCCCGCAGATCACCTGCAAGGTGTTCGACGAAGCCGCGATGAAGAAGATGGGCATGGGCCTTTGCTCTCGGTCAGCCAAGGCAGCGACCAACCCGCGAAGCTGATCCACCTGACCTATAAGCCGAAGGGCAAGAGCCAGGGCACGGTCACCGTGGTGGGCAAGGGCCTGACCTTCGACGCTGGCGGCATCTCGATCAAACCCGCCGCGAAGATGGAGGAGATGCGCTACGACATGTCCGGTTCCGCCGCGGTGCTGGGCCTGTTCCACGCCCTGGCCGACCAGGCTGTGCCCTGATGAGGTGCACGGCGTGGTGGGGGCCACGGAGAACGTGATCAACGGCTCCGCCACCAAGCCGGGCGACATCCACGTCGGCATGAACGGCACCTCGGTCGAGATCCAGAACACCGACGCCGAGGGGCGCCTGGTGCTGGCGGACTGCCTGACCTACGCCCAACAGAAGACCCAACCCGACACCCTGCTGGACCTGGCCACCCTGACCGGGGCCGTGATCGTGGCCCTGGGCCACGAACTGACCGGCATCTTCCCCTCGAACGAGGGCCTGCGCGACCAGCTCATGGAAGCCGGGGAGCGAGTCGGAGAGACCTGCTGGCCCCTGCCCCTGATGGCCGTGCACAAAGACGCAATGAAGGGCGAAGTGGCCGACCTGAAGAACATCGGCCCGGGCAACCTGGGCGCCGGATCCACCCAGGGAGCGGCTTTCCTGTCCTATTTCATTGAAGAAGGGCAGGAATGGTGCCACCTGGATATCGCCGGCACGGCTTGGGGAACCCAGGCCCGCGACTGGACCGGTGGCGCACTTGGCACCGGGATTGGAACTCGACTCCTGATGGAGTACCTTGAGCGTCGATAAATACCCAAACCGGTATTTCTAGGAGCCCCCGCCCCTGGGGGCCTGGCTAAGGAAAGATACCCCTGTGACCCAAACTGAACTCGTTCCTGGCTTGGCGGGCGTGCCCGCCGCAGAGTCCTCCATCTCGTTCATCAACGGGCAGGAGGGCATCCTTTCCTATCGCGGAATCCGCATCGAGGAGCTGGCCGCGGCCAGCACCTACGAAGAGACCGCCGCGTTGCTCTGGAACGGAGAGTTGCCGACCCGTACCCAGCTGAATGCCTTTGCGAACCGCATCCGGCCGCACCGCAAGCTGGATCCGGCCCTGCTGAACTTCATTCGGCACCTGCCCAAGACCGGGCACCCGATGGAGGCCCTGCAGGCTGGCGTGGCCGCCTTGGGCATGGTCTCCCCGGCCGTGAACCTGCGCGACGCCGCGTCCCGACTGGACGCCTGCGAACGCGTGCTGGGCGCGATCGGCACCCTGATCGCCGCCTGCGAACGCAGCCGCCAGGGCCTCGACTTCGTCGAGCCCGATCCGGAACTGTCCGTCGCCGGCAACTTCCTGTACTGCCTGAACGGCGAGCGCCCGGACGGCATCAAGGAGCGCGTGCTCGACTGCGCCCTCGTGTTGCACGCCGAGCACACCATGAACGCCTCGACCTTCGCGTGCCGCGTGGTGGCGTCGACCGAGACCAACCCCTACACCTCGGTCAGCGCGGCGGTGGGCGCCCTCTACGGCCCGCTGCACGGCGGCGCCAACGAGCGCGTGCTCGAGCAGCTCGAGAGCATCGGCGGCCCGGGCAACGTGAAGGCTTGGGTCGAAAAGAAGATGGCCGCCAAGGAGAAGGTGATGGGCTTCGGACACCGGGTCTACAAGACCAAGGATCCGCGTGCCAAGAGCCTGCAGGTGCTGGCCAAGGAATTGTTCGCCACGCACGGCTCGACCCCGCTGTACGACACCGCGCTTGAACTGGAAGCCCAGGTCACCGAGCGCCTCGGCAGCCGCGGCATCTACCCGAACGTGGACTTCTTCAGCGGCATCGTCTACCAGAAGCTCGGCATTCCGACCGACGCCTTCACGCCGATCTTCGCCCTGTCGCGGGCGGCCGGCTGGCTGGCGCACTGGATGGAGCAGATGGAGGACAACAAGCTCTTCCGTCCCGGCCAGATCTACACGGGCCGCAAGGATGTGGGCTACACGCCGATCGATCAGCGCGGCTGATCTATGGCCTTCCACCGGGCCCGGCCGGATCGGCCGGGCTCGGTTGTTTTCGGCGCGCGGCCGCGCCGGAACGATCCCCGGGGGGATATGGCGAAACCGGTAGACGCATCGGACTTAAAATCCGAAGGCCGCAAGGTCGTCCGGGTTCGAGTCCCGGTATCCCCACCAACCCGTTCCTGATCCCCGGCGCCCGGGGAAGGGGCTTGGAAACGGGCTCACAAGGCCCAAAAAGAGGGGGCCCTGGTTGACCGGGGCGCACGGGGGGGTATCTTTCACCACCCAAAACAAGGCGGCATGGCCAAGTGGCTAAGGCAATGGATTGCAAATCCATCACCCCCGGTTCGAGTCCGGGTGCCGCCTCCACCCCCCGGAAGCATCCAGGCTTCCTCCCGAAGAGCCCCGCTGCCGCGGGCTTTTTTTTTGACCCTGCGGTCCGCGAGGCGGCGCCGTTCTTCCCAGTGACGCGAACGGGGTGGGTTTCTCCGCGCCCGGCTGCACCGCTGCGCCGCGCGGCGTGTGCATACTCTGGAACTTCCTGAAGGAAATCGCTCTCCCAGCCCCCCCGAATCCATGCGTCTCGCTTTCCTGCTGCTCCTGCTCGTCAGCCTCTCCAACCTGCTCGGTTCCTGCCGCAGCGCCTCGAACGATCACCTCTACCTGCAGGCCCGCGCCGACGATGATTGCATCGCTGTGGGCGACACCGTTTCGATCGTCGACCGCATGCGTCCCGACGTCGTGATGGCTTCCGCGCGCGTGGGGGAAGACGGCGAGATGGAGTTCCCCGGCATCGGCCGCCTGGGCATCGCCGGCCAGAGCGAACTCGAACTCGCCGCCGCCCTGCGTTCGCGGTACGGCGCCGTGTACGGCAACACCGACCTCAACGTGTCGGTGGCCCGCAGCGAAAACCGCTTCTACGTGTACGGCGAAGTGGTGCGCCCCGGCCGCTATACCCTGGCCAAGGGGCAGACCGCGCTCGAAGGCGTGATGGATGCCGGCCCCGATTCCTCCTACGCCGACCTGTCGAAGGTGCGCCTGCTGCGCGCCGGGGACGACGAGCGCCGCGGCGTGGAGCTCAACGTGCGCCGCATGTTGCGAGGCGACACCCAATTCAACCTGGCCCTGGAGAACGGCGACATCCTCTACGTGCCGTCCACCGCCGTGGGCCGGGTGCTTTCGCCGATGATGCCGACGAACCGCTGATTCCGGTACTCGACCAAAGGTCACCCGGTGCCGTCGTTCCGCCCGTTTGGGAGCGGGACGGCGGCACCGGTCGTTTGGCGCGCGGACCGTACCGCTAGGGTCGTTCCGCTGGGACCGTACCGCTGGGATTACTCAGCGCGGGAAGTGCGGCGCGAGGGCCTGAGCGAGGCGGTCGAGGTCCTCGAGGCTGTGTTCGCTGCTCACGCTGATGCGTAGCGCCAGGCCCGCTTGGCTGCCGCCGTAGCGGGTGAGCGGGACGTAGAGGCCCGCGCGCAGCAGATCCGCGTAGACCGCCTGGGCCTGGGCCTCTTCGGGGATCCACCAACTCCACACGGGCAAGGCTTGTTCGGCCGGCGCCACCCCGAGTCCCGCGCGCAGGCGTTGCAGGCGGTTCGTGTTGCGCGCCAATCGGTGGCGGCGTTCGCGGTCGGCTTCGAGCACATCCAACGCGGCCCGCGCCGCCATGGCCGCCGCCGGTGCGAGCGCGGTACTGCCCTGGTAGACCTCCGAACGGCGCGCCACCGCTTCGATGCAGTTCGCCGGTCCGACCAGCGCACCGCCGGCCACGCCGAGGGCCTTGGCCAGCGAGAAGGACTGCACCACGCGTTCGCCCGGGGTGCCGAAGGCCTGCAGGGTGCCACGGCCGGCTTCGCCGAGCACGCCGAAGCCGTGGCTGTCGTCGAGCAGCAACCAGCCGCCGGTGGGCAAATCGCGCAGCAAGTCCGGTACGGGTGCGAGGCGCCCCTGGGCGGGGAACACACCATCGGTGAGCACCCAGATGCGATCGTCGCGGAAGCGATCGCACAGGGCGAGCAAGCGCGTGCGGTCGCCGCGGCCGTAGTCGAGCGGGGCGAGCCCGGCCAAGCGCGCGGCGTGCACGAGGCTCGGGTGGCTATCGGCGTCGATCAGCGCCGCGTCGATCTCGTCGCGGCGGCTGTCGAGCAGGGCCAGGTTGGCCAATTCGCCCGTGGGGAGCACGAGCGCCGATTCCTGGCCCAAGTAGTCCGCAAGGGACTCCTCGAGGCTCTCGTGGGCTTCGGTGCGGCCGGAGGTGATCGGCGAAGCGCTGGCGCTGGCGCCGAAGCGGCTCAGGCCTACGCGGTAGGCTTCGAGCACGTCGGGATGGGTGCTCAGTCCCAAGTAGTCCGTGCCGGCAAACGCGAGCAGGCGGCGTCCCTCGAGGGTCACCGAGGTGGCATCTTTGGAACGCAGAACGGGGCGCGGCATGGGGCAAGCATAGGGGCTCTGCAAGGCCACCGGAAATGCACGGCGGGGATTCCGCGCGGGCGCACGGCGCGCCGGCATTGAACCGCGGGCGGCTGGATCCGTAGGACGGAGGCTGGGAGCGCGTGGGCGCTCCGGCTACCGTACCCGCATGCGATGGACCTGGATGGCAGCAGCGATGCTCGCAGCCCTGGCCGCGACACCGGCGATCGCCGGCGGCGCGAACCCGGTGGTTTGGCTCGTCTGGGTTTCGCTTGGTTTGCCCGTCGCTGGTGCTTTCGCGGGGGCGGGCTGCGCAGAGCGGCGCGGGTTCGCCGTGAGCATCGGACTGCTGCTGGCTTGGTTGCTGCCGATGTGGCTCGCCGCAGAGTCCGCGCAGCGCGGGACGGCCCTGGCAGCGGCGCTGGGCCTCTGGGGCATCGGTTTGGCGTTGGGCACGGCCCTGCGCTCCCGCGGGCCCCTGGGGGCCGCCGGCGCGGCCCTGGCCCTGGCTTTGGTGCTCTCCGGCGCGCCCGCGGGCTTTTGGTGTACCCCGGCGGCGCCCTGGTCCGCCGGGACGACCGCGGCGCTGCTGCGGCTCGACCCGCAAGCCTGGCTGCTGCCCGCGGCGGGCGTGGATTTTCTGCGCCTCGAGGCCATCTACGAACCCGTGGGGGCCGATCGCATCGGTCCGGACCTCTGGAACGCATGGGGAAACCTTGCGGGCTGGGGGGCCCTTGTGGTGGGATGCTTGCTGGCCCTGCTCGCCCGCCCCGGGCGCCGCAAGGCAGCCGCTGCGTGAACGACACCATGGCGACCGCCAAATACTTCTGCACGTTCCCCCAGGAACTGATCCACGAACCGATCATCAGCCACACCCTGGGCGACAAGTTCGGGGTGGTGCCCAACATCCGGGCCGCCAGCATCCGCGCCACCGAAGCCAAGGTGGTGGTCGAGATCGTCGGGGAGCAGGCGGAGATCGAACGCGCGGTGGCCTACCTCGTGGAGCGGGGCGTTTCCGTTGCCGCCATCGAGGATGACCACGAACCGCAGTTCTAGCGGCCTTCTGGGCCTGACCCTGTTCCTGCTCGCCGGCTTCACCGGCGCCTGCAGGTCCACCGATCCGTTTGCCCTGGGCGACAGCCTACCGGCGCCGAAGGCGGGGGCCGTGGTCGCCGAACACCCGCTCGCCGTGCGCGTGGGGCTCGCAACCCTCGACCGCGGGGGCAACGCCGCCGATGCCGCGGTGTCCACGGCCTTGGCCCTGGCCGTGGTCTATCCCCAGGCTGGCAACCTCGGCGGCGGTGGCTTCTGCCTGTGGGTGCCGCACAGCGGCGATCCCTGGGCCCTCGACTTCCGCGAAAGCACACCGCGCGGGTACCAGACGTCGATGTACCTGGACGCCGAGGGCCACGTCGTGCCCGAGCGTTCGCTGGGGACGCCGCTCGCGGTGGGGGTGCCGGGCAGTCCGCTGGGCCTGTTCGAGCTGTACAAGAGCCACGGCAGCGGGCGACTCAGCTTCGCGCAGTTGTGCGCGCCGGCGATCGACTTGGCGCGCAACGGCTTCCCGATCGACCGCTGGACGGCGGAGGATCTGCTCGAGCCCGACTTGCGCGCGCGACTGGAAGCCGACCCCGCGGCGCGGCGCCTGTTCTACCCCGGTGGCCAAGCGTTGCAGGAAGGCGAACTGCTCGTGCAGCCCGCCCTGGCGGCAACGCTCGAACGATACGCGCGCGGCGGAGCGGCCGCGTTCTATTCGGGCACTACGGCCCAAGCGATCGTCGATTGCCTGGTGGAAGCCGATCGCCGCACGGGCAACCTGGTCGGCGACCGCAATCTCTCGCTCGACGACCTTGCCGGATACACGGCCAAGGTGCGCCGGCCGCTCGTCGGTTGGTTCCGCGGCGATCAGGTGATCTCCATGGGACCGCCGAGTTCGGGCGGCGTGGTGTTGCTGCAGGTGCTCGCGATGCTCGAAGGGTTCCCCCTCGACGCCGAACGCGAAGCCACGCGCAACTTGGACTCGATGGGCGTGGCCGGCGCGTCGGAGGCCGGCGGCCTTTCCGCCCGCGCCGTGCACTGGTGGATCGAAGCCTTGCGCCGGGCGTTTGCCGACCGGGCCCAGCACCTGGGGGATCCCGACCATGTCTGGGTGCCGACCCAGGAGCTGCTCGCGCCCGGCTGGATCGCCCAGCGGCGCATCTCGATCGGTGAACGCGCCGACCCCGATGTGCCCGCGTGGCAGGGGTCCTTGCCGCCGGAAAGCGGCGAGACCACGCACCTCTCGGTGCTCGATCGCGAGGGCAACGCCGTGTCGATGACGACCACGCTCAACGGCACCTTCGGCAGCGGCATCCTCGTGCCGGATGCCGGGTTCCTTCTGAACAACGAACTCGACGACTTCGCCCTCGCGCCGGGCGTGCCCAACCAATTCGGGCTCGTGGGCAGCGAAGCGAACCGGCTGGCACCCACCAAACGTCCGTTGTCGTCGATGACCCCGACCGTGGTGCGCGAAGGCGGCGGGCGCGTCTCGCTCGTGATCGGTTCCCCCGGTGGCCCGCGCATCATCACCTCGGTGCTCGAAGTGCTGCTGCGCTACCTCGTCTACGAACAGGATCTGGAATCGGCGGTGGCCGCACCGCGTCTGCATCAGCAGTGGAAACCCGCCTACACGCGTTTCGAGGCGGGCTGGTCGCCCGCGTTGCTCGAGACCCTCGAGAACCGCCACGGCCAGGAGATCCTGATCGAACCCGAGCGCCGGTTCGGCTCGGTGCAAGCGATCGCGGTGGGCGAAGACGGCCTGCCGGTGGCGGTCAGCGATCCGCGCCGCGGCGGCAGTGCAGCGGTGCAGACGACCGGGCCGTGAACGGCGGGCGGCGCGCGGCGCGCGATGGGCTCAGGCCTTGGGAGTCGCGCCCGGGGGCCGTACAAGCGTGGCCACCAGCGCCATGATGGCCAGGGCCGTGGCGGGCAGGTAGAGGGTGTCCATCTGCCAGCGGGACCAGGCGAGGGCGCCGAGGTAGCCACCGCCCAGGAATCCGGCGAGCAGGCTCGACCAGAGCAGCACCGATGCGGCGCGCACGGGTTTGCGGCGCAGCCAATGGCCGAGTTCGACGCCGAGGTCGGTGAGCAGGCCCGAGATGTGCGTGGTGCGCAGGATGGCGCCACCGAAGGTAGTGGCGAGGGCGTTTTGCAGACCGCTGGCCCCGGCGATCAGGTAGTCGCCGCCGTTGTGGCCGCGATGCAGCAACGGAATGGCGATGGCGAGCAGTAGGGCTTCGAGGCCGAGGGCCAAGCCGTAGGGCCGGCCCCATTGCAGGGTGCCCGAAGCGATCAACAGACCGCTGAGCGCGGCGCCGAACAGGAACGCGGCGAGCAGTCCGGCCCAATAGAACGCAGCTTGGGTCTCGCCGCCGGCCAACGCGATGCCGACCTGGCTACCGGTGCCGGTCATGTGGGTGAAACCGGCGTGGTGCAGGCCCAATAGTCCCGAGACGTTGATGCAGCCGGCGATGGCGGCCAGCAGGAATCCCCCGGCGACGACCCAGCGAGGCAGGCTGGGAGTGGAGTGCGCGGGGGGCGTGAGCATAGACCGGGGTTTCCGAGACGCGGAATACCATGCGGCAGCGCCGGGCCACAAGGGGCCGAAGGGCGCGGCGGGCCACCCGGTCCATCGCTGGTACGGCTGCGCGGCCTGGAACCCATGGGGACTCGCCGCGGCGGGCCGGACTGGGCCCGGAACGACCGCGCCCCGCGGCTCCGATCGGGAGGCGCGGGGCGCAGTGCTTTCGAGGGTCAGGGACTACTCGTCGAGGCCGAGGTCGTCGAGACTCGAACCCGAATCCTTCTTCTCCGGTTTCGGGGCGTCGTCTCCGCTGCCGCCGCCCGCGTTGCGGCGCGCGGCTTCGGTGCCGCTGTAGCGGTCCCAGTACTCCGGTTCGGTCAGCACGCGCGCCCACACGTTGTAGAGGATCTCCACGGTGCGGCGGTTGGCGATGGTGGCGGTGTTGGGGCGGGAATCGAACTCGTAGTTCCAGCTCGCGTTGCGACCGTTGGACAGCTCCATCAGGGTGCGCTGGGCGAAATCGCCGGCTTCGTGCCCTTCTTGGGTCGTGTAGTCGACCTTGAGCATGCCGTTCACGATGGCCGGGAAGGCGTTCTTGCCGTAGTCGCTTTGCAGCGAAAGGGCCGCACGCTTGCCGCCGGCGCCGGAATCCGGATCCAGCATCGTGGCGACCTTCTCGTTGATCTCGGCCCACTGCTCATCCGAGCAGCCTTCGGGTTTGCCGAACGGCTCGAGATCGGAGAGGCGCACCTCTTTCTCGTGGTTCGGGTCGTAGAGGCTGTCGTCCGGGGCGTTGTCGCCGGTGGCGAGTTTGTAGCGACCATCCGACTTGAACTGCACTTCGGCGGGACCGTCGTTGGTCGGGGCCACCGCATCGGCCTTGGCCGGTTTGTCGGCCTTGGGCGCGGGGGTTTCGGCTTTGGCCGTGTTGTCGCTGGTTTCGGCCGGCTTCTCCTCCGGGGTGTTGCCTTCGGCGGGGGCGCCGGCGGTGTTGCTGTCCGCGGTGGCGGGGGCGGGGCCGGTCGACTCGGCTGCGTTGGACTTCTTGCTGCCGCCGAATTGCCACCAGGCGACGCCACCCAGACCCGCGAGCGCGAGCACGGCGACGGCGGGCACGACCATGTTCTTTTCCTTCTTCGCCGCGCCGCGGCCACGGCGGCCGCCACGGGCTTCGTCACCGCCTTCGGCTTCCTCTTCGCCCTTGCGGCGCGAGGAGCCACCCGAGCGGGCTGAGCTGCGGCGGGCACCACCGCCGGCGGCGGAGGCGCGGGCCGGGCGGGCGGCCGGGGCGGCTTCGGCGGAGGACTCCGCTTTGGCGGCCGCGGCGGGGGCGCTGCGGCGGGCAGCGGCCGGCTGCACGGCGGGTTTCTCCGGGGCCTTCGGCGCGGGCTTGGGAGCCGCGGCCTTCGGCGCAGCGGCCTGGCCTCCGGCGGCTTCCCTCTCGGCGGCGGCGCGGCGCTCGGCGAGCAAGCGCTCCTTCATCGACATGCCGCTCTTCTTCTTGCCGGAGGGCTGGTACTCCTCGAAACCTTCGGGCGACTGGCCTTCGTGTTTGTTGCTCATGGGGTGGGACGGAAAGGGGTTACTCGGTCTCCTCGACTTCGGGACGGACGGTGAACTTCTTGAACTTGCGGTCGTACCAACCGAACCATTGTTTGAGGCCCGACTGCTGGCGTTCGACCGTGGCGCCGAAGAGGTCCAGATTGTACGTGGTCTGGTGCCCGGTGATGTCCATGAGGGCCCGATGGATCAGGTTGAGCTGCTCCGCGACCTGGCCTTCCTGGTAGGGCATACGGTAGATGCGGTTGAGCAGGGCGGGGATGGCGGGTTTGCCGATCGCCGAAAGCTCCTTTTTGATACGGAAGCTCTTGGTGCCGTCCGGGTCGATCATCTGATCGATCAGGGACTCGATATGGGCCCGCTCTTCCTGGGTGGTTTCGTCCATCCAGGGCACTTCGCGGATGTTGCCTTCGACGACCTTGGAGCCGTCGGTGAGGGTGGTCTGGGTGGTTTTGCCGATGCGGGCCTTCTTTTCGGCTTCCTTCTCCGCATCGCTGATCCAGCGCTGCCAGCCGTAGACCTTGTAGCTCGAACCGACGCGGGCCAGGAACCACTCAGAGTGGCGGGCGCCACGGGTGTCGTTGGCATCGACCGGGCCGATCTCGACGCGCACCATGTTGCCCTTTTCGGGGATCAACTCGGTCCAGGATTGGGGCGGTACGCACTCGCCGTCGATGGCTTTCCAGCCGGCGAGGATCTCGGGGTCCACCAGGGAGTCGGCGGCTTCGTCCAGCAGGGCGGCCTGCTGATCGGCGGGCAGGGTGTCGAAGCGCGACGCCGGCAGGCCCGCGGCGGCGTTCTTGCGGTCGAGGTAACCCTGACCCCAGACCTTCGTGCGCAGCATCAGCTTGTTGCCGGTGTTGGCCAGGTCGTAGATCTCGCGCACGACCTTGACGGCCGGGGAGTCCCAGCCGGTGGCTTCGGCGACTTCGGCGGGCGCTTTTTCGGAGGCGTCGGTGGTGACCGGCGGCGGGGGAGTGCCCCCCGAGTTCTTGACCACGATGAACAGCACCAGCAGCACGAGCACCGCGCCACCGATGATGAAGTATTTGGTCATGTCCTGACTCTGGCCGGTGCTCGAGCGACGGCCGGTTCCGCGCACCGCCTTGTAGACGCGGCCACACTCGCCGCAGCGCACCTTGGCGCCTTCCTTGCTATCGGGCAGTTCGGCCTGGGCCTTGCACGCGGGACAGGTGATGATCATCGGGGGCAATCTGGGGAAGGAGGGGCCAGCAAGGTACGATACCGGCGCCCGGACGTAAAGCGAGGGCTGGGGGGGCGCGAGCCCCCGGTGCACAATAGGGGGGTCCAGGGCCCCTGTTTCCCGATGAGTTCCCAGTTCCGACTGATCTGTCCCTTTGCGGCCACCGGCCACCAGCCCAAGGCCATCGAAGGCCTCGTGCGTGGCCTGGAAGCCGGCGTGCCCCACCAGACCCTGCTCGGCATCACGGGGTCGGGTAAGACCTTCACCATGGCTTCGGTGATCGAGAAGGTCGGTCGGCCCACTTTGGTGCTTTCGCCCAACAAGACCCTGGCGGCCCAGCTCTATGGGGAGTTCAAGGAACTCTTCCCGCAAAACGCGGTCGAATACTTCGTCAGCTACTACGACTACTACCAGCCGGAGGCCTACGTGCCTTCGACCGATACCTTCATCGAGAAGGACGCCAGCCGCAACGAGAACATCGAACGCCTGCGCAACAGCGCCACGCGTTCGCTGCTCGACCGGCGCGACGTGATCATCGTGGCTTCGGTTTCGTGCATCTACGGCCTGGGTTCGCCGTCGAACTACAGCGGCATGGCGATGGAGCTGGCGGTGGGCATGGAGATCGAACGCGACGACCTGCTGCGGCGGTTGACGCAGATGCAGTACGCGCGCAACAACCTGGATTTCCGGCGCGGTACGTTCCGCGTGCGCGGCGATGTGGTCGAGATCTTCCCGGCCTACGAAGAGGATCGGGTGCTGCGGGTGGAGTTCTTCGGGGACGAGATCGAGAACCTCGTGGAGGTGAACCCGCTGCTCGGGGAGATCCTGGGCGAAGCGAGCCGTATGGTGATCTATCCGGCCAACCACTACGTGACGCCCCAGGAGCGTATCGACCGGGCGATTCCCCTGATCGGGGAGGAGCTCGAGGCGCGGTTGAGCGATCTGAACGGGGCGGGGCGGCTGCTGGAGGCCCAGCGCCTGGAGCAGCGCACCAAGTACGACATGGAGATGCTGCGTTCGACCGGCGTCTGCAACGGCATCGAGAACTACTCGCGCTACATGGACGGGCGTTCGCCCGGCGAGGCGCCGTTCACCCTGCTGCATTACTTCCCCGAGGACTGGGTGTTGATGGTGGACGAGAGTCACGTATCGATTCCGCAGATCGGGGCGATGTTCAAGGGGGACCAGTCGCGCAAGACCACCTTGGTGGAACACGGCTTCCGTTTGCCGAGCGCGCTCGACAACCGACCGCTGCGGTTCGAGGAATTCGAGAAGCTCGTGCACCAGGCGGTTTACGTGACCGCCACGCCGCGCGCCTACGAGCTCGAACACAGCAAGGGCCAGGTGGTGGAGCAGGTGGTGCGCCCCACGGGCCTTTTGGATCCCGAGATCGAGGTGCGGCCGGCGCGCACGCAGGTGGACGACTTGCTGCACGAGATCCGCAAGACGACCAAAGCCGGTTGGCGCACGTTGGTGACTACGCTGACCAAACGCAGCGCGGAGGAACTCACGAACTACCTCGAGGAGCTCAAAGTGCGCGTGCGCTACCTGCACTCCGAGATCGATGCGATCGAACGCACGGCGATCCTGCGGGATCTGCGCATGGGCGAGTTCGACGTGCTCGTGGGCATCAACCTGCTGCGGGAGGGTCTCGACTTGCCCGAGGTGGCGCTCGTGGCGGTGTTGGATGCCGACAAAGAAGGTTTCCTGCGGGCGGAGACGAGCCTAGTGCAGACCTGCGGCCGGGCCGCGCGCAACGCGGAAGGGCGCGTGATCTTCTATGCGGACAAGATCACCGATTCGATGCGCGCGTGCATGGATGAGGTGAACCGGCGGCGCGTCCTGCAGATCGCGTACAACGCCGAACACGGCATCGAACCCAAGACCGTCATCAAGCCGGTGCGGGATTCAATCGAAGCCCTGTACGACATGGACTACGCCGCCGTGCCCGACGTGCCCCAAGCGGGCAAGGGTCAGGCGGTGGCCGAAGATCCGGCGGCGAGTTGGAGCCTGCCGCGCCTGCGCGGGGAGATCGCCAAGGTGCGGGCGGACATGCAGATGGCGGCCGGGGAGTTGCGGTTCGAGGACGCGGCCAGCCTGCGGGATCGTCTGGCGGAACTGGAGAATCTGGAGTTGTCGCGATGAGCGTGCACCTGCGACCCGGGCGGATGGCGGACGCGGCGGCCCTGGGCACGATCTACAACCACTTTGTAGCGAGTTCGCCGGTGACGTTCGACCTCGAGCCGCGGCTCGGAGCGGCGCAAGAGGCTTGGACGGCGCAGTTCAAGGAAGACACGCCGCATCAGCTCTGGGTGGCGTGCGAGGGGGAGGCCATCGTGGCCTATGCCTCGAGCAGCGTGTTCCGCGCCAAACCCGCCTACCACACTTCGATCGAAACGAGCGTGTACGTAGCGCCGGGGGCCCTGGGCCGTGGGCTCGGGGCGGTGATGTACGGCCAGTTGTTCGATTCCTTGGCCGCGCTCGACCTGCACCGCGCGTACGCCGCGATCACGCTGCCGAACGAAGCTTCGCTGCGCTTGCACCGGAACTTCGGATTCACGGATTGCGGCGTCTGGAGCGAAGTCGGGCGCAAGTTCGGGCGATTCTGGGACGTGGCGCTGCTCGAGAAGCGCCTTTCGCCCAAGCCCTGAAACGGGTTTGGGCGGGCCTCCCGAGGGGAGGCCCGCCCAGAAGGCGCGTGCTGCGGCTCTTGCTGCGGCGCTTGTCGCGACGCACGCTCAGGAGCGTTGCCATTCCTGTTGGAAAGACTGCTTGGTGGTCCGCAGGGTGTCCTTGAGGTCCTCCCAGACCACTTCGGTGCCCTCGCGCAGACTCTTCCAGGCTTCGCCGGAAGCGTCCTGCAGATCCTTCAGCCGGCTGTCCGCCTCGCCACGCTTCTTGCGCAACTCCGCCATGCGGAGCTGGAGATCGCGCTTCTCCTGGGCGCCGGCTAGGCGCGCTTTCGCTTCGAGGACGTCGATCTCGCTCTTGCAGACATCGAGGGACGATTTCAGTTGTTGCACGTAGGTTTCACGGGTTTGCATGGTTGCCTCCTGTTTGGATTGGGATGTAGGTGGATGGGGAATGGGATCGATGCGGTGCGCGGGGCGGATGTCTACGGTGGAGCGCGGATGGGGGAGGGGGTGTTCGCCCGGCGGGGGTGACGCGGTGGTGTTTGCATGCAGGGAGCAATGCAAGGGGCGTGCCAAGGCGCCTAGGACCCCTCCACGGGGCATCTCCACGGAAATCGGAAGCGGTCGGTCGGTGCTTGTGCAGCACGGCTTCCGATCGGGGGCGGGTTCCCTGTGCCCCGATAATGAAGCCGCCCTGTCCGGCAAGGAGCGTCGGACAGGGCGGCTTCGGAACGATCGATAGGACGATCAGCGGCGGGCCTTGTAATCTTCTTTGCGCAGGTCGTAGCGCTTCATCCGGTCATACAAGGCGCGGGTGCCGATGCCCGCCCGTTTGGCGGTTTTGGCGATGTGGCCGCGGTTCTCGGCGAGGATGGCGCCGAGGTAGGCGGTTTCCGCCCAACGGATGGCTTCCTCGCGCATGTCGCGGATCGACAGGTTCAGCCATTCCGCCGGCAGGACGCAGCTTCCCGGCTCGGTGCCGGGGGAAGGGGTCAGGCCAGCGGCCGGTGCGCCGGGCAGGGGTTGCCGGGCTTCACGCACGTGGGCCGGCAGGTGACGCAGGCTGATTTCGCTGCCGTTGCACAGCAGGGTGGCGCGTTCGATGACGTTGATCAGTTCGCGGAAGTTGCCCGGCCAGGAGTAGCGCATGAGCGCCGCCAGAGCCTCTTCCGAAATGCTCTCCACGTCCTCCTGCAGGGGGTTTTCGGCGAAGTGGCGGATCAGGATACCCACCAGGTCGGGAATGTCCTCGGCGCGCTCGCGCAGGGAGGGGATATCGAGGCTGACCACGTTCAGGCGGTAGTAGAGGTCCTCGCGGAAGCGACCGGAAGCCACGTCCTCGCGCACATCGCGGTTGGTGGCGGCCATGACGCGCACGTCGAGGGAGCGCGTTTCGGTGCCACCGATGCGGCGCACTTCGCGGCGTTGCAGCACCGTCAGCAGCTTGACCTGCAGGTGCGGGGCCATTTCACCGATCTCATCGAGGAAGATCGTGCCGCCGCTGGCTTGTTCGAAGAGGCCCTCCCGACTGCGATCGGCCCCGGTGAATGCGCCTTTCTCGTGGCCGAACAGCTCGCTTTCCAGCAGTGCATCGGGCAGTGCGCCGCAGTTGACCGCGATGAAGGGGCCATTCGCGCGCGGGCTTTCGGCGTGGATCGCCCTGGCGAGGCGCTCCTTGCCCACGCCGGTCTCCCCGGTGATGAGCAGCGAGGAATCGGCGTTGGAGACCTTGCGAACCAGGTCCAGGAAACGCCGCATGTGCGGGGTGCGCGACAGGAAGTCGGCGAGTTTGGGGTGTGCCTCGTCGCCCGAGCCTTCCGGACCCTCACGACCCCCGCTCTGTTCGGCTTCGGCGATGGTGACCAACGCCTTGGCGATCGCGCGCGGGTTGTCGTCGAGGGTTAGCACGTGGCTGGCCCCCGAAGCGAGCAGGTAGGCCCGGTCCGCGGGATCGTCTTCCTCCGCGAGCACGATGATTCCCGGCGGATCCTCTTCGAGCCAACCGGCGTAGACGGTTTCGAGCACGTCGTCGGTCAGCAGCGGGCGGGGAACCACCAGGGCGGTGGGGCCGGTGGCGAGGATGCGCTGGGCCAGATCCCCGTTGAGTTCGGTGAAGCGCAGGTCCAGCGGAGTGCGGCGCAGGGCGGAGACCAGGGAGTCCGGCAGGGCGGTTTCCGGCATGCAGAATTGGATGGCCGGATTCGCGCTCCGTTGTGGATGGCTCATTTGGATCATTGCGGGCGGTTGGGAAGGGGGGATTCGGATGGGTGAGGGTAGAGACCCATTCGGCATTCGCGTTGCCTATGCTAGCGGAGGCAGCGCTGCAGAAACTTCTGAACGTCTGAAAAACTACCGTAAACGGAAGAGTGCGGGAAGGTGTTGGCGGGCAAGGGGTTACGGCGGATTGGCGGCCCCCGGCGGGTTTCCTGGAACGAACCTTGCTCGGGAATGCATGTCCATTCACGAATCCCTTGCAAAGGAGGCAAGCATGCTCGGTTGGTCCCTCACCTTCTTCCTAGTCGCCATGGTGGCGGCGCTGTTCGGCTTCGGCGTGCTCGCCAGCTCCGCCGTGGGGTTTGCGAAGGTGCTGTTCTTCCTGTTCTTGATCGCTGCCGTGGTCAGCCTGCTCACCGGACGCAAGGTAGGCGCGGTTTGAGTCCCCGCCAAGCAAACTCCAATGTCGGACCCGGTTGGCAAGCGGTGTGTTCGCTGCGCTCGCGCCTGCGACGCCTCCTCTTGGATCCGAGCGAGGCGCAACTCGCCGACGCCACTCGCGTCGAAATGCAGCTCGCGCTCGACGAACTGGAAGTGAAGGCGCTGCAGTTCGCGCGCTATCGCATGGCCCTACGGACCTGGCGTCAGGAATTGCGCAGGGCATCCAGGCGGGCGCAGCGGGCCCTCGAGCGAACTGGAGCCCTGCCCGCAGCGGGGCGGGGTCGTCACCCTCCTACCAACGGGTCGGCTTGTAGTCCTTGAGGAACTGCCCCCAGGCGTGCACGCCCGTGTTCAATCCAGAGAAGATCGGGTCGAGCACCCGGGCCGCGCCGTCGATCGAATCGAGGGGCGGCGCGAAGCCGAATTCCCCCTGCTTGCGCACGCTGTGCTCGAGCGGGTCTTCGTCGGTCACCCAACCGGTATCCACGCTGTTCATGTGGATGCCGTCGCGCACGTAGTCCGCGGCCGAGGTGCGCGTCATCATGTTGAGCGCGGCTTTGGCCATGTTGGTGTGTGGGTGGCGGGTGGTCTTGAAGTTGCGGTAGAACTGGCCTTCCATCGCCGACACGTTCACGATGTGCTTGTCGGCGGTGGGCACCGCCAGCATCAGCGGTTTGAGCCGCGCGTTGAGCACGAAGGGCGCCACGGCATTGACGAGTTGCACCTCGAGCAGCTCGACCGTGGGCACCTGGTCGAGCTGCATGCGCCATGAATTCTGGCGGCGCAGGTCGAGTTGCTCGCCTTCGGCATTGATCAGTCCCTTGGGGAAGAGGGCGCTGAGGTCGCCCTCGCCGAGCAGATCGAGGCGCGACAATCCCGCCGCCTGCACGAGGCCGGAGTGGCTGCTGCCGGACACCTGCACGGCTGCGCTGCCCGTGTTCCCCGGTAGCAGTTTTTGGAGCAGTTGCCCTTGCCCCGCGAACCACCCCGGGTTGCGCTCGCGCCCCTCCAGAGCCCGTTCCTTGTCGAGCAGGTGCTGGTAGAACTCCTTTGGCCGCCGCACGGTCTGGCAGGCGTTGTGGATGATGAAGTCGAGCCGCGTGCGCGTATCAAGCAGGTGCTGGGCGAACCGCTCGACGCTGGGGGTGTGGCGCAGGTCGAGCCCGTAGAGTTCGAGCCGATCGCGCCATTCGTCCACGTCCGGTTCCTGCTCGAAGCGTTCGGCGGCATCGGCGGTGAAGCGCGTGGTGGCGATCAGGTGCGCGCCGGCGCGCAGCAGCATCAGCGAGATCTCGTAGCCGATCTTGACCCGCGAGCCGGTGAGCAGGGCCACGCGACCGGTCAGGTCGGCGGTCTGGTGGCGCTTTTGCCAGTTGAGCGCGGCGCATGCGGGGCAGAGCGAGTCGTAGTGCGCGTGCAGCTCGAAGTAGTCCGCCTTGCACACGTAGCAGTTCTGCGCCTGCTCGACCCGTTGGCTCTGGCCGGCCACCTCTTGGCTCTCCAGCTGGGCGTCGAGCCAGGCGCGGGCTTCGTCGTCGAGTTCGACCTCGGCCGGGGCCTGGGGGAAGCGCAGGGCGCGTTGACGGGCGCGGTTGCTGGTGGCCTCGAGGGCGGCGGTGGCAGCATCGCGGTCGTCGTCCCGGCGGCGTTTGCGGCGCGCCCGGGAGAGGCTGCGGCGGGCGTCGCGGTCGGGGTGGCTGACCGCCGAAGCGGCCCGGCGCAGGCGGTTGAGCCATTCCTCGGGCCACAACGCGAGCCGCGCCGGATCCCCGGCCAGGCCCTCCAGCCAGGCCAGACCCTGGGCCTCGCCCTCTTCGAGCTCGCCCGCGTCGGGCCCCGCTTCACCGCTCTCCTGCATGGCGGAAAGGGTAGCCGCAGAGGCCCCCCGGCTCGACTCCCCGCTGCCCCAGGGGCCGGAAATCCGCGGCGCCAGGGCCGGCGCCCCCCGGAAAACCCCTGGTGCCCTGGCCATCGCAAGGCACGATGGGGGCCATGCACGACCCCGCTTCCCTGCCGCGCCGCGATCTGCTGCGCCTGCTGGCCACCGCCGGCCTCGTCCTGCCCGCCGCCTCCTGCGCCTCCGGCTGGTTCGCCCGCCGGGATCCGGACCTGCGCATCTCCCTGGCCGAATGGTCCCTGCACCGCAAGTTGTTCGCCGGCGAGGTGGACCACCTGGACTTCCCCAAGATCGCCCGCGAGCGGTACGACATCGGGGGCATCGAATACGTGAACACCTTCTTCAAGGAACACGCCGAGGACCAGGCCTACCTGCAGGCGATGAAGGACGCGGCCGACCGTCACGGCGTGCGCAGCCTGCTGATCATGGTCGACGGCGAGGGCAACCTGGGCGGCAGCGAAGCCGACAAGGCCGTCGCCAATCACCACAAGTGGATCCGCGCGGCGCACTTCCTCGGGTGCCACTCGATCCGCGTGAACGCCGGGGGCGACGGCACCCCGGAAGAGGTCGCCGCACGCGCCTCCGCGTCCCTGCGCAGCCTGGCCGAGTACGGGGCCCCCCTTGGAATCAACGTGATCGTCGAAAACCACGGCGGTTCGAGCTCGAACGGCACCTGGCTCGCGGGTGTGATCGAAGGCGCCGAGCACCCGGGCGTGGGCACCCTGCCCGACTTCGGCAACTTCCGCATCTCCGCCACCGAGTCCTACGACCGCTACAAGGGCGTGGAAGAGTTGATGCCGTTCGCCAAGGCGGTCAGCGCCAAGTCCCACGAGTTCGATGAAGCCGGCAATGAAGCGCACATCGACTTCGCGCGTATGCTCGAGATCGTGCGTGCGGCCGGCTACCGTGGGTACATCGGTATCGAATACGAAGGCAGCGGCCTCGACGAGTTCGAGGGCATTGCCAAGACCCAAGCCCTACTGAAGTCCCTCGGCGCCGTCTGAGCGTTTTCTTTCCGGTCCGCTATCATGGGGGCGCTCCTGCGGGCGCTCCCTTCGCTTCCCCCGTCTCCCAAATCGCATCCCCATGACCCAACCGATCTCCCGTCGTGCTTTCCTGCAGCTCAGCGCCGCCGGCGCCGCCGCTGCCTACACCGGCGCCTGCGCCTCCGCCCCCAAACGCAAGATCACCTCCGGCCGGGTGCGCTACGCGGCCATCGCCACGGGCGGCATGGGCGGCGTGGACTTGGAGAACATCGCGAGCCACCCCGACGTGGACGTGGTGGCCCTGTGTGACATCGATTCCGGGCGCTTGGAAGCCGCAGGCCAGAAGTACCCCGGCGCGCGCCTCTACCAGGATTGGCGCAAACTGCTGCGCGCCGAAGCGGGCAAGATCGACGCGGTCAGCGTTTCGACCCCCGACCACATGCACGCGCCGATCGGCATGAGCGCACTGGCCATGGGCCTGCACGTCTACGGTCAGAAGCCGCTGACGCACACCGTGGTGGAGGCGCGCACCCTGCGCGCGGCCGCGCGGCGCGCCGGAACCGCCACGCAGATGGGCATCCAGAACCGCAGCAACACCCCGTACCTGACCGCGCTTTCGGCCTTCGAGAGCGGAGTGACCGGGCCGGTCACCGAGGTGCACGTGTGGACCGACCGGCCGGCGGGTTGGTGGCCCCAGGATGTCGATCGGCCGGAAGGCGAGGATCCCGTGCCGGCGGAGCTCGATTGGGACGGCTGGCTCGGCGTGGCGCCGGCGCGGCCGTACAAGAAGGACACCTACCACGCGTTCGTCTGGCGCGGCCGCAAGGACTTCGGCACCGGGGCGCAAGGCGACATGGCCTGCCACCTGATGGACCCGGCGTTGTGGTTCCTTGGGCTGGGCGACCCGTTGCTTGTGCGCAGCGAAGGGCCGAAGCCGAAGGCCGATTCCTTCCCCGCCTGGTCGCGCATCGTGTGCGAGTTCGGTCCCACCGCGGCCACCGCGCCCCAGCGCATCCCTGTCACTTGGTACGATGGCAAGCAGCAGCCGAGCGAGCTGTTCGCACGCTACCAAGTCAAAAACCCCTACGCCAACGCCAGCCTGTTCGTCGGCCCGAAGGGCGCGCTGCTCGTCAGCCCCTACGAACCCTGCCGCTTCTTCACCCTGGAGAACGGCGAGTCGGATCTGGGCCTGACCGAAGTGCCGAAGGTCAACCACTGGCACCAGTGGGTGGACGCGTGCCTGGGCCGTTGCGACACCACCGCGCCGTTTGAGTACTCCGGCCTGCTGACCGAGGTGGCGCTGCTCGGCAACGTCGCCCTCGAGTTCCCCGGCGAAAGCCTGGTCTGGGATGGCCCGGGGCTGCGTTTCCCCGGCCGACCGGACGCGAGCAAGCTGCTGCACAAGACCTACCGCAAGGGTTGGGAGGTCGCGGGCCTCTAGTCCACGCCCCAGGCGCGTTTCTGCGGCGGCGGTTCCGGTGATCCGGGGCCGCCGCCGCCTTGTTTGCTCCGCCCTGGGACCGGGGCCACACAAGCGCGGGGCGGCGGTTGCCCCCGGCCCCGGGATCGCGGACACTGGTGCGCCTCATGGCCGCGACGCACCCCTCCCCGAACCCCGTGCAAGGGGCGGCGGGCGGGCCCCAGGCGCACTGGCGACGCACCTACTGGGTGGTCTGGACCGCGAACCTGATCACCGCGGTGGGCATGATGAGTTTCCTGCCCTTCTTCCCGAGTCTGCTCGAGGAATTGGGCATGCAGGGGGAGGCGGCGATCTCGCGTTGGTCGGGCATCTGTTTCGCGGCCGCGCCACTCAGCGCCACCTTCTCCGCCCCGATCTGGGGGGCCGTGGGGGACCGCCTCGGCCGCAAGCTCATGGTCTGCCGCGCGTTGATGGCGATCTGCGTATTCGTGGGCGGCATGGCATTCGTCACGAGCGCGTGGCAACTGCTCGCCCTGCGCATTGCCCAGGGCATGTTCTCCGGGTTCCTGCCGCCGAGCATCACCCTGGTGAGCGTGGCGGCGCCGGCGGATCGCCAAGGGCGCCTGGCGGGCAACCTGACCACCTCGATCGCCCTCGGCGGCCTGGCGGGACCGATGTTCGGCGGGCTCGTAGCGGCGCAGCTCGGCTCGCACAAGAGCGTGTTCCTCGTGGTGGGCCTGCTCGCGGGTCTCTCGGCGCTGCTCGTCTGGTTCGGCGCGGTGGAGGATCCCGCGACCCGGCGCGAGGGGGAAGGCGGCGGCGGCCTGCGCGGTGCCTGGAACCAGACCCTGGACGATCTGCGCGAAGTCATGGGCCACCGCGTGATGCGCACCACGGCGTCGCTCGTTTTCGCGCTGCAATTCGGCGCCGCGACGATCAATCCCCAGCTCGATCTGTACGTGCGCGAGTTGCTGGACCCTGCCACGGTGCAAGGCTCGTGGCTCGGAAGGCTGGCCGGCCTGGGCTGGAGCGACGACAGCGGCATGACCTTGGCGGAACGCACGATGGTGCTCGCCAACTCGCTGCTGTTCGGTGTGTCCGCGGTGGCGAACCTTCTGACCCTGTCCGCCTGGGGCATGTACGGCGACAAGGTGGGGCATCGGCGGGCCCTGGTGCATTGCTCGTTCGTGTGCATCGCGGCCCTCGCGCTGCAGGCGGCGGTGCCGCACTACGTCGGGTTGCTCGCGGGCCGGGTCCTGATCGGCGTGGGCATGGCGGGGGCGGCGCCCTTGGCGTTCGGGCTCGCGGCGGGCCTGGCGAGTGTCGACCGGCGCGGCGGGGCGTTCGGCGTGGTGTTCTCCGCGCGCACCCTCGCCGTAGCGGTGGGAGGCACGATCGGTGGCTTCCTCTACCCCTGGATCGGCGCGCGCGGCGTGCTGGCGGCGTCGACCGTGGCCGTCACCGCGGCGTTGATCGCCTTCTGGCGTGGACGCCGGAGCGCCGCCGCCGCTACCACGCGGTGAGTACGACCTGATCGAAGTCGGTGGCGCTGGCGGAGGCCGCACTGGTCGTGCGCATGCGCACCGCGAGCGGGGCCCCGACCCAGTCGGCGTCGATCTGATCGGCGAGGATCTGCAGCGAGATCGGGGCGAAGGTGCCGGGTCCGGGCGCCGCGAGATCCACCTCGCTCGCGATCACGCGGTTGCCCGCCAGGAGTTGCACCTCGTACCCACCGAAGGACGGGGGGCGCGGGCTGCTGCCCAGTCGCCGGCCCACCGACAGATCGAGCGTGTAACTCGTGTCGAGGGACACGGTGGTGGGCAATTGTTGGTAGACCCAACCCATTTCGGTGGTCCCGCCGGAGTTCTCGATGGCCAGGATGTGGGTGCCGTCGGTGTTCGCAATCACACCCGCACCGGCGGCGCCGGTGTAGGACGCGCCACCCGGATTCCAGATGCCCGCGAGCACGTTGTTTTGCAGGGGGAACAGCCATCCCGCTGGCTCGTTGCTGCTGAACGAGCCATCCGGAAGGCCAGCGCCTTCGAAACTCGGTTCGCTCAAGATCACCGCAGGTTGCGGAGCGGGTCGGTATTGGCCGCGGATCGTCGCGAGTACATGGGGCAGGAAAACCCCTGCGATCTTGGCCTCGCCGCCGGCGTTGGCGTGCAGGCCATCGGGCTGCATGTCAGTGGCCAGGGACAAGGCGCTGTTCACATCGGCAAAGAGCACGCGCGAACCCGGAGTGTCGAGACTCGCCACCAGCGCAGGCAGCTGCGCGTTGAAGGTGTCGATGTGGGCCGCGCTGAAGAAGTACGACGTGCCCGGGCCGATCGGAGGCAGGGTGGCGAGTACGAAGGTGGTGGCCGGCGCCTGGTGGCGGATGGCATCGACGAGCTGCGTGATGCCGTCTTTGGCATGGTTCACCCCACCGCCGCCCATCTGCCCGATGTCGTTGGTGCCGATCATCAAGAGCACCAGGTCGGGGCGGGTCTGCGACGCGGCCAAGGGCATCCACGGTAGCACGTCGGTCGTCTTGAACCCGTTGTACCCCTCGTGGTCCCGGTCGAAGTACGTGTAGTAGCGGTTGTACTGACCGAGATCGGGCACCGTGGTGCCATTTTCCCCCCAGACCGCATTGCGCGAACCGACGAAGCGCACCCGCGAATGGATCGGCGTGAGGGCGAACCAAAGCGGGTAGCGATAGGACGTGGCGCCGTTCACCCCATGGGTGTTCGAATCACCGGCGCACATGATGCGCGTGCGCAGCGCCCGCTGGGCGGCGGGCGCTTCGATGGCGGTTTGCACGGCCCACGCGGGCGCGGCAAGCAACAGGGAGAGCAGCAGGTTCGTCGCCTTCATGGGAGCCCTCGGGCAGGCGGTCAGCGGGAATGGTGCGGGGATCCGGGAGCGGGGCCGGGGCTGAAGCGGCCTGCCCGTATCCTAGGGGAACAGGCGCATTCGGGGCGCCAAGGCCCTCACCTCAGCGACTTGGATCGAGACACCACTCCCGCGAATGCCGTTCAGGCCTACGCGAACCGGGCCTTGAGCCGCAGGCAGTGCTTCTCCAGCAGGTGCCAGCTCGCCAAGGCGAAGAGCACGGAAAGCCCGCCAGCGACGGCCACGAAGGCGAGCTGCGGGGCCAGGTGGCTGCCACGAGCGGACCACTCCAGGGGCCAGAAGTACCGCACGAGGGCATCCGCGGGCCCGTGCCAGAGGTAGAGGGCGTAGCTGTACTTGCCGAAGAAACGCAGCGGGCGCACGGACAGCGCGCGGGCGAGGCGATTGCCCGCAGGCAGGGTCATCGCCAGCCAAAGGAGGCACGCGGCGCCGAGGGCGATTGAGCTGAAGCGCAGGCTCTGGATCGGCAATTCGCGCCAGCCGTCGGGCCGGTGCAAGGTGAGGGCCACGGTCACGAGTGCGGCCAGGCCGAGGGCGACGGCCATGCCCCGTTGGAACCGGCGCGTCTCGAAGCGTCCCTGCCGGAACCAGAGCGCAAACAACGACCCCAGCACCAGCCCGTCCATGCGCGTGGGCGTCAGCACGAAACTCTCGACCCAATGAACTTCGGGGTGCCATGCGAGATACATGCGCAGTCCCGCGGCAAATACGAAGAGGGCCTGGCACAGCCGCTCGAGTGCCCGGGGCCCGGCAAACCACACCACCAAGGGCCAGACCATGTAAAACTGCTCTTCGATCGCCAGGGACCAGAACACGTTCGGGATGTGGTGTTCGTACCAATGCCCGTTGAGCGCGATCTTGAGGTTGGTCAGGTAGGTCCAATGCCAGACCTGGTCCCCGATTGAATCGGCGAGGTACGCATCGACCGGCGGCGCGTGCAGTCGCGGCAACAGCCCATACGCGATGGCGAGCAGGGCGTAGTAGGCCGGGAAGATGCGCAGGACCCGGCGCGCGTAGAAGTTGCGGAAGTACCCGACTTGGCCACGATCGCGCAGCAGGATGCCAGTGATCAGGAAGCCCGACAACACGAAGAAGAGATCGACGCCCATCCAACTGCGCCCCGCCGCCGCCCACGCGACCGCATCGGCCAGTCCCTCGCCCCGGGGCGAACGCTGGAAGAAGTGCTGCACAAGCACCAGTCCGATCGCGATGCCCCGTAGGCCATCGAGCACCGGATAGTGGCGGTGTTGCGGGGATTGGGACAAAGGCGCGGGCACGGATTGGGGCGGGAGCGGGGCGGAAGCAGGGCCGTCGTGCCGCGCAAGGGGCGAGCGGGACCCAGAGCATTCTAGCATCCCAATGGGGGACAGTGCGCGCAGCACTGGATGCACGCCGTGTCCTGTGGAGGTGCAGATTCCGCGCGCGATAGCATCAACCCGATGCATGGGCCCGCTTCGCGCAGGGGGGGAGACCGTGGGGACCTAGGATCACAGGCTGCGCCGCGGCTCTGGTATTGCCCCGCTCGCAGCGCGTTTGCCCAGGTCCATGCCGTCTGCCATCCAAGTCCCTACCCCGCGCCGCACCTTCTTCACGGTGGGGCTGCTGCTGCTCGCCCTGGGCCTGCGCCTGCCGCGGCTTGGGCAGAGTATCTGGATTGACGAGTTGTATTGCAGCCCGATCTTCCTCGGCGATCCGCTGACCACGGCCAAGACGCTTTTCAGCGACATCCACCCGCCGGGCTACTTCGTCTTCATGCACGGCTGGCTGGCGCTGTTCGGCGGTTCGGAGCTCTCCCTGCGTCTGCCCGCGTTGTTGTGCGGTCTGGCGGCGGTGTTCTTGCTCTACCGATTTGCCGCCGCGTCCTTCGGGGAACGCACCGGACGGGTGGCTGGCCTTCTCCTGGCGCTGAATCCGACACACATCTGGTATAGCACCGAGGCGCGGCCCTACAGCGCGAGCCTGTTGCTGGCCTTGGCGGCCGTGGCGTTTGCGTGGCGCCTGGCCCAAGGGATTCCCCGGCGGCGCGAGGCGCTGGTGCTCGCGGCGCTCCTGCTCGCGACCGCCACCACGCACTACTATCTAGTGGCGTTGCCGGTGTTGCTCGGCGTTCATGAACTCGGAACGCGGCGGCCGGGTTGGCTGCGGCGCATGGGCGCGGCGGCCGTGGCGGTATGCGGTCTGGCTGTGGTGCTGCTGTTTAAGGCGTACGCCTCCGACGTGCCGACGAGCAAGAGGTACTTGCGCGCAATGGCGGGGGTCGAACTGCTGCACCTGTTCGGGCTGGTTGCCCACGGGGCAGGTGCTGAAACCCCGCGGCAGCGAAGGGTTATGGGGCGCGGTTTGGCAGCCGGTCGTGGCCGCCGGCTTCCTTCTGCTCGGGGTGGTGGGCGCGGGATTGGCGGCCCAACGCAAGCGGTGGCTCGCCCTGTGGCTCTGCGCCGCCACGCTCGCCATTCCGCTGGGGCTATGGGCGCTGGCGACCCTTGGCTATCGCAATACGTACATCGAACGCAGCACCCTCGCGAGCCTGCCCTTCCTCTGCATCCTGTGGGCCTTGCCCCTGGCGCGCTTGCGCTCGCTTGGGGCGGCCATGACCCTGCTCTGCACCGGACTACTGGTTCTGTTCTACCTGCGCAGCGACCACTGGACGGTGTACAAACCCCATCCCGATTGGCGCGGCATGCAGGCGCAATTGGCTCCGTATGTACCGCAAGAAGGCGCGCAATTGCTCTATAGCGATTACCCCTCGCCGACGCCGCTTGCGTACTACGATCCCCGCTTCCAGGAGAGCAAGACCTTCGTCTTCAACGCCGCCAAGTGGCAGCGGGCGTCCGAGAGGCTCGCGGGGTTGCCCGTGCTCGGGCCGTGGCTCGGCCAGCGCGTTGCGGGCTGGGCGGCGGATTGGCAGGAGCAGGCGCGCGACGCCGCAGCCGGCATGCGCGTGGATATGCGCGAGTTGGCGGCCACGCCCGAAGGCGTCGAGCGGGCGGCGACAGGCGAAGTGTGGTTGCTCGTGTATGGCGAGCCCGGTGCGCGGGCCGCTGCGTGGATTGCGGATTCCGCGTGGCAGCACCTCGAGGTGCACCGGACCCAGGGACTGATCGTCTATCGCCTGCAGCGCTCGGAGTGAAACGGGCGCGCCGCGCCCGCACACTGGGTGACGGACGCGGCGCGGGTTCCGCGAAGGAGCGGGGCTCAGCTCCAGGAAAGATCTTGGCCCGTCAGCGGCAACCGGCGGATGCGGCGGCCGGTGATGCGCGCGATGGCGTTGGCGATGGCCGGGGCCACCGGGGGCACGCCGGGTTCGCCGACGCCGCCGGGTTTCTGATCCGAGGGCTGGATGTGCACGACCGTGCGCGCGGGCTGGTGGCCCATGCGCGCCACCGGGTAGGTGTCGAAGTTGCCTTCGACGATCGCGCCGTCTTTCGCGGTGATCGAACCCCAGCGCAGGATGCTGGTGCCGAACACCACCGAGCCTTCCATCTGCGCCCGGATGCGGTCGGGGTTGACCGCCAGGCCGCAGTCGATCGCGATGTGCACTTCGGGCAGGCTGATTTCGCCGGTCTTGCTGAGCTCGACCGTGGCGATCACGGCCACGTACGAGCCGAAGCTCGCGTGCATGGCGAATCCCTGGGCTTGGCCCTTGGGTAGCTGGCGACCCCAGCCCGCCTGTTCCGCGCAGAGCTGCGCCACTTTGACGAGGCGATGCTCGGGGTTGTTCACGCTGCGGGTCAGGAACTCGACCGGATCCTGCCCGGTGCCCTGGGCGATCTCGTCGGCGAAGGAGCAGACCGAGAAGGCGTGGAACACGTTGGCCACCGAACGCAACCAGCCGATGCGCACGTGCGCGGGGGCTTCGCACGCTTCGATGCGGCGGTTGGAGATGGCGAAGGGCGGGTGGAAACCCTGGCCGCCGCTCATCTCCATGGTTGGGCGGTCTTGGTTCGCTTGGAACGTCGACATGATCGTCGGGCAGGCGCTGCGGCCGAGCCAACCGACCATGACGTTCGCCTCATCCACCGCCGCTTCGAGGTGCGTGGCGCACACCGAGTGGTAGTAGTCGTGGCGGATGTCGTCCTCGCGGGTCCACTGCACGCGCACGGGTTTGCCGGTGTGGCGGCTGAGCAGGGCGGCTTCGGCGCAGTAGTCGGGTTTGGATTTGCGGCCGAACCCGCCGCCGAGCAGGGTCACGTGGCAGGTGACCTGATCGGGTTCCAGGCCGAGGGCGCTGGCGACCTGGTCGCGGGCCGCCTGGGGGTTCTGGGTACAGGTCCAGACTTCGCAGGCGTTCTCGCTAGCGATGGCCAGGGCCACCGGCGGTTCCATGGGGGCGTGGGAGAGGTGCGGCAGGTAGTAGTCCGCGGTGAAGGTGCGGACCGCGCCAGCCAGCGTGGCTTCGATGTCGCCTTCGTCGACGACCTTCTTGCCGGGCGAGGAAACCGAGCTGTGCAGAGCTTCTGCGTAGGCCGCCGAGTCGTACTGCGCGTTTTTGCCGGCGGGCTCCAAGTCCCACTCGATCTTCAGGGCATCCCGGCCCTGCATCGCGGCCCAGGTCGACGTGGCGAGCACCGCGACGCCGCCGAGGGGCTGGAACACCACGGGGAAGGAGAGGGCGGCCACGGTGTGCACATCCACCACGCCGGCGATCTTGCGCGTCACGCTGTCGTCGACGGACTTCACGGCCGCACCGACCACGGGCGGCCGCGCGATCACGGCATAGAGCATGCCGGGTACCCGCACATCGGCACCGAAGATGCCACGGCCGGTGACCAGCGAATCCAAGTCATACGTTTTGGTCTCGCGACCCACGTAGCGCCATTCTTCCGGCGTCTTGTAGACGAGTTTGCTCTTGCGCGGCTTGTCGTAGGTGCGGGCCTTCTCGACCAGTTCGGCGTATTCCAGGCGTTTGCCGCCGGGGCCGACGACGCCATGTTCCGATACGCGCACCTGGTCCTGCTCGACGCCCCAGATCTCCGCGGCCGCCCGTTCGAGCTGGAAGCGCGCGGTGGCGCCGATGCGGCGCATGGCCTGGTAGAACTGCACGATCGAGCGCGAGCCGTCGGTGTTCTGGTCCCCGTAGGTCGGGTTGCCGGTGGCCTGTTCGAGGGTCACGCGGCTCCAATCGGCGTCAAGCTCGTCGGCAAGCACCATCGGAAGGGTGCTGCGTACACCCGTGCCCATCTCGGAGCGGTGGGTGACGATGGTGATCTGGCCACTGGGGTGGATCGTGACGAAAATGTCCGGGGACCAGTCGGTGGGTTCGGCGGCGGATTGCGCCCAGAGGCGATCGGTGCCGAGGCGGGCGGCGAATACCAGGCCACCGCCAGCCACGAGACCACGCAGCAAGCTGCGGCGGGAAAGTTCGGGGCTCATTTCGCACCTCCCATGGACTCGGCGGCGGTTTTGATCGCGGCCTGGATGCGCTGGTAGGTGCCGCAGCGGCAGATGTTGCCGGCCATGGCGGCATCGATTTGTCGGTCGTTCGGCTTCCGATTCTGGTTCAGCAGCGCGGCGGCGGACATGATCTGGCCCGACTGGCAGTAGCCGCACTGGGGCACGTCGTGGGCGCGCCAGGCTTGCTGCAACGGGTGGTCACCCTTTTCGGCGAGGCCTTCAATGGTGGTCAGTGTTTTGCCTTCCACGGCGGCCAGGGGCAGCATGCAGCAGCGCGTGGCCACGCCGTCCACGTGGATGGTGCAGGCGCCGCATTGCATCTTGCCGCAGCCGAACTTGGTTCCGACCAGGCCGAGGTGGTCGCGCAGCACCCAGAGCACCGGGGTCTGGGGGTCGACGCCCTCCACCGACAGGCGTTTTCCGTTGACGAGGATCTCTTGCATGCCCCGAGTTTAGGGGACTGGACGCTGGGGCACATGTGCGGACCCGGTAAGAGCGGCTGGGAACCGCGAGCGAAGCGGGCAAGGGCAGGCGGTTCTGCCCCAGCGCCGGGAAAAAATCCCCTGCGGTTTTGTAAACCGCCGCTATCATCCGGCCATGCCGAGCTCCGCTTCCCGGGCCGCCTGGTGCGGTCTGCTCCTGCTCCCTGCCCTGGCCCTCGCGGGCTGCAACAAGAAAGACCCCGCTCCCGCCCCCGGCGGCGATCCCTCCCCGGCCGGCGCTGGGGTGGGGGCCGACGTCACGGATGGGACTGTGCTCTTCGCCTCCTATTGCGCCCCGTGCCACGGGGAGAAGGGGGACGGGGATGGTGTGGTCAAGCTCGACCGGCCGGCGCGCAGCTTCGTGAAGGGCGGTTTTTCCTTCGGGAACACCCCCGAAGCCCTGATGCGCACGATCACCAACGGCATCGGCGGCACGCCCATGCCGGGCTTCGGGGAGACCCTGACCGAAAACCAGCGCGAAGCCCTGGTGCAGCGCGTAATCGAACTCGGCCCGCCCCAGGAGGCCGCCCCGGCCCCCGGCCAGACCGAGATCGTGGTGCACGACCGGGCCCGGGTGGCGCGCGGGGGCCTGCCGCCGATCGCCGAGGGCGAGGCGCCGGTGGTGCGCGGTTTGCTCGTGGGCAACCCCGACGGGCTTACTTGGCAATACAACGCGGATCCCCTGGAGCTGCTCGGCGTGCGCCAGGGGAAATTCGTCGACCGGAAAGATTGGTCGAGTCGTGGGGGCGATGCGCTCGAGCCGCTAGGGCAGGTGATGTTCGTCCTACCCAAGGAAGCCTGGGGTTGGGTGGACGAACAAGGGAATGCAGCGGAAGTGATTCTGTCTGCGGTGAGTACAGAGCCCGGACTGAAACTAGGTTTAGGCGGATATGCGACCGAGGAAAACAACGGAGTCGTGAGTTACACCCTGCGTCGTGCAGATGGAGAATTGGTAAATGTCCGGGAAAGGGGCGGTGCCGCGACGATTGGTGGCCTGACCGGTTTCCGGAGAACCATGGAATTGAAGCCCGATCGGTCCGGATTACACCCCAGGCCAGGTGGCAGAGCATTGGATGGTTTCCCAGGCACTTGCCACTATTTCGAAGGGAAGCCGGGCTCGGCCCCGTGGATTCGATTGGAGAGACCTCTTGGAATTGTAGGCACGGGCTGGAGGATCGGAACGATCACGACCACTTGGATTTGCCTCACCGGGGATCCCCAAACCGACCTCGAAACCCTGCGCAAGGAGCTGGCCCAATGATGTGCTTCCTCATGCTGGCCGCGCCTTTGCTGCAGGCCGACGAATCCCAGTTCACCGCCGTCGACTACCTGACCCCGCCCTCCGGCGAGGTGATCGAGGTGGGCGGCATGGACTTCAACGCCGCCGGCGACCTCTTCGTGAGCACCCGCCGCGGCCAGGTCTGGCTCATCGAGAACCCCGCCGATCCGGACCCCTCCAAGGCGGTGTTCCACCTATTCGCGGAAGGCCTGCAAGAAGGCCTGGGCCTCAAGGTGCTCGCCGATGGCGTCTACGTGATGCAGCGCGGCGAATTGACCCGGCTCGTCGACGTGGATGGCGACAAGGTCTGCGACCGCTTCGAAACCGTCAGCCAGGGCTGGGGGCTGTCCGGCAACTACCACGAGTTCGGTTTCGGTTTGCCCGTGGACGCGGATGGCAACTTCTACGTATCCCTCAACGTCGGTTTCGCCTCGCCGGAATGGTGGCTCGGCGTGTCCCGCGCCCCGTACCGCGGTTGGGTGCTGAAGATCAGCCCCGATGGCCAAGTGACCCCGCTGGCGTGCGGGGTGCGTAGCCCCGCGGGCCTCGGCATCGACGATCAGCAGCGCCTCTTCTACACCGACAACCAGGGCGACTGGATGCCGGTTTGCGGCCTGTTCCACGTGCAAGAAGGCGACTTCTTCGGTCACCCGGCGAGCCTCTCCTGGCGCGAGCCCTACCGTTCGCGCGGCGACGTGGTCAGCAATACCGAAGTGCCGAGCGACAAGCGCAGCGCCCCGGCCCTGTGGATCCCGTACGAGTGGTCGCGCTCGACCGGCAACGTGGAATCCGCGCCGGCCCTGCCCGGCTTCGAGCCCTACACCGGGGACCTGTTCCTGGCGGAACTCACCAACGGCATGGTGCTGCGCGCCATGCTCGAAGAGGTCGAAGGCCACGTGCAGGGCGCGGTGCTGCCCTGGCGCCAGGAAGTCGGCAGCGTCTTCCGCATCGCCTTCCACCCAAGCGGCGTGCTCATGGCGGGCATGACCAACCGCGGCTGGGGCGGGTTGAACCCCGGTTCCGGCATCGCGCGCGTGCGGCCGACGGGCAAGAATCCGCTCGAGTACCACCGCGTGCATCTGTTGCGCGACGGCTTCGAACTGAAGTTCACCGCTCCGGTGCCCGCGGGCGCCGATCCGGTCGCCCACGTCTACGACTACGACTACAACTGGTGGTGGGACTACGGGTCCCCGATGATGCGCCAGAAGGATCTGGACGTGGCGGGGATCACCTGGAACGCGGATCGCACGGGGTTGACCGTCAAACTGGCGGCGCCGATCGAAGCGGGTCGCAACGTGCGCGTGCGCCTGGACGGAATCGGCCTGCTGCACCCTGAATTCGACTACACCGTGCACACCCTGCCGGGTTCGCCCGAGGTGGTGTACGTCGCGAAAGAAGTCGAGCCGCCCGCGCTCAAGCAGAACCCCGACGAGGGTTGGCTGACGCTCACCTGGCGCGATCCGTTCGACGCCTGGACCAGCAAGGGCTGGGAGCTCGTGAACGCCGAATTGCCGGACAAGGGCGCCGAAGCCTTCACGATCACCCCGGGCAACAGTGCCCTGGTGAACACCGGATTCCCCGCCAGCGGTTTCGTGTCGAAAGCCGAGTTCGGCGACATCGAGTTCCGCTTCCGCTTCATGATGCCGAAGGGCGGCGATTCGGGGCTTTACTTCATGGGGCGCTACGAGCTGCAGCTCAACGACGACCCGTGGGGCTGCCTCGGGGTCATCCACGGCAAGAACCCGCGGGCCAAGGGCTATCGCGGACCGGGGGAGTGGCACGAGGTCTCCGGGAAGTTCTTTGCCCCGCGGTTTGACGCGGACGGCAAGAAGATCGTCAACGCGCGCTTCGACCAGATCCAGGCCGATGGCGTGATGGTGATCGGCTCTTGCGAGGTCGGTGAAATCACCGCGGGCGGGGTCGGGAAGGACGAAGTGGCCGAAGGGCCGCTCTTCTTCCAGGGCAGCGCCGGCCGCGTGGCCATCGGCGATGTGCGCGTGCGCCGCATCGTGGAGGGCGAAGAGGCCCATGACGGTGGCGGCTGGACCGCGTGGGACGGCGCGAGCCGGTCCCAGGGTGGTTCCTTCGAGCTGCGTGGCGACTTGAACCTGTCCGATCAGGGCGGTTCCGTGCTGTGGCTCGCCGAAAATGGCGGCGAAGGCCTGCGCCTGGTGCTCGATCACACGAGCTCGGCGGAAGCCCGCACCGGCAGCCTGCGGGGCGCGGAGTTCCAGGAAGGCGACGGCCTGATCCGCACCCAACTGCTGCAGCCCGAAATTGACTTCGACCTGCTCGTGCGCGTGACCCGCGGTGCGGACTCCGCCCATGTCGAGGTCTTCCTGAACGGGCTGCGCATGCAGTCGCTGCACACCACCGCACCCCTGGCGCCGGGCAACCTGCGCCTGGAATCCGAACGCATCCCCGGCACCGTACTCAAGGTGCAGAACCTCGAAATCCGCTCCCGATGAACGCTCCCAAGCTGTTTGCCCTCGCCGCGCTCCTGTCCCTGGCCGCCTGTCAAAGCAAAGCGACATCGCTCTGGCACGGGGGTGATCCCCTGCAGGAAGGTTGGGCCATGGCCGGCCCCGGCGCCTTCGTTGTGGAGGACGGTACGCTGAAGACCACCGGTGGCATGGGCCTTCTGTGGTACGAAGCCGAGGACTTCGCCGACTTCCGCCTCGAACTGCAGTGGAAGGTCGAAGACGCGGGCAACAACTCCGGCATCTTTGTGCGGTTCCCGAGCCCCGGCAACGATCCGTGGGTGGCGGTCAACCAAGGCTACGAGCTGCAGATCTGCGATGCGGGTGGCGAAAAGAGCAAAACCGGCTCGGTCTACTCGTTCCAGGGCCCGACCGCGGTGCCGACGCGCCCGGTGGGGGAATGGAATGACTACGCGGTCGAAGTCGTGGGTCAGCACTACAAGGTGTGGATCAACGGCGAACTCGTGAACGAGTACGACGGCGAGCGCACCCTGCGCGGTCACATCGGCCTACAGAACCACGACGATACGTCGCCGGTGCGCTTCCAGAACATCCGCATCACCCGCCTGGGTGATGGCTCCGCGTCCTGACGCTTCTTCCCGGAGACACTGCCATGGGCCTGCGACTGCGCCTTTCGATCATGATGTTCCTCCAGTACGCGATCTGGGGGGCCTGGCTGCCGATTCTGTATCCGTTCCTGAGCGGCTTCCGCAAATTCTCGGATGCGCAGATCGGCTGGATCTTCGCGGCGGGTGCCGCGGGGGCCATCGTGGGTCCGTTCATCGCCGGCCAGGTGGCCGACCGCTGGATGGCCACCGAGAAGTTCCTCGCCCTGTGCCACCTGGCCGGGGCGGCGCTCGTCTGGCAGCTTGCTTCGGTGGACTCGTACCAGTCCTTCCTGGTGCTGTCGTTGGTCTACGGCCTGATCTACACGCCGACCCTGGCGCTGACGAACTCGCTGTCGCTGCACCACCTGGAAAAGCCGGACCGGGATTTTGGTCCCATCCGCGTGTGGGGCACGGTCGGTTGGATCGCGGTGGGCATCGGCATGGGGCAGTGGCTGCTCATGCGCCATACGCCGGCCGACGCCACCCAGGCCGCCATTGAAGCGGCCCAGAACGCCGGCCGCGCTGACGCCTTCCGCTTGTCCGCCATCCTCGGCGCGGTGATGGGCCTGTTCTGCTTCACCCTGCCGCACACCCCGCCGAGCAAGAACGCGCCCGAAGGCAACGCGAGCATGCGTGCCATCCGCGAAGCCGGTCGCCAACCCCTGCTGGCCCTGTTCCTGATCGCAATTCCCGTGTCGATCGTGCACCAGTTCTACTTCGTGCACACCTCGGGTTTCTTGACCCAGATCCAGAACAGCGGCGTGGGCGGCGAAGGCTTCTCGAGCACCGTCAACCGCCTGTTCGGCGTGGGCGGCGGGGGCCTCATGACCATCGGGCAGATGGCCGAGATGCTCGTGCTGGCGATCATGCCGGTGTTGGCGAAGACCGTGGGCCGCAAGGGCCTGCTGCTGATCGGTCTGCTCGCGTACGCCGCGCGCATGGCCCTGTTCGCCTACGTCTCGACCTCGCTGCCGGCGATCATGCTGGGCCTCGCCATGCACGGCCTGTGCTTCGGCTGCTTCATCTTCGTGGCGTACCTCGTCGTCGACGAGAACACCACGAAGGACGTGCGCGCCTCGACCCAGAACCTGTTCAACCTGGTGATATTCGGCATCGGGATCATCGTCGGTTCGAAGTTCGCCGGGTACGTCGGCGAGTGGGCCAAAGATGACGCCGGCGCCATGGACTTCCAGAAACTCTTCAGCGTGCCGATGTGGATCGCCCTGGGCTGCTTCCTGGTGATGCTGCTGATCTATCCCAACCGGAAACCCCAAGAAACCCCTGCCTGAGAGGGCGAACTCCCCATGCAACCCCTTCGCATCGGCTTTGTCGGAGCCGGCTTCAACACCAACTTCCACCTGCAGGCCCTGACCGAGGTGCGCGACTGCCTGGTGACCGGCGTCGCCAGCCGCACCTTGGCCAGCGCGGAACGTTCGGCGGCCCTCGCCCGGGAACTGAACCTGGGGCCGGCCCGGGCCTTCGAAACCGTGCAGGAGATGGCGGCCGATGAATCGGTGGACGCCATCTGGGTCAACTCGCCCAACGACAGCCGCGTGGCCGTGATGGAAGCCATCGCCGCGGGCAACCGCAGCCGCAAGACCCGGCTTTCGGGCGTGGCCTGCGAAAAGCCCCTGGCGCGCAACCTCGAAGAAGCCAAACTCGTGCTCGAGCTCATGCGCGACGCGGGCATCCCGACCGGCTACCTCGAGAACCAGGTCTTTTCGCCCTCGGTCGTGCGCGGCAAAAACGTCATCTGGCGCCGCGCCGTGCCCGCCACCGGCCGGCCGTACCTCGCCCGGGCTGCCGAAGAGCACTCGGGCCCGCACAGCCCGTGGTTCTGGCAAGGCCGCATCCAAGGCGGTGGCGTCATGAACGACATGATGTGCCACAGCGTGGAGACCGCGCGGTTCCTGCTTTCGGATCCGAACAAGCCGCGCACCAGCCTCACCGCTGTTTCGGTGTCGGCCCAGATCGCGAGCCTCAAGTGGACCCGGCCCCAGTACGTCGAGGAGCTCAAGAAGACCCACGGCGAACAGGTCGACTACAACCAGGCGCCGTCCGAAGACTTCGCGCGCTGCACCGTGACCTTCATCGATGACGAGGGCCACACCCTGATCGGCGAAGCGACCACCTCGTGGTGTTTCATGGGCGCCGGCCTGCGCCTGTCCTTCGAACTGCTCGGTCCCGAGTACTCGATGCGCTCGAACAGCCTTGAGACCGGCCTCGAAGTGTTCCTTTCGCGCCGCATCGCGGGCGACACCGGCGAAGACCTGGTCGAGAAGCAGAACGCCGAGCAGGGCGTGATGCCGATCGTTCCGGCGGAGGCGAGCCATTACGGGTACGCCGCCGAGAACCGGCACATGGTGCAGCACTTCCTCGCGGGCACCACTCCGGAACTGACCTTCGAAGACGGCTACGACGTCGTGCGCCTGCTCATGGCCGCGTACCACAGCGCCGAGACCGATCGGCCGGTGGATCCGCGCACCATGGACCTCTCGCGCTTCCAGCCCGCGGTGGCCCAGGGCAACTGGAAACCGACGCGCTACTAGGACCCGGTCGGTCCCAGACTTCCGGGCCTGTCCGCGCCATCCTGGCGGGGCAGGCCCGGCTGCTTGCTTGGGGCGTCGAAGGCCCGCCGGGATGTCCCAACCTGCATCCCGGAGGGCCCAGAGGGGCCGGGGCGGGGTTGCGATCGCTGCGCCAGGCCGCATACTTGCCCCCATGAATCCCATTGCCATTTGTCAGGATTGCGGCAAGCAGTTCCGCGTGCCCAGCGCCGACCGTACCTACCGTTGTAAAGCCTGTGGAGGCACCGTGAGTGTCGCTTCGGCTGAAGTGGAAGAAGAAGAGGAAGAGGTCCTGGCCGAAGCGCCCCCCGAGCGTCCCTCGGCTCGCCGCTCGCGGGCGGGAGCCGAAGACGGCGAGCGCACCGGGCGCAGCCGCAACCGCGGCAAATCCAAGTCTTCGGGCTCGAAAGTCGGCCTCTACGTAGGCGCCGCCGTGGTGTTGCTGGGCGTGAGCGGCTGGTTCTTCACCCGCGATACCCAAGCCGCGATGAAAGGCGAGCCGGACCTGGCCAAAGTCGTGCCGCTGTTCGAAGCCGCCTGGAACCAGGGCAAGTTGGATACCTTGGCTACCGTCTTCCACCCGCAGGCGAGCACCGATTTGCGTAAGGGCATCGAATCCGCCCGGACCAACCGCGGCTGGGGCGAGGGTTTCGCGAACATCACCGAGTCGAAGCAAACGTCCTCGTCCGAGCTCGGCGGCGCTTTCGCCACCGGATCGGAGGAGGTGGAGAAGGGGATGTCGAGCCACCTGACCAGCGAGGGCGCGATTCTCGCCCACTGGCAGTTCAACCCGAGCAACAAGACCTGGTATCTGGTCTCGCTTGAACTGCCGCCGCCGGACATCACCGCGCGCCTCGACGCTTTCGACCCCGCCTGGAACGCCGGCGATGTCGCCAAGATCCGCGCCTTCCTCACCCCCGGCAAGGAAGACGATCTGTTCGCGGCGTTCCACAAGGTCGCCAACCGCCGTGGCTGGGAAGAGGACTTCCTGAAGTGCCAACGCACCGACACGACGCCCTCGAAGGAGCGCCTGTCCCAAGTGACCTTCACCGGCACCTACCCCGACTCCGTCAAGGTCCACTACACGACCGACCTCGGCGAAATGACCTTCCGCTGGAACCTCGACCGCCCCACGGACAACTGGTACGTGCGCACAATCGACCCTCCGGACCCGAAGTAGTCGAACGCGTAAAACCGGCCCGGGTCCCTTCAAGGAGCCGGGCCGGATTGTCTTCCTGGAGGGCCGCACGATTCGGTTGAGAACTGCGGGTCTCGCAAGCGCACGTTGGGGGAGTCTTGCCAGCCTGTCGCACAAAAGCCCCGAGGCAGGTAGCCCGTGCGTGCGTCCACAGGCCGGGCAGGGCAAGTGGAGCTCTGAATGAAGCGATTGACGAACCGTGCTCCGGTGGGCAGGTGGGTCCTCCCCAAATGCATGCGGGTACTCTTCGGGTGCTTCGGAGCCCTGTTTGGCCTGGTGACGGTCCTGGCGCTGTCGGAGGAATGGATCCTGTCTTTCCTCGGCGCCGTAGCAGGGGGCGCCTTGCTACCCGTGCTGGCCAACGCCAGCCAGCGCCAGTTGAACCGCGGCCATGCCCATGAAGTCTGGGATGCCAACAACCGGCTGATCGTGCTAGCCGACGGAACGGAGTTCGAAGTCGCGCTCCGCGATGTGCGCGACGTCGGTTTTCACCACATGCGGCCGATGCACATCCGTTTGGATCTCAGAGTCGCATGTCCGACGGGTACGGTCGTACGGTTCCTGCCCCGGGGATCGATGTTCACCTTCTACCGGGTGGGGAATGACCTGCGCAAGCGCTGCGAAGCCGCGTGGGCGGACCGCGCGGTCAAGGATTGACGGCCAGCAGCCCCCCGGGTTGGCTCCGCAAGACATCGGTCTGCCGTCTGGAAACTGGACGGCTCCCCTGGGGCAGTCTGCATTCTGGACTGGTTGGGGCCGCGGCGGGCCCTGGGGGTCCTGGCATGGGGGTTGCGGATGGCCGGGGTCGATTCGGCGGGCCTTGGGTCCGGCCCTGGGGGCTGGCGGGGCTTGACCGGTCGGCATGTGGAGACCCCTATGCTGCAAACGGCTGACTTCGGAAGATGGATGATGCGCGCCTTGGCGCCCTCGCTGCTGTTGGCCTTGGTGCAAGGGGTTGCCGGGGCTGCCCCGGGAGGGGGGGATGGGGCTTGGGTGAACTGGGAGAGCCCGCACGTGCATCCGCTCGAGCTGACGCCGGACGGAGTGCAGTTGCTTGTGGTGAACACCCATGCAAGCCGGCTCGAAGTGTTTGCGATCGAAGAAGGCGATCTCCAGGCCCGTTGGGCGATTCCCACCGGGTTGGAGCCGGTCAGCGTGCGCGCCGACGGACGGGGGCGCGCGTGGGTGGTGAACCATGTCTCCGACAGCGTGAGCGTGGTGGATCTGGAAGCGGGCCAGGTGGTGGCGACGCTGCTGACGGACGACGAGCCGGCGGACGTGGTGTTTGCGGGGCAGCCCTTGCGGGCCTACGTGACCTGCTCCCAGGCGAACACGCTGATGGTGTTCGACCCCGCGGATCTGGCGGCGGCGCCGAAGTCGATCGCGGTGGATGGGGAGGACCCGCGGGCCCTCGCGGTGTCGCTGGATGGGCGCTACGTCTACGCCGCGATCTTCGAGTCGGGCAACCGCTCGACGGTGCTCGGCGGGGGCTCGCTCTTCAACTTGGACTTCCCGCCCAACGTGGTCAGCAAACGCTTCAGCCCGTATGGCGGCCAGAACCCGCCGCCGAATAGCGCCGAACCCGGTGGTTTCGATCCGCCGCTGGCCGAAGGCCTGCCCGCACCGCCGCCAGTGGGGTTGATCGTCAAGCAGAACGCGGCGGGCCAATGGCGCGACGACTTCACCGGCGATTGGACGCACCTGGTGAGCGGTCCGGGGGCGGAAACCTCGGGGCGCGTGCCAGGTTGGGAGCTGACCGACCACGATGTGGCGATCTGGGATACACGCGAAAGCCGCTGGAGTCATGCGCGCCATTTGATGAACGCGAATATGGCCTTGGCGGTGCACCCGAAGAGCGGGCGCGTGCTGGTGGTGGGTACCGACGGCACGAACGAGATCCGGTTCGAGCCCAAGTTGCAGGGGCGCTTTCTGGAGGTGCTCGCGGCGTGCCTGGAGGCGGATGGTTCCGTGGCCGGGGTGTCGGCCCTCAACCCGCAGCTCGCGGGCATGGACGCGCGCGTAGGCAAGGACACGCGTTCGCTTGCCATTGGGGATCCACGCGGCATCGCCTGGTCCCCGGACGGTTCGCGGGGTTTTGTCACGGGCATGGGCTCGAACAACGTCGTCGTGGTGGATGCGCTGGGGCGACGGGACATGGAAGTCGCGCCGATTCCGGTGGGCGAAGGGCCCACGGGCATCGTCTACGCGGCGGCGCACAACCGCATCTTCGTGCTCTGCAAGTTCGAAAGCGCGGTGGTGACCCTCGACGCGCAGACCCTGCGGCCGGTCGCGAGCACCCCTTTCCCCGATCCCGCGCCCGCCTTCGTGCGCGCGGGTCGCCACGTGCTCTACGGCACCCAAGACCATTCGGGCGGCGGGCAGATCGCCTGCGCCTCCTGCCACATCGATGCGCGCACCGACAGGCTCGCCTGGGACCTGGGCGATCCGTCGGGTTCGGTGCACGGATTGGACGGGCGCAACCGCGCGGCGGACAACCCGCGGCTGCTCGAGTCGCGGGTGCCCGGGCGCGGCGAGTTCGAGCCCTACCACCCGATGAAAGGCCCGATGCGCACGCAAACCCTGCAGGACATCGTCGGCAAGGAGCCCTTGCATTGGCGCGGCGACCGCGCGGGCCTCGAGGACTTCTCGGGTGCGTTCGTTTCGCTGCAGGGCGGGGACGCGGAACCCTCGGCGGAGGAAATGGCTGCGCTCAAGGCTTTCCTCGCCACGATCGTGTTCCCGCCGAACCCCTACCGCAACCGCGACAACAGCCTGCCGGAGAACTTGGCCTTGCCGGGCCATCGGAGCACCGGGCGGTTCGGCCCCGCCGGGCAGCCGTTGCCCGCGGGCAACGCGCGGCGCGGCCTGCAGCGTTTCCAAACGGGCCTGCTCGACAACGGCCGCGTGGATTGCGTCACCTGCCATACCCTGGCCACGGGCATGGGGCCCGATGCGCGGCTCGTTGAACAGAGCTACGAGGCGATTGCACCGGGGGCGCGCGGCGAGCGGCATCACATGCTCGTGGCCCAGGACGGCTCGAGCAACGTCACGATGAAGGTGCCGCAGCTGCGCAGCCTCTACGAACAAGTGGGCTGCGACCTCGGGCAAAAGCAGAGCCGCCTCGGATTTGGTTTCCTGCACGACGGCAGTGTCGACACCCTGGCGCGCTTCGTGAACGAAAGTTCGTTTTCGCTGCAAAGCGACCAGGACACCGCCGACATGGTGGCGTTCCTGCTCGCGTTTTCGGGCTCGGATCTGGAAGCGGTTCCCGGGGATGTGTTGCTGCGTACGCCGGGCACCGCTTCGGGGGATAGCCATGCGGCCGTGGGCCAGCAACGTACGTTTGCTGCGCGGCCGGCGGGGGAAGGGGTGGCCTGGTTGCGCCAGGTGTTGGCTATGGCCGAAAGCGGGGCGGTGGATGTGATGGTAGCGGCCCGGGAGCCGGGCGCGATGCGGCTATGGATGGCCCAGGCGGGTGGCGCGTTCCACTGCCTTTCCGACGGCAAGGAGTACACGGGGGAACAGGTGCTCGGGTCCGTGTGTTCGGAGCGACCGCGCACGGTGACCGTGGTGCCGCGCGGGTACCGGCCTTTGGTCCCCGGGGGGGAGTCGCGGGCAGCGCGCGGCGATAGCGAGCAGTAGGCAGCCCATCGCCTCCTTACATTGGCCCCCAGAAGATGGACCCCGGCGCGCCACGCGTAGCCGGGGTTCTTGCTTTGGCCCCGATTCCTCGGCGGTTCGCCGGCGGGTCCCGCCGGGGCCGGCAGCCTTCCAACTCCTGGACGCGATCCGGATTTTGGATGATGCAGCGTCCAAAAAACGCCCTGGCGGCCTCCCGCGGGCCGCAATGGTCGTTGGCACGCGGATTGCTCCTGGATTCCCGTCGGGCCCGGCTGGGCAGCCCCCCCGACGCCGCAGACCGGCCCTTTGCCGATCGCCTCCATCCCAAGCTGCCCACCCAGCTTTCCAGAAAGGAAACCCCTATGGCACGCAAACACCTGCTCCCGGCCCTCGCCACCCTCACCGTGTGGTCTGCGGCCGCCGCACACGCCGGAGTGGTCACCGGCACCCTTGTCGACAACGCCGGCAACCCCGTCGCGGGCGCCATCTTCGAAGTGCAAGCCTCCTCGGGCGGCACCATTCCTTCGGTGCTCGGTGGCTTCACCGATGCGAACGGCAACTTCTCGGCCACCATCACCCCCGATGGCGTCTACGACATCACCGTGCTGCCCCTGCCCGCGCCCCAGTCCCTGGTGGTGCCGCGCATCCTGCACAACGTGAACGTGGGGGCCACCCCGAACAACCTTGGCCAGGAAGTGCTGCAACTCGGTGCCCTGCTCACCGGCCAGGTGCGCAGCGTGACCGGCGCTCCGCTCGTCAGTGTCGACCTGCACTTCGTCGCCGCGCCCGAGTTCCAGCCGATGAGCTTCCGCAACAACGAGACCAACTCGGGGGGCTACTATCAGATGGTCGTACCCTATGGCTCCTGCGAAGTGCTCTACAAGCCGGGCCCGGTGCCGTACTACGGTGGCCCGGACACCGCGGCGACCACGCGCAGCTTCACGGTCAACGGCTCGATCGACGCGGGGGTCACGGTCATGCCGGAGGGGTTTGTGATGTTCGGCGCGGTCACCGAAACAAACGGCACCCCGATCGATGACGTCGAAGTCCAGGTCACGCCGACCTCGAGCAACGATGTGCTCTACACCCCGGAGAACTTCAGCAACGTGGCCGGGTTCTACCAACTGACCCTGCCCGCGGGTTCCTATGACCTGCACTTGGTGCCCAAGGCGAACTCCGGGTTTGCACCCAAGGTTCTTCACAACTATTCGGTGCCCCCGGCCCAGAACCTGCCGACGGTGCAATTGGAAGCGGCCGTGGAGTTGCGCGGCCGCGTGCGCAGCGAGTCCAACGTGAGCTGCGTGAACGCCACCGTGACGCTGATCGATGCAACCACCCAGATTCCCGTGATCCTCACCGGAAACAAAACCGACGCCAGCGGCCACTACCGCATGGAGATCCCGACCGGTACCTTCGACCTGGTCTACTCGGCCGACTTCGGGCAACCCTTCGGCCAGGTCGTCGTTCCCGGCGTGGTGATCGACGAGGACTTCGACCAAGACGCGGCCCTGCCCGACGTGGCCTGGCCATCGTCGAGGGCAGCGGTGTCGCCGGCAGCGGCGGCCTGATGCCGAGCATCGCCGCTATCGGTGGTACGCCGCGCCTCGGCAACGGCAACTTCGCCATTGCGGTGAACCAAGGCCTCGGCGGCTCCTTCGCGGTGCTGCGCCTCGAGCTGGGTTCCTACGGCACCATGGCGGGGAACTTCGCCGGGGACGCCGCCTTCCAGGCCTACCGCCCCGTGCAGCTCAGTGGAACCCCGGGGGCGGCCGGCGCCGGTTCGGCGAGCTGGGCCCTGCCGATCGGTGAGGATCTGATCTTCGCCGGCCAGGAGATCCGCGCCCGGGTCCTGGTGCGCGATGGCGGGGCACCCGGTGGGGTAGCCCGCACGCCGCTGCTACGCGCCACGATCAGTCAGTGATCGAAACACCGGCGCGGGCGATCAGGAAGCCCGCGCCGGCTTGCTGGAAACCGTGTTCGTGTTTGGAGAGAGGGCACCGGTTCGCTTCGGCAATCCGGTGCCCATTCGCTTGGGAGACGGCCTGCGCGGCGGCCGATCAGAACGTGATCGAAACCCCGTTCGAGAGGGCCGTCGAGCCGCCGTTGGTGCGGTACCAAAGCTGGAAGTGCCAGGTGCTGCCGGCGGTGATGGTGGGGCTGCCGGGCAGGGGGATGGTCGAGGGCAGGTCGAAGCCGTAGCCGGTGGCCGAGTTGCCGCCCAGGGAGGCGAAGTCCTGGTGGAAGGTGAATTGGCCCAGCGAGTCAAGCGGCGTGCCCGCGACGTTGTAGCGGCCGATCTGGTTCGGCGTGAGGGCCAGGCAGAGTTGGCTGGTACCCAGCGGCACGCCGGTGGTGGGGTTGCCATCGCCGACCAGGAAGTAGCCGAATTGGCCGATGTCTCCGCCGATCGCGTCGATGTGCCAGCCGCTACCGGTGCCGGTGTTCTCGTAGGTGTAGAGCCGCGAAGGTCCGTTGCCATCGCAGAAGGACTGGGTGTGGTCCACGTCTTCCACGATGAAGGAGTCGATGCTCACCGTGACGAAACCGGAGGGTCCCGAGAAGCTCATGCTGCCCGAGGCGGGGTGGCGGCCGATGGCGTCGCTCAGGCTGGTACCGGGCAACTCCGCGGCGCCCATCGAAGCCTGCGCGCTGAAGGTGAAGCCGTTGCCGAGCGGGGTCGAGTAGGCCAGGCTGTCGGCCGGACTGTTGTTGAAGATCTCGGTCAACGAGCCGGGATCGGCACTGCCGGCGAAGGGGAATCCCTCGCGGGTGATCACGAGGCTCGTCGAATCGACCGCGTAGTTCGACTGGGCCCCCGGATTCACGACGATCTCCGGCAGATTCACCTGCCACTCGACACGCACGTGATCGCTGAGGCTCATCGCGAAGTAGGGGCCCCCTTGATCGAAGTTCTGGGACACGCTGCCGGTGAGGGTCAGGCGCAGGTCGCCGGCGAACGCCGCCTGGGAGCAGAGGAGGGCGGGCAGGAGCAGAGAGAGGAGTTTCATGGGGAGCGGGTCAGGGATTTGGCAGGGAGCGGTGGAATGCTGCCCTGGTCCGGCGGGAGCGCCAACCATGGGGCCTTGCGAATTGCATGGTAGGCAGCGCGGGCAAATCGTGGTGGAATTCCGAAGGCTTCCCGCGATCGGCAGGTGCAATTCCGGTGCGGACTCCCCAGGCGAAGGGGCCACAGACCTCTTCGATCCTTTCGGGGCTGGCAAACGAACCCGCGCCTGGCCTTGGTGCCAGACGTTCGGGACGATCAATCGGATGTGCGGCTCTGCTCGAGCCAAGCCACACACGCCTCGAAGTCTTGGATCCACGGGGCGGACGAAGAGTCCGAGGGGGCGCGCCAATCGCCGCGTGGGGAGAGGGAGCCCCCCGAGCCGACCTTGGGGCCGTTGGGCAGGGCGCTGCGTTTGAACTGGCTGGTCTGGAAGAAGCGCCAGAGGAAAACGCGCAGCCAACGCAGGATCTCGTCCATCGGGTACTTGCCGGCGGCCGGGGAGATCGGCAGGTCCGATGACCAAGCGTGGGCGAGCAGGTAGGCGATCTTGCTCGGGCGATAGCCGCGGCGCAGGATGGAATAGAGGGCGAAGTCGTGCAGTTCGTAGGGGCCGATGGTGCCTTCGGTGCTTTGCACCTTGCCATCGGGGCCGGGCGGCACGAGTTCGGGGCTGATCTCGGTGTCGAGGATGGTGCGCAGCACGGCGGCGGTTTTGCGGCTGGTGCCGGGGGCCTGGGCTTCCCATTCAATTAGGTAGCGGATCAGGGTCTTGGGCACCGAAGCGTTGACGTTGTAGTGCGACATCTGGTCGCCTACGCCGTAGGTGCACCAGCCCAAGGCGAGTTCCGACAGGTCGCCCGTGCCGACGACGATCGCGCCGTGGTGGTTGGCGAGGCGGAAGAGGTGGCTCGTGCGTTCGCCCGCCTGCACGTTTTCGAAGGTCACGTCGTGCACGGGTTCGCCGTCCGCGAAGGGGTGGCCCAGATCGCGCAGCATCTGCAGGCAGGACGGGCGGATGTCGATTTCTTCGGCGGTGACGCCGAGCGAATTCATCAGGTCGTGCGCAGCTTGTTTCGTGCCGGCCGAGGTGGCAAAGCCGGGCATGGTGTAGGCCAGGATGTTCGTGCGCGGCAGGCCCAGGCGGTCCATGGTTTTTGCGCACACGAGCAGGGCTTGGGTCGAATCGAGGCCACCCGAGACGCCGATCACGAGTTTCTCGATGCGCGCGGCGCGCAGACGCTGGGCGAGGGCGGTGACCTGGATGTGATCGACCTCAGCGCAGCGTTCCGCCCGGCGCGCCTCGTCGTCGGGTACGTAGGGCAGGGCGTCGAGCGAACGGTTGAGGTGGGTGGGGCTGGGGGGCGCGTGGAAGGTCCAGTCGACCTTGCGCAGTTTGGAGTGGTTTTGGCGCGCGGCGCAATCGGCCCAGCTTCCTTGCCGCGACCGTTCCTGCACCAGGCGGTCGAGATCGACGTCGGCGTAGATCAACTGCGGTGTTTCGGCAAACCGCTCGCTCTCCGCCAGGCAGCCGCCGTTCTCGAAGATCAACGCATGGCCATCCCAAGCGAGGTCGGTGGTCGATTCGCCTTGGCCGCTCGAGGTGTAGAGGTAGGCGGACAGGGTTTTGGCCGATTGCCCGGCGACGAGTTCCCGCCGGTAGCCGCTCTTGCCGATGGTCGCGTTCGAAGCGGAGAGGTTTGCGAGCAACGTCGCTCCGGCCATGGCCGCCAGGGTGGAGGGTGGAATCGGGGTCCAGACGTCTTCGCAGATCTCGAGGTGCAGCACCAGATCGTCGCGCTGCCGGTCGGCGAACAGCAGGTCGTTGCCGAAAGGCACGGATTCACCGAGCAGCCGCACCTGGTCGAAGCCCGCGTCGGGCCCCGCGGTAAAATGGCGCTTTTCGTAGAACTCGCGGTAGTTCGGCAGGAAGGTCTTGGGCACCACCCCGAGCACGCGGCCGCCCGCCATGGCGATGGCGCAATTGAAGAGCCGACCGGAGAACCGCAGCGGCGCGCCGACGACCAGCATCGCGGCGTGGGAGGCGGTGAGCTCGCGCAGGTGGGCGAGGGCCACAAGCGCCGCGTCTTGCAGGGCATCCTGCTGCAGTAGATCGTCGATCGAGTACCCGGTCAGGCACAACTCGGGAAACACCACGATCGCCGCGCCCCGTCCACCGGCCTCGCGGTAGAGGGCCTCGATGCGCCGCCCATTCTCCGCGGGATCGGCCAACGCCACCTGCGGCACCGCCGCCGCCAGCCGCACGAAGCCGTGGGCATAGAGATCGAAGAAACTGCGCGGACCGCCCGCCTCGGGCGCCGCAAAATCCCGGTGGAACCCCTGGGCCAGGCTGCGCAGCACCTCCCCCTCGAGCCGATTCCACCGCTCCCGCCCTCGCTTCTCGCTGCGGACCAGTCCCGCCTCCTCGAGCGAGCCGAGGTGCTTCATCACCGAATGGCGGCTGGCGCCCGTGCCTTCCGCCAGGTCCCCCGTGGTCGCCGGCCCCCCGGTCAGGGCCTGCAGAATGGCTCGCCGGGTGGGGTCCGCCAGGGCTTTCCAGACTTCGTCGGGGTCGATAGGGGAGGCGTTCATGGACGCATTTTCGGAGGAATCGGCCTCTCTTGGTACCCAAATCAACGGAAATGCGCTCGATTTGGCCCATATGTAACCGGCGCGGGTTACCTAATGGCCCTTGGCCGGCTTGCGCACTCGGGGGGGAACCCTCCAGAAGCCCAGTAGGACCAAAGCAAAAAACGCCAGGTACCACCGATCCAGCACCGCCTGATCCACATCCACGAACAGGATGTCGGAAAGCAGTTTGCCAATGAAGCTGCCTTCGGCCCCCTGCTGTCCCGCCTTCTCCCGCAAGTTCCACTCCCAGTGGGTCAGGAAGCAGAACTCGCCCCGAATCGCGTTCTGAACGATGTAGATCATGATCGCCAGGTGGGTGAATCGGAACCAGGGATTCCGGATCCAGCCCCAGCCTAGAGGCCACCCGAGCAGCACCAGGAGCTGGCCCGCGAGTATGAAAACCACGATGAGGAGGTGCACGGCGGCGATGACATCCGCCCAGAGGGCCGCGTTCATAGCTCGATTGTGAGCTCCGAGCGGGGGGGTGCAAGGCCGGATCAGGGTTCCGGGGAACCTGGTTCCGGACCATGCCTCCAAAGCTCCCTACGCCGGACTCCTTCCGGCCGGTCCCCTGCCTTTGGAACGATGAACTGGAACTGGAAACTTGGAGGCCTGTTGTTGGGAGGCGTGTTCTTCCTGGCGGTGCTTCTGGTTAAACCCATCGGGGTTTCGACTCAATTTGTGGTGCTCGACGGCATCGTGGCCGATGCCGTGAACTCCGAGCTGGTCACCGAGACGCCGGAGGGCAAGTACACGTCGAGCAACGTCTACCTGGCGAAGTCGGATGGCAAGTACGCGAAGGACGTGGCGAAGCCGATGAACTACGGCTTCCTGTTTGTGATCGCCATGGCGCTGGGGGCGGGGTTGTCCACGCTGATGCGCGGAGGCCTCGACAAGGGCGAGAAGGCCATGCCCGCCCTGTGGCGCAACAACTTCGGGGGTGGCCGCGCCAAACGCTGGCTCGCGACCCTCGGTGGAGGATTCCTGGTCCTGTATGGCGCGCGTCTGGCGGGGGGCTGCACCTCGGGTCACATGATGAGCGGCATGATGCAGACGGCCCTTTCGGGGTATCTGTTTGCCGCGGGGGCGTTCCTGGCTGCAATTCCCACCGCGATTCTGCTGTACAAAAAAGGAGCCTGAGCCATGACGATCTTCCTTGCCATCGTATTGGGGGCTGCCTTTGGCTTCGTTCTCGATCGCATTGGGGCGACCAACCCGAACTGGATTGGATCCATGCTCGGGCTGCGCAAGTTGCACTTGATGAAGACCATTCTGCTTGGCATCGGCGTGGCTTCGGTGCTGATGTTCGCGGGCCAGAAACTGGGTTTCGTGGACGTTGGGCACATGTCGGTCAAAGCCGCGTACGTGGGCGTGGCCCTGGGCGGTGTGATGCTCGGCATCGGTTGGGCCGTTTCGGGGTATTGCCCCGGTACCGGTGTGTGCGCTGCGGCCGCGGGCCGGCGAGATGCCCTCGGTTTCCTGCTCGGCGGGTTGCTGGGAGCGGGGGCCTACATGGTGACCTATCCCTTCTGGAAGGGCACCGGGTTGCTCAAGGACCTGGCCGGCGGCAAGGTCACGGTGGGGGCCGTGCCGGGATCCAAGTTTGAAGGTTTGACCAGCCTACCTGGCGATTGGGTCGGCATTGGGATTGGGGTGGCCCTCATTGCGGTGGCGTTCGTGCTGCCGAATCAGATGCGGGCTTCGGAGGAGTAGGGCCGGGGATCACGGAATGGAGTGTCATACGTCACTCCATTCCGTGCCTCGTATGCCCGCCGTCGTGCCGTTGGAATAACGTTACATACCGAACCAGTTCCGATCAGTCCCACACCCGCGGCGTGCTTCGCACGCTCCGCGAATGTGGGACTGATCGAACCTGGTTCGGTATGTAACGTTATTCCAACGGCGGGCTGTCCTGGATTCCAAGCAACTGGTGGCCGTTGCCAGCCATCGCTGCATCCACCCGGGATCGGACCCAATGCAGGCGCGCATGGCAGCCGACCACAATTTGACTCATTTTCTTCCTTGTGTGCGAAAGGTTCCAAGTGCTGTGCGATGGCGCACAAGGGACAGCAGCAGGCGCCAGGGAAACAGGATAATGCTCACAAATCCAATAGCGACGCGGGCGATAGCGCGCACCCGGCAACGCCTCGCTTGAAGAAGCAGTGGCCGCAGCCCGGGAAAGCGCCTTGACACTTCCAAGCGTGTGCTAGAGTGACCTCGTTGTTCCTCTCCCACTGGGTCCGCAACTCCTAGCCGGAAGCGTTTCCGCGTTCCCGGTTGCGGCTTCGAGTCCCCTTGAGCTGTCGATGTCCAAACTCGTGATCGTCGAAAATCCCAAAGGATGGTAACCGCTGGCGGGCCATGCCTGTCTGTACCTCGGATTGGATGCGCGCCCTTGCCGGGCTCATCCAAATCGCGCCTTGCGGCCGCCCTACCGAATTCGCATCCGGGCCCGTTCCATTCAAGACGAAACTCGACCGTGCGAGGCGCAGATGTCCGGCACATAGTCCGTTGGATCTCGAATCCACTACCAAAGCAATTCAACCCAAGGCAAACATGTGCACACCTAGATTCCTACTTCTGTTCGGGCTGGCCGCAATCCTGATAGGGCCAGCCCTCGCGCAGGGAGACCTTTGCTCCTCTGCGACGATCATTTCCGGAACGGGCTCCTGGACGTTCGACACGACCCTGCTGACGACGAGCGGCTTTGACGGCGGGGGCGGCGCATGCCTATCCGACATCAACCAGGATGGCTTCTTCCAGTGGACCGCCCCGGCATCTGCTGACTACACCTTCGACACCAATGGAACGCCCTGGGACACTCAGATCAACGTGCATTCGGGGGTAGGCTGCGCAGCGTTGTGCGTGGACGGGGACGATGATGGGGGCGCGTTCGCGCAAAGCCTGGTTCAGATCCCGGGCGTGACTGCTGGGGAGTCGTTTCTGATCCAGGTGGGGGGCTACGGCACAAGCGCTGGCGTGGGCACGCTGAGCATCGGGACCTATATCGACCCCTGCTCGAATGCCCCGGACGACGGTTTCGAAAACAACGATACCTGTGCCGCGGCGGCAGCCATGGGGGCTGGTACCCATCTCGGGTTGTTCGTCTCGAGGACGGACCCGGATTTCTATTCTGTTTCCGTACCTCCGGGGATGATCCTTAGCGTCACTTTGACCGCAGCTACCTTCGATGTGGACTTCAAGGTCTACGGCGCGGGCTGCAGTCCCCAGGGCTACTACTTCGGCAATTGGGGGTGGGCCAACCACACCAATGCCGCAGTAACCCTCATTTTCGAGGTCGTGATCCCTGCGGCCAATTCGCAAGCGTGCACGGACTACGACCTCGAAGTCGAGATCTACCCCGATCCGTGCCCGGCGGTTCCTCCCGACGGTTTCGAGGACAACGATACCTGCGCCACGGCGACGGTACTCACCGCAGGCAGCTACACGGGGCTCAACGTGTCGGCCAGCGACGAAGACTTTTACTCCATCACAATACCAACGGGCATGATTCTGGAGTTCGTCGAGACGCAAGACTCGAATCGCACGATCTATGACCTCTGGAATTCCACCTGTACCACGCCACTGGGGTTCGACGCGCCGTGGGCGTATACGTACTACAACTACACCGGCGCGCCTGAGACGGTCGTGGTCGTGGCGCAGCAGGACAGCAGCGTGCCGCAACAGTGCTCGAATTACGGTTTCGATGTATTCTTCACCCCGGACCCTTGTGCATCGACTCCAGACGACTACCTCGAGGACAACGACGATTGCGCGACGGCCTTGCCGCTGTCCGATGGCATGTACCCGGGTTTGTTCGTCTCCAAGACGGACAAGGACATGTATGCGATTTGCGTTCCCGATGGTGCGACGCTGACCTGCGACGTGCTCCACTACGTGGCCAGCGGCAATCTCATGGCGCTGCTCTGGGATGCCTCGGACGCGAGTTGCGGTTCCGGGCTGGCCTTCACGAGTGAACTTGCCATGGGGCACACAAACACGGACGACGAGCACTTGAGTTGGACCAACAACACAGGGGCGGCTGTGGACACGATCCTTGAGGTCAATTTCTGGATCGTCGCCCAGGGAACATGCAATACCTACGATCTGGTCATCAGAGGTTCGGGAGACTGCGCGAACACTGGCGTGACCTTCTGCGATCCGAGTGATTCCAAATCCACCGGTGCACCCACAACCTTGGCTGGGGCCTTCGGTACCGGCGTGGGGAGCAATTTGCACCTGGAGGCGGCTAGCGGTCCGCCGGCCGAGTTTGGCTACTTTTTGGTTGGAACCGGTTTCACGAACCCAGGAACGGCGGTAAGCAGCGGGCACCTGTGCTTGGCCTTGGGCTCTGGCAACGAAATCGGACGCTACAACGTCGTTGGGGGGGCCCTGAACTCGACCGGACAATTCAACGTCTCCGGAGTCATGGAAAACCTCGTCGGGACCTCCGGTAGCGGAACGGGGTATGACGTACCCAACTCCCTCCCGCTGCTCGGCAATCCATCCATTGTCAGCGGCGACACCTGGTATTTCCAACTCTGGCACCGGGACTCCATGGCGGGGATCGGGAGCTCGAACTTCTCCAACGGCTTGTCGGTCACGTTTCCTTGATCGAGGAGGAGATGCCCTGCGGGCAGGGCTCGGGCCGTGCACTGCGGCCAACGGGCCGTTTCCCAGGGAACTAGGCTTTGGAGTTGCCCGATAGGCCCGTTTGGGGTTGAAGTCTCGCCGGCGGTCCGGTTTGCTTGGGATTCGTTTCCTGGCAAACCGGACCCATATCCGCCATGTACTTCGCCAACAAAGATCCGTTCTGGGTAAGCCATCTGATCACTGGGCCTACGCACAACCTTGTGAAGATCGCCTACGCCGAACCGGGGTACGACAAGGGCATTGTCCTGTGTGCCATGGATGCGGACAAGGTCGGCGCGATCCTGGAAGCTCGCGAGGTCGTGGATCCGTTGGCCATGTGCAAAGCCGTCCTGGAAGGAGTGGAAGCGGCGAACCGGGCCTTGGGAAGCGAGTACCGGGTGGCGGTGATCAAGTACTGCGCCTTGGACTCGTGTTCCTACGGCGGCTACTACCGGCTTGGGTATCAGCTCACGGAGTGGATGCACGGGCAGCGAGTGGCCAATGGGTAGTTGGAATAACGTTACATACGAAGCAGGTTCAGTTGTCACGTTTTTCGAGGGTCCACACGGTCGAAACGACCGTGTGGACCCTCGAAAAACGTGACAACTTGAACCTGCTTCGGTATGTAACGTTATTCCAACGGCGGATCACCCAAACCCCGTGGGATTGACATACTGGCGGGGGAGCGCTCCCACATCACCTTGTCCCGATCGAGTTTGCCACATGACTTCCACTGCTTGGATCACCGTTTACACCGCATCGACGTACATGGACGCGCAGCTGCTTGCCGGGCTGCTCAAGGCTGAGGGCATCGAAGCCCGGGTCGCCGGTGAGATGGCCAGCGATGAATTCAGCATGGCCTCCAAGATGTCCGGGGTGGAAGTGGGGTGCTCGCCAAGGATGCTGAAGCGGCCCTGGACATCGTGGCGGCTTGGCAGGAGGCTGCTGGCTGAATTGTGTGACGTACGGAAGCGGTGACCTTCCCCGGATTTTTCGGACACCACAGATCGCGTGGAATACGCGAGGATATCCGAAATGCCGAAACGCAACCGAAGGAAGTTCACCCCTGAACAGAAGGCTGACGCCGTGCGCATCGCGCGGTCGTCCGGCAATGTGGCCAGCGTGGCCAGAGACCTCGACCTCCCCCCGAGTTGTCTGTACGCCTGGATCAAACAGGCCGAGATCGACGAGGGCGGCGGCGGGGAAGGCGACCTTACGACCACCGAACGCGAGGAACTTCGCAAGCTTCGGCGCCAAGTCAAGGTACTGGAGCAGGAGCGAGAGATCCTAAAAAGGCCACGGCCTTCTTCGCCAAGGAACAAGATCGGCCTATGCGCTGATCGAGGCGGAGAAGGCAAAGCTCCCGGTGGCGGTGATGTGCCGAGCTCTGGGTGTCTCGCGAAGCGGGTACTACTCGTTCAAGGCGGACCCCAATGGCAAGCGTGCAGCTCGAGACTCTGTGCTCCTGACCCACATCCGGCGTATCCACAAGGAAAGCCGGGGAACCTACGGCAGCCCGCGCGTACATGCGCAGCTGCTCAGGAGGGCATTTCTGCTGGGAAACACAGCGTTGCCAGGGTTATGCGATCCCACGAGATCACGTGGAAAGCCCGAAGGGCCTACAAGTCCACGACCCAGTCTCGCCACGACCTGGCGATCCTGACAACATCCTAAACCGCGAGTTCAGCGTCGAATCCAAGGATTCGGTGTGGTGTGCAGACATCACTCCGATCCGAACGAAAAGGGGCTGGCTCTACCTCGCAGCCATCATCGATCTAGCCACGCGATTGATCGTCGGCTGGAAAATGGATAGCTACATGCGGTCGGACCTCGTCGAATCGGCACTCAAGAACGCGCTTGCCTGGCGAGAGCCGGCCCAGGATCTGATCCACCACACCGATCGTGGTAGGCAATATGCGAGCTTCTCCTATCAGAGCCTGCTGCTGAAGCACGGCATCCGCTGCAGCATGAGCCGCATTGGTGACTGCTGGGACAACGCGGTGATGGAGAGCTTCTTCGGCACCTACAAGCAGGAACTCCAGCACCACGCCAGCGGGAGAACCTGGCTGAGGCCAGAGCAGCAACGATGGAGTACATAGAGATCTTCTACAACCGCAAACGACTCCACTCTACGCTCGGCTATCGAACTCCCAGGGAAGTGGACGAGGCGGCCAAGTGAGTTTTCAACAGGTTTTGAGTCTCCTCCCCCTGGACCCCCTCCTCATCGGGGGCTCTGCCCCCGGATCGCCGCGCGGCGCCTCAGCCTGCTGAGGGCAGGCTTCGCGCGGCTCCCCGTAAACCAAGAACTGTCAAGCGAGTCGCGCTTGACAGTCCCTGGCTGTGCAATCTCTACTGTCTGAATCCCGTTAGTTCGGTGTCCGAAAAAACCGGGAGGGTCACAGGTTTGCTGTCACGTTAATCGCTACATACCGAACCAGGTCCGATCAGTCCCACAATTCGCGCAGCGTGCGAAGCACGCCGCGAATGTGGGACTGATCGGACCTGGTTCGGTATGTAACGATTAACGTGACAACTTAAACCCGCTTCCGTACGTCACACAATTCAGGCCTTGGAGAGGGTTTCGCCGAGCATGTCGAGGTGGGTCTCCAGGCCCTTCGCCACTCCGCCGCCGGCGCGCATCATCACGCGGAAGATCGGCACGTGCCAGGTGCCGTCTTCGATGTGGGTGACGCCTTCGATTTCCAGGGTCGTACGCCCGCCATTTTCGGTGAGGCGATAGGTCCACCTGCTGTGCATCGGCAGGGCTTTCGCGCGCAGTTCGCGCACCATGGATTTCGGGCGTTCGGCGGAAACGGTGCGCACGGTGATGGCTTCACCGTGGCCCATGTCTTCGACCCAGTTTCCGTGGCCCGTCTCCGAGAGCAGGCCCTTGCACGAGCGGCCGGTGACCGGATGAGCCCGCCCGTCGAGAAGGGCCTGCCATAGAGTCTCGGCGTCGCAGGGGAATTCGCGGGAGGCACGGCCCTCGGTCCGGGCGGGCAGGCGCCGGCCGATCAGCCAGAAGAAGCCGACGGCGAGGAAGGGGATTGCGAAGAGCAGCCAAAGCCAGTTCATGGGGGGCGGGGTCGGGTGGAGCGGACCATGGTAGCGGCTCGAGGTCCGGATTATGGAGCCCGGCCGCGGCTTTGACCCCCGCCAGCACGGTTAGACTGACCCCATGAGCAATTTCCTCTCGTGCGCGGCGGTCCTGGGAAGATCGGTCTCCGAGGTGGCGGAGTGTCTGATCCAGGTCTTTGAGCGCTACCGCATCCAGGTGCGCGTCCTTTCCGGGCCAGAAGCGGATCCGGAGAAGCACGTGACGATCTATCCGGCGGGCCGGAAGAAGACCCTGATTCTTTGGCCGGCAATGTGCCTTTGGGACATGGGCGTGGTGCGTCACCTTTCGACGGATCTGGATGCCGTGCTCTCGGTGATCCAGATTTACGACAGCGAGCATTGGGACCATTTGCTGTTCGTACGGGGTGAAATCGCCGACCAGTTCCGGAACAAACCCCTTTACTGGATGGAGGATGAGTCCGAGGAGCCCGAGCTGCTGAGGAAGTGGGCGGGCAACGCCGAGCTTTTGGCTGCGCACCTCGGCGCTCCGGCGGGAACCATCGCGCCCTATCTGGTCAACGCGGCAATCCTGGAGGAAGAGGATGCGGAGGAACCCGTGCGCGCCCAACCGGACGATGAGTTCGACTTGCTGAACGAGTGGGTTTTTGTCGACTTCTGGCGACGCATCGGAATCGATTATCCCGAAGGGGATCAACTGCCCGCCAAAGCCTTGGCGCTGCCGCCTGGGGCGGAGCGCCGGTTGCCCAAGAACGTCGATCTTTGACCCCCGGGGGGGACTCCTGGGGCGGGGAACGGCTCCGGGGCAAGGTTTTCCCCCGCGGCCGGGGCGGCCCGGGGTCCAAGACCCTACACTCCCCGCCCTATGTTCGATTCCGTCGTCAAGATCTTCGCCACCGTCCAGCCCTCGAACTACTCGGTGCCGTGGCAGGCGTCCATGACCGAAGCCAGCGGCGGTTCGGGGGTGGTGATTGCGGGCAAGCGCATCCTGACGGGGGCCCACGTGGTGGCGGATGCCACCTTCCTAGAGATCCAGAAGCTGAGCCATCCCGACCACGCCATCGCGCGCGTGGTGGCGATCTGCCACGATGCGGACCTGGCGCTGCTCGAGGTGGAGGACGAAGGGTTCCTGGAGGACATCGATCCGGCGGAGCTGGGCGGCTTGCCGCAGCTGCAGGATCGGGTCTCGGTGGTGGGGTATCCCGTCGGCGGCGAGGAACTGTCCGTGACCGAAGGCGTGGTGAGCCGGGTCGAAGTACAGCGGTACACCCACTCGGGACGCCACCTGCTGGCGGTGTCGGTCGACGCCGCGATCAACAACGGCAACAGCGGCGGGCCGGTGGTGCAGGACGGCAAGGTCGTCGGCATCGCGTTCCAGTCCCTCGATGACGCGGAGAACATCGGCGACATGGTGCCGACGCCGGTGATCCGGCAGTTCCTCGGTTGCGTCGAGGCCGGGCGCGAACCGGTGATCCCGGGTTTCGCCTGTCGTTGGCAGACCATGCAGAACCCCGAGCTGCGCAAGGCCTTCGGCATGTTGGACGGCGAAAGCGGCGTGCTGATGACCGGCGTCGAGTTCGGCGGCAGCGCCTGGGGTACCCTGCAGACGGGGGACGTGCTGATGGAGGTCGGCGGCCTCGCGATTGCGAACAATGGCACCGTGCAGTATCGCGGACGCCACCGGCTCGCCTGGTACGGCGTGCTCGCGGACTTCCATGTGGGCCAGGAGCTGCCGATCCGCTGGCGGCGCGGCGCGGACCTGCACGAAGCTCGGCTCGTATTGCATGGGCCGACGTCGCTGGTCAAAGACCACAACTACGATCACACGCCGTCGTACTTCGTGTTCGGCGGACTCGTCTTCCAGCCGTTGACCCTCGACTACCTGCGCGAGTGGCGCGATTGGTGGGAAAAGGCCCCGCGCGACCTGGTGCAGATGTACTACCGCGGCATGCAGACCGAAGCCCGGCGCGAGATCATCGTGCTGACCTCGGTGCTCGCCGACCGCGTCAACATGGGCTACGAGGACCTTGAAGAGTCGATGATCGAGCGCGTGGGCGACCAGGTTCCGCGGGACCTGGCGCACTTCGTCTCGCTGCTCGAGTCGGCCCGGGGCCTGGTGCACCTGGTGGCCCACTCGGGTTCGTCGGTGGTGATCGACGCGGACTTGGCGCGGGCTTCGGCCGAGCGCATCGCGACGCGCTACCGCATCCCGGCGGATCGCTCGCCGGATCTCCAGGGATCGGCCAAGGCGTAGGTCGGACGCGCGCCGCTTCGCTGGGCCTTCGGTCCAGGTCGCGCCGTTCTTCGCAGCCGGTCGTGAATCCAGCCTGCGCCTTCCGATTCCGGATGCTTGTGCGTTCCGGGGGCGCATGGTTCCAGCCTCGAGCTTGGTTCCAGCCGTAATTCTGGGTCGGCCGGTTGGTGGGGTTCCGACTGTGGGGTTGGATACCGGGAGCCGGGCTCGGTTTCAGCCGTCGGCACGTCCTGTTCGTTGGCCCGTTTCCTGCCGCGAAGCAGGTTCCGACAGAGGGCTGAGGTCCGACCCTGTGCCTGCTTCCACCTGCACGGAGGGCTACGGGCATGGCGAAGACCGCATCCTCGGTCTCGATTCCTGGCGCGGCGGCGGTCCCAAGGGACTTCCCAGGCACGCTACGCGGCGCCCCGACCCCCCAGTGGATCCCGGCAGGGGGACCGGCGGCGGCCTGCCCGGTGGGTTGGTCTTGAAAGCCTGGCGCCCGCTCGTTGCCATGGGCTTTGGCCCCGTTTCCCCCCGACCATGGACAAACCCTTCTACTCCGACTCCCTCGCCAAACTCTTCCTGCGGATCGCGGTCGGGGGGCTGATGCTGCCGCATGGCATCGCCAAGATCCGCCATGGGATCCAGGCGATCCGCGACATGCTGCTGCAGTCGGGTCTGCCCGAGTCGATGGCGCCGCTGGTCTTCGTCGGCGAGGTGGTGGCTCCGATCTTGATCTTGCTTGGGTTCCTGACGCGGCCGATGGCGCTGATCCTGGCGATCACGATGCTCTTTTCGATCTATCTGGCCTACGGCACCGAGTTGTTCGGCTTGAACCAGTACGGCGGTTTGGTGACCGAGGTGAACTTCCTGTTCCTCGCGGGGTCGCTGGCGCTGTTCTTCGGGGGCGGCGGTCGTTACGCGGTCGGCGGTGGCGAAGGCCGCTGGAACTGAGCGCATGGATACGTCCTTGCCCGCAGCGATCGAGACCTGGCAGGAGCTTTTCGAAGCGAAAGCGGCCGAGGTCTATCCGCCCAGCGACCCCTCGCACGACCTGCTGCACGTTCAGCGCGTGGTGGCCGCGGCGCGCCGGTTGGCTGGCGAAGAAGGCGCCGACCTGCACGTGGTGTTGCCCGCCGCTTGGTTCCACGACTGCGTGGCCGTCGCCAAGAACGATCCGCGGCGCAAGCAGGCGTCGCGCCTCTCCGCCGACGCGGCTTGCGACTGGCTGCGCGCCGCCGAGTACCCCGCGCAGTACCTGCCCGCGATCCACCATGCGATCGAAGCCCACAGCTTCAGCGCTGGCGTTCCGGCGCAGACGCTCGAGGCCCAGGTGGTTCAAGACGCCGACCGCCTCGATGCCCTGGGCGCCATCGGCATCGCGCGCCTGTTCACGGTGACCGGGTTGCTCGGTCGGCCGTATTACGACGGGGCGGATGTGCTCGCGGAAGAGCGCGCTCCCGACGATTCGCGCTTTGGTCTCGATCACTTCCAGGTCAAACTGTTCGGATTGGTGGAGCGTTTGAACACCGCTGCGGCCCGGCGCGAAGGGCAGGAGCGTTTGGCGTTCATGCGGGAATTCCGTGCGCGATTTGCCCAGGAAGTCCGAGGGGTCGTGTGACCCGGCCCGCGGCCCGGTAGGGGTGGTCCGTGCGGAACCGGGGTATCGCCGGCTTTTTTGTGCGCCGCCCGAGGGCCGATCAGGGACAACCCCTATCATCGAGTCCGACCCCGTTGGAAATCGGCAGGATCACCGAGGGAGCCCATGACGACCGGAACCACTCGCATCGAACAGATCGCGGAGGCCTACCACCTCAGCTATCACCTGGACCTGCTGAAACTCGCCCAGGGCCACGGCCTGCTGGCGGGAAAACGCGTGCTGGAGATCGGGGGGTCCTTGCCCGAGGAATTGGTGGTAGGGCACTTCGGGGTCGAGCGCTGGGTGTGCGTCGATCGGTATGAGGACTACCGGGCCCTGGAGCACCGCGGACACGCCTTCTACGCGCAGACCAATCCCCGGGCATTCGCCGCCGATCAGCCCATCTACCGACCCGGACGCGATGCATTGCCGGCGGCTGCGTGGAGCCGGTTCGATGGGGATGCCGGCGACCTGTCCACCGCCTTTGACAGTCAGTTCGACCTGGTCGTCAGCATCGCCACCTTCGAACACGTGCAAGACCTCCCCGGGGCCCTGCGCGCCCTGCGCCGGGCCCTGGTTCCCGGCGGACACCTGGCCCTGCTGGTGGGCCCGATCTGGTCGGGTTCGCGCGGGCACCACATCTATCGCAACTACTTCCCGGACTTCGCCGAACAAACCGCGCGTTTCTTGAGCGATTTGGAACCGTGGGGGCACCTGCTGCACACCCGTTCCGAGATGTTCGCGCGCAACCGGGAACGCTTTGGGGCGGAGTTCGCGGAACTCGTGGGGTACTGCTTGTACGAGGCGCCCCACTTGAACCGGCTGTTCGCCGACGAGTACTTCGACTACTTCGCCCAGCACGGGATGGCCGTCGTGCAGAACTATCCCTGGGGTCCCGATCCGGTCGAAAAGAAGGTGTGGAAGCAGGTGCGCAAGCTTTATCCAGCCCACCGGGATTTCGAGTGGGATGGGTTCACTTGCTTGCTCAGGGCGCGCTGAGTGCATGCCGGCGCCCTGCGAGTTGTCTGCAGGCACCCGCGGGGGTCTGTGCCTTTGATTGGGCAATGGAGCGGTGGATCTTCATCGGTCGGAAGGCTGGAAACCGCTTCGATGGGGGGCGGGCACCCTGGCGGGCGCCCCAAGGAACGCAGTGTAGTAGCCCGGTTCGGCGGCATGACGGGGCCGGTCCCCCTGGCCCTTGAGTCCGGTCAGGTCCGCTTCCGGTCGTTCCACGCGGCTGCAAGCCTGACCCCCCGTGCGGGCTCCGGCGCGACCGGGAATCGGCCTCGGCGGGGTCCCGGAGGCCCCTGCGGGGCAGATCGGGACGCCGGGGGAGGTGGATGCCCATGGGCCGCCTCGCCCGGGTAGGATACGGGGCATGAACGCACGCACGCTCCTCCTCTGCGCGGCCGCCTTGGGCTGCGCGCCCTCCGCCCTGGCCCAGCAGTTCCAGATGCAGCTTGGTGGCGCCAGCAACTCGGTCAGCCTGACCGGTGGGTACTCGATCGATGTCACGGGCAACTTGCTCGGGGACTACGATGCGACCACCAACCCGGGTGGCACCCAGACCCGGCCCGGCGCGTTTGGTGGCAGCGGCAACCAGCCGATCCCGCTGGACCTGACCTTGAATGGCACTGTGAATGACCTGGCGGCGCCCACGGGCACCTTTGGTTTGCACATCGACCGCGTGTCGGGGCTGGCCGAAGTCACTTGGCTTTCCGTGCAGGCCACCGGGGGCGGCATGTTCGCGACGGACTTGAGCGCCGACCTGCTCTTCAGCACCTTCCACACGGTTGCGCCGGATTCGATCTTCTTCGGCGGCGTGCCGATCACCTTGCCGCTCGGCCAGCAGACGATCAGCAACCTGAACCTGGCCCAGAACGGAGTCGCCTTGGGGTTCATGACCCCGGACATCGCGGTGGGTCAATACAACCTTTCGGTGGCGGTTCCGGTCGATGTCTCCATGGATGTGACCTTTGCGGGCAGCACCACGCCGCTTTCCTTCCCGGGCTTGCTGCCGCTTTCTGGGTATGTGAACACCGGCGGCGACAGCGCGACCGTCAACCTGTTCTTCAACCAGGTCATCCAGCAGACGGTGCTGGATCCCCTCGGCGGCCAGGTCCTGAGCGGCATCCCGTTCGATGTGCCGACGATCCTGCCCCCGGGCGGTACCGCGCACCTGCTGCTCGGCGGCACGGTCGACAGCGCGACCACCAACCTGACCCTCAGTGGGGCGATCAGCGCCGCGGGCCCGGCGGACTGCGGGTACTCGACCTACTGCGAAGTGGTGAGCCCGAACACCACCGGCCAAGTGGGTCTGCTCTCAGCGAGCGGCTCCACCGACGTGACCGACGCCAACCTGACCCTGCACGCTAGCGCCCTGCCGCAGAACGTGTTCGGCATCTTCATCATGTCGCCCGCGCAAGCCGAAATCGCCCTGCCGCCGCCCGGCACCGGCATCCTGTGCATGGGCAGCCCCTTCTTCCGCTTCAGCCAGAACATCCTGCACTCCGGCACGACCGGCACGATGGACCTGCCCCTGGACTTCGCCGCCCTGCCCCAGGGCCAGGTGTTCCAACCCGGCTCCACCTGGAACTTCCAGCTCTGGCACCGCGACAACAACCCGGCCCCGACGTCGAATACGACCCACGCGGTGACGGTCACCTTCTGCAACTGACGCAGACCTCGGGATCCCCCGACTTCCCCGGCCCGGATGCGGAAAGCGTCCGGGCCGCGGTTTATCATGGGCGGGTATGGCGGACGTGGCCTGGTCCTTGGAGGGGGTGCCCGAGCAGCCCGGGGTCTATTTGTTCAAGGACCGCGGGGGCAAGGTGTTGTATGTGGGCAAGGCGAAGAGCCTCAAGGCGCGCCTGCGCAGTTATCAGCGGCCGGGGGCGGATGGGCGGCTGAATGTGGCGTTCCTCGAACGAGATGCGGCGAGCGTCGAGACGATCGTGACGCGCACCGAGGGGGAGGCGCTGCTGCTCGAGGATGCGCTGATCAAGCAGTACAAGCCGCCGCACAACATCCGGCTCAAGGACGACAAGTCCTTCCTGATGCTGCGGGTGGATCTGGGGGAGCGGTTCCCGCGCTTCCGGTTCGTGCGCGCGCACAAGCCCGATCAGGACCGCGGGGTGGGGCGCAGCCGGTACTTTGGGCCCTTTGCTTCGGCGCGCGCGATCCGGCGCACGTTGGAGGACTTGCACCGGGTGGTGCCCCTGCGGGATTGCCCCGACTCGGTGATGAACCACCGCAGCCGGCCTTGCCTCAAGTACCAGATCGGACTTTGCAGCGCGCCGTGCGTGGGGCACATCGAAGAAGCCGAGTACGGGCAGTTGGTCGAGCGCGCCATGGGCATTTTGGGCGGGGACATCTCCGAGCTGGAACAGGATCTATTGAGCCGCATGCAGCGGGCGTCCGAGGCGCTCGAGTTTGAGCGGGCGGCGGAGTGGCGCGATCGGTTGGCGGCCCTGCGGCGCACGGTTGAGAACCAGGCGGTGCGGCCCAAGGACAGCATCGACCGCGATGTGCTCGCGGTGGCGCGGCGTGGAGCGCGGGCGGTGGTGCACCGGCTATCGTTCCGCGATGGGCGCCTGACCGAAAGCCGTTCGCACCGGTTCCAGACGGAACTGCCCGATGCGGAGCTGTTGCACTCGGTGGTCACGGCCCTGTACGGGGTGGGCGGAGAAATCTGCCGGCGGAGATGGTGTTGCCGTGGCAACCCGATGAGGCCGAGTTGCTGGCGCAGACCCTTGGGCCCGCGGTGAACTGGGTCGTGCCGCAGAGCGGTGAGCGCAAGCGCATGGTAGACCTTGCGGGGGAGAACGCGCGGGCGACGCTCAAGCACTTCGAACGCGAGGCGGCGGGGGATGAGGCGGCCATGGAGCAACTGATCGAATTGCTCGATCTGGATCCCGAAACCGAGGTGATCGACTGCTTCGACATCTCGAACATGCAAGGCGCGCACGTGGTCGCGAGCCGCGTGCGGTTCCGGCGCGGGCACGCCGATCGCAGCGGGTACCGCCGCTTCAAGGTGCGCACGGTCGACGGTCAGGACGACTTTGCGTCGATGCACGAGGTGGTGTCGCGCAGCCTGCGGCGCGGGCTCAAGGAAGACGACCTGCCCGACCTGGTGGTGATCGACGGGGGACCGGCGCAGCTCGAAAAGGCCTTGGAGGCCCGCGACGAGGCGGCGGCGTTCCACGTGGCGATGGTGGGGCTCGCCAAAGCCCGCGCCGAGCGCACCGTGGGCGGACGCCGCAAGGCCCAGAGCGAAGAGCGCATCTTCCTGCCCGGCGCCGCCGAGCCGATCGAACTGCCGCGTTTCTCCCAGGCGCGCCACCTGCTCGAACGCATCCGCGACGAAGCCCACCGCTTTGCCATCACCTATCACCGCAAGGAACGCGGGCGCATCCAGAGTCGGCTGGATTCGATCCCTGGAGTGGGGGCCAAACGGCGCCGGGCCTTGCTCGTGCGGTTTGGTTCGGTGCAAGGTGTGCAGCAGGCCAGCGTCGAGGAACTGGCGACGGTGGAGGGCATCAGCGCCGAGCTGGCGCGCACGATCCAAGAGCACTTGGCGAAGTGACCCTGGCGAAGTGGCTCGGGCCCCTAGCGCATTCCCAGGGGCCTGCGTACCCTGGGCGCACGCGTGAAACGCGATTCGCTCCCATGAACACACCCCGTCTTCTGCTCGCAGGCCTCACCCTGCTCGCCGCTTCCCTGCCCCTCGCCTGTCGCTGCACCGACTGCGGCGAAACCGAGCCCACCGCATTCCAAGCACCGCAAATGCAGCTGCAGTACATCGACGAACCCGAGATCGTGAACTTCGCCGGCCAGGCCACCGCGATCAAACACTTGGTCATTCCGAAGGATCAGATCCAAGCCGCCATGGGCCCCGCCATCGGCGAAGTCTGGGGCGCCGTGGCTTCCCAGGGCATGCAGCCCGCTGGCCCCGTCTTCTCGCGCCATTTCGGCCTCTTCCCCGACAAGTGGGACTTCGAAGTCGGCCTGCCCATCGCGGGCACCCTTGAGGCCCGCGGCGAAGTCCAGCAAAGCGAACTACCCGCCGGCCGCGTGCTCAAGGCCACCTACACCGGCAACTACGATGGCCTCGGCGACGCCTGGGGCGAACTGACCACCTGGGCCGAACGCGCGGGCCTCAAGGGCAACGGCACCGTCTGGGAATCCTACGCCTACGGGCCCGAGTCCACCCAGGACCCGAGCGAGTGGCGCACCGAATTGTTCCTGCCGCTGCAGTAGTCCGTCGACCCGGGCCATGCGGCCCTCCCTTGCGCACAGGGGAGAGCCGCATGGCGATGGGGAAACCCTGCGCCCTCCCAGCCCCGCCTATCCACCATGCGCAACCTCCACATCATGGCGCACATCTCCCTCGACGGGGTGATCCAAGCGCCGGGTGGGCCCGACGAAGATCGAAGCAACGGCTTTGCCCATGGCGGTTGGGTGACCCCGTTCGCCGATCCCGAAGTCGGTCGGGTCGTGGTGCAGTCCCTCAGCGGCGAATTAGACTTGCTGCTCGGCCGGCACACCTACGACATCTGGGCGCAGCACTGGCCGGATCAATCAGGGCCGCTCGCGGATTCCTTGAACGCGGCGACGAAGTTCGTAGCCACCCATCGTCCGGAGAGCCTGCAATGGGGTCCCGCCATTGCGCTGGGCGGCGAGGTGATGCAGGCGATCCGTGCGGTGAAAGAGCAAGAGGGCCCCGACCTGATCCTCTGGGGAAGTTCGACCTTGACGCCCTTGCTGCTTGAACACGGTCTTGCCGATCGCGTCACGTTGCTGATCGCGCCGATCTTCCTAGGGCAAGGCAAGCGCCTCTTTCGCGAGGGCACGCCGCCCAGGGAACTGGCTTTGCTCGAGTCTAAAGCCGTGGCTTCGGGCGTGCTGATCAACTCCTACAAGCCCGGTGGCGCCATTCGCACCGGGTTATTCGGCGACGCCTGAAGACCCGATGCCGAAAGGTCCCGGATCACCCCCGCGGGTGGTACAACCGATGCACGCTGCGCACGTGTTCGGAGTCGAGGTGGGTGTAGATCTCGGTGGTGCGGATGGAGGCGTGGCCGAGCATTTCCTGCACGGCGCGTAGGTCGGCGCCGCTTTCGATCATGTGGGTGGCGAAGGAGTGGCGCAGGGTGTGCGGGGAGAGGGGGGTGGTGATACCGGCGCGCACGGCGTAGCGGCGCACGAGGCGCCAGATGGTGCCGCGCGTGATGGCTTTGGTGGTGGGGCCGAGGAAGACCACGTTGGAGGAGCGGCCGCGCAGGAGGCGGCGGCGGCCTTGGTGCAGCCATTCGGAGAGGGCCTTGGCGGCGGCTTCGCCGAGGGGCACGATGCGGGTCTTGTCGCCCTTGCCGTGCAGTCGGATCGAGCGGCCAGAGGCATCGAGGCCGTCGGTGGAGAGGCTGGCGACTTCGCTGACGCGGGCGCCGGAGGCGTAGAGCACTTCGAGCAGGGCGCGGTCCCGCTCGGCGCGCCAGGAGCTGCCGGTGGGGGCGGCGAGCAGGCGTTCGACCTCGTCCGGGGAGAGGCAGGCGGGTAGGTGCGAGGCGGCGGCGGGGCGCGGCAGCAGGGCCAGGGGGCTTTGTTCGATCCAGCCCTCGGACTGGGCGAACTCGAGCAGCATGCGCAGGCTCGTGCTCTCGCGGGCCAGGGTGGTTTCGGCGCGGCCCTGGGCGCGGCGCATGGCGAGGTAGTCGAGCACCTGGGTTTGGTCGAGGTTCGCGAGGCGCTTCAGGCCCCGTTCGGCGAACCAGGTCAGCGAGCGGGTGAGGTCCCGGCCGTAGGCTTCGAGGGTGCGGCGCGCGAGGCCTGCTTCGACCCGCATGGCGGCCAGGAACTCGTCCTTGGCCATGGCCAGGTCGGGCGGCAGGGCGCCCGGGCCGCCCGAAGCGGAGCGCTGCGACGGGGCCCGCGAGGGACCCGGCCGGGGACGCGCGCTGCGGGAGGGACGGGAACGGGCCATGGCGGCCTTTACCCTGGGCCCGAGCCGCGGCGGACGCAAGGGCGCGCCAGGTGCCGGGCGGTGACCCCGCCCGGGAACGGGATCGTCAAACCCCGGGGGACCCTGGAGCCGCCCGGCCGGGCCGGGTATCGTCCCTGGCCCCGAGCTCCAGAGCCCCCCGTCCCCATGACCGTATCGCACGCCCCCGCGCCCAAGTCCCGAGCCCTCTGGGCCCTGCTCGCGGTGGTCCTGCTGGTGGGCCTCGACCTGTGGTCCAAGGCCACCGTCATGCCCTTCCTCGAGGCGCGCATGACCGAGTTCGCGGCGTTCCACCCCGGATCCCCGCCCGAACCCGAACTGGTGCGCGACGCCCACGGCCATGAGCGGTACCCGGTCATGGGCAACTGGCTCGCGTGGATGTACAACCTCAACTACGGCGCGGCCTTCGGGCGCGGCGGCGGTATGCAGAAGATCCTGGTGCCCGGCCGCATGCTCGCGATCCTGATCGTGGGCTGGCTCGTGCTGCGGGCGCCGCGCGGCCGCGGGGTCTACGTGTCGGCCTTGGTGTTGGTGCTGGCCGGCGCCCTCGGCAACCTGTACGACAACCTCTTCTACAAACCCCTGGTGCCGAATCCGGACAAACCCTTCGGGCCGGTGCGCGACTTCATCGACGTGTACTTCGGCGTCTGGGATTGGCACTTCGCGACGTTCAACGTGGCGGACGCGTGCATCTCGGTGGGGGTCGGCCTGCTTTTGCTCTCGACGATGCTGGCACCGAAAGAAGCGCCGCACCGCGAAACCGTGCCCGGGGAACAGAACCCTTCCTGATCCGCCATGGTGGACCTCAGCACAACCCTCTGCGGCAAAACCCTGCCCAACCCGCTGCTGTCCGCCTCTGGCACGTTTGGCCACGGCGCGGAGATGACGTCCTTGGTGCCGTTCGGGCGCATCGGTGGTTGGGTCAGCAAAACCGTCACGTGGAATCCGCGCCCGGGCAACGCCATGCCGCGCATCTTCGAGACCGAGGCGGGCTTCCTGAACTCGATCGGGCTCGAGAACAAAGGCATCGAGCACTACGAGCGTGAAGTGCTGCCGGCCATGCGCGCGCTCAAGGCGCGGTTTCCGGACACCTGGCTCGTGACAAACCTCGGCGGCCACGAAGCCGGGGAATTCGCGCGCCTAGCGCAGCGGCTCGACGGCGCGGAGGAGATCGACGCCTTCGAGATCAACCTGTCCTGCCCGAACGTGGACGGGGGCAAACTGCCCTACAGCACCGATCCAGGCCGCGCGGCCGAGGTGCTTTCGGGGGTGCGCAAGGTGACCCGCAAGCCGCTCTTGGCCAAGGTTTCCCCGAACGTGACCCGGGTGGACGAGATCGCCAAGGGCTGCGAGGCGGGTGGCGCGGATGCCATCACCGCCGGCAATACCCTGCTCGGCATGGCCGTCGATTGGCGGCGGGGCCGGCCGCGCCTCGCCACCGGTGCGGGCGGCTATTCGGGCATCGGGGTGCTGCCGGTCAGCCTGCGCTGCGCCTGGCAGTGCGCCCAGGCGGTTTCGATCCCGGTGATCGGCTGCGGCGGCATCCAGACCGCGGAACACGTGATGCAGTACCTGGTGGCTGGTTGCCGCGCGGTGCAGGTTGGAACGGCGAGTTTCTCGGATCCGGCGCTGCTGGACCAGCTCGTACAGGATCTGGAATCCCTGCTGGTTGCCGAAGGATCCCGCCCGCTTTCGGACTGGATTGGTACCCTGACCGTGCCCCCGATGGAGCCCTGGCGCTGAGCCGGGTGCACAGGACGGATTCCCATGCGGCTCAAGCGACTCGGCAAGCACCTGGTGGAGCAGGCGATCGAGCTCTACCTGCGCGAGGCGTGGCCTGCGGGCGCGAGCGCGGCCGCCCAGCGCACCGTCGACCGGCTGCACCGCGCCGATAGCCTGAAGCAGATCCGCGAGATGTTCGAGTCGCCCGACGTGAGCGAGCAGGTGCCGCTGCACCGCTACACGCTGCGGCTGGGCAACGACCGCTATCCGTTCATGAAGTTCGTCGTGCAGGAGTATCTCGTCGTGGGCGAGTACTTTTTCGCCGTCGATACCCACGACGAGCTCAAGGTCACGCCCGACATGGCGGATTTCGAGCAGTGGATGGAACTGCGGCGGCACAACCAGGACCTGAAGCAGCGCATCGAGGCGTCCTGGGCGGAGGCGGGGTTGCCGACCTATGGGGACCTGCGCAAGCTAATGGAGGGCATCGCGCGCTGCGAAGGGCAGACCGGCCGGCGCGGGCGCATCCTGCTGGTGGATGACGAGGTGCAGGTGGCCCAGGGGCTCGCGGCGGTTTTCCGCGCCCGTGGGTTCGAGGTGGAAGTCGCCTTCGACGGGCGCGAGGTCTTCTCGCGGCTGGTGGACTCCAAACCCTTCGACCTGCTGGTGCTCGATTTCTCGATGCCCGAGATGAACGGCGAGGAGGTCATCGCCCGACTGCGGTCCGAGGAGCGCTGGCGCGACCTGCCGGTGGTGCTGGCCACGGCCTCTGACATCGACCTGGCCCGGGTGCCGAGTTGTGCCGCCTACCTGCGCAAGCCCTACGCGCGCGAGATGCTGATGGACCTGGTAGACCAGTTGCTGGGCTGCCAGGAGTGTTGAGCCCAAGGCCCCGGGGCCGGAGCGGGCGGGAAGTCTCAGGGCGCAGTCCCGTGGGCTGGGCGGCAAGGTCGGAACAGGCGGATCGTGTGCCCCCGGATCGTCGCGGGCCGTCGGGTCCTGAGATTCCGCCGCCCGCGCCGGGATTTCCGGGTGGCCGACCCTTGGGGTGGCCGCGGGGGGGGCCCAAGGGGATCACCGGACCCCGGATCGGGAGGGTTGGGCCTTGCGGCTGGCCCCAGCCTGCTCAAGGGGCCATAATGGGCCCCCCTTTGCCCGACCGACCGGGTCCTCCGGCAAGCCCCCCCAATAGAGCAGATATGGACTGGGATAACGTTTTCGACAAATTCGGCAGCTTGGGCGAAGGCGTAGGCCGGGCCATGAAGCGCCTCTTCGGGTCGGAGAACGAGCGCTTCCTGCGGACCCTGAACCCGGTGATCGCGGATATCAACTCCCGCGAGGCCTGGGCGGCGGCCATGGACCGGGATGCGATCCAGGCCGAGGTGGCGCGCTACAAGGAGCAGGTGGCGAAGGGCGAAACCACCCTGGACGACCTGGTCGGGCCGATGTTCGCCCTGACCCGCGAGGCCAGCAAGCGCACCCTGGGCATGCGGCACTACGACGTGCAGCTCGTGGGGGGCTACGTGATGCACCAGGGCAAGATCGCCGAGATGATGACCGGCGAGGGCAAGACCCTGATGGCGACCCTGGCCTTGTGCCTCAACGCCCTGTCGGGCCGGCCGGTGTACCTGGTGACGGTCAACGACTACCTGGCGCGGCGCGATGCGGCCTGGATGAAGCCGATCTACGAATACCTGGGGCTCACCGTCGGCTCGATCCAGTCCGACATGGATGCCTGGGAACGCCAGCCGGTCTACGCCTGCAACATCGTCTACGGCACGAACAACGAATTCGGCTTCGACTACCTGCGCGACAACATGAAGACGTCGGTGGCGCAGCAGGTGCAGAAGGACCTGTACTTCGCCATCGTCGACGAGGTGGACTCGATCCTGATCGACGAGTCGCGTACCCCGCTGATCATCTCCGGCCCGGCCGAAGAGGGCATCGGCAAGTACATGGAGGCGGACCGGGTGGCCCGCGCCCTGGTGAACGAGGAGCACTACGAGGTAAAGGAGAAGGAACGCAGCGCGTCCCTGCTCGAAGACGGCATCGTGCGCGCCCAGGAGCTGCTCGGCATCCAGTCGTTCTATGAGCCCGGCTACGAAGACTGGCCGCACTACATCGAAAACGCCATCCGCGCCCACGAGCTGTACACCAAGGACAAGGAGTACGTCGTCGAAGTGGTGGCCGATCCGCGCACCGGGCGCGAGGGGCCCGAGGTCATCATCGTCGACGAGTTCACCGGTCGGAAGATGGCCGGACGGCGCTGGTCGGACGGCCTGCACCAGGCGGTCGAGGTCAAGGAAGGGCTGACTCCCAAGCAGGAGACCCAGACCATGGCCACGATCACCTTCCAGAACTACTTCCGCATGTTCAGCAAGCTGTCGGGCATGACCGGCACCGCGCTGACCGAAGCGGGCGAGTTCCACAAGATCTACGACCTGGACGTGGTCTGCGTGCCCACCAACCTGCCGATCGCGCGCAAGGACCAAGCGGACTTGGTCTACCGCACCGAGCGCGAGAAGTGGAACGCGATCTGCGATGAGATCGAGCGCGTGCACGCCACGGGCCAGCCGGTGCTGGTGGGCACCGCGTCGGTGGAGAGCTCGGAGAAGCTTTCCGCCCTGCTGCGCGAGCGCAAGGTCAAGCACGAGGTGCTGAACGCCAAGAACCACGAGCGCGAGGCGCACATCGTGGCCATGGCCGGCGAAAAGGGTGCGATCACGGTGGCCACCAACATGGCCGGCCGGGGTACCGACATCCGGCTCGGGGGCAACTTCGAGCACCGCCTGTCCCAGGCCCTGGAGGCCGCCGGCCTCGAAGAGGGCGATGTGGACAACCTCGAGCGCATCGATGCGATCCGCAAGGAAGTCAAGCAGGCCTGCGACCAAGACGAGCAGGAAGTGCTCGGGCTCGGCGGTCTGTACGTGCTCGGCACCGAACGCCACGAAGCGCGCCGCATCGACAACCAGCTGCGCGGCCGTACCGGCCGTCAAGGCAACGTGGGCGAGAGCCGCTTCTTCCTTTCGCTGGAAGACCCGCTCATGCGCATCTTCTACCGCGATTGGACCCGCAACATGATGGAGCGTCTCGGCATGACCGAGGGGCAGGCCATCGAGTCCAAGATGGTGTCCAACGCCATCGCGCGGGCCCAGCGCAAGGTGGAAGACCGGAACTTCGAAATCCGCAAGAACCTGCTCGAATACGACGAGGTGATGGACTCGCAGCGCAAGACCATCTACGGCGTGCGGCAGGAAGTGCTCGAAGGGGTCGGCCTGAAGGAAAAGGTCATGACGATGATCGAGGGCGCGGTCGAACGCTCCGCCCAGATCCACATGAACGATGCCGAGGGCTTCCGCGAGTGGTGCCGCCGGACCTTCGCCGTCGATATCCCGGACTCTGCCGCTGAAATGGCCACGGACGACGGCAACCCGTCGTACGACGCGGTCCTCAAGCTGCTGACCGAACGCTACGACAAGCGCGAGGTCGAGTACGGCGAGGAACTGATGCGGCGCATCGAGAACTACATCCTGCTCAACACGATCGATTCGCGTTGGAAGGATCACCTCAAGGCCATCGACGCGCTCAAGATCGGTATCGGTCTGCGCGGGTACGGCCAGGAGGACCCGAAGATCGCCTACAAGAAAGAAGGTACGGACCTGTTCCACAACCAGCTCCTGCCGTCGATCGAAACCGAAGTGGCGAGTCTGGTGATGCGCATCCAAGTGCAGAAGCCCGAGGAACAACGTCCCGAGAGCGACGGGGATTCCGGGGGCCAGGGTGGCGACGGGCCGGATAGCCCGCCCCAGCAACCGCTGACCCCGCACGGCATGGGCGCCGCCCGTCCGGCCATGCAGAGCGGCGGCGCCACGGCGCAGCAACTCTCGCCGGAGGAGATCGAAGCCCTCAAGGCCCGTGCCCGCAAGACGATCGCCGAACGGGCCATGCAGCAGCCGGCGAACGCCTCAGGCGCCTTCGACGCCATGCGCCGCCGCCAGGTGCTGTCGGGCGAAGCCCCGCGGCCCGCCGCCCCGGGCGGCGCCTTCGAGGGTGCCGGGCGCAACGACGATTGCCCGTGCGGCGGCGGCAAGAAGTACAAGAAGTGCCACGGCCGTTGAATTGTGACGTACGGAAGCGGGTTCGATCTTGTTACGCCATGCGTGGGACGGTCGGAACGACCGTCCCACGCGGCGAATAACGTGATGCAACTAACCCGCTGCCGTACGTCACACGATTTCAACGCCCACCCCGGTCGATGATCCACCCGCCCCAAGATCCGAAGCAGCCCGTACCGGCCCCGGTGCTCGCGGATCCGTATCCGGGCTGGAAGAACCGGGCGATGTACCTGGCGTACGATTTGCTCTGGCTCTTCACCGCGCTCGTGCTTGCGCCGTGGTGGATCTTCCATTGTCTGCTGCGCCCGTCCTTTCGGCGCATGGTGGCGGAGCGGTTGACCCTGGGATTGCCGCGCCTGCCCGCCCCCCGACCGGGCCGGCCGCGGGTCTTGATTCACGGGGTTTCGGTGGGCGAAGTGATGGCGTCGCGCGCGTTGGTCGAACGACTGAAACACACCTGCGAGGTGGTCGTTTCTGCCTCGACGAACACCGGCATGGAGGTGGCGCGGCGCAGCTTTCCGGACATCACGATCGTGCGCTATCCGCTCGACCCGCGCCTGGTGATTCGGCGGTTCCTACGCCGGGTGGGGCCACAATACGTGATCCTCATGGAGCTCGAGGTGTGGCCGAACTTCCTCAAGTGGTCGAATCGCGAGGGCATTCCGATCGGCATCGTCAATGGGCGCATCACCGAACACAGCCTGCGCAACTACCTGCGCTTCCATGAAAGCCTGCCACAATTCGCGCGCGTGACCCTGTTCGCGGCCCAGGACGAAGCCTACGCCGAACGGTTCGTGACCCTGCTTGGCGGGGACGAACGCGTGGTGATCACCGGCAACCTCAAGGCCGACGGCATGCGCGTCGGGCCGCCCGAACCCGATGCGGGCTGGCGCGAGTTGGAAGGGTGGGTGGCCGCGGCCCCGGGACAGCCGGTGCTGCTCGCGGGCAGCACCCATGGCGGGGAAGAGGCGCAGGTGTACCGCGCCTTCCACCAGGCCCTGCCCGCAGCCCGCATCGTGATCGTGCCGCGGCATCCGGAGCGCGGCGAGGAGGTGCGCCAGGCCCTCGAGGGGCTCGGCGTGCGCGCCCAGCGCCTGACGACCCTGCGCCAGGGTGCGGAGACCTTGGACCCGACGCGGCCCCTAATCGCGGACACGGTGGGGGAACTCGACCGCCTGTATTCGATGGCGACGATCGTGTTCGTCGGCGGCTCGCTGGTGCCCCACGGCGGCCAGAACATGCTCGAGCCCGCAGCGGCGGGCAAACCGGTGCTCTACGGTCCCCACACGGGCAATTTCCGCCAGGAGACGGCCCTGCTGGAGGAGGCCGGGGCGGCGCGGCGGGTGGCGGACGCGGAGGAGCTGGCCCGGGTGTTGGCCACCTGGCACCAGGACCCGGCGGGCTGGGCCCGCATGGGGCAGGTGGGCATGGGGGTCGTGGAAAAGAGTCGTGGCGCCACCGAACGCACCACGGCCGCCCTTCAGCGGCGGCTGGGGCTGCCCTTGGTGGTGGAAAACGCTTCCTGAACGGCCGTAGAAGGGGCCCCGAATAGAGAAGTGGTCCCAGTTCGGGGTGCAGCGCTTGGGCCCGCCGCCGGAGGGGGATATGCTTTCCCGTTGAACCCGCGCGGCGGTCGCCGTACTCGGCCCCGCGCCTGTCCTACCCGCTTCACAATGGCACGAACCCTGTTTACCTCCGAATCCGTCTCCATGGGCCACCCCGATAAGGTGGCTGACCAGGTGTCCGACGCCGTGCTCGACGCCTGCCTGGCCCAGGACCCGAACAGCCGGGTGGCCTGCGAGACCATGGTCACCACCGGCCTGTGCGTGATCGCGGGGGAGATCACCACCAAAGCCACCCTCGACTTCCAGGACCTGGTGCGCAGCACCATCAAGCGCATCGGCTACACCAACGATGCGTTTGGCATCAACGGCGACACCTGCGCCGTGATGGTGGCCCTCGACCGTCAGAGCCCCGACATCGCCCAAGGGGTCGATGAAGGCGCCGGCCTGCACAAGGAGCAGGGCGCCGGCGACCAAGGCCTGATGTTCGGCTACGCCTGCGACGAAACCGAATGCCTGATGCCGTTCCCCGTGCACTACTCGCACCGCCTGGTCGAGAAGCTCGCGGAACTGCGCCAGAACGGCACCCTGCCGTGGCTGCGTCCCGACAGCAAGAGCCAGCTCACCGTCGAGTACGACGGCGAGAAGCCCGTGCGTGTGCACACCGTCGTGATCTCGACCCAACACGACCCGGTCGTGGAAGGCAAGAGCAGCGAAGCCGAGGTGCTGGCCCTGATCGCCGAGCGCGTGAAGGAACACGTGATCAAAGCCGTGATCCCGGCCGAGTTCCTCGACGAGAACACGATCTACCACATCAACCCGACCGGCAAGTTCGTGATCGGCGGCCCCCACGGGGACTGCGGTCTGACCGGCCGCAAGATCATCGTCGACACCTACGGCGGCATGGGCCGTCACGGCGGCGGTGCCTTCTCGGGCAAGGACCCGTCCAAGGTGGACCGTAGCGCCGCCTACGCCGCCCGCTGGGTGGCCAAGAACGTGGTGGCCTCCGGCCTGGCGCGCCGCTGCGAGGTGCAGCTCTCCTACGCCATCGGCGTGGCCAAGCCCCTCTCGGTGCGCGTGGACACCTTCGGCACCGGCCAAGTGGACGACACGATCATCGCCGATGCCGTGCAGAAGGTCTTCGACCTGACCCCGCACGGGATCATCACGTCGCTCGACCTCAAGAAGCCCAAGTACCAGCAGACCGCCTACCACGGCCACTTCGGCCGCGAGGGCTTCTCCTGGGAAGCCACCAACAAGGCCCAGGCCCTCAAGGACGCTGTGGCCGCCAAGGTCTCCTGACCCCCGTGTGAACCCACGGCGGGCCCCCCTGGCCACTTGGCCCGGGGGGCCCGCTCGGTTTCCGGCCCCCGGCCGGTTACCCTGGAGCGCCCGCTTCCTATCCCCAGAGACGCCCCCCGCCTCACCATGAAGGACCGACTTCTGAAAACCCGCTCCGCCCTGCGCCGTGGCTTCACCCTCGTGGAGCTTCTGGCGGTGATCTTGATCATTGGCATCCTGGCCGGCTTCCTGATCCCCCAGGTCCCCGTGCTGATCGACAAGTCCGAAGTGACGGCCTGCAAGGCGAACATGCAGGAGATCGGCCGCGGCTTCCTGCTGTATCGCAGCACCTACGACGGCATGCCGACCGAGAGCGGGGTCAAGTTCTTCGCGAGCCTGGTCTCCCGCGAGGTCTGGGAGGCCGAAGAATCCTCGACCAAGCGCCTGAACTGCCCCGGCGTGGACATGAAGTCCCTTACGCCGGGCAACCAGGGAATCGACCGGAAGGAATGGTACACCGACCTCGATCGCCTGGACTCGGGCTGGAGCAGCTACGCCGGCCGGGACCTCGTGCGTTTCCCCTGCGCAAGGTGGGGGCCGGCGAGATCCTCGTGGCCGATGACAACGACCCCGGTGGCAACCACCGCACCACCACGGTCGCGTTGTTCGGGGACAACGTGGCGCACACGTTCGAGATCGTGCTCGAGCGCGAGGCGGGCCGGGCGAGCAAGGAAGACGAGTTCATCCTGGTCGGTCCGCAGTCTTGGCACGAAGACCTGCAGAAATTGAGCTTGGATTGATCGTTGCGGATCCGGGGGTCCGGTACCCTCTGGATCTGCCACCATTGTTCGCACCTGCCCGCGCGAAACCATGCCGCTGATCGCCCTGCTCCACGCCATGCGGCCCCGCCAGTGGGTCAAGAACGTCTTTGTTCTGGCGCCCTTGCTGTTCGCTTGGGGGGAGAAGGGCCGTGAGTTTCTGAACGGCCCGACCGTTTCGGCGGTGCTCTTCACACTGGTCGCCTTCTGTCTGACCTCCAGCGCGATCTATCTCGTCAACGACCTCCACGACGTGGAGTCCGACCGTCAGCACCCGATCAAGCGGCTGCGGCCGATCGCGGCGGGTACCCTGGCGCCCGGCTTGGCCAAGGTGGGGGTGGTGGCCGCGGGCACGATCGCCCTGATCCTCGCCTGGCTCGGCGGTCCGCAGGTGCTGGCCTGCATCGCGGCGTACCTCGTCATCAACTCCATGTACTCATGGAAGTGGAAACACGTGGCCCTGCTCGACGTGTTCTGCATCGCGGCGGGTTTCCTGCTGCGGGTCCTGGCCGGGGGTTTTGCCGTGAACGTCCAGGTCTCCCATTGGCTGCTGCTCTGCACGATCTTCTTGGCCCTGTTCCTCGCCCTCTGCAAGCGCCAAGCCGAGATCGATCTGCTCGGCCACAACCGCGGCGAACACCGCAAGATTCTGCTCGAGTACACGCCTGAATTCCTCGGCCAAGCCGTCTCCGTGCTCGCCGGCTGCGCCATCCTCTCGTACGCCATGTACACCGTGGCCGAAGAGACCGAAGCCAAGTTCGGCAAGGACCACGGCCTCTGGTGGACCGTGCCCTTCGTCGTCTTCGGCCTGCTGCGCTACTTGCTGCTCGTGCAGACCAAACGCGGCGGTGGCAACCCGACCAAAGTCCTGCTCGGGGGCGACTGGACTTTTGTCGGCAACGCGCTGCTTTGGCTGGCGACGGTCATCTATCTGCTGGCCCGGGCGCACGGCTGAGCTCGCCGCCAGGGCCTGGCGCGATTCGTTTCCCGCAGCGGGTTCTGCTCAGGCCTTGGCATCCTGTCCAGCAAGTCCTGGCCGCACGCACGCCAGGGCGCGACCTGCTTCCCTACTGGCCGAGGGCCAGCAGGGCATCCCGCTGCGCGGGTAGCCACTCGGCGAGTCGTGTGCGCCAGGCCATGTCGGCTTCGGGGCCGGGGATGACCGGGCGCTGTTTGCGGAGATCGGACCAGGCAGCCACGGGGGCGGCGTCGGGGTGGGCGACGGCGAGGCGATCGAGCCAGGCGCGCAGGGCGGCTTCGGCGATGGCGCCGGTGCGGGTGGTGAGTTGCGCGGTGAGGGCGTCGACCAGGGGGGCGTCGGGCGCGAGTACGAGCAGCGTGCGGCGCAGGGAACCGGCGAGGGGGCCGTCCGGGGCGGCGGTGAGCAGGGTGCGCAGGGCGGGGGCCTGATCGGCGGTCGGGGCGCCGGCGAGGGCTTCGATGGCGGCGGTGCGCAGGGCGAGGCCGTGGGATTCTGCGGTGGCGATGTCGGCGAGGCGCGGGAAGACCTCGGGCCGGCCGAGTTGCGCAAGGGCGGCGAGCGCGGTGGGCGCGACCTGGGCATCCCCCAGGGTGCCCCAAAGGGCATCGGCAGCGGCGGCGGCGCGCGGGCCGCGGCGGCCCAGAACCTGGGCCGCGTGCAGGCGCACGTAGGGGTCGTTGTCGGCGAGGCAATCGGCTAGGGCGGGTGTGGCCCAGGTGCCGAGGTCGGTCAGCACCATGCGGGCGTCGTCCACGCCGCGCAGTTGGAAGTGCTCGGAGGAAAGTTGATCGATCTGCAGCCAAAGTTCGCGCTCGAGGGCGGGCGAGATGGCGGCCTTCTGCCAGAACGCGGGATCGGCGGCGAGCCAGGCCTGGTAGAGCTCGGCGGAGGGGGCGCCTTCCTGGGTTTCGAGCTCCGACAAGACGCCGAAGGCGCGGCTTTGCAGGGCTTCGTTCTCGAAGCGCGTCAGGTCGAACAATACGGGCAGGCCCGAAGCGTTCTGGTGGCGTGCGAGGAACCGGGCGAGCCACAGGCGGGCTTCGGGGTCCTTTTCGTACTTGAGGCGCAGAGCGATGCGCGGCACGGGCCAATCGGCTTCGCAATCGGCAAGGGCGTAGAGCGCCGCTTTGCGCAGATCCACCGACGGCGACTGGATCGCTAGGTCGACGAGTTCGGCGAGGGTGGGCGCGCCCAAGCGGCCCAGGGCGTAAACCGCCTGCATGCGGATCTCGATCGGTTGCGCCTCGTCGGCGAGCAGGGCGCGAAGGGGCGGCGCGGCGGCGAGGCCGAGACCGTCGAGCTCCTCCTGGGCCATGCGCGCGTACTTCCGGTTGCTGCCGGCGAGGCTCTGCAGGGCCCCTTCGACCTGGTCGCGGTTGGCGGGCTGCGCCGCTTCCTCGGTGCCCGAATCCGGCGCGGCGGGGGCGAGGCGGGCGAGGTTGTCCTTCAGGACGGCGCGGTAGGACGGCGCCGGGGTGTTCGCCTGGGGCGGCGCGGCGGGGGCCTTCTCCGGAGCGCGCGAACAGGCGCAGAGGAGCAACGGCAGCAGTAGCAGTCGTTTCATTGCGCCGGGACCTCCACCTGGAAGACGAGTTGCGCGTCGGTGAAGGGATCGGTGACGGTCTGGTATTCGACCGGCTCGCCGGTGGCGGGGTCGCGGAAGTAGGGGGTCAATTTGTAGAAGAGCGCCACTTGTACCGCGCCGCGGCCCGCTTGCGCCGGCAGATTCGCGGTGTAGGTCGTGCCCGCTTCGAGCAGGGTCGGTTCGATGTCCACTTCGCTGCGGTAGGGCGAACGGAAGCGGTAGAGGTGGTGCCAACCCCCGGCCGTTTCGGGGTCCGTGGGCACCTCCCGCCAGAAGAGGTCCGAAGCGCGCGAGCGTTCGTCGGTCGGGAAGCTGTGGCCGACGCCGAAGTTCTCGACGGAGACCTGGATTTCCCCGGAAGCGAGCCGCTGCGCATCGAGCCGCAGGGCCGATCGGATCAGCTCCATGTCGTGGCCGCCGTGCATCGTGTGGTTGCGGCCGCTGCCATCGGGCCGTTCTGGCATGTGGCAGTCCCGGCAATCCTTGAAGTCCGGGCCTTGCACCGCAAAGCGCGACGCGCGCCATTGGTCCACCGTGTTGTGCTGGTTGTGGCACGAACCGCAGAACTCCACGCGCCCCAGTTCGGTGCGCGTCTGCGGCTGACAGGCGGCCGCGGGGTTGTCGATCGTGCCCGCCATTCCGCCGCCGAGAGTCTGCGGCAGGCGGTGGCAGGTGAGGCAGTCCACCCCGTCATCGCGGCGGTCGCTGCGCGGCAAGGCGCGTTGACCGGCGCCGTTTAGGAACATGTCCTGGGGCGCGTGGCAGTCGATGCAATCCTCGTTGGCGAAGTCGTTGGACAGGACGCGCACGTCGGGATCGATCCACGACTGCGAGTGCCAGGACTGTTCCCACTCCGCAAAGACCTGGGCGTGGCAGGTCTGGCACTGGGCGGCTTGCACAAAGCCGCCGGTCGGTTGCGCCGTGGGCGTTTCGGGCGGGGCCATGACGCGCATCAGCACGAAACCGGCCAGGGCCAGAACAATCAGTCCGAGGATCAGTCGCATGGCTGTTCGTTGGGGGTCGGGGCACCTTCGCGCAGGCGATGGTGCCGCAGGGTCCAAATGCGGTCGGCGGCGGCGCGGGCTTCGTCGCCGTCGTGGGTGACGTGGAGGATGGTCAGTTGGAACTCATGGGCCAGGTCCACGATGCGCTTCAAGAGGTCGGTGCGCAGTTCCTTGTCGAGCGGGCCGAGGGGTTCGTCGAGCAGCAGCAGGCGCGGCGCCATCGCCAGGGCGCGAGCGAGGTTGACGCGTTGGGCTTCGCCGCCGGAGAGGGTCGGCACCGTGCGCTTCTGCATGCCCGCGAGTTCCACGAGTTCGAGCAGCCGGGTCACCTCCGCCTTGCGTTCGGAGCGGGCCATGCCGCGCTGGCCGAGCACGAACTCGAGGGTCTTGCCCACGGTCCACTGCGGCCACAGGGCGCCATCCTGGAACAGGTAGCCGATCTGCCGCTTGTGCGGCGGCAGGTGCTGGGTGCGTCCGTCATCGGCGAGTTCACCGAACAAATGCACCGTGCCTTTGCGCGGATGGGCCAGTCCCGCGACCGTGCGCAGCAGGGTCGTCTTGCCACAACCCGAGGGGCCCAGCAGCAGTACGTGCTGGCCCACTTCGATGGTGGCGGTGATCGGATCGCAGAGGGCTTCTCCGCCGGCTTCGAGCACCAGGTCGGAAAGGGCGAGGGCGGGTTTCACGGCAACACCTCCATCTTGCGGCGGGCGAAGAGGGTCCAGAGCAATCCGGGCAGCAGGATCACGAACAGGGTGACCAAAGCCAGCGCCGCCACGTAGTCCTGGCGGTAGAAGTGGATCGCGTTGTATAGGCGGAACATCACGGTCTTGTTGGCCGCGGGAACGAGGATCGCCGCGTCGAGTTCGCGCATGGAGAACACGAACAGCAGCGTCCAGGCGCCGGCGAGGGCGGGCAGGATCGGCGGCGCGACGATGCGGAATAGGCGCGTCCAGGATCCGCTGCCGACGAGGGCGGCGGCCTCTTCGAGGCGCGGCGAGAGGTTCTCGATCGCGGAGGTGACCAGGAGCACGGGGAAGACGAGGTAGCGGCCCATCAGCATGCCGACCACCAGGCCGTCGCCCGCGTAGAAGTCCGACGACCACGGGTGGTTCCAGACGACGATCTGGCCGATGCCGAACAGGATCGCGGGGGTGGCGAGGGGCAACAGACACAGGGCCAGCAACCAGCGGCCGCGGCGCAAACGCGCGGCGGCGTGGCCCAGGAGCAGCGCAATCGGCAGGGCCAGGCTCGCGCCACCGGCGGCGAGCAGGATTGATGCCCGCAGGTTCTGGCGGCAGCGTTCGAAGGCCATCTGGAACGCGCCGAGCGTGTGGTCGAAGGTCCACGGCGCGCTTACGAGGGTCGGCGTCGCTGCGGCGCCCGAGCTGCCTTGGGTCGGCACCGCCTGGCCGGCTTCGTAGACGAGGCGACCGACGGGCAGGAACACCGCGGCGGTGAGCACGCCGAGTACGAACAGCAGGGCCGGCAGGGCGGCGCGGCCGAGGGGCAGGCGTTCGGGCAAGCGGAAACCGCTGCCCAGGGTCTGCAGGCTGCCCGCGCGGCGCAATCGCAGGGCCAGGGCCAGGGCCAGCAGAGCCAGGCCGATCAGCGGCAGGGCGGTGGCCACCGCCTGGGCGTCGCTTTGACCCACTTGCCAGGTCGCGAACACCTCGTCGGCGTACACGTTGAACTTGGGTCCCACGCTCGACACGTAGTCGGGCACGGCGAAGTCGCCGGTGGCAAAGAGGAACGCCAAGGTGGCGCCGAGCAGGGCCGCGGGCAGGATGAGCGGCAGTTCCATGCGCCACTGGGCCCGCCAGCCGCCGACCAAACGCGCTGCTTCCACCTGGCGCGCGTCGACGCGCCGCGCGGCCTTGTGCACAAACGTCGCCACCAGCGGGAAGTACCCAAGGCCGAGGATCCAGATCGCCATCGGCGCGCCGCGCAAGCCGGGCCACAGCACGACCCAGCTCATGCCCATGACGAGCGGAGGCACGCACAGGGGCACCCAGGCGAGGGCCAACCACAGGCCGGCGCCGGGCAGGCGCGTGCGGGCGGTGAGGTACCCGAACGGCACCCCGAGCAGCAGCCCCACACCGGCGACCCCGAGGCCCAGCAGCATCGTGCGCCCGAGCAGGCTCTGGATGCGGTCCCCGGTCAGGTGCTCGAGCGCGCTGGGGTCCTGGCCCAGGCGCCCGAGCATCGTGACGATCGGGGCCAGGCCGAACAGCACCAGCGCCAGCAGCGCGAGCCAGAAGCCGATTCGCGGGGTGCGCATGGGTCAGGCGGTTTTGCGCGGCGGGTAGGTGGGGGCCACGGCGACCGGGACCGCGCGAAGCCGCGCGGGGAGGGTGAAAACGCAGTGGCGGAAGGGGAACGGCATGGACGGAGTTACTTCGTGTTCAGGAACATGTCTTTCAGTTCCTGGGTGCGCGCCGGCAGTTCCTGGCCGAGTTTCTGATAGTCCACGGCCATCACCTTGAAGTCGCTGCGCACCGAAGCGGGGCGCGGCACATCCGCCCGCACCGGGATTTGGGCCGACTTGCTGTTCGCGAGCCGCTCTTCCATCTTGCGCGACAGCACCCAGTCGACGAAGCGCTTGGCGTTGTCGAGGTGCGGGGCGCCCTTCGGGATCGAAACGGAGTTCGGGATGAGCAGGGTGCCGAGGGGCTCTTCGCCGTTCGGCCCCGGTTGCTGGTCGGGATAGACCACGGTGACCGGCGTGCCTGCGGCCAGGGCCACGGCGAAGTCGTCGGTGTCGGTCCAGCCGAACGCGAGTTCGCCTTCGCGCACCTTGCGCATGGTCTGGCCGTTCGAGCTCGCCACGTGCACCAGCGGCGGGTTCTCGTTCTGATGGCTGGCGATCGCCTGCAGGTATTCGCGCGCCTTCTCCTCGCCGAGCACCTGGTACAAGGCGGCGGCGTGGGTCAGGGTCGTGCCGGTCAGCGGCCGGGCGATGGTGGCTTGGCCTTCCCACTCGGGCGCGATCAGGTCCCACATCGAATCGATCTGGCTGGGATCCGCCACCTTGGTCGTGTTCACGATGAAGACGCGCGCCCGGGCGGCAAAGCCAGTCCAGAGGTTCTCCGGATCCTTGAATTGGGCGGGGATGTCGGCGGCGGAGGGGGAGGCGTAGGGCTGCAACACGCCTTGCGCGGCGAGGTTGACCGTCTGGGCGACCTCGTTGTTCCAATAGACATCGCAGCGCGGGTTCTTGGCCTCCTCGAGTAGGCGGCGGGAGAGGCCCACGGTCTTGTTGGCCTCGGTATCGAACTCCGCGCGCACGGTGAGCCCGGTTTCGGCCTCGAACTCTTCGATCAGCGGCTGCGAGAACTCCTGATCGAGCGAACAGTACACGACCAAGTCCGGGGCCTTGGAGCAGGCGGCCAGCAGCAGGGTCACGAGGGCAAGGAATCGTTTCTTCATGGGGATGCCAGAGGGTAGTGCGGCCAGGTGGCCGGGGCACTGCCTTTTTGAGGATGGGGCGGGGCTTCTCGGGGCCGCAGACCCAGAAGGGCAAGGCCCGTTTCCGGGCCGTGACGCGGGCCTTGGAATTGAGCAGGCCGGCATCCAATCGGGACCGGGGGCGGGCTAGAATCGGCGGCCTCCATGGGCTGCCGAAACCAGCCCGCGACCGTTCGAACTCCCTTCCGCGACCCCATGGCCACCCAGACCGCCAGCACCCCCCTGGCCCAGCGCATGCAAAGCCTGGGCACCGAAACCGCCTTCGAAGTCTTCGCCAAGGCCAAGGCCCTCGAAGCCCAGGGCAAACACATTGTGCACCTGCACATTGGCGCCCCGGACTTCACCACTCCGCCGAACATCGTCGCTGCGGGGGAGAAGGCCCTGCGCGACGGCTGGCACAAGTACACCCCGGCCAACGGCCTACCCGAACTGCGCGAAGCGGTGGCGGACGACATCGCCCTGCGCCGCGGCGCGAAGGTCGATCCCGGCCAGGTGCTGATCGTACCCGGCGGCAAACCGACCATGTTCTATGCGATCATGATGTTCGGCGAGCCCGGCGCGGAGATCATGTACCCGAACCCCGGCTTCCCGATCTACGAATCCCTGATCCACTGGTCCGGGGCCAAGGCGGTGCCGATCGAGCTGCGCGAGTCGAACGGCTTCTCCTTCGATGCCGAGTCGGTGCTGGCCAAGATCACCCCGGCCACGCGCTTGCTCATCATCAACACGCCCGCCAACCCCACCGGCGGCATCGTGCCGCGCAGCGAGATGGACAAACTCGTCGCGGGCCTCGAAAAGCACCCGCACGTGACCATCATGTGCGACGAGATCTACTCCCGGCAGCTCTACGACGGCGCGGAGCACGTGTCGATCCTGCAGTACCCCGAGGTCGCCGACCGTTCGATCCTGCTCGACGGCTGGAGCAAGACCTACGCGATGACCGGCTGGCGCTTGGGTTACGGCGTTTGGCCGAAGAACCTGGTCAAACACGCCGAACGCCTGCAGATCAACAGCACCTCCTGCGCCAACGCAGTCACCCAGGTGGCGGCGATCGAAGCCCTGCGCGGGCCTCAGGATGCGGTGGACCAGATGCTGGCCGCCTTCGACGAACGTCGCCACGTCATGCATCGCGAGCTGAACGCGATCCCCGGTATCTCCTGCGTGATGCCGAAAGGCGCGTTCTACGCCTTCCCGAACATCACCGGCACCGGCCGCAAATCCCAGGAGCTCGAGCACGGGCTGCTGAACGAAGCCGGCGTGGCTTGCCTGTCCGGCACCGCGTTCGGGGCCATGGGGGAAGGGTACCTGCGTTTCAGCTACGCCAACAGCGTCGAGAACATCCAGGAAGGTCTGCGCCGCGTGCGCGAGTACCTCGCCTGAGCGACGTTCCCGTTTCGGCCGCGCGGCTCCGTCATCCTTCGGGATCGGGGCCGCGCGTCGTTTCGGGGCCTGCTGCGAGCAACCAGACTTGGCGCCGCCCGACCTTTTCGGAAAGAGCCACGTGGAATTGACTGCGCAGATCCTCGGGTAGGGCCTTCCAGCGATCGTCCCAGGCAAGGATCAGGGTCTGACCCCCTTCACGCTCGAACGCTTCGCGCACTTCCCGTTCCATATCCCCGTCGCGTTCGCTGCGCACGAAGGGGCGTCCGGAGTAGAAGCGATAACCCTCGGGTTGCACCGAGAAACAGGGAATCGCGGTGGGGCGCTGGGGCAGTTCCGCGATCTGCTCGGCCATGCCGCGCGCCGATTTGATCGGGTCGAGGCGCGGGGCGGCACCGGCGAGCAGCAGGGTCAATCCGGCCGTCCAGATGAGGGCGAGGCGGGCGGTCCAGGGCACGAGTTCGGCGCCGGTCGTGGCGCGGCGTCGCAACAAGAACGCGGCGCCAATACCAAGAACGAGGGCGCCGGGGAGCACATAGGCGGTGAGGCCCGCGAGGCGTTCATCGCTGCGAACGGCGAGGGGCCCCGCGGCCGCGGCGGCCAGGGTCAGGATGCCCAGCGGGGCCACCAGCAGATACGGCAGGGCGCGCGGCAAGCGCTCGCGACGGGTGAGCCGCGCCAGGCCTTCGGCGGCGATCAAAGCACCCGCGGGGTACAGGGGCAGCAGGTAGAGATCGCGTTTGGCGGTGATCACGGAAAACACCAGGAATAGGGCTGCATACCACAGGCCCACGCGGCGCAGGCCGAGGTCGGAGGGGCTTTCCCCGGCTGGGCTTTCCGCCCGCGCCAGGCGGCGAGCAGGCCTACGACGAGGAAGGGGGTCCAAGGCAGCCAAAGATGGATCACATGGATCAGGTGGTACCAGGGCGGGCCAGGGTGGGCTTTGGCCGTGACCGCCCGTTCCAGGTGCTGGCCGTAGAACAGATGTCCCCAGAGTTCAGGTTCGCGCAGACAGGCGGCGATGGCCCAGGTGAGCGGGATCGCGAGCGTCAACGCCATGGCGCCGATGCGCACGCCGAGGCCGGCGCGTGGGCCGGGCAGCGGGGCGAACCGGCGCCAGAGCACGAGGGGCAATACCACGTGCAGCAAGGCCACGGGGCCTTTGGTCAAAATGGCGAGGCCCGTCAGCAGGCCCGCCAGCCAGACGCGGCGGGCCGCGGCACGTGGATCGGCGGCGGGCAGGGCCAGGGCGGTCAACGCGCCGAGGCACAGGGCGGCGAGCAACGGATCCAACTGCAGTCGGCCGCCGATCTCGACGAGCATGACGCTGCCGAGCAACAACCAGGGGGCCAGCCGGGCCTGCAACTCGCCCAACCACGCGCGCGCCAGCTTCGCCGTGCACCAGGCCATGGCCGCGGTGGCCAGCAGCGAAACCAGGCGCATGGCGTGCACGTTCCAGTCGCTGACCGATCCCATGGCGCCCGCGAGCCAGTACAGCAGCGGCGGTTTGTCGGGATAGAGTCCGCCGGCGAGGTGCATCACGAGCCAATCGCCGCGTTCGTACGCCTCGCGCGCCACTTGGGCATACCGGGGTTCATCGGGGGCCCACAGGCCCCGGGACCACGCAAACGTGGCGATGGGCAAGAGGGCCAAAGGCCAAGCGGGCAAGGGCACGCGGCCGTGGGAAGCGGGGTTCTCTGCGGACATGGGCAGCCGTCAGCGAGTCAGGGATCCGAGCGGAGGGTAACGCCCCTGTAGGCAGGTCGCACGCGTGGCTCCAGCGCCAATTGTACATTTGCAAAGGATTCAACTTGGGGCGGGCCGTAGATTCCGGTGGCCCATGGATGAAACGCGGCGGTAGCATCTGGGTGCATGCCCGAGCCCCGACCGAAACGCCGCCTGCGCCCGGGCCTGCTGCTGGCCCTCTGCCTGGGATGGTTGCTCTTGCTGGAGATCGGGGCCAGTGTTTGGCTGGGCTCCGGATTCGAACGCGGCCGGCGCGAGGGCAACGCCTGGGGCATCGTGGGGCAACGGAACGGCGAGCTGGGTTGGGTCAATCGGCCGGGGGCGCGGGGGGCGGTCTTCAGCCCGGTCTTCCGCTACCGGATCGAAATCAATCGCCACGGTTTCCGTGATCGCGAGCGGGAAGTGGCGAAGGCGCCGGGCACGAAGCGTGTGCTCGTGCTCGGGGATTCGGTGGCCTGGGGCTGGGGCGTGAACAACGGAGAGCGCTTCTCGGACCGGCTCGAAGAACGCTTGCCCGGCTGCGAGGTCTTGAACATGGCGGTACCGGGATACGGCACCGACCAGAGCCTGTGGAACCTGCAGCAGCGCGGATGGGAGTGGCATCCGGACCTCGTGCTCTACACCGCCATCTCGAACGACGTTCTCGAAAGCACGCAGGACCATTCGTACGACATGGCCAAGCCGTGTTTCCGGCAGGTGGACGGGGCCTGGACGATCTTCCGGCCGGAGGATCTGGGCCATGCGGAGCCCATGCCCGGCGTGCGCGCCGCGGCGACGGATTTCCTGCAGCGCAACCTAGCCCTGGCGGCTCTGTTCCGGCCCGCCCGGCCAGCAATCGATGCAAGCGTACAGCCGGAAAACGTCAGTTACACCGGAACGGACGAGTCCTACCGTGCGCTCATCGAGCAGATTTTGAACCGGCTCGCCGATCCGCAGGAGCCGAGTCACCACGCCCTCGTGGAAATGGCGCGCGAATGCCGCGAGCATGGTGTGCCTTTCGTGGCCGTGGCGGTGCCCTTCGAGCACGACCAGCATCTCTACGAGCCCCGGTTCCCCGCGCCGCCCCACGATCCAGGGCGCCAGGGCCCGAGCATGTTGTCGGTGGCCCTCGCCAAGGTCGGACAGGCGGAGGGATTCCCCGTGTGGAACGTGGACCGCGCGATGGGCGCCCAGGCGGCGGCCGGGGTGCGGCTGCATTGCGGGGATGGGCATCCGAACGCGGAGGGGCATCGCGTCATCGCAGATCAGTTGGCGCCGGCTTTGGCCAAGCGGCTTGCGCCGTAGGTCGGATCCGGTGGATGGGGGTAAGAATTCAGATCCTCCGTCGTCTGCGCGAGGTTTTGGCCGTGCCGAAATGGCTGCACGCGGTATCGGCCCTGCGTTATCCTGCTCCCATGTCGAAGGACCGTATCCGCGCAGAATCCGCAGGCCGCACAGGGGTCCATTGGCGCAGCACTCTGGCCGTGGCGCCGATCCTGCTGGTCGCACTGGGGCACTTCGTCAGCCGGCCCGTGAGCACGGATGAAGTCGTCAATGGCGTGCACATCCAGGTCACCCGCTACGAGGCCCTGGCGGGGATGCGCCACTTCTGGCCGATCGCGATTGGGTTCTGCCTGACCTGGTGGGCCATCGTCTTCTGGTGGCCGGAGCGCAAAGCGCGGTAGCCTCGGCGCGAGCCGCGGACAAAACAAGCGGGGCCATGGTTTGCCATGACCCCGCGTGGGTTTCCGCTGGGTGCGACGGGACTACCGCCGCTTGGTCGGATGCTTGAACTGGGACAGGTCCAGTTTGCTGAAGTAGTCGATGGTGCGGTCCAAGCCGTCGGCGAGGGGCACGGAGGGTTGCCAGCCGAGTTTCGTCTGGGCCAGGGTGATGTCGGGGCAGCGCTGGTGCGGATCGTCGGAACGTGCGGGGGTGAAGCGCACTTGGCTCTTGGAGTTCGTGCGGCGGATGATCTTCTCGGCGAGCTCGAGCATCGAGATCTCGCCGGGGTTGCCGAGGTTGACCGGTCCGTGGAAGTCATCGGGACCGTTCATCATCGCCATCAGGCCGCGCACGAGGTCGTCGACGTAGCAGAACGAGCGGGTCTGGCTGCCGTCCCCGTGCACTTCGATATCCTCACCGGCCAGGGCCTGCAGGATGAAGTTGCTCACCACGCGCCCGTCGTAGGGGTGCATGCCCGGGCCGTAGGTGTTGAAGATGCGCACCAGGCGGATGTCCACCTTGTGGGCCCGGTGATAGTCGAAGAAGAGGGCTTCGGCGCAGCGTTTGCCCTCGTCGTAGCAGGAGCGCACGCCGATCGGGTTGACGTTGCCGTGGTAGCTCTCCGGCTGCGGGCTGATGTCCGGATCCCCGTAGACCTCGCTGGTCGAGGCCTGCAGCACCCGCGCGTTGGTGCGTTTGGCCATGCCGAGCACGTGGATCGCGCCGAGCACGGAGGTCTTGATCGTTTTGATCGGGTTGTGCCAGTAGTGCACCGGCGAGGCGGGGCACGCGAGGTTGTAGCACTGGTCGACCTCGAGCCAGATCGGGTGCGTGATGTCGTGGCGGATCAGCTCGAAGTGGGGGTTGTCTAGGAACTCCGACACCGCGCTCTTCTGGCTGGTGAAGAAGTTGTCTAGGCAGATCACGTCGTGCCCCTGCCCCAGCAGTTCACGGCACAAATGGGCCCCGACGAAGCCGGCCCCCCCCGTCACCAGAATTCGAAGTCTCGTCATGGGTCTTGGTGCGGGCGCCTCGGCCCGCCGGGGCCATCGTAGCGCCCGAGGGGTCACGAGATCCAGGATTTGGGAGGGCCTGGATGCTTGCGGTCCCACCCCGCAGAGGTTCCGATGGGCCCCCCGTGGGGCCTGCCCTTGGGTTCCCGAGCTTTAGAAGGAGAGAGCAGCTTGAAGTGGAAAGGACGTGCGGAAAGCACCAACGTCGAGGACATCCGTGGCGGCACCGGTAAGAAGGTGGCTGCGGGTGGCGGTCTGATCGTGCTGGTGGTGATGGTCCTCGGCATGCTGACCGGCAAGGACTTTTCGTTCCTGGCGAACTTGGTGGGCGGCGGAGCTGGCGGCGGGGGCCCCATGGCCCAGGAGCCGAGCGGTCCGGTCCAGGAGAGCGCCCACGAGGCGGAGCAGCGGGCGTTTGCCGGGGTGATCCTGAAGGACACCGAGGACGTCTGGAATCGGCTGCTCAAGAACTACCAGGAGCCGAAGATGAAGATCTTCCGCGGGCAGGTGCAGACCGGTGGCTGCGGGGTGCAATCGGCGGCCGTGGGGCCGTTCTACTGCCCCGGGGACCAGACCGTGTACCTGGAGCTCGGCTTCTTCGACCTGCTGGAGAAACAACTGCGCGCGGGCGGGGACTTCCCCCGGGCGTACGTGATCGCCCACGAAGTCGGGCATCACATCCAGAACCTGCTTGGTTACTCCGATCAGGTGCACCAGCAGCAACAGCGGGTGTCCAAGGCGGAGGCCAATGCGTTGTCCGTGCGCCTTGAGCTGCAGGCGGACTTCCTCGCGGGTGTCTGGGCGCATCATGTGGGCAAGTACGGGTACCTTGAGGCTGGCGACATCGAAGAGGCCCTCAACGCCGCCGATCGCATCGGCGATGACAATCTGCAGCGCCAGGCCACCGGCCGCGTAGGGTCCCCGGAAACGTTCACGCACGGCACCGGAGCCCAACGGGTGCGCTGGTTCCGCCGCGGCTACGAAACCGGCGATCCCGAGGGCATGGAAGACCTGTTCAAGGTTTCCGAGCGCGAACTGTAGGAACCCCAGCAAAGCGCCGCGGGGCCCGCCGATCGTCACGATCGGCGGGCCCCGCGCGACTTCCGGGAGGTGGGCTCAGTCCGCGTCGAACTCGGGCTTCTGCGTGACGCCGCTGCCCAGGCCCAGGGCGCTGGTCATGCCGGCGGGCAGATAACTCGTGAGGAAGTCTTGGAAGCGATCGGTGTTGTGCTGCACGGCTTTCGCGAAGGCGTGCGTGATGTCCCCCCAGGAATCCCAGGGCAGATCGATCACGCCGAACTTCTGCAGGGCGTACCCAAGGCCGGCGAGGGCCAAGCCCGCGAGCGCGGTGACCTTGAAGAAGATCCGGCCGAGCACACCGACGATGAATCCGCCGACAAACCCCGCGCCCGAGCGCGCCGCGGACAGGGACAACCCTCCGGCATCGCCATCACCGAACATCGACCAGGCCTGAACGGCACCCCCGCCGACGAGTCCGGCGATCGCGAGGCGCAGCATCCACTTCTTGGGGAACGACAACCGGGTGAAGCCGGTGCGGTACAGGGTCTTGAGAACGTCGGAGGCGGCCATGGGGGCAGGGTCGATAGGGACGTACGGAAGCGGGTTAGTTGTACGTTATTCGACCGTGCGGCGGTCCGCACGGACCGCCGCACGGTCGAATAACGTAACAACTTAAACCCGCTTCCGTACGTCACACATATCGACCCCCGCATGCCCATGGAGACCTCCGACTTCCGCAGCGATACCGTGACCCAGGCCACCCCCGCCATGCGGGCGGCCATGGCCGAGGCCCTGGTGGGCGATGACGTGCTCGACGGGGACCCGACGGTGGACCAGCTGCAGCGGGAAGCGGCGGAATGGCTCGGCAAGGAGGGGGCTCTGTTCGTGCCCTCGGGTGCATGGCCAACCAGATCGCCCTGGGGGCCCACACCCGGCCCGGCGACGAGATCCTCGTGCAGCGCTTTGCGCACATCACCACCTTCGAAGGCGGTTCGGCGGGGGCGATCCACGGGTTGCAGAGCCAGACGGTGGGGGGCCTCGATGGATCCATGGACCCCGGCGAAGTGCGCGCGGCGATCCGCCCGGACTTCATCCACTGCCCGCGCACGGCGCTGATCTGCATGGAGCAGACCCACAACATGGCCGGAGGCCGGGTGCTGGGCTGGGATGAGGTCCAGGCGGTGGTGGCCGTGGCCCAGGAGGCAGGCATTCCCATGCACCTGGATGGCGCGCGGCTCGCCAACGCGGTGGTGGCGAGCGGCATCGCCGCCCGGGATTGGGCCGGGCCCTTCTGCTCGGTTTCCCTTTGCCTGTCCAAGGGCCTCGGTGCGCCGGTGGGCTCGGTCATCGCCGGGGATCGCGAGTTCCTCGAGCGGGCGCGACTTTGGCGCAAGCGCTTGGGCGGTTGGATGCGGCAGGCCGGGCACTTGGCCGCCGCCGCCCGCATCGCCCTGCACGAAGGCCCGGCGCACCTGGTGGCGGACCATGCCCTCGCGCGGCAGATCGCCGAGCGGCTGCAGGGTCTGCCCGGCCTGCAAATCGACTTGGCCGCGGTGCAGAGCAACATGGTCATGGTAGGGCTGCCCGAACCCCTGCCCCCGGCGGCGGAGTGCAGCGCGGCTTTGGCCAGGCATGGCGTGCGCATCGCGCCGATGGGCGCCCGTCGCCTGCGCATCGTGACCCACCGCGACGTGGGGCCCGCCGACGCCGACAGGCTAGTGGCGGCGTTCCAGGACCTGGTCCGCGCCTGAGCCCCGGATCTGTGCCCCGAAATCGGGCCCAGGGCGGCGGATCCGCGGCCCTGCGCCCGGGCGACCGCCCCTTGGGCGCTATCATGCCCGGCCCCTCTCCCCAGACCTCGATCCTGCCACATCCGCCCATGGGAATCTTCAAGGCCTACGACATCCGCGGGGTGGTCCCCACCCAACTCAACGCCGAACTCGCACAGAATATCGGCAACGCCTTCGCCCGCCTGCTCGGCGCGCGCACCCTGCTGGTGGGCCGCGACATGCGCACCCACGGGCCGGAGATCGCGAACGCGGTGATCCAGGGCATGCTGGACGCCGGGGCCAACGTGATCGACATCGGCCTGGCGTCGACCCCGATGGTGTACTTCGCCATCGGCTCCCAGGACGTGGACGGCGGCCTGTGCGTGACCGCAAGCCACAACACGGGGGAGTACAACGGCTTCAAGCTGTGCGGCGCGGGCGCACGCCCGATCTCCTATGCCAACGGCATCGGGGACATCGAACGCATGTGCGCGGAACCCTACCCGGGCCCGGCCCTGGTCCCCGGCGTGCGCAGCGAGCGCAATCTGCTCGCCGACTACGTGCGCCATGTGTTGTCCTTCGCCGACGTGCAGAACCCGATCCGGCTGGCCCTCGACGCGTCGAACGGCATGGCGGGGCACACCCTGCCGGGCATCCTCGCCGGATTGCCGAACGTGCAGGCGGACACGCTGTTCATGGATCCGGACGGGACCTTTCCGAACCACGAGGCGAACCCGCTCAAGGAGGAGAACCTCGATCCCGTGCGGGAACGCGTACGGGCCACGGGGGCGGCCATCGGGGTCGGTTTCGACGGCGATGCGGACCGCTGCTGCTTCGTGGACGAAACCGGGGCGACCGTGCCCGCCGATCTGATGACCGCGCTGCTCGCGCGGGATTTCCTGGCGCGCAACCCCGGGGCGACCGTGGTCTATGACCTGCGCTCTTCGTGGGTCGTGAAAGAAGTCATCCAGGCCGCGGGCGGCAAAGCCGTGCGCGACCGCGTGGGGCACTCGTTCATCAAGGGCACCATGCGCGAGAACGGCGCGATCTTCGCCGGCGAGCTGTCGGGGCACTTCTACTTCAAGGACAACTTCGTCTGCGATTCGGGAGTGATCGCCATGGTCAGCGCCTTGAACCTGCTGAGCCGCAGCGAGAACCAAGGCCGCAGCTTCTCCAGCCTCGTGCAGGACCTGCGCCGGTACCACTCGACGGGGGAGATCAACTTCCACGTGGAGGACAAGGAGGCCGCGATCGCGGACCTGCGCCGGCGCTACGCCGAAGGCCGCATCGATGACCTGGACGGCATCACGGTCGAATTCGGCGGCCTTGGGGACGGGGATTGGTGGTGGTTCAACGTGCGCCAGTCGAACACCGAGCCCCTGCTGCGCCTCAACCTGGAGGCCTCCAGCGCAGCCCTCTGCGCCCAGAAACGGGAAGAGCTGATCGCCCTGCTCGGCACCCCCGAATAGGACCGGGGCCTGGGTCCCGCGTTTCGCCGGGATCGAAATCGGAGCGGGCCCGGCGGGGCCCGGTTCCGATGCCACTTCCGGTTCGCGGGGGGGCAGTTCCCTGGCCCAGGTGCCTGAACTGGCGGGCCCTGGGGGCTAGGATACCGCCCATGCCCGCACGCATTCTGCTCTTCGCCTGGCTGCTCCTGGGTCTCGGCCTCGCGAGCGCCTGGGCCCAGGACTCCGGCGCGGATCCCCGCCAGGATTCCGGTACCGGCGAGACGTTCGACTTCCAGGCCCTGCTCGAGCGGGACCGGGGGGTGACCTTCCCTCCGCGCGCCGGCCAAGCTGCGCTCGAGACCCTGCAGTCCCCGAGCCTCCTGCCGGCCATGCGCACGGCGGCTCTGTTCACGTTGGGCGAGACCCAGACGAGCTCCGCGCGCCAGCAGGTGGAGTCGTGGATGAAACGCGGCTCGGTCGAGGAGCGCTGCGCGGCGGTGTTCGCTTGGGGCGGCATGGGCACCTTCCTCGGCGGCGAGGACCCTTTCTTGGTGGAGCGCCTGTCGGACTCCGAGCTGGAAGTGGCGGAAGCGGCGCTGTTTGCCCTCTACAAGCAGACCCCGGCGCAGGTGCTCGATCGATTGGCCTTCCTCGTCGCGCGCCCCGACGAACCGCTGTTCCGGGCGGCGGAACACATCCTCGAGTGGCACGAACGTGGCACCTGCAGCCGACCGGGGCCGGTGAGCCATCGGCTCGAGCTGCGTTGGCAGGCGGCGCGCGTCTTTGGTGCGGTCGACGGCCAACTTTGGTCGGCGCACCTGCTCGACAACCTGTGCGAGGATCGCACGTTCCTCGATGCGTGCCTGCTGCCGGCGGCCGGTGAGCTGCGCCAGCCTCAAGTGCGCGACCACTTTGCGGAGCTTCTGCTCCGCGAGCCGGGCAGCATTTGGCCGGCGGTCGGCGCGCTCTACTGCATGCCGCCCGAGTTGGACCGCATGGTGGAGGAGGGCATTTGGTTGCCGTCCACCGACGAGCAGCGCAACGCCCTGCTCGAAGCGGCCGAAGAGCGCGGCATGACCCGGCTGGTGCCGCGGCTGCTCGCGCGCCTGGCTTTGCACCCGACGATGACCCTGCGCGTGTCCGGTTGGCTTTCCGCCTACGACACCACCTACCAGGACGTCATCGACGAACACCTGCGCACGCGCGACGCGGGCCTGCGTGCGATCGCCGCCCGTTCGGCGGGGCATGCCAGTCTGAGCGAATGGATCACGCGCCTACGCGATCTGTCGCGGGACGACAACCCGGCCGTGCGCCTCGAGGCGTTGATCGCCCGGGTGCGGAGCGGGGATGCCAAGGCGATCCCGCCCCTGCGCGGCATCTTCCTGAGCGATCGGGATCAATCCTCGGACGGCATCCGCAACCGGGCGATGGAGCTGATGCTCGATGCGCACGATTCGCGGGTGCTCGATGTGGCCAGCGGAATCTACACCGAAAGCCCTTCGGACTGGGAGCGCGCTTGCTTGGCGTCGATCCTGCTCGAATCCGGCCGCAGCGCCAATACGGCGCTGGTGCGCAATGCGCTCCAGGGCGGATTGCGACCCGACTTCTGGCACCTGCACATGATCCAGGCCCTGGGGCACAGCTCCCTTTCGGTGGACCGTGTGTTCCTCGAGGACCAGTATCCGAGCCAGGGCGCGGTGGAGCTCAACATCGCGTTGACCCAGGCCTTGCTGCGTGCGGGTTCCGAAGAAGTGCTGCCCGTGCTGCGGCACGCGATCTGGAAAGGCGACCTGAACCGTTCTTTCCTTGCGGCGGCCCTGCTCGGCGCGCGGTTCGGCGATCTGAGGTTGATGCAATGGATCGAACGGCCGCCGGAAAGCGCCACCGAGCAAGACCTGCGCCGCGTGGGATTCCTGATCGGCAGCCTCGGCGGCATGGAAGCGGTGGAGACCCTGGCGGGTCACCTCGGCGCGGTGGTCGGTGTCGATCGCCCCGAACTCCAAGGCGCGATGCTCGGTGCGTTGAGCGCGCGCACGTACTGATCCCGACCCGGGGCGTCGCCCCAAGGCCATGCATCTTCCGCACTCCTCCTGGTCCCCCGGCGGCACGCTCGTCTGGACCACCGACTTCGGGTTGGAGAATGGCTTCGTCGGCACGATGACCGGGGTTGTGGCGGGCCGGGTTCCGGACGCGCGGCAACTGCACCTGACCCACGGCATCCCGCCGCAATCGGTGGCGGTGGCGGCGCTCGAGTTGCGGGCGGCCTGGCCGTTCTTTCCCGCCGGCGCGCTGCACGTGGCGGTGGTGGATCCCGGCGTGGGCACCGAGCGGGAAGTGCTGCTCGCCTTGCAGGATGGCCGTGCGTTGCTCGCTCCGGACAATGGCCTGATCCCCGCGGCGCTGGACAAGCCCGCCGCGATCCTACGGGTTCCCTGGCGGGACCATGCCTTGCCGGAAGTCTCCCGCACCTTCCACGGCCGCGATGTGTTCGCGCCGTTGGCTGCGGCCCTGTTGCGCGGCGAATTGACCGCCGGGGAGATGGCCGAGTGCTCGGCGCCGGTCACTTTGGCCGCCTCGGAATTGCCGGTCGACGGGCTCGCCGCGCGGCCGGGACGCGTGCGCATCTTGATGGCCGATCACTTCGGGAATCTGCTGCTCGCCTGGCGTTTGGCGCCGGGAGAGGCCCTTCCCGCGGGTTTGCGGGTGCGTGCCGCCGGGCGGAGCATCCCGTGCGCGGATACCTATGGCCGCGTGTCTCCAGGCGAGCCGCTGGTCCTGCTAGACTCCTGGGGCCTGGTGGAGATTGCGGTGCGCGGCGGCCATGCGGCCCGCGTGCTCGGCCTCGCCCCCGGCGATTCCGTTGATATCGAGTGGCCCCTATGAGCGAGAAGAAGACAGTTGCGTTGATCGGAGTACCCATGGACCTCGGCGGGGGACGACGTGGGGTCGACATGGGGCCGAGCGCCGTGCGCATCGCTGGCGTGCGCGGGGCGGTGGAGCGGCTCGGGTATGGCTACCGGGACTACGGCAACGTACCAGTGGAGGCCCCGGAAAGCCGCGAACCCGATGATCCGAAGGCGCGTTTCCTCGACGAGATCGCCGATTGCTGCGGTCGCTTGGCGCAGCAGGTCGAAACGCGCATGCAGGCCGGTGAATTCCCGATCGTGGTGGGCGGGGACCACTCGATCGCGATTGGTACGGTTGCTGGGGTGTCGTCGCACTTCCACAAGCGCGGCGAGAAGATCGGCCTCATCTGGTTCGATGCGCACGGGGACATGAACACCCCGGAGATCACGCTCTCCGGCAACATCCACGGCATGCCCCTCGCGGCGCTGCTCGGCCATGGTCCCGACAGCCTGACGCGCATCGGGAGCCGCTTCCCCGCGGTCGACGTCGAGAACGCGGTGCTGGTCGGGGTGCGCAGCCTCGATCCGGGCGAGCGCGACCTGATCCAGAAGCTCGGCCTGCGCTGCTTCACGATGAAAGAGGTCGATCAGTTCGGCATCCATCACGTGATGAAAGAGGCCCTGGCCATCGCCGGCCGGGGCACGGCCGGATTCCACCTTTCGTTCGACCTCGACGGCACCGATCCGGAGGTGGCCCCGGGGGTCGGTACGCCGGTCAAGGGCGGCATCTCGTACCGCGAAGCCCACACGGTGGTGGAGCTTGCGGCGGAGAGCGGCCGATTGGTGGGGCTCGAGATGACCGAGATCAACCCGATTCTCGACATCCAGAACAAAACCGCCCAGGTGGCGGTGGAGTTCATCGAGTCCGCCCTGGGCCGCCGGGTGCTCTGAGCGTCCCGGGCCCAGGAATCCCGACGCGAACGGCTGCCTGCCGCGCACCGGGTTTCGCCTTCCGGCCACGGGCGTGGCTTGGTTCCTGCCCGGTGCATGGCCTAGAATCTGCCTATGTCCTCGACTCCCATCGCTTTGCGCCCCTTTGCGGAACGGGCCGGCCGCTGGCTGGATCCCGGTGCGCGCGACAGCGATGTGGTCGTTTCGTCGCGGGTGCGCCTGGCGCGCAACATCGAGGGTTTGCCCTTTCCTGCGCGGCTGAATGGCGAACGCGCCGTGGAGATGGGCCAGCGATTGCGCGGGGCGCTGTTGCAGGTCGGCCTCGAAGGCGACACGCAATGGATCTCGATGGCGGAAGCGGGGCCGGTGCTGCGGTTGCTGCTTATCGAACGCAACCTGATCAGCAAGGATCTGGTGGCGGAGAACGAGATCGGTTCGACTTTGCCCGGCCGGGGGGTAGCGTTCAGCTTCGGCGAGACGCTGTCCGCGATGGTCGGCGAAGAGGACCATCTGCGCTTGTGCGGACTGGCGCCGGGTTTCGATCTGCAAGCCGCCCTGCAGCGCGCGCGCGGGCTCGATCAGGATCTCGAGCGGGTACTGCCGTATGCGTGGAACCAGCGACAAGGCTACCTGACCGCCTGCCCGACCAACCTGGGCACGGGCATGCGCGCCTCGATCATGCTGCACCTGCCGGCGCTCAGCCTGGTGCGCGAGGAATTGAAGAAGGTCTTCACCGCCGCGCAGCACACGGGACTCGCGGTGCGCGGCATGCACGGCGAAGGCACGCGGCCGGTGGGGGACTTCTATCAGATCTCCAACCAGATCACCCTCGGTCGCAGCGAAGAGGACCTGGTGGCCGACATGGAGGCCCTGGTGCCGAACATCGTAGGTTTCGAGCGCACGGTGCGCGCGGCCCTGCTCGAGGAGCACGGCGCGCCGCTGCGGGACCGGGTTGCGAAGTCCTACGCCATCCTGCGCACCAGCCGCTCGCTGCCGACCGGCGAAGCCCTGGCCCACGTCTCCTCCCTGCGCCTCGGCATCAGCGCGGGGCTCTTGCCCGACGTGCCCCTCGCCACGGTGGACCGGCTCTGGATCCATTTGCAGAAGGGGCACTTGCAGGCGTTGGCGGACCAGGGCGACAAGCCCGTGCTCGATGCGTCCGAGCGGGACAAGTTGCGCGCCTCGCTTCTGCGCAGCCGATTGGGCAATTGATCGGGCGCCTGGCCTGATTCTTGGGGGCCGGACCGGGTGCACCGGAACGGGATTCATGGCCCGTGGCGGGGGCGGCATCGGGCTTTGGGCTCAACCCCGGAGGCCCGCGGACCGAACGGGAATACGCGGAATCCGTTCAGTTCGCCGTCATGGCGACTCGATAGCCCGAGGACATCCAAGGAAGTCCGTTTCGGGCCCACTCTCCCATGAAATCGTTTGTCCTCGCCCCCGTCCTGGCCCTCTCCCTGTTGAGCCAGGCCCAAAGCTTGCCCGCCGAGCTTTCCGCGCGTATCGAAGTGCGCAGCGGCCGTGCGGAAATCGTCCAGCAGTCCAGCGAAACCAAGGTCCTGCGCAAAGGCGAGAGCGAGAGCTTCTCGGGTGGCGCGCACCTGGAAGTGCCCGCGGGCGCCGAGGTGCGCATCGCCTATTCCGGCACCGCCAGCCTGAGCCTCTGGGGCCCCGCCTCGATCGATTGGCAAGACGCCCAGAGCGGCGAACCCGGCACCGAATCGATCCGTTGGCACCTGTTCCAGGCCACTTGGCTCGACGTCGAAGTGCGCCGCGGCCAACACCACCTGCACCTGCCCGGCAACTGGCATGCGCGCCTTGAGGGTGGTTCGATGCGCCTGCGCGGCCTGTCGACCGGCCCCCTGGAAATGCGCCTGCACGCCGGCCAGCCGGTGCAACTCGATTGGCAAGGCGACGTGAGCATGGCGCGCCCGCCGCTCACGATCTATCCCGGTTCGAACATCCGCCTGGAGCAGCCCGTGGCCGCCCCGGTGGACCGCAGCAGCGAAGGAACCGAGTGGAAGGAGAATGAGTGGTCCTTCCGCCGCAACTCCGAAACCACCGAGCAGCAAGAGGAGCGCGCCGCGCGCCCCGAGGTGCTCAAAGAGGCCCCCGCGTGGCCCCTGCCGGAAGTGCCCGTGGTGGACCCGAGCGAGGCCAAGGAACCCGTGCATGAGAGCGAGCCGAGTGGCTACCAGCCGGTGGGCCAGCTGCCGATGTCGCCCAAGGGCCCCAGCCCGTGGCTCGAATCCTTCGACGTCGAGACCCAAGCTGCCGCTCCGCTCACCCTGCCCATTGGACAGGTGACCGTCGAGGTGCTCGAAGACGTGCCGGCCGTGGCCGCCGCGCCCGAGAAGGTGAGCAAACCCTACATTCCGAGCCAGTGGCGCGGGTTGCAGCGCAGCCAGCTCCAGGATTGCGGCGAGATCGTGGTCGAGCAGCGCAAGGGCGTCGAAGTGCGCGTTTTCGCCGGCGGCCGCAGCAAGGTGCTGATCGACCGCTGGGACGGCCGCAACACCTGGGTCTTCACCCCGGAAAGCGACCTGCACCTGGCCCCCGGCGCGGTTTGCGTGTTCGATGACCAGGGCCAGCTGATCATGAGCCACGGCACCTTCGAGACCTTCCCGAAGGTCGAAGGCCGCCCCGCCTGGTCCGAGCTCTAGTTCCGCGCTCCAAAGGAACCCGGAAAACGCACGCAGCGCGCACATCGGCCTCGGCCGGTGTGCGCGCTGCGCGTTGAGCTCCTGCCGGACTCCTCCGGGGTCAAGCGGCCACGGGCAGCAGACCCGCACGGGCCAGCACCCGGCCCAGGCCGTAGCCCAAAGCGTGCAGGGCCGCCGAGCCAAGCAGCATGCCCAACAAGAAGGCTTGCGGTGATCCAGTGGCCTCGGCTCCGTGCGCCACCCCGTGAGCGGCACCGGCGGCGAGTAGGAGCACCGTCACAGGACCTCGGCTCAGATGGGTCGGCCAGCAAAGGGCCAAGGCGAGCAGGGCCAGAGTTGCCTGGATGCCGACTTCGGCAAGCTCGAAGGATCCCGAGGTCAGGCCCAGTCCCGCACCGAGACCCAGGGCCAGGACGAACACCAGCGGGGCGCGCCGGGTTGCGGCGCCGCCAGTGCATGCCAGCAGGCCTACCAACACCATGGCGACTGCGTGATCCGCGCCGAGCCAGGGGTGTTGCAGGCCGGAGAAGAAACCCGCATCCGAATGGAGCAGGTGGGCGAGGGGAAGGTTGGGAAGTTGCATGAGCGGATTCTGATCATGCCTTGGGCTTTCCGCAATGCCCCGAACGGTCGGGTATGCCCGCATTCCCCACTTGCCGCATACGGTTTCGCCGGGTCCCGGCCTGGTGGGCCCGGAAAAGGGAGCTCCCCGCTCCAAGGGGGAAGGAGCGGGGAGCCAGAGTGCATCCCACGAAAGGAGGGACGGGATGGCACTAATAGCGGGTGAGCGCGCTGCCCGAGGTGATCTCCCGCAACACGGCGGCGAGGTTCTCGGCAACGATTTCCGGCTCGACTTGCAGCGTGCCATCTTTCAGGCCTTCGCCGCTGCGCACACCCGCCATGTGACAACCCGCTCGCCAGCCGGCCGCCACATCTTCGGTGTGATCCCCGATGACCCAAGAGGTGGGCAGGGAGATCCCGTCGGCCTGGGCGGCGTGATACATCGCGCCGGTGTTGGGCAGACGGTATACGGATTCCTTGTTGAAGGGCTTCGGGCCCTCCGGGTGATCGATGCAGATGTAGCTGCGCATCGGGCAGATGCCGTGGCTGCGCAGGCCTTCCTGGATGGTCGCGTGGATCGCGTCCCAGGTCTCCGGGGACACCAGCCCCTGGTACACGGAACTCTCGTTCCCGATCAGGTAGAGCGTCCAGCCCGCCTGGGTCGCATGGAAGATTGCTTCCAGGGCTTCGGGGGTGAACACCACTTCTTCCGGACTCTGGAGGTAGCCCGCCTTGGGCCGCTCGAGCAGGGTGCCGAGGTGATCGATGAAGAGTCCGCGCGGGGGACGCCCGGTACCGGGCAGGGGCGGAAGGGGTTGGCGCATGGGGGCAGGTTGCGGCTTGGGAAGGGCCGCAGGGCGCGACCTTGGGAGAGCACCCGGGTTCTCGGAGGCAATGCGGGGGGCCCTGAGCGCCGTTCACCGACTTTTTTCTGCGCGCCGGATCCCACCCTTCGGATGTGGAAGTCCTTTCGCGGGGTGCGTTCCGCTTCGAGAATGAACGGCGCGCGCCGGCTTTGATTGCACAGGGCGGCCGCGCCATTTCGATAAGCGAATGGGTTCCCGTGCGCCGCCACCGGGGTTACGGGGATTCCGGTACCGTTCTCCCGTTCGAAGCCCTGCCGGTTGCGATCGATTCGCTGTGCAGCCGCGGTGGCGACTCCCGGGGGGATGCGCTACCGTGCCGCATCTACCACACCCTCGCCGTGAGCCCCCAACGCAGTCTGCGCATCGCCTTGATCGTCGACCCCTTCACCCTGCGGATGAAGGGGGGCGACCATGCGCCCGTGCTGTCGGCCGAACTGCTCGGCCGCGGGCACATCGTGCGCGGCTTCGGCGCGCCGCCCGGGGTCATCCCGCGTTCGCGCATCGAGAGCCTTTCCGGCAGCGATGGCCTCGGGGTGCTCGCCTTCCGTCCCGACGTGGTCATCGCGTATGACGCGTTGTCGCCCGCCGGTTGGCACGGCATGCGCTGCGCGGCCAAACTCGGGGTGCCGCTGGTGGCGGTCGAAGAGGGGTTTCCTTCGCACGGTCGCTTCTTCGAGCGGCGCCTGCGGGGCGTTGGGGAGGTGCTCTGGGGTCGCAGCGTGCGCCGCGCGATCCACATGGTGCTGGCCCTGGACCCCTTCGCCCAGGCGGAAGCGGTGCGGCGCGGTTTCGATCCCGAAGCCATCCACGTGGTGCCCCGCGGCCTCGACCTCGAACACTTCCGGCCCGACCTGTTCAGCAACTTGGCGAAACGGCACGGGGCCCAAGGCTACAGCCTGCTTTCGGTCGCGCCGCTGGAGGACAGCTACCGCCTCGACCTGACGATCCAGGCGTTTGCCTCCACGGTGGGGCAACGCGAGGATTGGAACCTGCTGCTCGCGGGGGATGGCCCGTCGCGTTCGGACCTGCTGGCCCAATCGAGCCGCCTCGGCGTGGGCAGCCGCGTGCATTGGCTGGGCAAGGCGCGGCGCGAAGAGTTGCCGGGACTGCTCGCCTCCAGCACCTTGCTGCTCGCCCCCGGTGGCGAGCGCGTCAGCGACGGCATGGCCGTGTGCCGGGCGATGGCGTGCGGTTTGCCCGTGCTCGCGGCGGACCTGCCGCGCCTGCGCATCGGAGTCGAAGACAAGCAAACGGGCTTGCTCGTGCGCGAGCGCACCTTCCCCGCCTGGCGCGACGCGATCCAATACGCGGCGAGCAACCCGAAACGGCGCGCGGAGTGGCACACGAATAGCCGCAACCTGGCGGTCGAGCGGTTCGCCTGGCCGGCCATCGCGGCCCAGGTGGAAGAGCTGCTCTTTGCCGCGATCGAGGACCACGAGCAACGCTCGCGCGCGGCCGAGGTCGCGAAGCCGAAAGCCGGCTGAAATGCACAGGGGCCGCAACGCGCGGCCCCCGTGGTGGTCTCCGGTGGGAAACGGGTGCTCAGGACTCGGTGGCCTTGCGCAGCTCGGTGCGCAGGAAGTCCAGGTCCTGGGCGTACTGCCGGATTGCCGCTTCGGTCTCCGCGTCGATCTCGACGAATTCGGTGAAGACCTTGACGCCTTCGGCGCGCTCCTGCACCTCGGTGATGGTGACCTGCGCCTCGCAGAAGCCGCGCTGCAGCAGGGGCAGGCGGAACTTGGCCGACAGGCCGATGCCGACAGCGAGGAGCTGACCCATGTCGAAGGGCGACAGGCCGGTGCTACCGCCGGTCCAGGTGAAGCTCAGGCTGCGCGGCGACAGGGACGCCATGCGGCCCACGCCCGACCAGTTGCGCCCGAAGGCGTGGCCGTGCACCGGGTTGTCGGAGCGGGCCTGCTCCAGGAACTTGTCGATGCGGCTGGGGTCGGTGGGTTTGAAAAGCACGGACGCGGGGTCGAGTTCGAGGTCGCCGCCGCCGGTCGGGGCACCCGCCGCCGGGGCGCCGCCGCGCAGGGCGTCGAGGGCCGCGTCGTCGCTCTCGTACACGGGCACGACCCGGTCCAGGCCGACCTTGCCGAGGATCTCCTTGCAGAAGGTGCTCGGGCTCGAGATCACCAGTCGCCCGCCGGCCTGCTTGACCGCCTTGGACACCTTGAGGATCGAACCGAGGGCGGTCGAGTTGATGTACTTGACCAGGCGCAGGTTCAGCACGAGGTGCTCGGCACCACGCTCGAGGGCCCCGGCGACCTCCTTCTCCAGCATCGAGCAGTAGAAGGTGTCGAATTCCCCGCGCAGGTGCAGGATGGTGATGGAGCCGGCCGGCTCGGAGGAGATGTGCATGGTGGGTTCGGTTCGGGGTGGGGGCCTGGAAGCCCGGGCCGCCAGTATAGGAAACGGTAACGGGACCGGGGAACCGCCATTCCGGGGGCGCGGGGGCCTTGGGGCGGGGCTAAGATGGGCCCATGGTCCTGTGGAAGCGTAACAAGAAGCAGCCGGAGGTGCCCCCGGTCTCCCTGGAGGGGGAATGGAGCGGGGACGGGGAAAGCGTGCCGTCGGTGGCGTTCCTGACCACCGGGCCGACCTCGGACGGCAAACGCATCGAAGCCCTGCTCGACGCCATCGCCAGCGTGTCGGCCTCGCGGGACCTGGGCAGTCTGCTGACCCACGTGGTGGACTCGGCCGTGGCGACCACCGGAGCCGAACGCGGGGTGCTGCTGCTCCAGGAGGAAGACGGCGAAGAACCAAAGGTGCGTGTGGCCCGCGGGGGCGGCATGGACCTGGAGGACGTACGGTACTCCACCAGCGTGGTCGCCAAGGTGATGAAGGATCGCAAGCCCATGCGCAGCACCGTGCGCGCGGGGGAGGCGCCGCTGGACCTCGGGGCCAGCGTGGTGGACCTCAAGCTGCGGGCGGTGATGTGCGTGCCCATCGATGCACCCGGGGCGCGCAAGAGCGACGGCCCGCGTGGGGTGCTGTACGTCGATTCGCGCGCCGCGACCCGCGAATTCCACGACGCGGACCTCGCCCTGTTCCATGCCTTGGGCCAGCACATCGCGATCGCCATCGAAAACGCCCGCCTCGCCCAAGTGGCGGTGGAACAGGCGCGGCTGCAGCGTTCGCTCGAGATCGCGGAGGAGATCCAGCAGGGGCTGATGCCCGGCGATGCGCCGAATCTGCCCGGTTTCCTGGCACGCGGCTGGTTCCGAGCCGCCGAACACGCCGCCGGGGACTTCTTCGACCTCGTGCCCAACCTGGACGGCAGCCTCGGCGCGGTGGTCGGGGACGTGTCCGGCCACGGCATCGGTCCCGCGCTGGTGACCGCCACGGCCCAGGCGGGCCTGCGCGCGTACCTGCGCGTGGTCGCGAACCCCGCCGAAGTGCTCAACCTGCTCAATTCCGATCTGTCCACGCGCATGGAGATCGGCATGTTCCTGACCATGGCGCTGGCGGTGGTGCGCAAGGATGGCGAGACCCGGTTGATCAACGCCGGCCACCCTTCGCCGCTCGTGTGGCGTGCCGGGGACCAGCGCATCGAACGCATCGAGGCGCACGAGCTGGCGATCGGGCTGTCGGAGGACCATGAGTACTCCGAGGTCGCGGAATTGCGGTTGGCGCCCGGCGATATGCTCGTGATCTACAGCGATGGTCTGGCGGAGGCCCGTCACGCGAGTCGGCCCGATCGGTTGTTCGGCGAGGCGGGGTTGCGCGCGGTGATCAGCGATGTGGGCCACCGTGGGCTCGGGCCGGAGGCGCTCGTGCAGGAGCTCAGCGATGCGGTGCTCGAGTTCTGCGAGGGCGCGCGCGAAGACGACATGACCCTGCTGGTGATCGCCCTGGCGTCATGAGCGGCGGGGCGCGGCAGGGGCGCGCGGCGGGGCCGCCGTGTGCGCGGGCGCAGGAGCCGGCGGATTTCCTGGCGCGGCTCGAACGCTTGCATGAGACCTTGGCCCGGCGCCTGTCGCAGGGGGATGGCAATCGTTCGGCCGATGGGCGTGGACGCGGCAGCGATTTTGCGGGGTTCCGGCCCTATCGCAGCGGCGAAGACGTGCGCCAATTGGACTTCGCCCTGCTTGCGCGGCTGGGCAAACCCTTCGTGCGTATCCTGCGGCCCGATGCGCGCGAATCGTGGTTGATCCTGCTCGATGGGAGTGCGTCGATGGCGGTCGGGCCGCCGGGCAAGTGGCAATCGGCGGTGGAGCTTGGGCTGGCGGCGGCGCACTTGCTGCTGCGGCGCGGGGCGGCGGTGGAGGTGCGGTACTCGGCGGGGGCCTTGGTGTCCCGGCGCCTGGGGCGCCCATCGGATTGGGCGGGGTTGCGGGCGCAGCTTTGGCAGACGGAAGCCGCGGGGGCGGAGGTGCTGAGTTCGCTGCTTTCGGGGGTGCGGCTCAACGGCCGGCACGTGCTCGCGATCGGTGATTTGTTCCGCGAGTCCCTCGATCCTTGGTTGCAGGCGGCGCGGCAAGCGGCGCAGGTCACGCTGGTGCGCATCCTGAGCGAAGTGGAACGCGATCCGCCGCAGGGTGCGGTGGCCTGGCACGCGAGCGAAAGCGAAGGAGCGCCGCGGCTGACCGAGGGGCAAGGGGCGCGCCAGGTCTACCTCGAGCGGCTGGCGGCCGAAGAACGCCAGTGGCGCGAGGGCTGCGCCCGCGTGGGGGCGGATTTGCTACTGCACAGCGCGGGTCAGCCGTTTGAACAGGTTCTGCAAGCCGGGCGGGGGGGCTTCTAAGCGTGTTCGGCTGGGATCGACCCTGGGCCCTGTGGGGACTCTTGTTGTTGCTGCCCGCGTGGTTCTGGCTGTCGCGCAGTCCGCGGCCGCAGGCGTTGTACACCGGGGCTTGGCACTTCTGGCCCGAAGCAGACGCTCGCACGGGCGCGGTGCCTCGCCGGCGTTGGTGGCCGCGCCGTCTGGCGGAATGGTCGGCGTTGGCTTTGGGACTGCTCGCATTGGCGGGACCCCGGCGTGCGTTCGAAGCCCAGGCGCGCACGGTTGTGGTGTGGGTGGATCGCAGCGCGTCGATGTACCTGCCCTACGGCGACGGTCGTACGCGGTTGCAGGCGGGGCGCGAGCAACTCGAACGGTTTCTGCCGGATACCGTGCTCGTCCGGTACGCGGACGCGGGGGATGCGGCCGCGGCGCCGTCCAGCGAGTGGCCCGCGCAATGGGACGAGGCTCCGGCGCCGAATCGCCCGGAGCCGGATTGGTCCGTGCTCAACCAGAATGGCGCGGTGTGGTTGACCGATTCGGTGCCGGCGACCTTGCCCGGTCGGGCCGCCTGGTTGGCCACTGGCGGTGCCGCGGTGCCCGGCCCGGTTTCCGGGGAAGCGGGTGGCGTGCGGGTGTGGCTCGGGGGCGAGCGCTTCGAGGTGCGCGAAGAGGGGCAACCGTGTCTGCGCACCGCCGGTACCTGGCCGCGTGCCTGGCGCGACTTGATCGACGCGTGGGCGGCGGATCGCGGGCTGGTGGCGTGCGAGGGGGAAGAAACGCCGGCTTTGGAGCTGTTGGGCACGGCGGCGGGATCGCAGCGCAGTGTGCTCGCGCGCAGCGGTTACGAATTGCCGATCGAGTGGCATGTCGGCGCGATGCCGCCGGCAGGAGCCCTGGGATCGTGGAGCGAAGCGCAGGGCCGCGTGGTGCTGGCCTGGGGACCGGGTTGGATCTGGACCTGCGTCACCGACATCGGGGCGTGGCAGGGCAGCGCGGGTTCGTTTGCCGAGGACCTGCTGCGAGTCGCGGACGGTGCCTGGCGCGTGCCCCGCGAGTGGGTTTCCTTCGATGAACGCGGCGCGCGCGAACCGGGGCGTTCGCCCCTGCCCGCGCGCTTCGCCGCACCTTTGGAAACGCCTCCGGTGCGTTACGACCGCGCGCTCTGCATCGCCGCGGCCCTGGTACTTCTGCTAGGCATCGGAATCCGACGCGGATAGGTGGCTGGGTTGGCCCACCAGGCGCATCCACAGGTAGAGCAGCACGCAGCCCAATCCCAGCGAAGCGAAGGGCACCCAGCCGCCTAATCCGCCCATCAGGTAGGCGCAGGGCAGGTACCCGATGAACAGGGCGACGCCCATGGTCAAAAGGGCATAGGGCAGCTGCGTGCGCACGTGATCGATGTGGTCGGAGGCCGAGGCGATCGACGACATGACCGTGGTGTCCGAGATGGGGGAGCAGTGGTCGCCGAAGATCGAACCTTCGAGCACGGCGCCGATGCTCATGACCATCAACAGGTGGCCGCCGAGCTCCGTGCCGGTGCCCAGGCGATAGGCGAGACCCACGACCAGGGGCAGCAAGATCACCATGGTGCTCCAGGAGCTGCCCGTGGAGAAGGCGATCAGGGCGGATAGCAGGAACAGGATCGTCGGCAGGAGCAAAGGCGGCAGGGAGTCGCCGAGTTGTACGGAGAGGTAACTCGACGTGCCCAGATCCTCGCAAACCTTCGCCAACATCCAAGCCAGGTAAAGGATCGCAATCGCAACTCCCATGGCCATCAGCGAGGAGGCTGCGGCGGTCCAAATCCCTGAACGCAGCCCCGCCCGGACGGCGAGCAGGGTCACGGCGATCAGGCCCGCGAGGGCTCCGTACATCAGCGGCTTCGATCCGGAACCGTCGTAGAGGATCTGCGTCCAGCCTTGGAAGCTCGAGAGGCGATCGCTAGTAAACGCGCCGCCCATCACGAGGATCGAAATCAGGGTCACCCCGACGAACAAGCCAAGGGGAATCAAGGCCACGTGCGCCCGCGGCACGATGCCGGCCTCCATCTCGAGCTCGGTGGCCGCCTTGCCCACCATGGGCCGGGCACCATCGCGCAGGAGTAGCCCCGTTTGGGCGCGCCGTTCCGCCGAAAGCATCGGCCCGAAGTCGCGGCCGAGGAAAACCACCAGTGCAACCAAAACCAGGGTAAACAGGCAGTAGAAGCGGAAGGGCAGGGTTTGCAGGAAGATCGAGTATCCCTCCGCTGAGGTCAAGCCCGCATCGGGCAGGGCGCTTTGGAAAGTGCTGACTTCAAACGCGATCCAGGTGGAGAAGAGCGAAAGCCCAGCAACCGGGGCCGCTGTGGAGTCGACGATGTAGGCGAGTTTCTCGCGTGCCACTTTGAAGTGATCGCTGAGGGGACGCATCGTCGCGCCGACTAGGATCGTGTTTGCGTAGTCGTCGAAGAAGACCGCCAGGCCCATGAGGTAGGTGGCGATGCGCGTGCGCTTTGTATTGCCCGCAATGCGCGCGATTTGGTCCATCAGGCCTTGGATGCCTCCGGCCCGGGTCATGATGCCGACCATCGAGAGCATCGCGACGATGAAGGCAACGATTTCATATTTGACCTCGTCTTTGAGGACCCCCCAAAGGTAGTTCGTGAAGACGGCGGGGGTCCCGTGCAGAACGCCCGAGCCCAGGCCCCCTCCCGCGAGTCCATAAACCACCCAGGCGCCACCAATAACGCCGCAGATCAGGGATAGGACCGGGCGGCGCAGCAGAATCGCCAGCAGGATGGCGATCAGCGGGGGCAGCAGGGACAGGGGGCCGGGGAGGGTGTGGTCGCGTTGCGCATGCAAGACTGGGCCACCGGGTCCTAATGTCACGGTTGCTTTGGTAATGCGACCATCGACCCGCTCGAAGCGCACGGTGGGGGATCCCGGCTTTGCTTGTGCGAGATCTTGGTCCGGCAGGGGGTGCCCTTCTTTGTCGATTAAAGCACGCAGGCTACGAATCCAAGAACTGCGTAGTTCACGATCGAGTTCCTCCGCCGCTGCGGCGAGCTCTCTGGTGACCGTGGCCGCGTGAAACTCCATGGCACCGAGTGCGACGCGCGCACTGCCCTTGATTCCCTGCTTGGCTTCCTCTTCTGTCACCTCCTCGACGGGGATCAAAGAAGATTTAAGCAGCGCCATAAAGAGGGTGCGTTCCGTCGTCAGAAGCTCCTCCGCCTGCTCTGTCGGCACGCCCTCGGGCCGGGCGTCGCCAAACAGCCGGCCATCCACGATCGACGTGATCGTCATCTCCTCTCCGCCGGCCAATCGCACCCGGTCGCCTTTCACGAGTAGGGATTGCCAATTGCGCCCCTCGATCCCCGTCACCGGTGCCTCCAGGATCGCCCCGGACTCAAAGGCCGCCAGGCGGTCCGGATCGACCCCCCCGAACTTCCAGGCCAACACGGCCAGGACGGCCAACACCGTGAGTGCAATTGCGCGGATCATGGGACTGAGCATAGGCAGGCCCCCCCGCGCGGGGCAATGGCCCGGGAGGGGGGCGGGAAGTCCCCTCCCTGCCCCAGGAAGGGGGATTTTTGCCGAGCCGGGGCCGCGCGCTTGCTACCCTGCGCGCCCATGCTGCCCCTGGCCACGACCTTCGACAGCCCCACCGCGGCCGCCCTGATCCTGCTCGCCGCAGTGCTCGGGGTGCTGATCTGGATTGCCGCCCTGCTGCTGCGCATGCTGGCCGGGGATCCCGGGTCCGGCGCCGCCCAGCGCACGGCCGAGCTGCTCGAGCGCATCGAGGGGCAGCTCGAGACCCTGCTCAAGGACCAGGCGGCTGGGCTCGACCTGCGCCGGGTCGAGCACCTCCTGGCCGACCTGCGCGAGGGGCAGAAGCGCCAGGCCCGGGCGGAGCAGACCGCCGCGCCGGCAGCCGTCTGGAACCCGGCCACGGGCGACCGAAGCCTGCCCTTGGCGGACCGCATCACGGCACGCCTTCTGGCCCAAGGCTTCGAGCGCATCGAGCTGCTGGTGGAACCCGGCGAGTGGGCCCAGCTCGAAGGCGGCGACGGTGAGGTGCGCGTCGAGGCGCGCCGGGCCGGCAGCCCGTACAAGGGCCGCGTCCAGATCGAGGGCGGCCGCATCGGCGACCTGAATCTGCGCGCCGCGCACAGCCTCTTCCCCTGAGCGCGCCCCGCTCCGCTTCCCGCACAACACCCCCCGGACCCCTGCGGGTCCCGCAACACCCATGACCACCACCACCATCGAACGCCTGTCCGAACACGTCGGGGAAACCGTGACCCTCAAGGGTTGGGTGTACAACCGCACGTCGAAGGGCAAGCTGCACTTCGTGATGCTGCGCGACGGAACCGGTTTCGTGCAGTGCGTGCTGTTCCAGAAGGATGTGCCGGCCGAACTGTTCGACACCATCGCCCGCGCGGGGCAGGAATCGAGCGTCGAATTGGTCGGCAAGGTGCAGGCCGAAGAACGTGCCCCCGGCGGGTTCGAGATCAAGGTCTCTGGCGGCCGCGTCTACCAGGTCGTCGAGGAGTACCCGATCTCCCCGAAGGAGCACGGCCCCGACTTCCTGCTCAGCCGCCGCCACCTCTGGCTGCGTTCGCGCCGCCAGTGGGCGATCCTGCGCATCCGCGACGCGGTCATCACCTCGATCCGCCGTTTCTTCGACGAACGCGGCTTCGTGTGCATCGATTCGCCGGTGTTCACCCCTTCCGCCTGCGAAGGCACCTCGACCCTGTTCGAGGTGGACTACTTCGGCGAGGACAAGGCCTACCTGACCCAGTCCGGCCAGCTTTACGCCGAAGCTTCGGCCCTGGCGTTCGGCAAGGTGTTCTGCTTCGGCCCGACCTTCCGCGCCGAGAAGTCCAAAACCCGCCGCCACTTGACCGAGTTCTGGATGCTCGAGCCCGAAGTCGCTTTCGCGACCCTCGAGGACATCATGCAGCTCGCCGAGGACATGATCGTGCGCGTGGTACGCGATGTGCTCGAGCGCCGCAAACCCGAGCTGCAGGCCCTCGAACGCGACATTTCCAAACTCGAGAAGATCACCGGCGGTTTCCCGCGCATGACCTACGACGAGGCGAGCAAGATCCTGCTCGAGCACCCCGGTTCGGAGTTCGTGGCGGGGGATGACTTCGGCGCCCCCGACGAGACCATCCTGGGGAGCGCCTATGAGCAGCCGCTCATGATCACGCACTATCCGAAGGACATCAAAGCCTTCTACATGAAGGAGGATCCGAACAACCCGAAGCGGGTCCTGTGCGTCGACATGATCGCCCCTGAGGGCGTGGGCGAGATCATCGGGGGCAGCCAGCGCGAGGAGAACCTCGACACCCTGCTTGCTTCGATCGCATCCCACGAACTGCCGGCCTCGGAATTCGAGTGGTACCTGGACCTGCGCCGCTTCGGCTCGGTGCCGCACTCGGGCTTCGGCATGGGCCTCGAGCGGGTCGTCGGTTGGCTCGCTGGCATCGAACACATCCGCGAGGCGGCGCCGTATCCGCGCATGATGTCGCGGATCCGCCCCTGATCCGTCTGGGCCGTAGGCAAGCGCCGCGCCGTCGAAGCCTCGACCGCGCGGCGCTTGGCGTTTTAGGCGCTTGGTGGTTCAGAGCCCGAGTTTCTGCTGGGCGCGGGCAGCCCACTCGTTCTGCCAGGCCCAGGATGCGTCGGGCACGTACTCCTCGAGGTCCGGGCAGAAGCGGCGCACGGCGGCGGCGGCTTGGTACTTGCTCCACGCGAGGGTTTCGACCCGGGGCCAGTCGGGCGGATCGAGGGACTGGGCCGGGGTCTCCGCGCGCAGCACGCGCAACAGGAACCGTAGTAGGGCATTCGTCGGGCCCAGGTCCCGGGCGGCTGCGGGCGGCACGTGGGCGAGGCGGGCGGCGGCGCATTGCACGCGCACTTCGAGGTTCGGGTGCGGCGCGGGTCCCAGGGCGAGGGCATCGAGGGACCGCAGCACTTCGGTGGCGAGGGGGTTGCGGCGCGCGAGGATCTCGGCGGCCAGGATGTCCGCCGCGTTGCGGCCGCGCACATCGGGATCCAGCCGCCGTTCGAGGTGCGCGATCAAGAGGGCGCTGCTATCCGGCGAGGCATCGCGGCTGAGCCACAGGGCGGCGCGCTGCGTGGTTTCGGCGCCGTCGAGGGAATCCGGCGGGGTGCCCAGGGCTTGCGCCAACACGGCGCGGTCCTCGGCGGACCAGCGCAGGGGACCTTGCCATGCGGGTTCGTTCCAAAGGGTTTCGAAGTGGCGCGTCTCCCCGGTCTGCCAGCCATCGGGCAGGGCGGGGGCGACGGCAACCGGGGGGGCCGGGTCCGGCGTGGGGCGGGAGGTCTGGCACGCGACGAGCAGACCGGCGGTCAGCCACTTCAGAATGCGGTTCATACACATAGGCTAGGCTCGGCCCGGGCCCAGGTCCCAGCGCGGAGGGCAGAAATCGGGCGTACGACCGGGACGCGCGGGGGGGGCACTCGCGGATCGGCGCTTCAGCTTGGGGCAATTGCGGGGATTTCGGGTGGTTGGCTGCGGGAAAGGGGGGGCCGCTTCGCGCCATGGAGGGAAAGGGTCGGAGTCCCCTGCCACCCAGGTCCCTCATGAAAGAAAACCGTCGCCGCCCCGTCCTTTCGGGGCCCCTGTTCGCGCTCCTCTTCGCCCTGTGCCTGCCCCGAGCGTTCGGGCAGGCGGCCCTCGGGGATGAAGCCGTGCCGCTGCTCCCCGGCCCGCCCGTACGCACGGCGGATGTGCCCACTTGGAGCCGGCCGTCCGATCCGAACGCTCCGCACCTGCGCACGCTGCCGGAGGCGGAACCCCTGGGGGTGCTTCAGGACCAGCGCGGGCAGGTCCGTTGGGCGATCACCGAGACCTACAAAGCGAGTCTCGACGCGGGGGGCTTCACCTACATCCCGTTCCTCGGTTCGAAAGCGGAGCGCAACTGGCCGCTGCACCTGCGCTTGGAGCGCTGCACGTCCGGCGACCAGAGCCAAGCGCTCGAGGGCGCGGGCGAGGTACGTATTCAAGGCGATCGTTGGGTGCTCGACCGCGGTCCGGTAGAAGTTTGGTACGACCTGACCGAGCAGGGCGTCAAACAAAGTTTCGCTTTCGATTACTTGCCGGAGCGCGGCGATCTGACAGTGGAGTTGGCCGTGCAGACGGACTTGACGGCGCAACGGGACGCCCTGGGTCTACGGTTCGAGTGCGAGCGGGGCGCGGTGTTGTACCGCGGTGCCCTCGTGTACGACGGGGCGGGCCACCAGGTCGAGATTCCGATCGAGTGGGAGGCGGGCACCATCCGCATGACCATCCCCGCCACCTTCCTCGCCGAAGCCCGCGGGCAGGTCGTGCTCGACCCGCTGATTGGCACCTTCTCCGGTTTTCCGGCCATGTCCGGCTATCTGCGTAGCCCCGACCTAGCCTACATCGGGACCTTTTCTCGCTATGCGTACAGCTACGTGCGGGAATTCTCGGCGATCGACGGCGACATCTTCGTGGACTATCGCAATGCCGATACGGGAGCGTGGGTTTCGCGGGTGGTGGTGGACGCAAGCACGGAGGACTGGATGCAGCCGGCCATCGCGAGCAACGTGCCGGCGGGGCAGTTCCTGGTGCTGGCGATTGCGGTCAACGGTTCCGGTGCGGGCGAAGTGCGCGGCCGGGCGTTCGACGGCAACACTCCCGCATTGACCAGCCCGACTTTCTTGGTGGGCAGCGCAGGTCCGACTTGGGACAACCAAGACTGTGACGTGGGGGGGGCGTGGCAAGGGACCTCCCAATTCGCAGCGGTCTGGAGTCGGTTGGATGTGAGTGCCGGTTTGCACGGCACCATTCGCGGCCGCTCCATCCAGCCGGTGATTCCCATCAGCACCACCACGCCTCCTAGCATGGGACCCGAGGTTGCCATCTCGAACGCGCCGGGTTTCAACGACTACGGGGTGACCATCTCCAAGGCGTGCGGGGGGGCTTCGGTCAACGAGTGGTCGATTATGGCGCTGCGCCGGGACTGGAGCACCGGGCAGGTCCTGATCATCGACCAGCGCCTGAATGCGAACTTCACCGCCGCCAGCACGTTGGACGTGTGGAGTTACTCCTACGTAACCGATCCGCCGGTCGCGATCGAGGTCGCGGAACCCTCGATGCATCCGGATCGGTACCTCACCAGTGAGCCGCTTTACTTGTGTGCGATCCAGTACAACTATCAGGGCAGCTCCTCGGTGTATGTGCGAGCCGTGCAGAACCATCAGGAGCGGGGCGGCACCCTGCTCCGGCGCATCGAACACGTGGCGCCGGACCACGACTACAACTCCCCGTCGATCGCCAACGTGGGCAACCGCTGGGTCGTGGGTTACGGGGACGAGGCGAGTCCGACGGACATCCGCGGCTATGTGTCCGTGCTCGACTGGACGAATCAGGAGGACTTTGCGGTCAATGAACGTCGCCTGCAGGTCACTGCGCCCTCCGGCTATACGGGCGACCCCGCGACTACCGCTGTGGTTTCCCGCGGTTCGGGTGGCGATGTGGGCAACTCAGAGGCGGGGATTGCAGTCAGCCACGGAACGGGTACGGTCCAGCAGCTCTCGGGCGCGTACCTGATTGCCAATCTACCCAATTCCCCGGCAGCGCAATATTGCGAGGGCAATCCGAACTCCACGGGCGGGTACGGGTTCATCACCGCCCGGGGGGATGCGTCCACGACCGGACTCAAGACCCTGTATGCCGAAGGCTTGCCGCTGAATCAGTTCGGGTACTTCCTTGCCAGCCATGGCGGGGTCGCCCAGGGATCTGTTCCGGGAAGCGCGGGAGTGCTTTGCATCGCCGGTGGCATGATCGGCCGCTACAACCAGCCCTCCGAGATCTTCTACACCGGATCCACCGGCTTGGGGTCCTTGGTGATCGATCCGCAAGCGTTGCGCACGCCGACGGGCAGTATGGCGGCCTTCGCGGGTTTGCCCTACACGTTCCAGGCCTGGCACCGGGAGCCGGGTGGTAGCAGCAACTTCACCAACGCGATCTACTTGGCCTTCGAATGAGCGACCGCTGTCCACCCGGACAAGGGCGGCATACGAGCGCGGGCGCCCCCTCCGAAAGGAAGGGGCGCCCGCGCGATTGCGTGGCCGGGAGAACCTACTCGGGGCGCGGCACGAGGGCGCGCAGGCCCGCTTCGTCCGAGAGCCACAAACGGCCCTTGGGATACGTGTTGCTGGCAGGCTCCCACGCGAGGAAAGTCCAGCTGCCCCGGATCTTCGAGCCGAAGCCGCCGTTGCCCTCGGGGTCGCGCACGACCAGGGTGTCGCCCTTGACCTCGGCCTTCCAGCCGGTGAAGCGGCTCACCAAGGTCTTGACCTCGCCTTCGCGGCTGCGCAGGACCTGCATGCCGTTGTCCGGACCGTAGCGGTAGCTGGCGCACGAGCTCTGGTCGTAAGGCTCAAAGCCCACGGGCAACACGTCGGGTTGCAGCGCCTCCCGCCAGGCGACCCAAGTCCCGTCGGACAGCATCACGTGGACGTGCGTGCTGTTCGCGAGGGGGCCGACGCGCGGGGGCAACTTCAGGTCCCAGGGACCTTCCAAAGCCCCGTCGACGGCGGACACGAACCAGGCCGAGCCTTCTTCGGTCACGAGCAGCAGTTTGTCGCTGCCGCCGGGGAAGAAGACGGGGGCGCGGGCCACGCCGGAGAGGGTCGGGATCTGCTTGTTCCAGAGCACCTTGTCCCCCGGTTGGATGCGCGCGATGTGGCCCGTGCGATCGACCACGATCTGGTCCTGCTCGTAGGGAACCGGCACCGCGTCCACGCGACCTTCGGTCTGCCAGGAGACCTGTGGGGTGCGGGAGAGGTAGATGAACAAGTCGCCGGGACGATCGATATCCACGACCTCGGGGGCAAAGCCGGGGCTGGTGAAGGTCAGGTGCAGCGCTTCGCTGGTTTTGGTCTCGATGTCGAAGGGCGTGGTGTATTCCTTGCCCGAATCGGTCATCACGCGCGCCCCGCTGGGGAAGGAGTCGACCTTCCAGGGCAACATGATGCGATCGAGGTTGGAGCGATCGCTGATGCGTTCCTGGAGCAGAGCCAAAGCCTGGGGATGTTTGCCTTCGTTCGCCAGGATCCGGCCTTCGGCGATCGCCTCGAGGATCGAGCGCAGTTCGATGGCCTTGGGCTCAACAAATTCGCGCACGCGCGGGTCGAGTTCGCCGCCGAGGATCTCCTCGTAGGCGCCGAGGGCCCGTTCGTAGTCGCCTTGCGCCACGGCCTTCTCGGCCTGGTCACGCAGTTCGTCCTGGCGGCGCAGGTTGCTGCGGTGGCGGTCCTGTTCCTCCAGGCCGCCCCGGGCATCGACGCGCTTCTGGATGTCGAGTTCGAAACCCGCCACCCACTCGAGCAACGCGATGCCGGCGGGGGAGTTGCGCTCGCCCTCGCTCAACAGGTCGCGCAGGTTGTGGGCCTGGGCCAGCAGTTCCTGCTCCATGCGGATCTGCGCGGGCGCCGAGGCACGCACGGTGCCCTGCTCGCTCAGTTCGCTCGCCAGGCGTTTGCCCATGAGCTCATACAAGTCCGGAATCGCCGGCCAAGTTTCCTTGAGCAGCATCAACCGCGGCGGCGGGGTCACCGCGCGGATGACCTCGAGGGCCTCCGACGGAACCTTGTTCTTGGCCGCTTCCTGGGCCGCCTTGTAGCTGTCGAGCCAGGCGTCCTTCTGCTTGATCTCGATCGCCCGCTGGCTTTCTTCGATGCGGCGACGCAGCTCGAGTACCTTGACGCTCTCCGACTCGGCGAAGTAGCGGTTGAGGGCGGCGAGGGCCGCATCGGGCGTGTCCACCAGGGCGCGCACTTCATCGAGTTGCACGCGCAGCTTGTGGTCCGAGCGCACTTTCACGAAGGCACCGGCCGCCAGCAGGGTCAGACCCGCCGCGCCGATCGCCATGTTGCGGCGCATCTTCTTGGCCTGGGTCGAAGCCCGCTTGGCCTTGGTGAGCAGCGCCTTGGCCTCCCGGCTTTGCGGGTAGGCCTGGATCAGCATGCGCAGGGGGCCGAGGGCCCGGTCCGCCTGGCCGCGGTCCACGAGCGCGTGGGCCGCGGAAAGCACCCACGGACCACCGTGTTCGGGTTGACCGGCTTCGAGCAGGCCGAGGCCGACCTCGAGTTTCTGGCCCACGCCTTCGGGCTTCTTCTGGACGGCGATCAGGAGCAGCGGCGCGCCACGGGCCGGGCTGCCGAGTTCCTTCAGGCGGCGGGCCAAAGCCAGCAGGTCGCGCACGGAAGGCCGATCGGAGCGGTCGTCTTCCGCGTACTGCAAGCCCATGGCGTGCATGCGGCAGACCGCATCGTCCGGATGGATCTGGACCGCTTCGTTCCAGTGGGCTACCGCGGTGCCCGGGTTGCCGAGGCTGGCGTCGAGTCGGCGCAGCAAGGCGCGGGTTTCGCGGGGCAACATGCCGCGCATCGACGCGGGCAGGCGGCCGGCGACCCACTCTTCGCTGAGCAAGGCAGCGATCTCGGGGTGCAAGGGGCCGGGCGGACTCGTGCGCACCCAGGCGCGCAGACGCTGACAGGCGCGCAGGAATTGGCGCGCTTCCATCTCCTGGAGGGTGAGCGCGAGCAGTTCCTGGTGGGTGGACAGGCGCAAGGCGCCGTGTTGGAACAGGCCCGCCAGGGTCAGGCGCAGGACGCGCCGCGGCCACGCGAGGCGGTCGCCGATTTCCTGGATGGTCGAGCGCCCGTCGATCTCGGCGAGCACGCGTTGGTTGACTTCCCCAGCGCGCGAGGGATCGACCCATTGGGGCACCGCGTTCGGTGCCAGGAACGAAAGGTCCGGGAACCCTTCGAGCTCGTCGGAGATGCGCGCGTACTCGAGCAGGATGATCTCGAGCTGGGTGCCGCTGCCGGGGCCTATGCCCGCGTCGAGTTGGGCGAGGTCGCCCGGATCGAAGCGGAAGTGCACCTCACCGCCGTCGAGCAGGCTGTAGAGGGACTCGAGGCGCCGGGCCCCGCCGAGGGCTTCGATCTGCGCGGGTTCGACGCAATCCTCCAAGCCGTGGGCATAGGCTTCGCGGATGCGGGCGGCCAGTTCCTCTTCACGCTCGTCTTCGTCGGGCAGCAGAACGAGGCGCCCGTCGGTGAGGCCGATCAGACAGCTGGTGCGTCCATCGCCGCCTAGCGTGAGCAGACCTTCCTTACGGCCGCGTGCGAGGCCCTGCAGCAGTTCCGCGAGGCCAATGCCGCGGACGTCGCCTTGGAAACTCATTAGTGGGGGTCGGGGGGGGGCTGGGGGAGGGGAACTGGCAGGAAAGCACCAAAACTGGAGCTCGTCCCTCTTCGACCCCTGCCAATGCCCTTCTAAAGCGCTTCGGGCGGAGGTTTCGAAAGCGCATCCAGATCCGCCGGCGTGTCGAGATCCTCCAGGATCTCAGGGTGACGCACGGCCACCTGCCACAGGGGCCGGGCCGCTGTACGCAATGCGCGCAGGGGCGTATCGCTGGAAAAATCTTCCAGTTGTGCAGCCAGCGAGCGGCCGATGCACACCGGATGGCCGTATCCGCTCGTGGGATCGGGACCGGCCCAGAATGGGGCAAGCCATCCCATCGCTGGGTTTGCGGCCGCGTGCCAGGCGGCGAGCAGCAGGGCGAACACATCGATTGGCACCCGGGGCACATCGGCCGGGGCGACGAGCAGGTCCCGCCCGGGGGCGGCGCGCCAAGCGCATTGCAGCGAACCGGTGCGGCCGTCTTGCCATAACGCGTTGTGCACGAGTTGGGCGCCTGCCGGGGCCTGGGCTGCGATCTCCGCGTGGTGGGCACCGGTGACCACGATCGGTCCTTCGTTCAGCAACTCGCGCGCCACTGCGCAGTAGCGTTGCAGCGCATTTTGCCCGTCGATCGGCACCAAGGCCTTCGGCTGGCCCAAACGCGTCGAAGCGCCCGCGGCCAGGATTACCAGCCGCGGTTCAGGCGAGGTAGCGGTCATAGACGGACAAGGCGCGACCCGCGTCGTCGGTACCTTCGAGCAAAGCGCGGCCGTCGCGGAAGAGGGTCACGCGCAAACCGTCGAGGGTGGCGCGCACAAAAGGACCGATGTTCTGCGCGGAGGAATCCACGGCTCGCAGGCGTTGCGCCATCGCATCCAGATCCAGGGATTCTCCACGGCCGCGCACCTGCACTGTGTTGCGCCCGCACAAGGTCAAGCTGCGTTCGCGCAGGGGCGTGTCTAGGAAGGGGAACTCGCCGCGCACGCAGGCCGGGCAATCGGGGTTGCGCGGCAACGGCAGCGAACGCGTCGAGCCGCGCCACACGTCGACTTCGATCAGTTGTGCTTGCAGATCCTCGGGCGCCACGAGCAGGCGCAAGGCGAGCCCGCTCGCGATCGAAGCGACCGCGCCGACGGCAGGCATCAGCACACCCGCGGTGTCGCAGGTCTCCAGGCTTCCCGCGGGCGGGGGTTCGGGGAACAAGCAACGCAGACACGGGCCTTGCCCGGGTCGGATCGCAAGCACCAGGCCGCCGCCGCCGACCACGCCGGCGTAGACCCAAGGCACGCCGCTACGCACGCAATAGTCGTTGAGCAGGTACCGCGTCTCGAGGTTGTCCGTGCCGTCGAGCACGAGGTGCGCGCCAGCGGCAAGGTCAGGCAGGTTGTCCGCGTCGACGTGCACGGCAAAGGCTTCGATCTGCGAGGGGCCGCCGATGCGCTGCAGGGTTTCTTTGGCGGCGAGGGCTTTGGGCGCGGCCTCGCGCGCATGGCGCTCCTCGAATAGGACCTGCCGCGGAAGGTTCGACCAAGCCACCGAATCTCGGTCGGCTAGCACCACCTGGCCGATGCCCGAGCGCACGAGGTTCTGCGCGAGCACCCCGCCGAGGGCGCCGGTTCCGAGGATCAGGACGCGGCTGGTCTCCAGCCGTTGCTGCCCCGCCGTGCCGAGCGGGGCAAAGCGGGTCTGGCGATCGAAGCGGTGCTGGGGGCCGGGCATGGGCGCGGGATCCTATTCGAAACGATGGGGTGGCTTAGCGCACAATCCACCACACGAGCAGCCCCAGCAGCAGGGCGGCCGCCAGGAAGTAGGGGCGCAGGGCTTTCCAGTCGCTGTCGGGCGGGGAGTCGATCTCCACCCAATTGAAGTAGCGCCGGGTCTGCCCCGAGACCGCCGCCCCGCAGTGGGGGCAGGTCGTGGCCGGCGGGTCGTGGGGGATCACCCCGTCGCATTCCATGCAGTAGAAGTTGCGCGGACCCCCGCCTTCCGCCACCCCCGGCGCCCGGCTGCGCTCGCGGTAGTAGTCGATGGCTTCCGCATTGCGGGTTTCCCGGGTCCGGGTCCAATGCTCGGGACCCATGTTCCCGTAGCTCTTGGGCGGGATCGTGGGGTCCTGGGGCGGGTCGGGATCGGCGGGGGATGCCATGGCTGCAACTCTATAGGCCCGGGACCGGGGTGCGGGCCGGCTGCAGGGAAAGTTTCGCCGCTTCCGGCCGATGGATGCCGTTGAGGGGACCCTTCCCGAGGTACGCGCCATGCTCGACTCCGCCCAGCTGCAATCCAGTCCGCCGCCGATGCCCTTGATCGCCTATGAGATTCCGCGCCCCGGGGTCCAGCCGCGGCCGGTGGGGCCGGGTCGCATCGAACGGGGGTACCAGCGGCAGGTTGCCCGCCTGTCGCGCGATTTGGAGGAGCTCGAAGCTCTGCATTGGACCACCCGCAAGGAGCTGGAGACGGCCCAGCTCGTCGAACGCGGAACCACGCGTTACGTGGATCGGCTCGAAGCCGACCGCGCTGCGGAGGCGGCGCAGGGCCGGCGCCTGCTGGTGCTTGTCGGCACGCTCCAGGAAGAGAACCGCCGCCTGCAACAGCGGGTGGAGATGCTCGAACAGCGCCAGCACCGCCTGGCGGCCCCGCCGGCACCGCAAGCCAAGGAGCGCGGTCTGCTGCGCCGCCTGGCGTTCGGCTGGTAGCCGGCACGACGGGAGCGGCCAAAATTGGCCCGCCCGCGTGCTTGACAAGGGCGGCGGGGAACCCGATGCTTCTCCCCGCTCAAGGTGCGTTGGCCGCTCGGCCCGCGGACCCCATGCATGGTGGGTGTAGCTCAGTCGGTTAGAGCGCCAGATTGTGGTTCTGGAAGTCGCGGGTTCGATCCCCGTCACCCACCCCACTCCTACCTTGCCCGGCGCTCCGGATGGAGCGCACTTCCCTAGTTCGGGGGAGGCACGCCCAGTTCGGGGGAGGCACGCAGGACCTTGAGGCCGGCCCGAGCCGGCTTTTTTTGTGCCCGGATCGGGCGCCGGCGGTCAGGCGGGCTCGTCGATGAGCCACTCCTGGGCCCGGGCGAGTTCGGCTTCCAAGTTGTGGAAGATCATGCCGAAGTCGTCGGGATCGAGCCCGGTGAGCTCCAACGCCGCCTCGCACACTTCGTGGGGCAGGCGCAGGTCGCCGGGTTGATTCAGGTCCAGCAGGGTTTCCGCCAGGTGTACGGCCGAAGTCAAGAGCGGATCGATGCTGGCTTGATCGGGGGAGTGGTGGAAGCGGATCGTGTCCACGAGGAACAGCGGCAGTTTCCAGTTGCTGCCCAGGCGCGCGCCGATTTCCGCGTGGTGCATGCCGAGGATGACCTTCTCCGCCTGCAACGGGGTGCGCCCGTGGGCCACTTCGGCGCGCACGCGGGGCAGGGCGTCGCTGTAGAAGCGGTCGAGCACGACTTCGCCGATGTTCTGCAGCAGTCCGGCGGTGTACGCGCGGTCGGGGCTCTCGTAGCCGAAACGTTCCGCGATTAAGCGGCTGGCGAGGGCCTGGGAGATGCTGCGGTACCACAGGCCGTTGCGGGCATCGCTGCGCGCCTTGCCGAAGTGGCGGAAGTAGCGGTTGGCGCTCGAGGTCAATACGAGGTTGACCAGGGCGTCGACGCCGAGCATGTTGCCAGCCTCCCACAGGGAGCCGATCTCCCGCTGGAAGCCGTAGTACGCGGAGTTGGTGAGCTTGAGCACCTTGGCCGTGACCCCGGGATCGGTCTGCACGACTTCGATGATCTCATCGGGAATCACCTCCGGTTTGCCCGCAAGGGTCAGGATGCGGGAAGCAACCTCGGGGAAGGGCTCGAGGCTGCGCATGTCGACGATGATTTCTCTGAGTGAGGTATCCACGGGGCTCTCCCTGGGCGGATCGAGGCGGGTCCAGGGAAGCTGCTTCGGAGTGCGCAGACCGGTGGGTGAAGGAAAAAGGGATTCCTAGAGCTGGTGGCACGCGGGTGCCCCGAAGCGGGCCATGTCCGACCCTACCAGGGGAAGAAATCGGCCCCGTAGGTCAGGCGCCCCCCGAAGTGGCCCGCGGCCATACCCAGGCCGGTGGCAAGCAGCAGGAGCAGCAGGCGGGCTTTGGGTTTCGGGCCAAAAAGCAGGGCCAGGATGGCCGCGGCCACCGTGCCCACGGCGAGCCAACGGTGGCGTTCGACGGTCAGGTCGCCCGCGTCGGCGGCGCCGTGCAGCCAGCCGCTGGCGAGGGCGGGGACTCCCGCGAGCAGGGCGAGCACCAGGCAGAAGCTGGCCGCCGCGTGCAGTGCCGGTCGCTTGCGGTTCCCCGAGAGCAGCTGGGCCAGCAGGGCCGCAGGGATCAATGCCAGGGGGAAGTGGATCCAAAGGGGGTGCGAGCGGGCGAGCCAAAGTTGCCAGCGGGGCTCTTCGGGGGCGGCCGGGGTTTGCGCTTTGGGCGCGTCGCCGGTGGCGGGCACGGGCGCGTCCGCCTGGATCCAGGCGCGCAGCAAGGCCATTTCGTCCTCGGTCGGCGGGGCGACGTCGGAATCGGGCGGGGGCATCTCCCCGTCGACGATCATGATCCAGAGGTCGGAATTGTCCGGATTGCCGGGATCGACGAACTCGTCGCGCACAAGGGCGAGGTCGCCGATGTCGCTCACGGCGCGCTTGCCCTTGCGGTCCTGGCTGGCGGGCGTGTGGCACTCACCACAACGCTCGATCAACATCGCGCGGGTGGCGCCCATGAGGCCGTGGGCACCCGCGACGGGCGGGGTCTCCGCGGGGGCCGAGTCCTGGGCGCGGGCGGGCAAGGCGACAAACAAAACCAGGGCCGCGCCCAGGATCGGACGCAGCCCCAGCCGCAGCGCCCTCAGGGCGCGAGAGTAGCGGTTCGAAGGAATCAATCGAACTTGAACTGGTCGTGGGCGGACTTCTTGGACTTGTTCAGATCCGAGTAGGCGGTCTTGAACTCGTCGAACTTGCCCTCGATGAGCATCTTGCGCAGGTTCAGCAGGTCGCCTTGCAGGGTCAGCATGCTCTGCTTGTACGCGATCTGGTGGAGGGCCCATTCCTTTTCGGAGAGCTCCTGCTCGGGGCGCGGCGGCTCCTGGTTGTAGGCGATGTTGCAGTAGCGATCCATCTCCGCCAGGTTCTTGTGCAGCGCTTCCACGTTGGCGGCCGGGTCTTCGACCATCGGACGCATGGCGCGCTGGGCGTTCTTCAGGCCGTCCATGGCCTCGTGCAGGGGGTTCTCGCCGCGGCCGCGGCGCTCGCCGCGTTCCCCGCGCTCGCCCCGCTCCGGACGCTCTTTCTGCGGGCGGTCGGATCCCTCGGGGCGCTGGCCCTGGGAAAGGGGACTGAAGGCAATGAGGGCGGCGACGGCCAAGGAGAGGCCGGCGATGGATTTGGCTTTCATGGGTTTGGGGAAGGATCGGGACGGGCGGATTTGGCCCAGGGCCCTGTTTTGGAGGGCGAAGTCCCCCGGCGCAAGGGTCAAATCGGGATTGGGCCCTCTGGAACCGGGAACGGGCGGGCTGGTTCCCCGGCTTTGCCGTACTTTTGCACAGCGGCGGGGTCTCCCCCGGATCCCGCGGCCGCGCCGCTTCGGCACTTCCCGTGCCGGAAAGGCGAACTTCGATGGGGGACACTGCGTCTAGGAAATCATGAAATCGATCGCGCTACTGGCCAGCCTCTGGCTCGCCCTGCCCGCCTCGGGCGCCCAATCCGCCCCCCAGGAAGCCTCGTTCACCCAGGCCCCCGCCGGTACCTACGGGGTGCTGGTGCGCCTGCAGGACCAGGTGGACCCTGCGGAGCTGCCGGGCCTCACCGGAGTCGAGTTGACCGTCGGGCCGGTGCTGTTCCGTTCGCTGCACATGCACCTTGTATTCGTGCCGGCCTCCTTGGACTGGTCGGAAGTCCAAGCCGCCCTCGAAGCGCGCCAAGAGGTGCTCTGGGCCCAGCTGGACCACCCGGTCAGCCGCCGCCAGACCCTCCCCAACGACCCGAACTTCAGCCAGCTCTGGGCGATGAACAACACCGGCCAGTCTGGGGGCACCGTCGACGCGGACATCGATGCGGTGGAGGCTTGGGACCTGGGTACCGGCAGTGCCGACCAGGTCATCGCGATCGTCGATGGTGGCGCGCAGACCAACCACACGGACCTGCTGGCCAACCGCTGGGAGAACGCGGCGGAAGTCGGCGGCGTGAACGGCGTGGATGACGACGGCAACGGCTACGTCGATGACAAGTACGGCTGGAACGCGTACGGCAACAACGGCACGATCCCGTCGGACACCCACGGCACCCACGTGGCGGGTACCGCCGGGGCGCGCGGAAACAACAGCACCGGGGTGGTGGGCGTCAACTGGACCACGCGCCTGATGCACGTGGCCGGTTCGTCGGGCAACACCTCGACGGTGATGATCGCCTATGGGTATGTGGCCGATCAGAAAGCCCTTTGGCTTTCCTCCGGTGGAACCGCCGGTGCGAACATCGTCGTGACGAACTCGAGTTTCGGGGTCGACAACGCCAACTGCGCGAGCGGGCAGTATCCCGCCTGGAACGATGCGTACGATGAGATGGGGGGCCTGGGCATCTTGAGCTGCGCGGCCACGGCCAACAACCCGAGCAACATCGACGTCGTGGGGGATGTGCCCACCGGGTGCTCGAGCCCGTACCTCATCGCGGTGACGGCGACCGATCGCAACGACGTGCGCAACTTCGCCGCGTATGGATTGACCACCATCGATCTTGCGGCGCCGGGGGAATCGATCCGCAGCACCGTGCCGACCAACAGCTACAGCACCCTTTCGGGCACGTCGATGGCGACCCCGCACGTGACGGGGTCGGTGGCGTTCTTGCACAGCATCGCCCCGGCCGCTTTCCAAGCGCAACTCGCCCTGGATCCGGGGGCCGCGGCCCTGCAGATCAAGGCGATCCTGCTGGATACCGTGGACCCGATTCCGGCCCTGGCCACCAAGTGCGTGTCGGGGGGACGCCTGAACCTCTTCCAGGCTGCTCTTGCCATGCAGGCCCTCGACGGCCTTTCCGGGGTGCGCTACTGCGGCAGTCCTACCAACTCTTCTGGCCTCGCTGCCCAGATCTCGGGCGCGGGATCAAACGAAGTCGCCCAGAACGACCTGACGCTTACCGCCACGGACTTGCCGGTCAATCAGTTTGCGTACTTCCTTGCCGGAACCGCCCCGGACGTGATCGTGTTCCCCGGTGGCAGCCAAGGCGTGTTGTGCATCGGCGGGGGCCAGCCGATCGCGCGCCTCTCCAGCCAGATCCAGTTCTCGGGCACGGTTGGCGAAGTGTCGATTCCGGTGGACTTGACCGTCATGCCGATGAACCCGACCCGGCCCGTGGTGGCCGGCGAGTCGTGGTACTTCCAATGCTGGTTCCGCGACCAGAATCCCACCAGCACGTCGAACTTCAGCGACGGATTGCGAGTGGACTTCCAGTAACCGGCAACTGGCCGCTGGAATAACGTTACATACCGAACCAGGTTCGATCAGTCCCACAATTCGCGGAGCGTGCGCAGCACGCCGCGGGTGTGGACTGATCGGCCTGGTTCGGTATGCTCGTTATTCCAGCGTGAGGGACAAACGCGCCAATGCGCGAAGGCCGCATCGCGCCAGGTGTAGCCGGTTACCACGGCCGGGATTCGGCGGCTGTGCTTGGAGAGGTCATGCATTACCTCCGCGAGCCCGATGGCATCCAGATTCTCCGGCACCCACAGCGTGCCGGCGGGCAAAGCCTCGCGGAACACCGGTAGATCCTGGACGGCCACCGGGAGGCCCACCGTGCACGCCTCCAACGGCGTCACCGGGGTGCCTTCGTCTTGCGCGAGATGGATAAGGCCCTGGGCCTCCGCCACCCATACGGGCAACTGGCGTTCATCGGGCGCGATGAATTGCCACCCGGGCAGTTCTTGCGCGGCGGCGCGGATGTCCGGGGCGGGCGTGGCCCCGATCCAGTGCAGGCCCAGCGTGCCCCCGGTGGTCCGGTAGTGCTGATACCCGCGCAGCAACTCTTCCACGCGCCGTCGCCGCACAGGGGCGCCGAGGACGACGAACCAAGGCCGCGCTTGCGGCCGCGCGCCGCCAAGGTCCCGGAGCCAATGGTCCGCGCCCACGGGAACCGTATGGCAGCGGTCGCCCGCGCCGGGGAAGGCGCCTGCAAAGCGGCTCTGCAAGTCGCTGGAGAAGAAGAACAGCGCGTGGGCCGAATGGGCTTCTTCCGTCCACTGCGGACCCCAGTCGCCGGGGCGAGGAACCCCGGGGGAAGGCGGGGGTCCTTCGGTGACCGCAACGGTGTGCGGCGTGCCGCGCAGAACCGGAACTCCCGGATGAACGCGGTGGAATCCGTCGATGGGAGCGAGCCGGCGGCCGGGATGCAAGCCGAGTTTGGCCAAGGGCGCCGCCAGCCGGCGCGGCAGGGCCAAACGGAACTGCTGCGGCGGGGGATCCGGCAAGCCGAGCGCCTCGACCTGCGGCATACGCGAAACGTTCCAGAGGGCCAGCGCCTCGGCGCCATACTCCGCGACCAACGCCCGGATCAATTCCCGGGCATACCGCCCCAGCCCAGGCCCATGGCCGGTGGCGAGGGTCGCGTCGATGCCGATCCGCACTGCTCAGCGACCCCAGGGGCGTTTGCCGCGCTGGCCGGTCTGCGGGCCGCTTTGGGCCTGTTCCTGCTTGAGCTCGCGCCGCGACGAACGCAGGTGACCCTTGAGTATGTGCACTTGGCGCAGGGGCTCCTTTGCGATCTCCGCGTGCAACCGGCGACGCTTGGCGGGATTCGGCACGGGGCCGAACAGGCCGCCGTCCTCGCGCATGGCGAGTTTCATCTCCTCCCACATGGCCTTCGCGAAGGGCATCCAGGCGGGCATGGTGATGAGCAGCACCAGGACCTTGAGCGCGGTGGCGTTGTCCATGGTTCAGAGGGTGACCGGGCTGGCGTCCAGGCGGTACCCCTGACCGCGTTCGGTGCGGATCAGAGGGGACTGGCGGAAGTCGACCTTGCGGCGCAGGCGGCCGATGTGCACGTCGAGCAGGTTTGTTCCTGGATCGAAGGGCATGTCCCAGACCTCTTCGAGCAACTCGGCGCGGCTCTTGATGGCGCCTTTGGCGCGCACGAGGGCGAGCAGGAGGTCGAATTCCTTGGGGGACAGGGGCAATACGCGTTCGCCCCGGAAGGCCTTGCGCAGGCCCAGGTCCAGTCGCAGGGGGCCGAACTCGAGGCTCGGCAGGCTCGAGCGCCGGCGCAGCACGGCATGCATGCGGGCTTCGAGCTCGTCCATGTGCACCGGCTTGATGAGGAAGTCGTCGGCGCCGAGGCGCAGGCCGCGCACGCGGTGTTCCACCGATTCCAGGGCGCTGACAAAGATCACCGGGATCTCCTCCCCGGCATCCCGCAGTTCGCTCAGGAGCTGCCAGCCATCCATGCCCGGCATCTCGACGTCGAGCAGCACCACTTCGAAATCACCCTGTTCGCGCAGTGCTTCCGCGGCGAAGGCGCCGTTGCGCGCCACCGCGCATTGCATGCCGCGGCTCTCGAGGCCAAGGCGCAACAGGTCGGAGAAATCGGGGTCGTCGTCGACCACAAGGACTTTCATGGGCAGCGGGGCCGGGGAGGCCCCCCGGCATTGCCCCAAATGGTACAGGAGGGGCCACCTGGACGTGGTTCCTGTTTTGCTTTGGAGCAGAATCCGGGACGGTGCCTGCCCCCCGGCCGGTCCCCCCGGATATGCTCAAGGACCCTACCCAAAGGCCCAAATCGTGGAATCCAACCCCTCTCCCCACATCCCGCTTTCCCCGCCCACCGGTGGGCCGGAAGGCGCCCGACGCTGGAACCAGATCCAGGAATTGCTGCTCGGGGACCACCGCAACGAGGTGGACCAGCGCCTGACGCACGTCGGCCAGGAAATCGCCCGCCAGGGTGTCCTGCTGCAGAAGCGTTTGCAGGAGCTCGAGCAGCGTCAGGCCGATTTACAGCAGCGCCTGCTACAGGAGCGCAGCACGCGCGAACAGCTCGCGCAGACCGTGCAGGCCCTCAAGGAGAGCCAGGTGCCGCGCAAGGACCTAGCCCAATTCCTGCGCCACCTCGCCGCACAATTGCATCCGGAAGGGCAGTGATCCATGCGTGATCCCGAGGATACCGGTGCAGGATCCGTGGGGGGGGATTCCTCCGGATACGGGAACGCCGAAGAGCGCAAGTGGAACCGCTTGCGCGAATTGCTGCTCAGCGAAGAGGAGCAGCGCTTGACCCGATTGGAGCAGGATCCGCCCAAGGTCGAAGGCCTCGCCAGCGTGCTGCCGGAAGCGGTGCGGCACAGCGAGAAGCAGACCGAGGAACTCGCCAACGCCCTGCGCCCGACGATCGAGCAGGGACTGCTGCGTTCGGCGCGCCAGAACCCCGACGATTTGGCCGAAGCGATCTATCCGGTGCTCGGCCCCGCGATCCGGCGTTCGATCCGCGCCACGCTGCAGGCCAGCCTGCAGAGCATGAACGTGGCGCTGGAGAACAGCTTCTCGCCCCGCGGAGTGCGCTGGCGCATGGAAGCCTGGCGCACGGGCCGCCCCTTCGGCGAAGTGGTGTTGCTGAACAGCCTCGAATACCGCGTCGAGCAGATCTACTGGATCCACCGCGAAACGGGTCTATTGCTGCAACAGGCCACCAGCGATTCCCCCGCGGCCAGCGACCCGGAACTGGTTTCCGGCATGCTCGCCGCCATCGGCGAATTCGTGCGCGATTCGTTCCAGGGGGCCGAAGAAGGCGAACTCGAACAAATCGAAGTCTCCGGGTTCCGCGTGCTCGTGGCGCAAGGCCCGAACTCGAGCCTGGCGGCCCTCGTGCGCGGTGTGCCCCCGGAGCAGCTGTCCGAAGACATGCACGCGGCGCTCGAAACCCTGCACCGACGGTATGCCGAGGAGCTCGACGGCTTCGAGGGGGACGTGGACGGGTTTGCCCCCGCGCAACGGGACCTCGCCGGGTTGCTCGGCGAACAGGCGAAAGAGCGGGGCAAGGGCGGCCCGGCCGGTCGCATCCTGGTCGGTGTCGCCGCGCTCCTGCTGCTCACCTGGCTCGGATTCTGGTGGGCCGGCCATCGCACCGAAACACGCCGCGCCGACGCGCTCGAACGCCTCAGCCAGACCCCGGGCTACTGGGTCGACGGCAGCGCCGAGTCGGACCATTGGCGCATCCTGCGCGACCCGGTTTCGACCCCGATCGAGGCGGTGCTCGGACCGGATCGCGAGAAACTCGACGTGCGTTTCGACGTCTCCGAGTTCCAATCGCTCGACCCGGCCCTGCGCGCCCGCCGCGTGGCCGAGCGCCTGGACCTGCCGCCGACCGTGCACTGGTCGTGGTTCGGCGACACCCTGGTCCTGTCCGGTGAAGCCTCCGAAGCCTGGATCGCGGCCAAACTCCCCTTGGCCCGCGCCCTGCCCGGCGCCCACGCCGTCGACGCCTCCGCGCTGGTCAGCACCGAGCGCCAGGCGGTCGAAACCCGCCTCGCCGCCCTCGACGGCCTGATGCTGCCCTTCGGCAACCAGGTCGCCGTGCTCGACCCGGCCCGCCCGGAGATCCCCGCGCGCCTGGCGGCCCTGCGGGACCTCGACCACCAGGTCGCGGCCCTCGGCGGCTGGTTGCAGGTGCGCCTGCAGTCGGTTCCCGGCCGGGAAGAGCCCTGGGAACGCAACCTGCTGTCCCGGCGCCTGGAAGCGGTGCGTTCGGCCTTGTATGACGCGGGTCTGCTTTGCACCATCGCGGAGCCCCTGCCCCTGGGTGAACCCGGCGGCCCGGCGGCCCCCGACCCTATGGTGCGCCTCGAGCTGCGCGCCCTGTTGCCCGAGCGCCCATGATCCGCAAGAAAGTCTGCCTGCTTGGATCCTACGCGGTGGGCAAGACTTCGCTCGTGAGGCGCTTCGTCTATTCGGAGTTCTCCGACCGCTACCACACGACGGTGGGCGTCAAGGTCGACAAGAAGGAGCTCGTGGTGAACGGCCATGAGCTGCACTTGGTGCTGTGGGACCTGTACGGCGAAGATCGCTGGCAGGAGGTGCGCGCCAGCTACCTGCGCGGGGCGGCGGGGGCGCTTGTGGTGGTGGACGCCACGCGCCTCGAGACCTTGGAGGTGGCGCGGGGATTGAGCGAGCGCCTGCGGGCCGGGGACGCAAACGCCAAAGTGCACCTGGTCCTGAACAAGATCGACTTGGAAGGCGAATTCGCGGTGCCGCTCGACGAGTGGCGCGCGCGGCTCGACTGGGCGCCGGTGCACCTGGCGAGCGCCAAAACCGGGTCGGGGGTCGAAGAGGCGTTTGCCGCCTTGGGCCAGGATCTGTTGGCGGGGCGTCCATGAGCAGCATGCCCCCGCACCTGGCCCAGGCGGTGTGGGCCGCGCTGTGCGAGAACCACGATGCGGCGTGGGCGGAGCTCGATGGCGCGGGGCGCGTGCAGGCGGCGGGCGGTGCTTGGCCTGTGTTCCTCGGGCGCCACTTGGAGGTGGGGCTCGCCGCGGTGGAGCCGCTGCCGTGGTTGGAAGGCCTGCTGCCTGCGCGCGAAGTCACGTCCCTGCCCGCCCTGCGCATGACGGGCCATGGCCCGGCGGACGTATTGTTGTTGCCGCACGGGGAAGGTGCGGTGCTCGTGTTGCTCGACGCCTTCCAGAAGGTCACGACGATCGGACGTCTGCAGCAGGAGGGCAACCGTCTGAGCCTGCTCGCGGCGCGCTTGACCGGACGCACCCTCGGCGGCGCGTTGCAGCCGGGGGATGATCTCGTGGCGCTGCTCAAGATGGCGGTGCTTGAGTGCGATCCCGAGGGGCACTGCCGCCCCGTGGGCAGCGTTGCGCCTTGGATGCAGCGTTTCCTCGGAGCCGACGGGGTTCTGCGGCCCGGCGGCGACTTCGGTTTCCTCGACAACTTCCTCGAGGATGCGGCCGCGTTCTGGGAAGCCGGCGAGGCGGGCAGTTTGATGTCCGGGGTCTGGTGCGAAGGGGCTGCCGACGGCGAACAATGTTTCGAAGCCACCGCGCTGCTGTCGCCCGATGGGCGCCGAGCCCTGGCGATCGAACGCATCGACGCGCGCTTCCAGGAGCGCCAGCGCGTTTTGCAAGAGGCGCGGCAGGCGCACCTGGACTACGACACCCTGCGCAAGGAGGTGGGAAAAAAGGAAGTGCTGTTGCAGTGCCTCGTACACGACCTGCGCGCGCCGCTCTCGAACATGGTGGCGGTGCTCGACCTCTTGCAGAGCCCGGGCCTCGATCCGGCCAAAGCCGCCGCGTTGCTGCAATTGGCGGGGCGCCAGGCGGAACGGCAGGATGCGATGATGCGCGAGCTGCTGGCGATCTTCGCCGAGGAGGTGGCGGCCCTGTCCGACTTCGCCACCGAAGCCTCTGGCGCGCCCGACCTCTGCGCCGTGGTGCGCAGCCGCTGCCACGAGCGCGGCCCCGCCTTTGAAACCGCCGGCGTGGACCTGAGCGTCGACCTGCCCGCTGACGGAGCGCCGATCCCCGTCGCCGCCCACGAGGACCGGTTGCACCGGGTCCTGGCGAACCTGCTCGGCAACGCCCTGCAGCACGCGCCGCGCGGCAGCCGGGTCGAGGTCCAAGTGCGGACCGTGCCCGGCGAAGGGGAGGTCGAGCTCTCGGTGCTCGACCGGGGCCCAGGGGTGCCGCCCGCCCAGCGCGAACACCTATTCGACCGTTTTGCCCGGGGGGCGGGCAGCGGCGGCACGGTCGGCCTTGGCCTGTACTTCTGCCGGTCGATGGTGCGCACCTGGGGCGGTCGCATCGGCTATCGGGACCGGCCCGGCGGGGGGGCGGAGTTCTGGATCCGTCTGCGCCGCCTGGACGGCTGAAACGGGGGCCAAGACCGGCGCCCGGACCGGAGATTTTCGCCCCTGGCGGCGCTAAGCTCTGCCCATGCAGACCATCGTGCCCCGCAAGATCACCGTCATTGGAGCCGGCTACGTGGGCTCCACCTGCGCGCAACTGGCCGCCTACAAGAACCTGGCGAAGGAAGTCGTGCTGCTCGACGTGGTCCAGGGCCGGCCCCAGGGCATCGCCCTCGACTTGAACCAATCGGCTGCGGTGGAGGGGTTCCAAAGCCGCGTGATCGGCACGAACGACTACGCCGACACCCGCGACTCCGACGTGGTCATCATGACCGCCGGCCTGCCGCGCAAACCCGGCATGAGCCGCTCGGACCTGCTCGAAACCAACGGCAAGATCGTGCGGCAGGTGGCCGAGGAGCTGCGCCGCGGCTCGCCCGATGCCGTCGTGATCGTGGTCACCAACCCGCTCGATTCGATGGTGACGCTGATGCACCACCACACGGGGTTCCCGGCGCGCCGCGTGATCGGCATGGCCGGGGTGCTCGATGCGGCGCGGTTTGCCTACTTCCTGGCCGAAGCGAGCGGAACGAACCCCGGCGATGTGAGCGCGATGGTGCTCGGCGCCCACGGCGATTCGATGGTGCCGCTGCCGCGCCATTGCGCGATTTCGGGGGTGGCGGCCCAGGACCTGTTGTCCGCCGACACGCTCGACAAACTCGCGCACCGCACCAAACACGGCGGCGCTGAGATCGTGTCCCTGCTGAAGACCGGCAGCGCCTGGTACGCGCCCGCCAGCGCCTCGGTGGCCATGGCCCAGGCGATCCTGGGGGATGCGCGCCGCATGCTGCCCTGCGCGTGTCTGCTGAACGGCGAATTCGGCTTCGAAGGCCTGTACATGGGTGTGCCCGCGGTGCTCGGCGCCGGCGGGGTAGAGCGCATCCAGGAACTGCCCCTGACCGCCGAAGCCCGCGCCCTGATGCAAAAGACCGCCGGCGCGATCCAAGCCGACGTGGAGACCATGCGCGACCTGGGCTTGATGTAACCCGGCCGCGCCCCCGAGAAATCCGAATCCGACACCTACCGCCATGCAGACCCGCACCGAAACCGATTCGATGGGCCCGATCGAGGTCCCCAATGACCGCCTGTGGGGCGCGCAAACCCAGCGCAGCCTGCAGAACTTCAAGATCGGCGGGCAGACCTTCCCGCGCGCAATGATCCGCGCCATGGGCGTCGTGAAGAAGTGCGCCGCACTCGTGAACCGCGACCTCGGCGAACTCTCCGCGGTGGCCGAAGACGACTACCGCGCCCTGCTGCAGGCCGCGGACGAAGTGATCGCCGGCCAGCACGACGCGATGTTCCCGCTGGTCGTCTGGCAGACAGGCTCGGGTACCCAGAGCAACATGAACGCCAACGAGGTGATCTCGAACCGGGCGATCCAGTTGCGCGGCGGCGAACTCGGCAGCAAGAAGCCGATTCACCCCAACGACCACGTCAACCGCGCCCAGTCGTCGAACGACTCGTTCCCGACGGCCATGCACATCGCCGCGGGCGAAGAGCTGGTGAAGACGTTCCTGCCGGCCCTGGACGCCCTGCGCGCGAGCTTCGATCGCCACGCCAAAGCCTGGGCGGATGTGGTCAAGATCGGCCGTACGCACCTGCAGGATGCGACCCCGTTGACCGTGGGCCAGGAGTTCTCCGGCTACGTGCAGCAGCTCGCCGACGTGCGGCGCGCCGTGGAGAACACCCTGGCAGGCGTGTACGAACTGGCCCTGGGCGGCACCGCCGTGGGCACCGGCCTCAACACGCACCCCGAGTACGCCACCCGCGTGGCCGCTTCGATCGGCAAGGAAACGGGCCTGCCTTTCGTCAGCGCCCCGAACAAGTTCTCGGCCCTCGCGGCCCACGATGCGCTGGTGTTCGCCCACGGCGCCCTGCGCACCGCCGCCTGCGCGCTGATGAAGATCGCCAACGACCTGCGTTGGCTCGGCTCTGGCCCGCGCTGCGGCCTAGGCGAACTGCACTTGCCGGAAAACGAGCCGGGCTCGTCGATCATGCCGGGCAAGGTCAACCCGACCCAGTGCGAAGCGATGACCATGGTCTGCGCCCAGGTGATGGGCAACGACATGGCGATCACCGTGGCCGGTAGCCAGGGCAACTTTGAGCTCAACGTGTACAAGCCGGTCATTATCCACAACCTGCTGCAGTCCACGCGCCTCTTGTCCGACGCTTGCGACTCCCTGCGCGAGAACTGCGTCGATGGGCTCGAACTCAACCGCGAACGCGTGGATACGCTGATGCACCAGTCGTTGATGTTGGTCACCGCCCTCAACCGGCACATCGGGTACGACAACGCCGCCAAGGTCGCGAAGAAGGCCTACAAAGAAGGCACGACCCTGCGCCAAGCCGTGCAGGAACTCGGCCTGATGACCGGCGAGCAATTCGACGCGGCGGTGATTCCCGGGGACATGGTGGGCCCGCGCAAGGCGTAGGGCTCGATGGTTTGCGGCGCCCCGGGCGTCCGCTGCGACGGGCGGGTCTTGTGTGAGCAACCACGGGACCCGCCCGTCGTTTTGGGACCGGGGTCCGGGGGCGGCTGGGCCAGATGGGTCCAAGGGCGAATCCGGAAGTCGGTCGCGGAAAGCGCGCGCCGCGGTTACGCTGCGTGGGTAGCGGAAGCCGATTCACCTGCGGCGACCGCTCCGGACGATCTTGATCCCACGGGAGGCTCCGTGCTTTGGGGCCTGTATTGCCATGAATCCAGGCCTGATTGCCAGCCTTTGCGTCCTGCCCCTTGCTATTGTTTGGGGAGTGCCCCGCCAGGAGGTTTCTGCACCACTTCGGGCGGAGCCCGCGCAACAGTCCGTTCCTGTGCAGGCCGTCCCCGTGCAGGAAAAGCCTAAACCCTGGCTCGAGCTGGCGCAGCGTTTGGCCACGGTGTCGTGCGAGTATGAAGTGGAGGTTCGCTGGGCGCATCTGCGCGATGGGGATCTGGAAATCCCAGACGGGCAGGCGCCGACCCCGCGGCAGCAGGCGGCGAAGTTGCTGAAGCAGGCGATGATCTGCGAGGGCGATTCGCCCCCGGCGACGGAGACCCTGCTGGGCGCCATGGACGTGCTCTGGGATACACGCGAGGAAGACCCCCGGCATAAGCAACTGGGCCGCTATCGGATCACCCGTGGCGCGGGTCGCGTGCTCCAGTACTACCTGGGGGATCCGAAGATGCACGAGATGCGTACTGCGAAGCTATCGGTCACGTACCTCGCGCCACCGGGGCAGTTGCTGATTTCCCACCCGAACACGCAGGTCATGCTCTTCGAGCCGCAGAACCTGCTGGAGCCCCTGCCCTGCGACGGATCGGAAATGGCGAGGCGGAAGTGGACGTGGGAGAAGCTCGACACGTACCTCTACCGCGCGGGAGGGAGGGAAGAGATGCGGGCGACCGTGTTGACTTCCAGGGATCACCTCCCGATCGCCAGTTGGAGAAGCTATAGGCAGCGGGTGGACGAATTCATCGCCGGCTTCTACGCATGGACGCGTGATGCCTCAGGGGAGTTTTTCCCGGCCCGTGCCCTGACCCTGCGGAGTAGCGAGGGGGCGATCTATGTGATGGACTATTCGGTACAAGTGCAGCGGGTCGATGACCCGGAGATCCAGCCGATCCTCCGGCTACCAGGGCTCGAGTCCATCCGGGACGACCGCAAACCGAAGGAGGAGCAGGTGCTCAAGGGAGTGCCGGAGGAGATCCGGGAGTTTGTGCAAACGGGGGTGGCGGCGGATTGAGGGGCAGGCGCCGGGGGCCAGGCCGGAAGTGCCAGGCTGGAGCGGCCGCTGGGCCCGGAAGGGGGCTGCCCGGGGCGGAACGGCCCTACAAAGTATGGGCCCGGCGGGCATCGAGCCCGTCCGAAAGGGTCGGGAGAGGGCATTTCTTCGGTCAGGGGCGGCCAGACGGCCCATTGCCAGGCCCAAGGATGGGGCCGGGAGTGGACTGGCGGCTTGCCAAGGCGGCCCGAGGCCCCTACACTCCGCGGCCCTGATCCCAGGAGCAGCACCCAGATCGACCCCAGGAAGGGGCCTAGAACCATGCACGTCAAGATCCGCAAGAGCGCCTCGAAGCACAGCAAGAAGACCGGATACCGCACCCGCCAGCGCACCGCGGGTGGCCGCCGCGTGAACCGGCGCCAGCGCGCCCGCCACGGTTCCTTCTGAACCGCAAATCGTGCCCTAGCAACACGCCTGACGCTTTCTGCGTAGCTCCAGCGGCGTTGTCGAACCCTCGACGTGGCTTTGGCCACGACTTCGGGGTCGACGCCTTGCTGGGCTACGCGAAGGCGTCAGCGTGCTACGGGCACGTACTTTCTTAACTCGGCGATGGACCCAGGGGGCGGTGCGCTTGGTCTTGGGTGTGAGATATAGAAAAGAGCCGGCGGGGCCGGCTCTTTTTGGCTTCGGTTGGGCTGGGGCCTGGGGTCAGGTGGGGGATTTGAAGGTGCGGGCCAGGGTGAGGTCTTGGTGGCGGTAGGAGGGGCCGGGGCGATTTTGGCCGTAGAGGTTTTGGGGGCGGCCCGAGGTGTGGAAGAAGCGCAGGCGGAAGAAGAGTTGGTTGTGTTCGACGAGGAAGGGCACGTCGTGGGCGCGGACTTCCAGGACGGCGGTGGTGCCGGTGCCGGTGGGGTTCTGGCGCGCGTCTTCTTCCCAGCCGAAGCCGTTGTCGAAGAAGCCGGCGTAGTTGTTGCGCAGTTCGCCGATGCCGATGTCGACGGGCAGCATTTCGGCGGCGAGGTGCGGGGGGATCTTGATGCGCTGGGCGCTGGCGAGGATGTAGAAGTGGTTCGGCGTAAGGATGGCGCGGCCGTTCGGGGCTTCGATCGGGTCCCAGAAGTCCTTGGGGTCGTGGTGGTTCTGGGCGCTGAAGTTGAGCGTGTGCGCGGTGGGGCGCGCGCACCAGCCGGCGGGGTTGCGGTCCTGGAGCCCGATGCCGAGCAGGAGCTCGCCTTGTTCGCCGAAGGTGACTTCGGATTCGGCCAGGGGGCGGTCGTTCTCGAACGCCAGCGGGGTTTCGCGGTAGAGGGCGCGTAGTTGCGCGGTGGTCAGGGCGGGTTCGCCTTTCTGCAGGCGGACCTGGCAGAGGCGGTCGCCGCGGCGCAGTTCCACGTCGAAGGAGAGGGGGCAGACCTCGAGGTAGAGGGGGCCGCGGTAGCCGGCGGGGGCTTCGTCGAACCGCGGGTGGCGGTTCGTGAGCACGCGCGTGAACAGGTCGCAGCGGCCGGTGGAGCTGCGGGGGTTGAAGCGCGCGGAGATGTCGCCGGGTAGGGCTAGGCGTTCTTCGAGCTCGACCAGATAGACCTGGCCCCGTTCGAAGGTGGTGCCCCCTTCGTCGAGGCGGATTTCGGGGCCCGCCAGGGAGGCGATGCGGTCGGCGATCGGGTCGCCGCCCGGCAGGAAACCGGCGCGCATGGGCCAGGCCCGGGGGCCCAGGCGCAGGTCGAGGCTGGCGGGCTGGATCTGGGCGGGCTGGGGCGGGCGTCCGCCTGGGGCGGGTGCGAAGGCCAGTTCCAGCAGGCCGAGCAGGTCCCGGTCGATCAGGATGTGGCCGGAGCGGGGGGAGGGACTCATGGGCGGGGAATGATAGCGGGGGCGAGGGCCCAGGAGGAGCGCCGGGCGGGTCCTGGGGCGGGCCGGCCGGGCGCCCTGGAGATTCAGGGGCCGGCCCGATATGCTCTTCGCCTCAAATGCCGTAGCGGGTCCCGAGCCCGGTCCGGCGCTTCCTTCCGTCCCCCTCGCAGTCGCGACCATGAAGATTCACGAGTACCAGGCCAAGCAGTTGCTTGCCAAGTACGGACTGCCCGTGCCCCAGGGCCGGGTGTGTACCACCCCCGATGAGGTGGCCAAGGCTTACCAGGAGCTGGGCACCCCCGTTCAGGTGGTGAAGGCCCAGATCCACGCGGGTGGCCGCGGCAAGGGCGGCGGCGTCGTGCTCGTGAAGAGCGTGGACGAAGCCCGGGCGGCTGGGGCGAAGATCCTCGGCATGAACCTGATCACCCACCAGACCGGCCCGGAAGGCCAGCTGGTGCGCAAGGTGTGGATCGAAGAAGGTTCGCTGATCGACCGCGAGCTGTACCTCGGCATCGCCATCGACCGCGAGCAGCAGCGTCCGGTCATGATGGCCTCCAGCGAAGGCGGCATGGAGATCGAAGAGGTCGCCGAGTCGCACCCCGAGAAGATCCTGAAGGCGCCGCTCAGCGCCGACGGTCGCCTCGCGGACGCGGATGCCAAGCGCCTGTGCGAAGGCATCGGCGTGCCGGCGGAGCTGGTGCCCGCGGCGATGAAGTACCTGAACGGCTTGGCCGAGGTCTTCTGCAAAGAGGACTGCTCGATCGCCGAAATCAACCCGCTCGTCACCACCAAGGACGGCAAGGTGCTGGCCCTGGACGCGAAGATCAACTTCGATTCCAACGCCCTCTTCCGTCACCCCGACACGGTCGCGATGCTCGATCCGCACGAGGAGGACCCGAAGGAGCTGGAAGCCGGCAAGTACGGCCTTTCCTACATCGCGCTCGACGGTTCGATCGGCTGCATGGTGAACGGCGCGGGTCTCGCAATGTCCACCATGGACGTGATCCAGCTCTATGGCGGCGATCCGGCCAACTTCCTCGATGTGGGGGGCGGCGCGACCGCGCAGAACGTCACCGCGGCGTTCCGCATCATCCTCTCCGACCCCAAGGTCGAAGGGGTGCTGATCAACATCTTCGGCGGCATCATGAAATGTGACGTGATCGCCACCGGCGTGATCGAAGCCGTCAAGCAGATCGATCTGAATGTCCCCTTGGTGGTGCGCCTCGAGGGCACCAACGTCGAACTGGGTCGCAAGATGCTGCAGGAGTCGGGCCTTCCGATCATCCCCGCCACCGACCTGGACGACGCCGCCCAAAAAATCTGTGCCGCTGTCAAAGGAGCCTGATCCCATGAGCATCTTCGTCGACAAGAACACCAAGGTCATCTGCCAGGGCTTCACCGGCAAAACCGGTACCTTCCACAGCCAGCAGGCGATCGATTACGGCACCAAGATGGTGGGCGGCGTCACCCCGAAGAAGGGCGGCACCGAGCACCTGGGTCTGCCGGTTTTCGAGAACTGCGCCGACGCGCGCGCCGCGACCGGCTGCAACGCCACGGTGATCTACGTGCCGCCGCCCTTCGCGGCCGCCGCGATCATCGAGGCCGTCGAAGCCGAGATCGAGCTCATCGTCACGATCACCGAGGGCATTCCGGTGCTCGATATGGTGCGTGTGGTCGATGCGCTGAAAGGCAGCAAGTCGCGCCTGATCGGCCCGAACTGCCCCGGCGTCATCACTCCGGGCGAGTGCAAGATCGGCATCATGCCGGGCTACATCCACAAGCCGGGCCGCGTGGGCGTCATCAGCCGCTCGGGCACCCTCACCTACGAAGCGGTTTGGCAGCTCACCACCCGCGGCATCGGCCAGTCCACCTGCGTGGGCATCGGCGGTGACCCGGTGAACGGCACCAACTTCGTGGACGTGCTGACGGCCATGAACAACGATCCGAAAACCGACGCGATCATCATGATCGGCGAGATCGGCGGCAGCGCCGAAGAGGCCGCCGCCGACTACATCGCCGCCCACGTGAAGAAGCCGATGGTCGGCTTCATCGCGGGTCAAACCGCGCCCCCCGGCAAGCGCATGGGCCACGCCGGCGCCATCATCGCCGGCGGCAAGGGCACCGCGAAGGAAAAGGTCGCGGCCATGGAGAAGGCCGGCGTGTGGATGAGCAAGAGCCCCGCACGCCTCGGCGAGATGATGGAGCAGCGCCTGAAGGAAAGCGGCCTGCTGGCCGCGGCCCAGGGCTGAGCTTCACCTGCGCGGTCCACCCGCCACCGTTTCGGACGCCCCATTCGGCCCAGTCGCCGGATGGGGCGTCTGGTGTTTTGGGTCTATGGGCGCCTGCGTTGAAATGTGTTACGTACGGAAGCGGGTTTAAGTTGTCACGTTATTCGTCGCGGTCGGCTGGCGGAACGCCAGCAGGCGGCGTGCTGCGGCAAATACCGGCACCGTTGCGTGGCACGGCTCGGCGCCTAGGAGTTGGATCCCCATCGCCGTGAGCTGTATCGCGCCGCGGCCCAGCCGCGGTTGGCAGCAGGGCTGGCTGGGGGAGGGGTGGAGGACAGTGTCGATGGGGAGGTCGAGGCCAACGAGGGCGCGTTTGGCCTGGTCCTGGGCGAAACGACCGACGCCGATGATGCGCGCCGGTTCGATGGCGGATACGAGCTCGCGCAGGGCCTGGTCACAGGCGGCGAACAAGGGCTCGCGTTCGGCGGCGGGCAGTTTGTCGGGGGTGCGGTTCTTGCCGCTTTCCTCCATGAACACCAGCGGGCAGTAGTTCCACACGAAGAAGCGCTCGAAGAAGCGGTCCGCGCTGCCGAAGCGTTCCTGCGCCCAGCCCCAGAGTCGGCGGCCGCTGACTTCGCTGCGCTGGCAGGCGTACCCTTCGATCGGTCGTTTCGGATGCTCCGTGCGGGGCTTTGAGACGGGGGCTTCGGTGCGCAGCCAATCGCGGGCCATCTCCACTTCACCGAAGGGAACGCCAGTCTGCGCCATGCCCCAGGGGCCGGGATTCATGCCGAGCCACAGGGCTTCGACCCCGCGCCGGGCATATTGCTCGATGTAGCGCTCGGCGGAAGCACGCGCGTAAACGAGCGGGTTGTAGACGTGTACCACCGGCTCGTCGAAGTGCAGCTTCGCTAGGCGGCGCACCAAACGCTGTTGGATCTGGATCAAGTCCATGGGAGCATTGTGCGGAGTCGGGAGGGGCCGGGAAAGGCTGGGCTTTTGTGGATGTGCAGCGGGATGTGCGGCGGGGTTCCGGGTCCCGCGGCGGGTGTCCCGGGCCGGAGCAGGGCACCCGGAAAGTTCTTCCCGGTGTTCCACGAGCGGCACCGCAGGGCTACCAGGGAAGGCGTTTCCGGCCGTTTCCTGCAATGAAACTGCAGCATGCTAAGCCTTCGCGGGGCGGCGTCCGATAAGCCGGAACATGAAGATCTCCGGCAATCCCTATCCCTCGCAGCATCTCCAGAATGCTGCTGGTCTTCGCCCCGCGGGTACCCCCCAGTCCATGCCGACCCAGGGCGTGGTGGTGGGCGCAGGCACCCAAGCCGGTGCCGCCGACGACGCTGCCTTTGGCTTGAGCCCCGAGGAGCGCCTCGAGCGGTACGCCAGCCAATTGGAAAGCCGCCTCGCGAATCTCGAGCAGAACATGCCGGGAATCGACCTGAGTTCGGTGCGGGCCGACTTCAGTGCCCATCTCGAGCGCCTGCACAACGCCATGGAAAACGGCCTTTCGGGCGACGATCTCGCCCGCGGCATCGAACGCACCGTGGATTTGGTGCGCACCGGCGTGCAGGACGCCGTGGCGGTGCTGACCAGCAACGCGACCCAGGTGAGCAGCACTGGCGTGGGCTCGGCCCAGGACGCCGGCGCGCCGCAGACCGATCTGGACATCCAACACTCGCTCGATCGCCTGGATGCCCTGCAGGCCAGCCTCGAACAGCGCCTCGCCAACTACATGTCGAACCTGCCCGAAGGGGCGGATGGCCAGGCCCTCGAGGCGACCGGGCTGATGCAGGACCACTTCGAGCGTCTCCGGGATGCCGTGGCTACGGGTGGCATGAGCCTGGACGACGTGCGCCGCAGCCTGGACAACATCCTCCAGCACCTGCGCGACAACCTGGCTCCCCCGACGGTCTCCGGCATGAGCTCCGGCGACCAGGGCAGCACCACGGGTACGGTGGCGGCTGCTTCCGTGACGCCGGTGGAGTCGCGTCAGGAGGCGGTGCAAAACCTCGCCCAGGACTGGAGCGCGCGCCTCGATCAGTTCGCCGCGGAAGAGAAAACCGGACTTAGCGAGCTTTGGTCGCAGCGCCCGGCCCTGCGCGGCTTCCTCAGCGGCCTGTTCCAGGATTCCCGCGAAGCCCGTGGCCTCGGACAAGCCACCTACACCCCTTCGGCCCAGCTCGCCGGGTGGCTCGACAGCCGCCCGGGGCAGGGCATCGACCTGGCGATCTGAGCGCCGGTCGAGGTGGACCCGGAAAGGGGGCCTGGTGGGCCCCCTTTTTGCGTTTCCAAGGGGGTTTTTACGGGGCGGGGGATGGATTGGCAGGGGGATGCATTAAGATCTATGGCCCCTGTTCCTCCGATCCTCTGAACCCATGATGCACCTCCCCTTGGCCCTGCCGGGCGGTACCGAGCTCTGGCTGATCGTCCTCGCCGTACTGCTGCTCTTCGGGGGCCGTAAGCTGCCCGAGCTGGCGCGCGCCATGGGCACCAGCATCACCCAGTTCAAGCGCGGTCTCAAGGACGACGAATCCGGCGACCAGAAGACGATCGATTCCAATCGCCCCCCGGGGGGCGAGTGATTTCGGGAGAGCTTCGCACGTGAACGGTCACCGGGAGCACGACCAGGGGGATTGGCAAGGGGTGCTGGGGGTGATCCTGTGCGGAGGCCAGAGCCGGCGCATGGGGACCGACAAGGCGGAGCTTTCGTGGGATGGGCGCAGCCTGCTGCGGCGCACCGAAGAAACTTTGCGGCAGGTGCTTCCGCGGATTTGTTTTGGCGTCGCCCGGGATGCGGCGGCGGCTCCCGAAGGCGGGTGCGCCATCGAAGATTTGCGGGCGGAAGCCGGACCCCTGGCGGGTTTGGAGGCGGCCCTCGATGCGGCCCAGCCGATGCCGCAAGTGGAGTGGGTCTTGCTCGCTGCCTGTGATCTACCCGGCCTACATGCCGGCGTGTTGCAACGCCTGGCTACTGCGCGCGCCCTTGCCGCCCCCGGCACGGGCGCGTTGATGTTCGGGGATGCCGAACATCCGCAGCCGCTGATCGCTTTGTACCACACCCGGCTCCTACCGTACGTGCGTGCGGCCTTGGATCAGGGCGAGCGCCGCATGACCGCGTGGATGCGCCAGCCGGGCGCGCCTCCGGTCGCGTGGGTCGAGAGCTCTGGACTGGATTCCGGGCTGACGAACGTCAATACTCCCGAGCAGTGGGCTGCCTGGTTGGCCCAGGAGCGTTCCGCATGACTTCGAGCTCGGTATCCCTGGGTGAATTGCTGGCGCCGGTGCAGGGTGGACTGCGCGCTATGCGCACGATCCTTGCGGCGGAGTTGACCGACTCCGGTCCCGTTGGCGAACGCATCGAGTACCTGGGGAACTTCCGCGGCAAGGAACTGCGGGCGGCATTGGTGTTGCTCGCGGGGAAAGCGACGGGCAACGACGATCCGGAACTGCCCCATGTCGCCGCGGTGCTCGAGTTGATCCACCTCGCGACGCTTGTGCACGACGACGTGCTCGATGGCGCGGACCTGCGCCGCAATCAACCGAGTGTGCATACCCAGTACGACGAGCAGACCGCCATTCTGCTTGGGGACATGCTCTACAGCCGGGCGTTCCACCTTTCGACGCGGCTGCGTTCGATCCTCGCGGCCAGGGTCTTGTCCCAAGCCGCCCAGCGCATCTGCGCCGGTGAGATGGAGCAGGCCGCGCTGCGGTACTCGTTCGACCTTCCCCAGGAGCGCTACGAAGCCATCGCCTCGGCCAAAACCGCCGAGCTGTACGGGGCGGCGTGCGAATTGGGAGCCCATTACCCCGCGAGCCCCGAGACCCCCTTGCGACCGGCGGCCGCCTCGTTGCGGGCCTTTGGGATGGAGTTAGGCCTGGCTTTCCAGATCACCGACGACCTGCTCGATCTGACCGGAAATGAGCGCGAAGTGGGCAAACGCGTGGGGAATGACGTCGATGACGGCAAAGTAACCCTGGCGGTGCTGCACACGTACGCACACTCGGGGGCAAGCACCCAGGCGGCGATCCGCCGGGCCTACCAGGAGCCGGGCATCCACGATCGCCTAGCAGCCCTGCACGAGGCCTGCGATCTCGGCGCCGGCGTGGCCTATGCCCGGGCCCGCGCCCAGGAACTGCTGCGGTCGGCGCGGAGTCGCGCCCTGCAGCTCGATTCCGGGCCGGCCCAGCAAACACTGTTGCGGATGGCGGACTATCTGCTGGACCGCAAAACCTGAGCGAAACACATGAAGACGTTTGGCATGAACCTGGAACCGGCGCGCACGCGCCTGGTCCTGGCCGGTGCGCTGCTCGCCCTGAGTGGGCTCAGCGCGTGTGACTCCTCCAATGCTTCGGGGGAGATGCGGCGGCAGGCCCCCACGTCGGTGGGGCGCGGCGAGATGGTTCCGGCGGGGGTCACCCCTGAGATGCGTTTTGGCAGCCGCAGCATGACGCCGCCGGCTGGACATGACGCCGCCGCAGCCCAGGGCAGCCACGCCCTTCCGGAGTTCGAGTACGACTTGCCGGATACCTGGAAGCAGATCGCGCGCACCGACATCCGCCTGCTGAACTTCTCCGTGCAGGGGGATTCGGGTGCCACGTGTTACCTGTCGGTTCTGGGCGGAAGCGTGGAGGGCATCCGCGACAACGTGGACCGCTGGCGTCGCCAATTCGGTTTGCCGGCGATCACCGACGAGGAACTCGCGGGCCTGCCGACCCTGAAACTGTTCGGGGAAGTCGGTCCGGTGGTCTCGGCGAGCGGACCGTTTGCCGATGGCATGGGCGGCGAGATCGCCGATGCGGGCCTGCGCGGGTTGATCGTGCACCGCGGCGGAGCCCTGGCGTTCCTCAAGCTCGTCGGTCCGCGCGAAGTGGTAGGTGCCGAAGCCGCCAACTTTGATCGTTTCGCCGAGAGCTTGAACCTTCCGACCGCGCCGACCGTGGAGCCGAGCCAGAGCGGGGCCAGCCGACTGACGGTGGTGGCGCCGCCGGAGTGGAAGGTCAAGGATCCCGGTTCGGTTCGGCTCTACAGCTACGAGGTGGGCGACGGCGGAGACCTTTCCGTCATGTTCCTGCCGGGCGAAGCCGGTGGCGTCCCGATGAACATCAACCGCTGGCGCGGTCAAGTCGGACTCGACGCGGCCCCGGAAGCCGATCTTCTCGCAGGCGAACGCATGACTGTGCTCGGGGAAGAAGGGTGGTGGGTCGACCTCGAAGGTTCGTACAAGGGCATGGGCACCGATGTTCTCGTGGACAAAGCCGGATTGATCGGGGTGGTGGTGCCGATGGCCAGCGAAACCCTGTTTGTCAAACTGGCAGGGCCGCTGGACGTGGTCCAAGCCGAGAAAGAACGCGTGCGCGCGTACATCCAGAGCTTCCAGATGGGGGGCCAGCAATGAAAGACAAGCCGAATCCGGTCGTGCGTCTGCTGGGGTCCTACGGGCTCTGCATTACGCTGCTGCTGCTGCTGCTCATCCTGACCTTCGCAGGTACTTGGTATCAGGTGGAAGCCGGACTGTTCCAGGCCCAGAAGCGCTACTTCGAGTCCTGGGGTTTGATCCAGCATCTAGGTCCCCTGCGCATCCCCCTGCCCGGCGGTATGCTCGTCATGGGGCTGCTGGCAGTGAACCTTCTCTTTGGTGGATTCGTGCGCATCCGCAAGAGTGCCCGCACCGCCGGGGTGCTGATCGTGCACACGGGCATCGCGATGTTGTTGCTGGCGGGCATCGTCAAGCAACAGATGTCCGATGACGGAGGGGTGATGCTGTTCGAGGGCGAAAGCGCCACCCACTACCAAGACCACTACCATTGGGAAGTGGCGGTGCGCGAGTTGGAGCCCGTGCCGAGCTCCGGCATGTTGCGTTCCACGGGCGAGTGGGTGGTCGGGGAGGAGTCCTTCCGGAAAGCCACCGCCGATGCCCCGGCCCGGTTGAAGGCGGAGGGCATGCCCTTTGATATCTGGGTGCGCGGGTACGCCGCGAATTCGCAGGTGATGCCCAAGGGGCCCATGTGGAACAGCCCCTTCCCCGTGGTCGAAGGGTTCGCCATCCGCGCAATGGAGAAATCCGACCAGGCGGAAGCCAACTTTCCGGCGCTGTACGCCGAGATCACCCCCGCGGGTTCGACGAGCGAGGTGGGGGGGATGCCAGTTCTGCTCTGGGGCATGGCGAATGCTCCGGCGATGTACTCGATCGGTGGCCGGAGCTACGCCATCGACGTGCGCAAGAAGCGCTACCCGATGCCGTTCGAGCTCAAGCTCATCAAGTTCACTAAAGAAGACCACCCGCGCACCCGCATGGCCCGCGTCTTCTCGAGCCACGTGGAGAAGATCACCGAAGGCGGCGAGTCGATTCCCGTGCACATCCAGATGAACGAGCCCTTGCGCAGCGGGGGCGTCACCGTCTTCCAGAGTTCCTGGGGACCGGAGAACGCGCGCCCGAACACTCCGCTCTTCTCGGGGTTCTCCGTGGTCCGCAATCCTTCCGACAAATGGCCGGAGTGGAGTTGCTGGGTGATCGCGTTCGGAATGACCCTGGCATTCGGTCCGCGTCTCTTGAAGTACCTCGGTAAGGAAAGCATGCAGCGCCGCCGCGCGGCGGAGGGCAAGGTCCAATGAAGTCCCTGTTCCAGACAATTGCGGTCCTCGGGGCGGTGCTGGTCGCGCTGGCTTCCCAGGCCTTCAGCCAGAAGCGCACGTTCGCGTACACCCCGGAGATGCTGGATCTCCTGCGCAGCATCCCGATCCAGGACGGGGGGCGCATCAAACCCCTGGAGACCTTCGCAGACTTCACGCTGCTTGCGATCAACAACAAGCGCAGTCTGAAGGTCGAGGGCTTGGCGCCCGAGAAGACCTTGTCTTCCGAGGCGTTCCTCGCGGATCTGCTGTTCTTCCCCGAGCAGGCCAAGGACTATCCTTGCTTCGTGATCGCCGACAAGGGTACGGCGGTGGCGATCGGGCTCGAACTCGAGAACAAGCGCAAGCGGGACCGGTACACGTTCAACGAGTTGAACAGCGTGCGCAACGAGCTCGACGGACGGGCGATGGAAGCCATGCGGCGGGATAGCAAAAACCGTTCGACGCTCGATCGCCAGATCCTCAACCTGTGGCGCAACGTGCGCTTGGTGGAGGACATCAGCAGCGAGCTGGCTTTCGTCGGGCATCCCCTGCCGACGGCCACCATTCCCGCCTTGGCCCAGGTCTTCCAGGGCCAGGATGTCGAACTGCCTCAGTTCCTCGCCAAAGCGCCCCAAGTCGGGCAGATCGCCACGCAAGGCGGCGGGGGGCCGGAGTTTGCTGAGCTGCAGTCCGAGCTCATGCACCTCATCGAGCGCAACATGATGGGGCTCGGTTTGTTCCCCCCGGGAATCGATGGTTTGGACCGGGAGACCTGGACCTCCTGGTCGGAATGGCTGGATCCGGCGCTCATGGGGGACTCGGTCACCCTGGCCAAGATTCCGATGCTCGAGTCGCTCGCGCAGGTCGCGCGCGCCGGCCAGGATCCAGAGGCATTCACGGCGCGGCTGAAGGACTTCCACTCGAAGGTAGTCGCGATCGCCAAGGCGCGCGGGGAATACGACAAAGTGGACAAGGAAATCTCCTTCTACAAGTGGGATTACTTCTTCAACTCGCTCTATCTCTTCGTTTTCGGGTTCCTCTTCGTCGCAGTGGCCTGGCTCCTGTCGGAAGGGTCCAAAGCCCAGAAGATCTGCCTGGGCGGTGCCTGGGTCGCCACCGCCGGCGGCCTGGCCCTGCTGATCACCGGCATCACCATGCGATGCATCCTGCGCCATCGCCCGCCGGTGTCGACCCTTTACGAAACCATCCTCTTCATCGCCGCCGTCGGGGTGCTCGTCGGGTTGTTCGTCGAGTGGGCCAACCGTCAGCGCATCGCTTTGGCTGTGTCGGCGGTGATGGGGGCCATTGGCATGTTTATGGCGGCCCGGTATGAACTGCAGGAAGCGGTGACCTCGGGCGACACGATGCCCAGCTTGGTGGCTGTGCTCGACACAAACTTCTGGCTGGCAACCCACGTGACCACGATCAACATGGGCTATGCAGCGGGTCTGCTGGCTTCGATTCTGGCGCACGTATACCTGTTCAGCGCGCTGTTCGGAAAGGGGCGGCGGGATCCCAAGGTGCTGAGCAACCTCTACCGGATGGTGTACGGGGTACTGGCGTTCAGCTTGCTGTTCTCGGTGGTCGGCACGATCCTGGGCGGTGTCTGGGCGAACGACTCCTGGGGCCGTTTCTGGGGTTGGGACCCAAAGGAAAACGGCGCCCTGATGATCTGCCTGGCCGAGCTGGCGCTCGTACACGCCCGCCTCGGCGGGTACCTCAAGGGATTCGGCATGGCCGTCGGCACGGTGTTGCTCGGGATTGTCATCGCCTTCTCCTGGTGGGGAGTCAACCTACTCAACATCGGCCTGCACTCGTATGGCTTCACCGAAGGAGTCTTTGGCTGGCTCTTGCTCTTCATTTTCTCCGAGTTGGCCATTGTTGTCCTGGCGGGCGTGATCCGCGTGGTGCAATCCGCTGGGGACAGCAGCAACCTGCAAGGAACCTGATCGATGGCGGCACGCATTCTCGATGGCAAGGCGACGGCCCAAGCGGTCCGGGCGGATGTGGCCCAAGGCGTGGCTCGGCTCGTGGAGCTGGGGCTGCGGCCCGGGTTGACCGTAGTGCTGGTGGGGGAGGACCCCGCGAGCCAGGTCTACGTGCGCAACAAGGATCGTGCTGCCCAGCAGGCCGGGTTTGCCGTGAACACCGTCGTGCTGCCGGCGGGCACCTCCCAAGCGAAACTCGAAGGCCTCGTGCGCGAGCTCGCAGCCGACCCGGCCGTGCACGGCATCCTCGTGCAATTGCCCCTGCCCAAGGGCTTGAACGCGGATCCGGTGATCGAAGCGATTGGCCCGGGCAAGGACGTGGACGGCCTGACGATCGCCAACGCCGGGGCGCTGGTCGCCGGCCGTCCGGGCTTGCGCCCCTGCACGCCCGCGGGCTGCATCGAGGTGCTCGATCGCCATGGCATCCCGCTCGAAGGTCAGCACCTGGTGGTGGTCGGCCGCTCGATGCTGGTGGGCAAGCCGATAGCGCAACTGGCCCTCGCCCGCAACGCCACCGTCACCATGTGCCATTCGCGCACCCGGGACCTGCAGGACCATTGCCGGCGGGCCGACATCCTGGTGGCCGCGGTCGGGGTGCCCGAGCTGGTCCGCGGGGATTGGATCCGTCCCGGAGCCACCGTGCTCGACGTGGGCATCAACCGCACGGCGGAGGGGCGCCTAGTGGGGGATGTGCACTTCGAATCGGCCCAGGCCGTTGCCGGCGCGATCACCCCGGTGCCGGGGGGCATCGGTCCCATGACCATCGCGATGTTGCTGCGCAACACCCTCGAGAGCGCCGCCCGTACCCGTTCCCTGAGCCTCGCCGATCTGGGTCTTTCGATCGGCGCCCGGGCCTGACCCGCAACCGCCCATCCATGCCTCCGGTCACTCCCGCCGTCAAAAAGCTGCTCATCGCCAACGCGGTGATCTTCGCGATCACTTTCTTGGTGGACTTCTGGAACAGCCAATATCTGCTGTACCTCATGCTGAACCCGGGGCAGTGGTTCTCCGCGCCCCCGTTTGCGCCCGTCTGGCAGCTTTTCACCTACGGGTTCCTGCATGACTTGAGCCAGGCCGGGCACCTCCTGTTCAACATGCTCGGGTTGTACTTCTTCGGTACGATGGTCGAGCAGACCGTGGGCTCGCGCCGCTTCCAGGTGACCTACTTCGGTGCGATGCTGGCCGGAGCGCTGCTGCACTTGGTGGTGTGCAAGATCACCGGGTCTTCGGCTCTCGCGCTCGGGGCTTCCGGCGCCGTATTGGGTTTGGTGACCGCGGCCGCGGTGCTGGCTCCGAAGGCTCAGGTGATTTTTGTCATCTTCCCGATGACGTTGCGCACGATGGCCTTGATCGTAGTGGGCCTCGATGTCTTCTACCTGCTCGTTTCGCTGAAGGGGCAGAGCGACGGGGTGGCCCACTGGGTGCACCTCGGCGGGGCAGCATTCGGCTTCCTGTGGGCCCGCCAGGGTGCGATCTGGAAGGACCCGGTCGAGGAGCTGGAGAAGCGCAGGATCGCCCAGGCCCGCCAGGCCGCCCAGGATGACGAAGCGCGCATGGACCAGCTGCTCGACCGGATCAACCGTGACGGGATTTCCAGCCTTTCCGATCGCGAGCGGGAATTCCTGAAGCGCATGTCCGAGCGGCACAAGGGCCGGTAGTCGAGCGGTCCCCGGTTGGGCCGGGGAACCCGCCTTTCCGGGCCTCCGGGGGCGGAAGCGGGCACGGCGGGCCTTGGGCAGGGAGCCCAGGGGGGCTAGACTTGAGGTGAGGTTCCAACCCCCCCAAGGAGACCCTATGCTGCTTGTTTCCCTTTTGAGCCTGACGCCCTGCGCCTTGCCGACCGCCCAGCCGGTCCTTTCGCCGGCCATCTCCATCGTGTTCGAGGACCAGGAGACCTTCCGCAAGAAGTACCGGACCGCGCGCGAGATCAACAACAAGAAGGAGATGAAGCGCCTGATCCAGCTCAACCAGGACCTGGCGGTGAACTGGATCATGGAGACCGCGTATGGCAACGCGGTGACTCCGACCGACGAGGAGCTCTCGCTGCTGACGAGCCTCGACGAAACCTGGAAGGACGCCTATCGCACGGACTTCGTCGTCGAGATGCGCCGCTTCTTCGATGGCCTGCAGGGGGACCGCATCCGCGAGTACAACGGCCTGGTCAAGCAGTACAACGAGCTGCAGGCGGCCTACTTCAAGGCCGTCGAGGCCGGTGCCGAGCCGTCCGAGATGGTGCGCTTCGCCCAGAACTTCGAGAACATGGGGCAGCTGTGCACGGATTTCACGGCGGACTACTACGCGGCCCAGTGCTGGGCGTTCGCGGCGGCTCTTTGGGACAAGGAGAAGGCCCAGGAACTGCAGGACCTGAAGAAGGCGTGTTTCGCCTACGGCGAGAGCATCGCCATCCGAGAGAAGATCGGGCTCAAGGACAGCCTGCTCCTGACCTCGCGGCCGCGTTACAACGAGTTGGTCGCCAAGGGGTATGGACCCGAGGGGGCCCTGCCGCCCGGTGCGGATGAGGTGCCCGAGGCGGCACCGACCCAGTTCGAAAGTGTTCCGCTCACCTTCGAGATGATCGCGGATCCCTACGCCTGGCAGCGGCCGAACTACTTCAACGACGAACACTACCAACAGTGGAACTCGGTCTACGCCGGCGTGGTCGGTTCGGAGACCCTTCAGGTTCTGCGTTACGAGCCCCTTTGGAAACGCACGGGCAAGGACATCCGCTTCATCCGCGATGGTTCCTCGAAGTTCTACATCGACATCAACGGCGACCACGCCCGCGACGAGGGGGATGTGGACGTGCCGATCAAGGGCAAGCTGACCCCGATCCGCGTCGACCTGGACATTGAAGGCGTCAAGCATTCGATGGGCTTCTACATCGAAACCGGCCAGGAACAGGATCAGTACCAGGGCCTGCAGTCGAACCTTTCGGGCAACGACAACAACTTCGGCATCTACACGACGCCGGGGGGCAGCATGGTCGGCACCGTGGCGGGGGAACCGATCCGGATCATCGATGAGGATTGCGATGGGGTGTACGGCGGGGCCGTGGCGCCCTTCCTGCACGTCGGCCTGACCAAAGGAGTGACGCACCCCGAGTTCGATTCGATGATCGTGGGCAAGGGCTCGGTGGCGCAACCCTTCAGCCGCTTGAGCAAGCTGGCGGGCCAGTGGTACGAGCTCAAACCCTCCGCCGATGGCGCCTCCCTCGAGGTGGGCAAGGTCACCCCGACCGTGGGTTCGGTCAAACTCAAGTTCAAGGGACCCAAGCCCAACTGGCTGATCCTGCAGGGCACGGGCAACAATGCGGATGTGCTCTTCGACATCGCCCAGTCGGCCGAAGTGGAGGTGCCTGCGGGCGAATACAAGCTGCTGGCGGGCATGATCGCGAAGGGCAAGAAGCGCCAGTTGCAGAAGGTGCTCATCCTGCCCGGCGCCGACACCCCGACGTACACGGTGCAAGGCGGCGAGGCTACCGAGATCAACCTGGGAGGTCCCTTCGGTTTCGACTGCCTGCTCGATGTGGACCCCAAGGGCTGCGTCGTGCTCGGGAACTCCGTCGTCGTGACCGGGGTGGCCGGCGAGCGCTACGAGCGCCCGTGGTTGTGCGTGCCGAGCCCCGAGGTCAGCGTGCGGCTGCCCGGGACCAAAAAGGGCAGCAAACCCGAAAAGATGCTGCCGGTGAGCGACACCATGTCGGTGCCGGACAAGGGCTGGGGGATCACGTACTTCCCGCAGGACCTGGCGGTGGACCTCAAGGGCGTCTCCGACAAAGTCGAGGTGAAGCTCTCCCAGAAGAAGCATCCCCTGTTTGGTAAGATCGAATCGGACTGGCTCGAGCGGGGCCATTGAGCGCCGCCCCCAGTTTCCCCACAACCCCCGACCTCGGTGGCCCTGGGCCGCCCCCTGACCTTGCTCGACCTCAAGCTGATTCGTAGCCAGCCGGACCTCGTCCGCGCGGGAGCCGCCAAGAAACGCATGGCCTGTGACGTGGACCGCATCCTGGAACTGGATGAGTCCAGTCGGCGGCTTGGGGTCGAGATCGACGCCTTGCGCCAGGAGCAGCGCAACTCCGGCAAGCGCATGGCCGGGGCGGACGCCACCGAGCGGGAAGCCATCCTGGCGAGCCAGGCCGAGCTGAAGGGGCGCCTCAAGGACCTGGAGACCGAGCAGAACTCGATCCAGGACGAGCTGAAGGCCCTTCTGCTCCTGGTGCCGAACATTCCGGCGGAAGAGGTGCCGGAGGGCAAGGACGACAGCGAGAACGTCGAAATCCGCCGCATCGGGGAGCTGCCGCAGTTCGACTTCGAGCCGCGCTCGCACATCGACCTCGGTGAGGGCCAGGACTGGCTCGACATCCTGCGCGGCGCTCGCCTGGCGGGCAGCCGCAACTACGTGCTCAAAGGCGACCTGTCCCTACTCGAGGGCGCCGTGATGCGCTTTGCCCTCGATGTGATGGTGGGCAAGGGCTTCACGCCGCTTTCCGTTCCGACGCTGGTGCGCACCGAAACGATGGTGGGCACGGGCTACTTCCCCGGCGGGGAAGAGCAGGCCTACCGCTGCGACGAACGCGATGACCTGTGCCTGGTCGGCACGGCCGAGGTGCCGGTGACCGCCCTGCACCAGGACGAAATCCTCGAACTCGGTCAACTGCCGATGCGCTTCGTGGCCCTGTCGTCGTGCTACCGGCGCGAGGCGGGCACCTACGGCAAGGACACCCGCGGCCTGTACCGGGTGCACCAGTTCCTTAAGGTCGAGCAGGTGATCATCGATCAGGCCGATGCGGCCCGCAGCCTGGAGCACCACCTGGAGATCCTGCAGAACTCCGAAGAGGTGCTGCAGGCTTTGAGCCTTCCGTACCGCGTGGTTAACGTCTGCGGCGGCGATCTGGGCCAGCCGCAGATCCAGAAGTTCGATATCGAAACCTGGATGCCGAGCCGCGAGGGGTACGGGGAAACCCACTCGGCGTCGCGCTTCCACGACTTCCAGGCCCGGCGCTTGAACCTGCGCTACCGGGACGCGGACGGCAAGGTGCAGTACTGCCACACACTCAACAACACGGTGGCGGCGTCCACGCGCATGCTGATCGCGCTGCTCGAGAACCATCAGACCCGCGAAGGTCAGGTGCGCGTGCCGGCGCCGCTGCGGCCCTATCTGGGTGGCCGCGAGCTGCTGGGCAAACCGATCTACGCCTGAGCGGGTGGCCGCGGATCAGTCGCGGGTGTTGCCTCTGAAACCCGTACGCCCGTCGGTGTCCCTACCGTTACGGCCGCCGCCTTCGCTTGGTTTGGTGCCATCGCCGGAGCGGTTCGCTCCATCGCGTGTGCCATCACCTGGGCGGCTTCCGCCACCACCGCCGCCCCCGCCTCCTTCATTGTCCTTGCCCCCTTCGCCGCCATCCCCGGAGTCCCCGGTGGTGGTGGAGGCGGGGATGCCAAGGAAAACCCGCTGCTCATCGGCGACGCGCAGGGCTTCGTTGAATCGGATCGTGCGTTCGTAGGTGACCGTCATCAGCTGGCTGGTGCGGAACTCGATCTGTTCCCGCAACAGGCGCGGGGCGTTCTCGAGGGTCATGCGGATGACGATCGAAGCGGGCAGGCCTTCGAACTCCTCCCCGGTCGCCGCTCCCGCGTTCCAGTCGTTCAGGACATCCTCGTCCTCGCCGTCGGCTTTGTAGACCTCGATGCTGAAGGACTTCAGCCGGTTGGTGAGGAAGGTGTAGCTGCCCCCCTTGAAGGGCTCCTCGTCGACGCCGAAATCCTCCCGGCGATAGAGTTCAAGGAACTCGTCGTCGTCCGGGTTGGCCCGGGTTACGTAACCCACCTCGCAGATGCGGGCCTTGAGGATGCGATTCTCCACCCAGACCGGCTCGCGGCTGGGGGTGGTTGTGACGAAGTCCAGGCGGTCGGCGTCGAGGCCGTACTGCACGCGGTCCTGAACCTTGATCTGTTCGGTGCGGGGCCGGCCCAGGGTCTGGATGCCCAGCAGGTCGTTGGTGATCAGGTCCATGATCACGGGGCCAGCGAGCTGGGTCTCCTGCGTGTTGTGGATCCGGTCCCGGGTGAGGCGCACGGCGGTGAGCACCTTGAGGATCGTCACCATCATCATGGCCATGATCGCGATGGCGATCAGCAGCTCGACGACGGTGAAGGCCGCGCGGGCTTTAGCGGTCCTGCGAAGTATCATCGCCCTCTCCCGTGTTGTCACCGGTGGTGCTGGTCGTGGGGTCCTCTTGCGTGACCTCTTCGAGATCCTGGGGGTAGACCTGGGTCCAGGGCAGCCAGGCCTCGAGTTCGATCGAGTCGGGCAGCTCGGTGGAGTGTTTGGGGAAGAGCACGCGGATCTTCACGGTTTCATATTCCCCGTGCTCCTCTTCGTCCCCAGTCGTATTGCCCTGACGTTCTTCCCAATCGCGGCGGTTGGCCCAGTTGTCCACCCGCTCCCGGTTGCGATCGACATCGTCGCCGTGGGGGGGCAGTTGCGTGTCGCCGAAGACCATCTGGTAGGACATGCGCGGCGCTTCGTCCTCGGGATAGTTGCCGGTGAGCAGTTGTCCGTATTCGTGTTCGAATTGCCCGGTGGCGGCCTGACCCAAGGTGCGCAGCCCCATCTCGCGCGCGAGTTTCAGGTCGTGGCTGTAGGCCGCCGTGGTCTGCGCGGAGGTCAGGGCCTGCAGGGTGTAGGTCACGGCCAGACCCACGATGGCGATCGTGATGGCGGCTTCGATCAGGGTGAAACCCGACCGTGCACGGCGGGAAAGCGGTTTCATTCGAAGTCCCCGTCCTGCGGCGCGGCGCGCTCGTAAAGCCCCTCGTGGAAGCGGATCAGCCCGGTGAGAGCCAGCACTTCGACGGTGAACAGGTTGTTGTAGGCGGGTTGGGATACCAGCACGGAGTGCTCGCTCGCCGATCCTGCGGAATCGAACTGCACCAGCGCTTGGCCCTGCTCGAACCGCTGCCCGGCGATGATGACCGCGTTGATCTTCACGCCCTCGCTGGGAACCTCCCAGTCCCCGAGCAGCCGATCTTCTTCGTTGTGGTACCCCGCGACGAACAAGCCCCCGCCTCGTACGAAGGGGGTGATGACCCGGTACCGGTTCTGGTCCAGGTCGTAGAGCACGTAATACGGCTTGTTGCGGGTCGTCGCCTCGCGGCGCGCCTCGCGCAGCACCCCGGCGAGGTTGCGCACGGTGGTATTGAGGCGTTCCCCCGGCACCATCGACTCGAAGCTAGCGCTGACTAGGTAGGTCATCATGCCGATGAGCAGCACGACGACCGACAGTTCGACGATGGTGAAGCCCCCCCGGGTCGAGAGGGCGCCTGGCCGGGAGGACCGGACCCTGGGGGGGCGCAGCGCCATGACTACTCCTGGCCGTCGCGGACCATTTGGCTGCTCAGGTCGCGGTCATCGCCTTCGCCGCCCGGCTGGCCGTCCTTGCCATAGCACCACAGTTCGTACTCGCGGTTGCCTTCCGGCGGCATGTAGACGTACTCGTTCTTCCACGGATCCCGCGGAACCACGGACTGCTGCAGGAAGGACTTGCCGTTGGCGTCGCGCTCGACCAGGTGCTCGAGGCTGTCGGGGAAGTCGCCCCCGTTGGCCATGGCGTAGGACTGCAGGGCGTTCGACAGGGCAGAGAGGTCGCCTCGACCTTGCCCCACTTGGCCGTGTTGAACTGGTCCATGACCTTGGGCACCACGAGGGTGGCCAAGAGGCCGATGATCAGGATGACCACCATCAGTTCGGCGATGGTGAAGCCGTGGTTGCGGCGGACTCGGGATTGGTTCCGTACTTTCATGGTTCGTTCAGACGCGGCCGATCTCCAAGATCGGCACGATGATGGCATAGACGATGAAGCCGACGATTCCTGCCAGGGCCACGATCATGATGGGCTCGAGCAGGGCGGTGAACCGTTCGGTCACCATATTGATTTCCTCGTCGTAGGCTCCGGCGATACGGTCGAGCATCTCTTCCAATTCGCCAGATTGTTCGCCAACGGCGACCATATAGCCTACCACGCTGGGAAATGCCCCACTGGCCTTGAGGGGGGCCGAAATGTCGGTGCCCTCGACGACCCGTGTCTTGATGTGATCCGTGGCGTCGGCGATGACCCGGTTGCCCACGACGTTGCGGGTGATATCCAGGCTCTGGATGACGGGCACGCCGGATTGCAGCAGGGTGGAAAGGGTGCGGGTAAAGCGGCCGACGGCAGCCTTGCGCAGCATGTCCCCGAGCACGGGGATCTTGAGCAGGAAGCGGTCGATGGCCAGGCGGCCCTTGTCCGAGTTCCTGTAGAAACGCTCGACCGTCGCGGAGACGATGCCGATCACGGCGAAGATGGCCCACCAGTAGTCCTGGAAGATCTTCGAAATGCCGACGAGCAGTTTGGTGGGGGGCGGCAGGGCTTTGCCCTGGTCGACGAGCATGGCGGTGATTTCCGGAACCACCTTGGCCATGAGGATCGTGACCACGATGAAGCCGATGCCGACCATCATCATGGGGTAGGTCAGGGCGCCGATGACCTTGCGGCGCAGAACGCGCTGCGACTGCAGGTAGTCGGCGAGGCGCGAAAGGACCGTGTCCAGGTTGCCCGAGGCTTGGCCTGCGTTGACCATGTTCACGTACAGCGGGCTGAACCAGCGCGGGTGGCGCCCGAGGGCGTCGGCGAGGTTGGAGCCCGACTGGATGTCCTCGCGCACCTGGCGGAACATGGTTTCGACCGTGCGTTGTTCGGACTGGTCGACGATGGCGGAGAGGGTGTCGGAGAGGGGGATACCCGAACCGAGCAGGGTGGCCATCTGGCGCGTGATCCCGCCGACGATCTCGGATTCCTTGGCCCCGGGGCCCTGGCGTTGCGCGCGGGCTTCCATCGCCCGCGTGAGCAGACCTTCCTTGGGAGCCTTGACGCCTTTCTTGGCGGCGCGCTTGCGGCCCCCGCGCACCTCGCTGAGCTGGTGCACCAGGAGCTTGTCGCGCCGCAGCTTGTTCCGGGCGTCGCGCTCCGTGTCGGCATCGATGATGCCGGTCTTGGTGGCGCCTCCGGGGCCGTAGGCTTTGTATTCGTAGATCGGCATCGCGCCTATTCGAAGTCGAGCTGGGTCACACGCAGCACTTCGTCGGCGGTGGTCATACCGGCGACGATCTTGGTGCGGCCATCCTCACGCAGGGTGATAAGGCCACGCTGCACGGCGGCCCGCTTCATTTCGGTGGCGCTGGCGCCTTCCATGATCTGGGTGCGCAGCTCCTCGTCGACCGGCAGGATCTCGTAGATGGCCGTCCGGCCCGAGTATCCCGAGTGGAAACACTCTTCACAGCCCCGGCCGATGCTGACCTTGCCGTTCATGCGCGCGAGATCCATTCCGACCTTGCTGAGCTTGGCCTTCCACTCGTCGGTGATCGGCACTTCCTCGCGGCAATGGCGGCAGATCGTACGCACCAGACGCTGGGCGATGATCAGCACGATCGAGCTGGAGACCAGGTAGGGTTCCACGCCTTGGTCCACCATACGGGTGATGGTGGAGGCGGAGTCGTTCGTGTGAACGGTTGAGAACACAAGGTGACCGGTGAGTGCGGCGCGGATGGCCACCTCGGCGGTTTCGAGGTCACGGATCTCACCGACCATCATCACGTCCGGGTCCTGACGCAAGAAGGAGCGCAGGCCGGTGGCGAAGGTCAGGCCCTTCTTGGTGTTCACCTGGACCTGGCTGACCCCGGGCAGGGCATATTCGACCGGGTCCTCGATCGTCAGCACGTTCTTCTGGCGCGTGTCGATTTGCGCCATCGACGCATAGAGGGTGGTGGTCTTGCCGCTACCGGTCGGCCCGGTCACCAGGATGATGCCGTGGTTGAAGTTCAGGTAGTCCTGGATCGTATCTTGGTTTTCGGCGGTTAGGCCGATCTCGTCCAGGGTGTAGAGCTTGGCGGACTTGTCGAGCAGACGCAGTACGATGCGCTCGCCGTCGGAGGTCGGCACGGTCGAGATACGCACGTCGACTTCGCCGTCGCCGAGGCGGATGGTGGCACGACCGTCCTGGGGCAGACGGCGCTCGGCGATGTCCATCTTGCCCATCACCTTCACGCGGCTGATGATGGCGTCCTGCACACGACGGGGAATCGAATCCATGTCGTAGAGGATGCCGTCGATGCGGAAACGCACCTGCATGCGGTCGGCGTAGGGCTGGAAGTGCACGTCCGAAGCCCTCATCTTCAAGGCCTGGAAGAGCACGGTGTTGACCAGCTTGATGATCGGGGCTTTGTTCGAGACGTTGAGAACGTCTTCGGCCTCGTCGATCTCGGCGGCCATCGACCCGATGTCGCCATCCTCGGCCACGGCTTCGAGGGCTTCGTCCACGCCGTCCGCCTTGTGGCGGTAGGCGCGGGCGATCAGGCCCGTGATCTCAAGCTTCGGCGCCAGCACGGGGTCGATCTCGCAGCCGAGCATGGCTGCCAGGTCGTCCATCGGGTGGGGATCCAGAGGCGCGCACGTGGCGACCTTGACTACCCGATCGTCCCCGACTTCGAGGGGGATCAGGTTGTAGTTGCGCACGAACTGGACAGGGATCGAGTCCACGAAACGCGTCGGGACCTTGATGCCCTCCAGGCTGCCGCGGAATTCGTAACCCAGGTGCTTGGCGTAGACCTGCAGCAGGGTGGGCTCGTCGAGCCATCCCCGTTGCAGGATGACCCGGTCGATGGATTCCCCGGAGTGGATGGCCGTCTGCCGGACCTCGTCCAGTTGGTTACGGGCGAGGCCGGCGTCGAGCAGGAGATCGGCGATACTTACCATGTCGGTGGGAGCTCAGGAATCAGTCTTTGGAGCCCTTCAGGGTTTGGTTGACTTCTTCCGTAGTCTTGCCGATGGCGTCCGCGCCGACTTCGCCGCGGGGCGGGCTCGAGTACAGCGGGATGTCGAATCCATCGAGGTCGATCAGGGCGCGGTCGCCGCCGAAGTCGCTGTCGATGATGCGCAGGCGGTCCGAGCCGATGGTGCTCGCCGCTTCCATCTTCTTCTGGTAGGAGATCTCGGCGAGGTCGGCGAACTCCGCGTCATCGAGGATGTGCGGGGTCACGAAGAAGTACAGGGTCGTGCGCGTGCCGGTGGTGGAGTCGCGACGGAAGAGGGTGCCGACCAGGGGCAGGTCGCCGAGGAAGGGCACCTTGCGGCCGGTTTCCGAGTGGTTGTCGACGATGATGCCGCCGATCACCATGGTATCGCCATCGGGCACGGTGACTTCCGTGGTCAGCATCCGGGTGCTCCGGGGCGGCGGGATGGCGCCGCTCACGCTGCCGATGAAGTTCGAGATCTGCAGCTCGACCGTGATGCGCACGTAGTTCGAGGAACTGATCGACGGGGAGATCTTCATGGTGATACCCGCCTCCTCGTACGTGTTGAAGTTCTCTTGGGTCTGACCCGTGGTACCCACCGCGGTGATGGTGGTGGTGGGTTGTTCTTCCTTGGTCTCTACGGTGGCCTGGAAGTTGTTGTTGACCAGCACGCTCGGCACGTTGAGCACGTTCGAGTTGCGGTTCTCTTCCAGGGCGGCGAGCAGGACGGGCAGGCTGAAGTCCTCACCGTCGAGGAAACCCGCGGTGAAACCCGTGCCCGCGTTCGGGACGCGCAGGTCCATGATGCCGTCACCGTTGGTATCGGACAGGGTCGACAGGCCGAAGTTCGTGACGCCCCAGCCGCCCGAGGACGGGCTGCCGGTGAAATCCGCCAGGGCCAGTTCGATGCCCAGGTCGTAGATGTCCTGGCCGGTGAGTTCGATCAGCGCGGTTTCGATCAGCACCTGGGGTTGGCGCTGGTCGAGGCGGCGGATCAGGTCGAGCACTTCCTGGTAGCGGGTGCGGCTCGCCGCGATCAGCAGCGAGTTCGACTTTTCATCGGGCACCACCACGAATTCGGAGTTGTTGTTGCCCCGGCCGGCGGCGTTGCTGTTCTGCGGGGAGCCGGGCTGGGTCTCCAGGCGGCTCGCATCGCTCAGGAACGAGTTGAGGGTTTCCGCCAGGTCCGCGGACTTCACGTTCTCCACGGCGTAGATGTGGTAAGCGCGTTCGCTATCGACGGTATCGACGTCGAGCTGGGCCACCAGGTCGCGGATGCGCGGCATCTCTTCGGGCAGCGCCAGCACGGCCAGGGAGTTTTGGCGCGGGTCGACGATGATCTTGACCTGACCCTGGCTGCGGGCAAGGGGGGCGGTCGGGCCCTGGGGTTGGGCGGCGGCGGCGCGGCTCGCGAACTGCGAGTTGAAGTCGAGCAGCTCCTCGACGATGGTCGCGATCTCGTCCGCTGCAGCGTACTCGAGGCGGATCAGGCGGAACTCGGGTTCGGGCAAATCGATCACCGAAGCTTCGTCGATGATGATCAGCATGCGAGCGAGAGCCGCCACCTGGGTGCCGAAACCCGTGAGCACGAACGAGTTCGAGTTGCCCGCGGGGATCATCTGCTGGGTGTTCGGGTCCGAAATCAGACTGCGCAGGGTGTTCGACAAGCTGCGCACGTCGGTGTTCGGGAGGTTGACCACCGTGGTGATCAGGGTGGCCGGTTGGTCGGCGTAGAGGTGCAGGTCCTCCGGCGGGACGTAGGGGGCCGCCTGGCGCACCTTGGCACCGCCGGCGGCGTTGCCCGGGGCGATCGAATCGATCTGGATCACGCTGATGCCCGCCGGTCCGATCTCCGTGCAGACGAAGTCGTTGACGACCATCAGGATCTGGAAGAACGAGTAGAACTTGTCCTTCGGGATGCGCTTAGGGCCCAGCAGACGCACGAAGGAGGTGCTCAGGCGCGAGGCGGCGTCCTCCTTGACGTGGAAGGTGAGGCCGGTCACCTGCTGGCAGGCCTGGACGAATTGGGCCAGGGACATGCCGCTTTGCCCGTCCGGGGACTGTGGGAAATTGAGAATGTACTCCGATCCCACTTCCTGGATGGGCGGAATCGCCTGCTCCCCTGGACCACCTTGAGTCGCACGGAGGGGCAGGGCCAGGGGAAGGGTCAAGAGCAGCGCGGTGGCGATCATCGCGATTTCAGGTGCGGCGGTTGGGAGGGAAGACGGTCGCCGGGTGTCCGGCTATGTTCTTGGCAGACTTGATGTTAGGGCTCTTCTGTCCTGAGGTGGGGCACTCTAGGGAGCAAATCCACTCCGGTCAAACCCATCTGACCCCGGTTCGGGAACAAGGCCGGGACGATCCACGAAGTTATTCCTTCCCTTCCCAGGCAGGAAACCCATCATGGGTTTTCTGTATCCAGCGAATGCCAAGGCCGATAACTGCTGGAGCCGGGTGCCTCCCCGGTGGATCCCATCTGCCCCATGAGCCACCAAAGACACCGCGCCATCCAATACCTGCAGGAGTTCTCCATCCCCCTGATCGCCGGGGTGGTCGCAGCCCTGGCCTTCGCCAACCTGGCTCCGGAGACGTACCACTACCTGCTGGGCGCCGGCCACGGGGAGGGCGTCTGGGAGCTTCCGGGGCACTTCTCGATCTTCGGGCACCATCTGACCCTGAGTTTCCTGGTCAATGATGTGTTCATGGTCTTCTTCTTTGCCATCGCGGCCAAGGAGATCACCGAGGCCGCCTTGCCTGGCGGCAGCCTGAACCCCCTGCGCAAGGCTGTAAATCCTTTGTTCGCAACCCTCGGGGGGGTCGTCGGTCCGATCATCGTGTTCTTCGCTTCGGTGCAGATCGCCGCGAGCATGGGCATCTACGACCGGGCCAGCGAGCTGTGGCCTTCGGTGCAACGGGGTTGGGGTATCCCGACCGCCACCGACATCGCCCTGGCGTGGCTGGTGGCCCGCACCGTCTTCGGGGGACACCACCCGGCTGTGAACTTTTTGCTGCTCCTGGCCGTGGCGGACGACGCCCTGGGCCTGGGCATCATCGCCATCTTCTACGGAGACCCGGCCCATCCGGCCGAGCCCGCTTGGTTGGCCCTGGTGGGGGTCGGCGTGGCCTTCGCCTACCTCATGCGGGCCCGCAACGTGACCGCCTGGTGGCCGTACATCTTCGTCGCTGGCCCCTTTGCCTGGTGCGGCCTCGTGCTGGCGCACCTGCACCCGGCCCTGGCCCTGGTGCCGATCGTGCCCTTCATGCCCGGTCCGCGCCGGGACACCGGCCTGTTCTTCAGCGAAGACGAGGTCGACATCATGGGTGAGGAGACCGCCCGCGACCTGCACCTGTCCCACTCGACCCTGGAGCGCTTCGAGCACGCCGTCGAGGTCCCAGTGGATCTGGGCCTGTTCTTCTTCGCCCTGGCCAACGCCGGCGTGCGCCTGGAAGGCGTCGGCGCCATGACCTGGATCGTGTTGGCTTCGCTAGTGATCGGCAAGACCGTCGGGGTCTTCGCCATGAGCAAGTTCGGCAGCAAACTCGGGTTTGGACTGCCCCGGGGCATGTCCACGACCGACCTGTTCATGGCCGGCATGGTCGCCGGCCTGGGCCTGACCGTGGCCCTGTTCGTCTCCTCCGCGGCCTTCAGCCCGCCCCCGGGCCACCCGCAGGCGGCCCAGATCCTGGAGCTGCAGGCCCAAGCCAAGATGGGCGCGTTGCTTTCGGCCGGTGTCGGCGTGGCCGCGATCGTCATCGGGCGCATGCTCAAGTTGCAAGAGGGCGGACGGCACGAACAGGAAGAGCACAAAGAGGTCCGCAAAGTGGCCTGAAACAAGGCGTGCGCCGGTCGGATTCCGCGATTTCCGCGGATGGGGCCGGTGCTCCCTTGGAGACCTGCCGGGCAGCCCCGTAGACTGGGGGTATGAAACTCGGCGAGCTGCTGGGCCCGGAAGGGCTGGTGGTGGGCTTCAACCCCCCGGACAAGTGGCAGGGAATCTCGGACCTCGTCCAGATCCTTGTGGATCGGGGGCGTTTGACCGCCGCCCAGGCGGAACCGGCCCTGGAGGCTGTTCTGCGCCGTGAACGGTCCATGTCCACGGGCATGGAGCGCGGCATCGCGATTCCCCATGCTGCCCTCGATGGCATTGCGGAGCCCCTGGCTTGCCTCGGCATCACCGCCCCCGGTCAAGGGGTGCCGTTTGAAAGCATGGATGGGGCGCCGGCGGAGCTGGTGGTGCTCCTGCTGATCCCCAAGGCGCAGAAGTTGGTGCACATCCGGACCCTGGCCGACGTGGCCCGGGTGCTGGGCAATGCCGAAGTGCGCAGTCGCCTGGGTCAGGCCGCGGACGAGCAGCAAGCCTTCGAGGTCCTGCAGAGCGCCTCCTGAACCGCGTCTCAAATCGGGAACGCGGGCACGGGTCGCCGCGATCCCGTCACGGCAAGCGTGGTCAACGGATTCAGCCTGGCCGGAAAAACGCTAGCATCGGGCTGGACCGCCCGGTTCTCCCCAAGCGTGCTGTTCTCCCCCGATGTGCTCCATGGTCGCCTGCCCGCGGCCGATGACGAAGTGGTCCGCCTGGCCGAACGGGGTCTGGCCGGGGCCCGGGAAGCGGGTTTGGACTTTGCCGTGTTGCACGTGCGGCTGGACGGCTTTGCCGATTGGGATCTGCGCAAGGGAACGGCCTTCGCCCAGGGGCTCTTCGTCAGCCTGCTCGAACGACTCTTGCCAGTGGATGGAATCCTGGCGGGGCGGCGCGAGGCCGGCGAGTGCCTGTTGTACTTGCAGGGGCTGTCGCCCGAACGGCTGGCGACCTTGGCGGGCGATTTGAATGCCGTGACCCGCAACGCTTCGTGGGGGGACCAGATCGGCGCCCTGCGCGTGAGCGTGAGCATCGGCGGGGCGCACCTGCGCGGATTCCGCGGCGAACCGGGCGCATGCGACTTGGCGAGTCTCGAGCAGGCGGCGGCACGCGGCGCCCAACTGGCGCAGCGCTCGGGTGGCGATCGGGCCGCCATGATCGAACGCTTCTCGAGGGCCGCCGTGCGCCGCATGCCGGTTCCGGAGCCCGCGGTCGAATTGCAATCCGTCGCGCCGCAAGTGGAACTTGCCCCGCCGGCGGTCGAGGTCGTGGACATGAGGGCGCCCCAGCCTCCGGCGATGCCGTTGCCGGCGGAGCTCGATGTGGACCGATTGCTGCGGGACCGCGATGCCGCGTGGGAGCGGCGGGTGGATCTGCTCGAGCGCCGACTGGAGAAACTCGGTGCGATGCTCGATCAAGTTTCGCGCGGGCAACGCACGTCGGCGGCTGGGGACAGCGGCGTGCCTTCGCGCTTCCGCGCAGTGCAGGGGCTTTCCGAGGATGATGTCCAGGTGGAGGCGAAACGCGGCCTGATGGCGGCGATCTACGAAGCCAACTTGGAACTGCGCAACCGCATGTCGGCGGGTTGAGTCGAAGCCTGCGCGCTCAGCCGACCCATTCCGTCAGGCGCGAGTGAATGGCCGCTTCGATGGCGTCGCGGGTTTCGCGGTATACCTCGAGCGGGCCCCCGATCGGATCGGGGATGTCGTAGCCTTGGGCATCGAGCAACTCGACCGCAGGGCCGCTGCCCAGGGGCAGGACCTGACGCAATGCGTTCAAATGACTGCGCGTCAGGCAGTAGATGACGTCGGGGTCCATCGCGAGGCCCTGCTGGATCGGCGTCGACGAGTGTTCCAGGCGCAGGTTGCGTTCGGCCACGGCTTGCACGGCTTCGCGCGAGGCGGGGGCTCCGAGGGAGGCGTAGACCCCCGCGCTGGCGACGGAGAATCCAAAGGTGCCGATCGACTTTTCGTCGGTGCCGAGGGCGGCGGCCAAGGCGGCGCGCGCCAGGGCTTCGGCCATGGGGGACCGGCATGTGTTGCCGGTGCAGACGAACAGGATGCGCTGTCCGGCGGCGCGGCGCAGGTCTTCGAGGGCTAGGCCGCCTTGTCGCAGGATCTCGAATCGTCCTTGCTCCACGAGCAGCACGGTGGAACTCGCGCCCAGGCGGCAGGGTCCGCCATCGCCGATTGCGGCCACGCGGCCGTCGAACACCGACGCCACGGCCGCGGGATCGGTCAGGGGATCCGCGCCCGAGTGATTTGCGCTGGTCATCGCCACCGGAAAGGGAACTGCCGCGAGCACCGCGCGGGTCCCGGCGTGTTCGGGCACGCGCAGGCCGATGCGGCCTTCATGCAAGAAAGCCGATGCGCCCAGTTCCGAAGCCACTTCCGGCGCCACCGGAAACACGAGGGTCACGGGGCCGGGTAGACAGTTCTCTGCAAGGCGCGAGACAACCCGCGGAAGTTCTCGCGGAGTGAGCGCCTTCGGCCAAGCCGCCGCATGCCAACTGAAGATGCGCTCCGCCGGCCGCTCTTTGACCCCACGCAGGGATTCGAGGGCGCCAGCCTGGTCGGCACGCACGGCGAGGCCATAGCAGGTCTCGGTGGGCAGGGCGACGATGTGGCCCTGGGTCAGGGCTTCGGCGAGGGTTTGCACCACCTCCGGATCGGGCAGGGCCTGGTCCGGCAAGGGCAGACGGGGACTGTGCATGGCCCTACTGTAGCCCGGGGCGCGCCCTGGATCTGCACCTGCGCGCCGGGGCTCGCGCGGTTCCCGCCCGAGGGGCGGGGGAAAACGCGGCGGGGCCTTGGGCCTCCCCGAGGGCCAGCGTAGATTGGAGCCCATGAGCGAGTCACGGGCGGAATCCCCCGGGGAGTCGGCTCCGGGCCCGGACGACTTCCTCACCCTGGTGGCCCGGGGTCTGGCACACGAGATCAAGAATCCCCTGTCCACCATGGCGATCAACCTGACGCTGCTGGAGGAGGAATTCAGCGGGGAGCGCGCGGGCCAGGCGCCGGAGCCATCACCCCGGGACCGCCGCGTGCTCAAGCGCCTAGCGGTGCTGCAGCGCGAGGTCGATCACCTCGAACACATCCTCGATGACTTCCTGCGCTTCGCCCGCGGCGGCCAGGTCAACCGGGCGCCCCAGGATCTGGTGGCCTTGGTGCACGAGGTGCTCGAATTCCTCGCCCCCCAACTCTCCGGGTCCGGGGTCGTGGTGCACGAGGATTTGCCCCGCCATTTCCCCCTCGTGATGATCGACCGCGAGGCGATCCGGCGGGTGCTGATGAACCTGATGGTCAACGCGCACCAGGCGATGCCGGGGGGCGGCGAATTGATCTGCCAACTGCATCGCGAAGGTCCTTGGGCCCTCTTGCGCATCACCGATACTGGCGTCGGAATGGACGAAGAGCAGGTGGCGCGCTGTTTCGATCTCTATTGGTCCACCAAGCGCGGCGGCACAGGGCTGGGCCTTTCGACCGTGCGGCGCACCGTGCAGGAGCACGGGGGCACGGTGAAGGTGATTTCCGAGCCCGGTCGAGGCACGAGCTTCAGTCTGCGTCTTCCGCTGGTCCAGGAATTGGCGGGACGGGGCGGTAGCGAGCCCGACGAAGGGCAAATCGAGGAAGGACAAGCATGAGTAGCGATCGCATCCTGATCGTGGACGACGACCTGGCCCACGCGGAATCCCTGGCGGATGTGCTCGAGGGGGAGGAGTACGAATGCCAGGTGGTGGGCTCGGGCAAGGCGGCGGTGGCGGCGCTCGAGGAACGCACGTTTGCCGTGGTGCTGACCGACCTGCGCATGGCGGATCTGTCGGGACTCGAAGTGCTCAAGGAGGCGGGGCGGCTACAGCCTGATGCCGCGGTGATCTTGATCACCGGACATGCTTCGATCGAAACCGCGGTAGATGCCATGCGGCACGGCGCGCTCGACTACCTGCCCAAACCGGTCAAACTGCCCGAATTGCGCGGCAAGGTGGCGCGGGCGGTCGAACGCTATCGGCTCAAGTCACAGAACGAGGAGCTGCTGCGCCAGAACCTGGACCTGCGCCGACAGCTCGACAAGCGGTTCGGTTTTGAGGGTATCCTCGGGCATTCCCCCGAGATCACGCGGGTGCTCGAGATCCTGGGCCAGGTGGCGGGCACCAACGCGAACGTGCTGATCCTCGGGGAAAGCGGCACCGGAAAAGAACTGGTCGCGCGCGCCCTGCACAACAACAGCGCGCGCGCGGGGAAGAACTTCGTGGCGGTGAACTCGGCGGCCATGTCCGAGGGGTTGATCGAGTCCGAGTTGTTCGGGCACGTGAAAGGGGCGTTCACCGGCGCCACGGGCGACAAGGTCGGGCGCATCGCCTATGCCGATGGGGGCACACTGTTCCTCGATGAAGTCGGGGACATGCCGAAGGCGACCCAGGCGAAACTGCTGCGCGTGCTTGAATCGCGCGAGGTGATGCCGGTGGGGGGCAACAAGACGATCAAGGTCGACATCCGCCTGATCGCGGCCACCCACCAGGACCTGCGTGCGATGGTGGAAGAGGGCTCGTTCCGCGAGGACCTGTTCTACCGCTTGCAGGTGGTCACGATCGTGTTGCCGCCCTTGCGCAAACGGACAGGGGACGTGCCGCTGCTCGTGGAGCACTTCATCAAGGAATTCGCGCGCGAACACGGGCGCAGCGTCTCGGGGATCACGCCCGAAGCCCGCGCATTGATGGTGCGCTATCCCTGGCCCGGCAACATCCGTGAGTTGCGCAACGCGGTCGAGAACATGGTCGTGCTCGCCCGCGGGGAGTGCATCACCGTGGACGATCTGCCCGAGACCATCCGCGGGGGCGCGACCCCCGGGGTGGTGGGCGGCGGCTTCCCGCTGGCCGGGGCGTCGTTGGCCGAAGTCGAGAAGGCGCTGATCCAGGCGAACCTCGAGCTGATGGCGGGCAATCGGCAAAAGACTGCGCAGGTGCTCGGCATCGGCGAGCGCACCCTATACCGCAAGATCAAGGAGTACGGGCTCTAGGGCCCGGCGGGGCAAGGCCGCTCAGGGACGCAGTTTCGGTCCAAAGAGGCGTTTGAGGATCTGCCAGCGCGAGGCCAGTACGGCGGTGGCGCCAGCGAGGCGCGTTTCGAGCTGGGCCCCGTGATCCTGGCTGATCGACAACCTGCGCTCGGTTTCGACCTGCTGGCGGGCAGCCTCGCGCAATTGGGCTTGGTACTGTTCGTGCGCCTGGACCAGCTGCTCGTTCAGTCCGCTGGCGAGTTGGTTGACCCGGTCCAGCTCGGCTTCCATGTGCTGGATGTGCTGGGCTTTGCGCGAGAGCCGGTGTTCGAGCTCATCCGTACTGGACGTATCGGCGAGCTCTTCGCGTAGGGACCGCTCCAATTCCTGGAAGGCTTCCCGCTCCTCCGCCCGGAGGCGGGTCAGCTCGCTGACGACCTTGCGGTGCTCTTCGAGATCCTGCAGGGCGACCCACAGGGATGTACGGTGTTGTTCCAGGTCGGAGGAGCAGGTGTTTAGCGAGTCCCGGTGCTCCGCCAGATCCTTCTCAGCGGTCGCGAGACTGGCCTTGTGCTCCGCCAGATCCTTCTCAGAGGTCGCGAGACTGGCCTTGTGCTCGGCCAGGTCCTTTTCCAGGTCGCGCACGACGCCGCGGATGCGTTCGATCTCGGGCCGCCAGACCTCCGCTTGGGCATCGAGTTCCAGGATGCGGCGAGCAAAGGCCTGCAGAACGGCTTCTGTCTGCGCAGGCAAGGCCGGGGCTGCCAGCACGGAATCCACGGTCGGCAGCGGGGCGCCGCCGAGGCTCGCGAGGATCACGTGGCGGTAGACCTCTGCGCCGTGGTCGTGCGGGTAGACGTGCTGGTTGTAGAAGGAGTAGAACTCGCGCGCCAGGGGCTGCAACAGCGGGTCGTGCTCCATGTACAGCTCGAGGCACATCGTGAGCAGCCAGCGGTTCAGTTCGCCGTGCCCGATGACGCCGACCTGGGCGCCGGCTTCGGTCAGGATCGCTTCGGCTCGCGCGCGGTCGGGCAGGCCGAGGATCCGGTGTTCTTCGAGGTAGCGGTGTCGGCTGCCCAGTTTGCCGGCGAGGAAGGACTGCAATGCTTCTTCCGCCCGCTGCACGCCATCGGATTGGTAGGGGCCAGCAAGGAAAACGAAACCCCGGCAGACCCGGGCGCATTCGCGGACGAAATCGTCCCGCAGCGCCGGCGGAACGTGCTCGAGGGTATCGAAGGCCGCGACCACGTCGAAGCTACGGTCGGCGAAGGGCAGGGCAGCGCCACTGCCAAGCACCAGGCCCTGGGCATCGGAGGGGTCCACGTCCACCAGCACGACCCGGTGCTCGGGAAGGAACGCCCGGAGGTTGGCCGTGCGGCCGCCCACGTCGAGGATCACCAGATCGCGGGATCCGGGCAACTTCTCGATCATATCGGCCACCAGCCGGTACCGCTGGTACTGATCGAAGGGCAGTTCGAGGGGGTTGGGCATGGGAAGCAGGGTGGGGGCCCTATGCAATCCTAATCCCCTTTGGGGTCTGCGGCGAAAACAACCGGCCCCGGGCAACCGCTTTCCGGCCTGGTGTCGCGGAAAGGAAACCAGCGGCCTTGCGTGGCTGGGAACCGGATGGATCCGATCCCGGAGCGGGGCAGGCCCTGACTATTCCTGGGACGAACGCGGATCCTGGCCCGAGCGCGCCACGGTCCAGCGGGTCGGCAGGAAGAGCAGCCCGTGTTGCATCTGGCGACCGTCGAGAACCTCGAAGACCGCCGCATGTTCGCGGTGATCGACCGGGGTCGGCGCGGGTTTGCTGTGGTCGTAGACGAACAGGGTCAGGTAGTACTGGCCCTTGAGCAAGGGCAGGGATTCGAAGGCCATCTCGACGTACCCCTTCTCCCCATTCCGTACCGGACCGATTTCGATCGGGTCCCGCCGCCAATAGTGGTTGCTGCCGTTGACGTAGGTGCCGTCGGAGCGGTACAGGCCCATGCCGAACACCGGATCGGCGCAATCCCCCGTGACCTCGTAGCCGACGCGCACGCGGAAGGGCATGCCGGGTTCGAAGGTCTGGGTCGGCTTGTTGCCTTCGGCGAACATCTCGACGGTGGTGGTGCGCACCTCGCCGGAACCCCAGCGCGGATAAGCGTCGATGGTGCGGTTGAGCGAAGACAAGCGGTCGTTGCCGCGGGCGTGGGCGCGCTTGAGATACTCGTCCGCGACCTCTTCGGCGGTGCCTTGTTCGAGCACGCGGCCCTCGTGCATGAGGATCACCTGCTGGCACATGGACTTCACCGAACCCATGTCGTGCGAGACGAACAAGGTGGTTTTGCCCTGCTCCTGGAACTCGTTGAGGCGGTTGATGCACTTGCCTTTGAAGTGCTCGTCGCCCACGGCCAGAGCTTCGTCGATGATGAGGATGTCCGGGTCGACGCTAGTGGCGACCGAGAAGCCAAGGCGCACTTGCATGCCCGAGCTGTACGTGTTCACCGGGCGATGGATGAACTCGCCGAGTTCGGAGAACTCCACGATGCGTTCGAAACGTTCGGCGATCTCCTCGTCGGTCATGCCGAGGATCGAGCAGTTGAGGCGGATGTTCTCGGCCCCGGAGAATTCGGGGTGGAAGCCGGCTCCAAGCTCGAGCAACGACGCTACGCGGCCATCCACGTGCACCTCGCCGACGGTCGGGTGAGTGATGCCCGTCAGCAGCTTGAGCAGGGTGCTCTTGCCCGCGCCGTTTTCGCCGATGATGCCCACCGTCGAGCCGCGCGGGATGTCCAAGTACACGTCGCGCACCGCCCAGAACTCCTTGCCGCGCGGCTTGCCTGGCAGCATCAGGTCCCAGAGGCGGTGGATGGGTTTGTCGTAGAGGCGATAGGTCTTGCCCAGCCCGCGTGCCACGATCGCCGAGCCGCCGCCGATCAGGGCCTTGTCCTTCTTGGTTTCGTACATGGCGGTTCTACAGCAGGTCGGGGAAGCGGTTTTTCTGCGAGCGGAAGAAGCTGGACCCCAGGTGGAGCAAGAGCATGCTGACCAGGGCCAACATGCCCAGGCGGCTCCACTCGGGCCACTGACCGTTGAGCCCGATGCGGCGGTAGCTGTCGATCAGCCAGTGCATCGGATTCAGGTCGAGCAGCCAGCCGAAGCCTTTGCGTTCGACGGCGAGGGCGGGGTAGAAGATCGGCGTGGCGAACATCCACACCGTGAGGGCTACGCCCATCAGGTGGAAGGTGTCGCGCCAGAACAGGTTGAACGCGGCGAAGAACATGCCGAGGCCCGCCGTGAGCAGGCCCTGCAGCAGGAGCAATAGGGGCAGCACGACGAGCGAGGGGCCCAGGTTGAAACCCGGGTCGCCGGCTTCGGCCATCTTCGCGAGCACGGCCGGGTCCGTGATCGGATCCACGTAACCGAGCCAGATCACCGCGGCGAGCACCACGGGGAAGGAGATCAACATGTTGATCAGCGAGGAGATCACCATGTAAGTCGGCAGGACCTCGGCCGGGAACACCACCTTCTGGATCAGGTTGGAATTCTCGACCAGCGAGTTCGTGCAGCGCGACATGGACTCCGCAAAAGCCGACCAGATCACAATGCCCATCAGCATGATCACGGCCACCGTCGTGCCGTCCTGGAAGTCGCTCCAACGGGCGTTCAGGATCATCCGGAACACGAAGGTGAAGACGATCAGGTTGATGATCGGGAACACCACGGACCAGAAGAAGCCCATGCTCGAGCCCACGTAACGCGCCCGCAGGTCGCGCCGTACGAAGTCGGCGACGAGCTGGCGATGGTCTCGGATTGTGCGGAGGTAGCGGAACAAGGTCGGACGCCGCAGGGCTGATGCGTGTCGTTCTGGGACCGGCCCCAGGGGGCCAGCGTGCCGGCAGGCGCAGGAAGTCTACCAGGGCCTGGGAGCGCGGGGAAAATCAAAGGTCCGCAAGGCGGCTCGGGCCCAGAAGTTCTGCGCGGGGGGTGTCTCGATCCAGCCGCGCGGCGACCGGCGATTCCCAGGGCTGGGCAGTAGCGCGCCTAGAGCAGGTCGGGGAAGCGTTTGCCCTGCTTCTGGAAGAAGGCGGCACCGAGTGCAAAGACCACCACCGACGCCAACGCGAAGAGGCCCAAATGCCTCCAATCGGGCCAGCTTCCGTTCAGCACCACCGCACGCCAGGACTCGATCAGCCAGTGCATGGGGTTGATCTCCAGCAGCCAGCCATACCCTTCCCGTTGCACTTGGGCCGCGGGGTAGAAGATCGGCGTGGAGAACATCCACACGGTCAGCGCCACACCCATCAAGTGGTACGTGTCGCGCCAGAACAAGTTGAACGCCGAAAAGAACAGGCACAGGCCGGTGGTCCAGATCGCCTGCAACAGCAGCAGAACGGGGAACAGCACCAGGGGCAGACCAAAGCGGAAACCCGGGTCGCCGGCTTGGGCCATCTTCGCCAGCATCTCGGGATCGGATTCGGGGGCGACGTATCCCAAAACGAACACGGCCACAAACACCACGGGCATGGCGATGAGCAGGTTCACGAGCGAGGAGCACACCAGGTAGGTGGGCAGGACCTCGGCGGGGAAAACGACCTTCTGGATCAGGTTGCCATGCTGCACGAGGCTGTTGGTGCCCCGGGACATGGACTCCGAGAAGGCGGCCCAGACCACGATGCCGAGCAGCATCAGGATGGCGACGGTGGTCCCGTTCTGGTGCGGAGCCCATTGGGCATCGAGCACGAATCGGAACACGAACCAGTAGACCGCCAGGTTGATGATCGGAAAGACCACCGACCAGAAGAAGCCCATGCTCGAGCCCACGTAGCGGGCACGCAGGTCACGCACCACGAAATCGCGGATCAGGTGGCGGTTGGCGGACAGGCTGCGGAGCAAGGCGAACAAGGGGGCGGGGCCGTGGAGGCCAGGGAAGCATATCCGGCCCGGGGCCGCCGGGGAAACGGGAGCCCGTGTTGAGGCGATCTGTTCGCCTAGCGGGCCAGGCGATCCGCCCAGTCGTTCGCGCCCAGGGCGCGCCAGGAGCGTTCCAGGCCGCCGAGGTCCCGTTGCATGCCATGGAACCACCGACCACCCCAGGCGCCGCGCAGGGCGCCTTTGGGGGGCTCACGGAGGAGATTCTCCAGATCCCACAAGACGTCTTCGGCGGAAGCGGGACCCCGGTGGATCACACTCAGGAGTCCGCGGGCATCGAAGAGCAGCAGGGTCGGGCCGTCTTCCGCGGGACCAAAGGGGAACAGGAAGGGCAAGATGGCCGCGAGGGGGCCATCGGAGCCAGCGGGGAGCGCCGTGATCCCCGGCGCGCTAGCGGTGGCGAAAACCGGCAGGTCCGAGGGCGCTTGCCAGCCTTCGGGCGGATGGCCCAGCCAGATGGCCAGCGGTCCCTCGCCCATGGCCGCAGGTAGGGGAATCGGCAGGGGAGCCCGCAAGACCACCCGCGAGGGGGTCTCGCCGGCCCCGAGGGCCGCGCCGCTGGCCATGGGACGAATGGCCGTCTCGGCAGCGACCTGGGCTTCTTCGCCCTGGCGCCAAACCACCCGCGCCGCGGCAGGAAGATCCGAGGGAACGCTCCACGTCGCACGAGTTCCATCGGGCCAGCGCACGTCGATGGCCGTTGCCGCATCGTCCGCCGGCAGGGGGATGCACAACACCCCGGGTTGCCCGCAAAGATACCCTTCGCCCGCGCGCACCTCGAACAGCCGCGTGCGCTGCTTGCTGCGCACCCAGACCCGGGCGCCGGTGGCTTCCGCGCGATGGCCGAGCGTGGATCGCGCGCGCAGGTCGAGGCTGAGGTGCCCGCTCGCGGGGGACCAGGCGCCGGTGCCGAGGAACAGCCGCAAGCCCACGCCGCTGCGCGATCGCAGCCAGAGGTCGAGCACCCCATCCCCGTTCCAGTCCATTGGCAACACGATGCGCCCGTCTTCCGAGGAATCGAGTCCGGTGGCCCCCGAGACGTCGGCAAAGTGCTCGCCGTCGAGGTTGAGCCACGCGTTGTTGCGTTCGTGGCCGCTCCAGGATTGGCCGCCGTCCATGGCGCGGCTGACTTCCGCCCAGGCCTCGCGGTACGCGGCGAGGCCCGTGCGTTGTGCGGGGGAGCGCGACGCCACGCGTCGCCAGAAGGGGCTTCACAAGTCGCCTTGTCCCGGCCCCGTCATGAATCCGTTCGGGCTGTACAGATCCGGCCGACCATCGCCGTTCCAATCGCAGAACAAGGCGCCCCAAGCCCAGCGCCCGACGCGCACGCCAGCGGCATCGGATTGGTCCGAGAAGTGCCCGTCCGCCTCCTGGCGCCAGAGCGAGTTGCCGAGCGCGTGGCGCATCAGGCCGCTGCGCCGCGAATCATCGAGCCCCGGCGCGAAACCCGTCTGCGGCGCGATGCGCCGACCCGCCGAAGAGAACATGTTGCTGACGTACAGATCGAGGTCCCCGTCCCCGTCGTAGTCCGCCCAACTCACGCCCATGCCCGCCGCCTGGTCCTGCACCCCGAGCTCGCGCGCGCGGTCGCGGAAACGGCCGCGGCTTTCCTGCACCCAGAGTTGGTTCGGGCCAAAGTCGTTGGCCACGTACAGATCGAGATCCCCATCGCCGTCCACGTCGGCGAAGCTGGCGGCGAGGCTGAAGCGGTGGTTGTCCGCATCGAGCCCCGCGGCGCGCGTTCCGTCGACGAAGCGGAATTCGCCCTGATTGAGGAACAGGTGGTTGCTCGGCCCGTTCTGCGCATCCTCCATGGGGATCGGGATGCTGTCGCCGTAGTGCGTGCGCACGTAGCGCGTACCGAACAGATCCAGGTCCCCGTCGCCATCCACATCGCCGGCGGCGATCGAGTAGAACGGAGCTTCGTCGGGGGCGGGCAGGCCCCCGGCGATGGCAAAGTGACCCTGGCCATCGCCGCGCTGCAGCACCAGCACGTGGTGCATGGCGCTTACGAGATCCAGGTGTCCATCACCATCGAGGTCCACCAGCAGCGCGCCTTTCGTATCGTCGAGCCACGCGACCCCGGCTTCTTCCGCCATATCGCGCACGCTGCCGTCGGGTTGCTGCACGAGCAGCAGGTTCGGAAGGCCGGAAGGCATCGGCACGTACAAGTCGGGCCGGCCGTCGCCTTGGATGTCCCCCGCGGCGAGGCCTTGGTGACCGAACCAAGCCGTTCCCGCACCGTCGTCCAACCGCGTGGCCCATTGGGCGGCGGGCACGGCGAGCAGCGACGCGGCGTAGGGGGCGGCAGCGAGCACCGCGGCGGTGCGTTCGACGAACGGAGGGTTCGCGCCATACGCGTCGTTGGCCCCAAGGAACTCCCCGCCGCGCAACATCGGCACGTCGCCGTCCTGCCACTGCAGGCGCCAGCGCAACCAGACCTGACGCCCTGGCCCATAGAGGTCCACCAGCACCTCGGTGGCCACGCGGTCGCCGCCGAGGTGGTTCACCGCCACCACCTTGGGTTTGCCGTGCAGGTCGAGGTCCGGATCGGCGAGCCATGCCCGTTGCCGTTCGAGCCAGGTCGTCAAGGCCACGGGTTCGCCCTCCGATGCGGCAGGCAGGCTGCGCGTGCGATACCCGGGGCCCGTCAAGAGACCGCCGCTGTCCAGCCCCGGGGCCGTGAACGATTCACCCGCTTCCGCAAGGGCCTTCGGTAGCACCCCGCCGTGCAGCAGTGCTTCGATCAGCGCTTTGCTGGGCCCTTCGCTGGCCGAGCTGAAGAGTTCCGAGCGTTCCGGGTCCCAGGTCCCTTCCAACGGAACAACCTGCGCCGCCGCCCAGCCTGGCGGCACAAGGCACACCAGGACCAGGCAAAGCAGTCGGCGCAGGTCGGTCAAACGATCAGGCAAAGGACCCGCCAAGGCCCCCCGCGTTCAGGGGCAGACGACGAAGGACAGGCCGGGGCTGAGTTGCACCGATTGTCCGGTCGGGTGGAAAGGATCGCGGTACAGGGCCTGGATGTAGACCGTGCGCCCCGGGGGCAGGGCATTGGCGGCAAACCAGACCGAGTCGAGCGTGACCGTCGCAGAACCGGCGCAGGTGGTGGCCGGGGTGCCACCGCCGCCGGAAAGTCCGGGCAGACGCAGGAAGTGGAAGCCGCCCGCCACGCAAAGGTTCGTGTTGTACGCGGGCAGGGGGCCCGGGGCGGTATGCCACACGTACACGGCAAGAACCTCGTTCAGGAGGTCCGTGGCTTGAATCGTGAGCCCCGAACCGCCGCTGGCGGAAGGCACTCCGCTCCAACCAACGCTCGCGGTGCATCCCATTGAGTTGGTCGTACCCGCACAGACCACGGTCGGCGCGCAATCGAGCACTTCGATGGTCAGTCCGCTCAGGTTGCCCGGCGCACACGGCACGACTTTCCAGTACGGGTTGCCCGTGGATGCGGCATCTACCACGTTGGCGAACAGGTTGCTCGCTTCGAGGGTGTAGATGCCGGGAATCAACGGCGCGACCACCGAGCCGGAGCCCACCAGCAGCGGGCTGCCCGGCATGGCCAGGGAAAGGGCCACGGTGCCCGTGGGCTGGGGCGCGAACGAGTTCTTGATGGTGTTTTGCGCACCGCCGACCTGCAGCAGGTCTCCAAGGTGGGGAGTCCCGCCGTACCCCGCGGGGTTGTTGACCCCGAGCGGAGAGACGAAGCTGGCCACGTCGAGGCTGGGGGTGACCTGGGTCAGGTCACCACCGCTGTATACGAGGTCCATCGCGAACATCGCGAGTCCCTGGTGTGCGGCGGAGTCGGTCTCGACGTAGATCTGGTACGGCACCGAGTCGCCGGCGGCGGCGTACAGGTGGGTCACACCCGCGCTTTCGATGCGCACATCGAGGGACTGCGCCCCCGCGCCTGCGGAAAGCAGCAGGGCCAGCGCAAGCCGCCCGGAGAGGAGGTTGTTGAGTACGCGCTTCATTGTCCCGTCCACACCCGTTGCAGTTGGCCAAACTCCACCAGGTCGAACGCGCCGTCCTGGTTCACATCACACACAGCACCCGGGTGATCGGGGCCCATGGTCGCGGCCGGAGCCGGTCCCGTCAGGAAGGGTTCGAGGAAGTACCAGTCGAATTCGGTGAGCTCGTTGTCGAGGTCCCAATCGAATTCCGCGCGGCCTAGGCTTTGCAGGAACGCCACCACGAGGGCGCGGTCCCCAGCGGTCAGGGCCTGATAGGCGGCGCGCGATGCGGACGCCTGACCCCCGTGTTCGGCCACGACCATGTCGACCAGACCATCGAACGCAGCGCCCGTCGCCCGGCCGTCATGCAGCAGGGCGGTGCGGAAGGCCATGCCCCAAAGGGGCCGCGTCATCATCTGCGTTTCGCTCGCGATGCCGTCGACGATGCCATCGCCGAGGGCACCCATGTCGTGCAGCAGGAAGTCCGAATAGGGCGCGACCACGCGACCGGAGAAGACCGGATCGGGGTCGCTCGGCAGGGTGTAGCGCGGCGTGTGGCACTCCGCGCAACCAACCGAGGCGAAGATTGCTTCGCCGAGCATGCCCGAGCGCGGGGTCTGCGCCGGCGGAGCCAGGAATCGCTGGAAGTGGGTGAAGCGATCGGCGCGGGTCAGACCGGTGCCGTCCGGCAGGTCTTCCGGGTCGTTTACGGTGTCACACGCGGCGAGCAGGGCGCCGTCGCCGTTCGGAGCGTTCTCGTTCGGCAGGAAGAAGGACGTGATGCCCATTTCATTGAGCGAAGCGTCGAGCGAGAAGCTGTGCACCGTGGCAACGCCGCCTTTCCAGCCGAAGCGCGAACCGAGCGGCGTGCTGCCGGGGTTTTCGATCGGCACCACGGTGCGCATAACACCCTGCACCGACGGGGATTGGCTCGCGAGCACCGTCTGCACGTCCGCATCGGAGATGCGCTCCAGCAGGCCGGCGCCGAACAGGATGGGGGTCCCGCGCATGGCGGTCACTGTGGCCTCCGTCGGCACGTACTCGCGGCAGTTGAGGTCCAGGGACTGGTCCTGCAGCAGGGTGCCGCCAAGGAAGTTCAGCGGATCGAACGGAGTGCTGCCGACGGCAGCCACCCCGAAGCGGGTCACGCGGCGGGGCGAGAAGCCCCCGGCGGCCGGCTGGTTGTGGCAGGTGTTGCAGCTGACCTCGTTGAAGATCGGTCCTACGCCGTCGGCGATGGTAAGGGGGGTGATGAAGGTCGTATGACCTTCTTCGAATTGGGTGAGCTGGGTGGGGCTGAGGCCCTGGAGCGGCAGCCCCATCAAGGGCTGCGGCGCGGTCTGGGCCCAGGCCGAACCCGCACTGGCCACGATCAGGGCCAGGGAGAGAGCGGTGCATGGTAGGCGGAGAGGAGAGTCAGCGGCGGCCGGGGAATCCCGGCCGCCGCGCGGAGTTCAGGTCCTACTGGAAAGTGACTTCCAGCGCGTTGGTGAAGTTGCTGGTGGAGGAGCCACCGACGAAGTCGCGGTACCAGGCCTGGAAGTACCACGTGTCGCCCGGCGCAGTCACCGCAGGAGTGGTCGGGGTGGGGATCGCACCCAGATCCACGGCAACCGCGATCTGGCCGCTGGTGCCCGAGAATCCGATCTGCGACGGCTGGTTCATGCGGCCGATTCCGCCGCCGAGGCAGAGGATGCCCTGGCTGCCCCCCGGCTGGAACACGAAGCCCTGGGCCGAGCCGACCAGGAAGTAGCCGAACTGGTTGAGCGGCAGGTCCTGGGCCACGAGGCCGAAATCGTTGTTGGCGACGAGGTGGGTGCCGGAGGCGCTGATCTTGCCGTAGTCCAGGGTCGAGTTGATCGGCGCCGGATCGCAGTAGAGGGTGCCGAAGTCGTCGAGCTTGCTCAGGAAGATGCGCGTGCCGGTGCACGAGCCGACCACCATGTCGAGGTCCCCGTCGTTGTCGAGGTCGAAGATGGCGAAGTCGTGGGTGGCCGTCAGTTGCGGCAGGCCCAGGGCGCCGTAGGAGCCGGAGCCGGTCTCTTCGCGCAGGGTGACATACCCGCCGATCGTGCCGCCGCGGTTGTGCATGATCTGGAAGCGACGGCTGCAACCGGGGATGTCCACGTCCACGTCGGCGAAGATCGCCTCGGGCCAACCATCTTCATCCAGGTCGCGGATGAGGTTGTTGCTGGCGAAACCCAGGTCGCTGCCGCCGTAGGTGTAGGCCGCGCTCCAGATCGGGCGACCGAACACGTCGTTGCCCTGGTTGAGCAGGTAGCGGTCGGCGCCGTCGTCGCTGACGATCAAGTCGAGCATGCCATCCTGGTTCAGGTCGCCGGGCACTGAGTGGTACGGCGCGCCCACGTAGGGCTCCTGCAGCAGGTTGAAGAAACCCTCGTTATTGGGGTTGTTGTAGCAGGCCGCCACGCGCGAGTTGCCGTTCGTGGAACCCAAGCCGGAGACCGTCAGCACGTCGTTGAAGCCGTCGCCGTTGATGTCCGCGATGGTGGCGGCGGTACCGAAGGAGGAGCCGCGCATGGCATCGGTCATGCGCAGGCTGCTTTCGTCGGTGAAGTAGCCGGTGCCATCGTTGATCAGCAGTCGGTCGTTGAGGTCGACCAGGGCCTGCTGCTGGTAGTGGGAGAAGTACAGCTCGGGGAAACCATCGCCGGTGACGTCACCCACGCCGAGACCGCACATGTTCGGATAGGTGCCCCAGTCGGGGGTACGGGCTTCTTCGTAGTAGAGGCCCTGCCACACGCCGCCCACCATGCCAAGGTTGATGTAGACCCGCGGGTGGGAGATGTACTTGGGTTGGCCGGGGGACAAGGTAGTCGAGGTGACCACGTCCAACCAGCCGTCGCCGTTGACGTCGATGATGGCCACGTCCCGGTCGTTGGTGGGGGTCAGGAATCCCTGGTCCCCGACCACATCGGAGAAGCTCGCGTATTCGGCCGAGCGGTCGACCAGCACGCCGCCTTCGTTCATGAAGAGCACGTTCCGGCGCCGTCCCGGGTTGGTGAACGGCTCCTTGCGCACGCAGACGAGGTCGGTCCAACCGTCCTGGTCGAGGTCCGCCCAGGCGTAGTCCTTTTCCTCCGAGTCGTTCAGGCCGACGCTCGGGTCGGAGATCATGCGCGTGTTGTCTTCGACGAACTCGAGCCAGTTGACGTTCTGGGCCAGGGCCGGCGTGGCCAGGACCAGGCCCGCGAGGGGCCACAGGCGCCGGCCGATGGCCGACGGAGAGAGGTTGTATTGCATGGGTGCTGTGCGGGTGGAGAATCGAAGCACCGGGGCCTTCGGACAGGATGGGACTGCGGCATCCTGGTTCCGGGGCGGCGGAGCAAGTCGCTGAGACTAGGGCCCATTCTCCCCAGAGTTACGGTTTCCGCCAGGGCGCCAATGTGGCAGGGCCCGGATATGGGCCAGGAAGGACCTGCCGCTTTGGCAGGCGCGCCCACGCCTTTGGAACTGCGGGAAGCCGTAAGGTGTGGCAAAGAAATGGGATACGGACGCGCTGAAGGATTGGCACGCCGCTTGTTATGCCATCCAGCAGCCCGGGCCCAAGCCGGGGCAGCCGGGAGGCAAGTACACATGAGCAAGAGCAAAATCATCGGAATCGACCTGGGAACGACCAACTCCGTGGTGGCGGTCATGGAGGGCGGCGAGCCCGTCGTGATCACCAACCTCGAGGGATCCCGCACCACGCCCTCGGTGGTGGCCTTCCAGGAAGACGGCGGTCGCCTGGTGGGCGCGCCGGCCAAACGTCAGGCGGTGACCAACCCCACGCGCACCATCGCTTCGATCAAACGTTTCATGGGCCGTCGTCACCACGAGGTCGCCGAAGAAGAGAAGTCGGTGGCCTACAAATTGGTGGGCGGACCCGAAGACCTGGTCAAGGTCGAGGTCGGCAGCAAGCAATACAGCGCGCCGGAGATCAGCGCGATGGTGCTGCAGAGCCTGAAGGAAGCGGCCGAGAAGTACCTGGGCGAACCGGTCGACCGCGCGGTCATCACCGTGCCCGCCTACTTCAACGACTCGCAGCGCCAGGCGACCAAAGACGCCGGCGCGATCGCGGGTCTGACTGTCGAGCGCATCATCAACGAGCCGACCGCTGCCACCCTGGCCTACGGCCTCGACAAGCAGAAAGAAGGCAAGGTCGCCGTGTATGACCTCGGCGGCGGTACCTTCGACATCTCGGTGCTCGAGATCGGCGATGGCGTCTTCGAAGTGCTCGCCACCAACGGCGATACGCACCTCGGCGGCGACGACTTCGACGAGATCCTGATGACCCACGTGGCCGGCGAGTTCAAGAAGGACACCGGCATCGACATCCGCAACGACCCGATGGCGCTGCAACGCCTGAAGGAAGCCTGCGAAAAGGCCAAGTGCGAGCTTTCCAGCTCCACCTCGACCGACATCAACCTGCCGTTCATCACGATGGACGCCACCGGCCCGAAACACCTGGCCATGTCGATCAGCCGCGCCAAGTTCGAAGGCCTGGTGGGCGCGCTCGTCGAGCGCACCATCGGACCGTGCCGCAACGCCCTGAAAGACGCGGGCCTGTCCGCCAGCGACATCGACGAAGTGCTGATGGTGGGCGGTTCGACCCGCATCCCGCTGGTCCAGCAAAAGGTCAAGGAGTTCTTCGGCAAGTCCCCGAACCACGGCGTCAACCCCGATGAAGTGGTGGCCCTCGGCGCGGCGATCCAAGGCGGCATCCTCGGCGGCGACGTCAGCGGCGTGGTGCTGCTCGACGTGACCCCGCTCAGCCTCGGCATCGAAACCATGGGCGGCGTGTTCACCAAACTCATCGAGCGCAACACGACGATCCCGACCTCGAAGAGCCAGGTCTTCTCGACCGCGGCCGACAACCAGCCTTCGGTGGACATCCAGGTCTTCCAAGGGGAGCGCGAGTTCGCCAAGGACAACCGTCTGCTGGGCCGCTTCGAGCTGGGCGACATCAAGCCGGCGCCGCGCGGGGTGCCGCAGATCGAGGTGACCTTCGACATGGACGCCAACGGCATCCTGAGCGTCAAGGCCCGCGACAAGGAGACCGGCAAGGAGCAATCCGTGCGCATCGAAGCCAGCTCGGGTCTGTCTGAGCAGGAAGTCGAGCGCATGAAGCGCGACGCCGAAGCCAACGCGGCCGCCGACAAGGAGCGCCGTAAGCTGGTGGACGCCCAGAACGAGGCCGATGCCATGGCTCACAGCGTCGAGAAGGAACTGGGCGAACACGGCGACAAGCTGCCGGCGGACGTCAAGACCGAGCTGGAGAAGGCCATCGGCGAGCTGCGCGATGCGGCCAAGGGCAGCGACCTCGGCAAGATCGAAGCGGCCAAGAAGGCCCTGCAGGAGAAGGCGGGTCAACTGGCCCAGGCGGCCCAGGCCGCCGGCGCCCAGGGCGGCCCGGCTCCTTCCGGTTCCGATTCCGGCGCCTCGGACGAACCGGTCGACGCGGACTTCGAAGTCAAGTCGTGAGGGGTCTAGTCCGCAGGTCGTGAGCCTGTGAACGCAGCGGAGCGCGGTGAACCCCACCGCGCTCCGCTCGTTTTGGCGCCAACCGACCGGCGCGGATTCCGTACGGGGGGGCCTATAGGGATCGCGGTCCCGGATCCCCGGATTCGGCTCGATCCGGACCGGGCCACTTTGGCACGATAGTTGACCTTGCCCCCGCGGAACCCCGCCCCGGCGGATCCCTGCGCCCAGGGGCCCGAGGCCTGCGCCCCGGCCGCACATCTCCCATGATCGAAGTCGCACACCTGCATCGAAGATACGGTTCCGTCGTGGCCGTCGATGACCTCTCCTTCCACCTCGACAAGGGCGAGGTGGTCGGTTTCCTGGGCCCCAACGGCGCGGGCAAAACCACGACCATGCGCATTCTGGCGGGGTACCTGCCCGCGACCCGGGCCGAGCGGGTCGAGGTGGCCGGATTCGACGTGATGCGGCAGTCGATCCAAGTGCGGGGCCAGATCGGCTATCTGCCCGAGTCGGTGCCCTTGTACCGCGAGATGCGGGTGCAGGAGATGCTCGAGTTCCATGGCCGCCTGCATGGCATGGGGCGCAGCGAGCTGAAGAGCGCGGTGCCGGCCGTGCTTGAGCGTGTCGGCGTGCTCGATCGCCGACGCCAGCTCGTCGGTCACCTGTCCCGCGGCCTCAAGCAGCGAGTGGGCCTTGCCGTGGCCCTGCTGCCGTCGCCCTCGGTGTTGATTCTCGACGAACCCACCAGCGGCCTCGATCCGCTGCAGCGCCGCGAGGTGCGCAACCTGATCGGCGAGCTGGCCCGCGAGCACACCGTGCTGCTCTCTTCGCACATCCTCGCGGAGATCGAGATGATCTGTCCGCGGGTCATCATCCTCGACCGGGGCCGACTGCTGGCCGATGGCCTGCAGCACGATCTGGTGAACGTACTGCACCGCGAGCGGGTTTGGAAACTCGAGGCGGCGGTGGGGGACGGCGAGGCCGCCGCACGCCTGCTTGGCAGCCTGCCCGGGGTGCGTTCGGTGAACGCCGGTGCGCGCGAGGGCATCTTCCAACCCTTTGAGCTGCGTTCGGAAGTGGAGATCGGGGAAGACGTGGGTGCGCTCGCTTTGACCAAAGGTTGGGCGATTCGGCGCCTCAGCGAAGAACGCCCGACCCTCGAGGAACTCTTCTCGGCTCTGGTGCAAGGCGAACTGGCCGCGCCCGGTCGGGTCGAACCCGGTGCGGTGGCCGAAGACGAGCCGGCGAGCGATTCCGCGGGCGCAGGCAGTCCGCTGATCTCGCTCGGCATGGGGTCCATTCCCATGGCGCCGGCTGCGCCGGTTCTGCCCCCGGGCACTCCGCCGCCCACCGGCCGCACGATCTACAGCCTCAACCCCTTCGATCGTGGTGCTTCGCGGGACCTCTCGAAACCCGTTTCGAGCGAGCCGGACGGCGAGCAGGAGGCCGGACAGTGAAAGGTCTGATCACACTCTACCGGCGGGAACTCGCGAGTTTGTTCTACGCGCCGATGGGCTGGCTGCTGCTGGTGCTCGCCCTGCTCGGCAACGGCCTGGTCTTCTGGGCTTTCCTCGCAGGGGCCCAGGGCAACGTGAGCCTGGCCCTTGCCAGCGCGATGGGCCGCGGCTGGTTCTTCTGGCTGTTCTTGGTGTTTCTTCCGCCGCTGCTATGTATGCGCTTGCTGGCCGAGGAATCGCGCACCGGTACGCTCGAGTACCTGTTGACCGCGCCGATCAGCGACGGGGCCGTGGTGCTCGCCAAGTTCCTCGCAGCGACTACGTTCATGGTGCTGCTCTGGCTTTCGGTGCCCGTGTACGGACTGATCCTGCAGGCCAATGGCGTGGCCCCCGACTGGGGTGCGATGACCTCCGGGTTCCTCGGCACGGTGCTGCTTTCGGGGCTCTTCGTCTCCCTCAGCATGTTCGCCAGTAGCCTGTTTCAAGCCCCGCTCCTCGCCGCGTTCTTCGGCATTCTCGGCAGCGCCGTCTGGTTGATCCTGCCGGGGCTCCTGGACCTGGTCATGGCGCAACTTCGCAACTTGCTCGCAGCGCAGATCGGCGACTGGAGCCGCGCGGAGGCCTGGCTCGGCAATGCCATCGAATCGATGGACGTGCTGAAGCACTTCGGTCAATCCTTTCTTCCGGGCGTATTCGACAGCGCCGAACTCGTCTTTTTCCTGACTTGGACCGGATTCTTCCTGTTCTTGGCGATCCGCTCGTTGGAGAGCCGGAGGTGGCGCGCATGAGCGTGGGGTATGGCAGTGGACGAGGCACGCGCCTCGCCACCGGATTGCGGGTCCTGCTCGGCGGCATCCTGGCTTTGGCCGTGGTGTTGCTGGTGAACTACCTCGCCGCGCGACCGGGCATGCGTGTGCGCATCGACATGACGGCCAAGGACGTCAATACGCTCGATCCCGCCACGGTACGCACCCTGGAGAACCTTCAGGGCCCGATCACCGCGGACGTGTTCTTCGAGCCGGTGCGGCAGCCCTTGACCGAGTTGGTGGGGCAGGTGCAAGCCCGCACCGTGGCGCTGCTCGACCGCATGGCCCTGGCGGCCCCCGATCGATTCCGCGTGCGGCACAACGATTTGCACGACAAGATGGCCACCCAAGCCCGCATGGAGCAACTGCGCCTGCGCGGCCTGGACAACGTGGTGGTCCTGTCCCAAGACGGCGAGGCACCGGGTGAGGTGCTGGGCAAACCGAAAGCCGTGCGGCTGCTCGGGGGCCTTGCGACGATCGACTTGGGCAACCCGAATCCCGACCAGTATCGCCCGCCGCTGCTGCAGTCGTTCGACGCCGAGGCGAATCTGCTCGCGGCGATCAAGTCGGTTTCCGTCAACGACCAGCCGAACCTGATCTTCGTGCAGGGCCACGGCGAGAGCGATCCCTTTGCAGAGGGGGCCGAATCGCTCACCGTGCTGCGCACGACTATGCAGAAGGACGGTTTCCACGTGGCCACCTGGAATCCCCAGGAGGAATCGGAGCTGCCCGCGGATACGACCGTGCTCGCGATGATTGCGCCCCGGGATCGGGTGGCGGACAGTACCTGGGCCCGGATCGATCGTTTCCTGGAGGAAGGCGGTCGCGTATTGGTGGCCGCCGACGTGCAGGGTGAAGTGCTCGCTGGAACGGGTATGATCGAATGGGCGAAACGTCATGGGCTCGAGGTGACCCAAGGCGTGGTGATGCAGCCGTTCCCCGACCCGACCGGGTCCGGGGCGATGCTCGTTGGCATGCCCGAGTGTGGTCTGCTCCTCATCGGCGCGCAGCAGATGAACCGCCACGCGATCACCCAGCCCTTCATTGAAGCCGGGCGGTCGTTCGTCGTGACCTACAACCACGGCGTGCGGGTCGTGAGTCAGCCGGAGCTAGGTGCGGGCGTGGCGAGTCCGCTCTTCCGTTCGCGCAAGAACCAGTCCTGGCTCGATACCCTGCCCCTCGACTTCCGCCAGGATGCCGCGATCGAGCCGATCCGCGAGTACGACCTCGCGGCGGCTGTGGAGATCCTAGTAGGGGATGGCGCCGGCGGCGAAGAGCAGAAACGTTCGAGGCTGGTGGTGCTCGGCAGCGCCGGCTGTCTGCAGGACGCAGTGGTGGACCCGAAGGCTAACCGTCAGGCGGGGTCCAACTTGGACTTTGCCCGCAACCTGCTCAATTGGCTCGCCAGCCGTGAGTGGCGCGTCGACATCTCGCCGAAGGACCCCGACCTGCGGCTGCTACCCGCCGAGCGGATGCAATCGGTAGTGCGTTGGGTGCTGTGGTTCCTGCCCGGTAGCCTGTTGCTCATGGGCCTAGGCGTGGCTTGGTTCCGATCCCGTGGTGGCCCGAAGCGGAGCGCGGAATGAGTCTGAAATCCCTGTTGTTCCTGATCCTTCTCGTCGGTGTCTTGCTGGTGGCCGTGCGCTTCCAGGGGGACAAGGAAGCGCAGCAGCCGAAGAACTACAACGGCCCACTGCTCGGCGACGTGCAGCCGGATCGTGTGGTCGAGATCCGTTGGGATCACATCGAGGACGACCAATACGTGGCCCTGGAGAAGGTGGGGGACGATTGGATGCTCGTGGACCCCTTGAGGTATCCCGCTGCGCGCGACCGGGTCCAGTTGCTGTTCGATGGATTGTTCACCCAAGCCGGGGAGGTGCCCACCCCCGACATTGCGAAGATCGCTTCGCAATTCGACCCCCCGCGCGCCGTGGTCACGGTGTTCGAGGAGATCGAGGGCGGTACGCGGCGCAAAACCGAAGTGCGCCTCGGGCAACTGCACGCGGATGGCATGAGCCAGTACTTCCTGGTGGGCGGCCGGTACCTGCGCGCGCTCAACAACCTGGATACGGTGTTGCACAGCACCATCAGCGACCTGCGCGACCACCACATCTTCCGCATCCATCCGCTGACCCTGGTGGGGGTCGAGCGGCATGGATTCGTGCCCGCGGAGGTCGGACTGCGCGACCTGGAGTTCCTGGCGCGACGGGAAGGCCCGAACTGGCAGATGTACCGGCCGAGCAAAGTGAAACTCGATCCCGGGGCCATGGGGCTCTGGGCCCAGGTGCTTTGTTCGTTGCGGCTGGACCGGTTCGCCTGGGATGCCGAAGACGCTCCCCTGGCGGACTTCGGGTTGATGCAGCCGGAGGTGCGCCTCGTCCTGCAAACGAGCGAAGGCGAGGCTTTGGAGCTTCAGCTCGCGAATCCCGACGGCCAGAGTTGGTACGCGAAGCGGGCGGATCAGCCGTTCATCTGGGTGATGCCGAACGACGTCATGCAGGAGCTGCTCGGCGAATGGGCCGAGTTGCGCGATGAGAGCCTTTGCGGGCGTTTCGCACCGACATCGGTTCGATCGAGCTACGCGGGGAACATCGCGTGCTGCTGACGCAGACCGGCAACGATGGGCCCTGGACGGTGAGCGACTGGGTGGACGCCCAGAAGGATTGGAGCGCGCCTTGGCCGGCGAACCTCGACCGAGTGGCGGATCTGCTCGGGGATATCGAGCAGACGCACGTGGTGGACTGGGCGCCCGAGATGACGGGCGAGCAGGCTGCGGCCCCCGTCCCGGGGCAGCGCACCCTGACCTTCCGCTTCCGGCACCATCTGCAGGATGAAGTGTTGGTGGAGCGCTTCGGCGAACCCTTCCAGCGACCGTCCGGAGCGGAACTCATGCCGATGGTGCGCGACGATGATACGCTTCCGGCGCTCGTGCCGGCCGAACTCGCCACGTGGTGGCAGGGCGGGGCCGAAGCCTGGCGTGACAGCCTCGTCTGGAACCTGCCGGAGACGCGGGTCAAATCCCTGCGGTTGATCCACCCCGACGGCACGGCGCGCACGTTCCTGCGCAAGATCCAGGGGACCTGGCGCTACTCCGACACCGACCAGGAGCCGAAGGACCTGTTGCCCTGGCTCGATCACCTGATCTTCTTGCGGGTGGCGAGCCATCGCGCGATGGAGGCGAACACGCCGCTGCACGACGTGCTGCGCATCGAGTTCGAGCGGCTGGAGGGGGAGTATCATGTGGCCGAGATCGGACTCGACCCCAGCGGCACCCCCGTGCTGCAGGTGGGCGGGCACCAGGGACTGCTCAAGAACCCGGACCTGTACGCCGGGCTGCTCGGGCTGTTCCGCCCCTGAGCGGGCTTGCGCGGGTGGCGCGCGACCGGTAGGCTTTGCCTAACAGAACCCGAACCCATGGGGGCGCGGGGAGGACAACGGGAGACGGCCATGGGCAAACACCACGTCGAGGGGCGGGACGGCACGCCGGACCGGGGGGACGCCGCGGAACAGGCGCGGCGGGCGCGCAGTTTGCGGCAGGGCAGCGGCGTAGTGCCGGGCATCGTCGACCGGTTGCAGAACACGCCGCCGTGGAACGAGCGGATCGCCGCCTGGCGCACCCGGCCGGCGCGCGAGGGTCAGCACGTGCCGTTCCCGCGGGGCCTGCACCCGCGCCTGGCCGAATTGTTGGAAAGCCGCGGCATCCCGAACCTGCGTTCGCACCAGGCCGAAGCCTTCGAAGCGGCGATGGGGGGGCGCGATGTGCTCGTGGCGACCCCGACGGCCTCGGGCAAGACCCTGTGTTACACCCTGCCGATCCTGCAGACGTTGATCGAGAAACAAGGCCGGGCGCGGGCGTTGTTCCTCTATCCGACCAAAGCCCTGGCCCAGGACCAGACCGCGGGGCTGAGCGCGCTGGTCGAAGCCCTCGGCGAGGATTGGCACGTGTCGACCTACGACGGGGATACCCCGCCCGAGGTACGGCGCAGCGCCCGGGATCGCGGTCACTTGATCCTGACCAACCCCTACATGCTGCACCAGGGCATTCTGCCCAACCACGCCAAGTGGGCGGAGCTGTTCCGCGATTTAGAGTTCGTGGTCGTGGACGAGGTGCACTCGCTCTCCGGGGTTTTCGGCTCGAGCGTGGCGTTGGTGCTGCGGCGGCTGTTGCGCATCGCGCGGCACTACGGCGCGAATCCGCGATTCCTCGCCAGTTCCGCCACCCTGCGCGATGCGGCGGGCCACGGCCTGCGGTTGTTCGGACGCGAGATGTGCATCGTGGACCGCGACGGTTCGTCCGCCGGTCCCCAGACCCTGGCGGTCTACAACCCGCCGCTCTTGAACCCGACGGCGGGGTTGCGCGCCAATGCCCTCGAAGAGGCGCGTGAATTGGCGAAGCTGGTTTGTGGACCGGACCACCAGACGATCTTCTTCTGCGGCCGGCGCACTGCGGTCGAGGTATTGACGCGCTACTTGAAGGAAGGGGCCGCGGCCTTCGGTTTGCTGCCGCACCAGATCCGCGGGTATCGCGGGGGCTACCTGCCGAACCTGCGCCGCGAGATCGAAGCCGGGTTGCGCAGCGGGGAGATCAAGGTGGTCATCTCCACCAACGCCTTGGAGCTGGGGGTCGACATCGGCGCCCTCGACGTGGCGGTGTTGGTGGGGTATCCCGGGTCCCAGGCCTCCTTCTGGCAGCGCGCCGGGCGCGTGGGCCGACGGGGCAACGCATCGCTTGTGGTGATGCTCGCCCGCTCCGAACCGACCGATCAATTCCTGGTGGCGAACCCGGATTACCTGCTGGGCGCATCCCGGGAACGCCTCGGGGTGGATGCGGACCAACTCGTGCTGCTCAGCGAGCAGCTCAAGTGCGCGGCCTTCGAGTTGCCCTTCCGCCTCGGGCCCGACGGGCACCTGCAGAACGAGCCCGAATTCGACCGCAGCGGCCAGGTGCCCGAGATCCTCGACTACCTGGCGGAAGCCTCCGGATTTCTGCTGCGCCGGGGCAATACCTACTTCTGGATGGCCGACGCCTATCCGGCCCAAGATGTGTCTTTGGCGGGCGGGGACCTCGATAACGTGTTGATCCTCGAGGAGCGCACGGAAAAGGCGCTGGGGGAATGCGACCGCGAGAGTGCGCTCACCACGTGTTACGAGGGGGCGATCTATCAGGTGCAGGGCCGCACCTGGCGCATCGAGCGGTATGACCACGTAAACCACCGGGCCTACGCGAAGCCGGTGGAGTCCGATTACTTCACCGACGCGCAAACCGACACCGAAGTACGCGTCTTGCGGCTCGAGAGTTGCCTGCAGCGGCCGCGACCCGAATCGTCTTCGGCCGAAGTGGCGGGAGAAGATGTGTCGATCTGGCTCGGCGAGGTGCACGTGACGACGGTCGCGACGATCTACAAGAAGGTGCGTTTCTATACCCGCGAGAACGTGGGGGCGGGGGAGATCCACCTGCCGGCGGAGGAGCTCGACACCGAAGCATTTGTCCTGACCCTTTCGGAGCCCACGGCCGTGGCCTTGGGGCTCGATCAGGGGGACCGGGGCAGCGCCTGGCGCGCCGCCGCCGATCTGCTGCGCCGCATGGCGCCGTTGCACGTGCGCTGCAGTGCTTCGGACCTCGGCATCTCGAGCCACGTGCGTTCGCCGTTCTTCGCGCGCCCGAGCCTATTCCTGTTCGATCGGGTGCAGGGCGGCGTGGGCCTGGCGCACCTTCTGCTCGATGCGTTCCCCGACCTCGTGCGCAGTGCCGCTGGGGTCGTGAATCGCTGCGAATGCCGCGAAGGTTGCCCGGCCTGCGTCGGTCCGCGGGCCCAGGTGGGGCCCGAGGGCAAGCAGGTAGTGAAGCGGTTGCTCGAGCACTTGCTCAGCGCAGGCACCTTCCGCGAGGTCGATGTGCAGCTCGCGGTGGGCAACGAGGACCCGGATTCCGATGCGGGCATGATCGCCGCGGACTTCGGCCCCGAGGGACACTTTGCGCGCGGGGCGTGCAGCGAGGAGGGCACGCCGTGAGTGCGGGCGGGGGGGAGTCGTTCAGCGAACGCCTGGCCCGCCTGCGGCGCGCGGCCCCGCCCGTGCGCGCACCCCTTGTACCGGATGGGCAACCTGCCGACTTGCCGCCGATTTCGGCGCCAGACCCCATACCGGCGTCTCCTCCGGTGTTGCCGGCCTGGATGCGGCGCCGCTTGGGTCAAGCGGCAGGGCCCATGCCTGGGGAAGGCACGGCCGTTCCCAAACTCGCGGGAGATCCGTCCGATCTGATCGACGGTCCTGGCGGGCGGTTTGCGTACCGGGTGGCGCACTTTCCGCTGCAACACCGCCACGGCGCCCATGATCTTCACTTGCCGGGCGATTGGCAGGCCCAGACGCTCACTTTGCTGACCGGGGACGCGGGTTTGGAGCACCTCGATCCACGTGCGGCGGTCTACCTCGATACCGAAACCACGGGGCTTTCGGGCGGCGCGGGCGTGTTCGTGTACATGGTGGGGCTGGCCCGTTTCGTACCCGATGGAGTGGAGGTCTGGCAGGGATTCCTGCGCGGGCCGGAGCAGGAGGCGGCGCTGCTCGATGAGGTGCGCGAACGCATCGCGGAGGCCGGCGCCGTGGTGTCCTTCTTCGGCAAGTCCTTCGACCGCCACCGGCTCGAGGACAAGATGGCCCTGCACGGCATTGCGAGTCCCTTCGAGGGCCGCCCGCACCTGGACTTGTTCCACCCGTTGCGCCGCCTGTACAAGGATCTGCTCGAGAACACGAAGCTGCAGACTATGGAGCGTGCCCTGTGCCAAGTGCAGCGCGCCGACGACTTGCCCGGACGATTCGCTCCGGAAGCCTGGTTCGACTACCTCGGCGGTCGCGCGCATCGCTTGCACGGGGTTTTCCAGCACAACCTCGACGACGTGCTGTCGCTGATCACCCTGACCCACGAACTGGGCCGGCTGTGTGTGTGTTCTCCCGCTGCCCACAGCCCCGCCCGCGCCTGGGCCCAGGAACGCGCCCTCGCCACGGCCCTGATGGGCCAGGGGGCCCATGCCCAGGCCCTCGACCGATTGCGAGCGACCGAAGCCCAACACGGCCCCGACGGCGAAGGCACCTGGCTCGCCGCCCAGATCCTGGCGCGCATCGGCCCCTACGACCAGGCCGTGCACGACCTCGCCCGACTTCAGGGCGCTGCGCCGATCCGCGCCGTGCAGGCCCTGACCTTGGCGAGCAAGGTGGCCGAACACCGACTCAAGGATCCGGGCCAGGCCCACGACCTCGCCCAGCGGGCCCTGACCCGCATGCAGGCCCTGCGCGCGTTCAGCGGTCGTACTTCGATCGAAAAGGAGCTGAGCGCTCGCATTCAGCGCCTCTCGGCCAATCTGAGGCCGCAATAGCCCCCATCGTAGGGCCGTGTTCTGTCCGGGAAGCGAGCCCCGCCAGGCGGGCGAGGGCCGGACTCCGCCGGATTCCCTGATACCTGCAACGGGCGTCGGGCTATCCCTGACGGACAACCCATTCCGCTCCATTGACCGCTATGACCGCCATTTCCTTCATCGCGCGCACGACCCTGGCAATCCTGTTGCTCGCCTCCCCGTCGTTGGCCCAATACCTGGGGGAGATCACCTTCGAGGACACCCGGGTCCATGAACCCACAGGCCATGCTTGGGAGCAATTCGGAATTGCCGTTGCGATGAGCGGAGAATGGGCGATGGTCGGCTACCGGTATCAGGACACCGGCAATCTGCTTTCCACGGGAGGCGTGGTCATCTTCCAGCGCCAGACTACGGGTTGGGTGGAAACCCAGCGTTACGTGCCCACGGACGTCGAAGCGGGGGACCAGGTCGGCACGACCCTGGCCATGGACGGTTCGACGGCCTTGGTCGGTTCGCCGAGCCGTGGCGCTGGCGCGGTGTATGTCCTGCAGCGCGTGGGGACCTCCTGGCAGGAAGTCCAGAAAATCGAAGGCATGGAGGACGACTCCTACTTCGGTGGGGCCCTCGCGTTGGAAGGGGACACCTTGGTAGCCAGTGCGGTCGGTGAGGGGCGGCTGGGACCGCAAAGTGGGGCCGTGCATGTGTACCGTCGCACGGCTGGGGTCTGGGATCTCTATGAGATTCTCTTGCCTGCGGGGGTGCCAGCAGGGCTGCCTGCTCCTTGGTTCTTTGGCGCTTCCGTGGCCCTGAGTGGCAACACGATTGCCGCCGGAATGCGAACGGGCAGTTACACCGGTTGGCCCCCGGTCTACTTCAGCGAACAGGTGTTCCTGTACGAGCTCTCTGGCCCTTCCTGGCAGCAGAGTGCGCTGCTTGTAAACCCGCTGGTGCAAACTCCAGGCGACCCAGGTTCTTCGTTTGGATGGTCCATCGCTCTAGACGGGGATCGACTGGCCATCGGCGCGCCGCGATACGTGCCGGACGATGGCCCAGATTCCGCGGTGTGTCTCTATCAGAGGACTGCACCGGGGGCGTGGGCTTTGCAGCAGGTCATACGACCGAGCCAGTCGATCCCCGCTGCACCTGGTGGCACCGACGGTTTCGGAACTCGCGTCGTACTAAAGGGGGAAACGTTGCTGATCGGCGCACCGAAGGCCATGAGGGACCCGGGCGATCCCGAGAGGACAGGGCAGGCCTACGTGTTCACCGAATCGGCGGTGGGTTTTGTGGAAGAACAGGTGCTGCAATCCTCCGGACCGATCGAACACGAGGGGGAGTTGGGTTCGGCGGTCGCGATGTCGGGCCACTATGTGCTGGTCAGTGATTCGCGCGGAGGCTTCTTCCCCAACAGTCTTGGGGGCGCCGCTTACTTCTTCGAGCGCAACCTGGGGACGCCGTATTGCAATGCACAAGCGAACTCCACGGGGAACGTTCCGGAATTGCGGGTGACGGGCAGCCTTCAGGCGTCGGACGAGACACTTTCGCTGCGGGCGCGGGACTTGCCGCCGGGGCAGCCAGGATTGGCGCTGCTCGCACGCGCACAAGGCTACACCGCCCATCCAGGGGGCAGCGTGGGGGACCTGTGCATCGGAGGGGCGATGGCCCGGGCGGGAGTCGCCATGGCGGATGCGGAAGGGCGGCTGTTCCTCCCGCTGGACCCGAGCGCCGTGCCCTTGAACCCAGCGGTGGCGATCCAGGCCGGAGAAACGTGGTTCTTCCAACTGTGGTATCGGGACCTGCCTGCCGGCACGTCGAACCTGACCCGCGCGGTTCAGGTGGACTTCGAATGAAGTGGCCGTTGTGTCTGAAGCTGCAGCGCTACGCCGGCGACGACAGCCCCAGGTGCAATTCGATCGCTTCGGGGTAGGCGAGCAGTTCCTGTTCGAAGACGCGGGTGGCGAGGCTGTGTACGTCGTCGCCGGCGAGTACGGGGCAGGTGCGTTGCACGAGGATCGGACCGTGGTCGAAGACGTTGTCGACGTAGTGCACGGTGCAGCCGCTGACCTTGCAGCCCCGTTGAAGGACAGCGTGGTGTACGCGGTCGCCGTAGAAGCCTTGGCCGCCAAACGCCGGTAGCAGCGAGGGGTGGATGTTAAGCACGCGTCCGGTCCAGCGTTCGGGGATCGGCAGGAAACGCAAGAAACCGGCGAGGAGCACCAGTTCGATGCCGCGCTCGTCGATGGCGCCGAAGATCGCGTCGCTGTAGGCGCCGGGGTCGAGCTCGCGCCGGGCATCGATCACGAGGGCTTCGACGCCGTGCCGGGCCGCGTGGTCGAGGGCCTTGACTCCGGGCTTCTGGCTGATGCAGAGGCGCACGTCGAGGGGCAGCTCGCCGGCCTTCGACAGGGTGGCGAGGTGGTCGAGGTGGCGGCCGGTGCCGGCGACGAGGATGGCGGTGGGGCAGGGATTCACAGGTCGCTGGCGGCTTCTTGGGCTTCGCGGAGCAGGTCGGGCAAAAGGGCGCGCAGCAGATCATCCAGCAGCGGGGCCTGGGATTCCATGGCCTCGAGCAGATTGCGCATGCGCACCGGGCGCTCGCCCGCGTCGCACACGCTGCACACGGCCAGCATCGAGAGGCCCGCATGGGCGGCGGCGATCCAGGGCCCCGCGCAGTTCTGCACGGCGATGCCGGCGGGGGTGGTGGCGAGCCATGCGAGCTCGGCGGGAGTAGTGAGGGCCGGGCCGGCGAGACACGCGGCGACGGTCTCGCAGTGGCTGGCCTGGTTCTCGCGGAGCCAAGCCTGGGCTTTTTGCCGCAGGCCCGGGTGGTGCAGGGTGGTCTGGTCGGGGAAGAGGGGACCGAGACTCGACGAGCCAAGGCCCATCAGCGGCGTGCCGCCGGACAGGTTGATGTGGTCTTGCACCAGCGCGATCGATGGGCAGGCAAGGCCCGGGGCCACGCGCACCCCCGAGGAGGTGTGCACGAGCACGCGCGCGCCCGCCTGGGCCGCGAGCCATACGGGGAAGGCCCGTTGCCACGCCCGCTCTTGCCGCTCCGGTTGTCCGTGGTACTGCAAATCCCCCGGCGCATCGTCGATCACCCACACCGTGCCGGCGCCACTGGAATGCCAAGCGAGCTGCGTCTCTTGCCAGGCCGGAACGGTGGCGGGCAGTTCCCCGAGCAGCAAGGTTCCTTGCACATGCAGATCTTCGAGCAACGGCCCGCTGCCGGTGCCGAGCAACAGCAGCACATCCGGCGCAGGGACACCGGCGTCTCTTAGAAACGCGACGGAGGGAAGTACGGCTTGGTCGAGGGAAGCGGGGCTCATGGGAATGCAAACTGCCGGAAAACGACCGGTAGCGTATCCATCCAAGGCATTTTAGCGATCGGGGTCCGAGCTTGGGGACGGTCCTACGGAAATCCCGAGCTTGTTGTCACGCCTTTGACGGTTTCGTCGATGAAGGGGGCCTGGCGGGAACCGGCAGGTTCCCTCTGGATGGACAACATTGCCAGAGTGCAAAGAGGCGTGGGGGCCCCAGAACCCAGGGGCCCCCTTTTCCTCTTGCCCCCACGCCAATGAGCTACCGCAACAGTGTACTGCGCGCCGTTCGCGAACTGCGCAACATGCCGCATCCGCACCAGGACCTCGTGTCGCTGCTGCAGGATGGAAACGCCGATATCGATGAGGTCTGCCGGGCGCTCACGTTCGATCCCGGGTTGACGGCGGTAATCCTGGCGGCGGCCAATAAAACACTGCGGCCGGGGGAGGCGGGCATCTATTCGTTGCGTGCCGCCGTACAAAGGCTTGGCCCCGAGAAGCTGGCGGCGCAGGTGTTGTCTGCAAGCATCCGGCCGCTGGTCGAGGCCCACCCGCTGCGGTACTTCCAAGGCAAGGACGATGTGTTCTGGAAACACAGCGTGGTGCTCGCGCTGTGTGCGGAGGAGTTGGCCAGCGAGACCGGCGTGGTGGCTCCCACCGATGCCTTTACTGCGGCGCTGCTTGCCGACGTAGGCAAACTCGCCACCGACCAGGGCATCGACTACGACGGCCTCAAGGCCCTGAGAACCGCTCGCAAGGAAGCCATGTTGGCGGATGCGGAGCGCGAGCTCTTCGACATCGATCACGCCGAAGCCAGCGCGCTGCTGCTCAAGAGTTGGGGGCTGCCCGAGTCGATGCTGCATGCCATTCGCTACCACCACCGGCCAGATGACTGTCCGGCGGCGAGCCAGGCGTTGGCCGATGTGATCCAGGTCGCGCAGTTCCTGTGCTGTCAACTCGGCGAAGACTTGGGATTCGACAGCTGCACCTGCCACGTTGCGAATAGCAGCGTCGAACGCCTGCACTGCAGCCAGGAAACCCTGGAGCTCATCCAGTACCGCGTCTGCGGATACTTCGACGAGGTGATGGCCGCGTTCCTGATCCGGCCGCGGGCCGCTTGAGCGCTAGGGGTCAGCGCTCCGATTCGCCAGAGCCGATGCCCACGGCCGCTTCCGGAGCCGCCGGTGCGCTGGACACCGTGCTGCTGGGGGCGAATTCCAGCGAACTGCCGTCGGTCAAGAGCGTGATGATCCACGTACCGCTGCCCTCCTTGCGGGCCCGATCGAGGAAGCCAGCGGCGGCCCCGTAGCGATCGGCGCTCAGCGCATCGAGCCCTTGCAGCATGGCTTGGGCCGTGCGGGTCTCCGCTTGCCAGCGGGGCGACGCCAGGGCGGCGGGGGAGGCTTGGGTCCAAATCGCCAGCGCGGCGTTCTGCTCGCCTTCCGTGAAGCGCGCACCACCCGCCGAATCGAACATCTCGTCGGTTTCGCTCAGAAAGCGCAGGGCAGCGGCCAGGTGTTCGAGGGCGACCCGTCCGCGGGTTTCCTCGGCATTCCAGGGCCGGTTCAGGCGGTCATCGAAGAGGTAGAGCAGGCGCTCGGGTTCTGCGACGAACGCCGACCACGGCACCCGCTCGCCTCCGAGCGAAACCCAATCTGCCGAAAGGCCCGTGACCGTGGCTTGGATCGGCCGCGACTCGCGCGGATCCAAGGTGTTCTGGCGTTTCCATTCGCCCGGCCAACCGGCGATCAACGCGTCGCGCACGCGGAACACCGCGGCGATGTCCTCCTGCAGGAGCCGGACCCAATCGCGGCCCTTCGCCGTGCCCATGGAATCTTGGGCCTGCTGCAGGCGCACCCGGGCGCGTTCGAGATCGAGGTTCTGGAGTTCGGCGCGCAGGCCGGAGCCCGCGCCGAGCAAGCGCTGGAACGTCTGCCGGTCCTCGCGCTCGAGCTTGCGGTTCCAATCGTGCCGCTCGGTGGTCAAGCCGGCGAGAATGCCGTCCATCTCGGTTAGGTGCGCGAGCAGTTCCATGCGGACCTGGGCGGGGGAGTCGGGCTCCAGGGAACCTTCGACGTTCCAAGTGCGCAGCGGGCTGTAGCGGGCGATCGCTTCTTCCAGGTCCGCGGCTACTGCATCGAATTGTCCCGCGCTGCGCTGCGCTTTGGAGCCTTCGATCTTGTCCCGCAGCCAGCGCTCGCCGGCGCGCAGGATCGCAACTTGGCGGTTGCGGCGCACCGCGACGAAGTCCCCGAGTTGCTCACCCGGAAGCAGCGGCGCGAATGCTTGCACTGCTTCTAGCGCCGTCAGCGGATTGCCGGTGTCGGGGGAGAAGGCGCTTTCCTGGGCCAGCCGCTCGGACTCCACCGCTACGGCGGCGGATTGCGCGTTCTGCGCTTCACGCAGGGCGCGTGCGGCCTCTTCGATAGCCGTCGCCTGGGCAAGGGCCTCGTCCGCCACACTGCTTCCCTGGAATTGCCCGGCGAGGCTGCGCAGGGCCTGGACCCGTTCGCTGCCTTGCAGGTCCTGCTCCGACAAGCGGGCGAGGGCGTCGCGCGCATCCTGTTCGAACTGCGCGCCTTGGTCGAGATCGATGGCGGGCCCCGTGCCCGGTTCGGTTTCCGGCGTGCTCTCGAAGTCGAGCACGGCGCTGGAAATGGTCTTCGGGCCTTCGTCTTGCGTGGCCACGACGGTCGTGTGCTGCGGCGGGGCGGGCTTGGGCTCATGGCTGCGGCGGCTCCACCAGGCGTATCCGCCGATGCCACCGAAGAGGGCGATCGCCAGGCCCCAGGCCCAGACCGGCGCGCCTTTGCCGTAAGGCGCGTGGTGTTCGACCGGCCAATGGCTGTGGCCGAGCTCCCGCTGCAGCAGGGCCACTTGATCGTGCAAGGCCTTCGCGCCCGGGGGCCGCGCGCTCGGGTCCTTGGCCAGCAAGCCGTGCACGAGATCCGCCAACGCAGGCGGCACGTCCGGCACCTTTTCGATCAACGGCGTCGGATCCTGACGCAAGGCCGCGCGCAGGATCTCTTTGCTGTCCTTGCCCTGGAACGGGGTTTCGCCGGTCAGCAGTTGGTAGGCGCTGGCCCCGAGCGCGTAGAGGTCGGACTGCGCATTGGGCGCTCCGCCGCGCACGAGTTCCGGGGCGAGGAAGTGCGGTGTGCCCACGAGCGGGCCGTGGTCGTCGCTGCTGCCCGGCGCGACGCTCAGCACAAGTCCCAGGTCCGCCAGCTTGGTGGCCCCGGTTTCGGTCACCATCAGGTTGGCGGGTTTGATGTCGCGGTGGACCAAGTGCCGCGTCTCGGCGTACTCGAGGGCGGAGGCCGTGTCGCTGAGGATGCGCAGCACCTGACCCCACGGAATCGGCCCGCGCGCATGGACGCGATCGGCCCAACTGCCGCCGGCCATGTACTCCATCGACAGGTAGTACAAATCGCCCGCTTGCCCCACGTCGAAGACCGTCACCACGTGCGCATGGGCGAGGCTCGCCGCGGTGCGCGCTTCGTGCAGGAACTGGCGCGCGGCATCTTCGCGGGCGGCCTGCGAACGCGACAGCACCTTGAGCGCCACCTTGCGCTGCAGGCTTTGCTGCACGGCCAGATAGACGGTGCCGAATTCGCCGCGGCCCAGTTCCCGTTCGAGTTCGTACCCGGGCACGGTCGGCAAACCGCCGCGCGCCGGCGCTTCGAGTTCATCGATCAACCAGAGCGAAACCGAAGCCACATCGAGCCGTTGGCCCACCCGCAACTCGGCTTGACTCACCCCGTGCCCGTCGATGCGGATGCCCGCCTTTGAGCCCATGTCCGCCACCTGCACGGTGCCGTCCTTGTGGATGCGCAGCACGCAGTGCACGCCGTCCACCTCGAGGTCGGGGATCACCAGGTCCGCACGCTTGGGGTCGGAGCCGATCACCCAGTTGCCCTGCATCGGCAGGGAGAGGGGATGGTCCCCGAGGCTGGGGGCGTCGAGGGCCAGTTGTCGGGGATTCACGCTGGATCAGGGACGGGGGAATACAGGTCGGTGCCGATGCGCACCAGGGTGCTGCCGGCTGCGATTGCCCATTCTAGGTCCCCGCTCATGCCCATGGAACGCTCGCATGCCCCGTGTAGCCAGGTACGGGGCTCCGGCAACCGGATCGAGGCCGCCAACTCGCTGAGACGGGCAAAAACCGCCCGGGCGGCGGCGCCATCGGGGTCGTCCAGGGGCCCCATGGTCATCAGACCCCGGGGCAGCAGGTGGGGCGTTTCGCGCAGGGATTCGCAGGCGGCGGGCAGCTCGGACTCTGCGAACCCCTGTTTGGCAGCTTCGCCGGAGAGGTGCACCTGCAGGAAAACCTCGAGCGGGCGGTGCAACTCGTCGCCGATGCGTTCGAGGGTCTCGAGCAGCGCCAGGCTATGCAGAGAGTGCAGCACCGAGGCGTGCTGCAGCACGCGGCGCGCTTTGTTGCGCTGCAGGGGGCCGATGAAGTGCCAGCGCGGGGTCAGGCCGCGGGCGGCGAGGTCGGCGGCTTTGGCGACCAGCGTGTCCGCGCGGTTCTCGCCGAATTCGCGCAGGCCCAGGTCCCAAAGGGCGGCGATCACGTCGGCGGAGACGTTCTTGGTGACCGGGAGCAGGGTCACCGACTCCGGTGCGCGACCGGAGGCCCGACAGGCGGCCGCGATACGATCCCGGACACGCGCCAGATTGTGGCGCAGGGTTTCACGGCTCGGGCTGGACGGCTGCATGGCCGCCCAAGGGTCTACGCGTGGGGCGCAGATTGCAAGGTCAAGCGGATGCGTTCGCTGGACCCGGCGCGCACGCGGCGCGACTCGCAGGGGCGGACCCCGGCCACCCACAGCACTTCTTCCCCGTCACACACGATCGGCAGGCGCACGCGTTCCTGGCGGGACACCCCCGCGTCGGCCAGGAAACGGCTCAATTCCTTGCTGCCAGGGGCCCCCAGCCCGTGGAAGCGGTCCCCCGGCTGGGGCAGGCGTACGGTCAGCTCGGCCGGCAGGCCGCTGGCATCGAGCTCGGCCACATTCGGGTCCATGCTCGGGGCCTGGGCCGCGGGCACGTGCACCCGCTCGGCCTTCAGCACGCTGCCATCGGGCAGGCGCACCTCGCCGGGCACCGTGAGGCGCCCGGTGCCGGTCGGCAGGGGCGTGCCACCCGGGCCCGGGTTCCCGGGGGGCAGCAGGACCAGGCGCTCGGTCTCGAGGCGCAGGGTCCAGTCCCCGGGCAGGCTGCGGGAGATATTGCGGCCCTGGGCCAGGTCGTCCGCGATCAGGGCGAGCACGGTCTTGCCGGCGGGACGGGCGGTGCCCTCGTGCAGCAGACGCCAGAGCGCGCGGCGCTGGAGGGGGCCCGGCAGGGCGGTCAGGTCCGCCCGGCGCAGGGTGCCGCCGGCCAGGCTGTGTTGGCTGATCGGATCCCAGGACAGGTGCAGCGTGCGCTCGGCCAATTCGGACTCGAGGCCTTCGACCGCGCGGGCAAAGGCGCGCAGCCCGTCCATGCCACCCGGGGCTTGGGCGATGTCCGGCAACAGCCCCGCGCGCACCCGGTTGCGGGTGAAACGCTCGGACTGGTTGGAGGAGTCCTCGCGCCAGGTGAGGCCTTCGCGGCGCAGGATCTGGCGCACTTCTTCCCGGCGCATGCTGAGCAGGGGGCGCACGACCTCGACCTTGGGTTCCCCGGCGAGGGCGAAGCGGGCTTTGGTGCCCGCGAGGCCGGCCAGGTCGCTGCCGCGCATCATGCGCATCAGCAGGGTCTCGAGGGCATCGTCCTCGTGGTGGCCGGTCAGAATGGTGGCGATGCCCGCAGCGCGGGCCTCTTTCGCGAGGGCGGCGTAACGGGCCTGGCGGGCGCGGGCCTCCAGGTTGGGGCCGTCCCCGTCGAGTTCGATGTGGGTGCGAGCGAAAGGAATGCCCAGTTTGGCACACAGTCGGGCGCAGAAGACGCTGTCCTCGCGGCTCTCATCGCCGCGCAGGCCATGCTCGATGTGCATGGCTAGGACTCGCGGCCGGGGCTGCGCCTTGGCCAGCAGGTTGAGCAGGAAGACGCTGTCAGCCCCGCCGGACAAAGCGATCAGCACCGGATGGTTGGGTCCGATGTCGCTCGCCAGGGCGAGGGCCCGCCAGCGGGCGCTCCAAGGGTAGTGGGATTGGGACTGCACGGGGTCGTGTCGGTGGGGGGAAACCGGTTGTGGGTCGTGTTCCCCGGGGGGAGGGTACACGTTCACTTGAAGCCATCGGCAGGGATGGGTAGGCTCTGCCGCCTTTCCCGGGTTTCCTTGGGAAATCATAAGGCCCTGCCCCCAAGGCCGGATCCACCCCCTTGCGGGGTTGTGGGCTGACCGGCGTCCTTTGTCCCGATATCGGGATCGTGCGAGGCGATTCCTCGCTCCGTGCTTCCAAAACCATGCGCATCTCCATCAACGGGTTCGGCCGCATCGGCCGCAATGTCTTCCGCATCCTCCAGAACACCCCCGGCGTGGAGGTCGTGCACATCAACGACCTGACCGATCCCGCCACCCTGGCCCACCTGCTGGCCTATGACTCGGTGCACGGCCGCTACGCGGGCACCGTCAGCGCGGACAAGGATTCGATCACCGTCGACGGCAACCGCGTCGCCATCACCGCCGAGCGCGACCCGGCCGCCCTGCCGCACGCCGCCAACAAGATCGATTTCGTGGTGGAAGCCACCGGGGTCTTCGCCAGCCGCGAAGCCTGCACCAAACACCTCACCGCCGGCGCCAAAAAGGTCCTGCTGACCGTTCCGCCGAAGGATGAGATCGACGCCATGATCGTGATGGGGGTCAACCAGGACACCCTGAAGGCCACCGACCGCATCATCTCGAACGCGTCCTGCACCACCAACTGCCTGGCCCCGGTGGCCAAGGTCCTGCACGACTCCTTCGGCATCGTCGAAGGCCTGATGAACACCGTGCACGCCTACACCAACGACCAGCGCATCCTCGACCTGCCGCACTCCGACCTGCGCCGCGCCCGCAGCGCCGCCATCAACGTCATCCCGACCAGCACCGGCGCCGCCCGCGCCGTGGGCAAGGTCCTGCCGGAGCTGTCCGGCAAGCTGGACGGCGGTTCGATGCGCGTGCCCGTCCCGGACGGCTCGATCGTCGACCTCGTCGCGGTGCTGAACACCGACGTGACCAAGGACTCGGTCAACGCGGCCCTCAAGGCGGCGGCCCAAGGCCCGATGAGGTGTGCTCGAGTTCCTCGATGGACCTGTTGGTCTCCACCGACATCCTCGGCAACCCGCACAGCTCGATCGTCGACGGTCAGCTACTCCAGGTCATGGGCAAGCGCATGGTCAAGGTCAACTTCGTGGTACGACGAACGAGTGGGGCTACTCGAACCGGGTGGTCGACCTGATGCGCTTCGCGCACAGCCCGTGATTCCGCTCGCCGGACGCTTCAAACCCTGGCCCTCGCGCGCTCAGGCGCGGCGCCACCGGTCGGAGTGCTGCTCCGGTCGGTGGCGCAGTTTCCCAGCCCCCCGTCCCGTTTCCCATGAGCCTGCAAGCCCCGACCCTGCAATCCCCGTCCCTCTCCGGCAAGACCGTGCTCTTCGTGCGCGTCGATTCTTCAACGTGCCGCGCGACAAGCAGGGCCACATCACCGACGACACCTGCAATCCGCGCGGCGCTGCCTACCTTGCAGACGATTCTGAAGGCGGGGGGCCGGCCGGTCTGTTTGACGCACCTCGGTCGCCCCGATGGCGAGATCGACGAGAGCGCCCGGGTGGACGCGATCGGTGTGCGCCTGGGCGAATTGCTCGGCGCTCCGGTGCTCAAACTCAATGAATCCACCGGCCTGGTGCGCGCCGCGATCCAGGGGGCGTTTCATGGATCAGGTTGTGCTGCTGAAAAACGTGCGTTTCCACAAGGGGGAGACCAAGGGCGATGCGGACCTGGCCAAAGCCTTCGCCGAACTCTCGGGGACGTGTTTGTGAACGACGCCTGGCGCCAGCCACCGGGCCCACGCCTCGGTGTCGGGCATCGCGCACTTCCTGCCGTCCGCGGGTCTGCTGCTCGAAGCCGAGGTGCGCGCCTTCGAAAAGGTGCGCTCGAGAACCCGGCGCGGCCCTTCGTCGCGATCCTCGGGGGCGCCAAGGTTCCGGGACAAACTCAAAGTCATCCAGAACCTGCTGGGTAAGGTCGACGCGCTGCTGGTGGGGCGGTATGGCCTACACCTTCTCGCCGCCCAAGGCCACTCGATCGGCAAGAGCCTGGTCGAAAGCGAGCACAAGGACCTGTGCCGCCAGGCCCTGGCCGACGCCCAGGCCCGGGGCGTGCGGCTGTTGCTGCCGGTCGACCACGTGACCGCCGACCGGTTCGCGCCCGACGCCGATGCCCAGGTGTGCGGCGTCGATATCCTGGCGGACCGCATGGCCCTGACATCGGTCCGAGACGCGCTGCCTTGTGACAGCGGCGGAAATCGAAGGCGCCCGCACCGTGGTCTGGAACGGCCTGATGGGGGTCTTTCGAAATGGAGGCCTTCCGCGAGGGCACGGCCGAAGTGGGCCGGGCGCTGGGCCGGGCCCAGGGGTACACCGTGGTGGGGGGCGGCGATTCCGTGGCCGCCATCTCGCTCCTGGGACTCGAATCCGCCGTGGACCACATCTCCACGGGCGGCGGGGCCTCCCTGGAGCTCCTGGAGGGCAAGGTCCTACCCGGAATCGCTGCCCTGGGGCCAGGTCAAGGCCTGATCCCAATCCTGCTCCCCGTCCCGGGCTGGGACCCCTCCGTCCTTGTTTGCCCTTTGCAAACGAGGACCCCTGGTCCCGGGCCCCCAAACCGGCCTAAGATGAACCCCATGAAGGTGCCGCCCGTGCTGATCGCCCCTTCCCTGCTTGCCTGCGACTTCACCCGCATCGGGGAGGAGGTCCGTAGCGTGGAAGCGGCGGGGGCGGATTGGCTGCACGTGGATGTCATGGATGGACACTACGTGCGCAATCTGACCCTGGGTCCCCCGATCGTGCACGCCGTGCACGGCGTGGCGACCCGGCCCCTGGATGTGCACCTCATGGTCACGAACCCCCTCGACCTGGCGCCGGACTATGTCCAGGCGGGGGCGAGCGTGCTGACCTTCCACTGGGAGGTGGCGGATGGGGTGGCCGGTGCCCGGCGCATCATCGAAGGGTTCCGCGACTGCGGCGTGCCCCAGGTGGGCCTCGCGGTGGACGGAGCCACGGCGGTGGAACCGATCCGGGAGCGTCTCGGCGAAGTCGACATGGTGCTGATCATGAGCATCCAGGCGGGCTTCGGTGGGCAGAGCTTCCAGCCGGAAAAGCTCGAGAAGACCCGCTGGGTGCGCCAGCAGGGTTTTGCTGGGCACGTGCAAATGGACGGGGGCATCTCCCCGAAGAATGCCGCTCTGTGCCGCGAGGCCGGGGCCAACGTTTTGGTGGCGGGAACGGCGATCTTCAAGGCCCCCGATCGCGCCCAGGTCATCCAGGAACTGCGCGGAGCGCCGGCGGCCTGTCCGTCGACCGGTGCCTGAGCCGGCCGCTAGAGTCCATCCCCAGAAGTCATGGTGGAACACGTGAAGAAAGACTCCAAGAACAAGAAAGACCCGATCGAAGACGAAAGCTCCGCCGAGCGGCCACAGGGGCGACTCGCGCGGCTGCGCCTGCGCAAGCGGGATGTGCCGACCGGTCTGTGGCTCAAGTGCGAGAGCTGCGAGTCCACCATCTTCCGCAAGGACCTGGAGGACAAAGGCCACGTCTGCCCCAAGTGCGGGTTCCACTTCACCCTGCCCGGTCGCAAGCGCGTCGAGATGACGATCGACGAGGGCACCTGGGAGGAACTGTACGCGGACCTGGGCAGCCTGGACCGGCTCCACTTCACCGACTCGGTGCCCTACGCCGAGAAGATCGCCAAGGCGGAGAAGCGCTCCGGCCAGAAGGACGCGCTGATCTGCGGCAAGGGCGAGATCAAAGGCCGCCCGTGCGTGATCGCCGTGCTCGACTTCACCTTCATGGGGGGCTCGATGGGGGAAGTGGTCGGGGAGAAGATCTCCCTGGCCGCCGATGTGGCCCGCACCGAGCGCCTGCCCCTGGTGATCTTCACCTCGTCGGGCGGGGCCCGTATGCACGAAGGCGTGTTGAGCCTGATGCAGATGGCCAAAACCAGCGCGGCCCTGGCCTCCCTTAACGACGCGGGCGGATTCTCCGTCTGCGTGATGACCAACCCCACCACGGGCGGCGTGACCGCGTCCTTCGCCTCGGTGTGTGACATCACCCTGGCCGAGCCGGGGGCCCTGATCGGGTTCGCCGGTCCGCGCGTGATCTCCAGCACCCTCAAGATCGAACTGCCGCCGGGTTTCCAGCGCAGCGAGTTCCTGAAGGGCAAGGGCCAGCTCGACGACGTGGTTTCGCGCGATGACATCCCCGCGGTGCTCGCCCGGTTGATCGACTACGGCACCGCCTCCTGGGCCAAGTACGCCGGCCGTGGGCAATCCAGCCAAGCGGCCGGCCTGAAGCGCATTCCGGGTGGCGAAGCCAAGGACGATTCGGCCGACGAAGCCGGTGCCGCGGGCTGATCCCGTTCGACGTTTCCCCATCTTCCGCGGGCGGTGTTGGCTTCGGCTGCGCCGCCCGCAGCGTTTGTTGCCGTTTGCCGGATGGTCCGGGCGGATGCACCCGGGAAAGAAGGGGGCCCACCGCGCCGAAGCAGGGTGGGCCCCAGTCCCCATGCCCTTGCAATGTAAGGTCGGGCATCGGGTTCGAACGCCGCTTCCCGGAGGCGTTCGTATTGCGGGAATGGGGCGGGCCCATTCCTGTTCGGTACTTTAGGGCGAGCCGCCGCCCGGGCCGGAACCCGGCTCTGAGCTGGGCAGTGGCTTCCAGGGCTGCGTATGCCATCCCGTGCGGGTGGGGGCCTGGGCCAATTGCCAAGCGAGGAACCGCGCCAGTTGCTCGCGTTCCTGTTCGTTCCAGACCGCCGTCGCCATCGGTATCGAAGCGATCGCCAATGGCCAGGACTTCCTGGGCCAGTTCGCGGTCGTGGCTGGCCTGCCGGCGTTCTCCGCTTTCAAGCGCGCCGCTGTGGTCGCGGTCAAAGCGCTGCAGATCGTTGCGGCTGCGCTCCAGATCCTACGCGGCGCGGGCGGCGGGAGAGCTCCAGGGCATCGAGGCGACTGCCTGCGGTTCTGGTCGAATTGCTCGATCAGGCGGGCGGTCAGGCCTTGGCGGTTCCTGCCCATGACGATTCGCGCGGATTCGTCGGCATCGAACGAACCATCGCCATCCAGATCAAGCGCATGCGTTCTTCGTCGGCGGACAGGATGCGCGATTCTTCGAGCGGCGAGCGGCTTTGAACAGACGGGCCAGATCGACCCCGTTGGCGGGCCTGCTGCCAATGGAAGGCGGCGGGCGCCGGTTGCTCCAGCGGAGCCAGCTGGATCGGTCCCCGCCGCCGCCCGCCGCAGCGGGGTACAGCGCGCCCAGGCTGATGGCCAGGGCAAGGGGACCGGGGATGGAATCAAATCGCAGCATTGGTGAGCCTCGGGGGCGGTTTTCCCCGTCGTGGACGGGGACCGTTGTGGGGTGGCTGCAAGGGGTTTGCCGGACCCGCCGAAAGTGCTGGATGAAAGCGGCAGAAAATTTTGGAGACGGCTCCGGAGCCAGGACGGAGTTGCCCCGGGCGAAGCGCGATCCGGATCAGGACCCGGAACGTCGCAGGGCCATGACCCAGGAGTCGAACGGGGCGCGGGCTCCACCGCCGGTACCCTGGACAGGGCCGCGGCCCCTCTTGGTTGACCCACAACAGGGGCCGGGAGAGCAGGCCGCCCATGCGGGTTTCGCTCACGTGCATGAGCTGCGGAATGGGCCAGGTGCACTGGTAGCCCGCTTGACGTAAGAAGGTGAAGCCGCGCCGCTCGAGCCCGGATCGCACCCAGGCCGAGGACTGCGCGTTCAGTTCGCGCACGGGCAACAAGGGGTGCGCGTGCGGCGCCGCTTGCGGAAACCCGCCGACTCCCCTTGGATGTCGCCGATCACCAGCAGGCCGCCGGGGGCCACGGTCGACGCCAGGCCATCGAGCCAACCTTCCGGATCGGGCGAAAAGCTGATCACGCCGGACGACAGCACCCAGTCATAGGGTTCTTCGCCCTGGGCGGGGAAAGGCGGGTGCTCGCCGAAACCGACGCGGCCGGTCACATCGGTCAGCCCCTGGTCCTGCGCATTGGCGACGGCGATGCGCACCATCTCCGGGCTCGGATCGAAGAGGGCCAGCGAGGCTTTCGGGCGTTTGAGGTTCGCTTCGATGCCGACCCAGCCCGCACCGCTGCCGAAGTCGAGGATGCGCCGGGGAGCGACCGGGACTTCGAACAGGCCGACGAAACGCCGCATCCAACGGAAGTGCGGGTAGCCCGGGGACCCCGGGTTGCCGTCCCAACTCTTGGCGTTGCTGTCGAACTTGATCGTGGTTTCATCGGGCGCCATCACGGCGCGGCGCGAAACGGCCACGAGCAGTTGCCCCGTTCCTTCGAGCGTGCCCAGGTCGGTTTCGCCCTGCAGCGTCCGCCGCAGATGCCGTCCGCCGCGGGCGCGGTGCAATTCGACCAAGTGCAACTCCGGCCAGATCGCATTGCGCAGGGCCGCGAGGGCGGGATCGTCCGCGGGGAGTGCAACGACTACTACAGGCGCTCGGGAGCGAGAGTCTTCCAGTCCAGGCGGCGCGTTCGGCGAGGGCTGCCGCCGCGTCTTGCGACTCCAGCACCATGGGCCCGGCCGGACCCCCGGGGGAAAGGGGCACCAGGCCGCCACGTTCGATGGCGGCCGCCAGCAGGTCGGTGGATGCGGTTGAACTCGACATGGAGGGGAAAGCTCAGGAACGGCGGCGACGCCGGCGGCGGCGCGCGGCCCCCGGGGCACTTGCGGCGCGGCGCGGCACCTCAGGATAGGCGCGGTCCTCGCGCAGGGCCATCGACAAGGCCAGGGTCGGCCCCGAATCGGCACAGAACACGCTGTGCATGGCGGTGCGTTCGAGCCCATGGTTGGGCAGCAACAGGGCATCGCCCGGGCCCAGCAGGAACGCGTGCCCCGCATCGGCGCACAGGGCGGTGAACTCGCCGCGCCCGATCAGCGAGGCGAACAGACCACCTCCCGGATCGGCAAGTTCGCGCCGCAGGCGGGGGAAGCGTCCCGCGATGCGCTGCCATTCTTCGAAGAGCTGCGGCGAGGTTTCGTCCATCACCCAGGGCAGGTCGCCCTGCTCTAGGATCTCGAGGAACTCGCGCACCCGGCGTGCGAGGCTGTCGATCGAGCACGCGAGCCAGGCCGTGCGCCCGCTGAGCTGCACGTAGAGCACACCGCGCTGCCCGCCGGCTTCGGGTTCGTCGAACCCATCGTGATGCCACAGCGCCCCGCCGTTCGGAGCGTTGAAGTAGACGATGTGTTGCGTGCGCAGCACCGGACCCCCGATCCAATCGGCCAGGCGCTGGCTCCATTCGTCGGCTTCGGGCAGGCGGCCGACAAATGGCCATAGGCGCCGCGCGATCTCGGTCACGGCCCGGTGGCGTTCGATGTCCCGGCTCGCATCGTCGTGCACCTCGTGCCCGAAGGAGTGGCGCACGCGCAGCGAGGCATCGCCTTCAAACGTGCTGAGCCGGCCGACTTTGACCCACAGGTCGCCCTCCCGGCCGATCGACTGGCGCGCCAAGTCCCGGTCGCGATCGACGCGCACCAGGTCGCGGCCGGGGGCGAAGTCCGCGCCCAGGGCCGTCTGACGCTCCCCGAGCAGCCGCCGCAGGCCCGCCGGTTCTCTCAACATCGCGTGCCACGTTTCGCATTGTTCGCGCGGCACCGGCGGGGCCCAGCCGGGCAGGGGAATCGGCTCGGCTTCGTGCCAGAGTTTGCTCCAGATGGCGGGCACCGGGGCGGGCGGTACGGAGGCTCGGGCTTCGTCGCGCCAATGCAACCACGCGCCGTGCAAGACCCCCCGGCGCTCGAGCTCGATCGTCTCCAGGATCCACGGCCGGTAGGGCGCGAGTTCCTCCTCGGACTCCTCACCCGTGAGGGCCGTGATCGGGGTTTGACCAGGGGCATCGGCCCGATCGGGGGCGAGCAGTAGATCGGCCAGCAGGCCATCGGGGAGTCCGGAAGACATCGAGACTATGATAGCGGCGGAGCGGGCTGGGAGCTGCGCCCGGAGCCGGCGGCGAGCCCCTCCTGTGGCGGGAATTCCTCGGGCGTACGGGGAGGCCCTCGCCGCCCACGCTAGACTCTTCGCCCTCGGCCCTTCGGAGGGGTCCGACCCGCCATGGAACCACATTCCCTCGACCTCACCACCCTGCGCGTCCTGGGCGTGCCGCTCGAGCTGCACGAGCGGGAGGAGGAGCTGCTCGGCCGCGCCTGCAAACAGGCGGGGCTGCGGCCGGAGGAGGTGCGCGGCTACAAACTCGCCCTGCGTTCGCTCGATGCGCGCCGCACCCGCGGCATCCTGCGGTACGTGTGCCACGTGGACCTGTTCTGGAACGGCGCGCGACAGAGTCCCGGGCTGCAACGGGCCCTGCGTTCGGGACGGGTTCGCCCGGCACCCGCGCCCCAGTCGCTCAACCTCGATCAACCCGGCCTGCAGCCGCCGCGCCACGCGGTGGTGGTGGGCAGCGGTCCGGCGGGCTTGTTCGCCGCGCTGACCCTGGCGCTCAACGGCGCGGGGGTGACGTTGCTCGAGCGCGGGGCTTCGCTCGAATCCCGGCACACCAAGCTGGTGCCCTTCCATCGCGGGGGGCCGCTCGATCCCGACACCAACCTGTTGTTCGGCGAAGGCGGAGCGGGCACGTATTCGGACGGCAAGTTGTACACGCGCGTGCAGGACGCGCTCGAACCGACGATTCTCGGTGAGCTCGTGGCCTGCGGGGCGCCGCCCGAGATCTGCTTCGATGGTCGCGCGCACATCGGTACCGACCGACTGCACCGCATCCTGCCACGGTTGCGCCAGCGGTTGGTGGAGCTCGGGGTGCAGATCCTGTGGGAGACGCGGCTCGAAGGGTTCGCGCTGGCGGAGAACGGCGCGGGGCGCATCGAGCGGGTGCATACAAGCCGCGGCGACCTGCCTTGCGACGCGCTCTTCCTCGCGCTCGGCCACAGCGCGCGCGACACGGTGGAGACCCTGGCGCGTTTGGGCCTCGCGGTCGAGGCCAAGCCCTTCCAATTTGGCGTGCGCATCGAACATCCGCAGACGCTGATCAACGCGGGCCGGTTCGGCGACCACCCGCAGGCGATGGAGCTCGGGGCGGCGTCGTACAACCTCGCGCTCAAGGCGGAAGGCAGCGAACCCGGAGCGCATTCGTTCTGCATGTGCCCCGGCGGCAAGATCGTCGGCAGCATCTCCGAGGAAGGGCTGCTCTGCACCAACGGCATGAGCAACTCGACGCACTCTTCGCCCTTCGCCAACGCCGCCCTGGTCAGCACCATCCCGCCGAGTGCGTTTGCCGCCTACGGCGACGGGCCCCTGGCCGGCGTCGAATTCCAGCGCCACTTCGAACGGTTGTTCTACGAGGCCGGTGGCGGGGGCTACGTCGCGCCGGCCCAGCGCGCATGCGACTTCCTGGAGGGCGCGCAGAAGGGCGAGATCGGCCGTTCGAGTTACACCTTCGGCGTGACCGCGGGCCGCATCGATCAGTTGCTGCCCACCGAGGTGCGCCGCGCCCTGGCCCGCGCCCTGCTGCGGTTCGACCGTTTGATCCCGGGATTCGCGGGCCCGGAGGGCTTGATGGTCGGGGTCGAGAGCCGCAGCTCGTGTCCGCTGCGCATCCCGCGTGATCGGGAGAGCTACCGGGCCCTGGGCTTCGAGAATTGTTTCCCCATCGGCGAGGGGGCCGGGTACGCGGGGGGTATCATGAGCGCGGCCATCGACGGAGCCCGCGCGGCTCAGGTGGTATTGCAATCCCTTTCGAAGACTCCATGAATCAAAGCGCCTCGGAGGACCGCAAGGTCACCACTCACCGCCTGCTCGAGATGAAGCAGAGTGGCACCAAGATCGCCTGCCTGACCGCGTATGACGCGACGATGGCGGAGTTGCTCGACCGGGCCGGGGTGGACCTGCTCCTGGTGGGGGATTCGGTGGCGACGGTGGTGCAAGGCCTCGACACCACGGTCACCGTCAGCATGGAGACGATGCTGTACCACGCGACCCTGGTGCGCCGCGGGGTGTCCCGGGCGCTGGTGGTCGGCGACTTGCCCTTCATGAGCTACCAGGTGAACCGCGACGAAGCTTTGCGCAACGCCGGTCGCATGGTGAAGGAAGCCGGCGTCGAAGCGGTCAAACTCGAAGGCGGCAAGGTGGTGGCGAAAACCATCAAACGCATCGTCGATGTGGGCATTCCCGTGATGGGGCACCTGGGCCTTACGCCGCAATCGATCCACAAGTTCGGCACCTACCAGGTGCGGGCGCGGGATCCGGAAGAAGCGGACACCCTGCGCCGCGATGCGGAAGCCCTGGAGAAAGCTGGCGCCTTTGCCATCGTGCTCGAAAAGATCCCGCACGCCCTGGCGGCCCAGGTCGCCCGCGAGCGCACGATCCCGATCATCGGCATCGGCGCGGGACCGGGCTGCGACGGCCAGATCCTGGTCTCCCACGACATGCTCGGGCTGTACACGCGCTTCAAGCCGCGTTTCGTGCGGCGCTATGCGGCCATCGCCGAGTCGATGGAGAAGGCCTTCGAGGACTACGTGGCGGACGTGCGCGGGGAGAACTTCCCCAGCGAGCGCGAGAGTTACGAGTAGGCAGGGCGCCCAGGAAGGGGCCGTTGGTGCCCCTCGGGCCCTGCTTTGAGCCCCGGACCGGAAAATCCTTCCCGGTCCGCCCGCGCGGGCTGTCCCAGGACGGGAGGGCCACAAACAATCTGCGGCGGTTTCGATTGCGGCCATGGCTCTGGACGAAAACCAGGGTGCCCGATCCCTGACTGCCATGAGCTCCACACCCTCCGACCACGAAGCCCAATGCGTGGAAGAGGTCTTCCAGCGCGTCGCTGGGGACCTGTCCATGATCGCCGATATGGACCTGGACATCGTCGAGGTGCAATCGGAGATCCTTGACTACCGTGCCGCCGGCGGCGGTGTGATCCACATCGCGTTCCGGCTCGGTTTCGAGGTGGGTGGTGAGCTGCGCCACGGCTGCCTGGTGGTGCCCTTGGCCGATGCGGTCACCCTCGCCTGCAGCCTGATGATGGTGTCCCCGGACGTGATCGCCGAGAGCCGCAAGCTCGATACGCTCGATCCGACCAGCAAGGACGCGATGCTCGAGGTGGGCAGTTTCGTGGGCGGCGCGACCGATGCGGCCTTCCGGGCCCTGGATCTGCCGTCGAAGGTCAGCTTCGAAGGTTGCCAAGGCGTGCGCGCCGATGTGCGGCCGGCGCTGATCTACCACGAGGGCGAAGCCCTGCTGACCGCGCGCGCCACCGTGCGCCTGGGGGAGTTCGGCGAATCGACCTACCTGCTGCTGATCCCGCGCGCTGCGTGCACGGCGGGCCAGCTCGCCTGAGCCCAGGTCCCCGGAGAACGAACCGCGGGCACCCCGGCGATCGCCGCGGGTGCCCGCGGGTGTTTTCCGGGGAGCCTTGCGGCCTACTTCTTGTTCTCGCGCGCCTTGCGCAGCAGGTCGCCGAGGCTGGTGCCAAGGGGCTGGTTGCCCGGCTTGGCCAAGGCGCGATCGATCTCGTCGCCTTCGACCGAGTCCTCGCTGCCGATCACCGCGCCGCGGCTGTCGAGGCGCGAGAGGGAGATGCGGCGCGCGCCGGCGTCGATGCCGCTGATGCGCACGCTGACCTCATCTCCGACGCTGAGCACGGCACCCACGTTCTTGATGTGGCCGCGGCCCAGTTGCGAAACGTGCAGCAGGCCCTCGAGGCCCGGCTCGATCTCGACGAACGCGCCGAAATCGGCGATGCGCGTGACCTTGCCCGTGACGATCTGGTCGTCGCGGTACTTGTAGTTCGCGTCGTCCCACGGATCGGGCTCGAGCTGCTTGATGCCGAGGCCGATGCGGCGGCCGCCTTCTTTGATCTCGAGGATTTTGGCCTGGATCTCCTGGCCGACCGACAGGAGGTCGGCGGGGTTGTCGACGCGCTGGCGCGACATGTTGGAGACGTGCACGAGGCCTTCGATGCCCGGACGGATGGCCACGAACGCGCCGAACGGCTCGATGCGGGTGACCTTGCCCTGCACGATCGTGCCGGCCACGAGGCTGCCGAGCGAATCGGCCATCATGGCGGCGGCTTCGGCCTCCTGGACCTTGCGGCGGGACAGGAGCACGCGGCCGCGGCCCCGGTCGATCTCAAGCACTTCGGCGGTCAAGGTGCTGCCGATGTGTTGGGAGATGTCCTCTTCGCGGTTGGTGGAGACCTGGCTCGAGGGCATGAAGGCCTCGTGGTTGCCGATCTTCAGGGTCAGGCCGCCTTGGTTCTGGCCGGTAACGCGGGCTTTGACCAAGCTGCCGACTTCGAGTTCCTCCCATTGGGCGATCTCGCGGGCGGCGCGCATGGAAAGGATCCACAGGCCGTCTTCCTGGCCGTGCAGCACGAACCGATGGCGGTCGCCGGGAGCGGGCGGCTCATCGAACTCGGCCAGGGGGCAGGCCCCTTGCATACGCGGGCCGAGCTCCACGATCACGTCGTCCCCGCTGACACCGACCACGACGCCGTCGTACAGACGGTCGCCACCGGATTTGCGCGCGCCGCGCTCCGGCATGTCGATCTCCTGCAGGTTCATGCCTTCGAGGGCCTGTTCGATTTCCCGGTCGAGCGGGTCGGAGGGGGGATTCTGGCTCATGGTTTTCGGGGTAGGGGGCCAGCGGCACAGCGGCAGCCCCCGCGAGGGTGGGCGGCGATTATGCCAGGGATTTCCGCGCTGCGCATCGGCGCTTTTTGCGGAAAGCAGGGGGGCCCCTGGGGGGTGGTAGGCGGTTCTGGGAAGGCCGAAAGGTCCTGGGGCGGCCCTTAGGCCTGGGTGCGATGCACGTCGCGGGTGCTGGATTGGTCGGTGGGCCAGAGCACGATCTCGCCGATGTTGACGTGCGGCGGGCGGGTGACGGCGTAGCGGATCGCGTCCGCCACGTCCTCGGCCACCAGCGGGTGCATGCCGGCGTACACCGCTTTGGCGGCCGCCTCATCGCCCAGCCGGCGGATCGAGAACTCGGTTTCAACCATGCCCGGATCGACAGTGGTGAAGCGGAGGCCGCGGCCGCCAGCGTCGAGGCGCAGGGCCTCGTACAAGGCGCGCACCGCGTGTTTGGTGGCGTTGTAGACGTTGCCGCCGGGATAGACCTGGCGGCCGGCGACGCTGCCGAGCAGCACCACGTCGCCACGGCCCTTCTTGATCAGGCCCGGCAGGGTGGCGTGCAGGGTGTGCAACACGCCCTTCACGTTGGTGTCGATCATCGTGTCCCAGTTCTCCGGAAGGCCGTCCTGCAGGGCGCCGATGCCGATGCCCAGGCCGGCGTTGCAGACGACGATGTCCAGGTCGAGGCCCTCGAGGGCCGCGCGGCACGCGGCGGCATCACGCACGTCGAGCTGGACGACCCGGGCGCCGCCGAGTTCGGCCGCGAGGGACTCGAGGCGATCGGTGCGGCGGGCAGCGAGCACCAGGCGTGCACCTTCGCCGTGCAGGGCGCGGGCGGTGGCGGCTCCGATGCCGGAGCTGGCTCCGGTGACGAGGGCGGTCTTGCCGGTGAGTTTCTGGGGGGCGTTCATGGCTGCAGTATGGCCGGGGCCCGGGCGGCTTTGCAAACCGGCCGGGAGTGCGCTGCGCAGGGCACCCGCGTCATCGGCTAGACTGGAGCGCCGGCGCCCCATGGGGGGGCCGGTTCCCCTGGCCCCAAGCCCCGTTCCCCGCCCGTCGACCATGGTCCACTGCGAAATCCACTACACCGGCGGTCTACGCAACCGCGCCAGCCACGGCCCGAGCGGCGTCGAGATCGTCACCGATGCCCCCGTCGACAACCGGGGCAAGGGGGAGTCCTTTTCGCCGACCGACCTGGTGGGCGTGGCCCTCGGAACCTGCGTGCTCACGCTGATGGGCATCGCCGCCCAGGACCTCGGCCGGGACCTGCCGCATGCGAAAGCCAGCGTCGAGAAGAAGATGAAAGCGACGCCGATGCGCCACATCGGCAAGTTGACCCTGGTGATCGAAATCGGGGGCGCGTGGAACGCCGAAGAGCGGGCCAAACTCGAAGAGGCGGCCCTGGGCTGCCCCGTGCGCGCCAGCCTCGGCGAACGCACCGAAGTCGACATGCGTTTCGTCTGGGAGGCCTGATCCATGTCCGCCAGCTCCACTCAGGTCAGCGCCGCCCACTTCGCTTATCTCGCCGAACGCTGCCGCGGCGACGATGACTTTTTGCGTGCGCTCAAGGTCGCGGCCGTCGACGCCGGTATTCCCGAAATCCAGGTGGCCCCCGAACAAATCGAGTTCATGGCGATCCTGCTGGGGCTCATCCGGGCGCAGCGTGTGGTCGAGGTGGGCACCCTGGCGGGGTACTCCGCCATCGGCATGGCGCGCGCCCTGCCCGCCCATGGCAAGTTGTTCACCTGCGAACTCGAGCCGCGCCATGCGGCGTTCGCGCGCGAGTGGATCGGCCGCAGCGACGTGGCGGGCCGGGTCGAAGTGCTCGAAGGGCGGGCCGCGGATTTCCTCGGTGACTTTCCGGACGGCAGCATCGACGCGGTGTTCCTCGATGCGGACAAGGCGGGGTATCCGGGGTACCTGGAGCAGGCCATGCGTTTCCTGCGCCCCGGGGGCTTGATGATGGCCGACAATGCCTTTGCGTTTGGTCAGCTCTTCGACGAGGCGCCAACCGACCGCGAGGTGCCGGCGGTGCGGCGGTTCAACGACTTCGTGCCCACCGTGAAGGGCCTGCGCGCGGTGATCACGCCCGTCGGCGACGGACTCTGGGTCGGGATCAAGGAGGATCCAGGCCGTTGAGCAGCCGGCGCGCGGTTTCGTCGCCGGGATCGAGGTCGAGGGCCTGCTGCCACGCGGCGCGCGCTTCGGCGCTGGACCCTGCGGCAGCCAAGGCGCGCCCGAGTCCGCGCCAAAACGCGGCCCGTCCGGGTTGGAGTTCGGTCGCCCTGCGGTAGTGCTGGAGCGCCAGTTCCGAATCCCCGGCGGACAGGGCCAATTGCCCCAGGCCCGCGTGGGCCACGGGGTTCTTGGGCGAACGCTGCAACGCCTGTTGGTACGCGTGCCACGCGCCTTCGCGGTCGCCCTGGTCGAGCAGGCATTGCGCCAAGCCCACGTAGGGCCGGCTGTATTCCGGAGCCAGGTCGATGGCGGTTTCAAAGTCGCGGCGGGCACCGACGGCATCGCCGCGCCGCAACCGTTCATTGCCGAGCCCGTTCCAGGCTTCGCGCCGCTCGGGACCCGTCGCCGTGCGGTATTCCCAGTACGCGAGTTCGTCCCCGTAGGCCCGCGCGAGGGGCCGAAGTTCGACCGCACAGCCGGTGGCGATCCAGGCTAGGGGAAGCCACGCGGGAATACGGGTGCACGCACGCCGCGCGGTGGGCGCGATGCCTAGGGCCAGGAATAAAAGAGGCAGATAGAGCGCCCGCGGTGCGATGGCGAGGGGCGCGGGCACGATCTGCATCCACGGCAGCAGGGCGACGAATAGGCCCGCGAGGGCGGCGCGGCGCCAGGCGCGTGTGGCGGGGTCCGCGGGCACAGCCGGCCGGGTGGACCGCCAGGCGAGCACGGCCCCCGCGAGAACCAGGGCACCGGCCCCGAAACGCCAAAGGGAGGCACGGGCCAATTCCCTCGCGTCGACTTCGAGGGGCAAATCCAAGGGCCAAGCGATCCAACTGGCGGCTAGCAACCAGGCCTGGCTGCCCTGGAGCACCCGCTGCACGATCGTCGCGCCGTCTTGTGCGAGCGCCTTTGGAACACACGGGTCCAGGTACGTGCAACGCGCGGTGACGACTGCCAAGACGGCCACGCAAACCAGGACCCGTGCCGTGCGGTCGCGGCCCCGGTCTTGGCTGGCAAACCAGAACGCGGCCGCAAACGCGAGGCCCTCTTCGCGCACGAGAAGGGGCAGCAGGCAACCCGCGAAGACCAGCGCGGACCGCAGGCCTCGGGAAGTGGCGCGCGCATGCAAGATCCAGGCAGCCGTGCCCAGGAATGCGCACAAAGCCATCGAGCGGCCCGCGATCCAGGTCACCACTTCGGCCTGGAACGGCCACAGGGCAAAGACGATCAGGGGCAAGTGCACGAGACCCAGCGCGGTCCCGCGCGGCAGGCAAGCGAGCAAGAGCCCCAGCACCCAAAGGTGCAACAGCAGATTGCCGAGGTGCAGGGCCCATGGAAGGTTGCCGTGCGCGGCCACTTGGGCGCGCAAGGAGAGGGTCACCAAGGGCCGATACAGTCCCACGGGGCCGCGGTGATACCAATAGTCGCGCTGGAAGGCCTCGTACGCGGGCAACTCGCCTTGAACGAGCGGATTCTCGAGGATCGTGGCGCGATCGTCGAAGGAATACCCGCCGCGCAGCGCGGGGGGGAAAAACAGCGCAGCGGTGAGCAGCCAGAGGATCAGCGGACTCCAGCGCGCCGTACGCCCCTTCATGCCTCGAGCGGGCGGGTGGCGAGCAGGCGCAACTCGGTCGGCGGCAACATGCCCGCGCGCATCCCGCCGCCGAGGGCCGCAAACGCGCCGCGCAGCAGGGTTTCGCGCAGGTTCAGGTTGCGGCGTTCAAACAGGAAGTCGGGACGCGGCATGCCGCCGCGAACCTGTTCGACTTTCCAACCGCAGCGTTCGACGAGCCCGGTCAGGCTGCCGCGGTCGAAGTGCTGCAGGCAGAACGGCGCGCCATGGTCTTGTTCGAGTTTGAGTGCTGCGTGCAGTTCGCCGCCCAACAAGCCGGTGGACCACAGCTTGCGCGAACGGTGCAGGTTGCGCATCCAGCCGGAATTCACGTAGGCCGGCACCGTGACGAGTAGGGTGCCGCCGGGGCGGGTGAAGCGTTGCAGCTCGCGCAGGGGCGCCGCGGGGTCGGCGCAATAGGGCAGTACGCCGTGCAGCACTGCGACATCGAAGCTGGCGGGTTGCCAGGGGCTTTCGTCGAGCGGGCCGGCGTGCACTTCGAGCGGAAACTCGACGGTGGCGTATTCCGCAGCGCGTTTGCGGGTTTCACGGCACCGCACGAGCCAACCCCGCCGCCGGGCGGCTTCGGCGAAGAACCCTCCGCCGCAACCCCATTCGATCACCCGGCCGACGTACCCCACGTGCTCTTCGAGTTGTTCCCACTCGCGGTCGTACTGATCGAGCCACTCGTCGCGCCGGTCGAAATAGCCCCGTTCGCGCAGGCCCTGGGCATATCCGCGGTCGTAGAACTCCTCGGAATCGAGCAGGGCGGCGTGGCGCGCCGGCAGGGGCCGCGGCCAGACCGAAACCAGGCCGCATTCTTTGCAGCGCCAAAGGTCGAGCTTCTCCCCGTCGAGCTGGTAGAAACCGGCGCGGTACAGCTCGCGTTCCCCGCCGCCGCATCCGGGGCAAGGTGTGGTCTGCACGGCGGATCGGGAAGCGGAACCTTCGAGCAACATGGCCCACCCAGGCTATCCGGCGCGCGCAAAGTCCCGGTGAACCGCCGCGGGGTTTCCGGGCAGGGGTTCAGCGCTGGGAAGGGCGTTTTCGGAGGGCTGGAACGGGTCCAAGCCGGGCTCGATTGGAACCCGGGGTGGGGGCGGGTATCTTGGGCGCGACCCCAGCGAGGCAGATCCCCCCATGGCCGAGAAGAAAGCGAAACCCAAGAGCAGCGATGGAGCCGAACCGGCCCTGACCTTTGACCAGCGCCTGGCCGAACTCGAGCGCATCGCCGCCGCCCTTGAGAGCGGCGACCTGGGCCTCGAAGCCGCGCTCGAGCAGTACAAGCTGGGGGCGGGGCTGTTGCGTTCCTGCCGCACCGAGATCGAGAGCATCCGCGCCCAGGTGCAGGAGTTGTCGCAGACCGGCAGCGGTCCCGACCGGCCCTTTGCCGGCGATCCCGACCTGGGCGGGGGGGCTCTGGCTTGAGCATCGAGCAGTGGTTCGCGGACAGCCACGCCTGGAGCGAAGCCCTGGTCCTGCGCTGGCTGGACCGGCTGGACCTCGGTCCGGGCGACATGGCGCGCGCCCTGCGGCATCCGGTGCTGGCGGGCGGCAAACGCCTGCGGCCGAGCCTAGTACGGCTCTGGTGCCGCGAGCTGGGTGGCTCGGATGCCGACGCCGAAGCCCCCGCCGGCGCCATCGAATTCGTGCATACGTACTCGCTCGTCCACGACGACCTGCCGTGCATGGATGACGATGCCCTGCGCCGCGGCCAGCCCACCACCCACGTGGTGTTCGGCGAGGCGAACGCGGTGCTCGCGGGCGACGGTCTGTTGACCCTGGCTTTCGAGGTGCTCGCCCACGGCGCGGGGCCTGCGCTCGCGGACATGTGCCGGGTGCTGGCCCAAGCGGCGGGGCCGGCGGGCATGGTGGGGGGACAACACCTCGACCTGGAAGCCGAGGGCCAGGAACTCGACGCCGAGGCGGTGGGGACCATCCACCGGCTCAAGACGGCTTGTCTGATCTCCGCGGCCTGCGAACTCGGCGCTTTGGCAGCCGGGGCCGATGCGGCGCGCTGCGCCGTGGCGCGCGAGTACGGCCGGCAGTTGGGCCTCTGCTTCCAGGCCGTGGACGACCTGCTCGACGTGACCGGCGCCGCGCCGGACCTGGGCAAAACCCCGGGCAAGGACGAAGCGAGCGGCAAGGCCACCCTCGTACGGGCCCTGGGCCTCGAAGGGGCCACAGCCCGGGCGCGGGAGCATGCGGAGGCGGCGCGGGCGGCTTTGGCTCCCCTCGGCCTGGACCCCACGAGCCCCTGCTTCACCCTGGTGGACTGGTTGCTCGAACGGCGCAAATGAGGCCACCGGGCCGGGTCCGAGCATCCAGGACCCGCCGGTTTGTCTCAGCCCTCGACGCGGACGGGCGATTTCCCAAGGGAGCACCCGCAAACCCTTGCGGGCCGGCCCCGGGGGGTCGAACATGGGCCTATGCCCACAGGTCGCAACCCGCACGACGAGACTCCCGCCGAAACCCCCGCCGGCAGCGCCTACCCGCTGCTGGATCGGGTGCAGACCCCCGGCGAGCTGACGCAGATGCGGCCCGAAGAGCTGCCCGCCCTCTGCGGCGAGATGCGCAACTTCCTGCTCGATACCGTGCAGGAAACCGGGGGCCACCTGGGCTCGAACACGGGTATCGTCGAACTGACCGTCGCCCTGCACTACCTCTACCAGTTCGATCGCGACCGGCTGATCTTCGACGTGTCGCACCAGTGTTACCCGCACAAGCTGCTCACCGGGCGCATGGCGGGGTTCCCCGGCCTGCGGCAGACCGATGGGCTGTGCGGCTTCACGCATCCGGCCGAGAGCAACCAGGACCTGTTCCACACTGGCCACGCGGGCACCTCGATCAGCCTCGGCATGGGCCTGGCCCTGGCGGCCCAGGGCGAGCCGAACCCGCCGCGCGTGGTGAGCGTGATCGGCGATGCGAGCCTCGGCGCGGGCGTGGCTTTCGAGGCGATCAACCACGCCGGCGCTTCGGGCGTGAACATGCTCGTGGTGCTCAACGACAACGAGTGGTCGATCTCGAAGTCGGTGGGAGCCCTGGCCAAGTACCTGTCGCGCATCCGTTCGGCGCGGCTCATGCAACGCGCCGGCCAAGAGACCAAGAACCTGATCCAAGCGATCCCGTTGATCGGCCCGCGCGTCGACAAGGCCCTCGACGACATCGGCGAGGTCATGCGCCACGCGTGGGTACCGGGGCACATCTTCGAAGAGGCGGGGGTGCGGTACGTGGGCCCCGTGGATGGCCACAACGTGGAAGGGCTCGTGCAGGTGCTGAAGCGCGTGCAACAACTCGATGGCGTGGTGATCCTGCACGTGCTGACGGAGAAGGGCAAGGGACACCCCGACCGCCACAAGCACCCCGAGAAGGTGCACGCGGTCAAACCGCGCAGCAAACCCGTCGAGTACAAAACCGAAGGCGCCAAAGCCGCGCCCCAGGGCAAGTCGTTCACCCAGGCGTTTGCGGATGCGCTCGAAGCCTGCGCGGAGTCCGACATGCGGGTGCGCGCGATCACCGCAGCCATGCCCTCGGGCACGGGTTTGGTGAACTTCAGCGAGCGCTTCCCGGCGCGTTTCCTCGATACGGGCATCACCGAACAACACGCCGTGGCGATGGCGGCGGGCATGGCGAAAGGCGGATTGCGGCCGGTGGCGGCGATCTATTCGACCTTCCTGCAACGCGGGTATGACCAGTGTTTCCAAGAAGTCGCCCTGCAGGACCTGCCCGTGGTGCTTGCGCTCGACCGCGCGGGTCCGGTGGGTCAGGACGGCCCGACGCACCACGGCGCGTACGACATCGCCTACCTGCGGACCCTGCCCAACTTCGTGCTGGCTTCCCCGCGCGACGCGACGGACATGCGCCGCATGCTCTCGGCGCTCTTGGCCCAGGAACATCCCTCGGCCCTGCGGTATCCGCGCGCCAATTGCCCGGCGGAAGAAACCGTCGCCGCGGCCGAGCGCCCGGCGATGGTGCCCGGCAAGGCCGAGGTGCTGCTCGAGGGCGAGCGCCTGGTGATCTGGGCGTTTGGCTACCTGGTCGAGACGGCGCTGACCGTGGCGCGCAAGCTGCGCGGCGAAGGCCTCGCGATCGGCGTGGTCGATGCGCGTTTCGCGAAACCGCTCGACGAGGACCTGCTGCAGGAGCACCTGTCGCGCTACGCGCACATCGTGACCATGGAGAACCATGCGCGCATGGGCGGCTTCGGCTCGGCGGTGCTCGAGGCGGCGGCGCGGTTGTCGGGCGCGAGCGAGCGGCCCCCGGCGCGCATCAAAGTGCTGGGTCTGCCGGACCGGTTCCTCGAACACAAGACCACGGTCGAAGAGCAACTGGCCGAAGCGGGTCTCGATGCGCCGCGCGTCGAACGCACGATCCGCACCCTGCTGGCCCGCCGCAGCGAGCGGCAGTCCTGAGCCCATGCACAGCGATTCCAAGTCCGGCGGCGCCGCGCGGCGCATCTGGCGTGCGGGGGTGCGCAGCGTGTTGCTGCTCGCCGACGGCAGCAAGTTGCGCGTGGAGAACACCCTCGGCGCCATGGTCGATTGGCTACAGGCCCGGGGCGTCGAAACCGGCGTGGAGCCCGATATCCAAGGGTTCGCACAGCGCTACACCGGCCACGGCAAACCCACGCCGCCGGCGGTCGATCTGGTCGTTGTGCTCGGCGGCGACGGTTCGGTGCTCACGGCGGTGCGCGCCTGGGGCCGGGCGCCGGTCCCCGTGCTCGGGGTGCACTTCGGCCGCGTGGGGTTCCTCGCTCCGGTGCTCGGGCATGAGTGGCGCCAGGGCCTCGAAGACGCGCTGGAAGGCCGCTGCCTCGTCGAGATGCGCATGCGCCTCGCGGTGGAATTGCCCGGGGGCGAAACGCACCTCTGCCTGAACGACGCGGTGATCTCCCGTCCCGCGGCGTCGGCCATGGTCGGCCTGCGCCTCGATGTCGACGGGGATCCCGCCACCGAATACCACGCGGATGGCCTGATCCTGGCCACGGCTTCGGGGTCCACGGCCTATTCGCTCGCCGCCGGCGGTCCGATCCTGGCGCCCGAGCTGCAGGGCATCGTCGTCACGCCGATTTCGGCCCACGCCCTCGCGCACCGGCCGTTGGTGCTCGGTCCGGATTCGGTCGTGAGCACCGAGGTGCTGCGCAGCAACACCGGGGTCGCCGTGGTGCTCGATGGCCACGAGGTAGCGCGCCTCGGCGAAGGGGCGCGGCTCGTGGTGCGCCGGGCGGCGGCGGATTATCCGCTGCTGGTGCCGGCGGACCTGGATCCGTGGCGGCGGTTGTCCGATCGGCTTGGCTGGCGCGGCACCCTGGCCTGAGGCCGGGGGTCAGGCCTGCGGGGCGTCGCCCGCGGGAGCGGTGGACGGCACCTGGCGCTCGCCTTCGCGCGCGGGCCGCGACTCGCCGATGATGCGGCCGTCTTCCATGTGCAGCACGCGGTCGCAGCGCAGGGCGAGCCGTTCGTCGTGGGTGACGAGCAGTAGGCCGATCTGGCGCCGCGCTTGTTCTTCGAAGAGCAGCTCGAGCACGGACTCGCCGGTGGAGCGGTCGAGGTTGCCGGTGGGCTCGTCGGCGATCAGGATCGGCGGATCGAGCAACAGGGCGCGTGCGATGGCGACCCGTTGTTGTTCGCCGCCGGAGAGTTTGCCAGGCCGGTGTTTGAGGCGTTCGGCTAGGCCGAAACGCGTGAGCAGCTCGATGGCGCGTTTGCGGACATCGCCCTTGCGGCCGAACCACGACAGGGGGCCGGTCTGGATCATCGCGGGCAGCACCGCGTTTTCGACCGCGTTCAACTCGGCGAACAGGTGGTAGAACTGGAAGACGTAGCCCAGGCGGTGGTTGCGGTACCAAGCGCGGCGCGAGGTGGAGAGGCTCCAGCCGTTTTTGCCTTCGATCTCGACCGTGCCCGCGGTGGGGCGGTCGAGCAGGCCCAGGATGTTGAGCAGGGTAGACTTGCCGGTGCCCGACGCGCCCATTAGGCACAGGCGCTCGCCGGGCCACAGATCGAGGTCGATGCCCCGCAGGATCTCGAGCCGGCGGTCGCCGAGCTTGTACGAGCGTTCGATGCCGCGGGCGCGGATGAGGGGCGTCGGGTCACTCATAGCGCAGGGCGTCGACGGGGTTGAGCAGGGCGGCGCGGATCGCGGGGATCGCGGCAGAGAGCAGGGCAGTCAACATGGCAGCGACCGCGATGCCCACGATGCCGCCGTACTCGATGCGCGTGGGGATGTGATCGAAGTAGTAGACCGAACGATCGAAGATCTGGTAGCCGAGAGTTTGGCTCAGCCACTGTTCGAATTCGTTGATCTTCAGGGCGGCGAGCACGCCGGTGCCTATGCCGCAGACGATGCCCAGCAGGGCCTCAAGTCCGCCGATCGACAGGAACAGGGTCAGGATCCCGCCAGGGGTCGCGCCCAGGGCGGACAGGATGCCGATGTCGCGGCGCTTTTCCGTGACCATCATCGAGGTGATCGCGAACACCCCGAAACCGGCCACCAACAGCACCAGACCGAGCATGATGCCGAGCAGAGCGCGTTCGTTTTCGATGGCGGAGAGCATCGCCTTGCGGGACTGCTCCCAGGTCTGCACTTCCCAGGCGAAGCTGGCGCCGTGCTCGCGCGGCTTGTGCAGCAGGCCCCTTTCGATCAGGTCTTCACGCACGCGCGGGACGGAGGCCTTGGCGTCCTGTTCATAGTCCTCGAGCCGGAGCGCCACCTGGGAGAACTCCCCGGGGCGGCCGAGCCAGTCGCCGAGGGCCTCGCGGCGCATGTAGATGCGCGACAGATCGAGTTCGTTGAAGGTGCTGCGGTAGGTGCCCGCGAGCACGACGGTGATGTTGGCCGCCTGGCCGAACGAGCCGGATTCCTGGTCGATCGTGGCGGTGGCGAGTTCGAGGGTGTCGCCCTTGCGCAGGTTCCACTTGGCCGCCTGGCGCTCGCCCATCAGGATCGTGTCCAGGGGGCGTTGGTCCGGATCGGGTTTGTATTCGGCCGGATAGGCGAAGGGGTCGTCCAGGTTGTCCGGACGCTGGTCACGGCTGCCGAATTGAACCGGCCGCCCGAGGTCCTCCCGCAACTGCGTCACGCCGTATTCGTCGGGCAGGTCGATGCCGACGAAGCTGACCATGACCATATCCATGGTCTCCCGGTCGCTGAAAACCGCCTCGCTGCGGGGCGGTACGAGCATGCCGTACCAGAGCATCTGGGCGGCGGCGGCGCGCACCTTCTCCTCGCCGCGCACGGCCGCGAGCAGGGGCTCGGGGCGTCGCGGCGGATAGGCGCCCTCCAGGTTCATCGGGATGTCGAACGACGGCGCGATGGTCACATCGGCCAGGTGGCCGCGCAGGTGTTCCCGGCTGTGCTCGAGGAAGCCGCTCATGATCGCGAGGATCAGGATCAGCGCGCCGACGGCCACGAAGATGCTCAGCGTGCCGATCCAGTTGATCGGCCGCATGCGGATGTAGCGCGCGGCGAGGAAGAGACGGTACACGGCGGCGGAGGGGCGTTATTGGCCGCTGTGGACCTCGGCTTCGGCTTCGGTGGCTTGGCTCTCGCCGTGGCTCAGCTTGCGCATGGCCGGGAAGAGCAGCACGTCGCGGATCGAGTCCTGACCGGTCAGCACCATGACCAAGCGGTCGATGCCGATCCCGAGGCCGCCGGTGGGCGGCATGCCGTATTCGAGGGCCTGCACGTAGTCGAGGTCGACCTCGGCCGGGCTCTCCGGATCCTTGCTGTCGACCTGGGCCTGGAAGCGGGCTTCCTGCTCGGCCGGGTCGTTGAGCTCGGTGAAGGCGTTGCCCAGTTCCATGCCGTCGATGAACACTTCGAAGCGTTCGGCGATGCGCGGATCTTCGGGTTTGGCTTTGGCCAAGGGGCAGATGGCGATGGGGTAATCCACCAGGAACACAGGGCCGGTGAGTTCCTTCTCGACGGTCGCCTCGAACACGTCGTTCATCAGCTTCCAGTAGTCGCCGGGATCGTGCACGCCGAGTTCCTTGGCGCGCGCGCGCACGGCGGGCTCGTCGTCGAACTCGCAGCCGTTGGCGTCCTTGAAGGCCTCGACATAGCTGCGGCGTTGGAAGGGGGCCTTCAGGTCGAAGGTCTTGCCGCGCCACTGAATCTCGGTCGTGCCGTGCAGTTCGATCGCCAGCCGCGAGAGCATCGTCTCGGTGATCTCCATCATGCGGTGGTAGTCGGCCTGGGCCTCGTACAACTCGAGCATGGTGAATTCGGGGTTGTGGCGGATCGACAGGCCTTCGTTGCGGAAGTTGCGCGCGATCTCGAAGACGCGCTCCATGCCGCCGACGATCAGGCGCTTCAGGTACAACTCGGGCGCCACACGCAGGTACAGGTCCGCGTCGAGGGCGTTGTGGTGCGTGATGAACGGGCGCGCGGTCGCGCCGCCCATGATCGGGTGCAGGGTCGGGGTTTCGACCTCGAGGTACCCTTCGCTTTCGAGGAAGCGGCGGATGCTGGAGAGAATGCGGCTGCGAGCCTGGAAGACCTGCATGACCTCCGGCGAGGCCCACAGGTCCACGTAGCGCCGGCGGTAGCGCGCTTCCTTGTCGGTCAAGCCGTGCCACTTTTCCGGCGGCGCGGCCACGGACTTGGCGAGCAGCAGCACCTCGGTGGCCCAGATCGTCGGCTCGCCCTTCTGGGTGAAACCGAGTTCCCCGGTGATACCGACCAGGTCGCCCGCGTCGAGGGTTTTGCGCTGGGGCCAAAAGTCGGGCAGGGCGTCTTTCTTGAGGCCCACCTGCATGCGGCCCGTGCGGTCCATGACCGGGGTGAAGATCAGCTTGCCGAAGTCCCGCAGGGACAACATGCGGCCCGCGATGGTGACGGGTTTCCCGAGCAAGGCGCCGGGGGCTTCGGCGGTGCCAAGGCCTTCCAGCAGGTCTTGGATGGGGGTGGCCCGGACCCCGCGGGGCGGATAGGGGTCCTGGCCGGCCTGGCGCAGGGTTTCCAGCTTCTTGAGCCGGTCGGCTTGGGCGATCTCGGTCATGGTCGGAGAAGGGTAGGGTGCACCGCGGCCGACTCCAACGGCCGGATCGGGAAGCCGGGAGAAATATGCAGGCCGTGGGACGGAGTTACCGGGGCCTGGGGCCGGGCCGCGGCGAAAAGCGGGTGTCCAGCAGGGGGAAGGCGGGCGGGCCGGCTTGGGCCGGACCCGCGTGCGGCCGGTCCCGCATGCAGCCCGTTCTGGGCGGGGCAGGAACAAGGCGCAGGCCGGGCGGGCGGGTTGGTGGAGGATAGGGGATTTGAACCCCTGACCTCTTGAATGCCATTCAAGCGCTCTACCAACTGAGCTAATCCCCCGTTTGCCCGGCATGGGGTCGGCCTCGGGCCGCCCCACGGAAGGGGCGTGCGCCCCAGCGGGACGGGAAGAATGTTTTCTGGACGCGGGAGAGTCAAGCCCCGCCCAAGGAAAATTGTGGCGCAACCGGGACCGGGCCCCGGGCGGGTCCTATGCTCGGTGCCCACTTCCCCCTCCAACCCGATCCGATCGCCGTGCAGTCGTACGACCCCCGTTCCATCGAAACCCGCTGGCAGGCCTGGTGGCAGGAGAACCAGACCTTCTCCGTGCCGAACCCTGGTGAGCCCGGCTTCAACCCCGACAAGCCCAAGTACTACGTGCTCGACATGTTCCCGTACCCCTCGGGGGCCGGTTTGCACGTGGGCCATCCGATCGGCTATCTCGGCACCGACATCATCGCGCGGCGCAAGCGCATGCAAGGCTTCCAGGTGCTGCACCCGATGGGGTACGACGCCTTCGGCCTGCCCGCCGAGCAGTACGCCATCCAGACCGGCAAACATCCGGCGGAGACCACCGGCGCCAATATCAAGACCTTCCGCGGGCAGATGCAGCGGCTGGGCTTGTCGTTCGACTGGAAACGCGAGTTCGCCACCTGCGACTTGGACTACTACCGCTGGACCCAGTGGATCTTCGCGCGTCTGTACGACCGCGGCCTGGCCTACCAGACCGAAGTTCCGGTGTGGTGGTGCGAAGCCCTGAAGACGGTGCTCGCCAACGAAGAGGTCATCAACGGGCGCAGCGAGCGCGGCGACCACCCCTGTGTGCGCCGTCCGCTGAAGCAGTGGATGTTGAAGATCACTGCCTACGCCGATCGCCTGTTGGAAGACTTGGAAGGCTTGGATTGGCCCGAATCGGTCAAAACCATGCAGCGCGAGTGGATCGGCCGCAGCGAGGGGGCGCAGGTGCGTTTCCCAATCGCGGGGGCCGGCGGGCACCTGGAAATCTTCACCACGCGGCCGGACACCCTGTTCGGCGCGACGTTCATGGTGGTGGCCCCGGAGCATCCGCTGCTCGAGCAGCTGGTCACTCCGGAGCAGCGGGGGCAGGTCGAAGCCTATGTGCAAGCCGCCGGGGTCAAGAGCGACTTGGAGCGCACCGATCTGGCGAAGGACAAAACCGGGGTGTTCACCGGCGGGTACTGCTTGAACCCGGCCTTCGACGCCAGCGATGAACGGGCACGCATCCCCGTGTTCGTGGCCGACTACGTGCTGATCAGTTACGGCACCGGCGCGATCATGGCGGTGCCCGGCCAGGACCAGCGCGACTGGGACTTTGCCAAAGCGTACGACCTGCCGATCCGCCGCACGGTAGAGCCGCCTGCGGACTTCGACGGCGAAGCGTTCACCGGCGACGGCCCGGCGATGAACTCCGGGTTCCTGGACGGGATGGGCGTGGCGGAAGCCAAAGCACGCATGATCGCCTGGCTGGTGGAGCAGGGATTGGGCGAGGCAAAAACTACCTACCGCCTGCGCGACTGGCTGTTCAGCCGTCAGCGCTACTGGGGTGAACCCTTCCCCGTATTGCATGCCCCCGATGGCAGCCATCGGCGCGTGCGCGACGAGGACCTGCCCGTCGAACTGCCGGACATGGTCGACTTTGCGCCGCCCGCCGACGGTTCGCCGCCCCTTTCCAAAGCCACCGATTGGCTGGCGGTCACGGATCCTGTCAGCGGGGAAAGCCTGACCCGCGACACCGACACCATGCCCGGCTGGGCTGGCTCCTGCTGGTACTACCTGCGGTTCATGGATCCGCACAACGCGGAGGCGCCCTTCTCCCAAGAGGCCGTGCGCTACTGGAACCAGGTCGACCTGTACGTCGGCGGGGCGGAACACGCGGTTCTGCACCTGTTGTACGCGCGTTTCTGGCACAAGGTGCTCTTTGATGAGGGGTTGGTTCCCACCAAGGAGCCGTTCCAGCGCCTGTTTAACCAGGGCATGCTGCAGGCGTTCGCCTACAAGGACAAGACCGGCCGCCTGATCCCGGTGGACGAGGTGAACGGCGACGTGGACCCGCCGGTGATGATTGCAACCGGTGAGCCCGTGGAACGCATCACCGCCAAGATCTCCAAGAGCCTTCAAGAACGTCGTCAACCCCGACGATGTCTGGCAAGGCAGACGGCGTCGACACCTTCCGCGTCTACGAGATGTTCATGGCCCGCTGGGGGACTCGAAACCGTGGAACGACCGGGACGTGCCCGGGCCGCGGCGTTTCCTGGAGCGGGTCTGGCGTCTGTACGTGGACGAGAACGGCGCCGATGCGGTACGCCCGCACATGGCGGCGAAGCGCGCCGGTGCGCCGGAGGGCGACGTACTGCGCCTCGAGAAGGAGTTCCACCGCGCCCTGCAGCGGGTGAACGACTCCTTCGAACACTTCAACTTCAACACCGCGATTGCCGCGTTCATGTCCTTCGTCAACGAAGCGACCAAAACCCCGGAGGCCTTCGATCGCAGCCTGGCCGAACGCCTGGTATGCGCGCTGGCGCCCTTCGCGCCGCACTTGGCCGAGGAGCTCTGGAGCCGCCTGGGCCACGCACCCAGCGTCTGCTTCGCGCCCTGGCCCGACGTGGATCCCGCCTACCTGGTCGACGACGACTTCGAACTCGTCGTGCAGGTGATGGGCAAGGTGCGCGGTCGCACGCGCGCACCGATGGATGCCGACAAGGATGCGCTGGCGGCCCTGGCCCAAGCGGCCATCGCGGATCGCCTCGAAGGCATGCAGATCGTCAAGACGATCGTCGTGCCCGGCAAGCTCGTGAACTTCGTCGTTCGCGGCTGAGGTCACGCGCCGCACCGGATCGTCCCCGGTGCGGCGCTGTGCCATGACTGGGAAAACACCCCGCAGCGGCGTCGCCATTGCTTCGGCGCCCCTTCGGGATACAGTAGGCGCCCCTGCCGCCGCAGCTTCCCCGTGCGCGGCCCCTCGCCCATGGCCATTCTTTCCAACGACCACGCTGTCGAGCTGTGCCAGGACCTGGTCTCCCAAAGCCCCGCAGAGGAGACCGAAGTCACCCTGGAGTGCACCGAAGACCGCTTTGTGCGCTTCGCCCACCTGGGGCCCTCCCAGAGCGCCGACCGCGAGCGCAACGAAGTGGCTTTCCGGGTGCGCGTGAAGGTCGATGGGGAACTGCGCGAAGCGCGCGCCACCTGCGGCACGATCGAGCCCGACGACATGCGCGCCACCCTCGAGCGCGCGTTGATGCTGGCCCAGTACGCCGAGCCCCTGGTGGACCCGCAGCGCTTCGGCGGCGAGGTCGAGATCGCGCCGAGCGCCCTCGAGCGCCCGACCCAGGACCACACCTTCCGCGAAAAAGCCGAGTGGATCCGTACGGCCCAGGAGGCGGCGCACCGCGGCGGGCTGAGCTCGGCCGGATTGATCCAGACCACGGCGATGACCCGCACTCTGGCGAACTCCTCGGGCCGGGTCGCGCACGGCTCCCAGGCCCGCGCCAGCTTCGCCTTGACCGCCTACGAAGATGGCGACAGCGGGGTGACCGCCTCGAATGAGATCGTGCACTCGAACGTGGACAAGCTCGATATCCAGAGCGCGATCCGCCAAACTGTGGAGCGGGCCCAAGCGGCACGCAACCCCGAGGCGGTGGACCCCGGCGAGTACACCGTCGTGCTGATGCCACGCGCGGTCAGCGCCCTACTGCTCGGCATGTCGTACCAGGGCCTCGGCGCCCAGGAGTACCACGAATCCCGCTCGCCGCTCTGCGGCCGGGTGGGGGAGCGCATCTTCCCCGACGGGCTTTGCCTCGTGGACGATGTGCACCACGAACGCTCCCCGGGCATCCCGTTCGACGGCGAGGGCTCGCCGACGATGCGCACCGAGCTGATCCGCCACGGCGCCTTCACCGGTCCGGTCACCGACGCCCACTGGGCCCGTCGCCTCGGCCTCAACAACACCGGCCACGGCGCCGCGCAGCCGAGCCCCTCGGGGCCGAGTCCGCGCAAGCTCGTGCTGTCGCCGGGCCACCAATCGGTGGAGCAACTCATCGCCGGCGTGCCGAACGGCCTGCTCGTGCACCAGTTCCACTACACCAACCTGATGGAGCCGCGCGAGATGGTCTTCACCGGCATGACGCGCGGCGGCACCTTCCGCATCGAAGGCGGCCGCATCACCCGCCCGGTGCACAACCTGCGCTTCACCGAATCGCTCGTGCGCGCCCTGACCCGCGTGCGCGGCATCGGCAACCAACTCGAGATCGCCGGCAGCCTGTTCGGCGGCGAGGTGCTCTGCCCCGCCCTGCGCGTCGACGGATTCCGTTTCACCTCTACCACCGCCTTCTAGGGACCATGGAACGCCTCACTCAACGTGCTGTCGAAGAGGCCCTGCGGGCCGGAGCGGATTACGCCGATGCGCGCATCGTGCGCTTATCCCAGGAGCGCCTCGGGGTGCGCAACGGCGCCCTGCGCCTCGCGGATGCGCCCGAGGAATTCGGTATCGGCGTGCGCGCGATGAAGGACGGCTGCTGGGGTTTTGCCGCGGCGCCGGGTCTGCCCGCGGCCCTGGTCGAAATCCTGCCGGGGGTCGCTCGCCGCGCTTTCAAAGCCGCCCGTGACCTGGGTTCTGCCCGCCGCCGGCCGATCCAGCTTTCCGAAGAGCGGGGGCACGTGGGCGAGTACCACACGCCCGTGGAGGAAGATCCCTTCCGCATTCCGCTATCGGAGAAGATCGAACTGCTGCGCGCCGCGGAAGCCGCGACTCACTGCCGCAGCGAGGTCGTGGCCGGGGAGTCGATGTTGTCCCTGCGCCGCGAGGAGCAGTGGCAGAGCTCGAGCGAAGGCGCGCGCCTGCACCAGGTGCTCGTGCGCGTGGGAGCCCACGTCACGGCCACCGCCGCCGCGAACGGGCACGTGGAGTTGCGCAGCCACCCCGCCTACGGCGGCCAGTACCTGTCCGGCGGATACGAACACGTGCGCCGCATGGACCTGCTCGGCGCCGCTCCGCGCATGGGCGAAGAGGCCGTGGCCCTGTGCCATGCGCCGACTTGCCCGGCCGGTGAGCGTACGATGATCCTCGGCGGCAGCCAGCTCGCCCTGCAAATCCACGAATCGGTCGGGCACCCCAGCGAGATGGACCGTGTCCAGGGTCACGAGATCGATTTCGCGGGGGCGTCGTTCCTGCGGCCCGAGGCCAAAGGCGACCTGCAGTACGGCAGCGAACACGTGAACCTCGAGGCGAACTGCACGCTCGAGCACGGACTCGATACGCGCGGCTGGGACGACGAAGGCGTGCCGAGCCAGCGTTGGCCGATCGTCGACCGGGGCCGGTTTGTGGGGTTCTTCACCGACCGCGAGTTCGCGAGTGCGGCTGGGGAGACCCACAGCCGGGGTTCGAGCCGCGCCGAGGGGTGGTACAACCCGCCGATCGTGCGCATCCCGAACCTGTCGTTGCTGCCCGGGGAGTGGGACCTGGAGGCGCTGCTGGCGGACACCGAAGACGGTGCGCTGCTCGTCGACGGCATCCGCACCTGGTCGATCGACCAACGCCGCGTGAACTTCCAGTTCACCTGCCAGGCCGCCTGGGAAGTCCAGGGCGGCAAACCGGGCCGCCTGCTGCGGGCGCCCACCTACCAGGGCCGCACCCTCGACTTCTGGCGGGGCTGCGATGCCGTCTGCCGTCCGGATTCCTTCGAAGTGTTCGGCGTGCCGAACTGCGGCAAGGGCAACCCGTACCAGATCGCGGAGATGAGCCACGGGGCGGCCCCGGCGCGCTTCCGCGGGGTGACTTTCGTCGGGGCCTGACGGCGGAAGGCCCGGCAGGGCCAGGATCCGTCCCGCCGGCGGTGTGCCCGGCGCGCTTTTTCCGGCCGCGGGAGCACCCCCGCGGCCGGACCCGTATGCTGCGGGCCATGGCTGGCGGCAAGGGCAAGGACAAGGGCGGCAAAGCGGGCGGCGATTCCGGCAAGGACGGCGGCGAGTTCAAGAGTTTCGCGGACCTGCTGCGCAGCCGGGGCGGAGAGCCGGCTCCGCCGCCGCCTGCGGCCGGCGAACGCGGGTGGACGGTGGCGGGTCAGGAAGAGGCCTTTGGCGAGGACGCGCTCGATACGTTGCCCGACGTGGGGGCCGGGGCCCTTTCGCGGGTGGCGGCGCGCCCGGCTTCGAACGGCCCGATGGAGACCGGTCCGCCCTGTTACCGCGATGAGAACAGCGAGGAAGTCGGCTTGCTGCGGTCCTTCCGCGTGCGCACCCGTTTCCCCGAAGACGTGCTGCGCGAGGTCCAGAACCTGCCCGCCGATCCGCGCCCCGAAGACGGTCAGGGACGGGCGGACTTGCGCGGGCAGACGATCTTCACGATCGACGGCGACGACGCCAAGGATTACGACGACGCGATCGCCATCCGCGAGCTCGGCGGGGGGGCGGTGGAGGTCAGCGTGCACATCGCCGACGTTTCGCACTACGTTCGGCCGGAGACGCGGCTCGACGACGAGGCCCTGGCGCGCGGCACGAGTGTGTACCTGGCCGATCAGGTGGTGCCGATGTTGCCCGAAGCCCTGTCGAACGGGCTTTGTTCGCTGGTTCCCGACCGCGACCGCCTCGCTTTCTCGGTGCACATGCAGTTCGACAAGAACGGCTCGCGCACGGCCTACCGCATCGAGAAGAGCTTGATCCGTTCGTGCCGGCGGCTCACTTACGCCAAGGTGCAGAAACTGCTCGACGGCCAGCGCGATGGAGACATCGCGGCGATCGCCGATCTCGAAGGGCCGCTGCGCCTGTTCGAGACCTGGACCCGGCGCCAACAGACCATCCGGGACGCCAAGGGTAGCCTGCGCATCCAATCACGCGAACGTAAGTTCGTCTTCGGGCCCGACCACGAGGTGCAGGCAATCGTGGACTATCCGAAGTACTTCTCGAACACGCTGATCGAAGAGACCGCGTTGGCGGCCAACCAGGCGGTGGGGGACTACTTCCGCGAGCGTGGTCTACCGACGATCTACCGCGTGCACCCGGAGAAGGACCCGGAGGAGATCGAGCAGATCGCGAACATGCTGGAGGAGCACGGCATCGAGGTTCCGCGCAAGGAACGGCTCACCGGGCGCGATATCGGCCGCTTGATCCGCGCCGCACGCCGCAAACCGAACGCCGAGGCGCTCATTCCGCGCATCATGGGGCTGGTCGAGCGCGCCCTGTACGAAGTTAAGGACCACGAGGACGTGGCCCAGCACTTCGGGCTGGCGCGTGAGGCGTACCTGCACTTCACCTCGCCGATCCGGCGGTATCCCGACCTTGTGGTGCACCGCTGGCTCAGCGACCTGCTGGCCCGCGGGGAAGAGGCTGAGGCGGAGCTGCGCAGCGGCAACTGGGTGGGGGAATTGACCGAGATCGCCGGCCACTGCTCGCTGCGGGCGGAACTGGCGGAGATGGCGGAAGTCGCGGTGGGGGACCTCAAGATCTGCCAATTCATGGAGCCGCACATCGGCGCGCGCCTCGATGGCAAGGTCCTGCGCGTTTCCCGCGGCGGTATCGAGGTCTACCTGCCCGATTTCAACGTCAACGGCTTCCTGCCCCTGCGCACCTTGGGCATCCGGCCGAAGTTGAAAGGCCCCACCCTGACCGTGCAGGCGGGCAAACGCAGCCTTTCCTTCACCGAAGGTTTCCCGATCGCCGTGCGCATCACCGACGTGGATTTCCTCAAACTGCAAGTCCTCATGGAACTGGCCTGACCCATGCGAGCCCGAATCTTCACGACTCTGATCGTCTTGCTGCTGGGCAGCGTCGCTTTGGCCGTGATGTGGCCGCCCTTCTGGATCCTGGTGGGCTTGTGGGCCGCCTTGATCGCGGTCTCCATCCGCGATGTGACCCAGCGCCGCCACGCGATCTTGCGCAACTTCCCGGTGCTCGGCCATTTCCGCTACCTGTTTGAGATGATCCGGCCGGAGATCCAGCAGTACTTCGTCGAGGCCGACACCGATGGCATGCCCTTCAACCGGGAGCGGCGTTCGGTCGTGTACCAGCGGGCCAAGGGCGCGCTCGATACCCTGCCCTTCGGTACGCAATGGGACGTGTACGCGCCGGGCTACGAGTGGATCGCGCATTCGTTGCTCGCCAAGGCACCGGACCACATCCCGCCGCGCATCTGGATCGGACGGGATACCTGCCAAAAGCCCTACGAAGCTTCGCTGCTCAACATCTCGGCGATGAGTTACGGCAGCCTTTCGAACCGGGCCGTCATGGCCCTGAACAAAGGTGCGGCCCTCGGCCAGTTCGCGCACAACACCGGCGAGGGCGGCATCTCGCGCTGGCACTTGGAACACGGCGGCGACCTGATCTGGCAGATCGGCACCGGATACTTCGGCTGCCGCAATCCGGAGGGGGGCTTCGATGCCGAACGCTTCCGCGCCAATGCCGAGCGGCCTTCGGTCAAGATGATCGAGATCAAGCTGTCCCAAGGGGCCAAACCCGGCCACGGGGGCATCCTGCCAGCTTCCAAGGTCACCGAGGAGATCGCGGAGATTCGCCATGTGCCCCTCGGCAAGGACGTCTTGTCGCCGCCCGCGCACAGCGCCTTCGACAGCCCCTCCGGACTGCTGCAGTGGATCACCGAGTTGCGCCGCCTGTCCGGCGGCAAACCGGTCGGGATCAAACTCTGCGTGGGACGGCCGGAGGAGTTCATGTCCCTCTGCATGGCCATGCGGGCCACGGGCCGGCACCCGGACTTCATCACCGTGGATGGCGGCGAAGGGGGCACCGGGGCGGCCCCGCTCGAGTTCTCGAACTCGGTGGGCATGCCGCTCAACGAGGGACTCGTCTTCGTGCACAACTGCCTGGTCGGTTTCGGACTGCGCGAACGCATCCGCTTGATCGCCTCGGGCAAGGTTTTGACCGGCTTCGATATGGTGGCGAAGTTCGCCCTTGGTGCGGACCTCTGCAACTCCGCCCGCGCGATGATGATGGCCATCGGTTGTATCCAGGCCCGGCGCTGCAATTCGAACGACTGCCCAGCGGGGGTGGCCACCCAGAACCCGTCGCTAGTGCAGGGTCTCGACGTGGAAGACAAGGCCGAGCGCACCCGGCGATTCCACGACGACACCGTGCACAGCCTGATGGAGCTGCTCGGGGCCGCAGGACTGGACTCGAGCCAGCAATTGACCCCGCACCACATCATGCGCCGCACTGCGGATGGCCAGGTCAAAACCTACTTCGAGCTGTACCCGTTCATCGAGCGCGGCGCCCTGATCGCCGAACCCGTGCCCGAGGCCTACGAAGACGCCTGGCGCCGGGCTTCGGCCACGCACTTCGGCAGCGCCCCCCAGGACCGGACGGGGCCCGCAGAAGCGCATTTGCGGTCTCGCTAGGGGTCGAGCCGGACCGCTGGCAAACCCGCTTTGCGTCTCGATTCGGCTAGCTGGGATCACCCGGATCGGATGGTAGGGGTTCGCTCGACCTGTTGACTTGCTTTCCGTGCGTTTGGAGATCACGGGGCGCTCCTTCGGGGCGGGCCCGTTTCCGTGGGTATCCGCTCGGGTGCATTCCTTTCGCCGCGCACCGCCAGGTTCGGCAGCAAGTTGCAATCAATGGCGGGGGGCCTAAGCTCGGGTCTTGGTCTATTCCTCTTTCCCTCCGCCGAGGTGCCCCATGTTCCGATTGGCTCCCCCCGCACTTCTCCTCCTGCCCCTTTGTCCTTTCGCTGCAGCCCAGTTGTTGGGCGGCGATTTGAATCCCGTGCGAATCCCGCCGCAACATGCGGGCACCTATCACGTGGCCACGGGCACCTGGACCCGCAACGTTCCGCAGGCCATCGCGCCCGGCCCGGATGTGGTCTACAACAACTCGGCGAACGTGGAGCTCTATACCACCATGGGAATCGCCACGCAGGCGCCAGGGGAATCCATCCAGTTCGTCCACAATGGACGCATCCCCTCGTTAAGTGCTACTGGCGCAGGAGCGAACCGGGACACGTACAACGTGAATGGCATCGACATCGGCTATTGCCTGACAGATGACTCCGCCGCCACCGGCGCACTGAGCGCCAAGATCACCCTATACGACGGGTATGATCCCTGTACCGATCCGGCCACGGCGATGCGTGTGGCTGGGGGATTCCTCGCGACGGGTTTGCCGGGCGCGCTGATCTTCAACACCATCCATGGGTATGCGACCTGTTGGACCGTGCACCTGGACCTGAGTGGGGGCGGCGAGGTTTGCCTGGCGGGAGATGGGGACACGGTCTTCGACGGGGACACAGCCTTCGATTCCTTCGGCTTCGGGATCGAGTTCGATCCCGCCGGTGTGGGGGGCTACGTCGGTGCCGTATCGGTAGGGCCGATGCTCGCCGGAGATCGTGATTTCACCGTTCAGGCCCCAGGCGAAATCACCCCAGCATCCTTGCTGGGCGGCGGCGGAGGAGGAGGGACGTACTTCGGGCCGGCAGAAGTCTGCATTCCTCCTGCCGGGGGACTGAGCTCATCGGGATTCGATACCGAAGATCAGTTTTGGCTGGGATACGGACCTAGCAGCACCAACAACTCCGGTTGTTATTGGTTCGGGGGGTACGCAGGAGGCATGGCCTGTGGAGTTCCCGGCACCATCGCGCAACCGCAGGCCTCCAACTGTCCGGTGCTGTACGCCGACACCAGCGCGTGCACACCCAGTGGACCCGATGCAACGGTGCACTTCTGCGATCCGGCCGATGGCAACTCGACTTGGTTTCCGGTGGTGGTGACGGCTTCGCGAATCCCGGCGTGGGGGCGGGGCTGCACCTGGACGCAACCGGAGGTCCGGCCGGGGAATTCGGATACTTCTTGATCGGAACCGGCATCGAGACCGTATCGCCGCTGGCGGTCGGCGATGGTCACCTATGCCTGACGTCGAACTTCGGCAATGTGTTCGCACGCTACAACGTCGATGGCGGCCTTTTGACTTCGATTGGCGCGTTCAACGCCTTCGGCATCCTTCAGAACATCGTTGGGACTTCGACCACGGGAATGGGTTTCGACGTGCCCCAGGACATCCCGATCCCGGGCTTCACCACCATCCAGGCGGGCGATACCTGGCACTTCCAGCTGTGGTACCGCGACACCCCCGCGGGCACGGGGCACTCGAACCTGTCGAACGGGGTCAGCTACACCTTCTGATCGGTTCCCAGGTTCGCTGGGCAGGCGTGGGGCCGTCCTTCGGGGCGGCCCCGTTGCTTTTGACCCGGGTGAATCGGGAAGGGGCGAGCGTCGCGGGGGGAGGATCGGCGGCAGTACGGCTTTCCGAGAAGCTGACGGATCGTCCTGTCCCAACCGGGGACACCTGGCCTAAGAACGGGTAAAACGCGCCAACCGGCCTTGACGACCCCGCCAGGGCCATTTTGCAGGGCGACCAGGGGGGCCGGACCTACATAGACGTTGCATTTTTGGGCACTGAAACGGGAGCCGGAGGTCAAAAGCCCCTTGGATTTACCAAATGCAGGTAGGCTTTCGTTGTCCGGGGAACCTCCCTGCCGGGTGCCCCGTCCAAACCGAACCCCAAGTGCCTTCCTTCGCGGAGCGGGCCCCGAGCCCAAAGCACTGGAAGCGCTTGGATGGGAACCCAGGTGGTTCTCCCTCACATCTAGACCTCTTTCCAGGAGACAGGTTAATGCTTCGTTCCTCTCTCATCGCGGCTGGCGCCGTGATCCTCGGTGGTGCTGCCGCCGCCCAATCCGTGGCGGGCGACCTCCACCGGGTCCAAGCCCCGGTCAAGCACGCTGGTATCTACCACGTGGCCACCGGCACTTGGACCCGCAACGTTCCCCAGGCCGTCAACCTGGGTCCCGACGTTGTCTACAACAACACGGCCAACTCTGGCTACTACAGCTCCCTCGGCAGCGCCTCCCAGGCCCCGGGTGAGTCCCTCGAGATCGTGCACAACGGTCGCATTCCGTCCCTCAGCGCCACCGGCGCGGGCGCGAACCGCGACACGTACAACGTGAACGGCGTCGACATCGGCTACTGCGTGGGTGACGACACCCTCGCCACCGGTGCCCTGACCGCCGACATCACCCTGTACGACGGTTACGATCCCTGCACCGACCCGACCACCGCTCTGCGCGTCGCTGGCGGTTTCACCACGGCCGGTCTTCCGGGTGCCACCGCGGCGAACATCGCCCTGGGTTACGCCACCTGCTGGATCGTCCAGTTCGACCTCGCGGGCGGCGGCGAGATCTGCCTCGCGGGTGACGGAGACCAAGTGTTCGACGGCGACACCGCCTTCGACTCCTTCGGCTTCGGCATCGAGTTCGACCCGGCTGGCGTGGGTGGCTTCATCGGCGCCGTCGCCGTGGGCCCGCTGCTCTCCGGCGACCGTGACTGGACCGTGCAAGCGGCCGGCGAGATCACCGCTCCGTCCGTCCTGGGCGGCGGTGGTGGTGGCGACACCTACTTCGGCCCGGCCGAAGTGTGCTTGCCCGCCCTGGGTGGCCTGAACTCCTCCGGCTACGACACGGAAGACCACTTCTGGGTCGGCTTCGGTCCGAGCAGCGCCAACGCCCCCGGCTGCTACTGGTTCGGTGGTTACACCGGCAACACCGCGTGCGCCGCGGACACCAACACCGTTGCTCCGCAGGCTTCGAGCTACTCTGCCCTGTACGCCGACACCACCACCTGCGTGATCGGTTCCACCGACCCGACCGTGCACTTCTGCGAGCCGGCCGACAACAACTCCACCGGCAACCCGGTGACCCTGAGCGGCTCCGCCAACGCTGGCGTGGGCGCGGGTCTGCACCTGGAAGCCAACGGTGGTCCGCTGAACGAGTTCGGCTACTTCCTCATCGGCACCGGCGCCGAGACCGTGTCCCCGCTGGCGATCAGCGACGGTCACCTCTGCCTGTCGGTCACCGGTGGTAACGTCTTCGGTCGCTACAACGTGACCGGCGGCGCCCTCAACTCGATCGGCGCCTTCGACGCCGCTGGTACCCTGGTGAACTTCGTCGGAACCTCGACCTCCGGCACCGGCTACGATGTTCCCACGAACATCCCGATCCCGGGCTTCACCACCATCCAGGCTGGCGACACCTGGCACTTCCAGCTGTGGTACCGCGACACCCCCGCCGGCACGGGTCACTCGAACCTGTCGAACGGTGTGAGCTACACCTTCTGATCGAATCCCAGGTTCGCCTGGTTCACGCGGGGCCGTCCTTCCGGGCGGCCCCGCGATTTTTTTGCCGTTCAGTCCACGCACGGCTACGATGAGCGGACACCCGTTCCTGCCCTAGCCGCCGGCAGGCTCGTTTTCTCTTCCTTGGCACCTTGACGCTATGCGACGCCCTTTCCTGATTGCTTTGTTCCTGCTGAGCTCAAGCGCCTTGGCCCAGAATCTATCGACGGACCGGCTGCCCATGCATGGCCCGGCGCGCTTTGGGGGCGTTTATCACGTGGCCACCGGGACGTGGACCCGGAACATGCCTCAGGCGGTCTCCCTGGGGCCCAACATCACCTACAACAACACGGCGAACTCCGGGAGCTTCGCAACCTTCGGAATCGAGAATCAGGCACCAGGTGAGTCCCTGGAAATCGTCCATAGCGGGAGGGTGCCTTCGCCAACCACTCCAGGTATTTCTGGAGTGCTCGATGTGCACGACGTCAATGGTATGGACATTGGCTATTGCGTGGGGGACGATTCCCTCGCCTCAGGAGGGCTGTCCGCGCAGATCCATTTCTACAACCGCTATGCGCCGTGCACCGAGCCCGACATCTTTACGCAGTTTGCCGGCACCTTCGTGGTAGCGGGACTGCCGGGCGCCGACCCTTTCAACACGTCCCTGGGTTACTCCACCTGTTGGATTGTGCAGTTCGACATGGCGGGTGGGGGTGAGATCTGCCTCTTTGGCGACGGGGATGGGGTTTATGACGGGGATCTGGACTTCGACGCGTTTGGCCTCGGAATCGAGTTCGACCCAGGGGGTGTTGGAGGATATGTCGGCACGACGGTCGTTGGGCCAATCTTGGCTGGCGATCGCGACTGGACGGTTCGCGCCCCTGGGGAACTGCTTCCCGCCTCAGCAAATGGCAGTGGTGGGGGCGGGGACACATTCTATGGACCCGCAGAAGTCTGTCTGCCTACCGGCGGCGGCCTGAATTCCACGGGCTACGATGCCTTCGATTCTTGTTGGGTGGACTATGGCCCCAGCAGCACGACCGCTTCCGGCTGCTATTGGTTCGGAGGGTATGTCGGCAACTCGGGATGCGCGGCCGACAGCAATGTTCCTGTACCCAGTGCCAGCCTGTACACCGTGTTGTACGCGGACACGGCCTATTGCGACGTTGGCCATTTGGATCCCACGGTGCATTTCTGTGATCCGGCGGATCCCAACTCCACCGGTGTTCCCGTGAACCTGATCGGTTGGTCGATCTCGACAGCCCCATATCTCCATTTCGAAGCACGAGGAGGCCCCCCGGGGGAGTTTGCGCTCATGCTCATTGGAACCGGCGCCGACGCCGTGTCTCCATTGCCCATCAGCGACGGGCACCTGTGCCTATCCGTATTCGGAGGCAACCAGTTCGGTCGCTACAACGTGGCGGGTAGTGCGCTCAACTCTATCGGGGCTTTCGACTCCACTGGCGTGCTGCAGAACCTGGTGGGCACGTCGTCATTGACCACTGGCTTTGACATTCCCACGGCCATTCCGATTCCCGGGTACACGACTATCCAAGCCGGGGATGTGTGGCATTTCCAACTCTGGTATCGCGACACCCCGGCCGGTCCGGGTCATTCGAACCTGTCCAACGCGGCGACCTATTACTTCTGATTCCTTGGGCAGCGAGCCCGATTGAGAACGGCCAAAGGCAAGCCGGATCAGCCTCCCTTCGTGTGCATCTCTAGGTGGGGATTCTGGCGCAAGGTGTCACGATCCAGCCACGCGCCGCGTTCCGGGGCGGCGAGGCGCTCTTCGGCGCCGCGATCGGTGCGGGCCTGCCAGATTCCGGCAAGGCGTTCGCGCAGTGCTTCGCCCACGAGGCCCGCGCGCAATTCCTCGCGCAGGTTGTGGCCGTGTTTGCCGTAGAGGCAGGTGTACAGATGCCCATCGGCAGTCAGGCGCAAGCGGGTGCAGGCGCCGCAGAAGGGCGTGGTGGTGGAGGCGATGATGCCGAGGGTTTGGCCCTGGGCGGTGGCATAGCGGCGCGCGGGAGCGCTGGGATCGGAATCGGTGGGGGTCAGGGGGCCGAGTTCCGCCTCGAGGCGCGCCAGGATGTCTTCCCGCCCGAGCACCGCGGCTGGGCGCCACCCGGTGGCGCCGGCCACGTCCATGTACTCAATGAAACGCGGTTCGATGCCGTGCTCGAACGCGAGGCGCGCGAGGGCACCGAGCTCGTCGTCATTGATGCCCTGCATCACCACGGCGTTGCTCTTCACCTCGACAAACCCCGCGTCGCGTGCCGCGGCGAAGCCGGAGAGCACCTGCTGCAAACGGTCTTGCCCGGTCAACTGCCGGAAGCGATCGGCATGCAGGGTGTCGAGGCTGAGGGTGATGCGCTGCAGTCCGGCGGCGCGCAGGTCGCGGGCCTGATCCGCGAGCAGGATGCCGTTGGTGGTCATCGCCACGTCCTGCAGCCCGGGTAGGGCGGCGAGGCTGCGGACCAGGGAGGACAAGTCGCGCCTTAGCAGGGGTTCGCCGCCCGTCAACCGGATGGCGTCGACACCGAGGGAAACCAGCGCCCCCGCGACGGACTCGATCTCGGCAAAGGTCAGCCGATCGGCCTTCGGCAGCCAGTCGTACTCGCGCTCGGGCATGCAGTACTGGCAACGCAGATTGCAGCGGTCGGTGACCGAGATCCGCAGTTTGCGCAGCTTGCGCTGGTGCTGGTCCAGGATCGGCAGGCGGGCGGAGTCCATGGGATCGCCATCCTAGCACTTCCCGGCCCGGCTCCGAGTCCGATTCCCAAGGTCGCGGGGGCCCTCCCGGACCGGGAATTCGGGGGCCCGCAGCCCGGGAACCGGGCGGCGCGTGGGGCTAGAATGCCCCCATGCAGCAGCGACTTCAGGCCGCCTTGGCCGCGATGGTGTGCACCGGCGCCGCTCCCCTTTGGGCCCAGACGACGGTGCCCGGTTCGCTCGACCGCGAGGCCCACATCCCTGCGCCCGTGCGTTCGGCGCTCGAGGGCCTCGAACCCAGCGCGGGGGTGTGGGATGGCGAGATTTGGAACAGCGCCCTGAACGGCCCGATCAAGGCCCTGCGGGCCCAGGCGTTCCTCGCCTCCAAGGACCCCGGGGATGAGCTCGCCGCCTTGGCATTGCCGGACGCCCCCTGCCTCTGGCTCGCGCCCGACGTTCACGAGCAGTCCTTGAGCTGGCGCATCTGGACCGGGAAACCCGCGGATGCGCCGCGTACCTGGAGCGAGGGGCTGCGCGACATGCGGGCACGCATGGGAGGGGCCGCCGATTGGATGGAGTGGCACGTGGAGGACCTCGAAGTCCTGCCTGACGAGCGTTGTCGGGGCCGCCTGCGGCTGCAATGGAAACGCTCCGCTGGCGGCGAAAATGTCACGATGCACTCGCTCTGGGAAGTGACCTGGCAACGGCAAGAGCAGGCAATCCTGTGGGCGGCGGTGGAGGAACTGGAGTTCCATCTGGTGGGCATCCGCAGCGGCAATCAACCCGCTTTCGTCGATCGCACGGCGGGAGCGTTGGGCGCGGGACCCTGCGCCGAGCAGCTCGGCCGCAGCATCCCCGAATGGCGCGACCAACTCGACGCGAACCTCGGCGTCGGATTCCTCGGCCACCACGGCATCGCGGTGGCGGACGTGGACGGCGATGGGCTCGAGGACCTCTACGTCTGCGAACCCGGCGGCCTGCCGAACCGACTCCTGCTGCATCAACCCGATGGCAGCCTGGTGGACGTGGCCAAGCAGGCCGATCTCGACATCCTCAACTACAGCTCGAGCGCCCTGTGGCTCGACTTCGACGGGGACGGGGATCGCGACCTGGCCTTGTGCACGTCCCAAGGGTTGTACCTGTTCGAACAGCACGACAAGTTGCGCTTCCGCATGCGTTTCCACCAGGCGGGCAGCGACTGCACGTCCATGGCGGCGGCGGACCCCGATGGGGACGGCGACCTGGATCTGTACGTCTGCCGGTATGCGTCGCCCTACGAGTCCCAGGGACTGCCGTTCCCGTACCACGATGCGGAAAACGGTTCGGAGAACTGGATGTTCGCGAACCAGGGACAGTGGAACTTCGAAGACGTCACCGAGGCGTGGGGGCTCGCGCCCGGGGCGGGGCGCTTTTCCTTTGCGGCCGCGTTTGAGGACTACGACAACGACGGCGACCAGGATCTCTACGTCGCCAACGACTTCGGGCGCAATTGCCTGTATCGCTGGGACGACGGTGCGTTCGTCGCGGTGGGCGGCGCGGCTGGCGTCGAAGACCTCGCGGCGGGCATGGGGGTGACCTGGGGGGACTGGAACCGGGATGGGCGCATGGACCTGTACGTGTCGAACATGGATTCGAACGCGGGACAGCGCATCACGGACCAGCTGTCCTTCTCGCCGGGTGCAGGGGACTTCGATCGGGGCGCGTTGCAGGGCCACGCGCGGGGATCGAGCACCTATCTCGGTCAGGCGGACGGCACGTTCCTCGATGCGACCTATGGCAGCGGCTCCCGGCGTAGTCTGTGGGCCTGGGGTGGGCTCGCTGCGGATCTCGATCTTGACGGAGCCCTCGACCTGATGGTGCCGAACGGGTTCGTGACCGGACCGGACACCAAGGACTTGTGAAGCTTCTTCTGGCGGCAGGTCGTGTCGCGTACTCCGATCGAAGCGAGTGATGAAGTGCAGTCCTATGCGGCCGGCTGGGCGGCGATGGGGTGGCTCGTGCGCAGCGGATTGTCCTGGAGCGGCCGCGAGCGCAACGTCGCGTTCCTGGGGCGCGGCGACGGGACGTTCCTCGAAGCCGGCAGCGCCCTCGGACTCGATGATCCCGCCGATGGCCGTTCGGTGGCCACCGTGGATTGGGATGGCGATGGGGACCTCGACTTGGTGTTGCGCGCCCGCAGTGCGCCGCGTCTACAGGTTCTCGAGAACCGCCTGCCCCGGCGCGGCAACTTCGCGCGCTTCCACTTGATCGACCGGGCCCATGCGATCGGAGCGCGGTTGGAGGTGCGCGCAGAAGGGCAGGCGCCCTGGCTGCGCACCGTGCGCGCGGGCGAGGGGTACCTGAGTCAGTCGAGCGAATGGCAACACGTGGGCGTTGGCGCGGCAGAGGAGCTGCAGGTCGACGTACGCTGGGCGGATGGCAGCCGCGAATCCTTCGGCAGCGTGCCCGCGGGCCGTTCCTGGATTCTGGTGCGCGGGGAAGGGCGCGCACGGGAAGGCGCAGCGCCGGGGACCTTTGCCGTGGCCGGCGGCGCACCGGCAGTGCCACCCGCTCCGGCGGTGCACGAACACATCCTCGGAGTGCCGCATCCGCTGCCGACCCTCAAGGTGCGCACGCGCCAGAGAGGCGAGATCGCGCTCGGCGGGGTGCTGAAGAGTCGCAGCGGCCGCACCCAGAAGCCGATGCTTCTGATGGTGTGGGGCGCCGATTGCCGCTACTGCCTTGAGGAATTGGCGGATTGGTCGAAGCAACGCGCTATGGTCCAGGCCGGCGGCCTCGGCGTTGTGGCGCTGGAACTGCCCGATGCCGAACAACGGGGCGCGGGACTGCTCGCCGGAATGCAGTGGCCGTATGCCGATGTGAGTGCAGGGGACGACACCGTGCCGATTCTGCAAGGTCTGCTCGGCTACTTCACCGACCAGACGGGGCCCCTGGCCCTGCCGCTCTCCCTGCTGATCGACGGGCACGGGCGCATCCAGGTGATCTTCCAAGGCATCGCCGATCCCGCGCGGGTGCTGGAGCTGCAGGCATTGTTTGCCCTCGAAGGACCCGAGCGGTTGCGCGCGGCGATGCCCTACGACGGGCTCTTCCTCGAACCGCCGCTGGAACCGAATTGGGGTTCCTGGGCGGGAGCTATGCGCGCGCGGGGCCTGAACGGCGTGGCGCAGGAGATCGAGTGGGGACTGGTGTCCACTGCCCAGGCGGATGGAGCCGAAGCGATGTACCAGGCGGGGCTTGCGCGCGTGCGGCAAGGCCAGCCGGCGGAGGCCCGCGGCCCGCTGGAACAGGCCGTGACGATGGCGCCCGCCGTGCCGCGGTACTTGGAGGCCTTGGCCGATGTGCTTGCACAATCGGATTTGCCAGGCGACGCGCTCGGGTACTACGAGCGTGTGCTGCAGGTGCAACCCCGCAACAGCCTGGTGATCTGGAAGCTCGGTGTGCTGCAGACGCAACTCGGCAAATCCCAAGCGGCGGCCCGCAGCCTGCTGACCCTGCGCCCCCTCGACCAGCGCCTCGCAAACGATCTGGCCGACCGGATCGGGGCCATGGACGGACAACGCTGATGCCCGTTCCGCCTGGGAATTCCGTGCCGTGGCAGGACCTGCCCAGCCTGGCGGATTGGGCGACGGGGTTGCTGGCCGACCCCACGTGCCCCGGGCGGGACGCGTTGGAGGAAGGGCTGCTCGTCCTGCGCCGGGATCTGTTGGAGGTCAGCCACTCCGGCGCGTTCGTGGTTTCCGTCGTGGGGCCAAACAACTCGGGCAAGTCGTCGTTGGTGAACGGCCTGGTGCTCGCCGAGGTGTGCCCCGCGCGGGCCACGGGGGGCGCCACCCGCCGGCCCTTGGGCCTAGTGCGCGACGGGCGCGAATTGCACGTGCGGGGGTTTCCACGCTTGGAGATCCTGCACGACCAGGCGGAGGCACGGCGCGCTCTCGAGCCCGGTCCGCGCGACGAGCTGCTGGTGCTCGAGCACGAACGCGCCCCCGCCGATCTGATCTGCATCGACGCGCCCGACTTCGATTCGATGTTCGAAGGGCACCGGCAAACCACCGTGGATCTGCTGGTAGGCACCGACCTCGCGGTGGTGGTCGTGACGCGCCACACCTACCAGAACCGCGAGGTGGTGGAGCTGTTGCGCGAACATCTGGGTTCGGGCCGTCCCTACGTGCTGGTCGACAACGATGCCGACGACCTCCAGCGCGCGGCGGCGCACCTCGAAGTCTTGCAGCGGTCGCTGGGCCGGCCTGCGGAAGGTCTCTTCGTCGCGCCGCACGATCTGGCGGTGGCGCGCGGGGAACGCTGGTTGCAGCCGGTGTGCCAGGCTCCCGCGGCTTGGGCGGGGCAGACCCTGGCGGATTGGCTTGCCGGTGGACTCGAGAAACCGCGGCTGCGCGCGCAGGCCCAAGTGGCTTCGTTCCGGCGGCTGGAGAGTCGGTGGCAGTTGTGGCGCAGCGAATGGCAGCGCCAGGCGGCCGTGCGCGGTGCCTGGGCGCAGGCAGCGCAGGTGCGGGCCCAGCAGCTGGCCGAGCAGGTGGCACGGGATGCGATGCCGATGGGGCCGGTGCTCGATGCCTTCCGCACCGTGCTCGACCGCCGTCCGGGCCTGGTGCGCGGCACCTATCGCAAAGGCCTGCGCTGGGCGAGCACGCGGCTGGATTCGGTGTGGCAGCAGCTGCGGGGCAAACGCGCGATACCGGAGGCCGCGCCGGATACGCTGCTCGAGGCCGAATGGACGGCGGTGCGCGCGCTGTGGCCTACGTTTGTCGAAGGCTTGCCACAGGCGCTCAAGGCGGCGGATCCGGGCGCGGATGGGGAACTCGAACGGCGCCTTTTGGAAGACTGCGGCGGCGCGCGGCTTGCGGACTCGCTCGCGTGGCTGCGCGGGCACATGGAGCGCGACAAGGAGGCTTGGACGCGTTTCACCGAACGGGCGGAACAACTCATCGAAGCCGAACTCGCCCAGCGCGGGGACGAATGGCTTTGGCAGGTGCTGCTCGACCTGACGCACCTGGTGCCGGCCGCCGTGGCGGGTGTGATCGTGGTGCATACGGGTGGGTTGTTGCCCGACCTGGCCGTGGGCAGCGCCGGTGCCCTCTCGAGCCTGGCAGGGGAGCGGCTTTCCAAGTTCCTGGGCACCCAGGTCGCGAGCCGGGCCCGGGAAGCCTGGGTGCAACTGCGCCGGGATTCGCTCTGCGATTGGATTTTGCAGGGCGCCCTGCCGCAGACTTGGCCCGTGGTTTCCGCGCCCATGCCCGAGGCAGGTGCGCGTTTGCTCCAGTGGCTCGAAACGCCCCGCGCTCCCCATGACTGATCCGCTGCGCCCCTCCGATCTCCTCAACCGGGAGTGCCTGTCCCTGGAGACCGATTGGTTGGCCCTGCGGGACGTGCCGGCCTTGGCCGGCAGGCGCGCCGTAATGGACGGCTTGCTGGCCGACCTCGAGCGCCAGCGCCAGCGCGTGCAGGGCGCTGGGGTCTGGACGCTCGTGGGCAACACGAGGCCGGCAAGTCGACCCTGCTCAACGCCATGGTGGGGGCCGAGATCGCCCAGGCTGGGGCGAGTCGCCCGACGACGCGGCAACCGGTGATCTATGCACCCTCCGATGCCGAACTCGGTCCGTTTCTCGCGGACCTGCCCGGCGAAGCACCGAAGGTGGTGCGCTACCGGGCCGAAGGCGGATTTGCCGCGGGCCAGATCCTGGTGGATGCCCCCGATACGAACAGCATCGCGCTCGAGCACCGGCAGATCGTGCAAGCCCTCGCCGAACGCAGCGATGTGCTGATTGCCGTGGCCCATCGCCAAGCGATCGTCGAGCAGGCGACGATCTCGTTCCTTGAGGCCTTTGCCGGCATGCGGCAACTGCTGCTCGTGCTCGGCCATGCGGACGAGGTGAGCGAACAAGGCCGGGTGCAGCTGGCGGCGCAGTTGGCGGAGGTGGCGCGCACGCGTTTCGGCGTGGCGGATCCGCAGGTGTTTGCGGTCAGTCCCGTGCAGGTGCTCGCGGGCACGCTCGACGCGGATTGGCACGCCTTCCAGAGCGCCGCCCTGGCCCTGGCGGGTCGCGGCGAGCTGGCGCGCATCCGGCGCCACAACGCCCTCGGTACGGTGACGCGCATCGGGGAGACCCTGCAACCGCTCGTTCCCGGCCTGCGCGCGGAACTCGATGAGGTGCGCGGCGCACTGGCGGACGCACGGGCCGGTGTCGTGCAGCGGGCGCTCGACGAAGCCCGTCGCCGGCTCGAACTGCGCCGACCCGACTGGGAAGCGCTGCACTGGGAAACCGTCGGGCGCGCCTGGCACGGGCCCGGCGGCGCGGCCTTGCGCGTGGGCGGCATCGCCTCGCTCGGCCTGGGTGCGGGTGCCATGCTGGCGCGGCGCAATCCGCTGCTTGCCGCCGGTGCCGCGGCGGGCGCCCTCGCGGCGTCGAAGTTGCAAAGTGCCGGGCGCGAAGCCGACCTGCGCAGCGAAGGCACGTGGTTGCCCGAACGCAGCGTCGTGCGCACGTGGTATCAGGAGAACCTGCTGCCCTTACGACTGCACCAGCGCCGGCTGGGCCTCGCCCCCGATGCCACCGCCTGGCCGGATGCCGACGGTTTGTACCAGCGGCTAGCGGCTGCGTTGGATGAGGCGTTGCACCAGGGCATCGACCGGGACTTGCTCGAGGGCGCCGGTCGCGTGGCCCGCAATCCGCTGCGGTGGCTCGTGGACCTGCCAGTCTACGGCTTCGCGGTCTGGATCATCTACCAGAGCGCGCGCGGTTTCCTGGCCGAGAAGTACGTGGGCACCGACTTCCTGATCAACGCGGCGCTGCTCGTGGCGGCTTGGCTCTGGATCTGTCGCACTGTGGTGCGCGCGCTCTTGCGGCGCCGGGTCCAGGGATGGATGCGCAGCGCGGAAGGGCGCATGCAGACGGCGCTCAGCGATCGTTTGCAGGAGCTCGTCGCGCCGATCGAACACGCGATCGAAAGCCAAGGGGCCGCGATTGACCGCCTGCAGGGCGCGGCGGACCGTTGGCGCGCGGCCCTCGATGGGGCCGGGGAAGGCTGAACCTCAACGCCCTCGCTGGAATCCGATCGAGTCCACGCCTTCGGTCTCGAGCAATTGCCAGCCGCCGTCCCCCAGGACGAACTTCGTGCGCACCGTGCCCTCCCAGCGCACCTTCGCCGGCTCGACCGCATGGTCGACGATCTGGAACGGGGTTTCGGCCGTGGCGCTGCGCTCGTCGGCGGCGATTTCCGGGTTGAAGGAATCCATCCACCGGAATTCGAGCTGGTAGACCCCGGTCTGGGCCTCGCGGTGCTCCCCCCATAGGGCCACGAGGGCCTGGTGCAGCATCTCCTTGTCCGCGCCTCCCGCCTTGTCGTGGAAATCGGTGTGCACGTGCTCGAGCACGCTGCGCACCCGGCCCCGGTTGAACTCGGCCACCATGGTGCCCACGGTCTGCTGGAGCTGTTCGGAGGGACTGCGCAGGGCAAGGCGGATGCGATAGAGCCCGAAGAGGGCCACCGCGGTAATCAGGATGGGGAGACCGAACCGGCGGAGCATGGGGCCATTTTTGGGCGCGGGGGAGGGCGGCTGCAAGGGTGGGCCGGTCAAGTCTGGCCCGGGTTGGGAGCGGGGCCTGGAAATGGGGGAGATTCCCGCACCGGATAGGGGCGCCGCGGCAAAGAGCGGGGGTCACCCGGGTAGACTTTGACCCCATGAACGCCCTGTTTGCTCACGCCGGAAAGGCCCTCACGCTGGCTACCCTGTTCCTCTCGAGCCCGTTCTGGACCTCCTGCTCCGGATCCCAGCCCGAGACCACGGAAGCGGCCCCGCCGGCCAGCCCGGCCCCGACCCCGCACCCCCCGGAACCCATGACCTGGAGCACTCCGGAAGGCTGGACGAAGGTGGAACCCTCCTCGCCCCAGCGCAGTTTCCAGTTCGAACGGACCCTGGCCGATGGCACCCAACTCGAGTTGGTGGTCTTCGCTTGGCCCTCGGGCGTGGGCGGGGTGAACATGAACCTCGAACGCTGGCGTTCGTCCGTGTCCCGCGGCGAAGGGGATCCCGAGCCGCGCATCGAGACGCTGGAGGGCAAGGACATGCTCATCACCCTGTTCGAGAGCCGCGGAACCGTGACCAGCATGTCGGGTGAAAAGACCCCCGGCCAGGTGATGATGCGCGCCTACATCGAGTCGCCCGCGGGCCGGTTCGAGGGGGTGCAGACCGTCAACCTGACCGGCCCGGCGGCGGCCACCGAGCCGCTGCTGCCGTCCATCCGCGAGTGGCTCCGGAACCAATAGACCCCCCGCTGCGATGCTGCTCGAAGCCCTCCGCAGCCTGGCGCGCCGCTTGAAAGCGCTGCGCGACCCCAGGCCGAAGACCCTCGACGAATGGGCCGAAGCCCACCGTCATGTGGTGCAGGCGACCTTGGACCTCATCGATCCTTGGTTGCCGCGCCAGGGGCTTGTGCTGGATGTGGGCGCCAACGTGGGCCTATTCACCGAGGAGCTCAAGCGGCGCCGCCCGGCGGTGCGCATCGAGGCCTTCGAACCCGTGGAGCGGTATCACGCGGAATGCGCGCGGCGCCTGGCTCCGCTGCAGGGCGCGCGCCTTTGGAAACTCGCGCTTTCGAATGCCAACGAGACCCGGCCGATCTTCAAAGCCGCCCACAACCCCGGGGCCAACTCGGTCGTGCCGGAGATCATGTTCGATCGCCGGGAGAACTCGATGGTGCAGCCGGATACGGTCGTAGAGGAAGAGCACATCGAATGCGTGCGTTTCTCCGACTGGGGCCCCGCGCAAGGCATCCAACGGGCGGACTTCATCAAGATCGACACGGAAGGTTTCGACTACGCCGTGCTCGAGGGGCTGGTGCCGTTTTTGCGGGATTCCGAGAACCTGCCCCCGATTCTGACCGAGCTGCTCTGCCGGGACTACCACCCGTTCTGGGATCGCCAAGAGGCCGTGCTGCGCGAGCTGTTCGCCCTGGGCTATTCCGCCTTTGACCTGGACGCGCTCCCGAAGGTGGGGGACGTTCTGCTCTTGCCGGCCGCGCGGGGTGAGTCCTTCATCCTGCCCGAAGACGATGGTGCGTAAACGGATCCAGCAAGTGCGCGCCAGCCGCTTTGCGCGGGATTCCGGCGTGCTGCAGGCGGGCAGCCTGATGCTTGCGCTTTTGGGGCTGGCCGGCGTGCTGGCCCTTTCCCACATTCTCGGGGCGGAGCGCCAGGCGGAGTTCTACCTGGCCAGCGCGGTGTTCGGGGCGCTGTGGTTCGCCCTCAACTTGGGCGTGGCGGCCGTGGCTACGAGCCGGGTGGCCCAGGCGAGCAAAGCCGGGGAGCTCGGCGAGGTGCGCGACTGGATGACGTTTGCTGTCGAAGCGACGCTGCTGATGGGGATCCTGTGCGCCGTGATCACCTGGTTCCTCGTGCCGGACCTGTTGCACTGGTGGTCCGGTTCCCGTTCGGACCACACCGAAGATGTGGCGTTTCTGGCCGCATTGCTCGCGCTGGAACCGCTGGTCGGATTGCCGCGACTGGTGGCTACGGTCGGCCTGCAAGGCACGCGCCGGGCTGCATCGCTGACGCGCCTCGAGAACTCGAGCGAACTCGTGCGGGTGTTGCTCGTGGTCGTCGGAGCCCTGTGGCAAGGGGGAGCCCTCGGAGCGGTGCTCGGTCAGTTGGCGGCGGCCGTAGCGGGGGTGTTCTTCGCGTTCTACTACTACGGGCGGGAACGGCGTGGGCGCGGCGACCTGCCGACGATGACGTCCGTATTCGGCCGCCTGGGGCGCGTGCGCATGGCCGGCCGCTGGGGCCTGGGCCTGCGAATGGGGCTCGTGCGCAACATCGATGCGTACTCCGTGCAAGTGATGCCGGCGCTGGTGCTCGACCGATACGGGGACACCGAGTGGGTGGCGTACTTGCGCATCGCCCAGCGCATCGTCGGTGTGTTGCGCTTGTTCGTCACCGGGGTGGGCCGCACGGGCCTGGCCGCGCTCAGCGAAGCGGCTTCCCATGGGGATCGGCGGCGCCTGGGTTGGGTCTATCGGCGCACGACCGCCCTGGGCGGCCTTTGCGTCTTCCTCATGTCCCTGGTCCTGGTGCCGATTCTACCCTGGTTCTTGAGCCACTTCTGGCCCTACGACTACGTGCAACCGGTCTGGACCTACGTGCTCATTTTGATCCCAGGCATGATGGTGATGGGGTTTTCCGTCGTGAACGACGTGTTTTATCTGATCACTGGACGCCTCAAAGTCGGCATTTGGATATCCATAGCCAACTTCCTGGTCCAGATCCCCCTGTTGTTCCTGCTCGCCGCCCGCTACCCCGAAAAGGGGGTGGCGATCGCCCTTTCGCTGATCTATGCCTCCAGCGCCGCCCACGTGATCTATGCCCTGGGCTGGCTGCGCACCCACGACCAGAATCTGCCGGAAGAATTTTCCGAACCTGTTCAGACAGAACAGCCCGAACCGCCCGCGATCCGATAAAGACCTGCCCCCATGTCGTCCTGCCCGACTCAAACCCCGCGCGCCATCCTTTGGGACTTGGATGGAACGCTGTATCTCCAACCTCCCCTGCGCCGCCGAATGCTGCTCGAGCTGACCAAGAACGCCACCCGCCGGTGGCCGGGCAGCACCCTGCGCGACCTGCGCTGGCTGGCGGTCTTCCGTGAAGTGCGCGAGGAGCTGCGCGCCCTGGGTCAGGCCCAGGGGCCGCTCGAGCGCGTGCAATTCGAAGAGCCCGCCGCACGCCTCGCCGTGCCGGTGGAGCCGCTCGAAGCCCTGGTGCGGGAGTGGATGTGGGAACGGCCGCTGCCCTTCCTGGCGCGCCACGTGCGGCCGGGCATGGTTTCCCTCCTGCGCACGCTGCGGGATCGCGGAGTCGCGATGGGGGTCTACTCCGACTACCCGGTGACGAAAAAACTCGAGGCCATGGGCCTGGCGGAGTTCTTCCCGGTGCAGGTCGCCGCCACCGACAAAGACGTGAACGCATTCAAACCGCACCCGCGCGGATTCGAAGTCGCCGCGCAGAAGCTGGGCGTGGCCCCAGCCGACGTGTTCTTCATCGGGGATCGCATGGACGTGGACGGACTCGGCGCCATGGCTGCCGGGCAGTCCTACTGCATCCTGGGCGGCGACCCGGAAGCCGCATGCCAGGCGCGCGACGTGCGCGAACTCGCGGAGGTGCTGCATGTCGGTTGAGTACCGTTCGGAGGGTCTGAAGCCCTACATCGAAATCGCGCGGCCGGACCACTGGTTCAAGAACGCGTTCATGCTGCTCGGTGTGGCGCTGGCGTTTTTCTATCGCCAGGAGACGCCGCTCGACCTCTCGAGCATGGGGCGCCTGGCCCTGGCGGTGGCGCTCACGTGCCTCGTCGCCTCCTCGAACTACGTCATCAATGAGTGGCTCGATGCGCCCATGGACCGGGAGCATCCCACGAAACACACCCGCCCGGCGGCGCGCGGCGCGATCAAGGGCAGCTATGCGATCTTCGAGTGGGGCCTGCTGGGACTGATCGGCATCGGCGGTTCGTTCGCGCTCGGCACTGGATTCGGCTTCTCGGCCCTGATCCTCTGGGTCATGGGGTGCCTGTACAACATCCGTCCGTTCCGGACGAAAGAACTGCCGTACCTGGACGTGTTGTCCGAGTCGCTGAACAACCCGATCCGCTTGTGCCTCGGGTGGTTCGCCCTGGTGCCGGATCAGTTGCCGCCCGTCAGCCTCGGCATCGCGTATTGGATGATGGGGGCGTACTTCATGGCCGCCAAACGGTACGCGGAGTACGACAGCATCAACGACCCCGAACGGGCCGCGCGCTACCGCCGGTCGTTCCATCACTACAACCTGCAGCGCTTGATGGCCTCGATGGTCTTCTACCTGTCGCTGGCGGGCATGTTCGGCGGCGTATTCATCGTGCGCTACAAACTCGAGTTGATCCTGGCGACCCCGCTGATCGCCGGCTTCTTCACGTGGTACATGTTCCTCACTCTGCGGCCGGAAAGTCCGGTGCAGGCCCCGGAAAAGCTGTACCGCGAGAAGGGCTTTTTCCTGTACGCCATGCTCTGCTCGGCGGTGTTCTTGGTGCTGATGTTCATCGACATTCCGGCCCTGGATCGCCTGAACGTGCAGGAGGCGGGCTTCCAGGGACTGTGGAGGCTCGGGAAGTGAAGCTGCGGCTGCGCTGGAACAGCCCCAAGAACTGGCTGCACATCGGCTGGTTGCTGGCGTTCTTCTTGCTGGCCCTGTTCGGCCGCATCTGGGCCGGTGCGCCGGATTCCTCGTTCGGCGCGTTCGAGGATGTGCCCGCGCACCTGGTCAGTGCCAGCGCGGCGCGCACTTGGCTGGCGGACATGGGCCTGCACCCGCCGATCGGGTTCCTCGAGAACTACTACGCGAGTTTCCCCAAGGTGGCCGTCGGGCAATGGCCCCCGATGCTGCACGGATTCCTCGGGCTGTTCACCCTACTGCCCGGGGTGAGCCCCTGGAGCATGCTGCTCGGCAGTTGCGCACTCGCCGCTTTGTCTGCGTTCGGCGTGCGCCTGCTCGCCCGCGACAACCTGCCCGTGCCGCTGCCCGGCATCCTCGGCGCCGCCTTCCTGTCGCTGCCGCTGGTGCAGCGCCTGTCCGGTGTGCCCATGACCGAGCTGCTCGTGGCCGCTTTCGGCACCCTCGGTGTGATGCAGTACACCCGCTACTTGCGCACCGGTGATGCGAGCAAGGCCATTACCTACGGCCTATGTACCCTGGCCGCCGTGTTCACCAAAGGCAGCGGCCTCGCGATGATCGCGGTGGCGCTGCTCGCCCCGCTGCTCGCGGGGCGACCGGGCCGCTGGATCACGCGCGGCACCCTCGGCGCCGGCGCGATCGTCGGGGTATTCGGCTTTGCCTGGTACTTCGTGACCATGAAGTTCTCCCAGTCCACCTGGGCGGGCAACTCGGGTGGATCGATCCCGTATTGGCAAGCCGCCGCCGCGTTCTACGGCCGCGACCTGCTGACCGAGCTGGGGTCGGTTCTGATCGCTTTGGCCGCCATCGGCCAGGTGTTCCTGTTCACGCACGAGAACTTCCGCGATCTGGGGGCGACCAGCTTGGCCTGGTTGCTCGGGCTGACCGCTTGCGCCCTGTTCCTGCCGACCGGCATCGAAGCCCGCCACCTGGTGCCCGCGATGCCGGTGATCTTGGTGCTTGCGGGAGTCGGCGCACTCGAGGTCTGGCGGGTGATGGGGTTCTTCCCGAGCCAGCGCGTGCTGCCCGCGGCGGCCATTCTTTCGCTCGGTGTGGTGCTGCAGGCGTTTGCCCCTGCGCGGGCGGAGTACTCCGGATTCCGCGAGGCGGTGGGCCATGCATTCCGAACCCCCGACTTGCGGCGCGCCCCGTGGTTGGTGGCTTCGGACGCCCTGGGCGAAGGGTTGCTGGTCAGCGAAGCGAACCTGCAACATCCCGAGCCGGAGGGCATCCAGGTGCTGCGGGCTTCGAAGGTTTTGGCTTCGGATTCCTGGGTCGGTGAGGGGTATCACCTGCTGATGACCCGCCCTGAAGAGGTGCGCGCCTACCTATCCGAACACACGATCGCCGCGGTATTCATCGACCGGTCGATGGGGCGGGTGCACTGGCAACCGCACGTGGACCTGCTCCTAGAGGCGGTGGAAGGCGATGGTGCCCCCTTCGTGCTCGAAGACCGTTTGGATGTGATCCGGGACGGGGTGCGGTACCCAGGGGGCCTTTGGCTCTACCGCCAGGTCGGGCTCGATGGCCAGCCGGTGCAGTGGATGGACTACCGCGAAGTCCGCCCGGAAGCCAGGTAGCCGCGGCGCTGGACCCAGCGCAGGGAGCCGGGTCCATCCAGTTTTGGGCCCAGTCGGGGATTGGGCCGCAAAGATCCGCGTGCGGGCCCCGTAGACTGGACCGCACATGGCGCCCGACGACGTGGATCCCGTCGCCTGCCGCGAATGCGGTCTGGTGCAGACGTTGCCGAACCTGGAGGTCGGCCAGCGAGCGATTTGCCATCGCTGCCGGACCCTGCTGCTAGGGCCGGTGCAAGGCCGCTTCCGCAACCGTCTGTGCGCCGCGGCGGCCCTCGCCGCGCTGATCCTCTATCCGGTGGCGATCTCGCTGCCGATCCTGACGGTCGAGCGCATGGGCCACCGCCACCACTCGAGCGTCTGGAAAGGGGTGGCGCAGTTTCTCGGGGACGGCCAATGGTTCGTCGGCTTAACCGTCTTGATCTGCTCGATCCTGATTCCCCTGCTCAAGCTGCTTGGCATGTTGCTGCTCGTATTCGCGCCGCGCCTGTTCGCCCCGCACAACCGGGCGCGGCTGCACCGCGTGATCGAATGGAGCGGCAAGTGGGGCATGCTCGATGTGCTTCTCATCTCCATCCTGGTGGCCTGGGTCAAGATGGGGGACCTCGTCACCATCCGACCGGGCAAAGCCGTCGTGGCCTTCTGCCTGATGGTGCTGCTCAGCCTGATCGCCTCCGCCAGCTTCGATGCCAGCCGCATCTGGCAAACCCCTAAGGACCGTCCATGAGCGATTCCCAATCCAATCTGCCCGTCGCCCTGGTCCGTGAGCGCCAATCCGTATTGTGGCTCGCGATTCTGCCCCTGGTGGCCGCCCTGGTGGCTGCGTACATGCTGTATGCGAGCCTTGGCGAGAAGGGGCTGGTGATCCGTGTGCATACCGACGAAGGCCATGGCCTCAAGGACGGGGCCAGCGTGCGCTATCGGGGCATCCAGGTCGGCACGGTGGAGGCCATGCGCCTCAGCCACGACCTGACCGGCGTGGAGCTCGAGGTGCGCCTGGACGAGGACGCCCGCGATCTGGCGCGCGAGGGCACGCAGTTCTGGATCGTGTATCCGAAGGTGGGGCTCGATGGCATCCAGGGCATCGAAACCGTGATCGGGGCGCGGTATCTGGCCGTTGCGCCCGCTCCCGGCGAAACCCTGGGCGATCCGGTGCGGGAGTTCGTGGCGCGCGGCGAAGCCCCGGTGGAGGACACGCTGCTCGACGGCGGCTTGGACCTCGTGCTCGACGCGAGCAGCAAGTACGGGCTCGAAGCCGGTGCGCCGATCACCTACCGCGGTTTCTGGATCGGCCGCGTCACTCAAGTGGCCCTGGCGAGCGACGCGACCGTGGTCGAAGTACACGCGCGCATCGCCGCCGAGTATCGCTCGCTCGTGCGCAGCAACTCGGTCTTCTGGGAGGAAAGCGGCATCGAGATGGACATGTCGCTCACCGGCGGTCTGACCTTTGACGTCGGCACCCTGCGTTCGCTGCTGATGGGGGCGGTGGCCATGGCGACTCCGACGTGGCCGGGGGATCCCGTGCAGGATGGCCAGCGGTTTTCGCTCGCGGGTGGGCCCGAGAAGGAGTGGCTGCAATGGCGTCCGGCCCTGCCGATCGGTTCGGGCGCCCTGCCGCGCGGCATCCGGCCCCCCGAACCGGTGTTGGGCCAGGTGGCTTGGCGCTCCGGACGCATCTTGCGCACCCGCGAATCGAACCGGGCCTGGGTCATGCCCTTGCCCGGCGGATTGCTGGGGCCCGCGGACTTCTTCGATGTGCCCGAGGGGGATCGCGGCGAAGGCCTCGAGCTGCGGTTCGGGGACCAAACCGCCGGCGCCTTCCCGGCCGTGGAAACCTTCGGCGAATTGAGCTTCGGCCGGGATCCGGAGGGCATCTCCCTGCCGGCTTCGGCGCCGCTGACCCGGGCCCTCGGGGACCCCGAGGACTGCATGGTCTACGCCGGGCCGGACGTGGCCCCGCAATCGATTGCTGCCTACCGGATGACCGCTAGTGCGCGGGGGTGGGAGATCGGCAAGGAGATGCGCTGGGACAACCTCTGGCACGGGGCGCCGGTGGTGGCCCGGGCGGATGGGGCCTGGATCGGCGTCCTGATGATGAAGGACCGCCAGGCGCACGTGGCGGGCCTGCCGGCGTTCCTGCGCTAGGTCGAGCCCAAGGGCGGGTGGGGCCGCAGATCTCGCCTGGGGGCTTGCCAAGGGCTCAAGCGCAAGGCTCGGTTGCCGGTGCCGGACGGCCACCTGGTTCGCAGGAGCCCGTTCACAGGAACCCCAATCCAAGCTCAACGCCCGCCGGGTACTTGCGGCGGCCACGGTCGCCCCAAATGACCGGGGGCCCGGTCGAAACCGAGCCCCCGTTCTGCGTCGAGTTGGCGCAGGTCCTATTCCTTCCAACCCATGGCGAAGGTGGACAGCACGGGCGACTGGCCGGTTTTCGCGTTGGAGAGGAAGCTGGCGCGCACTTGCCAGTACTGGGATCCGTTGATCGCCGAGACGTCATCGAACCAAGCGCCAGCGCCCACCAAACCACCCGCCGGCTGGTTCGCGCGGAAGGCATCGTGGTTGACCATCTTGAAGGGGTCGTTGGGCATCGGCGGGGGAATCGTGTCCGTGGAAACACAGATCTCCGTGTTGGAGTAGTGGTCCCCGTACGGATCCAGGAATTGGGAGACCGCGGTCATCTGGAAGCCGCCGTCATCCACGTTGGGAACGTTACCCGGAGCCCAAGCGCCGGTGATGTCTCCCGCGCCGCGGTACGCGAACTGGATCGACGTGCCCGAGGGTTGGTCGGCGGAGCTGGGTTCGACGACCGGTTCGAAGAACTCCGGATCATCGATCACGTTGCCGATCGTATCCCGGGCGGGGAACCACACCGAGAAGACGCGGCTCACCCGCACGACAAAGTCCACACCACCGATGTACACCATGTCATCGAGCGGCGCGGTCGCCTGACCCGGGATCGGCGTGGAGGCGGGGTTGAAGCCCCCGGTCGCGACGACCTGGTTGTCCGGATCGATGAACACCTCTTCCTGCTCGACGTTGATGCCGCCGGTGCTGATCGCCCGGAAGGCCGGCAGGATCTGCGTAGTCGCTTGGCTCTTGGAAACGTCGAGGCGGTTGGCCGTCGTCGCGGCGGTATCGGGGTAGCAGCGGAACTCCAGCAGCAGCGGCAAGGCCACGGACTGGACTTCACCCGGGTTGTAGAAGTTCGTCGCCACCGTGCCATCGCAGGGATCGTCATCCCACGGGAAGGCACCCGCGCCACCGACGCCGGTCAGCGCGCTGTATTGGCCGATGTTGGCGCCCACGCCGCCGGTGCCACCGCGATTGAGAATCGAGGTGTCACGCCAGGTGTAGTACTCGGGCTCCTGGGTCTCGTCGGTGTTGAGCGGGAAGGGCATCAGCACCGTCGGCAGGGACGTCTGGATCTTGTCGCCCGGGTTCAGCACGTACCCCTTCTCCTTGCTGTGCACCAACTTGGCGGGGTCGGTGATCACGCTGAGCTGGTTGTTGGCGTAGGTGGCCTCCAAGCCCGAAGCGGGGAAGAAGGTGACGTCTTGGGGCACACTGTTCATCTCATCCGGCAGGAACCGGCAGTGGCTCAAGTACATCGCGAACTGGCTGAACGAGTCGAAGGTGATGCCACCCGTGAGCGGGCTCCAGTACACCTTCTCCACGTCGAGGTTCAGGTTGTTGATGTCGAGTCGCCAGGGCAGGCTCTGTTCGTCTTGGTTGGCGATGTCCGCATCGAACAGCTGCATGTCCAGGTCGTACATACGCCAGACGAACTGGGTCCGGGTGCCGAGGCGCGCCAGGGGCTCCTCGACGCCGCCCGCCGCCTGGGGCATCGCGGCGGTGAACAGGTTGTCGCGCTCGACGACTTGCGTGAAGCGCGAAACCGGACGCGGCACGATCAGGCCCCGCAGGGGTTGGAAGATGATCTGGCCACCCCATTCGTTGAAGGGCACCGGATCCGTGGACAGGTCCGCGATGGGCTCTTCCTCGTCTTGCGCCGTAAACAGGTTGACGTGCACGCCGTTGCGCGTCGTCGGGTTGAGCGGAGCCAGGGTACCTTCGATCGGAGCGAAGTCGTACTGCAGGCGGTTGCCCGCCAGGTCCGTCGGCGCGAAGTTGCCGGTGCGGGTCACCGACAGGAAGAACGACTCGCTGTTGCCCTGGGTGTGGTTCAGGGGGAAGTGCGGGTTCACCGAGAAGCGCGTGCGGTCCGAGCTGGAGGACAGTTCGGTCACCGCGTAGTCCCGGGCGGTCAGGTCGGTGACCGACGGGTCGACGCGGGTAAGGCGCAGGCCGTCGTAGGCCGAGAAGCTGTAGGTGTCCATCGCTTCGCTGAAGCGCAGGCCCCAAGAAGCCGTGTTCGCCACGCGGCCCGCGGGGTTGAGCGGGAAGTCGAGGGAAAGCGGGAAGGTCTCGAGGAAACAGTACTCGCGGCCCGCATCATCCGCCGGATCGTAGGCCGACAGGAATTGGACGGGGTTCACGCCGTCCGCAATCCAGTCGTTGTTGCTGGTCCAAACCGCGGGGCTGGCAAGGATGCGCACGTGTACGTTGGCCACGGTGCCCAGGCCGTCCGGGTTCAGGCTCACGTCTTCGACCACCTGCGCCCAGACGGTGCCTTGGGCGAGGGTTTGGAAGAGCACGTCACCCGCCACCGGGCGCTGCGCGCAGTCCGGGGAAGCGAAGCGCAGCACCGGCACGTTGAATTCGGTATCGGAGCCCGTGATCGGAACCGGGGGGCTGACGATCGACGCGCTCAGGGCCGCCACCACGTTCGGCGGGGTGTCGTCGCGGAGGAAGCCGTTGTAGACATCGCCGGTCACATCCGTGCGGCCGCCGGAACGGAAGGCGCGCACGATGTCCTGGGTCGGAGCCGTCGTATCCACCGAACCGTTGGCCAGGGGCATCATCCAGTGCCCGGTCAGGTTGGTGAGCAGGGTCGTCTGCCCGTAGATCCCGTTGATCATGGTCGGGATCCGGATCTGCACGTTGTCACGGTTCTGATCGACCGCGGGCGGCAGGCCTTCCGGGCGCACCGGCAAGGGCGGGTTCGTGGTGAACGACTCGAAGGTGTTCGTGGTGAAGTCCACCAGCACACGGTTGGTGTGGAACTCCATCTGGCCATCGCCGTCGAAGTCCAGCGCATCGCCGTAGAGCGAATCGGGGATGATCCGCGCATCGAACGGCGCCAGGGGCGAGGTCCCGGTGTAGACGTGAACGTTCTGCGCGTTGATCTTGTTCGCGTCGACCAGGTCCGCAAAGACCAGGGCGAGCGTCGCGTTGCGCGGGACCATCGAGTAGAAACCCGCTTGTCCGTAGCCCGCATCGAACACCACGTCCAGGCCGCTGGTCGCGTTGCGCAGGCGGGTGTTGAACGTCTCGCGACCGACCCCCGTGGTGTCCTCGAAGTTGACCGGAATGGTCAGGTTCTCCTGACCGGTCACCTTGTCGGTTTCCAGGGTGTAGTTCACGTCGGACACCAAGCTGGCACGCACCAGGACCTGGCTGACCACGGGCACCAGCTCTCCGCTGTTGTCGTACGCGTAGACGTCGACCAGGCGGCCATACTCCACGCGGCTGAGGCGCAGGTCAGGGGCCCGTCCGGCGGCCGTCTCTTCGACGAAAACCGGAGCGGAACGGCTCGTCAGGTTGAGGATCGTTCCGGGCGAGTGGGTGCCGGCATGGGGGGTAGAGCTGGTGTTGCACCCAGCAAGAACCCCGAGCAGTGCCGCGGAGATCTGGAAGTAGTGGGTCGAACGCATCTGGATTCTGGTTGCGATGCCACGTGGCGGGAGTCCACAGGGACAGGACCCGGCTGGGACCGGGAGCCTTATATAGTAATGGGGCGGGGGCCCGACTACGACCCTTCGCCCCTACATTGCGCCCCGGAATGGGGTTTTCAGGCCCAAGGGACCTGTTCGATTCCGCTCACTCGTCGCTGGCAGAGCCTTCCGCGCCGTCGGCCTGGAAGGTCAGGGCTGCCGAGTTGATGCAGTACCGCAGGCCGGTCGGAGCGGGACCGTCTTCGAAAACGTGGCCCAGGTGGCCGTCGCAGCGGGGGCAGCGGACCTCGACGCGGACCATGCCGTGGCTGCGGTCCTCGAGTTCGGCGATCTTGGCTCCGTCCGCCGGGGCGGAGAAGCTGGGCCAGCCGCAGTGGGAATCGAACTTGCCTTCACTCTGGAACAGGTGGTATCCGCAGCCTTTGCAGTAGAAATCCCCGTCCCGGTGCTCCTCCAGGAGCTCGCCGGTGAAGGGGCGCTCCGTGGCAGCCTGCCGCAGGACCTGGTAGGCCATGGGGTCCAGGCGCTCGCGCCAGTCGGCTTCGGAGAGGTTTTTGGGGTCTTCCATGGGGGTGGGGGCCTCGGATGCGGCGGGCTGGGACGGCTGGGCCTCGGGGCTGGCCAGGGCTCCCGGCGGGAGCGGGCGGGCCACGACTGCGGGCCACAGCGGCAGAGAATGGGCAGGGCCAGCGGGGCCGCGATCGCCTGAATGGGTCGTTTCATGGGTGGGTGGGCACGGGGCCGGTGGGCTAGATGTGGCCCTCCAGCACCGTCTGGTAGCAATTCACCATGGTGGGCGGGTCCTCGCTGCCGCACATCTCCCGGGCGGAGTGCATCGAAAGCTGGGGGCCACCCACGTCTACGGTGGTGATGCCCAGACCGGACGCGGTAATCGGGCCAATCGTCGAGCCGCAGGCCAGGTCGGAGCGCATGACCCACTTCTGATAGGGCATCTGCGCCAGCTTGCAAGCCATCTCGAAGCGGGCCACGCTTTCGCCTTCGCTGGCGTACCGCTGGTTCGAGTTGAGTTTGATCACCACCCCGCCGTTCAAATAGACGGTGTGTTCGGGATCATGTTTCTCGGTGTAGTTCGGATGGGTCGCGTGGGCCATGTCCGACGACACGCAGAAACTACGCGCGATGGCCTGCAGGAAGTCCCCGCGGTCGCCGCCGCGGGCGGCCACGATGCGTTCGACCGTGTCCCGCAGCAGGCTGCCCTGGGCCCCGGTGCGGGACTCGGAACCGACTTCCTCGTGGTCGAAGAATGCCGCGACGGGCGTGACTTCGAGCTTCTCGTCGCGGTCCGCGATGCGCTCGATCGCGCGCAGTCCGGCCCAGACGGAACAGAGGTTGTCGAGGCGCGGAGCGAAGAAGAACTCTTCGCGCGCGCCGGCCAGGGTGCTCGGGGTGAGATCGTGCAACATCGCATCCCAGTGCAGCACGCTCGCTTCGTCGACGCCGAGCTCGCGCGCCAGGAAATGCCGCCAACCGCGCGGACCCGAGTGCATGGTGAAGATCGGCACCATGTGGGTCTGCTTGTTCAGCTTCAAGCCATCGGTGTGGATCTCGCTGTGCAAATGGATCGCCAGTTGCGGCACGCGCATCAGGGGGCGGTGCAAGCAGAACAGGCGCTCTTCGGCGCCCGAACGCCCTTGCAGCCAAACCCGGCCGGAAACCCCGAGATCGCGGTCCAACCAGGAATTGAGCAGCACGCCCCCGTAGACTTCGACGCCGAGCTGGCCGATCCCGCAACGCTCGCGATCGGGATGCGGCTTGATGCGCAGGTTGGGGCTATCGGTGTGCGCACCGAGGATGCGCAGGCCCGCGTTCTTCTTGAGTCCGTCGGGCGCGATCCAGGCGATCACGCTGGCGCCGCGCTGCACGCAGTAGCGGCCCGGCGTGTTGGGCCAGGGTTCGCCCTCCGCCAGCATCCGGAAGCCGCGCGAAGCGAGTCGCTCGGCCACCGAGTGGCAGGCATGGGAGGGGGAGGGGGACGCGTCGATGAAGCGGCCGAGGTCTTCGGTTTCCTTGCGCAGGGCGGGTTCCATGGGCACCAGGGTACCCGACCGCGCCGGAGATGGGCAGCCGCCGGTGGCCCTATTCGAAGCTGCCGTAGTAGCGGTAGAACAGCGATTCGACCTCGTGATGGCCTCGCATCAGGCGGGCTTCGAGGAAGTACAGGGGCAATCGGGTGTCCCCGAAGCTGCGGCGCTGGGCGCTGAGGCGCACTTCGAGGCGATCGCCCGCGGCGACCTCCATCTCGCGCATTGGGAAGAACGACTGGCGCCAGTGGGTCTGGGGCGAGCCGGGCGCGGTCGACAGGATGATGCCCGGGGACAGGATGGTTTCGAACCAGCCCGCGAGGCCGTGCAGGGTGCCGTGGAAAGGCAGCTCCAACGTGACTTCGCTTTCGAACCAAAAGGACTCGCTCGTTCCGTTCTGGCAGTCGAGGGTCGCGAGCAGGGCGGGCGGGCCGAGCAGGGCGTCGACAGGCACGCCGGGGGCGGTTACGAGGGGATCACGGCGCTCGAAATCGCCGAGCTCGCGGAAGTCGAATCCGTAGACCGGCATGTCCCAGAAACTGAAGCCGTGCTCGCGGTCGAGCCGGCTGTCCTGGACGGGGGCGAGCCACATTTCGACCGCACCAGGCAGCATCACGCCGCCGGGGGCCAGGTGCTTGTCGCGCGCCACCAGCACGGATTCGAACATGCACTCCGCCAGGGCGAAGTAGCCCATCCATTCGGAAATGATCAGGTCCACCGGCCCGTCGAGTTCGAGGGCTTCGACCGGTCCCTTGTGGAATTGGATGCGGTCAGCGAGGCCGTTGGCCTCCGCGATGCGTTCGGCGAGGTGGATCATGTCCGAAGCCTCGGCCGCATGCACGACCTTCGCACCCGCCTGGGCCGCGAACAGGCTCAAGATGCCGGTACCCGACCCCACGTCCAGGACCCGGGTTTCGGGCCCTACGCAGGCCTGAATCGCGCGCCGATAGCCGTCGGTGCGCGCCCGGTCCATCAGCATGATGCGGTGCACGCCGGGGTCGGCGTAGCTCGAGAAGTAGGCCTGCGAGCTGTCGGGATCTTCGTCGGAGTCGGATTGCATCGCGCCAGCATGGCCACCGCGATGGCCCCCAGGAAGCCGGAAGTTGGGAATCGCGTGGCGGTGGGCGGGTTGGAAGGGCCTCCGGGCATGGAATCCGACGGCCTGCGGCGGCCTAATGGGCCCATGGGTCCGGCCCCCGACGCAACCTTTCCCCCCGACCAGCTCTTCTCCGTCGTACAGGCGGCGGAAACCCTGGCTGTTCCCGTGGCGCGCATCCAGAAGGCCATGGAGCAAGGCGAACTGCGCTTCGAACTCGTGGGCCGGGGCGAACGGGAGGTGCAGCGCATCCGGTGGGTGGATCTGCAGGACTGGGCCGCGCCGCCGGTGGCCGCAGCCCCGACTCCGGACCCGATCGAGCCCGAGCCGGTGCCTGTGCCCTTGGAGGCCGCCGGGGCCGAACCCCAGCCGGGGGAGTCTTCCGCGGCCGGCAGCCACCCGCTTGCCGTGCCCGATCCCGCCGGATTGCCCAGCCCGGCGCAGTGGCAACGGGGCCTGGAGATGCTCGCCGAGACCCAGGAAGAGCTGCGCGGCCTTTGCCATGAGTGGCGCCGCCGGTGGCAGAGCGCTGAGCAGGAGCGGCAATGGGCTTTGGAGGCCCTGTTGCAGCGCCAGACCCTGCTGGCCGGGGCCCCGGCACCCGCGCCGCGCCCGCTTTGGCAACGGCCGGCCACTTGGCTGACGGGGGCGGCGATCTTGGCCCTCGGGCTTTGGATGCGTTCGCAGATGCAGGGCATGCAGGTGGCGCTCGCCGCCGGGCAGGAACATTGGGCCCAACAGGTGCAGGATTCCGCGCGGGAACGGCTCGCTTTCGAGGCCCGCCGCGAGGCAGCGGAACGCGAGCAATGGAGTCAGGGCTTCCAGCAAGCCGCGCAACGACAGAACGAGCAACTTTCCGGACTCGTCGATCGACTCGATGCCCTTTCCGCGGAAAACACGTCCACGGCGCAGACCGTCGCCGATCAACTGAGCCAGGCCCGCGACGAAGAAGCGGCGCGCTTGGCGGAATGGCAGGCGCAGCTCGAAACGCGGGAGCTCGCGGCGGAAGCGGCGCGCCAGGAGCTGGGCGATGAAGTGCGCCGCATGCGCGACGAAAGCGAGCAGAAGTGGCAGGATCGCGAACAGCGCATGCAAGCGGAGTCCCGCCGCCAGGCCGCCGAGGTGGAAGCGGCGTGGAAAGAGCGCGAATCCCGCGCCCAGGCGGAGTCGGCCCAATTGCTGCAGGCCATCGAGCGCATCGAAGGGCGATCGGCGCGCCAGCTAGCGGAGATGGGCCAGGAGCTGACCGCCGCCCGGGACGCAGGCAGCCGGGCGCAGCAAGCGCTGCGGAGCAACCAACGGGCTTTGGCTCTTTGGGGACTGCACCGCGCCATGGTTGCCGTCAGTCGGCGCTGACCGGCCCCTTGGGGGCGCGGACAAGGAAGCCCCATTTGCTGGGGCCCGAAGGGGCTCATTTCCTCAAGGGCCGCAAGCGACGGGTCGATCAGGATGCAGCGTCTCCCTGCCCTGATCCGATCCCATGCGTCTGCTGCTCGCCCCCCTCGTCTCGTTGGCCCTCGCCGCGTCCCTGTCCGCCCAGGAACTTGTATTCCAGCCGGAACCCGCCCGCTGCTGGACCCGCACGCACCAAATGCGTAGCGACCTGCGATTCACCGACTTCGAAGTGACCCTCGACGGCAAGCCGCTCGAGGAAGTCATCGCGCCGGTCGAGGTGCGCGCCACCCGGACCCTGCAGGTTCAGGACACGGTGTATGAATGGGTGCCGGGCGGCAAGATCGCGTACGAGCGTGACTACCTGCAGGTCACCGATGCCGCCCAGCAGCAAGTGGCTGCAGGGGCCGCCGAAGCCCCCGAGGTTCGGGGGGAGGGGTTCCGCCAAGGACAACGGGTGCGCTTCGAACGCAGCGAACCCGGGCAGCCCTGGGTGCAGGAGTTGGTGGGGGATTCCACGCCCTTGCCGAAGCCCCTTGCCTTGCGCACCGACCTCGACTTCGAGTGCCTGTTGCCACCCGCCGGCCTCAAGGTCGGGGGAAGCTGGAACGTCGACGCCCAGATCTTCCTGGCGGCCCTGCAGGGAGAACACGGAATGACGATGCACCACAGCGCGCCGGGCGGCAGCGATCTACCGCACTGGCTCGGCAACGCGGGGGATCAACCGAGCCTCGCGCAACTCCTGGCAACACCCGAGAAGGCGCGTGTGCGTTGCGAACTGAAGGGCAAACGCCGCGCGGGCCGCACTCCGATGTACGAGATCCACGTGACGGTGTCCATCCAGGGGGAAACCAGCCTGGATGAGTGGGCCCGCCGCCAATTCGAAAACCAATCCTCGCGCGAAGTGGGCATTGGCGTGGCGTATGCCTCGCAGAACACCTTGTTCACCGGCACCGGCGTGCTGCTCTGGAACTGCGAAACCCGCACCATGCATTCGCTGCGGTTCCACGGCGAAGCGAAGTTCACCCGCATGCAATCGATCGTGCTGCGGGAGACGGACAGCAGCATCCAGTACGAATCCAGCGTCGACGGCGTGCTCGATGTGGATGTGCGCGCCGAAGCCGCGGGCACTTCGGTCGCGAGTCGCTGAATCAGGCGCCCGGCGAATAGGCCGCGTGCACCAGGGGGCAGTCGCCCCCGGCCGGCCGCATGCCACCCGCGCGATATTGGTCGAGCAGACCGATCAAGCGCAGGTCCTGCACAGAAGGGGAGCGCAGCTTGTTGCGCGGCACGCGCGGCACACCGGCCGGGCTGATCCGCCGACTGAGCCACTCGAAGAAACGCTCGGTGTAATCGCGGTCTCCACTGCCTTGGGGCAAGTGGCTCGCTTGCGACGCGAGGAACCGCCGGGAAAGATCCACGGCGAGCGTGTGGTGCCGCGGTGCGAAGTCCAGAAACTCCACCAATGCCCGCAGGCTGCGGGGATCGAGAGCACCCTTCACCAATAGCGGAGGGACCGCCCGGATCTCCCGGATGGGGGCACGCAGGGGTCCGCCTTGGGACTCCGCAGAATGGGCATTCGTTTCAGGTATCAAGGTGCGAAGCGGGTCCGGGGACTTGGCAGGCCATTTCGCGTCTCGCCAAGGTCCCATTGTAGGTCGGAATTCCCTGTTCCGACAGACTCACCCAGACACAATTCGTACGGACGGCTGTGGAGATGGGGTGGGGCCGGGGCATAATGGGCCCCTATGGCAGCAACGGATAGCGAGGGTTCGGACCTGCTCACCTTCGGGGAGGCCGCGGAGTTCGCAGGGGTGTCCCTGATGGAACTCCGCAACCAATTGCGTACCCAACGCATCGAACCCCAATGGGGTTGGCGCGGTGGGGTCGCGGTGCAATTGGTCGCATTGAATGTGCTGGAGCGGCTCTATCCCGTTCTGGCCCAGCGCCGCCGCCGTCGCGGCCCGAGCCTGGCCGAGCGGGGGATCTCTCTCGTTTCGCCCCGGCCCGCGGGCTCCGATGCCAAAGGCACCCAGCCTCAAGGCCGGTCCAAGTCCCCTGCCGGGTCGACCGGCTCGAAGGCGAATTCCGCGGAACTCCGCAAGCTCTACGCCCAGATCGAGGCGGCCGCGGCCCACAATGAGGCCCTGCTCGCCGAACTCGGTCAGGCCGGCAGCGATCTACAAAAGGCCTTGAAGGCCCCCGACTCCCGCCCCCGCCGGGAAAACAAGCGACCGGTGCCCCTGCAAGTCGCGCCGTCGCCCAGGCCCGCCCGCGGTGCGGGCATGGGCGAAGGCAGCGTGGGCAGTGCCGGTTCCATCAGTGCCGGCTCCATCGGTGCTGACTCCAATAGTGCCAGTTCCGGAAGAGCAGGAAAAACCGACGCGCGCACGGAGGAATGGCGCCGCTTGGTGGCCGCGGAAAGCGCACTCGAGACCCGGCACCGCCGCACCCGACTCTTCACGGCCGTGGCCGCCGTGGCGGTCATCGGTGTGATTGCCTGGCAAAGCCGGGAGGTCATCCAGGCCGCAAGCAAATCGTTCGAACCGAACGCCCCGAGCGAAGATCCGTTGCGTTCCCGCTGGGCGGTCGAAAGCAGCATGCCGATCCCGATCGACGTGCCCCTCGGCAGCGCCCCCAACACGAACCTCGTCTCGTACGAAGAGATCGTTGCCTCGCAGACCACCAGCGGAACGGCCGCTGTGCGGTTGGAGGACCCCGCCCCCGAACTTCCGGCGATGACGGGTCCCGAAGCCGCCGAGCAAGCGCCCACCCCGGTGCTTCCGACCCAAGCCAGCGGCCCTTCGGAAGAAGCCGAAGCACCGGTTCCCGCTCCCTTGGCGGAGGGACCGAAGTCGGCGCCGACGGTGCTGCCGCCGGAACTGGAGGAGCACACCGAAATCGAACTGCTCGACCTTGGCACCTCGCAATCCCCGGCTTGTGCCTACTTCGGCCTGACCTTGCCGGGCCAGGAACTGCACGACGTACTGGGGCCGTGCATCGGCCCGTGGAACGAAGACGAACAGGCAGTCGCGGGCGGTTTCCGGCATGGGGGACAAGCCCTTTGCCGGCACCACTACGGGTTCGCCAAAGACCAAGCCGGCTCGGTGGACCGGGTGCGCAAGATCGCCCGCTACGCCAAGCAGGAAGGACTGCTGCCTCCCCTGGTGCGCCTGCGCGTGGAACACGGGGCCAGCGAATTGCTGCAGGCCCGCATCGGCAAATGGATCGAGTCCGGCTTCGAGGCCGGCCTTTCCCAGGCCCACAAGGTGACAGCCCTCGATGCCCCGGATACCTGGCGCATCGAATCCTGGGTCCGCCCGATGGGCGACCCCCAGCGCCTGCCCGCCCTGCGTCACTTCGTGATGGAGCTGCAGTTGGCGGCCGAGCACGGCCAGGATCGACTGGTCTCGTTCCGCTGGGTGGACACCGGCCAGCAGTAGGCCGGGCCCCCTCGCCAGCGAGGCGGAAACGGGTTTCGGTTCTGGGTGGGCGAGGTTTCGGGTAGGGTGGAGGCATGGCCCAACGTCCTTCCCCGCCCGACCTGGAAGCCCGCATCGCCGATCTCGAGGTGCGACTGACCTTCCAGGAGGATCAGACCGACGCACTGCAGCGCGCCCTGTACGAACAGGTGCAAAGCAACAACCGCTTGGAAGCGGAATTGAGGCGGATTCAGGCCACCTTGCGCCTTGGAGTAGGGGGCGAAGACGCCGCCGACGAACCCCCGCCGCCCCACTACTAGTCGTGTTCCCGCGCTTCCCGCATCCCACCGCCGTCTGCTGCGGCTTGATCGCTTGGTTGGCCCTGTGTGCCTCCCCGGTGGCGCAGTGTGCGGCGGATCCGAGCAGGGCGGCGGTCTGGACGGGGCAGGATGGCCCGGCCCAGGAGATCCCGGTCCAGGATCCGCAGGACCTGGTGCGCGAGCGTCAAGCCCGGGAAGTCCAGGCCCAGCGCGAGGCGGATGCCATGAAGCGCTTCGAGCGCTTGAAGAGCGACCGGGATGCGGCGCTGCTGCACTACAACGCGGTGCTGCCTGGGGCCCACACTCCCCAGCGGCGGCAACGCGCCTACGACCGCCACTATCCCAAGCCGGAGGAGTGGGGGCCGCGGTTTGCCGAGGTGGCCCAAGCCTTTCCCGACACCGAAGGCGGCCTGCGCAGCCAGATCTGGATCGTCTGCCACTGGACGGGTTCGCCGACCGCACAACGGGCTGCGGATGAACTGCTGGGTCGGTACCTGCAGAGCCCCCTGCTGACCGAAGCGTGCCCCTTCCTGGCCCGGCCGGAGTTCGCAAACGGACGCGCGCGGCTCGTCCAACTCAGCAAACAGAGCCCGGTGGATGCGGTGCGCGCCACGGCGTTGATGCAACTCTGCGAGCTCGACCTAGAAGCCCTAAAGACCCAGCGCAACGAGCCCCTGCGCAAGGAATTCGAACAGCGCATCGCCGAGTTGCAGACGCGCTTCGCCACCGAACCCATCGACGGCCGCCTCGCGCGGGAATGGGCGCAGATCCTGCGGCAACGCCTGGATACGTTGATCCTTGGGCAGAAGTTCCTCGACTGGCGCGCCAACGATCTGCAGGGCAAGCCGGCGGCCATCGCGGATGCGGCGGGCAATTATGTGCTCATCTACTTCTGGCGCAGCCAGGACCTGGAGTCCCGCCGCCAGGTGCCGCGCGTTCAGGCGGCCGTGCACAAATGGAAAGGCGACCCGGTGCGTTTCTTCGGCATCAGCGGCGACCTCGACCCCGACCGCGCCCGGCGCTGGGCCCATGCCCTGCAATTGGAGTTTCCCCACTGGCACGTGCCCGCCGCCCCGGATGGCAGCCACCCCTTTGGCGTGACCCATTGGCCGCACTTCTTCGTGCTCGATCCCAGCGGGGTCGTCTTGAGTACCGGCTCTGACTTCGGGGCCGCCTACGATACGATCGATGGCGCCCTCACCCGCCTGGCTGAAGAACGCGCCCGGCGGGAGAAAGAAGAACAGACCCCGCCCGCGGACCCCGACTCCGAAGAGACCCCCGCCGATGACGACGATGCGGAATGAGCGCACGCGGCCGCTACGCCTGGCGGCCCTTCTCGGACTCCTCATCGCCGCCTGCGGTCCTTCGCGGGATACCCAGCCTGCTCCGGGGCCCGAGACCCCTAAGGCGTCCGTCCCTGCGGTCGAGTCCCCGGGACCAGCAACCCAGACGGATCCCGGCTCCACGTCCAGCCATCCGGACTCGGCCACTGCGCCGTTCGATGCAAGCCAAGTGGACTGGCTCGCGTTGACCCCGGAGCAACTGGCCCAGTACCACGTGCAGATCCGAGTCTCGATCGATGCCATCGAAGCTCCGGACCTGCTCGTGCGCTTGTGGGCGCAAGAAGCCCCTGAAACCGTGCGCAACTTCCTGCGGCTCTGCGCCCAGGGTTTCTACGACGGCAAGACCTTCCACCGCATCCTCGGCGATTTCATGGTGCAAGGCGGTTGCCCGAAGGGCGACGGCACCGGGGATTCACCGCTCGGTTCGTTCGCCGACGAGTTCGATCCCAGCGCTGCGCGTTCCCACCGCTACGGCGTGCTGTCGATGGCGCACACGGGCGCCCCGCGCTCCGCGGGTTGCCAGTTCTTCATGATCTGCCACGACGGACCCGCCGCTTGGAACCTGGACGGTTCGTTCGCTTCGTTCGGTCAGTTGGTGGGGGACGGCAGCGCCTTGGAGGCGCTGCGTTCGGTCGATGTCGCCGCCTCGCCGGATGGGGAACCCAGCCTGCCGCAGGCCGCTTGCCGTATCGTCTTCGCACGGATTGTGCCGGGCAGCCTGGCGGACGCTTCCGCCATCGTCGAACCGGTGCTCCCGGAGCAGAAATGGGGCCCACCGAACACGGTTTCGATCGAAAGCCTCGAGCTGCGCCTGGAAGGCGGCGATCCGGCCCGCACCGAAATCGGCACGCGCACCCTCGCGAGCCAACTCATCCAAAGGGCCGAAGCCGGCGAGCCCTTCGCAGAGCTCACCCGCCTGTACAGCGACGACCCCGCGCAACGCGGTGAGGAAAGGCCGGTCGGCTACCACTTCGCCCGGTCCGGCACCCGCCCCGCCCAGGGCCTATGGGAAGTGCACGCCGCGCAGACCGAAGCCCGACGGGAACTGATCGAAGTCATGCAATCGAAGCAGGCCGGCCGCCTCAGCAGCAAAGAGGCAGCGGCCGCCCGGGATCGCATCCAGATCGAACTCCAGCGCCGGGTACGGGCCTCCGTGGCCATCCCCCAGGAGCAGTTCCCTGCCCTGGCGGACGCCGCCCTCGCCCTAGGTGTGGGGGGATTCGCCACCGTCGAGGCGGAGAGCGGGCAGGGGGGGCGGTCCCTCTACCTGATCCACCGGGTGCAGTGACCGGGCTGGGGGCGGGGCCCCTGGATCCGCTCGGGCGGGGTGCTATTCTGCCCCCATGAGTCGTACCGAACCCAGCGGCGAAGCGGCCCCCCGCACGCGCCATTTCATCCAGCAGGAGATCGACAAGGACCTGGCCAGCGGTCGGTACAAGCAGGTGCATACCCGCTTCCCCCCGGAACCCAACGGCTACCCGCACATCGGTCACGCCAAAGCGATCTGCGCCGTCTTCGGACTGGCGGAGGAATATGGCGGGGTCTGCAACCTGCGCTTCGACGACACCAACCCGTCCGCCGAAGAGGACCGCTATGTTAGGGCGATCCAGGAGGACATCCGTTGGCTGGGATTCGACTGGGAGGATCGCCTCTACTTCGCGTCCGACTTCTTCGAGACCCTCTACGGCTGGGCCCAGCACCTGATCCGCACCGGCTTCGCCTATGTGGACCACCAGACCTTGGAGGAGATCCGCCAGGGCCGCGGACGCCGGGATCGGCCCAACGAGCCCGGTACCGATAGCCCGTGGCGCAACCGCCCGGCCGAGGAGAGCCTGGCGGAGTTCGCCAAGATGCGCGCCGGGGAGTACCCAGAAGGCGCCTGCGTGCTGCGCGCGAAGATCGACATGGGCCACAGCAACCTGCTCATGCGCGATCCCGTGCTCTACCGGATTCAGTACGCGCATCACCACCGAACCGGGGATGCCTGGAAGATCTATCCGACCTACGACATGGCCCACGGCCAGTGCGATGCGATCGAAGGCATCACGCATTCCCTGTGCTCGCTGGAGTTCGAGAACCACCGTCCCCTGTACGAGTGGCTGCTCGAGCACCTGCCGGTGGAGGCCCACCCGCGCCAGATCGAGTTCGCGCGCCTCAACATCAGCCACACCGTGCTCAGCAAACGTTTCCTGCGCGCCCTCGTCGAAAGCGGCAAGGTCGATGGCTGGGACGATCCGCGCATGCCCACCCTGCGCGGCTTGCGACGCCGGGGATTCACCCCCGCATCGATCCGCAACTTTTGCGAACGCATCGGTATGACGCGCACCCTTTCGACCATCCCGCTGGGCTGGCTCGAAGACGAACTGCGCAAGGACCTGAACGCGGTGGCCCTGCGGCGCATGGCGGTGCTCGACCCGATCAAGGTCGTCATCGAGAACCTGCCCGAAGGCGAGCGTTTCGCCTGCCAAGCCGTCAACAACCCCGAGGACCCCGCCGCAGGCGAGCGCACGGTGTACCTCACCCGGGAACTCTACATCGAGCAAGAGGACTTCAAGCTCGAGGCGGGTCGCAAGTTCTTCCGGCTCAAACCCGACGGCAAGGTGCGCCTGCGTTACGGCTGCGTGATCCACAACCACGGGGTGGTCCAGGATGCCGAGGGCAACGTGGTGGAACTGCGTTGTACCTACGATCCGGACACCTTTGCCGGCAAGGACCCCGCGGAAGGCGGCAAGGTCAAGGGCATCATCCACTGGGTTTCCGCCGCCGATGCGGTGACCGCGGACGTGCACGTCATCGACACCCTGTTCACCCAGTCGAACCCGATGGACCTCGAAGAAGGCCAGGACTACATGGACCTGGTAAACCCCGCCGCGCGGGTGGTGTTGCACGGGTGCCGCCTCGAGCCGGATCTGGCGACCGTTGCCGCCGGTCAGCCCTTGCAGTTCGAACGCCTCGGCTACTTCCTCCGGGATGAGGCCCTCTCGGCACCCGGTGCCCCGGTCTTCTTGCGCTCAGTATCCCTGCGCGACAGCCGGCCCAAGGAGGAATAAGGCACTCGCAACCCAAGGCATCCGCATTCCGGGGCGGTTCCGCGCAGGCGGGGCCGCCCCGCGGTATTCCCGCAATCCGTCCGAAATCAAAGGCAGCCCCCGGACCATACGCGGATCGAGTCCACCGCGAACTCTGCGACGCTGGGCGGCAGGCCGTCGCGCGCCAGGAAACGCAGCTCCAGGCGACAGCCGTCATGGGCTCCGAGCCATTGCAACACCTGCCAGGGCAGGTGGGCCTGGTGCCAACTGCCATTGCCGTGCTGGCTCGCGCGCCAAACCGGCAACCAAGGCTGATCCGGGCCGTCGATGCGCACCTCGAGCACCAGTCGATCGGCGCCGTTCTGGTTTGCGAGCCCCGTCCACCAGGCCCAATCGATTTCGCAAGGCATCTGCAGGTCCGACCAGGCGTAGCTGCGCAGTTCCACCGTGCCGCCGTCCACATCGCTGTTGCCGACAAAGTTGCCGGTGAGAAAGCAGCGACCATCGCCGCCCGCGTCGGTCGTGGGAGCCCAGATCCAAGCGGGATCGGCCACGGGCACGCCCGCCGACCAATACCCGGCGCTGGCGGTTCCCACCAGGCTCTGGAACCCCGACCCGTCCGAACCGTCCTCCTCCGCAAAGATCCTCAGGCTACGGGACTCGGTCCGCAGGGCCGGCTGGTCGAGGGCCGGCCAAACCGGATCCGGACAGGCGCCCGAGATCCAATACACGCGCACCGACCGCTGCACGCCGCACGGATCCAGCGGCAGTTCGAGGGACCAGGGACCCTCTCCTACCATAGGCACAAAACTCGCCGCCTCCGAACCGGCCCAGTGTTCGACCCAAGGCTCTCCGGCGATCCCCGCATCGACTTCGAGCCACAATACCGGAGCCTCTTCCGCCAAGTGCCAAGGCTCAAGCGACAGTGCGTGCTCCACATGACGCGGCACGCAGGTTTCCAGGTGTTCAGCGATACGCTCCAGATTCGCCGCATGGAAGGCCGGCTGCACCCGATCTAAGCCTCCCGGGCACAGCTGGCAGGCGCCCATGATCGTGCCTTGCGTACTGCACTCTTGGGGCACCGGACAGACGGCAGGCCACTGCGGCGGCGTGCAATCATCGAGTGGGGGACAGAACTCCCAGGAATCGAGGGCGCCGAGGAAGTGCCCGAGGTTGTGCAGCAGGTCAAGGGTCTGGGCCTGCACCCAGGGCGCACCGGCCCCGTCGCGGAGTAGCGGCGTGATGCACAGCCCTGGCAGGGCGCCACAGACCCCCGCCTGCTGCACGCGATCGACCCCAGTAATGCCCGCCGACAGGAACCAGGTGAGTTCGCACTCGGGGCGCGCGAGCGTAGGCGCGATGTCGTGCCACTCCTGCCAGAGATCCGCCGAATCGAGGCCCGCGTCGGGACTCAACCAGGCATCGGTTGAGACAGGCAGTTCCGTGCCCACCCAACTGGGCTGCAGTTCGAGCTCCGGGGGCAAAGCCGCCATACAACCCGCCAGAACCGCCTCGACAAAGGCTCCCGCCTGCGCCGCATCCGCAAACATCGCAACGAACTGTTCGTCCGTCTCCACCGCCAGCCGCAGGCGATACATCCCGCAGGAATTGGAGCTCGCCCGTGCCTGTGGCCAAGCGGGGGCCGCGGGCAATACGTCCGCGTGCCCGCGCGACAGGGGAGCAGAAACGGATTGCATCGACGCGCAGAGCGCAATCGCCAGCAGCCCCAAAACACGGGACCAAAGCAGGGCGGGGGAGTTCATCGGTTGTACCTCGCCCCATGGACCGTCTCGCGCCCCTTGCGGTATCCATGGAAACAAAAAAAAGCGGGCCGATTCCGCCAAGGAACCGGCCCGCTCAAGATTCTCCTGCGCCTCAGGGCAGCGGCGTCACCTGGATGTTGCCGAAGGCCACATCCGCGTGGTGCGCCACTAGCAACAGCGAACCGAGGTTGTTGCCGTCTTCGACCGGAGTGGTGCGGTCAAAGGTCCAGGCGACCGGCTCGGTGCTGCCAAAGGGCCACATCTTCATGCGGTAGCGGGATCCGCCGCCGACCTGGGTCTCCGCCCGCAGCTTGAAGGAGTAGCGCGTGCCCACCGCCAGGGTGTTGCCCGGCAGCGAAGCGATGCCTTCGTCATAGCCGGTCCACAGTTCCCAACGCTCGCGGTCGTCGAACCAGCGGTACAGGTACGCGCCGCCCAGCGGGTAGATGTTGTGGTTCGGCTGGTCGTAGTTGCCCCCCGAGGTGTGGCCGGTCCAGCGCATCACGAAGCCGAAGCCGTAGGACGCGGTGCCGGTCGTGTACCCCTGCGGGTCGAGGGCCAGGATGGTGGCATCAAGGGTAGCTTCGTAGTTTTCCCACGCGCTGGCGCCGGTGCCTTGGCCGATCGCCACCAGACGGTCGTATCCCAGGTGCGCCGGGTCGGTGCGCAGGGCAGCGCCGATTCCGGGCACGTTTTCCACGTGCCAGCGACCGTCGACGATCTGCACACCCTGTTCGGGCCCGCCGCCACCGGCGAGGATCGCGCTCCAGTCGACGCTGGCGCTGGGATCCCAGGTGGCGCCATCGACCACTTCGACGCGCAGCAGGCGGTAGGCGGTGTGCCCCTCGTCGTCCTGGGCGCGCAGCAGCACGTCGTGCACGAACAGCCCACCGACCGGGGTGCCTTGCATCAGGTCCGCCAGCATGAGTTCGACGTTGTAGTCGCCTTCGTTCGCCAGGCGCCACGGCGCATAGCTGATCGTGCGATCGTCGCCCATCGCCAGGGGCAGCCAGGCGCCGCCATCGAGTTGGTACTCGAGGGTCACGTGCTGGATCAGGCGGTCTTCGTCATCGTCGGAGACGTTGCCGAGCAGGTTGATCTGCGGCTGGGCGAAACCGAGGTCGCCGAAGCGCACGGTAGTGATGCCCTGCACGGTCTGCGACTGGCTCCAGAGCGCGATGGCGGGGCTGCCGAGCGGTGCTTCCGCGGGCACATCGACGATCAGGTCCTTGGTGCTGCGGTTGCCCAGCGCGTCGAAACTCTCGATCTGGAAGGAGTACTGGCTGTCCAGCTCCAGGCCGCCAAGCCACCACTCGTGTTGGAACGCGTCGGTGGCGAAGTCGATGGAACCCTCCGCCATGGCCGGGGTCGGGCCGTAGTGCAGGACCGCGTTGGCGGGTTCGTCGGTGCTCCAGGCGAGGCGCACGAGGCCATCTCCCAGGTGCAGGGCTTCCGCGACGTAGGGGTACGGGCCAGTGGCGTCGGTCGCCAGGGTCCCGTCCTCGTTCACCAGCGGCGACGCCAGGTTCTGGATCGAGTCGATGCGGGAGACGATGCCCTCAGAGGGGTCGCCTTCGGACGCCAGCATGATGCCGGCGTAGTTCAGCTCCATCGGCAGATTGAAGGTGGCCGCCGTGGTCCACGGGCCCCCTTGCAACGAGTACTGCTGCACAAACTGGTTGCCGGTGCGCGTGACGCGCATGGCGAGGGTCTCACCGTCCAGCCACGCGCCGGTCTGCAGGTTCGTGGTGTGCATGTTCTGCAGCACGCCGCCGGCAAAGGTGCCGCCGAAGATCTGCAGCTTGTTCGCGTTGAAGGCGAAGTCGAAACGCGCCCAGGTCTGGTCGTCCTGTTCGAACACCAGGCCCTGGCCGGTGGCTTCGCGGTCCATGCCGCTTTCGAAAACCACTTCCAGCGCCAGGTCAGAGTTCGGCACGCGCTGGGTCAGGCGGGTCGCATCGAGGGTGAGCCACGGCGAGCTGTGCACGCCGACCGGGACCTCGTACTCAAGCACGCCTTCGCCGGTGGTGGTGGCGAGCATGCGCAGCTCTCCAGCGCCGGCCGGACCGCGCAGTTCCCAGCGGGACCAGTCGAGGTTGTTCGAGAAGAAGTCGGTGGAGGCGAAGGGCAAGGTGCTCAGGGTGGTGAAGTCCTGGGCCGAACCCACCAGCACGCGCCCATCGGGAGCGGTGACCGTCACCTGAAACTGATAGGTCGTGCCGGGCATCAGGTTGCTCAGGTCGACCTGGAAGTTCTGCTGGGGCCCGGGGACGAAGATGGGGCCGAGTGTGGATTCCGTGCCCGAGGTGCTCACAACCACAAGGGCCGAAGCGGGCAGGCTGGTATCCCAGGCCAGGCTGGCCGAATCCATGTCCACGACCACGACCGGCGGGGTCATGGTCAGCGGGTCCTGGACGGTGATTTCCGGGCCTCCCCCGGAACCGCCGCAGGCGGAGAAGAGGACCAAGGGCAGGATCGGGACCGAGAGCCGGGTCGCGATATCGTGGTGCTTCATGTCGATTGGGTTCGTGCGGTGAACACCGGAAGTGAACCCGTGCCGGAGAGTGCTTGTCCTGGAAACCTTTTCCTGTTGGCTTCCAGCGGCGTAGGAAGGCCTTTTTCGGCCTCGAATACACCGAAAATCCTTGTCAGGATCGAAAAACGGGGGTTTCCCGACCCGAATTGGGACGGGCCTTGCCACGATTCCAGTGGCACCTATGCTGGCGCCGTTTCCATCCCAATCCCCGGGACCCCGACGACTACCATGAAGATCCGCTTCGTTCTGCCCCTCGCCCTGCTTGCGGGCACCTGCCTGCCGGCTTGCGGCGACAAGACCCCGACCCTGGCCGATGCCAAGGAACTGGCCAACCTTTCCCCCGAAAACGCGAAGGCGAAAGCCACCGAGATGCTTGGTGCGGTCACCAAGAGCCTCAACGGCATCACCGACCTGGAGAGCGCCAAGTCCGCCGTGCAAGGCCTGACCTCGAACCTGGACGTGCTGTCCAAGCTCAAGAGCATGATCGGGGACAAGATGCCCGACCTGTCCAGCCTGGGCGGTGTGGTCACCACCCTGAAGGAGAAGTTCGCCGGCAAGACGGACATCCTTTCCGCCCTCGGCCCGATCTTCGAGAAGATCAAGGCCCTGCTCGGCTGATCCGATTCCTGGTCCCATCTGGCCCAGGAGATCGTAGGAGGGGGTGGTCCGCAGTCGCGGGCCGCCCCCTTCAGATTTCTGCCCTTGCCCGCCGCTGGCGGCTGTCCCAGGAGACCCCATGATGCTCTCGCCCCCGCGCCTCGTTCTGCTTGCCGCCGCCCTCCTGCTGCCGCTGGCCTGCCAGGGCGGCGACCCCCGACCCGATTCCCAACCGGCCCCGTCCGCGGGCCAAAATCCCCCGACCATGACCGCCGACGCCAGCTCCTCCGCCGACACGCCCGCCGCCGACCGCACCGAAGTCGCGACCCTCGCCGCCGGCTGCTACTGGTGCATCGAAGCGGTGTTGCAGGAGATCCCGGGCGTGATCGACGTGAAGCCCGGCTTCATGGGGGGCAAGGGGGAGCACGTCACCTACAAGGACGTCTGCCGCGGCGACACCGGCCACGCCGAAGTGGTGCGCATCGAGTTCAACCCGGCCGTACTGCCGTACCCGGAACTGCTCGAATGGTTCTGGAAACTGCACGATCCGACCACCCTCAACCGCCAAGGCGCCGACATCGGAACCCAGTACCGCAGCGCGATCTTCTACCATTCGCCCGAACAGCAGCAGGCGGCCGAAGCCAGCAAACGCGCTGCCCAGGCGAGCGGGCACTTCGATGCACCGATCGTGACGGAGATCACCGCCGCCAGCGAGTTCATCCCAGGGCCCGAAGACCACGAGGACTACTACCGCCGCAACCGCCAGGCGGGGTATTGCCGTGCGGTGATCGCGCCCAAGATGCGCAAGCTCGGTCTGGAGGAGTAGGTACGCCGCTTTGCGTCCAATTCCTGGATGGTTGTCACGAACACAACCGCGCACGGGTCTTTCAGGACCCGACGGTCCGAAAATCTTGTTCCAACAGGAACCTGACCCCGACCCCGCGGCTCTAAACGGACATCCCTGACCCGAGTGGGTGCGAAGCCCTCGCAACGACCCCACTCCCACTCCCGCTCCGGCCACCAAGGAGGCCTCCCCATGAACGAAGGAACCATTGACCGCGCCCTGCGCGTCATCGTCGGCGCTGCTCTGATCGCGATGGTGTTTGTCGGCCCGAAAGCCCCGTGGGGCTGGATCGGCGTCGTGCCGCTGCTTACCGGCCTGATCGGTTTCTGCCCGCTCTACAAAGTGCTCGGCATCAACACCTGCTCCGGCCACTGCAAGGAGTAGGCCCCCAAAGAAAGCGCCGCGTCCCAGGTCCATGAACCGGGGACGCGGCGAAGTTCATTGGCGCCGCCCGCGAGTGCCCTGGCTCACTGGCCGTGGCACTTCTTGAATTTCTTACCGCTGCCGCACGAGCACGGATCGTTGCGGCCCAGTTTCGGAGCCCCGTGTTTGACCGGCTCCTGGGCTTCGTGATGGTGATGGTGGTGCCCGTGACGGTTCTGGCCGGTGGCCACCGTTTCGAGGAACTCGTCGATCGTCTCGTCGAAACCGCGGCGCAGCTCGAACGCGTTGGGAACCACTTGGCTTTCCTCCAGGTGCGCGAGGAACGCGGTGAGCACCGCCGGCACGTGGGCCGCGAGCGGGTCCTTACGCTGGAATCGGCCGGGCAGGAGGTGGCCCAGGGCGGCGTGCATGTCCTGGCCATCCATGAGGCGCGGCTTGTTGCCCAGTTCGTCGTAGCAGACCGAAAGGAACTTGCCCGCGATCTTGCGCGCGTCCTCGCGGTCGATGCCGTCGAGGGCCTGGGCCTGGGGGGAGTCGAGGAACGAAGCCAGATCGAGCAGCACTTGTTTGTTCGTCATGGGGGCCTTGTAGGTTCCGAAGCGGGGCGATGCGCCAGCCCGTCCCCCGGATCCGAGCCGCCGCGTTACGATGTCCGGCGCCTGCCCCCACGGACATGAGCGATCCCTCCCTCCCCGGGCCCCAGCCCCCCGTCAGTCCGCGCGGCGCAGCCGACGGAATGGTCTACGTCTACGATTCGGTGCGGCAGGGACCGGTGTTGGTCCCGAGCCTTCCGATCCACACCTCGGACCAGGGCACCGAAGCCGGGCGCATGCTCGTCGCCAACGGGCACGAGTACGTGGACCTGCCGTGCGCGCCGATGCTCGTGGGCGATGGCCCGCCGCCCGCGGGGGCCGGCGTGGAAGGCGCCTTCTGGCTCAACCGCTTGACCGGACTCGTGCACGGTCCGCGTGGGGCGGAACTCGCCGGAGCCTGGCCGGCCCAGACGCGCCAGGCCCTGCTACGAACCGCCGCAGGACACGCGCTGGAGGCGCCGCTGGTGCTCGGCGGAAATGCCCTGCAGGGGCCCGCCGGGGTGAACGCCCTGCGCGTCACGAACTTCGGCAACCCTGCCAGCCACGTGGGGCTCGAACTCGTGGTCGGCAGCGACGCCGGGACCCCCGGCGGCCTCGGTTGGACCGCCCTGCGTCCCCAGGGCTCCAACGGGGCGAGCCCCAAACACCTGCGCCTGGGTGGCCACCAGGGCGGCGAAGTCCAGGACCTGGCCGGGTCCCGGTTCCTGGTGCGCGCCGATTGGCCAAGCGAGGTCTATTGGGGCGCGCCGGCGGCGCTGGGCCTCGACGCGGGCAACCCGTCCGCTAACCTCGTGTGCACCGCACGCCGCACGGTGGGGGCCTGGAGTCACGCGGGCGGGGTCTGGACCGTTCCGCAGGACGGCGAATACCGCCTGCAGTTCGACTTGCTCATCGACCACAGCGGCGGCGCCGCTTCCCTGCGGGCCGAACTGTTCATCGACGACACCGCGCCTGCCGGCGGTCCGTGCTTCAGCGAAGCGTGGGCCCACGGCGGCCATCGTTCGCCGCTTGCGCTGGGCGCGCGCCTCGATCTGCCCGCCGGCTCCTCGGTGCGATTGCTCATGAGTCAACTGGCGGGAGACAGCCAGGTCATCGCGGGCGCCGGTTCCGTGCTCTTGGAGCGCATCGGGTGAGCACCTGGCTCGGTGATCAAGGACAGCGCCGGGGTCCTATCCGGCCCCGGCTGCGCATCTATGTCCTGTGGGGTCAGTCGCATATCCAGGGCACAAAGAGCCACGCCAGCGGCGTTCCCGATGTGCCCTGGCCGCGGTTCGGCGCCCCGGTGCCCGGCGCGCTCATCTGGGACAAACTCGGCCGACTCAATCGCGCGAACCTGGACCTCGTCGACACCGAGCAAGCGGGGGAAGCCCACCGGTTCCGCCCGCTCGGTGCGGGTTTCGGCGCGGGTGGGCCCAACTATCCCTGGGTCGACCCCGGACCCGACCCCTCGTTCGGTCCGGAACTGGTGCTCGCCCACAACCTTCGGATGTGGAGCGGCGAGTCGGTGGCGATCGTGAAGTTCGCCGTTTCCGGCTCGCAGGTGGCAGACCTGGACGACGTGCCCAACTGGAACGTCGCCGCGTTGGGTCGAGGCGACTTCTCCCACTTGCAAGTCCTGCTCGAAGCCTATCTGGCCCCGGCGCGCTCCGCTGCGGCCCGTGATTTTCCTCCCGCCGGACTGCCGGTTGCCTGGGGAGGTGTGATCTCGATGATCGGCACCAGCGATGCTCGTCACGAGCAGGACGCGGTCGCCTACGGGCAGAATCTGACCGGTATCATCCAGCACGTGCGCCATTGGATGCATCCAGCGCACCCCGAGCGGGTGCCCTGGCTCGTGCTCCAGTCCCCGCGCTACGTGGATCCCGATGGACTCGAGCTGGCCCACATCCGCACGGTGCGCACCGCCCAGGCAAAAGTGGCGAATGCGCTGCCCGGCGTCGACGTAGCGGATTGTGTGGATTCCCGGCTCGGGGGCACCCACTTCGAACCGCGGGGGACCGCAGCCCTGGGGGCGCTGATGGCGCGCTGGGCCCTGCGTACCCCGCCCCTGGATTGGGTTCCGGCCGCGGTCTGACGGGGGATTGCCCCCCGCGGCCTTGGATTTTCCCGCGCCGGGCCCGACCATAGCTGGCCGCAACCCTGTCGCACGAACCATGAATCAACCTCCCAAGCGTCCGTTCCCCGACTCCTGGCCCGAAGCCAAAGGCGTCAACGTCGACCTGTCCCCGAAGTTCCTCTTCGTGGTGCTCTTCCTCGCCCTGCTGGTCTCCGGCGTGTGGAGCATGTTCTACACGGTCAAACCCGAAAGCGAGGGAGTCGTACTGCGCTTCGGCAAGTTCAAGGAGGTGCAGTCCCCGGGCCTGCACTTCAAGCTGCCGTTCGGCATCGATCAAGTGACCATGGTGCCGCGCCTGCGCCAGCTCAAACTTGAATTCGGCGCGGGCACGTCGGGGGCCACGAATCCTTACCAAGTCAGCGACGCCCGCGAGCAGGAGGCCGAGAAGTCCATGGTAACCGGCGACCTGAACGCCGCCCTGGTCGAGTGGGTCATCCAGTACCGCAAGGAGGACCCCAAAGCCTACCTGTTCCACGTGCGCAACCCCGACGGCACCCTGCGCGACGCCGCAGAGAGCGTCATGCGCGAGGTGGTGGGGGATCGCACCGTGGACGAAGTCATCACGATCGGCCGCCAGGGCATCGAAAGCGAATGTCTGGTCAAGCTGCAGGCCCTGGTCACCGAGTACGACATGGGCATCCAAATCGACCAGGTGCAACTCAACGACGTGAACCCCCCGCGGGCCGTGCAGGCGTCCTTCAACGAAGTCAACGAAGCGCAACAGCGCCGCGAGACTTCGATCAACGAAGCCAACAAGCAGTACAACTCCGCGATCCCGCGCGCCGACGGCCAGGCCACCCAGGCGGTGCGCTCGGCCGAAGGATACGCCACCAAACGAACCAACGAAGCTTTGGGCGACGTGGCTGCCTTCAACGCGGTACTCGCCGAGTACCTGAAGGCGCCGGACATCACCAAACGCCGCATCTACCTCGAAACGATGGGGGACGTGCTGCCGTCCGTGCGCGAGAAGATCATTCTCGACAAGAGCGCCACGGGCATCCTGCCCCTGCTCAACCTCTCCGGAACCCAGGCGGGAGGGAACCGCTGATATGAAACGCGCCATCTTCACCAGCACCGGCCTGCTCGTGCTCGTCGGCCTCGCCATCGTCGCCAAAGCGTCGCTCTTCGTCGTCTCCGAGACCGAACAGGCGATCCTGATCCAGTTCGGCAAGCCCGTGGGCGAACCGATCAAAGACGCGGGTCTGCACTTCAAGACGCCCTTCGTCCAGGAGGTCAAGCGTTTCGACAAGCGCATCCTCGAGTGGGACGGCGACCGCCGCGAAATGCCCACGCGGGACAAACTCTACATCTCGGTCGACACCTACGGCCGCTGGCGGATCGACGACCCGCTCAAGTTCCTGGAGCGCATGACCGACGAGCGCAGTGCGATCTCGCGCCTCAACGACATCCTGGGCAGCGAAACCCGCAACGCGATCGCCAAACACAACCTGATCGAGGTGATCCGCACCTCCAAGGAGCGCGTGCCCGAGGTCGATGAGACCCTGGGTGCTGGCGTAGAGACCGGCGCGGGCGCCATCGGGGTCCTGCTGCCGATCAACAAAGGCCGCTCGAAGATCGAAGAGGAGATCAAGGACGTGGCCATGAGCAAACTGGCCGAGTTCGGCATCACCCTGCTCGACGTGCGCTTCAAGCGCATCAACTACAACCCCAGCGTCGAGCAGAAGATCTACGAACGCATGCAGTCCGAACGGCGCCAGATCGCCGCGCGCTTCATCTCCGAAGGCGAGGGCGAGGCGGCCAAGATCCTGGGCGACCGGGAGCGGGACCTGAACCGCATCGAGTCGGAGGCCTACGCCCAGGTGCAGCGCATCCGCGGCGAGGCGGACGCCCGGGCCACGGAGATCTACGCCCAAGCCTACGGGCAGTCCCCTGAGGCGCGGGAACTCTATGACTTCCTGAAGTCCATGGAGACCTACCGGAAGGTCATCGACCCGGGCAGCACCCTGGTGCTTTCCACCTCGAGCGAACTCTTCCGGTTCCTGAACTCCGTCGACGGGGACCAGTGACCTGGGGGCGGGTCCGGCGGCTGGCTCAAGCCGGCCACCCGAGCCTGCCCAAAGCTGGTGCGCAGCCCCAAAGCCTCCCGGGCGGGGTCTTGACTCCCTGCTCCGGGGCGGCTATCCTTCGCTGCTCAATCCCCGATAGCTCAGTTGGTAGAGCGCGCGGCTGTTAACCGCTAGGTCGTAGGTTCGAGTCCTACTCGGGGAGCCACCTTTCAGCCCACCGGGCTGTTTTTTTTTGGCCCCGTAGCCCACCGGGCCTCGCCCTGGCCTGCCCAGTTTGCTTGCATGGGGGCCATGCACCCCCGCCCCCGAGGCCGACTGGCCCCAAGCCCCACCGGGCACCTGCACCTGGGCCACGCCCGGTCCCTGGTGGCCGCCTGGTTGGCTTCCGCAGGGAACCTCGACGTGCGCCTGGAGGATGTGAACGCCAGCCGCTGCCGTGAGGAGTACGCCGGCAGCATCGAACGGGACCTGGGCTGGCTCGGGCTCACCGGCGGTGGGCCCCTGCCGCGGCAATCGGCACGCTCGGCGCGCTACCAGGAGGCCCTGGAGGCGCTTTGGCGCCAGGGACGGGCCTACCCCTGCGTCTGCACCCGCAAGGACATCGACGAAGCCGGGGATGCGCCCCATGGCCCGCTGGGGCCGGTGTACCCGGGGACGTGCCGTGGGCGCTTCGCCAGCGGCCAGGAGGCGGCGGAAGTCGCCGGCGCGCAGCCCGCGTGGCGATTGGACCTGCAAGGCTGGGGGGCGATGGAGTTCGCCGACCGATTGCAGGGCCCGCAAAGCCTCGCCGGCGGGAGCGAGCTCGGGGATGTGGTGATCTGGAGCAAGGAAGGGCACGCCGCCTATCAACTCGCCGTGGTGCTCGACGATGCGGATGGAGGCGTCGAGGTGGTGGTCCGCGGGGCCGACTTGATTCCGAGCACGTTCGTGCAGATCGTGCTGCAGGAAGCGCTGGGGTTGCCGCGGCCCGCGTACGCGCATCTGGGGTTGGTGCGCGGGGCGGAGGGGGAGCGGCTTTCCAAGCGCGCGGGATCGCTGGCGCTCGGAGCCCTGCGGGAGCGCGGGGTGCAAGCGCCGGAGGTGCTGGGCTGGGTGGCGGAGAGCCTTGGGCTTGGCGCGGGGGTGCGTAGCCTGGAGGAAGGGGCGCGGCGGTGGGACGATGCGAGGATCGTGGCGGGGGACGTGCGGGTGCCGGGGGCCTGGAGCTGAGGGAAGGGGGCGAAAACCGGCCGAATCCCCGCAACCCTCCTTCGCGCCGGAATGTCCCCCCAGACGGGCGGGTGGGGGGTTGGGATGGTTCTAAGAGGACAAGGCAAAAAGAGACGGGGGAACCCGGCCTAAAAGCCCGGTCCCCCCGTTCCGTCAGCCGGCCAGGTCCCCCCGGCCCGCCGCATCGATCCTAGTAGCGGTAGTGATCCGGCTTGTACGGACCATCCTTCGGAATGCCCAAGTACTCCGCCTGATCGTCGGTCATGACGGTCAGCTTCACACCCAGCTTCTCCAGGTGCAGGCGGGCCACCATCTCGTCGAGGTGCTTCGGCAGGGTGTAGACCTTCTTGTCGTAGCTGCTTGCGTTCTGGAACAGCTCGATCTGCGCCATCACCTGGTTGGTGAAGGAGTTGCTCATCACGAAGCTCGGGTGGCCGGTGGCGCAGCCCAGGTTCAGAAGGCGGCCCTCAGCGAGGATCAGGATGCCGTTGCCGTTCGGCATGACGAAGCGGTCGACCTGCGGCTTGATGTTCTCGCGCACGACGCCCTGGAGGGCGAAGAGGCCCGCCATGTCGATCTCGTTGTCGAAGTGGCCGATGTTGCCCACGATCGCATTGTTCTTCATGCGCTTCATGTGCTCGACCGTGATGATGTCCTTGTTGCCGGTGGTGGTGATGAACAGGTCGGCGGTGTCGACCACGTCCTCGACGGTGCACACCTGGAAACCTTCCATCGCCGCCTGCAGGGCGCAGATCGGGTCGATCTCGGTGACGATCACGCGGGCGCCTTGCCCCTTCAGGGACTGTGCGCAGCCCTTGCCGACGTCGCCGTAGCCGCAAACGACCGCGATCTTGCCGGAGAGCATCACGTCGGTGGCGCGGCAGATGCCGTCGACCAGCGAGTGGCGGCAACCGTAGAGGTTGTCGAACTTGCTCTTGGTGACCGAGTCGTTGACGTTCATGGCCGGGAACAGCAGCTCGCCGCGCTCGACCATCTGGTACAGGCGGTGCACGCCGGTGGTGGTCTCTTCGCTGACGCCCTTCACGGCGGCGGCGGTGCGGGTCCACTTGGTGTTGTCGGCGGCCATCGAAGCCTTCACGGTGGCGAGGAAGACCTTCCACTCTTCGGAGGCACCCTTGCCCGCCTCGGGCACGACGCCGGCCTTCTCCCACTCGCGGCCCTTGTGGACCAGCATGGTGGCATCGCCGCCGTCATCGAGGATCATGTTCGGCATCTGGCCGTCCGGCCAGGTCAGCATCTGCTCGGTGCACCACCAGTATTCCGGCAGGGTCTCGCCCTTCCAAGCGAACACGGCGACCCCGGTGGGGTTGTCGATCGTGCCGTTGGGGCCGACCACCACCGCGGCGGCGGCGTGGTCTTGGGTGGAGAAGATGTTGCAGGAGGCCCAGCGCACTTCCGCGCCCAGCTCGACCAGGGTCTCGATGAGCACCGCGGTCTGGATGGTCATGTGCAGGGAACCGGAGATGCGGGCGCCAGCCAGGGGATTCTTGCCCTTGTACTGTTCGCGCAGAGCCATCAGGCCGGGCATTTCGACCTCGGCCAGTTTGATTTCCTTGCGGCCGAAGTCCGCCAGTTTGAGGTCCGCGACCTTGTGGTCGTGAAGCAGGTTTGCGGTGGTAGTCATTGGGTTTTGGGGGCGCGGATACGCCCGGGGAAACAGGGTTATCGAATCGAGGCGGGAACGCGGCCGCGCACGATGTACAGGGGCAGGGACACGGGCGTGCCGCCAGGCGGGGTGGGGCAATAGCGATCTTCCAGGGGCTCCACGTGCAGATCCTCGAAGCCCGCGCGCGCCATGGCGCTGCGCACTTCATCGGCTGCCAAGCCCAGATGCCGATCGCCCAATTCCTGGTGCATCCAGTGTTCCTTGTGGGGGGAAAGCTCGAGCACAACCGCGCGCGCGCCCGGCCGCAGCACGCGGCGCATCTCGCGCAAGGCCGTGTCCGGCCGCTCAAGATGATGCAGCACCATGCCGGCCAGCGCGCCATCGAGCGAAGCATCCTCCAAAGGCAAGTCTTCGATGTCCCCCTGGCGGTACTCGACCTGGGTCGAGGGAGGCAGGTGCGCGAGGGCCCGGCGCGCCTGTTCGAGCATGCCGGGGGAGGGGTCCACGCAGATCAGCCGGCCGGAGAAGGCCGCCAGGGCGCGGGCCATGTAGCCGGTTCCACAGCCCAGGTCGGCCAAGGTCAACGGACCGTCGAGCAGCCCCGCCACGGCCCGGTGCCGCGCCTGGCCGTTTTCAAACAAGGCGCCGCGTTTCTCCCACTCACCGGCCATGGCGTCGAAGAACTCGGTGCTCTCCAGGCGCCGTTCAGCCAGCACGTCCGCCAGGCGCGCCAGATCGGCCTCGTGGCCCGGCAAGTCCGCCAGTGAGGGGCGCAGACTGGCCCAGAGGCGCAAGCCGACACTTTCCCCGGCCCCGGGCTGGGCGGCGGCCGAGCGCAGCAGGATCGAGGTGCCGAGGCGCCGCTCCACCAACCAATCCCCTTCGCGCAGCACGCGCAGGTGGTTGGAAACCCGGCTCTGGGCCAGGTCCAGGGAGCGGGCGAGCTCGCCGACGGACAATTCCTCCCGCTCCAGAAGCGCCAGCATGCGCAGGCGAACGGGGTCGGAGAGCAGTTTGAGCTGCTGGGGGAGGTCCTGGGGCGCGGTCAGCACGCTCCAACACTACGTCATGATATCCTGATATACAAGCTTCCGTCCCGAATTGGAGCAGATCCGGGACGGGGAGATCACTGCTCCGACATGGGCTTGTCGGGGAAGAAGTCCAGCTTGTCCAAGGGCATGACCACGGCGCTGACGATGTTGCCGACGTGGCTGGCGACGCGCTTGAAGTGGCGCAGGGTGAGCACCCGCGGGGCCTCATTGCGGCCCTGGACCCGCAGCAGTTCGCCTACCTGCAGGTCGCACATTTTCTGGAACGCTTCGATCTCCTTCATCAGCCCGCGGCTCTCTTCCACGCTCTGCTTCTGGTAGCAGTTGTGGGCGCGCACGAGGAACTTGGAGATCTGGTCCTTCATCTGGACCAGGGCATGCACCGCGGCTTCGTCGCCCAGGTCGACTCCGCTACAGGCGACTTCGAAGATGTTCTTCGAGTAGTCGCCGATGCGCTCGGCGTCCTTGACCAGGCTCATCATCACGAGCAGGGCAGGGAAGGTGGCCGCCCCGTGCACGGTGCCGTGCACGACGAGGCCCCGCCGGACCGCCATTTCGGTGCGGTTGATGCGCAGGTCGGTTTCGTACAGGTCCGCGCGGATCACATCCGGGCGGGTGCCTCCGACCAGGGCATTGGCGGCCGCGTCGAAGACGTGGCGGCCGTCCTGCAGCATCTGGAGGAACTGTTGGTGGATCTTGTCGAGGCCCTGGGAGGACCCGCTGAGTTTTTGAAGCCAGTCAAACATCGGATCAGAAGAGCAGGTAGCCGACCAATGGCAGGATCACGAATACCCCAAGCACGTACGCGACCACCCACAGCGAGCTGCGTTGGGCGCGGGCGGCGAGGCCTTCGGCCAGACGGATCGGAATGCGGCGCACCGCCGGGATCGGGAAGAAGATCGCGACCCCGACCAGGTTGAAGAGAAGGTGTACGAGGGCGATCGTCAAGCCCGCGCTCGTTTCGGCCGCCTGGCTGGCCAGGATGCCGGTCACGGTGGTGCCGATGTTGGCCCCGAGCATGATGGGGAAGGCGTTCGCCAGGGTCAGCACCCCCGCCGCGCACATCGGAACCAGCAGCGAGGTGGTGATACTGGAGGATTGCACCGCAATCGTCACGACCATGCCCACGAGAATGCCCGCCAGGCCGGACTTGCCCAGGGTGCGGTTCATCGCGCGCTCGAGCGGCCCCGAAATCAGCACCCGCATGTTCTTCGTGATGAACACCAGGCAGATGAAAGTCAGCGCGATGCCGACTACCAGCATCACGACGGTGAGGGGGATGCCTTCCAGGCCAAGGGCGGCCAGGCCCTTCTCCAGCCCCTTGGAAGCGGTTTTGACCGCGGTTTTGATGGGGCTATCGAAGTTGCCGTGGGTCGTCTCGGTGACGAAGAGTTTCGTCAGCGAGGTCGCCGTGCGCTCCAGCACGCCCGTGGCCATTTCCACGGGCAACAGCAGTGCGACGGTCAGCAGGTTGAAGAAGTCGTGCACCGTCGCCGCGGCAAACGCCCGGCGGAACTCCGGCCCCTGGCGAATGTGCCCGATCGAAACGATCGTGTTGGTGATCGTGGTGCCGATGTTGGCACCCATGATCATCGGCACGGCCGTGGTCAGCGGCAACGCCACCGACTTTGCCGCACCGACCAAACCCACGATCGTCGACGTCGTGGTGCTCGAGCTCTGCACGAGCACGGTGGCGAGGATGCCGACGGAAAGGCCCGCGAAGGGGTTCTTGATGCCGTCGAAGAGGTCTTTTGCCGCGTCCTTGCCCAGGGACTTGATCGAACCACCCATGAGGTGGATCGCGATCAGGAATCCGTAGAGCAGGAGCAGGACCAGACCCCAACGGGCCAGGGTCACGGCGAGACCGGGTTTGGAGCTGGCAGCCGGAGGGGTCGTGTTCATGGCCTGGGGGCGGGACTGCCGCGAAGTTTGCGACCGCCCCGCCCCCAGATCAAGGACAGATCAAAGTTCCGTAAAGGCCCTTCGGATCAGCCTTCCAGGTCCTCGATCTGGATCGCCTGGATCAGCACGTCCAAGCCGCCGCTAGGCAGCTGCAGGGTGCAGGTGTCGCCGACGTGGCGACCCAGCATGCCCTGGGCCAGGGGGGCCCGGTAGCTCACCACCGGCACACCCGCCCATTCGGACGGATCCCAGGGGCCGAGCAACAGGACTTCGCGTTCCTCGCCCGAATCGAGCTCCTTGTACTGCACCCGGGTGCCCGGGGCGACGGAGTTCTCGGGGATGGCGGCGTTCTCGATCAGGTCGGTGTGGCGCAGCTCCTCTTCCATGGCCTTGGCTCGGGTGGTGAGGTTGCGCTGCTCCTCGATGGCGGCTTCCCATTCGGAGTTCTCCGAAAGGTCGCCGAAGGACGCGGCGCGGCCGATGGCTTCCTGGTTCTCGGGGATTTTGACGTCGGTGAGCAGCTTGTACTCCGCCATGCGCGAGGCCAGACCGGACTTGGTGGTCCAGATGACCTGTCCCTGCCAGAAGGGGCCACCCTGGGTGGCGAAGAACTGGCGGTCGAGGCTCAGGGCGAGTTCGGTCGTGATGCGCTCGAACTCCGAGTCGATGCCGCGGCCGTACTGCGCTTCGATCCCCCGGATCGTGTCCGGTTCGGCTTCCGCCAGAAGACGCCGGAGCAGCGGATCTTCGCCCTTGCACAGGAGGTCGTTGAGGCGCGCGGACACCCGGGTCAGGTGCGGTTCGCCGCGGCGGGCGCTGAAGAGGTGGCTCGCCAGGCTGAGCAGCGATTGGGCGCGTTGCACCGGGGTCGGCAGGTCGGGGCCGAGGTCCTGGTCGCCGCCTTCGAAGCGACTCGCCAGGGTCACCAGCAGCGACGGGGCGCGCAGGGGGCGGGACAACAAGGTTCCGTAGGTGCTGAGCACCTCCTCGGTCCGCCCTTCCTTCAGGTACGCATCCACCAGGGGACGCACCATGCCTTTCGCCGCATGCTGGAGGTGGGGGATGCACACATCGATCCAGTTTTCCCCGAACAGCTCGGGCAAGAGACCAACCGCACGTTCCTGGTCCTTGAGGCTAGGCAGGGCGCTCAGCAGGGTCCAGAGGGCCGGCGGTTCGGAGGGGTCGGTCGGCACCGGCGCGTGCACGTAGGGCTCGAGGGCCGCGAGGGCTTCCGGCGGGGTGACGCCCTGTTGATCGCGCAGGAACAGCCACGCGGCAAGCCGCTCTTCGAGGGGCTCGCCTGCATTGGCGGAGGCGATTTCCAGGGCCTGGATGCCGATTCCGAGCAGGTTCGGGTCGGCGCCTTGGCCCACGAACAGTTCGCGCACCTTGGCATGCACGCCCGCAAGGTTGTCGGAGTGCAGCAGCTGGCGGGTGAGCGCGTCGCTGGGATCCTTGGCTTCGACGAGGCGCGTCACGGTCGCCTTGGCGGGCGGGCCGGTGAGCTCGTACCAGGAGGAGTTCTCGGCCAGCTTGCGCACCTTGCGCCACCAGGCGGACCAAGCGCTGCCTTCGATGCCGATGCCCATCAGCGCGTTGCGGATCTGGGAGGCGGTGGCGCGGCCGTGGTACCGGCCGAGCACGGCTTCGAGCACCTCGAGCGGTTCGTCCTTCGCACGCTTCTTGAGCCCCTCCGGATCGCGGAAGTATTGGGCGCGCAGATCGCTCTCGGGCAAGGTGGTGAAGATCTCCACCGCCGACTTCATCGGGAAACGATCCCGGCGGCCATTGTGGAAACGCACGCCGACTTCCATCGAATCGGGCAGCACCTCGTGTACGGCGCCGAGGCCCCAACCACCGGGGTGCAACACCACGGTGTCATCGACGAGCGCGCACATCTGGGAGAAGAGGCGCCAAGGGCCGCGCAGGTCGGCCGCGCCTTCGTGCAGGCCGGCGTGGTCGCGGTAAGCACCCCACCAGGACTCGCCGCTCCAACCTTGCTCGGACAGGCGCAGCAGCATCTCGGTCAGCTCGGCGGGGTTGCCGCCGGCGATCAGGGTCTGGCCCAGCACACGCGCGCCACAGGAGGAACGGTCGGCGGCTTCGAGCAGGCCGGCGTGCTCCACGGCCTGTCCCATGCAGCGGGCGATACGTTTCTTCTCACCGGCGAGTCTGAGGGCCGAGAGCAGGTCGTCGATGGGTCCACCGGACTCCATCAGACGTTTCCACTCTTCATCGAAGGCTTCCCACTTCTCGCGGGCGACGAGGATCGACAGAATCATTTTTGGCTGTGCGTTCCGCTGGTTGGGGGCCGGCTCCGCCGCACGGAAAATCGGCGAACACGGGCACGCCTCCGGGCGGGGTAGACCCGGCGGGAGGCGCGACGGGGGTATTGTGACCCATGGGGCCCCGGGCTTCCACCCTTCGCCCACAAACCTTTCGAGGGTTTCGCCCGTGGGAGGCGGATCAGCCGTCGACCGCGCAGAGGGCGCCTTTTAGGTACGCGCCGCGCGGGAAGTCGGGTCGTTGGGGGTGGTCCGGGGCCGCTCCCCAGATCGACAACAAGCGCAGGCCCCGCTCGGCCCGGCGCGCGGCCTGGAACACGATGCCGAGGAACGAGGGCAGGTCGAGGGCGCCCGAACACGAGAACGTCGCCAGCAGGCCGCCGGGGGCCAGGCCGGCCAGGGCCAAGCTGTTCAGGTCGGAGTATTTGCGACGGCCTTCGTCCTGGTTGGCCTGACCGCGGATCAACTTGTGGGGGTCCAGCACGATCAGCGAGGGCCGGTTGCGTTCATTCGCAAGCCCGCGTAGCACGTCGAAGGCGTCGGCGTGCTGCCAATCCACTTCCAGGCGGTTGCGGTGGCCCGCGTCCTGGGCCCCGGCCAGGGCCACCTCGTCGAGGTCCACGGCGGTGACCCGGCGCGCCCCCCGGGCGGCGGCGTGCAGGGCGAACCCCCCGCGGTTGCAGCAGAGGTCGAGCACCACCCGGTCGCGGGCCAGGTCGGCAACCCGTTGGCGGTTGTCGCGCTGGTCGCAGAACCAGCCCGTCTTGTGGCCGCGCCCCAGGTCCACCGGGAACGCCAGGCCGTGCTCCTCGATCCAGACCCGGCCGGCGTCGGCCCCGTCGAATCCGGGCTCGCCACCCTCGGATCGGGACGCACCCTGGGGGAATTTGTGCAGAATCGGGGCACCGGGGAAGAGCTCGCCCAGGGCCCAAGCCACGTCCTCGCGCAGGTTCCAGAAGCCGAGCGAATGGTGCTCGCACACTAGGTGTCCGTCGAAATGATCGACGATCAGCCCGGGCATGTCGTCGCCCTCCGCGAACACCGCGCGCCAGGCATTGCTGACCTCCGGCAGGCGCAAAGTGCGCTTGCGCAGGCGCACCGCCTCGGACAGGCCTTTCAGCAAGAACTGCCGCGGTTTGTCCATTGCGCTGCGTTTTCCGCGGTGCAGGATGCGCACGCGGATGTCCGAACGGCCGTTGTAGAGGCCATGTCCGGCGTAGCGTCCCGCGGCGTCCAGAACCTCGACCAGCGAGCCGTTGGGGATGTCGTGGGCCGCCTCCACCTGGCGGCCAAAGATCCAGGGGCCAGAGGGCAGGCGGTCGACGAGAAGGCGCACGGAGGGCAGTTCCATGGGGCCACCCTAACCGGTCCATCGGTCCGCTCCAACCGCTGGTCGCTGCGGGCGCGGGCGCGTACCCTGGCACCTATGTCGACCCTTGCCACCCTGATCGCCCTCGTGGGCGCCTGGATCCATCCCGCCGGCGGGGGCAGCGAGCCCTTCCGGGGCACGCTGCTCATCGACGGAACGAAGATCGTCGCGGTGGGGCCGGATGTGGCCGTGCCGGAGGGCGCCCAGGTACTCGACCTCGCCGGCAAACACGTCATCCCGGGGCTGATCGACGGCTGGGTGCAACACGACCGCGAGCAGGACCCCCTGTACCTCGCCGCCGGGGTCACCCTGGTGCGCGACGCGGGCAGCGACCTGTCGACCATCCTGACCCACCGCCAGCCCGCCTGGCGGGATCCCCTGCCCGGACCTGACCTGCTGGTCTGCGGGCGGGTCTTCGATGCGAGCCCGAGCACGCACCCCGCGAGTTTTGCGGTGCCGGCCCCCGGGGATGTGCCCCGCATGCTCGCCGAGTTGAACACGGCTCTGATCGAAGCCGACCAGTCCCTCGACTACCTGACCTACCTCGATCGCCTCGGCGTCGAATCCTGGCGCGCCCTGTTGCAGGGGGCCCGCGAACTCGAACTGCCTCTGTGGGGACCGGTACCGGTGGGGGGGAGCGCCGCGGAGATGCAACTGCTCGGACAAGCAGGCCTGATCGGGCTGCAAGGGCTGCTCGGGGAACGCAGCGATTGGCGCAGCATCGACGACGGGGAGCTTGCGGCGGCCCTCGCGCCGCTTTCCGCAGGCACCATGGCGGTGCTGCCCGACCTCACCGGTTGGCAACGCATGCTGCATCCCATCGATCTCGAAGCCGCCGAGCGCTGGCTGCAACCGGCGTTGGCGACGACGTGGAAGGCGGGGGATACGATCTGGCAGCAGCTCGGGGAAGACGAACGGGCGCAACTGCAGAGCGCCGTCGCGCGCCAACAGCAGGCGCTGGTGCAGTTGCAGGCGGCCGGGGTGCGGCTCGTGCCCGGCAGCGGCGCGCCGGCCACCGGGGTGCTGCCCGGCCAAGGGCTGCTCGATGAACTCGACGCCTGGGTGGCTGCGGGCCTGACCCCGGATCAGGTGCTCGCGGCGGCCACTTCGGGGGCGGCCCGCGCCCTTGGCGTCGCCGCGCAACGCGGCACCCTGGAGGCGGGAAAACTCGCCGATCTCGTCGTGCTCGATGCCGATCCGCGTGCCGACCTGCATACCCTGCGCGACCCCGCGATGGTGGTGATGCGCGGCAAGATCGTCGACCGCAAGGGGCTTCAAAGCCGGCTGCAACAACTCGCCGAATGGCAGGCCGCGCGGCGGGCCGCCGATGCGGCCCTCGATGACGTGCCGCCGCCGCGGACCCACGAAGGCGCCCTGATCCTGTCCGGTCAGGCCGACACCTGGATGGCCCACACGCGGGTGAGCGCCGAACACTTCCAGGTGCGCATCCTCGACCCCGACCGCACCTTGTACGCCACGCGCATGATCTTCCCGGGCACCGGCGGGGCGCAACCCCGGCAGATCCACCTGGAGCAGATCCTGAACGGCGCCCTGCTCGAATCCTTCGACCTGCGCATTTCGGCCGTGGGCGCGGAGACCATCCCCGAGGAGGCCCTCGACCCCGGCACGTGGGAACAGTGGCACGTGGTGCAACTGCGCGGCGCGCGCATCGAAGGCACCAAGATCCTGAACATCGAATACCGCGAGAACGGCATCTTCCTACGCGGGGAGCGGGCGCAGCGGGTCTTCAACCTGCTCGACCAGTCGTTGCTCCTGAACGGTTTGATCGCGGCCAAGAGCCTGCAGACGGGCCTGCAGTTCGCGGGGAGCTTCGAAGGCGACGAACATCAACAGGCGGTCACCCCCTGGATGCTCGCGATCCGGCCGGAAGACCACCTGCTGCAGATCGAATGCACCGGCGGCAACCTGGCGTTTGCCCTGCGCGCGAACGGCACCATCGACTACGGCGCGCGGCAGTGGGGCGGCAGCGAATTGCGGGTGATCCCGCGCGGGGATTTCCGCACCTACGGCGGCCCCGGCCTTGCCCTGCCCGCCGATCGGGTCTATCTGCCGGCCCCTGCCGAAGCCGCCCCGCGCTGATCCCGATGCCCGCCGAACGTTTTTCGAGCCCCCTCAACCAAGATGTACCCGTCGCCGGGCCGGGGGAGTTTGCGCCCCTGCACCTGGCCGGCCTGCAGGTCTGGCCGCCGGTGGTGCTGGCGCCGATGGCCGGAGTCACCAATCTGCCGTTCCGCCGCCTGTGCCGTGAATACGGCGCGGGGCTCTACGTGTCGGAGATGATCACGGCGCGGGGGTTCCTCATGGGCAACCGCCTGACGATGCTGCTCGCTTCGTCCGATCCGGACGAGTCCCCGCGCTCGGTGCAGGTCTACGGATCGGACCCAAAGGACCTGGGCGAGATGGTGCGCGTGCTCGTCGGCGAAGGCGTCGATCACGTGGATATCAACCTCGGATGCCCCGTGCCCAAGGTGACCCGCTCGGGCAATGGCAGCGCGATCCCGCTCAAACCGCGGCTGATGGCGCGCCTGCTACAAGCGATGGTGAAGAACGCGGGCGAAGTGCCGGTGACCGTCAAGATGCGCAAGGGCATCGACGAGAACCTGCTCACGTACCTCGAAGCCGGGCGTGTCGCCCAGGGGGAAGGCGTGGCGGCGGTGGGGCTGCACGGGCGCACGTCGGCGGAACTGTACGCCGGCCACGCCGATTGGAACGCCATCGGCGAATTGAAGGCGATCCTCGACATCCCCGTGCTCGGCAATGGCGACATCTGGGAGAGTTTCGATGCCCTGCGTATGATGCGTCAGACCGGCTGCGATGGCGTCATCGTCGGCCGCGGCTGCCTCGGTCGGCCCTGGTTGTTCCGCGAATTGGCGCAACTCTTCGAGGGGCAGGAACCGGATGCGCCGCCGAACCTGGGCGAGATCCTGGCGGTCATGCGGCGCCATGCGGAGCTTTTGGTGGAGCTGTTCGGCGAGCGCCACGGCATGCGCCAGATGCGCAAGTGGATCGCCTGGTACACGAAGGGGTTCCACGGCAGCGCCAGCCTGCGCGGGGCGATGGCCGATCTCGAGCGGCTCGACCAGCTCGACGGATTGCTCGCCCCGGCGGACCTTGCCGAAACTTTCCCGCGCACCGCCCTGCGCGCCGGCCGGGCCAAGGGCAACAAACGCCAGAAGGTCAAACTGCCGGAGGGTTTCCTCGACAACCGCGACGACGATACGCCGCCGCGCGGACCGCACACCTTGGCCGAGATCGAAGAGTGGGAGCGCAGCCTGCAGGGGGGCTGAAACCATGGACGCGGATGTGATCATCGTCGGTGCCGGCGCAGCGGGCCTGTGGGCGGCGGCCAAGGCGGCCCGCGCCGGGGCGCGTGTGTGCGTGCTCGAGAAGACCGCGCGCTGCGGCACCAAGGTGCTCGCCAGCGGGGGCACGCGCTGCAACCTGACCACAACCCTGGGGCCGGCCCAGGCGGCGCGGCTGTTCGGACCGCGCGGGGAACGATTCCTGCGCAGCGCCCTGGCCGCCCTGCCGCCCGAAGCCGTGCGCGAGCACTTCCATCAGCTCGGAGTCCCGACCGTCACCGCGCCGCTCGACAAGGTGTTCCCCGCCAGCCAGCGCGCCCGCGATGTGCGCGACGCCCTCGAAGGCGACGCCCGCGCGGCGGGGGTGCAGATCCTGCTCGACGAGCCCGTGCTCGCCATCGCGGAGGTGCCCGGCGGCTGGCGCGTGGATTCGGAAGGGGGGTCCCGCTGCGCGCCGCGCCTCGGCCTCGCCACCGGCGGGGCCAGCGTGCCGAAGAGCGGCACCACCGGCGACGCCTGGCCCTGGCTCTCCGCCCTAGGCCTCAAGGCCCTGCCGCCCGCGCCGGCCTTGGTGCCGCTCACGAGCCCGGCTCCCTGGGTGCACGAGCTCAGCGGCATCGCGCTGGAGGACGCCCGCCTGCGCCTGATCGGGCCCGACGGCAAGGTGCTCGGCGAGCGCCGCCGTCCGGTGCTGTTCACCCACACCGGCCTGTCCGGTCCCGGCGCCATGGACCTCTCCGAGCCCATCGGCCGCGCCGAGATGGAGGGCGGCCCGGTTACGGGTTTCCATCTGACCATCGACCTGCTGCCCGAACATTCCTTCGAGGAGCTGCGCGCCATCCTACTCGACGCCCAGGGTCAGTCCGGCCGCAACAACCTCGCGGTATCCCTGCCCGCGCCTTTGCCCGGGCGCTTGCTCCAGCAGGTGGCGCGCCAAGCCGGATGGGAAGCCGATCCGCGCGCCCGCGGTTGCCTCAAGTCCCTCGACAAGGGCACGCGGCACCGGTTGATCGAAGCCCTCAAGGGACTCGAAGTGCCCGTGCACGGCACCCGCGGCATGGATCTCGCCGAAGTCAGCTCGGGCGGCCTCGACCTGCGCCAGCTCAACCCGCGCACGATGGAGGTCAATGGCCACCCCGGCCTGTTCGTCTTCGGCGAATTGCTCGACCTGCAGGGGCCGATCGGTGGGCTCAACTTCCTGGCGGCCTGGGCCACGGCGGAACTCGCTGGCGCCGCCATGGCGCAGGGCTGAGGCCGCGGGCCTACTCGAGCACGCCCAGGTCCTTCAGAACCATCGGCCAGATCGCGCGCACCTTCCGTTCGCCGTCGGCGAGCCAAGCCTGACGGTTGCGGGCCGCGGCGACCTGCTCCTCGGATTTGGCGAGTTTCTTCTGACCCTTCTCGAGGAAAGCTTCCCACTTCTCCGACTCGGGCAACTCCGGCAGCAACAGGCGCGGATCGGAGGTTTTCGCCTCCCACAGATGGTGCAGGAACAGCTCCATGCCCTGGTACCCGTCGTGCAGCACCGGCTGCGAGCTGAGGTAACACCGGGCCAGCGAGGTCTGCAACGAGCGCGACCGGTGCATAGGCACGTAGAGTTTCTCGATGGCCGCGTAGAGCGGCGCCTGCTTGCTCACCGGCGCCACCCAGGTGCGCCAATCGTTCTTCAGGTCGTGGATGATGCCTAGGCACTCCACGTCGGGCATTTCGATGTTCTGGCCCGAGCTCCAAGCGTCGTACAGGCTGATACCGGGATAGGCATGGCCGGCGCGGTCGGAGTAGAGGTGCGCAAAGGCCTTGTGTACGTCCTGGAATTCACCGGCATCGAGCATGCGCTGGCACAGGGCTTCCCCCAGATCCAGGTCGGGCACGATGCCGTTCAGGCCATTGCGGAACACCCGTTCGGGATCGCGCGGATCGCCCAGACGCACCACCGTGCGGCGGGCGTAGTCGTAGACGAACGCGGGGTTCACGCGCCGGGGCGCGCGCCAACCGACCAAACGCTCGAACTCATCCTTGTAGGCCTTCGATTCGCGCTCGACCGGCACCCGTGGAATCGGCTGCGCGGGGGCGTGCACCTCGGGGTCATAGGTCGCCGGGGCTTCGGGGGCGGGCCAGTTGTACGGATCGTTCTCGAGCTGGCCCTTCAGGAACAGCACGAAGGTGTTCTGCACGATCGGCTGGTGAGTGGCCTCGTACCAGAAGTACTCGGTCGCATCGCGCTTGCCCTTCTCGTCGAGTTTGCTCCAAGCCGCGGTGAGTTGCGCGTCGGTGTACTCGGCGCTCTTCGCTTCGGGGGCCGCCGCGGCGGCGTCCTGGGCCCCGGACACGGGTGTTGCGGCGAGCGTCAGGACCAGGCCCAGCGCGGGCACAAAGTGCAGGGGGAACATCGCGGGCCATGATAGGCCGCGCCAGCGCACTGCACAGCCGGCGGCCGTGCGCGGGCGGGGGCAAAAAAAAGGGGGCGATCCCGAAGGATCGCCCCAGGCACGTTTGGATCCGGTCAGGGTGCCAGATCCAGCGGCGGCAGATTGGAGGGGAGGGGTTTGCCGCCGCAGGGTAGAGATGCATTGTGATGCGGCTCCGCCCGACCCTTCAGTTGCGCCCGCAAACCGCACATGCAGGCGCAAGGGAGGGGGGGAGGAAGAAGGGCAGCCGAAGCCGCTATGCCTCTCTCCCGCACGGCATAAACCTACCGCACGGGCAAGGCGATGGGGGAAAAAGACCCCAGTTCCCCAAAGTGGGACGCCTTTCAGGGGCCTAGGAAGGGCCCGAGGGCCGTTTTCCACGCCTCGGGCGGCGCCGACGGCGCTTCTTGCCCTTCTTGAGCCGGCGCTGTTCGGCCTGTAGCTCCTCCTCGCTGGCGTCTTGGGCGCGCTGGTACCGGGCCCCCCAGGCCTGCACCAGGTCGCTGCCCTTGCCCTTGGCGAGCATGCGCAGCCGGAAGAGTTCGAGGGCCTCTTCGAAACCCTCCTGCAAGGTGAAGAGCAGGGGCGAGAAACGCCCGCCGCGTTCGCCGTCGGTGGCAGGGGTGGGGTGCAGGAAGGCGGGCTGCATCGCGAGCACCCGGCGGGCGCGGCCCGCGTCGCGGCGCGAGAGGCGCGCGCGGTGCACCAGCGGCGCGAGCAGGTCGTCGGCGACTTCGGCCACGTACGGGTCGACCCCCACCAGCTCCTCATCGCTGCCGCGGTCCATGCGGTCTTCCACCAGCACGCCGTAGAGCACGGCGAGGCAGAGGGCGATCGAAGGTTCGTACCCTTGGCTGACGCGGTGGTCCAGGGCCTCCAGCATCGCAAAGAAGTCCCCCGCCTGGCGCGAGTTCTCCCGCGGCCGGGGCCGGTAGCGCCCCAGGAATTGGTAGTGCTCGGGGCAGAGGATCTCGAGGGCCCCGCAGGCCCACAGCATCTTGAAGGCGCCTTGGCTGTTGCCCGATCGCAGCAGGCGCATGATCTCCTCGGAAACCCGCGCCGGAGCCGAACGGGCCAGGTCCGGCGCCGAATCGCACATGGCGTCCCAGGTCTCTTCCTCGATCTCGAAATCGAGGCGCGTGGCGAATTTGACCGCGCGCATGATGCGCACCGGGTCCTCCGCCATGCGCCGGAAAGGGTCGCCGATCGTGCGCAGCAGGCGGTCTTCCAGGTCCTCGAGCCCTTCGACGTAGTCGACGACTTCCAAAGTACCCGGATCGAGGAACAGGCCGTTGACCGTGAAATCCCGGCGCAGCGCATCCTCGGACGCGGTGCCGTACTCGTTGTCCTCGCGGATCAGCAGATCGTCGTCATCTCCGTCCCGCTCGGGCTCGCGGCGGAAGGTGGCGGTCTCGAGGATGCGATCGCCGTAGTAGATGTGCACCAGGCGGAAGCGCCGGCCGATGATGCGGCCGTTGCGGAACAAGCGCCGGATGGCCGAGGGGCTGGCGCTGGTCGCCACGTCGAAGTCCTTCGGTTGGCGCCCGATCAGCAGGTCGCGCACACAGCCGCCGACCAGATAGGCTTCGTGCCCCGCCCGCTGCAGCCGCTTGACCACCCGCCGCGCATCCTGGTCGAGGGCGCGCGGATCGATCGCGTCCGCCCGGAACCGGCGCCCTTCGGGCTCTGCCTGGCGGCGGCTCATGCGCAGCGCACCCGGCGGGGGGCTTCCAGTCGGCACTCGGGGTTCATGGGGGCCAATATAGCGTTCCGGGTGATCCTCCGAGCAATGGGCGCCACCGGGGATCAATCTGATGGTCGGCCCTTGCCGCGGCCCTGGGCCCACGCTACCCTGCGCTCCCTGCACAGGGCTGTAGCTCCAACGGTTAGAGCGACTGATTCCAAATCAGTAGGATCGGGGTTCGAATCCCTGCAGCCCTGCCACCCTTGCCTCGCCCGGCACTCCTTGCCGGCCTGGCCGGACTGGACCCCAGAGAGGGTGTCCCATCGCACGGGTACGACTCCTACCATTGTGCTGACCATGGCTCACCAAGACGACTCCGACCCGCGCGGCGGCCGCCCCGATCCCGATGAGGACTTCGATGGGGCCGAGACCGGGGACCTGGGTGGACTCGACGTGGACGAAGAGGGTGGCTTCGACAGCGACCTCGAAACCGACCTGGACGAGGAAGGCGGCGACTTCGACGAGGGGGACGAGGATTCCGAGCTCGATGAGGACGGCGAAGAGGGCGATTCCGATGCGGAAGAGGGACCCGCGCGCCGCAAGCGCAGCGAAAAGGCCGCCGCGGTAGAGGACGAGGACGAAGCCCCCGAGAACCCGGACACGCCGATCCCCACCCAGAAATCCATGCTCAGCGCCCTGCAGTGGGCGTTCGAGAAGGAAGAGGGCGTCACCGACGAACTGCTGGAAAAGTACGCGGAACACGCGCGTTTCCTGCTCAAGACCAACCGCGAGCTCAACCTGACCGCGATCCTGGCCCCCAAGGAAGTGGCGGCCAAACACTACCTCGACTCCTGGCGCCTCACCCGCCTGCTGCCGCTGATGGCGAAGACGGTGGTGGACATGGGCTCCGGCGGCGGTTTCCCCGGCATCCCCCTGGCCCTGGCCGAACCGATGCTGTCGATGGTGCTGTGCGAATCGCGCAAGAAGAAGGCCGATTACCTCAGCCAGGCCGTGAAGGAATTGGGCCTGCGCAACACCCGCGTGGTCTCCGAGCGCGTGGAGGACTGGCTCACCAGCGAGCGGGTCAACATGGTCGTGGTGCGCGCGGTCAGTTCGGTGCGCGAGAACATCCGCACCCTGCGCAAGGTGCGCCACAACCTGCGCGACCTGGTGATGCTCAAAGGCACCTCTTGGTCCCGCGAGCTGCGCGCCGCCGAACGGGAGGCCGAGCGCCTCGGCTTCCACCTCGACACGGTGTGGGAACACGACCTGCCCGAAGAGATGGGGCACCGCGTGGTCCTGGTGTACCGGGCGCCCGGCGGCATGGGGTCCTGAGCCGGTCCGGGGCTAGGCGGGGTCGATTCGACCCGGCGTTGCGCGATCCCAGCTGACGGCCCGCCAGGATCACCTAGCCTACCGGCTCGGCGACTTCGCCCAGGTAGGCGAGGGCCAAGGGCACAAAAAAACCGGCTGCTGCCGGCTTTCTTGGGGCTCCTTGCCTATCGGTCCGGGCGATTTCGCCTCCGACCGTGTCGTCACCCCCTCAAGGAGGGATGGTGCCCGGGGGGGGAGTCGAACCCCCATGTCCTTGCGGACACATGGACCTGAACCATGCGCGTCTACCAATTCCGCCACCCGGGCAGGTGACTGAGGCCGAGAAAGTAGCGGGGGGCTAAGGGCAGGTCAAGCGCGGAAAGCAAAAGACTTGGGGCAAACCCGGGCGCCCGGGGAACGGGGGCTGGCACCGCTCGAAATCCGGACGAATCGGAGACTAGACTGTGGGGATGGCCTCCCCCAATCGCGCCGCCAAGGGCGCCAGCCAACCCAGGCGCAGCATCGCCCAGAACCGCAGGGCCCGGCACGACTACCACGTGCTGGACGAGCTCGAGTGCGGCATCATGCTGCTCGGGACCGAGGTCAAGAGCCTGCGCGGGGGCCAATGCTCGCTGCAGGAAGCGTTCGTGCGCATCACGGGGGAAGAGCTGTGGCTCATGCGGTCGCACATTCCCGAATACGCCTTCGGCAACAGCATGAACCACGAGCCGCTGCGGCCGCGCAAGCTGCTCGCCCACAAGCACCAGATCCGCAAGTGGGGCAAACGGGCCAAAGAAAAGGGCGTGACCATGGTGCCCCTCGAGGTCTACTTCGACGGGAGCAAGGTCAAGGTGCTCGTGGGCCTGGTGCAGGGCAAACGCCTGCACGACAAACGTTCCGATCTCCAGGAGCGGCAGGACAAACGCGACATGGACCGCGCCATGGCCCGCCGGCGCCGGGAGTGAGACTCCCAGCCCGGGGCAGGCGCTTCCCGCATTCCTGACCTTTCGAACGCTTCCGGCGGACACAAGCGTATGCGACCCTGGATCTGGCCCGCCTTTGTCTTGCTTCTCGCCCTCGCATGGCTCGCGCTGCGCAGTTCCACGGACGGGATCCCGCTGACCCGCCTCGCGCCCGACGCGTCACCGCACCCGGTGGGGGAGGAAGCCCCCGCGAGTCCCCTCTGGCTGCCCGCCGCTGCGGAAACCCGCCGCGACTTCCCGCCGCCGATCGGCCCCGAGAACGAAACCCGCGAGGAGGATGACTTCGCGCTGTACCTGGGGGAGCGGGCGCGCGGAGAAGGGCAAGAAACCCGGGTGAGCGCACGGGTGACGCTCAACGGTGCGCCCATGCGCGGCCAGTTCTGGTGGACTTCCGACGACCCCGGGGACGCCTGGCACAAGGGCGGCCCATTCGAAGCGGGGCACTTCGAAGTCCACCTGCCACGGGGCCGACACTGGCTGCACCTGCGGGTCCTGTCAGTCGACCGTCTGGCCATGCACCCGCGCTACCGCTCGAACTGGAACGAAGCACGCCGGGAGATCCTGTGCGAGGGCCCGGAACTTGCGTTCGACTGCAATCTGCAGGTGGCCGTTCAGACCGTGCGCGGGCGGGTGGTGGCGATCGGCACGGGCGAAGCCCAAGCAGGCCAGTACGTGTCCCTGGCGGATTCGGAATCGGTCATTGGCGGCGTGGCATGCGACGAGCAAGGCCGGTTCCTGACGGAAGTCCCGATCGGAGTCGGCGCGGCCCGCGCGTGGGTGGACCTGGGGCCCGTTCGTTTCCCCTCGCGCCCGGATGCCACCGAAGGGCTGCTCATCGAGATACCGGGGTTCACGGCGGGGGAGTTCACGATTTGGCATCCCGCGGGCAACCGCCTGAACGGCCGCCCAACCGTGTTCTGGCGCCTGGACCGGGATCCCGGGGCGGGCTGGGCCCCAGCCAACTTTCAAAGCGTGCCCCAGGGGGATTCCGGACAAGGCGCACAGCTCGCGTGCAAGGTGCCGAACCTGCCGGCTACCCTGCACATCCAGGTTCCCAACCCGGAACTCGGTCCGCTGCGAATCGCCTGGCCGCCGAAGGCCGGGCCATCCCCCCAATACACCCTGCCCTTCGGCGGCACGGCCCTGCTGCGCTGCACCCAGCGCCCGGACACCGGCGTCATCGTCGACGGCCCCGACCCCAATCCGATCCTGGTGGTGGAAAGCCACCTGCCCGCGGCAGGCTCCGCACCCAACGCGGCCTCCTGGCTCGAACTCCCCGCCGTGCGCGAAGCCCTGCCGCGCGAAGCCTGGTACGCCCGCCGCGTGGAATTCAACCGGCGCGGCGAAGCCGAGGTCTCCGGCCTGCCACCGGGTACCTACACCCTGGTGCACTGGCGCGATTCCGCCGAAGTCCCTTGGCCCACGGTGGTGTTCCAGATCCGCGCGGGCGAAACGACCGAAGTCCTACTAGCCCCCTAGGTAGACTTCGTCCCCAACTACAGTATCCTCCAGTACTTACAGCGTGGCCCTTAGACCCGAGCAGCCCGTGTCCCTGTGATACCGGAAGGCACTATGCTGGGAGACATGGGATCGATAGGTACGTCAATACGGATTTTCCTCGCGGATGGCACACCGGAAGGAACGCGAATCATTGAGAAATCGAACTGGACGGGGCTGGCGATCGTATTGCCGCGATCGCTCTACCCTAGAGTACGGGTCCGGCCTGAGCTGGAACGACCTGCCGTGTACATCCTTCGGGGAGAAGCGGAAGACCGCATGGGCAGGTCGAAGCTATACATCGGGGAAGCGGACTGTGCCCGCGACCGGATTGACAGGCACGTGAAGAGTCTCGACTGGTGGGAGCAGCTGATTCTGTTCACCAGCAAGGACGAGAACCTGAACAAGGTTCATGTCCAACACCTGGAGGCAAGGCTCGTGGAGATTGCCTCCCGCACTAAGCGCGCACAGCTCGCAAACGCGCAAATCCCTCAAGCTCCCCGGTTGTCTGAGGCAGACACGGCCGATGCCGAGGGATTCCTCATGAATATGCTCCTTGTGTACCCACTTCTGGGTATCGATGCCTTCGAGGAGCCCCGAACAGCAGTAAATGAATACTCAGATGACCCCCTGCTCCTGCTTGAGGGAAAAGGAGCAAAGGGCAGCGGACGCGACCTAGCAAATGGCTTTGTCGTCTATGAAGGCTCGCTAGCTCGGCGTGAGTCAGTGAGCTCGATCCATGCATACTTGGAGGCCCAACGGAAAACCATGATCAAGGAAGGCCTCCTCCGGCCGGATAGTGAGGGGCTCCGGCTGACACAGGATTACACGTTTTCTTCCCCGTCGACAGCGGCAGGAATACTACTCGGGCGCAGCGCCAATGGGAGAGTCGAGTGGAAGGATGAACATGGCCGGAGTCTAAAAGAGATCCAAGCGCAGGCCCTGCAAGATCCAAAGCCAGCAGCCGCACGTTAGAGGCCTGTAGCTTTCGGGCAGATTTGGACCCTAGCTACTGGCCAGGGTCACCCGGCCGGACCCGGAGGGTCCGGCCGAGGTGGTGGTGGAGGCGGCGGGAGTCGAACCCGCGTCCCAGAGTCGTCGACCGCTGGCTTCTACGTGCGTAGCCCCTGTTTGGTTCTCGTCGCCCGGCTTGCCCAGAGACAAGGCGGCCGTGCGACCAGCCTCAGTAAAGTCTCGCCGGGCGGCCCTGAGGCACAACGTTCCAGCCAGTCCGCTGTTGGCGTCCTACCCAGGCCACGGACAAGCCCGGGTGGGACGGCTACCTAAAGGTTAGGCAGCGAGAGCATAGTTATCGGCAACTAAAAGCCTTCCCGAGCTTGATAACGGGGTGGATTCGGGGTTCCCCGGCACGCCACCGGAGACCGCGCGAAACCGGTCGAAACCAGTGCGCCCCCGTTGGACGGGCCCATTCTAGGCCCGCGCGGCGGACCTTTCCAGCGCGATCTCGGCCCCGGCGGCGCGGCGCCCGTTTTCCAATCTGGAACGGATTCCCCGGAAGCCGCGGATCGGTGGCGCGGACCCCGGGCCCCCTGCGGATAGGATGTGCGGCATGTCGACCCGCCCCCCGGCCCCCTCGAATGCCCCTCGCCGTGCCGTGCGCCGCGCCTTGGCCCCCCTGTGCCTGGCGATGGCCCTAAGCGGTTGCAAGGACCTGGCGGTGGGCTCCGCGAACCTGGACGCCCTGCTCGACAGCGACAACCACCTGCGCCACGTGGCCCCGGTGCGCTCGGGCTGGCGTTACTACCTCGACTCGATCCTCGATCCCCGTTGGTTCGGCGCCAAGGACCCGCTCTTCGGCACCGAAGAGGTGAAGGTGCCCGACCCGGCCTACAGCGCCCTACGCAACCTGCTCGTGGTGGCCGAGGGCGATGGAGCCCGGCCGGTGCATCGCGACCTGGTGCAGGTGCGGCAGTTCAGCCGGTTTGCCCTGCGCTCGCCCGGAACCCTGGTGCGCGAACGCGCCGTACTGGAACTCGCTGGCCATGCCCGCCGCCTAGGGCTCACCGATCTGGCGTCGGTGCTCGGCGACAACGTGCCGCAGGAAGTGATCGGCGGCGAAGAGCTGTCCGATTGGCTGGCGCAGATCATCACCACCGTCGAGCCGCTGTTGCGGCAGGGCGACGATGCAACCGAAGAAACACGCCAAGCGTTTGCTGCGGCGTGCGGCGCGCAGGACGTGGCGCGCATGGAGATCGACGGGTTGTGGCGCATGCTGAAAGCCCTCGAGACCTTCGCGGCGCGCGTGGATCTCGAGCGTGAGTTGTTCACGCCCCTGCGCGAATTGGCGCTGCAACTCGAAGCCCGTTCGGTGGCCTTGGCCCTGGCTGGCTCCACCGTCGATCCCGAGCCGCGTGTGCGGGCCGCGAATGTCGAAGCTTGCCAGCACGCGTTCGGGGGAGACTATCTGCTCGAGTGCGTGCGCCGCCTGCGCAACCCGCCGCCCCAGGATCACGACACGCGCTTCGCCGTGCAGACCGCCAGCTTGATGGATGCGCCGGTGCTGGAACGCCTGTTCGAGCTGATCGAGCGCCACGGCTTGCCCGCCCGCCACGCCTTGAACCCCCAGGAAGCCACGCAGGAACGGTTCATCGACCTGCGCGCGATCCTCTCGATCGTCAACGAAGGCGCGCATTTCCCCTCGCGCACGCGCACGGCCGCCATGCGTGCCCTGCAGCGCATGGTGCCCGAAGGTCCCGGCACCATCCGGGAAGAGGAGTGGGTCGCCTGGTGGCAGAAGTGGTCCCAGGAACAGCTCGCCCAATTGCAGACCCAGCCGGTGGCCCCGGGGGCCAGCATGACCCCATGAACCCCACGGCCCGCCGCAGGGCAAAACGCCTGATCGCCCTCGCGATTGCGGCGTTGCTCGTCTGGATCGCTGCCCGCACCGTGCCGTGGCGCGACCAGATCCGGCTGCATTGGCAAAAGGGCGGGCCGGAGCAGGTTTGGCAAGGGGATCTGCTCGGTCCCTGGCAAGCGGACGCGGTGGACTTCCGCCTCGACGAAGACGTACCCGCGCCGTTCGTTGGCGCGCCCGACCTGCGCGCGGGTAGCCAGTTGCTCGTGCACGGCCAGGGCCTGCGGATCGAGGGGGAAAGCCTCGAGGCCTGGCAGGTCGAGTGGCGCCCGAGCTTGCCGCGGGTTCTACGCGAGCTGCGCTGGACGACCCTCGCCGCAGCCCTGGGCCTGCTGTTCCTTTCGACGCTTGTGATCATCACCCGCTGGCAGATCCTGCTGCAGGTAGCCGGCTGCCCGACCCGTTGGTTCAAGGTGCTGCACGTGACCTACGTGGGGCTCTTCTTCAACTTGATCCTGCCCGGGGTTTCCGGCGGTGACCTGGCGCGCGCCTACTACATGGTGAAAGGACATCCCGAACGGCGCGCGGCGGCGGTGATGAGCGTTTTCATGGACCGCGTACTCGGGCTGTTCGCCATGGCCCTCGTCGCCAGCGTCGCGATCTACTGGAACGATGAGCGCATGGCGAGCCTGCGCCTGCCGGTGCTCGGCGTCACCGCGGCAATGGCCCTCGGAGGGCTGGTGCTGATCCACCCCTGGCTGCGAAAGCACCTGCCGGTGGAACGCCTGATTTCGCGCCTGCCTGCGGCGGACAAGCTGCAATCCCTCGACGATGCCGTGCGGCTCTACGGCCATCATCCCGTGGCGGTCGGCGTTTCGATCCTGCTGTCGATGGTCAACCACATGGCGGCTTCGACGGCCCTGTTCCTGCTGGGGCGAGCGATGGGGGATACCCATGGACTGCTCGACTATGTCTGCGTCAGCACGATCATGAACACCCTGTCCGCGGTGCCCTTGTCCCCGGGAGGGCTCGGCGTCGGCGAGGTGCTCGCGGGCTCGTTGCTCAAGCTCGCAGGCGGCTCGTACACGATCGGCGTGGCGGCCAGCATCACCTACCGCTTGTGCATGTTCTTCCTGGGGCTCTTGGGCGGCCTCGGCCTGCTCGTGCCCGGTGGCACGGACATCGGCAAGGAGTTCCGCCAGGCCGAGGAGCAGGGCGAAGGGTTCGCGGCCCCATCCTGAAGCGCGGGCGTCCCCGGGCTGCACATTCGGCCCGTTCCGCCGCGCGCGGCATTTGACCGGGCCCGCCGGACGGGCTCCAATACGCGGTCGCCTGCCGGGCCCAAAGCGCCTGGCGGCTGGCACCGGGGCCCACCGGCTCCGCCCGCAATCCCCCTCGCCCGAACCCAAGCCCGCTGCCCATGTCCCTGCTCGTAATCGGAACCCTCGCCTACGACGACGTCGAAACCCAGAACGACAAGCGCGAGAACCTGCTCGGCGGGTCCGCCATGTACTGCGCCGTCGCCGCGGCCCTGATGCGCACCCCGGGCCAACCGGGCCCGCGCCTGGTGGGGGTGGTCGGCCAGGACTTCCGCGATGCGGACGTGGAAGCTCTGCGCAAGGTAGGGGTCGACGTGGAGGGCCTCGAAGTGGCCGATGGGGCCACCTTCCGCTGGGGCGGCCGCTACGAGCCCGACTGGAACACGCGCCACACCCTGTTCACCGAGCTCAACGTGCTCGAGCACTTCGACCCGAAGGTGCCGCAGAACTACCGCGATTCGGAGTTCGTGTTCCTCGCCAACGCGCACCCCGCGGTGCAGATGAAAGCCCTGTCCCAGGTGAACGGCAAACCCTTCGTGGTGGCGGACACCATGAACCTGTGGATCGACATCGCGCTGGAGGACCTCAAGAAGCTGCTGCCGAAGGTGGACGGCCTGATCCTCAACGATGAGGAGGCGCGCATGTTGACCCAGAAGTCGAACCTGATTCAGGCGGCGCAGATGGTGCTCGAGATGGGGCCGCGCTACGTGATCCTCAAGAAGGGCGAGCACGGGGCGTTCATCATGGGCAAGGACGTGCACTTCTCCCTGCCGGCCTACCCGGTGACCGACGTGGTCGATCCGACCGGGGCCGGCGACTGCTTCGCGGGCGGGTTCATGGGCAGCCTGGTGCGCGACAACGCGTCGGGTCCGGCGGCCCTGCGGCGCGCGATGCTCTTCGGCACGGTGACCGCCAGCTTCTGCGTGCAGGGCTTCAGCATCGAAAGCTTGGCCTGCCGCACGCCGGATCACCTGCAGGCGCGCTTCGAAGAGCTCGCCAGCATCTGCACCCTCTAGGGCTCAAGCCGCCCTTGGGGGCGGAACCCTGGGGCGCCTCCGGGCGCCCAGGAAGGTGCAATATTCCCGGCCTGGACCGCCGGATTCCGGGCCGTTGCACCCCGCTGGGATTTATTTGGATTCTTGCCCCAAGAACCCCGGAAAAAGCGTAAACAACCCAGGAGCCTCTTTGAGAGGAAGGCTTCTGGGTTGAGTTCAGGAGAGTCATCAGCCCGGGCGGAGGAGCGCCGCACGCTCTTCCGCCCACCTCCTGGACCCCCCTCTGACGGGGGCGTCCGGTCTGCGGTTCCACGAAATCCGGGGGGCCGAGTTTTTTTTTGCCCAGCCACCGGGCGGGGCCAGCCTGTGGGACCGGTCGAGGGGGGGCCTGTCGATTTTCCCCTGAGAGCCCTGCAACCGGGCCCCGCGCCGCCAGTCTCCCGGGGTGGACTCCCGCGGCGCCCGCCCCGTTCGCGGGTCGAACCCCCGGTGGGGGCCACAAACCCCAGGCTGGCCTGGAGAACTGGCCCGGGCCAGGGGCTAGACTGGGCCCCGAAGAAGAAGCCACGGGAAAGAAGACCCTTTGTTCCCTGAAGCGCCGGGTTCGAGGCACCCGGCAACCCTCCTGGGCGGGGAGGTGAACTCCACCCGATTGATTCCCATGAGCACTCGCAAAGCAGCGAAGAACTCCGGAGAGACCGCTGGCAACGACAGCCGCGGCAAGGATGTCCGTGACAAGGCCCTCGACGCCGCCCTCGGCGAAATCGAGAAGAGCTACGGCAAAGGTTCGATCATGCGCCTGGGCGACCAGGGCCTGATCAAGGAGATCACCGGCATCAGCACCGGATCGATCAGCCTCGACCTGGCGCTGGGGGGCAAGGGATTGCCCCGCGGCCGCATCGTGGAGGTCTACGGACCGGAAAGCTCGGGCAAGACGACCTTGTCCCTGCAGGTGGCCGCTTCGGCCCAGAAAGACGGCGGTGTGTGCGCCTTCGTCGACGCCGAACACGCCCTCGACCCGTCCTACGCGCGCCGACTGGGTGTGCGCCTCGATGACCTGCTCGTCGCCCAGCCGGATACCGGCGAACAGGCCCTCGAGATCACCGAAACCCTCGTGCGCTCCAACGCGGTCGACGTGGTGGTGGTGGACTCCGTGGCGGCGCTCGTGCCGCGCGCGGAGATCGAAGGCGAGATGGGCGACAGCTTCGTCGGTCTGCACGCCCGTCTGATGAGCCAGGGCATGCGCAAGCTGACCGGCGCCATCGCGCGCTCGAACTGCCTCGTGATCTTCATCAACCAGATCCGCGAGAAGATCGGCGTGATGTTCGGCAGCCCCGAAACCACCACCGGTGGCCGCGCGCTCAAGTTCTACTCCTCGGTGCGTCTGGACATCCGCCGCATCGGCCAGCTGAAGGACGGCGACGCGGTGGTGGGCAACCGCACCCGCGTCACCGTGGTGAAGAACAAGATCGCGCCGCCCTTCCGCAAGGTCGAATTCGACATCCTCTACAACCGCGGCATCAGCCGGGAAGGGGAGCTGCTCGAACTGGGCCAACGGGCCGGCGTGGTGCTCAAGTCGGGCACCTGGTTCTCGATGAAGCACCCCAAGGACGGCGAGATCCGTCTGGGCCAGGGCCTCGAGCGTTCGCGCAACTTCCTCCTGGACAACCCCGATCTGGCCCAGGTCATCGACGATGCCATCCGGGCCCACTTCGCGGTCAACGAGGACAGCAGCGACGCAGCCAACCCCGACGAGGTGCCGGCCGAAGCCGAAGCCTGACCCACCCGCCCCCGCGCGGTCGCGGTCGCCCCGGCGTCGCGCACGGCCCCGCGGCCCGTGCGCGCGCCGGGGCCGCTCATTTCCGGCGCCCCCGCCCCACACCGCGGCCCCGGGGGCTCGTAACCCGCTGAGCGGAACCTAGAATCAGCCCCCCAAGAACCGTTTCCAGAACCGACCGTCATGTCCCAAACCCCGCCCAACTTCCCCAGCCAGGCTGCGGTCCGCCAGAGCTTCCTCGACTTCTTCGCGGAGCGCGCGCACCGCGTGGTGCCGTCGTCCCCGGTGTTCCCGCAGGACGACCCGACGCTGCTCTTCATCAACGCGGGCATGAACCAGTTCAAGGACGTGTTCCTGGGCACCGGCAAGCGCGACTACACCCGCGCGGTCGACACCCAGAAGTGCATCCGGGTGCAGGGCAAACACAACGACCTGGAAGAGGTGGGGGTGGACACCTACCACCACACCTTCTTCGAGATGCTCGGCAACTGGTCCTTTGGTGACTACTTCAAGCGCGAAGCGATCCAATGGCACTGGGAGCTGCTCACCAAGGTCTGGAGGCTGCCGAAGGAACGCCTGTGGGTCACAGTGTTCGCAGGGGACGCCGAAGACGGGCTGCCCGCCGATGAAGAAGCCGAAAACCTGTGGAAGGAGCTGACCGATGTGGACCCGAGCCACATCCTGCGCTTCGGACGCAAGGACAACTTCTGGGAGATGGGGGACACGGGCCCCTGCGGGCCGTGCTCGGAGATCCACATCGACCGTGGCGCCGCGGGCAGCGATCCGAAAGACGGTGCGAACCCGGCCATCGGCGTCAACGCCGGCAACGAACGTTTCATCGAACTGTGCAACCTCGTGTTTATGCAGTTCAACCGCCTCGATAACGGTTCGCTGCAGAAGCTGCCCGCCGGCTGCATCGATACGGGCATGGGGTTCGAGCGCGTGCTCTCGGTGTTGCAGGGCAAACACTCGAACTACGACACCGACCTGTTCGCGCCGATCTTCCGGGCCCTGGAACGCCTGACCGGGCGCACCTATGGCCAGGACACGGCCACCGATATCGCCTTCCGCGTCAGCGCGGACCACGTGCGTGCGGTGACCAGCGCCCTGGCCGATGGCGCCCTGCCCAGCAACGAGGGGCGTGGTTACGTGCTGCGCCGCTTGATCCGCCGCGCGTCGCGGTACGGCCTGCAGACCCTGGGCCTCGAACAGCCGTTCTTGTTCGACCTCGTGCCCGCCGTGGTCGAGGTGCTCGGCGACGCGTTCCCCGAGATCGCCCAGCGTCAGGACCACGTGCGCTTCGTGATCCAGAGCGAAGAGGAGTCCTTCCGCCGCACCCTGCAGCGGGGCCTGGCGCAGTTCGAAAAGCTGAGCAAGGGACTGCAGCGGGGCGCCACCCTGCCCGGGGCGGAAGCCTACGAACTCTACGCCACCTACGGGTTCCCCGAGGACTTGGTGCAGTTGATGGCCGGGGAACGGGGACTTTCCCTGGACAACGCCGGCTGGGCCAAAGCCGCGGCCGCGCACAGCGAGATCAGTAAGAGCGAAGGTCGCTTCAAGCAGTTGCTCTCCGCCGAGCAGGTCAGCGACCTTGTGGGCACGGTCAGCACCTACCACGAGTGCGGCGCGGCTGCGCTCGAGGGCAGCGCCAAGGTCCTCGCCGTCTTCCCCGATGACGGCAAGGGCGAGCGCGTGGTGCTCGACCGTTCGCCGTTCTACGCGGAGGGTGGCGGCCAGGTCGGCGACCAAGGTCAGCTCTTGGGACCGGACGGCAAGGCCTGTTTCACCGTGGAAAACACCCAGCGCATCGGCGAGATCGTCGTGCACCTGGGCAAACGCAGCGGCGCGCTGGCGGCGGGCCAGTCCGTGACGGCCCGCGTCGACGCCGATGCCCGGCGCCGCACGATGGCGAACCACACCGCGACGCACCTGCTGCACAAGGCCCTGCGCCAGGTGCTCGGCGAACACGTCACCCAGCAGGGTTCCTACGTGGGCCCCGACCGGTTGCGCTTCGACTTCAGCCACCCGAAGGGCCTGGCCCCGGAGGAACTGGCGCGTGTGGAAGCCATCGTGAACGACCAGATCTTGCGCAACGGCCCCGTGGCCACCTCGGTCGAGGGCTTCGAGGCCGCCAAGGCCCGCGGCGTGATGGCGCTCTTCGGCGAGAAGTACGGCGATGAGGTGCGCGTGGTGGACGTGGATGGTTGGTCGATGGAACTCTGCGGCGGCACCCACGTGGGTCACGCGGGGGACATCGGTCCGTTCGTCGTGCTCACCGAACGCGCGATCCAGGCCGGCGTGCGCCGCATCGAAGCGGTGACGAACAAGGGTGCGCTCGAGCATCTCGGCGCCGTGCGCGGCTGGCTGGCGGAAGTCGCCCGGCAGCTCAAAGTCAAAGAGGAGGAGGTGCCCACCCGCGTGGAGGCCCTGCTCGGCGACCTGAAGAAAGCGAAAAAGGCCAAGGCCCAAGGCGCCGCGAGCAACGTGGGCGAGGTTTTCGAACGCATCAAAGGGGCCCTCGAGCCCGCCGGGGATGTGCCCAGCGGCGTTTTCGACCTGCCGGACCTGGACGGGGAGGGTCTGCGTGGCCTCGGCGAGCGCCTGCAATCCTTGGGTGCGGACCTAGCGGTGGTGCTCTTCGGCCGCGAGGAGGGCAAGGTGCCCTTCCTGGTCCTGTGCCGGGGCAAGGCCCTCGAACGGGGCCTCAAAGCCGGCGCCGTGGCCAAAACCGTGGCCGGGGTGCTCGGTGGGGGCGGCGGAGGTCGCCCCGAAGCGGCCCAGGGCCAAGGCCCCAAGGTCGACCAGGCCGGCGCCGCCCTCGAAGCCGCCCGCGAAGCCCTGATGGCCCTGCGGGGCTAGTCTCCGGGCCCGGCTCCCTCCCGGCGCCGGGCCTGTCCGAACCCCCTTCCCCGAATCTGGAACCGCAGCCCCTTTGGGGCACGGGAATCCGCCCGGGGGGCGGCCGCGATTGACGCGGACCGGCCCGGCGGCTACCTTTCTGCGCTTCCCTCGCGTCCCGGGCCCATCCCGGCGCGACCGAATGGCCCCCTGATCGAGAGTCCGGTTCCATGCCGCATCCGAAACGACGTACCTCCAAAGCCCGCAAGAACAAGCGCCGGTCCCACCTGGCCCTGGAGCCGCAGGCCCTGCAGCGCGACCCGCGCTCTGGCGCCCTGACCCGTCCGCACCGCGTCAACGAAAATGAATCCACCCACTACGGATTCAAGAAGGGCGGTGACGGTGGCTTCGAAGTCTTCGAACGCGAAGACTTCTAATTCCGCTTCCCCAATCTACGCCCATGGGTGCCGCACGCATCGGCCTCGACGTGCTCGGTGGAGACCGGGCGCCTGAGGCGATTCTGGATGGGGTCTTCCAGGCCATCGATCCCGCCCAGGAGACCCCGATCGATCCCGACCGCTTGGTTCTCTTCGGAGACCAGGAGGCGATGGAGCGTGCGTTCGAAAGCCGCGGCGGCAATCCCGGTTGCCATCTGGTGCATGCACCCGAAAGCATCGGAATGGATGAAAAGCCGGGGCAGGCCCTGCGCGCCAAACAGCGCTCGTCGATCGTGCTCGGAACCGGCGCGGTCAAAGCGGGGCAAACCGGCGCGTTCGTCTCCATGGGCAACACCGGCGCGGTGGTGGGGGCAGCGACGCTCATGTTGCGCACCCTGCCGGGCGTGCGCCGTCCGGCCATCGCGGTCACTCAGAACCTGACCGGCCGCCCGGTCACCGTGCTCGACATGGGCGCGAGCGTGGTGCTCAAGCCCGAGGACCTGGTGGTCTACGCCGTGATGGGCACCATCCTGCAGCGCGACTGCATGGGCGTCGCCCAGCCGCGCGTGGGGCTGCTCAACATCGGCGAAGAAGAGAGCAAGGGCACTGAATTGCTGCAGACCGCGCATGGCCTGCTGCGCCAGGCCCCGGTGCGTTTCGTCGGCAACGTCGAGGGCCGTGACCTCTTCGAAGACCAAGCCGATGTGGTCGTCACCGACGGCTTCACCGGCAACGTGGTGCTCAAGCTCATGGAAGGCATGGCGGGCTTCATGCTCGGCCAGATCATGGGCGCCTTGAAGGCCCACAACGCGGCCTGGGCCCCCGAGGTCCTCGCCGGGCTCAAGCGCCAGGTCGACTACTCCGAATACGGCGGCGCCCTGCTGCTCGGCGTGGGCGGTGTCGTGGTCATCGGCCACGGCCGCTCGGACGGCCGCGCCGTGCGCAACGCCCTGGGCCTCGCCGCCCGGGCCCTCGACGCGGGCGTCAACGACAGCATCGTGCGCGGCCTAGCGGCCGGTGGCGCGGTCGGCGCCTGACGACCCCTGGGGCCTGACCCTCGGCCCAGCCGGGCCCTGTCCCCGCACCCGTGGCCCGTTTTTCGGGCCCTTCGTTTCCAATCCATGGGACCGGCATAGGGAACCGCGGGCACGGAACTGCTACCATGTCCCGCATCGCCCGTCGGCCGCTCCGGCCGGACAGGCAAATCGCAGCGAACTATGAAAAGCTTGATCCGCGTAGGAATCGCCGGCACCGGTTCCTGCATCCCCGAAGGGGTGATGACCAACGACGATTTCGCTCGGATGGTCGATACCAACGACGAGTGGATCACCCAACGCACCGGCATCAAGGAACGCCGCTGGGTCGGGGACGATCAAAACTGCTCGGACCTCTGCATCGAAGCCGGTCGCAAGGCGATCGAAGATGCGGGCCTCAAACCCGAAGACATCGATCTCGTGGTGGTGGGCACCCTGACCGCCGACTACCTGTTGCCGTCCTGCTCGGTGCTCGTGCAGGACCGCCTCGGTTGCAAACGCGCCGGCGCGATGGACGTACACGCCGCGTGCACGGGTTTCCTGACCGCCCTACAGGTGGGGGAATCTTTCGTCGCCTCCGGCCGCGCCCGCCGCGTGCTCGTGATCGGCGCCGAAACCCTGTCGCGCTACCTCGACAAACACGACCGCGCTTCGGTGATCCTCTTTGGCGACGGGGCTGGCGCTGCGGTGCTCGTGCCGTGGGAGGAATGCGAACAGGGCGAACTGCTCGGCAACATCCTCGAGGCCGATGGCAGCGGCTACAACTTCATCCACATCCCCTCCGGCGGCGCCAAGGATCCGCACCACAGCCCGCGCTACGACAAGTCGGAGCACTACATCCGGCTCAAGGGGCGCGAGGTCTACCGCTTCGCGGTGCAGACCATGTCTTCGCTGATGGAGCGCATCACCGAAGGTTTCGATCCCGATGAGATCCATCTCGTGATTCCGCACCAGGTGAACATGCGGATCATCGAAAGCGCCATCGAACGGGTCGGTTGGCCCATCGAGAAGTGTTTCCTGAACATCGAGAAGTACGGCAACACCTCGGCCGCCAGCGTGCCGATCGCGCTCGACGAGGCCCATCGCCAAGGACGCCTGGAGAAGGGCAAACTGGTGGTGATGGTGGCCTTCGGCGCCGGCCTCACCTGGGGCGCTTCCCTGATGCGCTGGTAATCTCACGGCTTTGTCAGGCTGCTCCGCGTAGAAATCCCCCCCCGCGATCCCAAAACACCCGCCATGAACACCCGCGCACTGCTCTTCCCCGGACAGGGAGCCCAATTCGAAGGCATGGGCCGGGACTGGGCCGAGAGCTTCCCCGAAGCGGCCCAGACCTGGCGTGAAGCCGATGCCACGCTTGGATTCTCCCTCAGCGCGGCCTGCTGGAATTCCGGCGACGAGGTCAACCGCACCGACATCGCGCAGCCGGGCATCTTCACGACCAGCGTCGCGATCCTGCGCGTGTTGATGGCCCGCGGCCTCGACCTGTCCCAGGCGCCGTTCGCCGCCGGGCTTTCGCTCGGTGAGTACACCGCCCTGTGGGCCGCCGGCGTGATGCGCTTCGAAGACGGCCTGCGCCTCGTGCGCCTGCGCGGCGAAGCGATGCAGGACGCGGCCGAAGCCATCCCGAGCGGCATGATCAGCTTGATGGGGGCGGAAGAGGCCCAGGCCCAGTCCCTCGCCGATGCCGCCGCCGCGGTGGGCATCTGCCAGGTCGCGAACCTCAACGCGCCGGGGCAGATCATCCTGTCCGGCGAGAACAAGGCCCTCGACGAGGTCGAGCGCATCGCCAAGGACCACGGCGTGCGTCGTACGCGTCGCCTGGTGGTGGCCGGCGGCTTCCACAGCGAATGCATGCGGCCCGCCTCCGACCGCCTGCGCGCCGCCCTGGCCGAAACCCCCTTCGCCACGGCCAAGATCCCCGTGGTTTCGAACGTGACCGCAGCGCCTTGCAGCGACGCGGACACCCTCAAGGAACAGCTCGCCGTCCAGGTCTGCGCCCCGGTACGCTGGGAGCAGTCGATGCGCTGGGCCATGCAACACGGCGGCTGCGGCGGCCGATTCCTCGAGCCGGGACCGGGCAGCGTGCTCGCCGGCCTCTTCAAGAAGATCGACCCCGAAGCGGATGTGATGGGTGTCGAGCGCCCTGAGCAGGTCTCCGCGGCCCAGGCCTGACCCCGCAGCAGGCCCTTCAGGACCACCCCAGGGCCACCTCCAGGGCCACTTGGGTAGGCCAAGGTTGCCCTGCCCGGTCCCCGACCGCTATCTTTCGCGCCCAAGCTCCCCCTTCCCGAATCCCGTGACCGACTCCACTTCCCATCCCCTGGCGGGCCAGACCGCCCTGGTGACCGGCGCCAGCCGAGGCATCGGCCGTGCCATCGCCCTCGAACTTGCTGGCCTCGGAGCGAAGGTCGCCTGCGTGGCGACCCGGGTGGAGAACGTGACGGAGACCGCCGCCCTCTGCAGCGAGCGTACCGCCGGGGCCCAGGCCTTCGGCGTCGACGTGGGGGACACCGACGCGGTGGCTGGCCTTTGCAAACAGATCCAGAAGGAAATGGGCGGCCCGCACGTGCTGGTGAACAACGCCGGCATCACCCGTGACCAACTCCTGATGCGCATGTCCGAGTCGGACTTCGACGAAGTCATGCGGGTCAACTTGAAGGGCACCTGGAACTTCATCCAGAGCAACACCCGCGCGATGATGAAAACCGGCGGACGGATCATCAACATCGCCTCCGTGGTGGGCGTCACCGGCAACGCCGGTCAGGCCAACTACGCCGCCAGCAAGGCGGGCGTGATCGGCTTGACCCGTTCGGTCGCCAAGGAACTGGCCGGGCGCGGCGTGTGCGTGAACGCCATCGCCCCCGGCTTCATCGATACGGACATGACCGCGGCCATCGACGAGAACTCTCGCAAGGCCCTGCTCGCGTCCATTCCCCTGCAGCGCATGGGCTCCTCGCAAGAGATTGCCCAGGCGGTCGCATTCCTGGCCGGCCCTGCCGGCGGGTATATCACCGGTCAGACCCTGGTCATCGATGGGGGACTCAGCCTCTAGCTGCGCCCCCAGGACGGACCGTTCGTCCACCAGGACTGCCAAACCCCAACCAAAGAGACCATTGGAGAACCAAGCGGTGTCGAACCAAACTATCGAAGAGCGTGTGATCCGGATCGTGTGTGACCAGATGGGGGCTACCCCGGACAAGGTCACGATGGAAACCTCTTTCATCAACGACCTGGGCGCCGACAGCCTCGACACGGTCGAGCTGGTGATGGAGTTCGAAGACGAGTTCGAAATCCAGATCCCCGACGAAGACGCCGAGAAGATCCAAACGATCGGAACGGCCGTCGAGTACATCCAGTCCAAGCTGTAGGCCGCGCGCCTGGTTCCGGCCGCTCCCCGGCCAAACACTCATGCGACGCGTCGTCATCACGGGCCTGGGCACGGTGAATGCCCTCGGCCTCTCCGTGGCCGAAACCCTGCCCCGCATCCTTGCGGGGGAGAACGGGGTTTCGACGGTTACCCGCTTCGACACGACCGGACAGGCGGCGACCATCGCCGCCCAGGTCGCCTGGGACCCAGAAGCCCATGGCTTCGGGCCCCAGGAGCAGCGCAAGCTGGACCCCTTCACCATGTGGGCATTGATGGCCTCGCAGGAAGCCCTGCGGGACGCCGGGCTCGAGTCCATCGAAACCGAGGACGAAGCGGCCCGGGAGCGCTACGGCGCCATCATCGCCACCGGGATCGGAGGCATCACCGGGATCCTGGAGCAGCACAGCGTGCTGCTCGAGCGCGGCGCCCGTCGGGTCAGCCCGCACTTCATCCCGCGCATCATGGCCAACGCCGTGAGCGGCCAGGTCTCGATCCGGCACGGACTACTGGGCACCTCGTTCACCACGTCGAGCGCCTGCGCCTCGGCCGGCCACGCCATCGGCATGGCTTGGCGGGCGGTGCAGCTCGGCGATGTGGACCTGGTGATCACCGGCGGTTCCGAATCGGCGATCACGCCCCTGTCGATGGCGGGTTTCGCATCCGCCAAAGCCCTGTCGACCCGCAACGACCACCCCGAACTCGCTTCGCGCCCCTTTGACAAGGATCGCGACGGTTTCGTGATGGGCGAAGGGGCGGGCCTGCTCGTGTTCGAGGAATACGAACGGGCGAAAGCCCGCGGCGCGCGCATCTACGCCGAGGTCAAGGGGTATGGCTCCACCGACGACGCCTACCACATCACCGCCCCCAAGGCGGATGGGGCAGGCCCGGCCCGGGCGTTCCGCGAGGCCCTGCGTCATGCGGGCCTGAACCCGGAGGATGTGCAGTACATCAACGCCCACGGCACCTCGACGGCCTTCAACGATTCGATCGAAACGACCGCAATCAAGAAGACCTTCGGCGCGCACGCCTCCAAACTCGCGGTGTCGTCCACCAAGAGCATGATCGGGCACCTGCTCGGGGCCGCCACCGGCGTCGAACTCGTGTACACCGCCCTCGCGGTGCACTCGAACACCGTGCACCCGACGCGCAACTACACGACCCCCGATCCGGACTGCGACCTGGACTACGTGCCCGGCGCCGCCCGTGAAATGGAGGTCAAGAACGCCCTGTGCAACTCGCTCGGTTTCGGCGGGCACAACGTCTCGATCTGCATCGGCAAACCCGACTGATCGGAGGCCGGGCAGCCACTTGCACGGCTCCCCGCGGGGAGCGCAATCGCCAATCATCGGGGGCGGTCCTGCGGGGCCGCCTCCGTGCGTTTGCGGCCCCGTCTCAAGACCCCGATTCCGGGCGTAGGACCCCCGGGAACGTTGCCCACGGGGCCCGTTTTGGCTAGTTTGGGCCCGGCTCCGCGGCTATGGGCCGCGGTTCTCCCACAAAACCCCCGGGGCGACAGCCCCCCGACCAGGAGCCAATCCGTGCACCAGAAATTCAAGGACCTGCTTCACGAGTACAAGCGCGAAGTCTTCCGCACCGACCACGACCACGACACGGCCGGCGCGATCGCGAAAGAGTGCATGTCCGTGACCAGCGAAATCCTGGATGAGAAGTTCGAGTACCACTTCCACAAGCTGCCCGATGCGGACCGCGTGGAAGTCGTGAACATGATCAACAACTACGTGCGCGAGGCGGTGCTTCCGCCCGTGGTCGAGAAGATCGTGCACCGTCAGATCCTCGCCGAGAAGCGCATCGACGCCCTCGTGCACCTGATGGAAACGCTGATGGAAACCCTCAGCGCTTCCTCGAGCAAGTGAGTTCTCCCGCGGCCTTCCGCCGCCGGCCCTGAACCGGCCCGGCCCCGCACCGCGGAGCCGGGCCCGCAACCTCTCCACCTGGGCGCCGCCCGTTCCCGACTCCCGATGCAAGAACTGCGCGCCCGTTTCGAAGCGGCCGGTCAAGGCCACCTCTTCCAGGGACTGGAGACCCTCAGCCCCGGGGACCAGGATCGCTTCTGGTCGCAACTTTCCCAGGTCGACCTCGACCTGGTGGCCCTGCACGCTTCCCTGCTGAAGCAGTCCGCCGCCGCCAGCGCACCCGGACGGTTCGAGCCTCCCGATACTTTCCCCGCGAGTCCCGGCCCCGAGCAGGCCCCTGCCGCCGAAGCCGCCCTGGAAACCGGAGCGGAACTGCTGCGCGCCGGCAAGGTCGGGTATGTGCTGGTGGCCGGTGGCCAAGGTTCGCGCCTGGGCTTCGATGGCCCCAAGGGCATCTATCCGGTCGGCCCCCTCTCGCGCAAAAGTTTGTTCGGCTGGCACGCGGCGCGCCTGAAGGCGGCGGCCGCCCGCTACGGCTGCCCCGTGCCGTGGTTCATCATGACCTCGGCGGGCAACGATGCCGCCACGCGCGAGTTCTTCGCCCGCCAGCAGCACTTCGGACTGCCCCCGGATTCGATCTTCTTCTTCGAACAGGCGGTGATTCCGGCGCTCGACGGCGACGGTCGCATCGTGCGCGCCGCGCCCGGCGAACTATTCCTGGCCCCGAACGGCCACGGCGGCACCCTCGACGCCCTGCGCCGCAGCGGCGCCCTCGACCGCTGTCAAGCCCTCGGCATCGAGACGCTCAGTTACTTCCAGGTCGACAACCCGCTCGCCCGGCCCGCCGATCCGCTGTTCCTCGGCCTGCACAAGCAGAGCGGCGCCGGCATGTCGAGCAAAGTCGTCGCCAAAACCGAACCCGGCGAGAAGGTCGGCGTGCTCGGCAAGGTGGATGGTGTGCTGGGCTGCATCGAGTATTCGGACCTGCCCGCCGACCTGCGCGATGCGCGCGCGGGGGATGGGGGACTGGTCTTCCGCGCGGGCAACATCGCCGTGCACGCCTTGCAAGTCGACTTCGTGGCGCGCCTCACCGAATCAGGCCTCAACCTGCCCTGGCACCTCGCGCGAAAGGCCATGCCGGGCCTCGATGCCGCGGGCCAGCCGAGCACCGTGCAAGGCATCAAGTTCGAGACGTTCATCTTCGACGCCCTCGCCGCAAGCCCGGGCAGCGTGACCCTCGAGGTGCGACGGGAAGAGGAGTTCAGCCCGGTGAAGAACGCCGAAGGCAGCGACTCGCCCGCCTCGTGCCGCGAGCACATGACGGGCCTCTTCGCCTCTTGGGCCGACGCCGCCGGCTTCCCCCAGGTGCCGCGCGATGCCGCCGGGGTGCCGCTGCTCGAAGTCGACCCCGTCTTCGCCGAAGACGCCGCCGAGTTCCAGGCGCGCATGCCCCAGGATCCGATCGTGCACGGAGGCGGGTGGTGGTTCCGGTGAGCGCGCCGGCCGCCCTGCCGAACTGGTGCCACCTGGCGCAGTACCCCGCCGGGGAACTGCCGTTTTCCATCGCCGTCGTCTGCGGCGGCCGCTCGAGCGAGCGCGAAGTCTCGCTAAAATCCGGCCGCGGCATCGCCGAAGCCCTGCGCAAACCCGGCAATCGTTCGGCGCGCGAGGTGTTCGTGCTCGAAGCCGGCAGCGACGGCAGCTGCATCATCGGCGGCGAAGCCATGCCGCCGACCCGCGCCGTGGAACTGCTGCCCGCCGCGACGGTGTTCCTGCTTGCCCTGCACGGCGGCGAAGGCGAAGGGGGCGAATGGCAGGGTTTCCTGCAGATCGCGGGCCGCGTGCACACCGGTGCCCCGGTGGCCGCGTCGGCCCTGTGCCTGGACAAGGTGCGCTCGCGCCACATCTTCGCCTCCGCCGGCCTCGAACTCGCCCATGGGCTTTCGTTTGCGGGTCAGGGATTCGCCGAACAGGCCACTTCGCTGGCCACTTCGCAGGCCACTTCGCTGGCCGCGCGCATTCGCGCCCTCGGCCCCGGTCCCTGGTTCGTGAAAGCCAGCCTGGGCGGCTCGTCGGTCGCCATGCAGCGCTGGCACGCCAACGAGGACCTCGAGCAGCGCCTGCGCGCCTTGCCCGAACTCCCGCGGCCCGAGCAGTGGCTCGTCGAGCAGGCGGTGGCGGGCATCGAAGTCACCGTGCCCCTACTCGAAGATCGCCACGGCGGCCTGCAGGTGCTGCCGGTGGTGGAGATCCGCCCCCAGGCCGCCGGGTGGTTCGACTATCACGAGAAGTACGCGGACGATGGCGCGCTCGAGTTGTGCCCGCCGCAGAACGTGGCGGACTCCCAGCTGGCGGCCCTCGAGACTGCGGCGCGCCGGGCCTGGAATGCCGCTGGCCTCTCCGGCTACGCGCGCCTCGACTTCCTCGTGCCCGCCGACCGGCCCCCGGTGCTGCTCGAAGCCAACACGTTGCCCGGTTTCACCTCTCGCTCGTTGTTCCCGTTGTCCGCCAGCCGCATCGGCCTGCCGTACCGCGAACTCTGCCTCGAGCTCGCGGCCCAGGCGTGGGGGAGGACCCGTGGCTGAGCCCGCCCGCATCGCCTTGATCGGCGCCGAGGGGCACATGGGCCGCTTCGCGGACGACTGGCTCGCCGACCAGCCGGACCTGCGGGTGGTGGCGCGCATCACCTCGCGCTCCGACTGGAGTCGCGACCTGGCGGACGCGGAGATTGGGCTCGACTTCACGCGCGCCGGCCTCGGATATGGTCACGCCATGCGCCTGCTCGAAGCCGGTCTGCACGTGGTGGTGGGCACCTCCGGCATGGATCCGGCCCAGGATGACGCGCTGCACCAGGCCGCCTTCGAGGCGGACCTCGGCTGCCTGGTGGTGCCGAACTTCTCGGTCGGCGCCTGCCTGATGATGCGCCTGGCCGCCCTGGCCGCGCCGTACCTCGGGGACATCGCCATCCTCGAGGAACACCACCCCAGCAAGCGCGATGCGCCCAGCGGCACCGCCCTGGAAACGCACAAGCGCCTAGCGGCCGTGGTGGGGGAGCAGACCGAGATCCCGATCCACTGGCGCCGCCTGCAGGGTGTGCTCGCCAACCAGGAAGTGGTCTTCTCCGGGCCGGGCGAGGTGCTACGCCTGCGCCACGAGGCCCTGGACCGGCGCATCTACGGTCCCGGCATCGAACTGGCCCTGCGGCAGGTCCGGCGCCTGCGCGGCTTGCAGCGCGGCCTGGACGCCCTGCTCTGGCCCCCGTCCGAATAGCGGGGAAACCGGTCACACTGGCGCCGAAGTACGGCCGGAGGCCCTTGTACGGCCCCTGGGAGCTTTCTAAGATCCTCGCACCGGGCCGGAATGGCGGAATGGTAGACGCGACGGATTCAAAATCCGTTGTCCGCAAGGACATGAGGGTTCGAGTCCCTCTTCCGGTACCAACGCGCAGGTGACTGCGCCCCGGGGGGGGCTGCGCGCTGGATGAACCTTGGTTTCTCCCTGGGCAAGGCGTTCCCCGTGCAGAGCGAATCCGAGCCGCTGACGCAGGACCTGTTGGAGTGGGCCCTGCCGGTCCTGGTGCACCGGATCAACAACCAGACCCAGTGGATCACCGGGTACCGGGCCTTGCTCGGGTTGACGGGCGCGGAGGAGTTGCTCGAGAGCAAGTCCCCCGAACTCGCGCGCACCGGTAGCGAACTCACGCACATCGGCTGGTTGCTCGCGGTACTCGCTTCGGCGCGCGGCGGCAACCTGCTGCTCTCCCGGCGCGAACCCGAAGGGTTGCGCTGGATCGTGGGGCTCGTCGAAGAAGGCCTGCGGCGCAACAAAGCCGGCTCCTTCACCGGCCCCGCCACACTTCCGCTGCTGCAGCCCGGTGCACTCGACGGCTGGCAGGTACCGGTGGCCCTGGGCCGCCTGCTTTGGACCGCGGCACACCACAGCGGCGGTGGAACGTGGAACCTCGAACGCACCGGCGAGGGATGGAGCCTCGAAGTTCCGTGGCCGGCGGGCGAGTCCATTCCCGGATTCCTGCACGATTGGCTGCCCGATGCCCGCATCGAAAGCGCAAGTCCGCTGCGGCTCACGCTGCCCGCCGATTGGCTGCTCGCCCCCTGAAAACCCGTTTCCGACTCCACCCTCCACTCCGCATTCGCCCGCCACGTTCATGAGTCCGGAATCCGCCTTCATTCAATTCCGCCGCACCGGGGAAGCGCGCTACTTGGCCGAGGTCTACGAGCAATTGGCTCCCAGCCTCAAGGCCGCTGCCCTGACCTTCCAGCCGAGCGACGCGGCCGCGGAGGATTTGGTGCACACGGCCTTCTTGCGGGCGATGCAAGAGGCGCGCACCTGGCGCAAACAGGATTCGCTGGGCGATTGGATGGGCGAATTGCTCGCCGACATTTCGCTCGGCTTGCCCGAAGAACCGCGACTGGCCGAATTGACCGCGGAACCCACCGATCCGGGGGATCCCGCGTCCTTCGCGATGGCCGGGGAACTCAGCCAGGCCCTCGACTCCGCACTGCGCACGATGCCGGAGTCCTACCGTGATGTGTTCGAGCTGCGCAGCCAAGGCTGCAACGCCCGGGAAATCGGGGATCAGCTCGGTCGCAGCGCCGCCACCGTGCGCTCGCAATGGTCGCGGGCCTTGCAGCACCTGCGCGAACGCCTGCCCCTGGCGATCTTGCTGGTTCCGTTCGCAGCCACGCCGGTGGCGAAGGCGCTGCGCCAAGGGCTCCGGCCGACGGCCAGCGAAACCAAACCGTTGCCCTCGGGCCCCGCGCCTGCGCCCGTGGCCTCGCTCGCCAAAGTCGCGCTGGTCGTGCTCGCGGTGGGGGCCGCGGCGGGTTTGTGGTACCGCACCCAGAAATCCGAGCACCCGTTGAACGATTCCATGCAGGCCGCAGAGCGCACCGGCGACGAATCCAGCGTTTTGGCCAGCGGGCCCTCCAACCCCGCGGCCCGCATTGCGGTTTCGCCGGAATCGGATACGCCGGATGCTGCCCTTGCAGCGCATTCCGCGGCGCCGGAACAAGTGCAACTCAGCGGACGCCTGCTGCTGCCGGATGGCGGCCCCGCGCAGGGTCGCAAGTTGCTGCTGCGGGTGGAACCCTTCGACGAGAACATGCCCATGGTCGATTGGGACGCAGAAACCGACGCGGCAGGCGAGTTTGCGTTTGCAGTGCCCGCTCCGGGAGATGCCCTGGTCAGCATGTATGTGCACTCGGAGGAGGGGTATCTCGGCCAGGCCGTGCACTTCGGCTCGGGCCTGAGCGCGGAACCGCCTTTGCTGCCGGGCCGGCGACGGCTCGCGCCGTTGCAGTTGGTACCGGCGGCGCATCTGGAAGGCACCTTGACCCGCGCCGGGCAGAGCGCCGAAGGGGCTTGGCTTTGCATCTCCAATGGCGAAGTGGTCGGCACTCCGATCTGGCTATTCGCGGACGCCCACGGCGCCCTGCGCACCCAGATTCTCGCCGCCGGTACCCACGAGGCCGCGATCGGATTCGGCCTGGCGGCCATGGCGATCGACCCGCTTTCCCTCACGCGCGGGGACCAAGAGCAACCGTTCCACTGGAACCTGCCGGATTGGCCCGAGCGCACGTTCCAGGTCCTCGACCTCGATGGCCGGCCGCTCGAAGGGGCGAGCGTGCAGGCGCGTCTGGCCGATCTTCCTTGGTGCGTTCCGCAGTCGGCCGGGCGCACGGACGCGGAAGGTCGGATCACCTTGGCCACTCTGGGCGATACACCGTTTACGGTGCGCGCACTCTTCAAGAATCGGCCGGGTGATTGGTGCGAACTGCGACCGGGACAAGACGGCGTGGTGTTGACCGCTGCGTTCGCGGCCCCGCGGACCTTGCACATCGCGTTTCCCGAAGGGTATCCGCGGCCCGCCGCTGTGGCGATCCGCACCCTGCGCGTGCGGCGCGATGGGGACGGGGATCCCGAGTTCCATCCGGTGCAACTAGGGGACGACGACACGGTGCAATTGCCGCTGCCCACGGGAGCGCGCATCGAAGTCCACATGCTCGATAGCCCGCCCTTGGTACTCGACGTTCCCGCGCCGGGCGCGGCATGGAGCGTGGAGTGGACGGCGCCGTTGCCGGCGCGCCTCCGGTTGGAGATCGACGGCCAACCCGCCGCTGGACTCCAGGTCGAGTGCCTAGTGTCCGTGCGCGGCGCGCCTTTGGGTCAGGACCTTGTGTACTGGACCACGCTGGACAACGAGGGCGGTCTTTGGTGGGAACCGGCCTGGGAAAGCCTGCAGGCGCGTCTCGGGGATCGCGCCGTGGGATTCCGGGCCGAAGGGCCCCTTCCCGAGGTCTTGTCGCTGCAACCCGGAGCCACGGTGCGCGGCGTGGTGCGTAGCGCGGCGGGTTCGATCCCCGGTGGATTGTGGCTGCACTTGAACTCCAAGGAGAGCGCCATCAAGACCCAGATCGCCGACGACGGTAGCTTCGAGCTCCGTGGTTTGCCGGCGGGGGAAAGCACCCTGGTACTGCACGATTCCGCGACCGGGCGGACCTGGACCCAGACTGCGGCGCTCTTCGCTGGCACCGGAACCGCCTTGGATTGGGACCTGTAGACCCGGAGCGGAGCATCCCGACGGAATCGGGGCTGTAGCGGCGCTTTTTTCCGCTCCAGCGCTACTCTGGAGCCCATGAGCTTACCTGCCGAAGCTCTGTTTGCCCGCTACCGCGAACAGGGAAAACCCGCGTTCCTGGGGCAGGTCTATGACCTGACTGCGCCCCAGCTCGCCACCACCGCGTTGCAACTGACGCGGGACCACGCCCATGCCGAGGACCTGCTGCAGGCCACGTACCTGATGGCGATGGAGCGGCGCGAGGATTGGGATGGCCAGCAGCCGTTGCTTGCGTGGTTGACCGAAGTGCTCGTTTCCATCGAAGAGGACGTGCGCCGTTCCCATCGGCCCGCGCAAAGCATGGAACAGGTGGCGGAGGCCCTCGAATTGGTGGCCCCGGAGCCGATCTCCCAGGCGATGGCTGTCGAATTGGACGGGCAACTGGATCGGGCGCTCGAGGGCATGCCCGAGCGCTATCGGTCGGTGCTGGTGCTGCGGATCAAAGAAGGGATGGGGTCCCAAGAGATCGCGGAAATGCTCGGACGTTCGCGCGGTACCGTGCGTTCGCAACTCGCGCGGGGACTCGAACGCCTGCGCACGTTGTTCCCGCTGGTGGTGGGCGCGGCATGGATCTCCGGGGAACAAGCCCGCGGCGGCCTGGCGGCGGAACCGACGGCTGCACCCAACCTGCGCGTGCGCAAGGCGCTGATGCAAGCGGCTCGGGAAGTGCCGCGCAAGTCCCTGCTGTCGACCGGAATCTGGGCATTGCTGCTGATCCCCGCAGTCCTGTTGCTGCCACGACTCTGGCCGTTGGGCACCGCAGGTGCTTCAGGAGCCCCGACCGGCGAGCCAGCCAACCGCACTACCGGTAGCGCCCCCGCCGACCTGCTTGCGGAGCAAGGAACTTCCGTGCGGCAGCGGCCGGATCCCGAGCCCGAGTCCAACCGCCCGAGCGAAGTCGAGTTGCACGGACGCATCGTGGATCAAGCGGGACGGCCCATCGCTGGCGCCGAGGTGCAGGTGGGCTCTTGGCGTGAATGGCGCACCGGCGATCCGGCTCCGCAACTCAATCCGGAATCGCGCTTTCAGGGGTACCGCATCCAGACCGACGAAGCGGGACGCTTCGAGCTGGGATTCCCAATGCCCACGGCCACCGACATCGTGCTCGAGGTCACGGCCGGCCCCGCGTGGACGCGCGTTTCGCGCTGGTTCGGCCAAGCGGCCTTCGGCATGGCACCGTTGCGCCCGGGAATCCGCGAGTTGCCCGCGATTCGGCTGATGCCGGGAGGCGAATTGCACGCCCGGGTGACCGACAGCGAAGGCCGCGCCCTCCCCTGGACCCAGGTGGACTTCTTTCCCGGTCAGAGCGCGACCACCGGCAGTACCGCGCAGACCGATGCGCAGGGCGACATTCACGTTCCGTTCCTGATCGCCGGGGAACAGGAGATCCTGGTGCGGCACAAGGTCCAGTTCCTGCAGCCGGCCCCGGTGTACGTTCACCCGGGATCCGCCAGCGGTGCGATCGACTGGCAGATCCCACCGGCAACGCCCGTGACGGTGACGGTGCAGGATGCCGATGGCCAAACCCGGCCCGGCGAACGGGTGTTGGTCCTGTATCCTGGCTACCGCGGGGGATTCCTGCCGTCCGATGAGTTGACCGATGCCTCCGGCTCCGTGACGTTGCAGCTCAACCGCGATATGCGCGCGGTGCTGGCGGTGCAACCCGAGCAAGGCGCCCCTGCGTCGATGCAGATCACGGTGGGGGAGTCCCCGATGTCGGCAACCCTGACCCTGCCGCCGATCACCCGCTCCCTGGCCCTGGTCCAGGACGCGCTCACCAAACAGCCCGTTGGAAACCTGTTCATCCGGCGCATCGATGACGATGCCCTGTTCGGCGGCAATCTGCCGATTCGCAACGCACGCGTGGAACCCGGGGCTGGCGGGTGGTATCCGATTCCGGACCTGGGCGGCGGGCGGCTACGCCTGCAGGCGGATGGCTACGAAACCACGTACCTCGATAGCGCGGATCTGACGGCGGGACCGCCGATTGCGATGCAGCCCGCGCGGTTCCTTTCCGGGCGAGTGCTGTATCAGGGCGCCCCTGTGGACGGGGCTCGGCTGGAGCTCGTGCGGGGGGAGTCCGACTCGACCCGGGCCTTGCCGCTGGCCTACGCCCAGAAGCGCTTTCCGGTGGGACCCGCGGTCGCATTGGATTGGGCAGAAAGCGACGCGCAGGGCCGTTTCCGCCTGCAGGTCCCGCCGATCCATGGCGACCCCGTGCGCCTGGCCGTGATCGACGGGCTAGGACACGGACGACTGGTCCGCGCGGCGAAACTAGCGGGGCTGGAGGCGGTCCTGGCGGGGGATCTGGAGTTGGTTCCGACCGGCACGATCCATGGGCGCGTCTTGCTCCCCGATGGCCAGGCCCCCGGCGGCCTTCGCTTGAACCTCAACCATCCGGGCAGCATGGCGACGTGCGAGGTGGCCCCCGATGGCCACTTCGTGCTCGAGAACGTGCCGGCCGGCGAGCACTACCTGGTGATCGAAAGCACCCTGGCCGTGTTCGCGGAAGGTCGCGTCGAGCCGGTGACGGTGCCCGAAGGCGGCGTGGCCGAGGCGCAGCTCGATCTGCGCGATCTAGGCCGGAGTTGGCCGCTCGTGCAATTGTTCGATGGACAGCGGCAAACCTTGGCCGGCTGGGAGGTCGGCGTGATCGCCCTGGAGAACGCGCATCAGGGCGAAGTGCAAACGCTGGGCCGGACGGATGCCACAGGCCGGTGTTCCGGTGGCTGCCTGGTCTGGGGCGCCGCGCGCTTCGTCTGCCGGGAAAGCGAGTCGGCCGAATGGCAAGAGACCTTGCACGACCCCGTGCGCCTGGATCTGGGCACGGGCCGAACGGAGCTGCAGCGGGTCCCCTGAAACGGGCGGCCTCAGGCCCGGAACTTCAATCGCGGACGCTGTCGCCGGGCAGGAACGGCGTTTCGGTCTCGGGATAGCGCTCGGAGCGGGTGCGCAGCCAAGGCCCGACCAGCTCGTCCCGCACGCGGGCATCGACGTACAGGGGCCAGCGCTGGCTGACCGCGTCGAGCAGGCGCTGGCTCTTGGAGCCCGCGAGGGTTTCGGTGCTCCAGTCGCTGGTGCCCAAACCGGTCAGCAGGAGCAGCACCGCGGCGTGCAGGATCAGGCCGGTCAAAGCCCCCGCCAAGGCGCCGCCGAAGCGGTCCAGGGGTCCCAGGTGCATGGCGTCCAGGGCCCGTTTGCCCATGCGGCCGAGCAGCGCGGCCACCACCAAAGCCAGCACGAAGATGCAGAACCAAGTGAGGCCGAGGGCCGGCGCCTCCCCGAGGTCGAAGCGACCTTCGAGGTGCACCGCCAGGCCCGGGGTGAAGGTGCGGGCCAGGTAGACCGCGAAGACGATGCCGATCAGGCGCACGATCTGCCACCAGAGGCCCCGGAAGGCGCCCAGCACCAGGAATAGGCCCAGCAGGACCAGGCCCATCTTGTCCACCCAGGGCAGTCCGCCCAGGGATTGTGTCCATTCGTCGTTTGTCCAGAGGGCCATGTCGGTTGGGCTTGGGGCCGGCGGGATCTATGATGCGGGGATGGCCGAATCGATGGCAGACAACCCCCAGGGGTCGATCCGGAGCGCCTTGCTGGCGCTGCAGGATCTGGTTTTGGACGTGCCCGCCCTGCGCGGCGAGTGGGCGGACGCCTGGCGCGAATTCTCGCAGGACGCTTGTGCGATTGAAACCGCGGAGCAAGGCTCCCCGGAGAGCTTCGGGCGTTTTCGGGAATGGTTCCTGCTCGAACGCCACAGCCAGGAGCTCGCGGGCACTCCCATGGATCGCCTCATCGGCCCCTGGCGCGACGCCGTGGGCAGCGTGGCGGCCTGGGAGGAGACCCTGCAGAGTTCGTCCACGGGCATCTTCGAGGTGACCGCGAGCTTGCCGGGCGAAGGTTGCAAGCTGCGCGACGTGACGGGCCTCACCGACTTGTTCCTGTTCGAACCGGCGGGCAGCACGGCGTTCGAGGTCGGCGATCTGCTGGTGGGTCGCTTGTTCGCCCTGGGCGATGGCCGCCGTGTGGCTTCGGGTCACGCCACGGTGATCCGCTCCGAGTCGCTCAAGGTCGCGTTGGAGCGGGACCTCGGCAGCTTGCACAAGGACGGCCGCGGCATCCTGCGCCTGGCGGCGCCGCAGCTCGAATGGATGTTCTTCACGCCCGAAGTCGGCGCGCCGGCGCAGCAACCGCCCGCGCCGAACGAGTCCGCGGCGGGGGACGCGCGCGACTTCCTCGCGCAAGCGGGACTGGCACCCGAACAGGTGTCCGCGGTGCTCGACAGCCTAGCGCGCCATCCCATGCAACCGGGTATGGTCAGCGCAGGGCCGGAGGATCCCGTGGGCCGCGCCCTCGAATTGCTCGCGTTCGAAACCAAAGCCGACTTGACCGATGCGCGGCGGCTCTTGACCACCGCCTGGGCGCAGCTTTCCGCGCCGGAACCCACCCGCGCGCGGCCGAAACAAGCCCAGCCGGAACGCGAAGACGACAGCAAAGTACGTCAGGCCCTTTCGCGGTTCGACCAGTCGCGCGGCGGCGATTTGACCGAGCGCTTCCGCGAGCTGGAAAAGGACCTGGGATTGCAGGTGGACGGCGACGAAGACGATGCGCCGGCGCCCGATTTCCCCGGTGTGGTGGGTGCGATGCTCGAGGAGTACCGCTGGGATCGCGAACGTGCGGGTGAAAGGCGCCCCTGGGCGCGACTGGCGCCATTGGCCGAATTCGCGCGTTCCATCGGGGTTTTCGAGGAACTCTCGCGGCGCGACCTCGTGTCTTTCGCAAGTTTCTGGTTGCTCGAACGCGACCTGTTGCAGGCCCCGCAAGAAGCCGTGGAAACCGTCGACATGCTCGCGGACTTCTGCCGTTGGGCCGAAGAAGAACACTGCATGCCGCTGGACCACGAATGCGCCGATCTGCTGCAGGGCCTGCGCGAGAATCTGCCGCGCGTCGTTGCGGCCAATCGAGCCCTCAAGGCCCCCGCCGAAGCCGATTCGGATCCGGGGGAGCTGTACATCTTGATCGAAGTGTCCGCCGACGGAAATGCCGTTGCGCACGACCGCGCCGGCGATACGCATCGCTTCCACGCCAGCGGCGGCCTACCCAGCGAATTGCGCAGCGGCGATCGCCTGCGCGCGCGCATCAACCTCGAAAGCCAGGCCACCGTGCTGCGCATCTATCCGCCCGAAGTCGGCGAGCTCGAGGTGCGCCGCGACCGCAGCAATACCTGAAGCGTCGTCCGAGATTCCCGTGTCACGAAAAACGCCCGCCGGCCGATAGCCGACGGGCGTTCTGGTAGGGAGGTTCGGGCGGCACCTAAGTGGGGGAGGCAAGTCCCCCGCCGAGGTCCTTCCGCCGGTCACTGGATGCGCGGCGCTGAGGGGATCTGGATCTCGCAGACCAACTCGCTGTACGGGGTGCCCGGGCCCGGGGGCACCAGGTAGATCTCGCGGATCGGGCCGTTCTCGACCCAGTTCATGAGCTGCATGTACCGATAGATGCCCGGGTACGCCCGCGGGGCATCCGGGTAGGCGCCGCTCGTGTACGCGTAGGCCACCGTGGTGCTCGGCAGCACGTCGTAGGCGAGCGGCGACTGGGGCGACCGGGCGCCCTCGATCGGAACGCAGGCCCGGCTGCGCAGTTGGTACGCGGGCACCAGGGCCGGGTCGTCGTAGAACAGGCAGAACGGCGCGCCGGCGGGTTCGAGCCCCTGGGCGGCAAGCTCGCGGTGCAAGGCCGGCAGCAGGGTGCCGGTTTCGGTGTAGCTCCCGACGTGCTCGAGGTAGACGTAGGGCTGGTCGAGCCGCTGCTTCCACGAAGCCTGCACGGTGTCGTAGGGGGGCGCCGCCACGGGCAGGTCGGGCACGTAGACCGCCGGCGCGGTACGACCATGGGTCGCTTCGGGGCGGGTGGGCTGGGAGGCCGAGTAGCTGGTGCACGCGGCGCACAGGGCGGCGCCGAGCAGCGCCGTGAGGGTGAGTCGGACCATGGCGGAGGGGCGCGCGGGCTTGGGAGCCGAACCCGATGTCCGGCCGGCCCGCGTCCTCAAGGACCATCGGCCAAGCCCGCCTTGACCCGGACCGAATTCCGCCTGATCGGGGCTGGAGGTCGCAGCAGGGGTCCCGGGGGGCCCGGAGACCCACTATGTCGGATAATGTACGTTATGTATCCCTGAGAGTGGTTTTCAGGCGACCAGGGGTCGCCCTGACCTGACGCCCCCGGACCCGGCTCGGCTCTCACCCAGCACCCAAATGTGCCCGTTGCCGCCCGCTCAAACCGACTCCGTCACGCGGTCCTCGGCCCGCACAGGCGGCGTGCCGTGCATCTCGATCAGCCGCCCCCGAGCCCCGGCGCCCCCGGGTCGCCACTGGATGCGCGCCCGCCCCGACGTCGGCATCGAGATCGCTCCGACCCCGTCCGCCGGCAAACCGATCGCCGCCGCCACCGCCGCCCGCACGACCCAAAGGTGCGCGACGATCGCAATCTGCCCGCCGCGATGTTCCTCCGCCAACCGGTCGATCTCCGCCGTCACCCGGGCCTGCACGTCCGCCAGGCTTTCGCCGCCCGGCGGCGTGAACCGTCCATGGCTGGCCTCCCAGAGTTCGCCGGCCCCCGGGTGCCGGGTTTCGATCTCGGCCAGGGTCCAGCCGGCCCAGTCGCCCCGGTTGCGCTCCGCGAGCCGCGGCCGGTCGATGCGCTCGAGCCCCGGCCGATCCGACCGCAGCAGATTCGCGGTGAACTCGGCCCGGCTGAGCCCTGACGAGACCACCGCCGCCAGCGGCTCCTCCCGGAGCTCCCGGGCCACCGCCCGGGCCTGGGCATGACCTTCGCTGGAAAGCGGCACGTCGAGGGCCCCGTACAGCCGCCCGGCCCAGTCGGCGTGCACGGCCCCGTGTCGGATCATCAGGATCTGCAGCATGGCGGGCAGTTTCCCGGGCGGCACCGGGGTTCGTGCCCGCAAAAGCCCAACCTTTTTGGATCGATCCCGGCCCCGGCCCAGGCACCCAGAATTGCCCGTCCGCGCGTTGTCCGGGCCCCGCGCAAGCGCTAAGGTCGCTGCGCCCAAATCGTTCCGACGACCTGGGTGTTCCGCAATCCCATCCGAGGCCGGATCCCCAACGCCCGCAAGGGCCCCCGCGCCATGATCGACTGGCTCGCCCGCCTTCTCCGCTCATCCATTGGTCGCAAGACCGGCATGGCCCTTTCCGGGCTGCTCCTGACCGGTTTTGTCATCACTCACCTGCTCGGCAACCTGACTCTGCTCAAGAGCAACGAGGCGTTCAACGCCTACGCTCAAAAGCTCGAGGACATGGGCCCGTTGCTCACCGTGGCGGAACTGGGCCTGCTCGGCCTGTTCGTGTTCCACATCGTGCTGGCTTTGCTGGTCAGCCTGCGCAGCAAAGGCGCCCGCAGCCAGGGATACCGCGTCAGCGCCTCCGCCGGCCAGAAGACCCTCGGGTCCTCGACCATGCGCATCACCGGCATCCTCGTGCTGCTGTTCCTCGCCGTGCACATCTGGGACTTCCGCTTCCAGAAGCTCATCGGCGCCGAGGGTGCCCACGACCTGGGCGCTTTGGTGCATGCCCGCCTGACCTCGCCGGTCGGCATGGGCATCTACATCCTGTCCGCGATCCTGCTGGGCCTGCACCTGAGCCACGGCTTCAAGAGCGCGTTCCAGACCCTCGGCCTACGCCACAACAAGTTCAACGGCACGATCGCCTTCGTTGGCGTCGCGCTGTCCATCGCCCTCGCCTTGGGATTTGCCCTGATCCCGGTGGCCCTTTCCCTGGGCATGGGAGGATCCAACTGATGAGCCAAGTACTCGAATCCAAAGTCCCCTCCGGCGATCTGTCGGACAAGTGGACGAAGCACAAGTTCGACCTGAAGCTGGTCAACCCGGCCAACCGCCGCAAGTTCACCGTGCTCGTTGTCGGCACGGGTCTCGCGGGCGCCTCCGCCGCGGCCTCGCTGGCCGAAATGGGCTACAAGGTCAAGTCGTTCTGCATTCACGACTCCGCCCGCCGCGCGCACTCGATCGCAGCCCAGGGCGGCATCAACTCGGCCAAGAACTACAAGAACGACGGCGATAGCGTGCACCGTCTGTTCTACGACACGATCAAAGGCGGCGACTACCGCAGCCGCGAAGCCAACGTGTACCGCCTGGCCGAAGTGTCCACGGGCATCATCGACCAGTGCGTGGCCCAAGGCGTGCCGTTTGCCCGCGAATACGGCGGTCTGCTCGCCAACCGTTCGTTCGGCGGCGCCCAGGTGTCCCGCACGTTCTACGCCCGCGGCCAAACCGGTCAGCAACTCCTGCTCGGCGCCTACAGCGCGCTGATGCGTCAGGTGCACTCCGGCGGCGTCGAGATGTTCACGCGCCGCGAGATGCTGGACGTTGTGACCGTCGACGGCGTCGCCCGCGGCATCATCACGCGCAACCTGGTGACTGGCGCCCTCGAGCGCCACGCCGGCGACGCGGTGCTGCTCTGCACGGGCGGGTACGGCAACGTCTTCTTCCTGTCGACCAACGCGAAAGCCAGCAACGTCACGGCGGCTTGGCGCGCCCACAAGCGCGGCGCGTACTTCGCGAACCCGTGTTACACGCAGATCCACCCGACCTGCATCCCGGTTTCCGGCTCGCACCAGTCCAAGCTCACCCTGATGAGCGAATCCCTGCGCAACGACGGTCGCGTGTGGGTTCCGAAGAAGGCCGGCGACAAGCGCCGGGCCGCCGAGATCCCGGACGGCGAGCGCGATTACTACCTGGAGCGCAAGTACCCGAGCTTCGGCAACCTGGTTCCGCGCGACGTGGCCAGCCGCAACGCGAAACTCGTGTGCGACGACGGCCGCGGGGTTGGTTCCACCGGCCAGGCCGTGTTCCTCGACTTCGCCGACGCCATCCGTCGTGACGGCAAACCGGCCATCGAAGCGCGCTACGGCAACCTGTTCCAGATGTACGAGCGCATCACCGCCGAGGACCCCTACCAGGTCCCGATGCGCATCTACCCCGCCGTGCACTACACCATGGGCGGCCTGTGGGTCGACTACAACCTGGAGAGCACCGTTCCCGGCCTGTTCGTGCTCGGCGAAGCCAACTTCTCCGACCACGGCGCCAACCGCCTGGGCGCCAGCGCGCTCATGCAGGGCCTGGCCGACGGGTACTTCGTCATTCCCGCGACGATTGCCTCGCACTTGGCCGGCCGCAGCATGCAGCCGGTCACCGCGGAGCACCCGGCGTTCGCCGCCACCGAAGCCGAAGCCCGCGGCCGCGTGCAGCGCATGCTCGACATCAAGGGCAGCCGCAGCGCCTTCGAACTGCACCGCGAACTCGGCCTTGTCTGCTGGGACTACTGCGGCATGGCGCGCAACGCCGAAGGCCTGAACACGGCCCTCGGCAAGATCCGCGGCCTGCGCGAAGCGTTCTGGAACGACCTCAAGCTGCCCGGCGATGCGAACGGCCTCAACCAGAGCCTCGAACACGCCGGCCGCGTGGCGGACTTCATGGAGTTCGCTGAACTCATGGTCTCCGACGCCCTGCACCGCGAGGAATCCTGCGGCGGTCACTTCCGCGAGGAACACCAGACCGCGGAAAACGAAGCCAAGCGCAACGACGACGACTTCTGCTATGCGGCCGCCTGGCAATACCAGGGTGACGACAAAGCCGAAGCCCTGCACAAAGAAGACCTCGTCTTCGAAAACGTCAAGCTGACCACCCGCAGCTACAAGTAATCCCGCCCCAAGCCCAACGACACCCATGCAACTCACCCTCGAAATCTGGCGGCAAGCGGGCCCCAAGGACAGCGGTCGCTTCGAGACCTACCAGGTCAAAGCCGACCCCGACATGTCCTTCCTCGAGATGCTCGACGTGCTCAACGAGAAGCTGCTCGCGGAAGGTAAGGACCCGGTCGCCTTTGACCACGACTGCCGCGAAGGCATCTGCGGAAGCTGCAACCTGGTCATCAACGGCCACGCGCACGGTCCGGAGAAGCTGACCACCACGTGCCAGCTGCACATGCGCAAGTTCCAGGACGGCGACCGCATCACGATCGAACCGTTCCGCGCGAACGCGTTCCCCGTGGTGCGCGACCTGGTTGTCGACCGCAGCGCCTTCGACCGCATCATGCAGGCTGGCGGCTATGTCTCCGTCAACACCGGCGCGGCCCCCGAAGCCCACTCGGTGCCCGTGCCGAAGAACTGCGCCGAAGCCGCCATGGACGCCGCCGCGTGCATCGGTTGCGGCGCCTGCGTCGCCGCGTGCCCGAACGCCGCCGCGATGCTGTTCACCGCCGCCAAGATCTACCAATACGCCAACCTGCCCCAGGGCCAACCCGAGCGCACCGCCCGGGCCAAAGCCATGGTCGACCAGATGGACAAGGAAGGTTTCGGCACCTGCACCAACCACTACGAGTGCATGGCGGCCTGCCCGAAGGGCATCGACGTCGACGTGATCGCGCGCATGAACCGCGAGTACCTGCGTTCGCACCTCTTGCCCGAAGCCTGATCCCCAGGCGGATCGTTCGCGGCCGCGGTATCCCTTCCAGGGGTGCCGCGGCCTTGTTTTTGGACCCCGGCACGCCCGGCGGAAATCAGCCGACCTGCGGCGCCCAATCGCGCCCCTCGCCGCAGAGCCCCACGGGCACATCGAGCCCCTGGGCCAACCGCAGCAGTTCGCCGAGCAACGGATCCCCCATTCCCCGCGCAAGCCACAGCGACCGCGGACGCAAGTCCCCCAGCAACCGCATCGCTTCGCCGCAGCCCGCCATCGGCAGCACGCGCCTGCCCTGCCGCGTCAGGCGCGCCGCACGCCGCGCCAGGCGCCGTGCATCGGGATCCACCAGCCAGATCCCATCGGGTTCCGGGGCCGCCGCGAGCCGCACTTCGCACCGCGTGCCTTGCCCGGGCGCGCTCTGCACAAACAACTCCGCCGCCAGGTCCTCGAGGGCTGCGAGCAGGCTGACAGAACCGTAGCCCGTTCCGCCGCCGCCGTGGGCACCCGGGCGATACGCACGCGCCAGGGCCGCGCGATCCATTCCACAACCGGTGTCCTCGACGACGATCGCCACGCCACCGGCGCGCGCCTGGGCGTCGAGCGAGATGCGACCGCCGCCGCGACAGGCGTCGACCGCGTTGACCAACAGGTTTTCGAAGACGCGCGCCAAGGCCACGGGATCGGCGAAGACTTCCAGATCGGGTCGGCACCGCAGACGCATTTCCACGCCACGCCCACCGCTGCGGCTCATGCCCGGCGCTTGGCGTAAGGCGCGTTCGAGCACCTCGCGCAGCTTGAGCGGAGTCGCCGCTGACGTGCGCCCCGCCTGGGGCAACATCGCGGCGCACAGGGCGCGGGCTTCCGCGAGCAATTCGCGCCCCACGGCGTTGTCGCTGCCGCCGCCTTCGAGGAAGAACCGCTCCTGCTGCAGCCCGATCAGGGTGAGCCGGTTGCGCAGATCGTGCACCAGGGCGGCCGCGCGCTCGCCGAGGCGCGCCGTCGCGTGTTCGCGTTGGCGCTGGCTGGCCTCTGCATGGTGGCCGATCCAGAACGCCGCCCAGGGGATCAGCTCCCCCGCCACGGCGCCGTCTTCGGCCGCGATCCATCGCAAGATCCCGCCGCCCCAAGGCCCCTCGAGGCGGGTCCGGAACTGCCGTTCCGCGGCCCCCACAAGCCCCGGGGCGCGGTCGACTTGGACCTCCCCCACCGCAGGCTCCGGGCCCGGCCGCAGGTCCCGCAGCCGGTTCCCCGGGGTGATCTGCGGCCGCTGCCCAGCGGGCGTCCAGCAGAGCCCGCGAACCCCGAACGCACGCTCAAGCTCCACTAGAGCCCCGAGCAGCCCCCCCACGCCGCCTGGATCGGAGGCAAACGCCCCCGGCGGCGGTGCTAGGGCCGTTCGGGGAGGAAGCGGGGGAAGCGCGGGCATGGCCCCAGTGTGCCGGATCGGGGCACCGGGTTCCCCCGCCATTCCGGCGCGGCGACGCCCCTTTCCCGCCGCTTGCACACGCGGGGGGTGCTCCGGAACCCCCGGGGGAAAAGTGCGTTACCAGGGGGCCACACGGCACAAAGAACAACTTCCCAGGTGAACCCCGGTTCCCTGTGCAAACGGGCTCCAGAGCCCTATTATGCAAGGTACGTCGGCTTCGGCACGGGGTTTGCGCCCTGTGGCCCAGGTGCAGAGTCCGGGTACCACTCTCCCCGCACCATGCTGCAAGCCAACGGTACCCCCCGTAACCCAACTCAACGCTATGAAAAAGACACTGCTTATCGGCGCAGCCCTGTTGGCCGGCAGCCTTGCGTTCACCGTGGACGCAAGCGCACACGGCGGCACCTACCGGGGCCCCGGTGATACCGTGCCGCCCGGGGGAGGCGGCGGCACCGGCGGCGGACCGGCGACCCCTGGCCCCGGCGGCCCGGGCACTCCCGGCCCCAGCGGCCCTTCCACCCCTGGCCCCTCGACCCCGGGCGCGCCCGGTGGCACTCCGGCCCCCGGCGGCACCACGCAAGGTCCGATGACCGGCGGCGGTGAAGTCGGTCCCGACCTGACCACTTGGGACTTCTGGTGGGGCTTCAACAAGGACCAGTACCTGAACCTGAAGCAGGCCATCCAGACCTCCGGCGTCATCACCGGCGACGGCGACTGGTTGCTCGGCAAAGGCACCGAGGCCCAGGGCAAGAACACCCTGAAGCCGACCGAGGAGCAGATCCGCGGTCAGGTGGTGCCGGCCCTCAAGAAGGTGCTCGAGAAGGAGCGCGGCAACGACATCATCACCGGTGCGATGATCGCGCTGGCGAAGATCGGCGACTCCAAGGAAGAGAGCGGCACCTCGGAATTCGAGCAGATCATCAAGCAGTTCCTGAAGGACAGCAACCAGGAGATCTCGGAGACCGCTGCGGTGGCCCTCGGCATCCTGGCGAACCCCGCTTCGGTGGACATCCTGACCCAGCTCTTGACCGATAGCGAAGACGCCCGTCGTCTGCTCGGCAAGACCGAAGTGCCGTGGCGTACCCGCGCCTTCGCGGCCTACGGCCTGGGCCTGATCGGCAACCGCTGCGGCGACCCGAACGTCAGCAAGCAGATCGCCGCGACTTTGGTCGAGGTGCTCAACTCCCCGAGCTTCGCGACCCGCGACATCAAGGTGGCGGCGATGACGGCCTACGGCCTGACTCCGCTCGAATCGCTGACGGCCGAAGCCCCGGAGGGTGCCGACCTGAACGCGCTGGCCGCCCAGACGCGCCAAGGCCAGATCGCCTGGCTGATGGACTACCTCGACGAAGCCAAGGAACGGGCCAACTCGCGCACCCGCCACTACATGGTGCGCGCCCACGTCCCGACCGCCATGGCCCGCCTGTTGGCGGATGGCAACGGTGAATTCGAGAAGGAGCGCGATGCGGTGCTGACGATGCTGGTCGACGTGGTCGACGAGCACTCGAAGTACAACGTCTCGATCCAGCAGTCGGCGATCCTGGCCATGGGCCAAGTGGCCGATGCCCGCAAGTCGAGCAACAAGAAGTCGCCGCACGCTTTGGCCCAGGCCGCCCTCGAGCGCCTGACCAAGGACGGGGACCAGCAAGGTCGCCGGTATGCGCTGATCGCCATGGCCCAGGCCGCGGCGCGCACCGCTCCGGAGAAGGACGCGCAAGGCAAGGATATCGAGGACCCCGCGGGAGCCCGCGACGACATGCGCAAGGCGATCGTCTCGCGCATGGCGAAGGCGAAGGGCGAGCAGCGTGCCTGGGCCGGCCTGGCCCTCGGCGTGCACGGCCGCGCCCTGGCGGATGCCAGCCAAGGTGTGCTCGACAGCGCCGCCCTGGCCGCCCTCAAGACCGAGTGCGAAGACTGCAAGACCCCCTCGGAAGCCGGTGCCTACATGCTGGGCCTGGGCCTTCTGAAGGACACCTCGAGCGCCGACTTGATCCTCAAGAAGCTCGACTTCTTCGGCGGTAGCGACGAAACCCGCGGTCACGCCGCGGTGGCCCTCGGCCTCATGGGGTACACCCAGGCCAAGCAACGTATCCAAGAGATCCTGGAAGGTTCCGCCTTCCGCCCCGAGCTGCTCAAGCAGGCGGCGGTGGCCCTCGGCCTCCTGGGCGACAAGTCGACCGTTCCGAACCTGCTGAAGATGCTCGGCGAAGCCAAGTCGCTGTCGTCGCAGGCCGCCATCGCCAGCGCCCTCGGCACCATCGGTGACAAGGACTCGGTGGACAAGCTCCTGGAGATGCTCGCTGACTCGAGCAAGACCCAGACCGCCCGCGGTTTCGCCGCGGTCGCCCTCGGCATCGTGTGCGACAAGGAGCTCTTCCCCTGGAACTCCAAGATCTCCATCAACATCAACTACCGCGCCAACACGGTCACCCTGACCGGCGAAGAAGGCACCGGTATCCTGGACCTCCTGTAGTCCCAGGTCGTTGACTCAAGGCCCGTCGGCGCACCTGCGTCGCCGGGCCTTTTTTTGTAACTTCCCACCATCCGGGGAGCCCAAGTGGGCCGGGATCCCGGCCCACTTCCCCTGCGAATTTATTCGAGTATCCACGCAACGCTGGGGCCCCAGTGGGTATGCATCAAAAAGAGGCCTCAGGGCGGGGGCTGGAAGTGCGATCCGCGCGCCATTCCATTGGGGTGAGGGAAGCCGTGGCCATTCTGCGCTTCCTAAAGGGGTACCCGACCTCATGTCCACCCACTGCAACCACCCAAAGATGATGAAGCTCCCGTACACACACTCTTGCGGCTGGCTAGCGGGCCTGGCCCTGCTCCCCGCGCTCACCTCGGCTCAAACGGTGGAACCGGCGGTGAACCCCCAATCCGCGCATGCCGCCTCGCCCGTTGCCCTCCGGGGCCCGATGCAAGCGCCGGACCTCTCCCTCAACGTCGATGGTGCCCTCCCCGGCATGGATGCCGGCCCCCAGGCCGATTATGCGGCCATCGCGCCCCAGCCCCTCCCTGAAATGGGCGCCGATGAGCCGACCCCGCCGCCGTTGGAGTTTGCTCCCGGCTCGGCCCCGCAGCGCCACGTCGGCTACGACGTGCGTGGCGATGTGCTCTGGGCCATGGGCAAGAACTACAAAGCCAGCCTCAGCACGGAAGGGTTCACCTTCGCCCCCTTCCTCGGCAGCGATGCCGAGCGCAACTGGCCCGTGACCATGCGCCTGGAAAGCGCCACCTACCAAGGAGAATCCCTAGAACTGACCCGCGCCAAAGCCCCTGAGCGCACAGGCGACCGCTGGTCCCTGGATCGTGGGCCGGTGCAGGCGTGGTACGACCTCTCCCTCGACGGGGTGGAGCAGAGTTTCTCCGTCGACGTGTCCGCCAGTAACAGCCCGCTTACCCTGAACCTCGATTTGGCGACGGACCTGGTGGCCCAACGCCATGGGGACGGCTGGCTCTTTGGGAACCAAAGGGGCGGCGTTCTGTACGAACACGCGCTCGTCTATGACCAGGCTGGCAAGCAATTGGCACTTCCGATTGACTTCGCAAACGGCCAGGTGCAACTCACCGTGCCCGCGCAGTTCATGTCGAACGCCCAGGGCCCGATCGTAGTCGACCCCCTGTTCAGCACCTTTGGGATCAACGCTGGCTACACCCACGATCTGGAATACTCGGACGTAGCGTACATCACCACCTCGAACCTGTTCGCCTTCAGCTACCAGAGCGAGTTCTCCGCCACCGACAACGACGTGCTGGTAGACTTCTTCGATTCGAGCACTGGCTCCTCGTCGATCGGGCATACGTGGACTTCACCTCCGCGAATTGCACCCAGCGCCCACCGTGGCATCGTGCACTCCAGCCGCCCAATTCCTTTCCACGTATCTGTTCGAGAACGCCTCCGGCTACACGGAAGTCACCGGACGCACCTTCGACGATGACAACGCCGGACTGTTGAGCCCGGTGTTCACCCTAGGCTCGGGAAATTCCTCCTGGGAGGATACGCAATGCGATGTGGGCGGGTCCTACCAAGGTACGGGCAACTTCGGCGTGGTGTGGACCCGGGCGTTCTCGGGCAGCCCGGGCTACACTCGAATCCGTGGTCGCATTGTCACCCCCGTCGTCCCGCTCAGCACCACGGTGGGCCTCGCTCGGAACCACCTGGGGGTTTGCCTCCATCAGCGGTATCGATGACAGCGAAGTCCATATATCCAAGTCCAGGGGAACCGTCGACGAATGGACCGTAGCCTGCCTGGGCTATGAATCCGCCACAGCGCTTTCACAAGTCAAAACAGCGCGCTTGACTCCGACCTTCAGCTTCCTCACTCCCCTGACGACCCTGTTCCATATTAACTCGGGGTGGTACGTCGGATCCTTGGATATCGGGGACCCGCAACTTGCGGACAACCGCCCTGTGGCGGCTCTGCCCATGAGCGCATTGGCCGTCTACTTCCTCAACCCGGGAACCTTCACGTATGGAACCTGGGCTTTCGCGGTGCAGGACACCACGGCTTCTCCGAAGCGCGATTGAACGCCTGGGCCCACATCGACCTGGGCAACAGGGACCGCTACCCTTCCATCGCGACCATGGCGAACCGCTGGGCGGTGAGCTGCGTGGAGTGGGATCAGGCCACCACCTACTCCTGCTACACCACGATCCTGAACTGGACCAACCAACACCAGTGGGCCATGAGCGAGCGCCGTGCGACGCTGCCGACCACCGGAGTCTACGGGGCCCGGCCAGTCGGCAGCTGTTCTCGCTGGTCCGGCGGGTTCACCTCCAGTCGCTATGTCGGCGTCTCCTACACGTACTCGAACGGCACGAACTACCAGCAAACGGGCGCCATCGTATGGTCCAACACGTTGGACTCGCCTGCTAGGCAGTACTGCTTCGGTTCCCCCAACTCGACCGGTGGATACGGCTTCATTACGGCGTACGGCACCCCATCGACCGGCACCCAGAAGACCCTGCACGCGGAGGGCATGCCCCTGAACCAGTTCGGCTACTTCCTGGCTGGACAGGGAGGAACCAGTGGCGGCACGATCCCCGGTAGCACCGGCCTGCTGTGCCTCTTGGGCGGCCCGATCGGCCGCTACAACCTCGGACCGGAAGTGTTCTTCACCGGAACGACCGGCTTGGGGAACTCACGATCAACCCCTCCAGCCTGCGCACCCCCACCGGCAATGTGGCTGCCACGGCGGGCTCCACCTGGACCTTCCAGGCCTGGCACCGCGAGAACGGCGGCAGCAGCAACTTCACCAACGCGGTCAGCCTTCTCTTCGAGTAGGACGCGATTGGCGATTCGAACGGCCCGGGAAGCCCAAGGCATCCCAGGCCGGTTTCTTGGCTAAGACTCCCTAGCGCACCCGCCTCAAGCCGCCCACGAGCGCCAGCGCGAGCAATCCAGCAAGTCCCGCCAGCACCCCTTGGGCCGTTCGCACCCGACCCGCCGTGCGTTCTGACACCTGTTCGCGTTCGGCCACCCTGGACTCCAGGTCGGCCAAACGATCCCGGTACCACTGCTCGGCTTCCGGGGCGAGCCCGTGCTTGCCCTCCAGGGCTCCCCGCAAGCGCTCCAAGGCTTTCTGGGCTTCGGCGGGTCGATCGAGGTCGACCGCCACCCGCGCGGCCAGGAAGGGCGCGTAGGGGCCGCAGTCGCCAGGCACCGACTGGGCGGCCACCCAAACGCCGACCAGATCCCCGGCTTGGTGCAAGGCCTGCAGCCGCAACTCGTACCGTAGGCGGGCCGCCTCCTGCGTCTCCCCCACCGGCCCCTCGGCGGTGGCGGCGATCACGTCGGCGTAACGGCCGGCCTGCAGATCGCGGGCCGCGTCCTGAACATGGGCGGAGGACAGGCACAGGGCCGCCAGGCACAGGACCAAGCGGGCGCTCACTGCCCCGCCTCCCGCGCCTGCATCCATCCCGCAACCCCGTACGCGATCGAAGCGTCCTGCAAACGCTGCATCGGCGACCGGTCATCGGTCAAAGGCGCGACTTCCCCGCCTTGCCAGACGCGCCAGCACCCATCGAGCCGCACGCACTCGAGGCGCGCGCGCAACTCATCCGGCCCCACCAAGAAGTCCGGGCCATCCGGCCGCGGCAGCGGCGCTTCCCTGCGGGCGTAGAGCATCACGTTGCGCGAAAAGGGCAGCACCAAGGCCAAGGTCTCCCCCTGCATCCCGGTGGCCAGGGTCTGCGCCATCGCATTCACCACGGGATCGCCGAGCCCAAAACCGGAGACGTTGGCCGTCACCCAACCGCCCGGCCGCAAGTGCTCCCGCACCTCGGCGAAGAACTCCCGCGTGCACAGGTGCGGTGGGATCTCGACGTTGTTCGCATAGGCATCGACGAGGATCTGGTCGAAGTCGCGCGGCAGGGCGGCGAGCACCGCCCGCGCATCCTGTCCGCTGTAGACGCGCCGGTCCCCTACGTTCGCCTGCAACTCGAAGTACTCGCGGCCGAGGCGGACCACCTCCGCATCGAGTTCGACGCCGGTGCTTTCGAGCGCCACCCCGGCGGGCAAAGTGCCTTCGAGCACCCGCACCGCGGTGCCCGCTCCCAAGCCCAGGATCAACACGCGCCAGCGGTCGCCGCCGCGGTCCCAGAACGCGGGCGGCACGAAGTAGTCGTAGTAGCTTCCGAGTCCAATGAACCCCGGCTCCGGACGCCATAACGACTGGAAGGAATCGAGGGCTTCGTTCACCACCAACCGCCGTTCGAGCGTTTCGCCTGCGCCACTCTCGAGCACGCGGATCCACTGATAGGGCGATTGCACCTCGGCGATCAGGCGCTGCCCATCGCCCACGGCCGGTTGCGCCCCGGGCAGCCATCCAGCGGCCGCGGGCAGCAGCACTAGCGCCGTCCACGGACTGCGCGAGGCCACCAGCAGCAGCGTGGCGGCGAGGGCCAAAAGCCCACCGGCGAGCAGGAACGTCCAGCGCAAGCCGAGCACGGGCAAACACCAGTAGGTCGTCGCGAAGGTGCCCACCAGGCTACCGAGGGTCGACAGCGCGAGGATGTGGCCGCCGGCCTGACCCGCGGACTCCCCATGGGCCCGGCTCAGGCCTTGCACCGCCAAAGGCGCCACGCAGCCGAGCAGCAGGGCGGGCACGAGGAACAACAACGCTGCGCAGACCAGGCTGCCCCAGAACAGCAGGCCGCCAGCCCCATGCAGACTGGCGTCCGCGGGCCGGAACCAGGGCGCGACCTGGCCGGCAAGGAACGGCAGGGCGGCACACCAGAGGCTCGCGGCGAAGAGCACCCGGGCCGCGTGGGCTTCGGGCCGACCCCGGGAGGAAAGCCGTCCTCCCGCCGCGTACCCGAGGGCCAAAGCCATCAGGATCACGCCGATCGCATGGGTCCAGACGCCGTTCGAAGAACCGAACCAAGGCGCGAGCAGCCGCACCGCGGACAGTTCGACGACCATCGTGCCGGCCCCCGACAGGGTCACACAGGTGAGCCATACGAAGGCGCCCCGCCGGCCCGGGGGGGCGGGCGGGGCGCCTGATGCTCCAGCGGGGCCTTTGGAGCTCACTCCTTCTTGCCCTCTTCCCCCTCACCCTTTTCGCCACCCACGGCGCGGAAGGGCAGGTCGACCTGCTCGCTGACCACGTAGATCTGGCCGGGGTCGGCTTGCGCGAAGTAGGCCATGTCGAGGAAGCGCGTCAGGCTACGCACCGGCGAGACCTCCTTGGAGGCGCCGTTGGCGACGATGCGCACCGGCCGATCGAGGTCGACAAGGGCGTCCGACAGGTGCAGCACCACGGCGGGCACGCCTTCGCCTTCGATGGTGATCGTGTTGCTGCCCTTGTCGATCTCGGCCTTGAGGTGCGCGCCCTCAGATGCGCTGCCGCGTTCGATCTCCAGCCAGTTGGACCGGATCAGGCTGACGGTGGGCCAGAACTCGATCGAATTCGGATAAGAGTTGCGCGGATGTTCGCCCATCCAGGTCCAGATGTCGGCGACCTCGGCGGTGGCGTTGAGCGTCACGGTGGTCATGCCGAGCCCCTTGGCCTTCTCCTCGAACGCCTGGGCCTGGGATCCCGCACCGGTCAGGTATACCGGCAGGTTGCCGAAAGCTTCGGGACCGACGGTGCCCGAGTCCCCGCGACGGCCCGCCACGCCCGCAAACGCAAAGGGGCGCATCGCCGCCAGGGAAAGCGCCAATTCGACGCCCTTACCGGTTCCGACCAGGTACACGCGATCGAAGTCGACGGCGTAGTTCTCGAAGACCTGTTGCAGGGTGCTCATCACCGCCGCCATGCCGGGACGATCCATCCACTCCTCGGCTTTCGCCGGCATCTTCGGCACGGCGATGATCGCGCCTTCGCGCAGTTCCTGCGCTCCCCACTCCTCGGTCACGTGCTGCGACGGGCTCTGGTCCACCGGCGGGATCGCGATGATCAGCGGCCAGGCTTCGGCGGCGTTGTACTTGCCCGGCGTGGCGACGACGTAGTTGAGCGGGTTCTCTTTCGAGTAGAACCGCTCGGTGTACTTGAGCTCATCGACCTTGCCCTTCTTGACCTTTTTCTTGCCGTAGTCGTTGGACAACCACAGCGCCCGGCCGAGATCGTCGGGGAAGGCCAGCAGGTTCTGCGAACGGGCCTTGGACAGCTTCTTCTCGAGGCCCGCGATCGACTCGTGGATCTCGCCCAGCGGGGAGATCGAATCCTTGTTTTCCGCCCGGGCCTGGAAGTATTCGCCCATGGCCTTGGACACCTTGGCCAGGTCCTTGTCCGAAAGTTCGCGGCCCTTGTCCTGGAAGGCGAAAGCCACGCCCGCGGCGAGCACCACGGATCCGGCGGCGAAGAGAAGGGTCTTGGGGTTTCGCATAGCTTTGGCAATAGACCCGCCAAGGGGCCTGGTATCAGGGTTCGGGTTGGGTCAAGGACGCTCCGGCCGCCCTGCGGGCACCGGAACCGGATTGGAGGGAGAATCTGGCCCAAGCAAGGATAAGCCCCAGCCGGGCAGGGCCCAAGGTTCGGGATCGCGGGCTTGGGTGCGGGCCTGGTCGATCAACCCCGCAAAGAGGCGGGTTGCCTCCCCGAAGCGGCCTTCGCGCAGCGCCAGGCCGGCCAGGATCTGGCACGCATCGTGGCCCCCACCCGCGTAGGCCCGTCCGAGGGAATCCAATTGGCCGTCCCGATCGCCGGCGGCGTCCTGAACCAGGGCCAAGGCCTCCCACATAGCCACTTTGTCACCTTCGGCCTCGCAGCGGTCGATCTGGCCGGAGAGCACGGCGGCGGCCTCGTCGAGGCGATCCCCGCGGCGCAGGCAACCGGCGAGGGAGATCGCGCTCCAGGTGGCCTGGGCCCGCTCATGCATGGCCTCGGCGAGCTTGGCCCCGGCTTCCGCCCGGAAGGCGGACATCTCGGTCAGGAACGCTTCGAATCCCCGCTGCAACAGGGGCCCAAGTTCTTCGGGGCTGGCGGCCCGCACCTGCGCAGCGAGGTCCGCGACGGGCACGTCCTGGCGCGCGCCCGCGGGCAGCCACGCGAGGCAAGCCAACAGGAGGTTCAAGACCACTGCACGACCCCGCTGCCCTGGGTGGTGACCCCCAGGCGCCAGACCTCTTCGCCGGCCGCCTGGACTTCGCGCTGCACCTGGTCCGCGTCGGCGGGATCCACGCAAAGCACCATGCCCACGCCCATGTTGAAGACCCGGTAGGCCTCTTCGTGGTCGATGCCCGCTTCTTCCACCAGCCAGTCGAAGAGCGGCACGCGCGGCAGGGCGGCGCGTTCGAACACCGCATCGCACTCGCCGAGGATGCGCGGCAGGTTGTCGATCAGGCCGCCGCCCGTGATGTGGGCCATGGCGGCGATGCGACCGGCTTCGAGTTGCGGCCACAGAGGTTTGAGATACGGACGGTGCGGGGCCAGCAGGGCCTCCGCCACAGAGCGTCCGCCGAGGGCCGCCGGACGGTCGTGCACGCCCAGACCCAAACGTTCGAAAACCACCTTGCGCGCCAGCGAATAGCCGTTTGTGTGCAATCCGTCGGACGCCAGACCGAGCAGCACCTGGCCCGGCCGAACGCGGCTGCCGTCGAGCAGTTTCTCGCGCGCCACGGAACCGACGATGAAGCCCACTAGGTCGAAATCCCCGGGCGCGTACAGGCCCGGCATCTCGGCGGTCTCGCCTCCCAACAAGGCCAGGCCGTTGTCCCGGCAGCCCTCCGCACACCCGCGGATCAGGTCGGAGACCACATTCGGCTCGAGTCGGCCCGTGCCCACGTAGTCCATGAAGAACAGCGGCCGCGCCCCCTGCACCAGGATGTCGTTGATGCAGTGCTGCACGAGGTCGCGCCCCACGGTGTCGTGGATGCCGGCGAGTTTGGCCACCTCGAGTTTGGTGCCCACCCCGTCCGCCGACGCCACCAGCAGGTGCCCCTCGGAGCCCATCGCCGCTAGGTCGAACAGGCCCCCGAAGGAGCCCACGTCCCCCACCACGCCGGGCGTGAAGGAAGCGCGGATCGCGCCCTTCGCCTTGGCCAGGGCCTCGTCCTGGGCGTCGATGTTCACGCCCGCGTCTTTGTATTGGATCGGTGTTTTGTCGGCCATGGCGGGTCCCGGTGGCGCGTTGCGGGCGAGAGGGTCCGCTTCGCGGGCCCTAGTGTAGGGGGCTTTTGGGGCAATTGGTATGCACGAAGCGGTGCCGAGTGTGCCCCGGCCACCCGCAGCGCCGGGGCCGTCCCTGGGACGGGTCGCGGGGCCCGTTCGGGTGTCAGGGGTGGGGCCCTGCTACACTCTGGCCCCGCCTCCGCCATGGCCTCCCTTCCGATTCTCCTGCTGGGCAGCACCGGTTCCATCGGTACCCAGACCCTCGACCTGGTGCGCCGCCATCCGGATCGTCTGCGGGTCGTCGGCCTGTGCGCGAATCGCTCGGTGCAGGAGCTCTTGGCCCAGGTGCGCGAATTTCGGCCTACCTTCGTCGCCATGGGCGATCCTGCGGCGGCCGAAGCCCTGCGGCCCGACCTGCCCCCGGGCACGACCCTCTTCGCGGGCCCGGACGCCGCCCTCGAGCTGCTCGCCGCCGCCGACTACGAGGTGGTCGTGCACGGCATGGTCGGCGCGGCGGGCTTGCGCCCCAGCGAAGCCGTGCTTGAGCGCGGCAAACGCCTGGCCCTGGCCAACAAGGAGTCGCTCGTGCTCGCCGGCCAGGAGCTGCTCGAATGCGCCCGGCGCCACAGCGCGGAGATCCTGCCCGTCGACAGCGAACACAGCGCGATCCACCAATGCCTGCGCGGCGAACAGACGCGCGAGGTACACCGCATCCTCATCACCGCCAGCGGAGGCCCTTTCCGTGGCCGGCGGCGCAGCGAGCTCGAACACGTCACCAAGGAGATGGCGCTCAAACACCCCACTTGGGAGATGGGCCAGCGCATCACCATCGGGTCGGCGACGTTGATGAACAAAGCCCTCGAGGTCATCGAGCTGCACCACCTGTTCGGCCTGCCCGCCGAGCGCATCGAGGTGGTCGTGCACCCCCAGTCCGTGGTGCACTCGATGGTCGAGTTCGTGGACCGCAGCGTCATCGCCCAAATGGGCAAGCCGGACATGCGCGGGCCGATCCAATTTGCATTGTTCTCACCCGAGCGACTGGAAAATCCGGCCCTGGTGGGCTTCGATTGGGAAACCTTTTCCACGCTCACCTTCGAACCCCCGGACCGGGAGGCCTTTCCGGCCCTGGACCTGGGTTTCGAGTGCATCCGCGCCGGAGGGACCTCGGGTGCGGTGCTCAATGCGGCCGATGAAGAGGCCGTGCACGCCTTCTTGGCGGGCCACATTCCGTTTTTGGCGATCGCGGACCTGTGTCGCGAAGCCCTCGCAAACCGCCCTGCCGGCACCGCCACCATCGAAGGCGTCCTGGCCGCGGACGCCTGGGCCCGCGATTTCGTACGCCAGCGCGTCCAACCCCAGGCATCCCGAACGACTCCATGAGCCCTGAAATCCTCCGCCTGCTGCAAGTCGCCCTCGGCATCGGCCTGGTGATCTTCGTGCACGAGGCCGGCCACTTCCTCGCCGCCCGCGCCTGCGGGGTGCGCGTCGAGGTCTTCAGCCTCGGTTTCGGCCCCAAACTCTTCGGCTGGACCCGGCGCGGAACCCTCTACCAACTGGCGCTCGTGCCCTTTGGCGGGTACGTGCGCATGGCTGGCGAGTACGAGCGCAATCCGGGCGAATCCCCGCCGCCGGACAGTCTGCACGCCAAAAACGTGCCGCAGCGCTTCTTGATCTACTCCGGCGGCGTGATCATGAACGTGATCTTCGCGCTCGTGTGTTTCCCGCTCGTCTACCACTTTGGCGTGCCGGCGGTGCGCCCGGTGGTCGGTGCGACAATTCCCGGCATGCCCGCCTGGGAAGCCCGCATCCCGCGCGGCACCGAGATCCTGAGCATCGAGGGCCGCGAAGTGCACGACTTCATGGGCATTCCCAGCGAAGTCGCGATCTCCGGCTCCAAACCCGTGCATATGCACGTGCGGTATCCCGGGGAAGCCGATACGCGCGACATCGCACTGACGCCGCGCAAGGACGAGCACAACGGCTTCTACCGCGTGGGCATGGGCCCGGCCAGCGATCCCCACTGGACGCTCGAAGTCGACCCCGACGGGCCGGCTGCGGCCGCCGGATTGTTGTCCGGGGATCGCGTGCGCAGCGTGCGCGGCAGCCTTCCGGGCCAGGATCCCGAAAGCGCGTTGATCCAAGCCTACGCCGCAAATGCTCCCGTCACCCTGGAGGTCGAACGGAACGAGAGCCTGATCGACGTGACCGTCGAGCCGCTCTGGAAACCCGTGGAAGGCCGTGCCGTTTTCGGCATCGAACCGCCCAGCCACAGGATCGAAGCGGTTCGCACAGCCGGTCCCGCGCAACACCTCGGACTGCAGGCGGGCGACCGTCTCGTGTCGATTGCGGGCAAGCCTGTTTGGCGCAGCACCGATCTGCTCCTGGGCCTGATCGACGCTCCCGCCGGCCCCCTGCACGCCACGGTGCGCCGCGATGGCCAGGCCATGGAACTCGAGTGGGCCGATTACAAACCCGCCGAGGCGTATGCCCTGTACGACGACGTGGCGTTCGCCCAGGACCTCGACTCCACCGTGCTGCTCGTGCGCCCCGGCAGCGCAGCCGAAAAGGCGGGTCTGCAGACGGGCGACCAGGTGACGGGCCTCAATGGCAAGCCCGCTGCGGAATGGGCCGACATCCAGTTGGCCGCCGGCAACGCGGCCACCCTCGAATCGCCCTTGGCCTTCGCCGTCGTGCGCGGCGATCAGCCCCTCGAACTCATGGCCACGGCCGGGGTCGGTGCAGCCCTGGAGTACGGTTTCGGCTACCGCCCCTCGATGTACACCTTCCGGGCGGACGGCTTCGGCAAGGCCATCACCCTCGGCGCGCGCTCGTCCTTGCGCATGCTGCGCGAAGCGGTGATGACCCTGAAGCAGATGTTCCGCCGGGAGATCAGCCCGAAGAACCTCGGCGGCATCGTCACGATTGGCCAGGTCAGCTACCAGGCTTCGTCCATGGGCTGGACTAAGCTGTTGTTCTTCCTGTGCATGCTGAGCGTCAACCTGGCGTTCCTGAACGTGCTGCCGATTCCGCTGCTCGACGGCGGGCACCTGTTCTTCCTGATGATCGAGGGCATCAAAGGCTCGCCGGTGTCGGAGAAGATCATGGGCTACAGCCAACTCGTCGGCCTCGTGCTGATCCTGTCGCTGATGGTCTACGTCACCTATCAGGACATCCTGCGCCTGCTCTGATCCCATGACCGATCGCCGCGCGCTGGGCGCCTACTTCGCACTGACGCGGGTGTCGCTCGCGCCCTCGGCTTTGCTCGACGCGTGGGCGGGACTCGCCATCGGTGCGGCCGGTGCCATGCCCAGCCCGCTAGCGATGGCGTCGTCGGCCCTCGCCGCGTATTGCGTGTTCTCCGGGGGCATGGCGCTCAACGACTGCGCCGATGTCGCCGCCGACCGGGAACAAGGCCGCCCGCGGCCCCTGGTGCGCGGTGACCTTTCGCTTTCCACCGCAACGGGTATCGGGCTCGGCCTGCTGGCTTGTGGAATCGGCGTGAGCTTCATCCTGAGCCCATGGGCCAGTTTGACGTGGGCCATCGTGGCCGCCCTCGCCGTCGCTTACGACTTCGGGCCGCGCGGGTTGTGGCTCGGTCCCCTGCTGCTCGGCCTGTGCCGCGCCGGCAACCTGTTTGCGGCCATCCTTGTCGGGCGCGCCCAAACGGATCTTGGACTCGATGCCGGACTGCTGCTGCCTCCGCTTGCGTACGGCGCCTACGTGTTCGCGGTGTCGCGGCTCAGCGGCTTCGAAGACGGCGTGCGGCCCTTGGACGGCAGCGCGTCCCCTGGCCGCGCCCTCGGCTTGTGCGCGGCAATCCTCGCACTGCTGCCGGTCTCCGGCTTGGCCCTGCGCCCCGCTGCTTCCGGTGCGGGACTGGCCCTTGCGTTTGCCCTCAGTTTCGGCGCGGCCGCGGGCATCTACCGCTTCCTGCGCGCCACCACCGAGTGGACCCGCGCACGGGTGGGACAGGCGATGGGTGTTTGCCTGCGCCGCTTGATGTTCGCCAGCGCCTGCCTCGCCGCCACTGCGGGCCGCGCAGAACCGTGGCCCTACCTGGTCACTGTGCTCGCCGCCGTAGGCTTCTGGGTTTCGCTGCGCTTGCGCAAACGCTTCCCGCCGAGCTGATCAGCCGAAGAACCCGGCGCCGTGCTGCTCGAGCACCCGCCGCCAGTCCACTGCGTCCCCGTAGCCGACGTCTCCCCGCAGCACCAGGTCCTCCACGGCGCGCATCCAACGGCCGAGGGGAGGGCCCGCGGGAACGCCCAGGGCTTGCCAATCGTTTCCGCCCGGCAGGTGCGCCGGATGGATGAGGCTGGGCGGCAGGGATTCGAACTTCGCCCAAAGCGCCTCGAGTTCGGCTGCATCGATGCCCATCGCCAACCGCCGTGCGCGGGCGAGGAACAGGCCCGAGCGCCCATCCGCATCCCGGCAAAGGCGGATCCATGCCGCCCGATCCCCGTGCACAGCGGCCTGCTCGAATTGCCTACGCGCGTGCAGTCGCGCCGCCACCGAGTGCATCACGGCGCGCGGCACGGTCAATCGGCGTAGGCGCCGGTCGAGGGCTTTGGCGTCCAGGGGCTCCACCGCACCCCAATCTTCCTCCAACCCAAAGCAGTACCAATCCGCCAGGTCGATGCCGCCTGCCGCGCAGCGCGCGCGTGCCACGGCCAGAGTAGCGGCCGACGGGCCCTCGCCGTGGTCGTGCCCGGCAGAGAAGGCGCGATCCCAAAGGCCCGCTTCGGCGAGGATCTCCAGGGCATGCAAGGGGCCGGGGCCACCCGCCATGAGCGCCATCTCCCCGGCGAATCGCTCCGCGCTGACGCCCCGCAGGCTCGCGCGGCTCGCCCGCATCGCCCCGATGAGGCCCGGCGCGGGGCGCCAACCGAAACGCGCCAAGAAGCGCGGCACACGCAGCAACCGCAACCCATCTTCGGCGAAGCGCCGGCTGGCTTCCCCTACCGCGTGCAGCTCGCCCGCCGCGATGTGGGCGAGGCCTCCGGTCGGATCCATGCACTCGAAAGTGGTGGGATCCAGGTAGAGCGCGTTGCACGTGAAGTCCCGGCGCGCCGCGTCCTCCTCGAGCGAATCGGTGTAGCGCACGGCGTCGGGGTGCCGCCCGTCCGCGTAGGCACCGTCGAGCCGGAAGGTCGCAAGCTCCACGGACTCCTCGCCCGCGCGCACCAGCAGGATGCCGAAATGCTCCCCCACCTCCAGTGCGCCGGGGAACAGCGAGCGACCGACGGCGGGCGGCGCGGCGCTCACCATGTCGAGGTCCCCCGCTGGCCGGCCCATCACTAGGTCCCGCACGGCCCCGCCCACGAGCCACGCCCGGTAGCCCGCCTCCGCCAAGCGCCGCGCCACCGCGAGCACCACCTCGCGGCGCGCGGGCGACAAGACCTGCCAACCCGCCCGAACGGTGGCGGAAACCTCGGCAGCGTGGAAGTCGGGAGCGGACATGGGGAGGTTGCGGCAAAAGCCAAAGCCGGGATCCGGACAGGCAAGCCCGCACCCGGCGATTGAACCCAAGGCTAGCGGGCGGGAAACTTGGGAGGAAGTGGAAACCCAACCCCCTGCCACCCTGCCTGCCAGCCCGGCGCACAGCCGCTCGCTGGTCCGCCCCCTGCGCCGCGGCCTCTTCCGCGGCGCGTTCGCGGTATTGATGGGGCTTTTGCTCGTGCTCGTGAGCGCACCCCTCTATCGCACCTGGCTGTGTACCGCCGACGAGGAAGACGCGGTGCTCGCCTTGCGCTGGATCGCCCGCGAGATGGTGGCGACGGGGGATCTGCCCAAGGCCGGGCTCGGCGCCTGGCTCCAGGGGCACGACACCGTGGCCCACCGCATGGCCGATGCCCGCGCCGCCGGTAGCGTGCTCGAGTACCACGGCTACCGCATCGAGTACGTGGCGGAAGGCCCGATGGCGGGGCACCTGATTGCCCTGCCCGCCCGCCCGGGAATCACCGGCCGCGTGCCGTATCAGCTGGCCCTGCCGCTTCGCGACGGATCCCGGCAGGACTGATCCCCAAACGTCTCCGGCCCCCGGATTCCGCCCAGGCCATTCGGTCCCTTGCTACCGGCCCGCGGCCGCCTGCAACTCCGCCGCCCAGGCGGCTTCCCCCTTGCGCGCCAGGAAATCCGCCAGCGCCTCAATCGCCCGCTTGGGTCGCGGCCCGAGCCACCGCCCCCCAGCCAGTACATCCACTCCCTTTTCCCAGGCATCCAGCGGTTCGCTCGCGAGCGCAGCCGCATCGTTCAGCACCTGATCGGTGTCGATCTCCTGCAGATAGATCGCCGCTAGCCGCCCGGCCGGATCGAACAAGAGTCCCAGGGGCAGAGGCCGATCCGGGGCAGCGCCCATGACTTCCCCGAGCGCCATCTCCACCAGGTTGCGCAACCGCCTTCCGCCGCGGCCGCCGACGTTCTCGAGGCCGTACCCCGCGAGCATCGCGCGCACCGCCGCATCCTCCCGCGGGCCATCAAGACTCACGATACGCAGGGCGAGATCATCCCGCCCGCGCAGCGTGGCCCAGCGCTCGAGCCCTTCCATCCCGCCCCCGGGCCAGGATCCATACAGCACCACCAAGCACGGCCGCGGGTAGGCCTGCGCGATCACGAAACGATCGCGCGCATACGTCGGCAGATCCCACGTCGACATCGGCAAGCGATCGGCGGGCAAGACGCGGCTGCGCGGAGGACCGGGATGACCGCTCAGGGGCCGGCTTGCCTGCCAACCGCCGGGCAGTGGCGTCAGCGCCAGCACCCGCGGTTCCCCCTCACGCGCCAAGCGCCAGGTGCGATCCGCGGCAAGTCCCGGGAACTCCTGCTGGGCCCCATCGGGCCAAGTCACGCGCACATCGACGGTGTCCCCGTGCGCCCCGAGACCGAACAAGCGGCGTTTGCTGCCGGCCGAAAGGTAAGCGTCCCCCGCGTACACCCGCGCCACGTACTTCGCGGATCCAGCGCGCACCTGCACCAACGCCCCCACCGCCTCGGTGTTCGGCGCCGCGCCGGCGAGTTCGAAAGCGACGAAGTGGTGCGGGTTCTGCGTTTCGTTGTGCAGGAAACGCAGGGTCGGCGCCGTGCGCGCGCTCAGCCAGAGATCGGCTCGGCCGTCCATGTCCCAGTCGCAGACTGCGGCCCCGCGGCCATCTTCGATCAGCCCCAGCCCACTCGCCGCCGACACATCGAGGAACTGGCCATCGCCGCGGTTGCCGTACGCATAGTGCCGTTCGTGGCCGTTCCACGAAAAGCCGTCTTGGATCGCCAGTTGGGTGATGCAGCTCCAAGCCTGCAGGTACGCGGGTGAAACGGCAAACGTCTCCGGCGACCGGCCGACCACTTCGCGCCAGAAGAAACTCGCCAGGTCCTGCTCGAGCGAGCCGGTGGCAAAGCCGTTGGGCACGAACAGGTCGGGGCGCCCGTCGTTGTCGAAGTCGAGGAACACCGAACCCCAAGACCACCCCCCCGGAGCCGCGCAGTCCATGCCCTGCTCCCGCTTGAGTCCTCCACCGGCTTGGCCAAGCAACAACGTATTGCCCCGCACATGCCCGCGATAGTCGTCCCGCACGGCCGGCGCCGCCTGGGCCTGGAACGCGTCGCAGCGCACCACACGCATGCCCGCGGGCGTGTGCATGTTCGAGATGTACAAGTCCACCAGGCCGTCCGCGTTCACGTCCGCCGCGCTGATGCCCATGCTGGCGGCCATATCGAGCGCATCGCTGCCCGCGGCCACGTCGACGAACCGCCCGCCTTCGTTGCGGTAGAGATTGTTGCGGCCGAAGTCGTTGGTGACGTAGAGATCGAGATCGCCATCCCCATCGAGGTCCTCCCAAAGCGCGGCCAGACTGAAGCGCGTATTGTTCTGATCGAGACCGACCGCGGCCGTCGCGAGTTCGTACTGCCGCGGCCCTTGAGCACGCCAATACTGGTTCGGTGCGCCGTTCTCCGCATCGTGGTAGGGCGTGGGCGCAGACCCCGCGCGACCCCCGGCGAAGTAGCAGGTGGCGTAGAGGTCCAAGTCCCCGTCGCCATCGGGATCCGCTGCGCAGATCGAGTAGATGTCCGATCCCCCGCCGGGCACCTCGAGAATCGAACGCTCGGGAAAGCGCCCTTGGCCATCGTTCCAGGAGATCACGAGCCGACTACCGACCCCCGCGACCAGATCCCGCGCGCCGTCCCCGTCGAGGTCGCAGATCAGCACTCCCGCCGTGTCTTCCAGGTCCGCCACCCCCGCCTCCAGGGCGCGGTCCACCAACTCCCCGGAGGGCTGGCGCACGAACAACTGGTTGGGCTGGCCAAACGAGCGCGCCACGTAGAGATCCTCGCGACCATCCCCATCGACGTCCCCCGCCGCGACCCCGCGCATGCCGAGATACAAGGTGCTCTCGGGGTACAGCCGGTCCTGACGCAGCACCATTTCGATCCCGCCCGCGGCCTGGGCACGCGCGGTGATGGCATCGCTGGGCAGAATCGCGGCCGTGCGGCAGGAGTACAGGGGAGCGCCTGCCGAAGTCTCATCCGCCTCGAGGAAGGCGAACGCCTCCAAGGTATCTGCACGCGCGCCGGACCAGCGGGTCTCGATGCGCCAGCGCAATTCGCGCGAACCCGATCGGCTCGCGAGCAGCCACTCGCAACGCCAACCCCCACCGGCCCCAATCAAAGCTTCGATCGCCATCACATGGGCCTGGCACTCGTGCGAAGGACCCCGCTCCAGGCAAAGCCCCTGCAACTGGGCCAGCAGGGTTTCGCCGCCCCATTGCTTGTCCGACCCCTCGTAGTGACGAACGGCAACGCCCGCGACGGGTGCGTCGTTGCGCCAGGTTTCCTGGCGCGGATCGCCGGATCCCACGAAGTTCTCCGCCAGCTTCCAACCCGTCGGCAGCCCCACCTGGCCGCCTTTCATCCAGGAGCGAAGGGATTCTTCCTGGGCCAATGCAATGGATTCCGCCGGCCAGCGGGCCGCGTCGGGAATGAGTTGGCGCTCGAGGCTGGCGAACCAATCGGGGCGCGGGGGCCGGGAATCTCGGAAGACGAGTCCCGGGGCAGCGGTCAGGAACCGGGGAACGGTGGGGTCCTGAACGGTTTTCGGGTCGGGGGCAGTCGACCCGGGGGTGGAGCCGGAAGCGGCGGCAAGAGTGGCAACCGGCTCGGACTTGGGTGGCGAACTGCCTCCCCCACCTCCACAGGCACCCAGCCCCGCAGCGAGCAGGGCCAGGCGCAGGCACCGGATCAGACCGGGGGCAGTGCGAACCATTTCCACAACATGCATTGTAGGGCCGGTCGCAAATCTCGGTGGGTCGACTGCTGATAGACCCGCTTCAAAATCGGAGCCAATTCCTCCGGCTGGGTCAGGCGCGTCAGGCAATCGGCCACAAAGAGGCGCTCGTAGGGGTTCCGGGTCTCATCCTGCACCAGGGCGAGCAAGATGTCCTTGCTGCCCTCGCTCTTGTCCTGCCAGATCATGCCGATCAGGTCGAGGCGCTTTTCCGGGTCGGTCTCCTGGGCCAGCCGCGCCTGCAATACGGCCATGCCCGCGGGCCCCGCATTGAAGGCATGCCCGGCCGCCCAGCGGTGCGGCGTCAAGCCCCCCACCGGCCCGGTCAGTTCGGCATAGTGGGCGAAGAGGAACTCCGCCGACGCGCCCAGCGGCACGCGGCCCATGTGCTTGAGAATGTCCAGCTTTCCCTCGCGGCCGTCCGCCTGGGCGTAGAGCCCGCTGAAGATATCGAACACTTTCTGCGGCAGCGACGGATCCAGATCCCAGTGATGGGCAAGGATCTCGAACGCCTGGCCGCGTTCGACCGGAGTCCCGCGCAGATCCACTAGCGTGCGCGCCAAGGCTTCGGTATCGCCGAGCATCACGAGTCCTTCGAGACAGGCCAGGCGCACCGCCGCTACCGAGTCGCTCAAGCCGGTAGTCAGTTGCGCGCGAACCAGCTCGCCACCGGAATTGGCCGCGAGAATCTGCGCAGCGTATTGGCGCATCTCCGGCCGCTTGTCGGTCATCAACGCCTGTTCCGCCAACTCATACCGTCCGGCCACCTGCACGGCGTCGAGGGCCAGCCGCGCCCGTTGATCGATGTCGGAAGCCATGCGGGTCGAAAGCTCGAGCAGGGCTTCTTCGATCCCCAGCCGCGCCGCGGGCACCATCAGCGCTGCGCGCGCGGGCTGCGGCGCCGTCTCGCCCAGACCGATCGCCATGTAGCGCCGCGCCCGGTCCGGATCGGTATCGCCGCCCACCAACGTCGCCAATTGGGCCCACGTGTTCAGGTATTGACCCGCCTCCATCCATTCGAGCGCGTTCTCGTGGAAACGCTCCGGGTCGCAATAGGCCAGCGCCCGCAGGTAGTCCCCCGCGGACGGCTGATTCACGATGCGCGGGATCCAGGGCAGGATGCGATCGAAGTCTTCGGGTTCGCCGTGCACCGCGAACACATCGAGGGCCGCCATGCGCACGTCATCGCGCGGGTGATCGAAACCCTTGCGCGCGATGCCAAGTCCGGCCCCTGCCGGCATGAGCGCCGCGACGTTGAGCACGTTGAGCAGCACGGGCGTTCCGAAGCGCTCGCCGAACTGCTGCTCGAACAGCCGTTCGAGTACCGGCACCACGGCTGTGCCCCGCTGGCCGAGCAGTTCCTTGTACCGGTGCAGCACTTCGCCCTGACCGATGACGAGTTTGCCCGCCATCACCGGCACCAGGTCGGTGGTGTCCCCCTCGAAGGGCAGACCGATGCCGCAGTCCTGCAGCAACTCGGACACGCGCCTGTCCGACTTGAGCGGGTCCTCGCTCACGGCGGGTCCGCTCGGTTTGGACTGCTTCCCCTTCTGCCAACCCCAAAGGAGCACACCGGCGAGCGCGGCCAGGATCAGGAGGGTCAGGGGGCGCGCACCACCCCGGCGGGGGGCGGTCGGGAGGTCGATTCCGATCATGGTTCGATGGAACCCCGGGCGGCCGCATGGGGCGGAGGGGAGAAGGGCGGCCCGAGGGAAAGGTGGATACAGAGTGGATCCTAGTTCCCTTGTCCGCCGGAGTCACCCGCGGCGGGCTCAATCACCGGATCCTCGGCGGACGGGGGCGGCGCCTCGACCGGAGGCGGCGGCGCATCCACCTGGGTTCCGGGCTCGATGAGCCCCTGCGAGCGTTTCAGCTCGACCCAGGCTTTGGCCCATTCGGCGCGGCTCTGACGTTGGGTCGAAAGGGCTTCGACGAAGCGCTGCTGGACCTCGAGCACCTGGTAGTTGGTGGACAGGCCTTCGCGGTTGCGGGCTTCTTCTTGTTCGAGTTGGCGGCGCGCGAGCTCCAGGCTCAGGTCCGCGGCCCCCGACGCTTCCCGGCGGTATTCGAGTTCCCGCACGGCACCACGCACTTCGGCCACCACGTCGCGTTGCACCTTCTCAAGCTCGACCCAGGCCGTGCGCAGGGCAGAATCCGTGCGTTGCACCTCGGCTTTGGCGCTTTGATTGCCGAGGGGCACATCGTAGGAGAGTTGCGCCGAGTAGGTCGGTGCTTCCCAGTCGAAGGTGTCGGCAAACGCGCGGCGGAAGTTCGCATCCACCGCGTTCGAGCTGGCACGCAGGACGAGGTCCAGGCCGGAGAGTTCGTTGGACAGAGCGCGCGCCTTGTCGATCTCCGCCAAGCGCACCGTCGCTTGCGCGCGACGCAGTTCGCTGCGGGCTTCGAGCGCAATGGCCAAGGCCGCGCGCCAGGGCGGAGCGCTGCCCATGGCATCGAGTTCGGGATAGCCGTCCGCGGGCGCGATCGAGCGGTGCCAACGCTGCAGGTCCTCCCCGCCGAGCAGCAACTTCTTGAGCGCATCCTCGCGCTGCCCGCGCAGGTTCTGCGCCGCGAGCAAGGCTTCGTGGCGCGTGGCCAACTCCGCCTCGGACTCGATCACGGCGAGTTCGGTGCCCACGCCCGCGTTGAGCTCCTGCCGCCGCCGCTCGAGCAGCGCCTGGCCCAACGCCACCGCGGACTGTCGCACCTCGACCGCATCCACCGCGGCGCGCAGGTCCCAATAGGCCTTGTCGACCTGCGCCAGGATGCCCTGCCGCGATCCGCGCCAGGTTTCGACTTCCTGCTCCCAGCGCACGGCGGCCTGTTGCTTGTCCGCCGTGACCACATCCCCGCCGCGGCCCCGCAGCAACGGCTGCGTGTACTGCAGCGCCAACTCATCGCTGGTCTGCTTGTCGCTGTCGGCGATCGAGGCGTTGGTCGTCTCCAGACTGCCGAGGAAGCTCAGGTCGAAGGTCGCCCCGGTCTCGAAGGGCCGCTGTAGCCGCAGGTTGTACGACGTGGTCTGGCTTTCGATCAGGTTACCACCCGACAGGAACGAGGAGCTCGTCTCGCGGGTGGCATCCCGGTAGGTCAGATCCCCGTTGAAGCGCCATTCGAAGGCACCGAACGAGCCCAGGTGGCGGAAATGGGCCTGCTGCACGGCCTCCTCGGCCACCCGCAGGTCCAGGTTGCCGCGCAGGGCCAAGGCGCGGGCCTCCTCGAGGCCCAGGTGCCAGACGTCCGGGATTTCAGGCGTGGTGCCCTGGGGCAGCAACAGCAGAACGAGGGCGCACAGCGGGGAACCGATCATGGGCGCCTAGCATAGTGTTCCCAGCCAGGGCTCGGCCCCTTCCGGGCGGTGAATCTGCCCCGGCGCCGCGGGTTTCGGTCAGGCCGCCGGAATCAGAGGCCTTGCCAATACACAGCCCATACCGGGGCCGGGGTCAACGTGGCATCCTGCGCCGCCAACCCGACCACCTGGTGATACAGATCCATCCAAAGGGGATCGATCGGCGCCCCCGGGCGCACCGCATCACGCAGGCCGGCAAACGGCTCGGGCAACTCGGAGGCCCGTTGGGCGAAGTCCACCGGCACCGGGAAGAGATCGTAGGCCCGGGCGCGGACCAACGAGGCCAGGGCCAACCACCCGGCGGCGTCGTCGCGGTCCTTGGCCAACCGCCAGACCGGCCCGCACAAGGCGGTCACGACTTCCGCGGTATCCCCGCGCAGGGCAAACGAGTCGAGGGCCAATTCCAGGGTCAGGACATGACCCAGGTCCGGCGTCGCCACCTCAGGCACCGGCAACCAGGCTTCCGGGGCCCGTTTCACCAGGCGCAACCGCGCTTGCCAGGCGATCGGCAGGGTGCCGGGCTTCTGCACTTCGCTTTCGATCGCGGCCGCCGAACGCAACGCATAGCGGGCCACCGCCTGGGCATTCTCCGCCTCGAGTCCGAGGCTGTGCCAGACGCCGAGGTCTTCGGTGACGAGTTCCTCTTCCGGCGCGACCCGCACTTCCTCCACCAGGGTCTCCTGGGGCGGCAGGAAGTGGATGATCACTTCGCGCTTCTGCGGCGCCTTCCACAACACGTAAGCCGCAACCGCGGGCACCGCGATCAGGTGCACGAGGAAACTCGCCGCAGCGAGCCGCACCCAGATCGAATCGCGCAGGCGTTCGCGCAGGTAGTTGCGCACCAGTTGGAAATCACCGCGCAGACCCGGGCTCGGCGCATCTTCCGAAAGACTCGCGAGGATGCGGCCGGTCAACGCCGGCGTGCTGGCTTGCCAATCGGCCAATTCGGTGCGGCTCGTACGGATCAGCGCCTGGTTCTCTTCGACGCGAGCGCGCAGCGCGGGGCTCGCCAGCAACGCCGCCCACTGGTTGGCGGGCACCTGCGGCCACGCCGCCGGCAGGCTAGCTTCGGTCTCCTGTCCCAGGGCCAGGTCGATGGCGATGCCCTCGAGCAGGTCCCCGCTCGGGATGAAATCGGATCCGGAATCGCGGCTTTGCATGGTTATCGGTCCTCCCCCTGGCTCTTCAGTCGTTCGCGCAGGAAGCGCATCGCGTGGAACACCCTCGACTTGACCGTGCCCACGGGGATGCCGAGCAATTCGGCGATCTCCGAGTACGGTCGCTCCTCCAGGACCCCCAGGCGGAACGCCTCCCGCTGGGTGTCCCCCATCCCGGCGATCGCCGCGAACAAATCCTGGCGCAGCTCCGAGTGCTCCAGAGCCACGGCGGGACTGGACTCTTGGCCGGCGCGTTCGGGCACGGCTTCGAAGCCGTCGTCGTCCCCGCCCCGCGCCGGGGTACGCAGTCCCTCTTTCCGGCAATGGTCGATCCACGCGTTGCGCGCCACCCGGAAGGCGAAGCCCTCCAGGCGTCCCTGCGAAGCGTAGGTCTCGGCGTTGCGGAAAAGGCGGAGCATCACGTCTTGGGTCAGGTCCTCGGCATCACTCGGGCGGGCACCGGCCCGCCGGAACCAGGCCACCATGAGGGGGGTCTGGCGCGCCACGAAAGCCTGGAACGGAACCGGATCCCCCGCCACAAGGGCGTCCAGGGGGTCGATCGGTTCCGCGGGGGGCTCCATGGACAAGGGGGGGAACGGACGGGGCTGGGACCGGTTCAATCGATCCGGGAATGCAGGCCCAGGGCCGGGGGTTCCAGGCCGGCGATGGCCGGCAGATCCCCCAGGATCTCGCTCCAGCGCCCCATTGGGCCCGAAAAGACCAGGGTCCGGGTGTGCTCGTCCCGGTGGCCGAACTCCACCCACAGGGCTCCGTCGGGCAGGAAATCCGCCACCTTGGAGGCCCACTCGACGACCGCCACCGCGTCCCCCTCGATGACCCCACTGCCGCCCCCGGCGAGCAGGGCCTTCTGGCGGCCCTCCATCCAGGCGTCGTAGTGCAGTAGCCCGAGGCCGGGCCCCTCGTACGAGTGCATCAGGGTGTAGGTCGGGCTCGACACCGGGTCGGTGATGCCGAGTCCTTCGGCCAGACCGCGCACGAAGGTGGTTTTGCCCGCGCCCAGGTCGCCGCTGAGCGCGAGCACCTCGCCCGCCTTCAGGTGGCTGCCCACGTGGCGGGCCAGGGCCAGGGTGGCATCGGGATCGTGGCTAACGAACTGCATCGAAGTCCTCATTGCCGTGCAGCCAACCGCCTGCGCCTTGCATGAGTGCGGCCGGCAGGGGCTCGGGCAGCAGCCACTCTAGTCCATGGCCGCGCTCGACCCGACCGATGGCCACGAGTTTCGGAAATCGGCGTTGAAGGTCCGGCCCATGGTTGCGCCAGGCCTGCGCTGGCAGGGTCGCCAGCAATTCATGGTCTTCCCCATCGAGCAGGCCGTGCTCGAGCGCCGTGCGGCCCGTCTGCCGCGCGCGCCGCCGCGCGTCCGCATGCAGCGGCACCTGATCGATGTGCAGGCACACCTGCGAGGCCCGCGCGATGCGGCGCAGGTCGATGCACAAGCCGTCGGACACGTCCATCAACGCGGTGGCGCCGCATTCGAAGAGGGCCCGGCCTTCGGCAAGCCGCGGCTCGAACCGCAGGTGCCGGCCCAGGATCGACCCGCCGACGGGGCCAGTGAGCAGCAGGACCTGCCCCGCCCGGGCCCGATCCCGCCCCGGCGCCCGGCGGCGCCCCGGCAAGCGGCCCAGGGCCGTCACGGTGAGCGACAGGGGGCCCGGCGCGGCCGTGAGGTCGCCGCCCACGAGCTCCGCACCGAAGCGGGCGCCGGCCTTGGCCACCCCCGCCAGCAGCGCGCGCAGATACCGTTCGTCCGCCTCTTTCGGCGCCCGCAGCGCCAACGTGATCGCTTCGGGCACGGCCGCGGTGGCGGCCAGGTCGGAAAGGGCGCGGGCCACCGCCTTGTGCGCCACCTGCGCCGGTTTCGCGCCGGCTAGGAAGTGCACTCCCTCCACGCAGGCATCGACGCACACCACGGCGCGCCCGCTGCGCTCGCGCAGCACCGCCGCATCGTGCCCCGCCGAACCCACCAGGGCCGCGGGCCGGGGCCGTTTCTGCAACCAGCGGTGCAACGCGTCTTCGGACCAGCCCGGTATCACCAAGGCATCACCATCACGACGCGCGCCTGCGCCTGCGACTGCGCGAGCCACACCCAATCTTCGCGCTGCCAGCCCTTGCGCCCGAAGAGCATCGCCATCGATTCGCCTTCGACGAATTGCACGGTGCCGAGCGACAGGTTGCCGCCCTTGTCGCGCACGAGCCATGCGTCCCCCACCGACGGCGAACCGGCGTGCATGTCGAGCAGCACCGATTGCCCGGGTTCGAAGCGCAACGGCAGGGCCTCTGCGTCCGCGTTCAAGCCGTAGATTTTGAAGCGGAAAATCAGGTACACGAGGCACAGGCCCGTGAGCAGCAATCCGCCGCGGCGTAGGCGACGGGTCCAGAGGCGGGGATCAGCCATGGGATTCGAATTGCGCCAGCATAGCGGCCCATACCCGCTCCGGTCGACGGGCCGACCAGATCGCGCCACGCACGCAGGCGCCCGCGGCTCCGCTCGCGCGCACTTCCGCGAGCTGCTCCGGCCCGATGCCTCCCAGGGCCCAAAGGGGCGGCCCCCCCTGACCCAGCCGTTCGCGCAACCCGTTCACACCGACCGGTTCCTTCAACCCCCGCTTGCTCGCCGTGTCATACACGGGGCCGTAGAACCCGTAGTCCACTTCGGGCGGCGGTAGGGGATCCCCCGCGTGGCACGAAAGGCCAATGCTCGCCCCATCGGGCAGCATGGGCCGCACCTGCGCGGGTCGCAGCGAGCGAAAACCCAGGTGCACCCCGCTGGCCCCGGTCGCCTGGACCAGGTGCGGCGCATCGTGCAACCAGAGCCGGCCACCGCTGGCCGCGAGCACGCGGCTCAAGACACGCGCGAGTTCCGAATACGGCCCGTGGGGCCACAACGGCTCGCGCAGCAACAATCCGCGCAACCCCGCCTGGGTCAAACGCCCCACCGTCTGCACGAACCGCCCCGCCTGTCCCCGCGGCAGATCGCCGGGACTGAGCACGAACAGGGCGGGCGGCAGCGCAGCGGTCACTCGATTTCCACCAGGTAATCCAGGTCGCGCAACACGCGGCGCAGGCGTTTGGCGCTCGGCCCGGCCTTCATCTTGGCCCGCAAGGGTTCGAGCTGGCTGTCGAGGTAGGGTTTGACCCCCGCGTCGTGCAGGAAGCGTTCGAAGTGCACGGGGTTGCCGCAGCGGATTTCGAGGTCCTCACCCAGGAAGAACAAACCCGCGCGCAGGGCCCAGTCGGACAGGGCCACGTGCACGTTCTCAGGGATCGGCGTGCGCGAATGGTTCTGCATCAGGTCGCGCATGTGCTGTAGCTGCATGCCCGAAAGCAGACCCCGTTGCAGGGCCCCTTCGGTCAAACGGAACTGCTTCATCGAACCGCCCGCCACGCGTTCGGCAAAACGGTCGAGTTCGTGCACGAGCGCGCCGTCGTCTTCCCCCGGGAACAACACGAGTTCGAAGTCCGGCGTGACCACCAGCGAGCCGCGGGATTGCGGCGGGCCGGGTTCCACGTCGAGGCCGAGGGCTTGGGCACCGAGCCGCGTGAGCCGGATGGCCACCGCGCGCCCGCTGTCGTCATACCCGAGATCGAGGATGCCCAGCGGGAACAGGCGTTTGCGCACCCAGGCGACCAGCGACCAGGCCATGCGCTGCAGATCGCCCGCGGGGCGCCGGTCGCGCAGTTCCTCGTCCTCGGGCCGTTCCTGCCACTCGTCCAGGTTGCAGATGTGCTGGTTGCGTGCGAGGAATGGCAGGTACATCAAGTCGTACCAGGTGCCGATCTCCAGATGCCGGAGCATGCGGGTCAAGGTGCTGCGCAGCGGCAGATCGTGCTCGCGGCTGCCCTCTTCGAGGGGCTCCGCGAGGGCGAACTCGAGCAGCTTCTGGAACTTGGTGCCGAGGGCGGTCGAGCCCCAGGTACGGCCCCGCGAAGCGATGCGCAGGGTGCGCTCCGCCGTGGTATCGATCAGGTTCTCGAGGCGCGCGAAGCGGTAGAGCATGCGCACCATCTCCTCGCGCGGCAATTCGGTCTGCCCCTCGTCGAGGCAATCCTCCTCCATGCGTTTCCAGGTGCTCTTGAACAGCTCCCCGCGCAGGGTCACGCGCACGGTGTTGCTCTGCACGAACGCGAGGAACCGCGCGAGGTTCGACAGGGTGTCGACCCCCATCGCCACCTCCCGGTACGGCCGGTCGGGGTCGCCGGGAACGGCCACGCGCCGGAACCAAGCCAGGGCCACTTCGCTGAACACGATCAGCGTGGGGCCGTGCTGTGCCACCCCGTACGGGCGCAGATCCAGGTCGCAGACGGTGCCGACGAGGGACTCCCCCAGCACCTTGCTCCATCCCGGCCCGTCCCATTCGGGCAGTTCGCTCTCCATCATCGCGAAGAGCGGCTGCGGCAGGATGCCGCCGAATTCGAGGATGACCTTTTCCACCAGGTGCCGCAGGGCGTCGGGCAGGCGTTCGATGCGCTGCACGCAGGCCACTTCGCCGGCGTACATGCGGTACATCTCGCGCAGGTGGCCGGGGCCGCGCTTCTTTTCGGCGTAGGTGCGTTCGAGGTACCCGCGCAGGGTCAGACGGCCGAAGATGCCGTCGCGCACGGCGTTCAACTGCCGCACAAGCACCGTCGCCAGGTCGCCCGGGATGACGAGCAGCCGGCGGTGCCGATCGAGCGCGCCGCGGGCCTGGCCGGGCACCACAAAGCCTTGGCGCTCGAGCATCATCACCGCGGCTTCGAGTTCGTAGGGCTGCTGGCCGGCGAGGGCGGGCAGGGCCTTGAGCCCGGCCATGGTGATGTGGAACTCGGGCTGGGCGAGGATGGCGTGGAACACCGGGCCGAAGCGCGGACCGAGGGCGCTCAGTCGGTCGCGGATGCGTTCGCCATGCAGCATGCCTTCCTGCAGGTCGTGGCGCAGGGTTTCATCGCTGACGCCCGCCACGTCATTGCGGTGCAGCCAGAAAGCGACCATTTCCTCCAATTCCGGGCGCGTGCGTTCCGCCAGGATCTCCGGCAGGTTGCGCGGACGGAAGGAGGTACTGCCACCGGATTGATTGCTCGACGTGTCTCGCTTCATGCCCCTCGTTTGCCGGCGGTGTCGTTTCCACCGGCCTCTTCGATGATTTGGTAGGAGTAGCCCTGTTCGGCGAGGAACAGCTGTCGGCGCCGCGCGAAATCGAGTTCGCGGCTGCCGCTGGTCACCAAGGTATAGAACGTGGCCGGGGCGCCATCGGACTTGGGTCGCAGGATGCGACCGAGCCGTTGGGCTTCTTCCTGCCGGGATCCAAACGTACCCGAGACCTGAATGGCCACATTGGCGTCGGGTAAGTCGATCGCGAAGTTGCCTACCTTCGAGACGATCAGGACCCCTTCGCGTCCCTCCCGGAACGCGGCATAGAGTTCCTCGCGGCGCGGCGTCGGCGTCTTTCCCGTAATGAGAGGCGCGCCCAGGTGCCGCCGCAGGGCTTCGAGCTGCTGCAGATATTGGCCGATCACCAAAATGCGGGTGGCGCCATGTTCGCGCACCAATTCCGCCACGCGCTCGAGTTTGCGCGGGTTCTCGGCCGCGATGCGCGATTGATCGCGCGGCCCACAGGCCCGGTAGATCGATTCCTGTTCCGCGTCGAGCGGCAGTCGCACCTCCACGAGCCGTGCGGTCGCGATGAAGCCGGCGGACTCCAGGTCCTTCCACGGCATCTCGTACCGTTTCGGCCCGATGAGACAGAACACGTCTTCCTCCTTGCCGTCTTCGCGCACCAGGGTGGCGGTCAGGCCCAGGCGACGCCGGGCCTGCAGCTCGGCGGTCATGCGGAACACGGGCGCCGGCAGCAAGTGCACCTCGTCGTACACGACCAGCCCCCAGTTGTGCTCGCGGAAAAGCTCGAGGTTGTGATACGCCTCCCCCTTGGCCTTGCGGAAGGTCAGCATCTGGTAGGTGCTGATCGTCACCGGCGCCACGCGTTTCACATCCCCCGTGTACTCGCCGACCTCGTCTTCGGTCAGTGTCGTCTTGTCGAGCAATTCGTCGCGCCACTGGCGCACCGCGACGGTGTTGGTGGTCAGGATCAGGGTTTTGGCCCCCACCCGCGTCATCGCGGCCATGGCGGTCACGGTCTTGCCGGCCCCGCAAGGCAGCACCACCACGCCGTTGCCCCCGGTCACGCCGCCGTCGGCGTGGAAGGCGGTGGCCGCCTGGTCCTGGTAGTCGCGCAGCGAGAAGGTGCGACCGCCGCGGGTGGTTTCACGGAAGTGCAGCGCCAGCGGGTCGCCGTCGACGTACCCACCCAGGTCGCGCACCGGGTACCCGAGCCGGATCAACGCCTGCTTGACCGGTCCGCGGGTCACATCGGTCACCCAGGCCCGGCCCTGGTCGTCGATCTCGACCAGTTCGCGCACCGCGGGCCGTTCGAGCATCTCCGCGAGCACTTCGGCGTTTTCGGAGCAAAGTTCGAAGCGGTTGCCTTCCCGGCGCAGCTCAAGCAGCCCGTAGCGCGTCGCCCAGAGGCGCACCTGGTCGAGCACCTTCGCCGGCAGGGGCACGCACACGAGGCCCGCCAACTGTTCGATGATCTCCTGGGCGTTCCAGCCGAGGGCGATCGCGTTCCAGATCGACACCGGGGTCAGTTTGTAGGTGTGCAGGTACTCCGGGCTCTTCTTCAGCTCGGCAAACCCCGCCAACGCCGCGCGCGCCCGCTCGAACTGCGGATGCGGCTCGGTTTGCGGTTGCCCGTCCGCGGACCGCAGCACCTGGCCCTCGGCATCGAGCAGCGTACGCACCGTATGCAACAGCATGGTGCCGTCGGGCTGCACGACCAGCGGGCCGTCCGGATCGGGAGCCGGCAGTTGGGGATCTTGAGCGGGGGTCATGCCTTCTGCCTGCTCTTGCGTTTGCCGCCCTTGGGTTGCCCGTTTGTTTCGTCCACCAGGTACGGACCGGTGATCGAGTCGGGGTTCTTCACCAGCTCTTCGGGTTTGCCCTGAGCGATGATGCACCCGCCGCCCGCGCCGCCTTCGGGCCCGAGTTCGATCAGGTGGTCCACCATGCGCAGCAGATCGGTGTGGTGTTCGATCAAGAGCACGGCGTTGCCGCGCTGCGCCAGGCCGCGCAGGGCGCGGGCCAGGTGCACCACGTCGCTGCCGGCAAGACCTGTGCTCGGCTCGTCGAGGATCACGAGGCCGCGGCCCAGGCGCTGGGCGTGGGCCAGTTCCCCGGCGAGTTTGACCCGCTGGGCCTCGCCGCCGCTGAGCGTCGTCGCGCTCTGGCCGAGCCGCATGTACCCGAGGCCCACCGAGGACAGAGCGTCGAGGATCGGCGCCAGGTCCTTCTGGTGTTCGAGGAACACCCGAGCTTCGTCCACCGACATCGCGAGCACATCGGCGATCGAGCGGTCGCGGTAGCGCACATCGAGCACTTCCTGGCGGAAGCGTTTGCCGTCGCACTCCTCGCATTCGATCCACAGGTCCGCGAGGAACTGCATTTCGACTTTGATCGCGCCCAGACCTTCGCAGGCCGCGCAACGGCCCTTGCCCGAGTTGAAGGAGAAGTGCGCGAGTCCAAATCCTTGCATGCGCGCGTCGGGGGTGCGCACGAAGAGGGCCCGCAGGGGGTCCATCAGGCCCGTGTAGGTCGCCGGGATGCTGCGCGGCGAACGGCCGATCGGCGATGCGTCGACGACCGAAATGCGCAGGTCGCCGCCCAGCAGCCCGCGCACCTTGTCCCAACGCCCGTCCGGACTTTCGCCCTTGAGGGCCGGTACGAGGGTGTCGAGCACCAGCGAGGACTTGCCGGAGCCGGAGGGGCCGCAGATGCCGGTGATTTGGCTGAACGGGATGTCCAGGTCCACCGACTTCAGGTTGTGGGTGCGCGCGCCGCGCAGCAAGAGCGGCGGCCACGGGGGCGGCGGCGGGCCGCCGGGCGGAATCGCTCCGACTTCCCACGGCAGATCCCCGCGCAGGTACGCGCCGGTTTTGGAATCGGGGTGAGCTTCCACCTCGGCGGGCGGGCCCATGGCGACCACCTGGCCGCCGTGCTCGCCGGCCCCGGGGCCCATGTCGATGATCCAATCCGCACGCCGCATTACCGCCGGGTCGTGTTCGACCACGATAACGGTGTTGCCGCGGTTGCGCAGCTCCTCGAGCGCGCCGGTCAACTTGTCGACGTCGCGCGGGTGCAGGCCGACGGTCGGCTCGTCGAGTACGTAGGTGACCCCCACGAGCTCGCTGCCGAGGTTGGCGGACAGGCGCACGCGGCGCGCTTCCCCGCCGGACAGGGTGCGGGTGGTGCGGTCGAGCGTCAGGTACCCGAGGCCCACCCGTTCGAGCAGGCTGAGGCGGGAACGAAGCTCTCCTAGCACCGGAGCCACGGTATCGGCGAGTTGCTTGCGCAGACCAAGGCTCGCGAGCCAGGCCCCGGCTTCTTCGACGGTGATCGAAAGCAGCTCGGGCAGGCGCTTTTTCCCGACCACGACCGCGCGCGGCCCCGGGGCCAAACGCTCGCCCTCGCACACGGCGCAACTCTTGCGCGCCATGACGGTTTCGAGCACCTCGGTCCAACCCGGATCCTCGGACTTCTTATGCCAGGCATCGACCTGGCCGCACAGGCCGGGCCATTCCGCCTCGAATTCCTCGGTGATGTTCGCATGGGTGCTCGAACGTTCGAGCACGACCTTGTACGCCGCCCGCGAGCCCTTGCCGTACAGGATCAGGTCCTTCTGGGCATCGTTCAGCTGGTCGAATCCCTTGCCGTCGATGTTGATGCGGTGGCTCTTCGCCACGGCGCGCAGCACCATCTCGTAGTAGCCCTTGCCCTTGACGAGATAACGCGCGAGTTTGCTGCCGATGGCGCCTTCGGTCAGGGGCAGCTTGGGATCGTCGATCAGCAGGTTCGCATCGCAGCGGATGACTTCGCCCAGACCGGTGCAGGCCGGGCAAGCACCCACCAGGGTGTTGAAGGAGAAGTGGCGCGGCTGCATCGGGCCGTCCCAATGGAATCCGCACTCGGTGCACGCGCCGCCCAGGCTGTATTCGAGGCGCGGGCCGTTCTGCACCACCGCCGCAAAACGCCCGCCGGACCAATCCGCCGCGCCTTCGATGGCTTCGGCGATGCGGCCCTTCGACGCGGCCTGGAACGCGAGGCGGTCGATCACGAGGTCCACGTGGGCTCCCTCGGCGACCCCCGACAGGTCCGCATCGAGGCGCTGTTCCTCGCCGTCCACGAGCACGCGCGCGTACCCCTTGCCGACGAGGCTCTCCTTGCGGCGCTCGAGCTCCGCACCGGCGGAAACCCCTTCTTGGCCCCCGCGCAACAGCTCCACCACGAGCCAGCCCTTGGCCTTTTCGCCCGCCTTGGACGCGTCCTCGATGACGCGCTTCGCAAGGGCGCTCGCATCCCCGCCGCGCAGCACCTGGCCGTGCTCCGGGCAGCGCGGTTCGCCCGCGCGGGCCCAAAGCACGCGCAGGTGGTCGTGGATCTCGGTGGTGGTCGCGACGGTCGAACGCGGATGCCCTGCGCCGGCGCGGGCTTCCACGGCCACGGCCGGGCCTAAGCCCTCCATGCGTTCATAGGGCGGCCGATCCTGGTTGCCCAGGAATTGGCGCGCGTAGGTCGAGAGGGACTCGACGAACCGCCGGCGGCCCTCCGCGTAGATCGTGTCGAGGGCCAAGGACGACTTGCCCGAGCCCGAGGGGCCCGTGACCACGGTCAGCGAACGAGCCGGGATGCGCACGTCCACATCCTTGAGGTTGTGCAGGCCCGCCTTCTCGACCACCAGGTCGTGCATGTCGAGCACCTGCCGCGCCGCCTGGCTGCGCGCCTTGCCGCCTTTGGCTTTCTTCTTGCCGGCTTTGGCCGCGCGGCTTTCCTCCACCATCTCGCGCAAGGCGACCCCGGTGTGGGATTCCTTCGCCGCCATGATGTCCTCGGGGGTGCCCGCGCCCACGAGCCGCCCACCGGCGCTTCCGCCGTCGGGGCCCATATCGAGCACGTGGTCCGCCGCTTCGACCAGCTCGAGGTTGTGTTCGATCACCAGCACGCTGTGGCCCATGTCGACCAGCCGCTGCAGGGCGTGCACCAGTCGGCCCACGTCCTCCATGTGCAGACCGGTAGTGGGTTCGTCGAGCAGGTACAAGACGTGCCCGCGGGCCCGTTTGGCCAGGTGCGTGACGAGTTTGATGCGCTGGGCCTCGCCGCCCGAAAGGGTCGTCGAGGGCTGGCCGAGGGTCAGGTATCCGAGGCCCACGTCGAGCAGCAGTTCGAGCACCTTGTGCACGCTCGGGTGGTCCACGAAGAACTCCGCGGCGTCCTCCACGGTCATGTCGAGCACGTCGGCGATCGACTTGCCCTTGAAGTGCACCTCGAGGGTCTCTTCCTGGAAGCGTTTGCCCCCGCAGACTTCGCAAGGCACGGTGACCGGCGCCAGGAACTGCAGCTCCACGTACCGCGCGCCCCCACCTTGGCACTCCTCGCAGCGCCCGCCGGCGGTGTTGAACGAGAAGCGCGATTTGTCGTACCCGCGCATGCGGCTCTCGGGCAGGGCCGCGAAGAGATCGCGGATAGGCCCAAGGATCTTGGTGTACGTTGCCGGGTTCGATCGCGTGGTGCGCCCGATCGGCGCGGCGTTGATCGCCACGAGATCGTCGATGAACTTGTGGCCTTCGAGGGTTTCGAAGGGCAAGGGACGCACGGCCTCACGGCCCAGCTTGCGCAGCAGGGCCGGGCGCAGGGTGCCCTGGATCATGCTCGATTTGCCCGAACCGCTGACGCCGCTGACCGCGGTCAGCGTTCCGAGCGGGATCTCGATCGAAACGTCCTTGAGGTTGTTGCCCGTGGCCCCGGTGAGGCGCAACCACTTGCCGTTGCCCGTGCGGCGCACTTCGGGTGCGGGCATGTGCACTTCGCCGCGCAGCATGCGTGCGGTGGGCGTATCCGCCAGCGCCACCTCGGCCGGCGTGCCTTCGGCGACGATGTAGCCCCCGCGCGAACCCGCGCCGGGGCCCACGTCCACGAGGTAATCCGCCGCGCGCAGGGTGGCGGCATCGTGCTCCACCACCACCACGCTGTTGCCGGCGTCGCGCAGGTCGCCGAGGGCTTCGAGCAGCTTGCCGTGGTCGCGCGCATGCAGGCCGATCGAGGGTTCGTCGAGCACGTAGAGCACGCCCTGCAGGCCCGCGCCCAGCTGCGCGGCGAGGCGGATGCGCTGGGCTTCCCCGCCCGACAGGGTGTCGGCGGGGCGCTCCAGGGTCAGGTAGCCGAGGCCCACCTTGCCGAGGAACACCAGGCGCCGGTCGATCTCCTTCAGCAGGTCCGCGGCGATGATCGACTGGCGTTTGCTCAGCTCGAGCCCCGCCAGGGCCCCCGGCAGTTCCGCCACGGGCAACGCAAGGATCTGCGGCAAGGTGGTATCGCCCAGGCGCACCGAGCGGGCGGCGGGCAGCAGGCGCGTGCCCGCGCAATCGCCGCAGGGCTCCTCAGACAGGTAGCGCTCGAGTTGTTTGCGTTGGCTGCCCTTTTCGAGCAACGCGCGCAGGGCGCCCAGCACGCCGGGGAAACGGCGGTCCCATTCGAGTTGCGCGCTGCCGCCCTTGCGTTTCCAGGTGGAGACCTGGGTATATCGCTTGTCCCCGCTGCCTTCGAGCAGCACGTGGCGGGCCTTCGCGGGCAGTTTGTTCCAGGGGGTATCGAGGTCGAAGCCGTTTTCTTCCCCCACCGACTCGAGGAACTCCCAGTCGACGCGCGGGATGCTGAGGCCCGTGCCCTTCGCGTTGGTGAAGGCGAGCGCCCCCTCGCGCACGCTCCGGGTGCCATCGGCGACCACGCTGCCCTCGCTCGGCACGCGCACCGTGCCCAGTCCGTCGCAAGCGGAACACGCCCCGTGGGGCGAGTTGAACGAGAACAGGCGCGGTTCGAGCGGCGGCACGTCGCCGCCGCAGCCCGGGCACACCCGTTCGGTCGAATAGAGCTGCGCTTCGTCGCCGGCCACCACGAGCACGTCGCCTTCGCCGTGTTTGAGGCACGTGTTCAGGCTTTCGCGCAAGCGCGCCGGCTCTTCGGCTTTCGGAACGATGCGGTCGACCACCACTTCGATGCGATGGTTCTGGTAACGGTTGAGCTCGGGCACTTCCTCCAACCGGAAGACCTGCCCATCGACCCGCACCCGCACGAACCCGCGTTTGGCGAGGTCTTCGAAGAGCGCCTTGTGCGCCCCCTTGCGGTCGCGGATGAGCGGGGCGCACAACATCACCTTCTGGCCCTCGTAGATGCGCAGGATCTCCTGCGTCAGGGCTTCGGGGGTACGCGAGCGCACCGGCTCCTGGCAACCCGGGCAGTACGCCACGCCGGCGCGGGCAAAGAGCACACGCAGGTGGTCGGTGACTTCGGTCAAGGTGCCGACCGTCGAACGCGCCCCACGCGGCACGGACTTCTGATCGACGGCGATCGCGGGCGAAAGGCCTTCGATGCTCTCGACTTCGGGTTTGCTGAGACCCCCGAGAAACTGACGTGCGTACCCGGACAGGGTTTCCAGGAAACGACGCTGCCCCTCACGGAAGAGGGTGTCGAAGGCCAGCGAGGATTTGCCCGATCCCGAAAGGCCGGTGATCGCCACCAGGCTGCCGCGCGGCAGATCCACATCGACGCCGCGCAGGTTGTTCTGGCGGGCTCCACGGATGCGGATCATCGACGTGGTGTCGCTCCGTCCGGTGCCGGTCTCGCGGCTGTTTTGGGCTTTTGAAGGGGCCATCCGGGGGAGAGCAGAAGGGGCCAGTGGCGGCGGGTTGGTGCCTGGGAAAGGCGGAGATTGTAGCACTCCCATCCTGGGTCGCCTACCGGCCAGAACCCGGGCGCCCCTATCGGAATCCCCACTTCCGGCTACCCTGCTGGCAGGCCCCTGCCCACCCGCCATGAAAGCTGCCCACCTACGCCCTGTCTTCAAACTTCCCACGGACCTGACTCCTGACGAAGCGTCGGCCCGGCTGGAGGCCCTGCTCACCTGCCAGGACTGCAGGGTTGCTGGCCAGGCGGTCAAGCACCACATGATGCTGACGCTGACCGACCGCGAGCGCCACTTCTGGTCCCCTTGGCTGCAGCTCGAGATCCGCACCGAGGTCGGCCGGGAACACACGATGGTCTACGGCCGCTTCAGTCCGGCCCCGAGCATCTGGATGGGGTTTGCGTTGACCTACTTGGCCCTGGGCACGATTTCGATGTTCGCGACCATCTTCGCGGTGTCCCAGTGGATGCTCGACACGCAGCCGAGTGCCCTGTGGGCCCTGCCGATCTGCGCGCTCATCGCGGCCACGATCTGGACCGCCACGCGCATCGGGCAAGGCATGGCGCGCCAAGAGATGGTTGATTTGCAGGCAGCCGTAGAGGCGGCCCTCGAACGGGAGCCGGTGGTGCTCACCCCGGCCAGTGCCCCTTCCGGCCCCGCCGGTGGAGCCGCCCCGGCCCAAACGCCGAATCCGGCCGCCCGGGCCTGAATCCCTGGCACACCCGAAACGCCCGGAGGCCCGGACCCGCAGCGCGGATCCGGGCCTCCGGTGGTTTCTGACCTTCGAAGGACTACAGCTTGTCCGCGTTGGCGGCCAGGTAGGAAGCCACGCCAGCGGCGTTCGGCTTCATGCCTTCTTTGCCCTTGTTCCAACCCGCCGGGCACACTTCGCCGTGGGACTCGTGGAACTGCAGGGCGTCGACCATGCGCAGGGCCTCGTCGACGTTGCGGCCCAGGGGCAGGTCGTTGACGATCTGGTGGCGCACAACGCCTTTCTTGTCGATCAGGAACAGGCCGCGGTAGGCCACCGCGCCGTCGCCGGTCAGCACGTCGTAGTCGCGCGCGATGTTCTTGGTGAGGTCCGCAACCAGCGGGTAGCGGATGGCGCCGATGCCACCCTGCTCGCGCGGGGTGTTGCGCCAAGCGAGGTGGGTGAAGTGCGAGTCGACGGAGACGCCGATCAGTTGCACACCACGCTCCTCGAACTTGGAGACCGCGTTGTCGAACGCGATGATCTCGGAGGGGCAGACGAAGGTGAAGTCGAGCGGGTAGAAGTACAGGATGACTTCCTTACCGCGGAACTTGTCGAGGGAGATCGATTCGAACTCACCTTTCGCGTTGACGCATTGGGCGGTGAAGCCCGGGGCTTCTTTTCCGACGAGAACGGCCATGGGGATGGGATGGTCTAGGGATGTGTTGGGGAGTGGGGCGCTGCGCCGGGCGCGGCTTCCCCGAGAAGGCGCCCATTATCGTACGTGCCCGGAAGAGTTCAACCCGGAATGCGATGCCTCCCGCCGCCGATTGCGGGTCAGCCCGGCCCTTCCAGGGCCCAGCGGGGATCGGGGGGGCGCATGAACGGCAGCAGGGCCCCATGGACCCCGGCCCCCCCCGCCACGATCGAACCGCCGCGCAGCCAATCTTCGCCGCCCATGGCATCGCTGACCCGGCCGCCGGCTTCCCGGACGAGCAGGGCCCCCGCCCCTACATCGTGGGGCGAGAGGTACAGCTCCCAGAAACCGTCGAGCCGCCCCGCGGCCACCAGGGCCAGGTCAAGGGCGGCGGATCCCATGCGGCGCAGGCCGCGGACCTGGAGGAACAGGTCGGAGAGGATCTCGAGGTTGTTCGGCCGCCAGTATTCGCGCCGGTAGGGAAAACCCGTGGCCAGAACGCTTTCGGAGAGCGCTTGCTTGTCCGAAACCGCCAGGGGCCGGCTACCCCGCGGTCCCTCGAGCCGGCCGCCCTCCCCCGCCACGGCCCAGAAGGTCTCGCCGAGCCGCGGCGCGTGCACCACCGCCACCTCGGGCTGGCCCTGTACGTACAGACCCAGCGAAACGCAGAAGGTCGGCAAACCCTGAACGAAGTTCACCGTGCCGTCGAGCGGATCGACGAACCACCGGGGCCGGTGCGCATCGCGCGCATCGCGGGTCTCCTCCTCGGCTTCGATCGCGTGCTCGGGCAGGTATCGCCGCAAATGCGCGGTGATGCAGCGCTCGGCCGCCACGTCCGCAGCACTCACCAGATCGCGCGTGCTCGACTTGCGACCCAGCCCGGCGGGATCGAGGTTTTCGTAGTGATCCAGCAGGATCGCCCCCGCCTCCCGCGCCGCTTCGAGCGCCACGGTCAGCGCGAAACGCGCCTGCTCCCGGTCCCAGGGCTGCATCAGCGGAGCGAAGCGAGGGCTTCGCAGATCTCGTCCTGCATCGGTTTGAAGACGCTGGTGTTCAGGTTGGGGTGACGCGGATAGTTGATCAGGATCGAAAAGATCAGGATGCGCCCGCCGCGGGTCACCGCCCAGCCGGACAGCGAACTTGCCCCCTCGACCCAACCGGTTTTGGCGTGCACGTTGCCCTCGGCCTGGCCCTTGCGCATGCGCGTGCGCAGGGTGCCGCTCTCGCCCGCCACGGGCAGAGCCTGGCGCAGCGCGAGCGCGTCCGCATCCGCGCGTTGGAACACCCCGGCGAGCAACGCCGTGAGCTGGTCGGCCCGCACCCTGTCCGCCTTGGACAAACCCGAACCATCAACCTGGTTCCAACCGTCGCTGTCGACCCCGAGTCCTGCCAACGCGCGGGCCACGGCCCGGGCGCCGCCGGCGCGCGTGCCTTCGCCCGCGTACCGGTGGCCGAGGAACAGGAACAACTGGTCCGCGACCGAGTTGTTCGAGTCGCGCAGGATCGGCAAGAAGGCGCTCACGATCGGGGTGCGCAGGCGCGCGACCTCGCGCCCCGCAGGCACCTGGCGGCTGCGCTCGAACCCACCTTCGATGGCAACGCCCGCGCGGGCCAGGGAATCGAGCATGCCGTATCCGAACAGGTCCACGGGATCCGGATAGGCGAAACGCGTCTCATAGCCGCTGATGCCGGCGGGCAACGAGCCACGCACGGTCAATCCGCGTTCGCGCGCCTCCACGGCAACGATGATCTTGCTGCCTTTTGCCGTCGTATTCACCGTGCCGATGCGCTTGAGGCCGTGTCCCCGCGGACGCACTTCCACGTTCGCTTCTTTGCCGGGGCTCGTCGGCACCACCTTGGCGGAAATGCACCCCGCGTTGGCGCTAAAGCCCCGGACAGGGCGCAATGTTCGGTCCAGTACTCGTTCGACGGCGGCCACTCGGGCCTCGGCCCCGGTCGTTCGAAACGACCTTCATCGAGCAGGAGCCGCCCACGCACGCGTTCGATGCCCGCCGCGCGCAATTGTTCGGCGATCTGCCGGGCATAGGCATCCAGGCTGCCATCCGAATCCGCACTGTAGAGGGGATCCGCACCCGCGCGGGCCACCAGGTCACCTTCGAGCACCCCGCCGCGCACCTCGCCGAGGGCCTCGAACGGGGTTTCGAAGGCGGCCCCTTCGGGGGCCAATTGCATCGCCGCCGCGCAAGTGACCAACTTCAGGTTCGACGCGGGCATCAGAGCCTTCGAGGTCGAACGGTCGACCCAGACGGCCCCATCCACGCCGCGCACGTGCACCGCCACATCGGTGTTCGCCGCCCGCACCTTGTTCTTGCTGTTTTTCGCCGCCGTAGCCATGTGACGCGCGACGATCTCGTTCACCTGGCGTTCGAGGGCCTCCGCTCCCGGCGCACGCGCGGCGGGTTTCGGCTTCGGGGCGACCACTGGGGCAGCGGTGACCTCCGGAGCAGCGGGCCCGTTCGCCCCCGCAACGGGCGGCTGCACCAGGGGTTTGCCCTGGGCCGCGTCGAGCACGATGCCCGCGCCACCCGCGCTCTCCGCCGCCTCCACGGGATCCGGCGACGCACCGCGCAGGCCGAACCAATAGATCAGCCCGAGTCCGAGCAGGCCAAACAGCCAAGGCAGCCGGCGGCGGCGCGTCTTGCGGCCCTGCACGCCAGGCAGGCCCCCGTGCGAACCGATGCGCTCGAACGGGTCGAAGGGATTCGCGTCGTAGCTCATTGGGCGTAGCCCCGCGGGTGCTTGCGATGGAAGTTCCAGGCGTCTTCGAGGATCGGCCGCAGGCTCGGTTTCGACGGGCGCCACCCGAGTACATCGAGGGCATGCGTACCGCCACTCACGAGTTGCGGCGGGTCGCCGGGACGGCGTTCGGCCATCACCGCAGGAATCGGGTGTCCGGTCACTTCGCGCGCCACTTCGATCACCTCACGCACCGAATAGCCGGTGCCGGTGCCCAGGTTCACGTGCAACGCCGGCGCACCGGCCTGCAGTTGGCACAACGCGCGCAGGTGCGCATCCGCGAGGTCCTCCACGTGGATGTAGTCGCGCACGCAGGTCCCATCCGGGGTGTCGTAGTCGTCCCCGAACATCATGATCTTGTCGCGTTGGCCGAGGGCCACCTGCAAGACGAGCGGAATCAGGTGCGTCTCCGGCTCGTGGTGCTCGCCGAGGGTGCCATCCTCCGCCGCGCCCGCCGCGTTGAAGTAGCGCAAGGCGGCGTACTGCAGGCCGTACGCCCGCGCGTAGTCGCCCATCATGTGCTCCATGTGCAGCTTGGTGTGCCCGTAGGGATTGATGGGCTTCTGCGGGTGGCTTTCATCCATCGGGATGCGCACTGGATCCCCGTAGGTGGCGCACGTGGACGAGAACACGATGCGCGAGGCGCCCGCGTGGCGCATCTCCTCAAGCAGGTTCCACGTGTAGAAGACGTTCTCGCGGTAGTACTTGGAGGGATCGGTGACCGACTCCCCCACGTAACACTTCGCGGCGAAGTGGATCACGTCCTGGATACGGTGCTGGGCCAGGGCCGCGGCGATGGCGTCGCGGTCCCCCAGGTCCCCTTCGACCAGGGGCACGTCCGCGGGCACGGCCTCGCGGTGGCCGGTAGACAGGTTGTCGAAGACCACGCACGCGACACCCTGCTGGCGCAGGCGCCGGACCGTGTGACTGCCGATGTAACCGGCTCCCCCACACACCAGCACCGGCCCCCGGGGGGTGCTGGGGAAGGAGCCATCCGCTGCGGATTCCCTCATGGGGGAAACCCTAACGGTCCCAGCGGCGCGTTGGAACGATCTGCTGGGGAGCCTTCCCCCTTATGAGCGGGACCGGCCCTGCCAGCCCCTCCCGTCCAAGGCTCGGGACCAGGTGGACCAGAAGCCGGGCCAGGACTTGGCCACGCAGGCGGGGTCGTCGCCGGTGAGCCCCGGGACGCAGAGGGACAGCAGCGCGATGGCGAATGCCATGCGGTGGTCCCCGAGGCACGGCAGGGCGCGGCCGGGTTGGCGGGGTGTGCCGGGCAGGAGCTGAAGGGTGCCCGGCTGCGGGGTCTCGACCCGTACCCCCGCGGCGGTGAGTAGCCCGTGCAACCCGGCGAAGCGGTCACTCTCCTTGCCCGCGAGATGGGAAAGGCCGGAGAGGCGACTGGCGCGGGGTGTGCCCCAATGGCCGAGGGCCAGGGCTCCCGCTACGGCGGCCAAGGGCAGGGCCAGATCCGGGGATTCGCGGAGTTCGAGGTCGAAGCCGGACGTGAGCGGTCCTGCTGCGCCCAGGACCCCGTCCCGGTGCCAGGTGCGAGCCCCCGCCTCTGCCAAGTGGTTTTGTACCGAGAGGTCGGCCTGTCGGCTGGACTCCGGCAAACCCGCCACCTCGAGTGCCCGGCCGGCGATCACCCCGGCGCACAGGAGCACCGCAGCGCTCGAGGCATCGGACTCCAGCGCCAGGCGGTACTCACCCCGGCCCTCGTACGGATGGATCCGCCAGCGGTCCCCCGCCCCCGGTTGCTCCGGGTCGAGCGAATCGTGCTGCCATTCGACCCCGATGCGCGTCAGCAGATCGAGGGTCAGGTCCACGTAGGGTCGGCTGGGCCAGGGTCCATGCACGACCACTTCGCCCCCGCCGGCTCCGGCCGCGGCCAGCAGCAGCGCCGAGATCTCCTGGCTGGAAGTGACCCCTTCGAGCTCCACGCGACCGGGCCAGGGCCGCGCCGTCAGGGTCCAGGGCAGGCACGGGTCCGGCAGGTCGAGCAGGCGCGCCAGGGCGGCGCTGCCGCGGGACCGCAGGGATCCGCGGCCCGCGAGGGTCGCCGCCGTGCCGGGGACCCCGCCCCAAGCGAGCCAAGCCGCCAACAGGCGCGCGCTGGTGGCCGATTCCCCCAGGCGCACGCACGCCGCATCCGCGCCGGACGGGCCTTTGCCCCGCCACGTCCAGGACCCAGGGGACACTTGAGGCTCGCCCGCAGCAAAGGCGAGCGCGGCCAAGTCGCGCACGTCCTGCGGCACTTCCGCCGCATCTGACCAAGGGGCAGCCCCTGGAAAATCCAACGTCCATCTCCCAGGAAACCAAAGCGAGGCGATCAGCGCCCGCTGCCACTGGGACTTGCTGGCCGGCACCGCGACGCGGATCGGCTGCGGAACTGCCGTTTCCGCCACGCTGCAAGCACCCGGCTCCATCCCCCGATTGTAGCCCTCCCCGGCTCCTGTCATACTCTCCGCCCCATGAAACCCAGCCAAGAGATCCAGGCCTATCTGGGCCGCGACGACGCCCCCGAAGGTCTCAAGCAGATCGCCTCGGGCAAGGTCCGCGACATCTACGAACTCGACGCCGATCGGCTCTTGTTCGTCACCTCTGACCGCGTTTCCGCCTTCGACGTGGTGATGAACGAAGGCATCCCGCACAAGGGCCGGGTGCTCACGAAGATCGCCGCCTGGTGGTTCGAGCACACGCGCGACATCCTGCCCAACCACCTGCTTTCGACCGCTATCGAAGAGGTGCCCGGACTCGACGCCGAATGGCGCGAACGCCTGCGCGGGCGCATCATGATCGTCGAACGCTGCAAACCCGATCCGATCGAATGGGTCGTGCGCGGGTACATCGCCGGCAGCGGCTGGAAGGAGTACCAGAAGACGCAGACCGTGTGCGGCATCGGCCTGCCCGCGGGTCTGCAGCAGGCGCAGCGCCTGCCCCAGCCGATTCTCACCCCCACCACCAAAGAAGAGGATCACGACCGCCCGCTGACCCCCGACGAAGCCGCCGCCATCGTAGGCCGCGAGCGTTGGGAGCACGGCCGCGACGCGTGTTTGGCCCTGTTCCAACGCGGCACCGAAGTGCTCGACAAGCTGGGCATCCACCTGGCCGACACCAAATTCGAATTGGGCACCCAGGGCGATCGCGTGCTGCTCATCGACGAGGCCCTGACCCCGGACTCGAGCCGCTTCTGGTCCCAGGCCGACTACCGCATCGGCACGAGCCCGCCGAGCTACGACAAGCAGATCCTGCGCGACTATCTGGAGACGCTGGACTGGAACAAGGAATATCCCGCCCCCAACCTCGACCCCGCGGTCCTGCAACGCGTCGCCGAAGGCTACTTCTGAGATCTGCAAGCGCATCACGGGGTCCTTGCCCGAAGGAGTGAACGTTTGAAAGTCGCCATCCTGATGGGATCGGACTCCGATCTCGATCGCCTGAAGCCGTGCCTCGACACCTTTGCCGAGTTCGGCGTCGCTTTTGAAGCCCGCGTGATGAGCGCGCACCGCACGCCGCACGACGTCGTTCGGTTCGTGGAGGCCGCCGGCGAGAACGGCATCTCCATGTTCCTGTGCGCCGCCGGTGCCGCCGCCCACCTGGCCGGCGTGGTCGCCGGACACACGAGCCTGCCGGTGCTTGGCATCCCGATCGACACGCCGCCGCTCGGAGGCCTCGATGCCCTGCTGTCCACCGTGCAGATGCCCGGTGGCGTACCGGTGGCGACCTTCGCCGTGGGCGGCGGAGGTCCGAAGAACGCGGCCCTCTTCGCCATCCGCATCCTGGCCCTGCAGAACGCGGACCTCGCGCGCAAGATGGACCAGTTCCGCGCCGGCATGGCCGACACCGTGCGGGCCAAGGACAAGCGCCTGCAGGAACGCTTGAGCTCCTGAGCTAGATCCCGTACCCAAATGCAGCAGCCCGGTCCAAGACGGACCGGGCTGCTGATGTTTTGGCGGCCCTCAAATGTAGCGCCGCACGGTCTTTTCGCGGGTTTCCTACAGGGGGCCGATCGGCCCGGAGCGCAGCAGCAGCATGGCGGCCAGCACGGCTCCGCCGAGGAGCACGGCCAACCAACCAGCCAGGCGGCTGGAGGCGGGATTCCGCAGGGTGTCGTTGGGGTGGTTCATGGGTATGGCAGGGAACGGGGACCCGGTTGGGGTCAATCGATCCGTAGGGACAATTTGGAGTTTCGAAATCTGGTAGAGTCCGGGCCCAAACCCGGCATCAACTCCTGGGACGGATAACACCCAGGCCGGGTTCCCCGGCTGGAAGCGCTTCGTCCAAGGGCACATACGTCAGCCGATGGAACGGGTACCCAAAAAACTCCGAAAAACGCCTTCCGTGCCCCAATGACGAGCCCCTCTATCGCCTTCCCGACCACCCTGGAATGGGTCGGAGAACTGCCCGGACACGTTCGGATGATCGAACAGACGCGGCTGCCTGAACACCACCTGCTCGAAGTCCGCACTGTAGAGGATATGTTCGATGCCATCCGCCGGCTGGCGGTGCGCGGTGCACCCGCGATCGGCGTCGCAGCGGCTTTTGGCGTGGTACTCGGCGTCCAGAATCTGAACCGTAGCGAAACCGCACACGTCGTCCAGGAATGTGCGCGGGTCCGCTCACGCCTGGCGGAATCCCGCCCCACCGCGGTGAACCTCTTCTGGGCCTTGGATCGCATGGGCCGCGCGTGCGAAGCCGGCGCCGCCCAAGGCATGGACGGAGCGGCCCTGGTCCGCCACCTGTTCGAGGAAGCCCTGGCGATCTACCACGGAGACCGCGCCACCTGCGAAGCCATGGGCCGCCTCGGCGCGGAACTCATCGAATCCGGCATGGGGTTGCTGACCCATTGCAATGCCGGCGCGCTCGCCACCGCCGGCATGGGCACCGCCCTTGCGCCGATGTACGTGGCGCACAGCCAAGGCAAATCCTTCCGCGTCTACGCCGACGAAACGCGTCCGCTTCTGCAAGGTGCGCGCATCAGCGCCTGGGAACTGCATCAAGCCGGCATCGATGTGACTGTGATCACGGACAACATGGCGGCCAAGGTGATGCAGGAAGGCCGCATCCAGGCGGTGTTCGTCGGCTCCGATCGCATCGCCGCCAACGGCGACGTGTGCAACAAGATCGGTACCTTCGGCGTCGCGCTCGCGGCCCACCACCACGGCATTCCCTTCTACGTCGTCGCGCCCCGTTCCACCTTCGATGCGAATCTGCCTTCGGGCGCGCACATCCCGATCGAAGAACGGGACCGCGAAGAGATCGCCAGCGGCCTGGGGCGCACCACGGTGCCGGACGGGGTTCCGGTCTACAACCCAGCTTTCGATGTGACCCCGGCGCACATGGTGCGCGCGATCATCACCGAAGTCGGCATCCTGGAGCATCCGGACGAAGCTTCGATCCGGCGGGCCCTGGCCGCAGACTTCGCTGGCTGAACCGGGTGCGTGGGCTCCGAAGGCGGTGTTCGGTGTCCATGGGCCGCTCCGCGGCAGCGGCCTGGCACTTGGAACCTCCGCCCCAGCGCGATCCGATCCGGAACCCGCTCGGCCTGGGAAACGTCCAAAGCGATACGGATGCGCCCCGATCCGGGGCGCCCGCACCCGTGTCCCGCCGCCCCTTGCCGCCCCAATCGGCTAGCATGGATTGTGCCCTGGCCCGGTGGTCCAGGGCGTTTTCGTCTCCTATGGCACCGCACGTTCCCCGCCCCCTCCCCCTGCTCCTGCTGCTCGGCCTTGGCGCCTGTGGCACGATCCAGTCCGAGTCCGCCCGGCGGACCGGCTCCCCCGAATTCCGCCCGGCTCCGAAGGATCCGGACCGCGAATTCCTCCGGGAACGCGAGCGCGAGCGGCACCTGCGCGGCGAGCCGGGCGATGAGGAGCGCGAGCGGGAGGAGATGGAAGAGGAAGAGGGCGAAGAGTCCCACCGCGAGCGGGCTGCCTGGCGGGAGGCCATGCACCGGGCCCCCGATGGGGTGGATTGGCGGGCGATCGAGCGGGCCAACCAAGAGGCCGAGCGACAGCGCCGCATGGAGCTCCTTCGCAGCCAACAGGCCGCTCTGACCACCCGCCTGCAGTCCCTGCGGCAGAACATGGGCAGCGGCTCGACCGTGGCCCCTTCGAGCTCCACGGGCGCTGGTTCCGCGTCCGAGGCCGGTGGATTGGCGCCCCTGTCCCCCGTGGGGTACTGGGAGGAGATCGGCGGTCGCAGCCTGGCCGGGCATACGCGCTGCGGCGTGATCACCGGCGACCATGGCCTCTGGGTCGGCTCGGCGGAAGGCGGTTTGTGGCTCGGCGATCTCGCCGGCAGTGCCTGGCAACCCCGCTCGGACATGGTCTACGGCGGGGTGGACGAAGTGGTCGCCGTACCCGCCACGCAAGTCGGAGAACCCGATGTACTGCTGATCCGCCGCGGGCACACTTTGCATCGATCGACCAACGGGGGCCAGACCTGGGAGCCGCCGGCGGGCCTGCCCGCACTCGACCAATTCCTGACCCTGCAGCGCTTGGGCGGGGCCTCCGACGAGATCGTGGCCCTCGTGCGCGCCCACGACGATCCGAATCCGGTCGAAACCCGCCTCTACGTTTCAAGCGATCAAGGCGCGAGTTTCGCCCTGCGCTGGACCTTCCCCACCGGCGCCCCCGGCGACCTTTGGACCCCGCAAACCGGCAGCGGCGGGGGCAGCGAAGTGCACGTGATCCTGGGAGGCACCCTCTACCACTCGAGCGACGCCGGCGTGTCGTTCACCACGGGGATCAACCTCCAGACGGGGGTGCAAGAAAGCCACCTGGCGGGCAGCGAAGCTACCAGCCCCGCAACCTTGTACGCGACGACCGAAGTCGCGGGCACGTGGACCCTGCACCGCAGCGATGACGGCGGAGCCACGGCGTTGGCGCTCGGCAGCCTGAACGACTATTGGGGCGCCGCACGCTCCCTGGTCGGATTCCCCGGCGATGCCACCGTGGTGGTCTACGCGGGGGTCGAAGCGCACCGCTCGATCGATAGCGGAGAGAGTTTCACCGAGATCAACGCCTGGGGCGACTACTACGGGGATCCGGTGACCAAACTGCACGCGGACGTGCGCGGCATCGACGTGCAGGCCCACGATGCCGGCAGCGGCTTGGTTGATCACTTGCTACTGCACACCGACGGCGGTACCTACCTGTCCACCGATCGAGGAGCTACTGTGGTGAACCTCTGCCTCGACGGTCTCGGCGTTGGGCAGTTCTACTCGACCCTGACCTCCACCCTCGATCCCACGCGCATCGCGGCGGGCAGCCAGGACCAGGGGTATCAACTCGGCCACCGCGCGGGGTACTTCGCCGCGGGTCCGTCGTCGACCCTCACGCAGACCATTTCGGGGGATATCGGACACCTCGTGTCCGCCGATGGCAGCCACAACCACCTGTTCGCGGTCTACCCCGGCGTGGTCGGCAGCTCCTCCCCGGGGTTTGTGCTGATCCACGAAGGCGAAACCTCGCCGCAGATCTCAAGCGTGACCTTCCCCGCGGGCAACAACTCCCTCTGGATGCCGCCCCTGGCGGCGGACCCGACCAACCCCGAAGCGGTGTTCCTCGGCGCGGACCAACTCTGGCGCCTCGCCAAGAACGGACCGAACTACCAGTTCCAACTGCATTCCACCTTCGACTTCGCGGCGGGGGCGGACAGCTACCTGAGCGCCATGTCCGTGGCTCCCACCGACCCCACGCGCATGGTGGCGGTCGGGGACGCGGGCAGCATCTGGTGGAGCCTCAACAGTGGCGTCACCTGGACCGCTGCGGCCCAAACCGGCCCGACGAGTCACCTGTTCTACGGCAGTCACCTGCTGCACCACTGGCTCGACCCGCTGACCGTGATCGTGGCGGGCAGTGGTTATGGACAGCCCGGTGTGCGCATCAGCCACGACGGCGGCAACCATTGGGAGCCCCTGGGCCACCACATGCCGGAAACCCTGTTCTACGACCTCGCCTGGGGCCCGGACGCAAACGGTGACCTCTACGCTGCCACCGAAGCGGGCGCCTGGCGGTACTTGACGCGCCTCGACCGCTGGGAACCGATCATGGGCGTCGAAGCCCCTTCGACCCTTTACTGGTCGGTGGAGCGGGTGCCCGCCGCGAACCGCATGCGTTTCGGTACCTATGGTCGCGGCATCTGGGATTACGTTCTGGCGGAACCGGCGCGGCCCATGGGTGACGCCCTCTGCTCGCCCGGCATTCCGAACTCGACCCTCGTGCCCGGGGAACTCGAGATCACGGGAAAACCGCTGGCGGACTCAGGAACGATTGAACTGGAGGCGAGCCAATTGCCCACCGACGAGGTCGGATACTTCCTGATCTCCTCCCAGAACGTTGCGCCGTTCACCCCCTTCTGGAGCGACGGTCTGCTGTGCTTGACCCAGTACACGACCTTCGACTTCCAATCGACGGGCACCACGGGAACCATGCAGGCCACCGTCAACCTGGACAACCTGCCCACCAGCCCAGGTCGCACGGTGCTCGCCGGAGACACCTGGTACTTCCAGGCCTGGCACTCGGACTTCGTCTTCGTGCAGACCGGGAACTTCACCCAGGCCATGGGCGTGTACTTCCACTGAGCCTGAGCCCCCTCCAGACCACGGGGGCGGGTTGCCGATGGCAACCCGCCCCCGTGCGTTTGCAAGCACTGGCGAACCGGCGATCAGGCCCCGTGGTAGATCGGGTGCGCCGCCGTGACCTCGGCCACCTCGCCGCGCACGCGGTGGATGACCGCCTCGGAATCGGGCGCCTCGAGCACGTCGGCGATCCATCCCGCCAACTGCCCCATGTGCCCCGTATCCAATCCGCGGGTGGTGATCGCCGCGGTGCCCAGCCGGACACCACTCGCTTCCATCGGCGGACGCGGGTCGAAGGGGATCAGGTTCTTGTTGCAGGTGATCTCGACGCGGTGCAGGGCGTTTTCCGCCTGTGCGCCCGAAAGCCCCTTCGAAGTCACGTCCACCAGCATCAGGTGGTTGTCCGTACCGCCGGAGACAATGCGCAGACCGCGGGCGGTCAACCCATCGGCCAGGGCCTTGGCGTTGGCCACCACCTGCCGCTGATACGCGGCGAACGACGGCTGCATCGCCTCGCGCAGGGCCACGGCTTTGCCGGCGATGACGTGCATCAGCGGGCCGCCCTGACCTCCGGGGAAAACCGAACTGTTGATCGGCACGATCCAGTCCTTGTCGCAGACGATCAAGCCGCCGCGCGGCCCCCGCAGGGTCTTGTGCGTGGTCATCGTCACGACCTGCGCATGGGGCACGGGGGACGGGTGCACGCCGCCGGCCACCAGACCCGCGATGTGCGCCATGTCCACCATCAACAAGGCCCCCACCTCGTCCGCGATCGCGCGGAAGGTGGCGAAGTCGATGATGCGCGAGTACGCCGAAGCACCCGCCAAGAGCACCTTCGGCCGGCAGGCCAGGGCCTTCTCGCGCACCTGATCCATGTCGAGCTGCTGGTTGTCCTCGCGCACCCCGTACGAGTGGAACTCGTAGAAGATGCCCGAGAAGTTCTTCGGGTGTCCGTGGCTCAGGTGCCCCCCGTGATCCAGGCTCATGCCGAGCACCTTCTCACCGGGTTTCGCCATGGCCATCAACGCCCCCATGTTCGCTTGGGTGCCCGAGTGCGGCTGCACGTTGGCCCGATCCGCGCCGAAGAGTTCCCGGGCCCGGTTGCGGGCCAGATCCTCGACCGTATCCACGAACTCGCAGCCCCCGTAGTAGCGCCGTCCCGGGTACCCCTCGGCGTACTTGTTGGTGAGCGCCGTGCCCACCGCCGCCTGTACCTCCGCCGAGGTGTGGTTTTCAGAGGCGATCAGCTCGAGCTGTCGCTCCTGGCGCTGGGTTTCCAGTTGGACGGCCTGCCAGACTTCGGCATCGCTGTGCTGGGCGGTCTGGGAGGGTTGCAGGGTCTCGGTCATGGTCGTGGGCGCCAGGGGCGCCGGGGAAAGGGAACTCGGTCCAGGGTACGGGCTGCCGGGGGCCTTGGGAACCGCCCGGCATCGGTCCCTACCAGGGGCGGGGGGCGTCGGGCTCGGGGTTCTTGTAGTACGCGCCAGCCTTCTCTAATTGCTCGGGGGTCAGGTCCATCTGCCGCCGGGCGTTCAGATACTGACCCGCACGGTTGTCCAGGCTGCCATCCTGATTCCAAAGCACGAACGGCCCTTCGAGGCGCCCCGCCTGGTAGGTGCCCGCGGACTTGCGTTCGCCCCCGATGAACCACTCCTGGGTCCAACCGGTCACGGCACCATCGACGTAGGGAACGAGTTGCTGCAGGTTTCCGTTGTCGTAATACGAACGCCACAGGCCCTGTTGTTTCCCCTGGTGATACGAACCTTCCGCGGCGGTCTTGCCACTCGGGTGGTAGGTCATGGCCGCGCCTTCCAGGGCATCGTCCACGAAGTCCGCACGCAGTTGCAGCGTGCCGTCGGGGAACCAGGAGAAGTTCGGCCCCTGCCGCTTGCCTTCCACCCAGGGAAGCGCGACGGCCTTCGCCCCATTCGGATGGAACATCTCTTCGATCCCTTGGCGCAGGCCGTTCTCGAAGGGGATGCGCGACTTGACGGTACCGTCCTCGTAGAACTCGATCTGCTGCCCGACGGGTTTGCCCTCGACGTACTTCAACTCCAGCGCGGGTTTGCCGCTGGCATAGAAGCGCCGCTCCCAGCCATCGGGCTGGCCGTCGATGAAGTTCAGCGTGTGCGACACCTCGCCGTTTTCGTGCAGCTCCTTGAGCTCGCCCTGCATCTTGCCCTCTTGGTACAGCATCGAGAAGATCGGCGCGCCGCTGGCATACCACGCTTCATGCTGGCCATGCTCGAGCCCGAGCTGGAAGACCGCGCGTTCGGACAGTTGACCATTCTCGTGGTAACTCTCCTGGGGGCCGTCGAGCACGCCCTCCTTGTAGTTCTCGCGTTTCGCCAGTTGTCCGCTGGGATACCAGGAGACCCACTCGCCATCCTGCATCCCGTGCACGTAGCCCCCTTTCGATTGCTTCGGCTGCCCCTTTTCGGGGTCCGGGCCGCCCGGCGCCGCCGGGTAGAAGAACTCCCAGGTGCCCTGGCGTTCCCCCGCCTCGTAGGCGCCGCGACCGATCACATCCCCTCCGGGGGAGAACTCCTGCCACGGCCCTTCCTTGCGGCCGTAGCGGGCTTTGCCCTCGGCTTTCTTCATGGTGCGACCGGCCGTGTCGTAGTACTCGACCAGGTCTTCCAGGTTGTCGCCGGAGGGTTTCGGCTCGGGTTTGCTGCAGGCGCTGCCCAGGAGCAGCCAGGCCCCGGCCAGACCGGCCAGCGCCCCCTTCCGGAGAAGCGAGGTTTTCGGGTTCACGGCGTTCATGCCGGCGATTCTAGTCCGGCCCGAAATCCGGAACCACCTCGCCGGAGCCGCCCGGCGGCCCCGGAGCCCCCCTTTTCCCGCACCCGGCCAGAATCGGGCCGCTACGCCCCCAAGAAGGGCGCAGCGACCCCTTCCCATCAGCAGTCGCTGTTTTCCTCGCCGGGCGTGCCCATGTCCCCCATGCCGTACGAGACCTGCGCAGGGCACCACATGTGCGGCTGATCGTTGCCGATCGCCGATTCGAGCCAGCTGTCGAGCTGCGCCGCCACCCCACTCGCATCGGGCCACAGGACGCCATCGTCGTAAGCCACCCGATCGACCACGGTTCCATCGGGCAACGCCAGGATGATCTGATCCGCCCCGTTGGAGAGGGTGAAGCCCGTATAGCGGTAGGCGTTCGCGATGCCGCCATTGGCCGCCACATCCAGGTTGCGGACCAGGGCCCGGTGACCGCGGCCGGCCACCCAGATCCCCGCGCCGCCGTTGTTCAGAACGGTCGCTGCGCCGCCATCGTCGCTCAGGGTCCAGCCTTCGATGTTCTGCCGCATCCACCAGGGATTGAAGAGTTCGATCCATTCGCCCTGGGTGTCGGAAACCGCCTGGGGATCCTTCATGAACTCGGTGATCACCATGCGTCCCTCCTGGGGCGGGATCGCGATCGCAGCCGCTTCCGATTGCCCCATGCGTCGGCCCTGCACCGTCAGACCCGGTCCCAGCCACCAGGACGAAGCCACGCCCGGTTGCCACAACCGCAGTCGCACATCCCCGGGTACCGCGGGCAGCCTCAATCGGCCGCTGCCTTCCCCATCGAGCCAGACCTCACCCAAGCCGGTCCGCCCGGCACCGGGCACAGCCAGGGCTTCCGCGCAGACCCGCCAACAGGCCCCCGGCTCGCCGTCCTGCACCAGCAACTCCTGCTGCGCCCCACTGCCGTCCACCGGCAACAAGGCGATCACCGGAACCCGCAAACTCTCCGCTTCCACCGAAGGCGTCTGGGCCCACGCCACGCCCGGGCCCAAGCCCAAACACATCCACAGCCACGCCCAGACAGACTTTCGTTGCAACATACAATCTTCCTCCACTCACGCGCGGGACGCCGCTCCCGCCGGCGGACACACCCCCTTGGTGTTCACCCCGAAGACCGGTTCGACCGGGAATCGGTTTCGCTCTTTGGAAAGATTCCCGTCCCAAAGGGGGACCTTGACCTCCGTCAAGCCGGGGCCCCGCGCATTCGGACTTCCATGCGCTAGACTTGGAAGGCTCTCTCTCCAGCCACCCAAGCCGATGAAACACACTAGCCACGCCCGTGGATGGGCCCTCGTCGGGGCCATCGCCATCGCCGTCGCCACCGCGCTCGATACCGCCGAAGCGCAGTTGCCGACCACCCTGCAGGACTTCCAGTTGCCGGGCACGCAGCCGCTCAGCGGCACCCTGCCGCTGCAAGCCAGCTTCATCTGCGGTAGCTGCCACGGCGGCTACAGCGAAGCCCACTCCCCGCACAGCACCTGGGCCTCCAGCATGATGGCCCAGGCCGGTCGCGACCCGGTGTTTTACGCCGCCCTCGCCGTCGCCAACCAGGACGCCGCCAACTCCGGCGACCTCTGCCTGCGTTGCCACGCCCCGGGTGGTTGGCTCGCCGGCCGCGCCTTCCCGACCGACGGCTCGAACCTCGACAACGGCTACGACGACTTCGACGGCATCACCTGCCACTTCTGCCACCGCATGGTGGATCCGGTCGCCGCGCCCGAGAACCCGGTCGAAGACACCTCGATCCTGGCCGCGTTGACCCTGCCGCCGGATGCCGATTTCCACAGCGGCCAATTCGTCATCGATCCGAACGACCTGCGCCGTGGTCCCTTCGACCTGGGCGCCGGTTTCGGTCTGCACACCTGGGCCCAGTCGCCGTTCCACCGCGACTCCGGCATGTGCGGCACCTGCCACGACGTGTCGAACCCGGCTTTCGTGCGCCAGACGAACGGGGACTTCGTGCTCGACACCGTCAACCAGCCGCACCCCGACCTGAACTACGACAACCTGTTCCCGATCGAACGCACGTACAGCGAGTGGGCCATGAGCGTCTACGGCGCGGCCGCGCTCGACTCCGGCGGACGGTTCGGCGGCAACCAGCCGGTCGTGCAGAGCTGCCAAGACTGCCACATGCCGACCGTGAACGCCTCCGCGTGCATGCCGGGCCTCGGCGGCGTGACCCGCCCCGACATGCCCAAGCACGAGTTCAACGGAGCGAACTCCTGGGTGCTGCGCGCGATCGACGCCACCTGGCCGGACTACGAGACCGCACTGACTCCGGCGCGGATCACCGCCGCCGAGCAGCGCACCCAGGCGATGATGTCCGCCGCCGCGGACCTTGAGGCCTTCACCGACGGCGGCGACTTGGTCGTGCGCGTCACCAACCACACCGGCCACAAGCTGCCCTCGGGTTACGGCGAAGGCCGCCGCATGTGGATCGAAGTCCAATTCCGCAATGCCAGCGGTACCGTGATCGCCGAACACGGCGCCTACGACGCCCTGACCGCCGATCTGGACACCGCCACCACCAAGGTCTACGAAGTGGTGCACGGCATCGACAACTACATGGCGACCCAGACCGGCCTCGCCGCGGGCCCGTCCTTCCACTTCGTGCTCAACAACGAAGTGGTCTCCGACAACCGGATCCCCCCGCGCGGCTTCGACTCGACGGCCTTCGCGTCGCGGGGTGCGGAGCCGGTGGCCACCGCGTTCATGGAGCAGCAGTACTGGGATGACACCACCTTCCCGGTGCCGGCCGGTGCGACCCAGGCCAGCGTGCGCCTGCTGCACCAGACCACCAGCAAGGAGTACATCGAGTTCCTGCGCGACGAGAACGTCACCAACACCGCCGGTACCGATGCCTACAACCTCTGGGATCAATTCGGCAAGAGCGCCCCGATCGAGATGGGCCTGGTCAACGTCACCCTTTCGAACCCGGTCTGCCCGGCCCCGATCGAAGTGGGCCTCGCCAAGCCGACCTCGCTGGGCACCAACCCGGTCCTGAGCCTTTCCGGCACCCCGTCGGCCAGCGCGGGCACCTTCAACATGCACGTAACGGGCGGCATGCCCGGCATGTTGATGGTCTGCTTCCGCGGTCCGATCACCTACAGCGCGCCGCACTTCGGTGGGGTCCTGCTGGTCCTGTCCCAGTTCCGCGATGCGACCCTGATGCTGGATGGCAACGGCGAAGCCACCTTCCCCATCACGGTGACCCCGGACATGGTCGGCCAGAGCCGCGCCTACCAGGTGCTGTTCCGCGACAACGGCACGTCCTCCGGCATCGGCATGACCCAGGGTCTCTGGGTCACCTTCTGCGAGTGACCCCACCGGGGTGAACTCCCAGCCGGCCCACGGGGGCCCGCAGGCCACCTCGCCTGCGGGCCCCCTGCCTTTTCCCGGGCCCGGGCCGGTTGCCTCCAGGCCCCCAGGAAAAGCCCTGGCGGGGTGACTCCAAAACACACCCCCTCTGGACTACCATGTTCGCCCCATGAAGCTGCTCGGCAAACTCGCGATCCTCCTGCTGCTCGGTTTTGGCGCCATCGGCGTCGCCGGTTACAAGCTCCTGCCCCCCGCCGCCCGCAAGGCCGTCGAAGTGGGCAGCCACAAGGCCCTCGGCACCGAAACCGAGTTGCAAGGCATTCACGCCGGCTTCGGACTCGGTTCGACCTCGCTCGGGCTCACCGGATTCGCCGCCGAACAACCCGCCGGCTTCGAAGGCCCTCCCTTCCTCAAGATCGGCGACATCGACGTGGCCGTGAGCACCTTCAGCGTGCTCAGCGACACGGTCAAGGTGCCCAAGGTGACCCTCGATGGCCTCGAGCTGCACCTGATCCAGAACGGCACCCAAAGCAACTTCTGGAGCATCTACGAAAGCGTGCGCAAGCTCACCGATGGAAGCGCGCCGGCCCCGGAACCCGAAGCGGACTCCGGCTCCAGCAAAGCCGTCGACATCGGCGTCGTCTCGGTGTCCGGGGTCAAGGCGGTGTTCGATCTAACCGGCATCCCCGGCATCGACCAGCGCTACGAATACACCCTGCCCGCGTTCGACGTGGACCTTTCCCGTCAGGCAAACGAAGCGCGCATCCACAGCGTGGAGGAAGCCACCGCGAAGCTCGTGGAGACCCTGATCGAACAGACCGTGGCCCGCGCCAAAGCCGGCCTCTCTCCCGAACTCGCCGCTTTGGTTGGGGGGGACGTTGCGGGGCTCAAGGATCGCGTGAACAGCGAGATCGAGAAGCTGCGCGCCAAGGGCGAAAACCAGGTCGAGGAATGGAAGGACCAAGCCAAAGAGAGCCTGAAGGAAAAGGCCGGTGAGGCCCTGGGCGGCGTGCTCGAGGGCGATGGCGGCAAAGCCGTGGAAGACGCCCTCAAGAACGGCGCCGACGGCCTGCTCGACGGTGTCAAGGACAAGGTCCTGCCCGAAGGCAACACCGAGGATTCGCTGAAGAAGAGCGCCGACGAAACCCTCAAGAAGGGCAGCACGGACCTCAAGAACGCGGCCAAGGGCCTCTTGGGCGGATCGAAGGACAACTGAGATGGCGACCTTCCAACCGAGCACCCAAGCGGACCCCAAGGAGGCACGCCAGGCCTTCGAGCGGGTGACCGCCCCGCGCACCCGGCCGAATCCCACGCCCGTTCCGCTGCTGCAGGGCGTGGCCCTCTCCCTGGTGGCCCCGGTCTACAACGAGGTCGAGAACCTGCCTGCCCTGTACCAGCGCGTGCTCGAGGTGTTCGGCGATGAACTGGCCTGGGAACTGGTGCTCGTGGACGACGGTTCGAGCGACGGTTCGACCGAACTCATGCGCAAGCTGAGCCGCGAAGACGCGCGCGTACGCGGTGTCTATTTCGAGCACAACTGCGGCCAGACCGCCGCGGTGCTCGGCGGCATCCGCGCTGCCCGCGGCGGGCTGCTCGCCACCCTCGACGCGGACCTGCAGAACGATCCCGGCGACCTGCCGGCTATGCTCGCCGCCCTCGCCGACCACGATGCGGTCGTGGGCTACCGCGCCACCCGCAAGGACACCTGGGTGCGCCGCATCAGCTCGAAGATTGCCAACGGCGTGCGCAACCGCCTTTCGGGGGACAACATCCGCGACACCGGCTGCTCGCTCAAGCTCTTCCGCACCGAGGCGATCCGCGACATCGCGCTGTTCGAAGGCATGCACCGCTTCCTGCCGACCCTGCTGCGCTACAACGGGTACTCGGTGATCGAGGTTCCCGTCAGCCACCACCCGCGCATCGCCGGCGTGAGCAAATACGGGGTCTGGAACCGCGTGTTCAAGTCCTTCCGCGACCTGATCGCGGTGCGTTGGATGCGCTCCCGCATCATCCGCCTGCCCCTGGCGGAACCGCTCGACAGCCGGCGCCCATGAACGTCTGGGCGTGGATCGGATGGCTGGGGAACATCGCGTTCTTCAGCCGCTTTTTTGTGCAGTGGCTCGCGTCCGAGCGCGCCGGACACAGCGTGGCGCCGCGCTCGTTCTGGTGGTTGTCCTTGACCGGTTCGCTGTCGCTCGGCGGGTACACCTTCGTCAAAGGCGAACCTGTGCTGCTGGCGGGCCATGTGCTCAACGGCCTGCTCTTCGCCCGCAACCTGATGCTCAGCTACCGCCCCCGCACGGGCGGCAGTTCGAGCCCCCTGCTCGGCGTCCTGGCCGCCACCCTCATCAGCCTGTTGGTTTTCCTGAGCCTCAAACGCCTTCCCGAACATGTATCGCCCTTCTGGTTGGCGATGAGTCTGGGCGGGCAATTGATCTGGACTAGCCGCTTTGTGCTGCAGTGGCTCGCCAGCGAACGCCGCGGCGAAAGCCACTTCCCCGTCTACTTCTGGTGGCTCAGCCTGCTCGGCAACGGCATGTTGCTCGCATACGCCTCGCACCTCGGCGACCCGATCCTGATCGCCGGCTACCTGCCCGGCCCGCTCGTGCAAGCCCGCAACCTGATGCTCGGCCCGGGGAAACGGGACGAACCGGCCGAAGGCATGTGAGCCCCGGGCGGCCCGCGCCTATTCATCCTTCGCGCCATCGCCGCCATACCCCATCGCACCCAGCCGCGCGCGGGTTTCGCGGCCTTGGCTGTCGTCGAAGTGACTCGGCAAGGGGCTGGCCGAAGCGCGGAAGGCGCGCAGGGCTTCCGAAAGTTCCGCCGCCGCCTGTTTCACATCCTCGCGGCCGGGCGCCGAACGCAGCAGATCGTTGCGCTCCCCGGGGTCTGTCTGCAGATCGAAGAGCTGGGTGACCCCGTTGTACTCCGAAACCACGTACTTCCAGCGCCCGCGGCGCACCGCCTGGGGCTTGCGGTCGTTGCCCCACGCGGCGCCGGCCTCGGCGGCGTAGGGTTGGGTTGCCACCGAGAATAGATCGCCCCGCTGCCAATCCCCTTGGGCCGCGCTCGCGAGCAGACTGCGCCCATCCACCGGACCATCGGGCTCACTGCCCCCGAGCGCCAACAGCGTCGGCACCAGATCGACCGTGGATACCGGGGTTTCCGGCCGACTGCCCGGCGCCCAGGGCAAACCCGCGCCCGACAGGATGAAGGGCACGTTCAACGTGCTCTGGTACAACCACAGTCCGTGGTTCCAAAGATCCGCGTGTTCCCAGAAGGTCTCGCCGTGATCGCCGGTGATCACCACCAGCGTGTCCTGCATGAGCCCGAGTTCGGTGAGCCCCGCGAGCAGGCGGCCGAGGGCTTCGTCCACCGCTGCCACCTCCGCCGCGTAGAGCGCCGCTGCAAGGCGCTCGGGACCGCTGGCCGCGCTGCCTCCCTTCGCGAGCATTTCCGCCGGCAAACCTTGGGTGATCACCCCCGCCATGCCGAAGTCCGCGGCCTCGGGATTGAGCCCATAGACCTCCTTGTGTTTCGCCGCGACGATCGCCGCGACCGCCGTGGCGTCCATCGTCTGCACGGGGCTCTGCGGCGCGAGGCGCTGCACCCACTTCGCGGGCGGCTCATACGGCAAGTGCGCGTCGAAGTAGTGCACGAACAAGAACAGGTGTTCCGGCGCGGACTCGAGTCCCTTCAGGTACTCCAACGCGGATTCGGTCACCGCTTCGGCGCTGCGTTGGTTCTGGTCGCGGCCGCGTTGCACCAGCGAATCGAAATCCTGGTTGTAGACGTGGAAGCCCTGGTCGAGCCCGAAGCGCGCATCGAGGGCGAATGACCCCAGGAACGCCGCCGTATGGAACCCCCGCGCCGCCAGGCTCTCCGCCAAGGTGTGGTTGTCCGCGTTCACGCTGAATCCATTGCGCACCACGCCGTGGTTCTGCGGATAGCGCCCCGTCATCATCGAGGTGTGCGAGACCAACGTGGTCGGTGCGGGCGCCATGGTCTCTGGGAATACCACTCCCTGGCGGGCCAGGGCATCCATGGTCGGGGTCAGGCCGCGGGTGTTCCCGTAGGCCCCCAGGTGGTCCGCCCGCAGGGTGTCGAGGCTCACGAGCAGGATGTGTTTCGGCCCCTTCCAGGCGGGCTCCTTGGAGCCGCAGGAGGCGATCAGCAAGGCCAGGGCGAACCACGGGGCGGGCGTATTGCGTGCCATGCAAGGAGCTTAGCCCCTACGGGTGCCCCCGGGAAACCCCGCCCGGTCCCGGAGGGATTCGGAACCCGCGCCTCAGATCGGGAGGGACTGACCCCGTTTGGGAACCTCCGGCATTCCGAAGCCGATTCCGCCCTGCGGGACCGGCCCTGCCTTGACGGTCCGGACACGCCCGGGGAAAATTGTGCTCGGGAGTGGCGCCTGGGCTGCGGGTGCGGCCTGTGGCTACCGGCGGCGGCTCCCCTGGGGAACTTCTCCATCCCTGGTTCTCCCATCATCCGCCGCAGTCGCGTCCGCGCGACCGCCCTGGCTGGACTCCGTCCCAGCCCAACCTATCAATGCCATGCGCAAGACTCTCGTTTCCCTGATGGCCCTGGGCGCCCTCGCCGGCGGCCTGATGGCCCCTGCAACCGCACAGAACCTGAAGACCACCCGCGTCGTCGCGGGCCTCACCGGTTCGCTCTACGTGTGCGCTCCGAACGGCGACACCGATCGCCTGTTCGTCGTGCGCCAGAGCGGCCAGATCCGCGTGCTGACCAACGTGCACGGCACTCCGGTTCTGGAGACCACCCCCTTCCTGACCGTCACCGGTCTGGTTTCCGGCGGGGAACAAGGCCTGCTCGGCATGGCCTTCCACCCCGACTACGCCAACAACGGGCGCTTCTTCGTGAACTACACCGGCGCCGGTGGAGCCACGAAGGTCGTCGAGTATCAGGTGTCCGCCTCCGACCCGAACGTGGCCGATCCGACCCCGGTGCAGACCCTGCTGACCATCGCGCAGCCCTTCTCGAACCACAACGGCGGCTGCATTCAGTTCGGCCCCGATGGGTACCTGTACATCGGTACGGGTGACGGCGGTTCGGGCGGCGACCCGGGCGACCGCGCCCAGAACCCGCTGCAACTGCTGGGCAAGATGCTGCGCCTCGACGTGGACGCGCCCGCCCCGTTCATCCCCCCCACCAACCCCTTCGTGGGCGTTTCGACCGGTGCCGACGAGGTTTGGTCGACCGGTCTGCGCAACCCGTGGCGCTGGTCCTTCGACCGCCTGACCGGCGACCTCTGGATCGGTGACGTGGGTCAGAACGCCTGGGAAGAAATCAACTTCGTGCCCGCCTCCAGCCCCGGCGGCGAGAACTACGGTTGGCGCTGCATGGAAGGCAACAACTGCTACACCGCGAGCAGCGGCTGCACCTGCAACGCCACCAACCTGGTCGACCCGATCCAGGCCTACAGCCACGGCGTCGGCTTCTGCGTCACCGGTGGCTACGTCTACCGCGGCAACTCAATCCCGCCGCTCAACGGCACCTACTTCTACGCCGACTACGGCACCAACAAGATCTGGTCCCTGCGGTACGACGGCACCACGGTGACGGAGTTCACCGACCGGACCCTCGAGCTGCGGCCCGCGGTGGGTTCGATCACCCAGATCGCCTCCTTTGGTGAAGACGGCATCGGCGAACTCTACATCGTCGAGCTCGGCGGTGAGGTTTGGCGCATCGAGCAGGACTGCGACAGCTTCTCGTACTGCCAGGCGACCCCGAACTCGACCGGCACCACCGGTCTGCTGTTCCACGGCGGCTCGCTCAACGTGTCCGACAACAACTTCGCGCTGATCGCGGCCAACCTGCCCCAGAGCCAGTTCGCCTACATGCTGGGCGGCACGGCCCAGGGCTTCGTGGCCAACCCCGGCGGTAGCGACGGCAACCTGTGCCTCGGCGGTTCGCTGGTGCGCTTCAACGCCCCGAGCCAGATCGGCATGCCGGACTTCCTCGGCGTGTTCTCGGTGACCCTCGACCTGACCAACTTCCCGGCCAACCCGACCGTGGCGGTGCAGGGTGGCGAGACCTGGTACTTCCAGTGCTGGCACCGCGAGAACAACGGCGGCTCGAACTTCACGACCGGCCTGGAAGTCTTGTTCTGCCCGTGATCCGCAAGATCGCCTAGAAACACGCGGGTCCGACCTTTCGAGGTCGGACCCGCGTTGTTTTGGGAGTCCATCGGCGCTCCGCTCAGCCGCTGTCGCGCTTGCCCTTGGCCTTGCTCTGCAGGTCGAGGTTCGCCTGGAAGATGGCGGACATCAGGTCCTTCTTGAGCTCCGCGCGGGCATCGGCGCCGCTGAGTCCCTGCACATCGCGATACAGCGAAGAGACCCCTTCGTCGACGCTCTTCATGGCGCGTAGGCGCGCAATCTCCTGTTCGGTCAGTCCCAGCGACTGGGTCAGCTTGGCGATGCGCCGCTGCAGGTTGTCGATCTCGCGCTTGTAGGCGGACTCCTTGTCGTCGTCGAGGGCCGCGGGGGGCTGGGGGATCTGTCCCACCTCGCTCAAAGCGCGCGCCAGGATTTCCTCGGCCAGGGCCGAGGCGGCCTGCTCGAGACCGCCATCGGTCTCCATCAGTTCGATCAGGCGTTGGCGGTAGTCCACTCCAGCAAACTGCGCCACCGGCTCGCTCGGCGCGGGCGCCGCGGGGGCCGCCGCCACCTTGCGCTCGTGCAGCGAGTACAGCTCGGTTTCCACGAAGCGGTCGCCGCCCGAGGCCTGGGCCACCGCGACTCCCTCTTCGGCGACGCGCTCGAGGGTCTCGAAGTTGCGGGCTTCGGGGTGCTGGTTGTGCGAAACCCCGATCGACAGGGTGATGCTCTGGGTCCGGCCGCCACTACCGAAGCGCAGCTCGCGGGCCCCGCTGAGCAATCGCCGCAGCATGAAGGTCACCTCGCGCGGCGAAGTATGCGGCAGCACGACGAGCAGCCGGTCCTCCACTAGGCAACCGAGCAGGTCGCCGGCGCGGGTCTGCCCGCGGATCAGGTCCACCACCTGGTTCAGAATCGTGTCCTTGACCTCGTGGCCGTGATAGGTGGCCACGTCCTGCAGGCGATCCACCTGCACCAGCAGGCAGCAGATCGGGTACTGGTAGCGGGCGGCCCGCTCGAACTCGATCTTCATGAGCGCCCGGACCTCATTCACGGAGAAGAGGCTCTGACCGGAGCGACTGAAGGTGGACGGGATGGATTCGCGCATGCGGCAGGACAGGCTGGGGCCCTCATGCTTTCGTCCGTGGACCGTGCCGCCCTTGAGGCCGGATGCCCGGATCAGAGACCCTGACCCGCGCCGGACCGGGAAACATTTTCCGGCGGCGGAGTCGGCGCCAACCGGTGGGCCCGCTCGGCCAATAGAAGTTGCAACATGCGGCCGTAGCTGGCCACCCCGTGCGTTTGGCCTTGGCTCTTGAGGAACAGGTCGTTGGTGCGCCGGCCGACCGCCTCCAGCGGCCCCTCGAACTGCCGCCAATACTCCGTGACAGCCTTGCGGTCGGCGCGGATCTCTGGGGTCAGCCGCCCCGCCATCTCTTTCGCCGCGGGCGTATCGACGATCGACAGGGCCACCAACGCGTGTTCCCAGGCCACCAGGTTGGCGGCGTACCGCAGATGGGGATCCCCGGAGTGCACCGCGATCCACCAGGCGACGAAGTTGGCCTCGTCCTCGCGCACGATGCCGCGGGCGTGGGCGATCTCATGCAAGGCGTGGAACGGCTGGCGCACGGCCGGGGCTTCGGCGTTCACGTGGGGCTCGCCGGTGAATGGCACGAAGATCCCCGAGATGCCGAAGCGGGCCCACAGGCGCGGGGTGGCGAAGCGCCGCAGCGCGGGCACCGGCCCGGCGAACTCCGGCTGCAGCGCGCCGGCCCGCTCGAGGGCCTGGCGGATGGCTGCGGTCGGCCGTCCATCGGCCCCCCAGGCGGAAAACCCCTCGCGATCGAGCCCGGGCCGGTCGGCGAGCAGCGCTGCCGTCAACTCATCGGCCAAACCCATGAGGTCTTCCTGCCCGCCCTCGAACCCCCAGCGCTGGGCCAAGGTCGGCCGCCAAGCGAGCGCCCCCCAGAGCACGAGGTACAGGGCGTAGAGCACGGCGGCGCTGCGCAAGGCACGCAGCAAGAGTCCGGGTAACGCCCGCACCCCGCTGCGGCGCAGGTGGCGGAAGCCCGCGCACAAGAGGCCCAAAACGAGCAGCACGACGAGGCCCTGGGCCACGGAGAACGGCGCCAAGGCGCACACCCGATGCACGCTGGCCCGCACGGCGCCGTAGACGCGGGGGCGGTAGAACGACTCGACCCACTCGGGATGGCGCGGCAACCACAGGTGCGCCGCCGCGGCCAGGGCCGTGGCCCCGAGAAGCGTCAGCACCGGCCCGCGGCAGCGGGACTCTGGCTCGGCGGAAGCGGGCATCAACAAAACCTAGCGGGGCGGGCCCCCCACAGGAAGGCCCGCCCCGCAGCATGCGTGGGAAAGCGACTACTTGAGTTTTTCCCAGTACTCCTCGGGCATGTCGTGGGCGATCTTCAGCGCGCCGTTGGCACCGCCGTACATCGGCTCCTCGGTGCGGATCACTTTGCCGCCGCCCAGGGTCTCTTGCATGTAGGACTGGATGGCCGTGTCGAGGCCGCGGATCTGGCTACCCCCACCGGCGAGCAGCACGCGGTTCTTCAGGCGGTCCTGGAATTCCGGGTCGAAGGTGGCGATCAGCTCACCGAGGCCTTCCACGATCGGCGGCACCATGGCACGGCAGGCTTTGCGCATGCATTCGGTGATGTCGAGTTGGGTCGGCTTGCCCTTCACCGGAAGCTCCACCATGATGCGCTCGACGTTGTCTTCAACGGTCGAGAAACGCTCTTTGATGGACTTCAGCATCTGCTTGGTGTGCTGGGCATCGGGGAACGCCTTCTTCAGCTCCTGGGCCAGCTGCTCGTCGACGAAGTCGCCGCCGCTGGTCAGGGTGATCTGGTCGGATTCCTCCGGCATGGTGCCGTGCATCCGGCACAGGTCGACCGTACCGGCACCGATGTCGATCACCAGCACGTCCTCGAGCATGTCGAGGCCATAGGCCACCGAGAACGGCTCCGAGCACAGCATCACGGAGTCCACGGACTCGCGCGCGGCCTGCAGGATCGCGTCTTTGTTGTTGATCGAGGCTTGGGCAGGCACGCCGATCACCGCGTAGATCAGCTCGTCCTTGCGGGGACGGGCCAGACGCACGGTTTCCTTCACAAGGTCCTGGGCAGCGCGCAGGCTCTCGGAATCCTCACCGTCTTTGTTGAACGTGAGCACACCGTGCTCGAGCGGGCGGTGGAGGTTGAGGGAAAGACGCTTCTGGCGGGCTTCCTCGCCGAAGAGAACGTCCTTCTTGAGCAGCTTGCGAGCGACAGGATCCTTGGGGTAGCCCACGAAGGACTCGATCGTTTCACGGACACCGTTTGAGGCGCAAACGGACGTACGGGAGGTACCAAGGTCGATGCCGAGGTACAGCACGCCGTGGTCCTTCTTGATTTCTTCTTTGTCTGTCATACAGCTTCCTCCTGGGTGGGTCGGCCCATGCCGACCCCCTCGGGGGATGGGTTTGCCACCAAGGGGCGAATATCCTATTCGGTCATCCGGCGCAGGGAAGTGATCCTTTCCCGAAGCTCCTGGTTCGATTCGAAGATCCTTCGCATCAGGTCGACCTTCCGGCGGGTCTCAGGATGATCCCCCACGAGGCCCTGGACCTCGCGGTAGACCGAGGCCACCCCCTCCGGGTCCCCCCCCTTGCCGCGCATCTGCAGCAGCAGGGCTTCCTGGTTCTCCAGGGCCCCGGCCAGCTTGCGCAGGCGCCGCTCGAGGGTCAGGATCGCCTCCCGGACCACTTCCGGCTCCTGGGAGGCGGGTTTGACCGGCGCGGGGCCCGGTGCCGGACGCACGGCGCGGGTCGGTTGGGCCTCCGGCTGGGGCGCAAAGCGCTGCCCCTCCCGGGTCCGGGGTCGCTTGTTCAGCAGGACCTCGGGCAGATCGAGCCTGTGGCAGACGCGGGTGGTCTGGGGGCTACTGCGGAATCGGCTCATGGGCGGTGGTGTGCGGTGGTTGGCCCGGGGGCAGGCCACGCCCACCCTGTCCCCATTTGGCACCAAAGCCGCCTGGGTTGCACGCAAATCCCCATTCCGAGACAGAGAAATGCCGGGGAAAACGGCGGCTGGGGCCCCCTTTCCTATTCCGGAGCCAACCCGCCCCCCAGGGCCGCGATCAGGTCGATTCTGCGGAGGATCTGCTGCACCTGGACCGCCAGGTACTGGGCTTCGCTGCCGATGCGCGCCCGCTCGGCCTCGAGCACTTCGCTGATCGGCAACAGCCCCTGGTCCCGGCGCGCCTGGACCAGATCGCGGGCTTTGGTGGCCGCCGCGCGGGCGCCGTCCAGCCCCTGGGCCTGGCGGGTCAAGGCCTGGCCATCCGCCAGGGCCCCCTCCACTTCGGCGCAGGCCGCCAGCACCGCGCTCACGAACTGCAGCTCGGCCTCCTGGATCTGCGCCTCGACCCCTTCGAGGTTCGCCTTGCGCCGGCCGCCGTCCCAGATGGGCCCGAGCACGCGACCCGCCAGGCTCCACACTTGGAAGTCGCCCTTCAGCAGGTCATCGAGCGCGTTCGAAGTGAGCCCGCCTTGGGCGGTCAAGGAAAGGCGCGGATAGAACTCCGCCGCTGCCTGATCCCAACCCGCGCGCAACGCGGTGAGCTGCCACTGCAATGCAGCCAGGTCCGGCCGGCGCGCGAGCAGATCTGCGGGCAGTCCCGCCTGCACCGGCGGCAGGGTCGGCATGGCGAACGCGGGCCCATCAAGCAGCCCGGAGGGATAGCGGCCGAGTAGCAGTTCGAGCGCACGGCCCGCGGAGGCACGCGCGGAATCGCGGGCGGCGAGATCCGCCTGCGCGCTGGCCACGCGGGCTTCGAGCAGGGCCACGTCGAGCGCGGCCCCTACGCCCGCCTCGCGCCGGGCCTGCGCGTAGTCCAGACTTCCCTGCCACGCGCGCACGGCATCTTCGGCGAGCACGCATTGCGCCTGGGCGCCGCGCAGGGTGTACCACGCCTTCGCCACCCCGGTGGCCACGGACAAACGGGCTGCACGCCACGCCGCGGCCTGGGCCGCGAGTTGCGCTTCCGTGCGCCGTTCGCCCGCGGAAAGCCGGCCCCAAAGGTCGGGCTCCCAACTGGCGCTGAACCCCGCATCGAAGGCCGTTGCGTAACTCGTCAACACGTCACCACCGGGAATCGGCAATCCGACGTAGACCTGCTTCTGCCGGGCCGCGCCCGCTTGCGCATCCACCGAAGGAAGGAACGCCGCGCGCGAGCCCCGCCAGGCCGCCGCGGCCGCGAGCACGCGAGCCGCCGACGCGCCGAGGTCCCGGTTGTGCTGCAGCGCTTCCGCGATCAACTCGTCGAGCTGCGCATCGCCAAACGCCTCGTGGAAACTGGCCACCGCCGCCGCCTCCGCCTGGGTTTCACTGTTCTGGAAACCATCCGGCAGGGCGGGCAGTTGCAGCGGTTCCGGCTTGTCCCCGGGGGTCTGGCAGGCGGCGAAGGCCAGGGCGCAGAGCAGAATCGGACGTTTCATGATCGCAGCGGTGAAAAAGGGCCTCCCTGTTCTACGCCCCCGCTTCCCGCGAGGCCAGCCTGCAACGGGCCCCAGACCGGATTCAGGATCGATATCCGCGTCTGACGCCCGCGTCGAATCAGCGTTGCCCCTGGGCCACGGCGATCCCGATGCCCACCACCGCCGCCACGGCCAGCACCGCGAGCAGGATCTTGACCCACGAATAGGGCGCACGGCCCACGATCGCGCCCGTCTGACCGTTGATCAATACGGCGTAGCGCTTGCCCTGGAAGCGATACGTCAGGCTCCAGAGCGGCAGCAGCACGTGTTTCCAGCGCACATCGTCCAGGTCGGTCCGGACCTGCAGATTGCGCTGCGTATCCCCCGGAACATCCCCGGAGCAACGCTGGCGCTGGGTCTCGAGCATGCGCTCGCGGCCCTCCTGCCAGGCCCCATCCAGGTCGATCGCATATTCCTCCGCTTCCCAACCGACCAGGTACTCGGGCTGATACGGCACCAGCGCTTTGGTGTCGAAGCGCCCCAACTCCTCCGCCAACCCCGCGTCCACGCCCTTCGACGCCAGCACCTGCAGGTCGTTGAAGAAGTCGTGTCGGTGGCCCGCCGCGGGTTCCCAACGAACCCGCCGCTCCTGGGTGGTGGTCACCCGGGGTTTGCCGTTCACGATCACGGTGCGCGTCACGGGCACGTAGTAGTAATACCCCGCATCCGCGCGCCAATGGGAATCGGCTTCGGCATCGAAGGTCCAGGCGGGCACGTAGATGCCCAGCGCCTTGTCCAGATCGAGGTTGCGCAGGGCATTGGGCCGGAACCACAGCCGACCGAGCCATTTCTTGAACAGCTGCTGCACCCGGGCGCGGGGCAGCATCAGGGGGATCACCGATTCGGGCTGGATCGGGTTGCGGCGCTGATCGGTGGGCAGCACGTGCGGGGAACCGCAGAAGCCGCAGAACTTCGAGATCTCGCGGCCCATCAGCACCACCTGCGCGCCGCAGGTCTCGCAGCGCAAGGCGCGCCCGTCCATCAACCCTTGCACGCCCGTCGCTACCCCCTCGGGTCGCTGCTCCAGCGGTCGCTCGAGGATCTGCCCGGGCAGTTCCACCACCGGTCGCACGGTTTCGCAGTGCTCGCAATACAGCCCTTGGTGCGCAGGACTCCAGAACACGTCCGCGCCGCAATTGTGGCAACGGGCGTGCACCTCCTGGGGTTTCGGCGTGGGACCGGCGGCGGACATGGGCGGTTTCGGATCCTAGTTACTACGCCGGCCGCGCGCCATTCGAAAGCACTTGGGCCCGCGTGCGGCATCCCGGCCCGTCCCCCCGCAGTTTCCCCACCGCCCGCTCGCCCATTCGACCTAGAATGGACCGGGCTGCGGCGCATACCGCACGACTCCCCTTCCCCCCCCAACCCCCAGAGAGAGACCCGGACATGATCGAGTGGTTCAAACGCGGCACCAGGGAAATGATGGTGGCGCGCCCGGATGGCACCAAGGGCGAGATCGTCTGGAAACACCCGGACCAGACCATCCCCAACAAGGCCCAGCTCACCGTCGATTCCGACGAGCGCGCCCTGTTCTTCCGGGACGGCAAGGTCGTCGGCCTGCTCGACCCGGGGCGCCATACCCTCGACTCGAGCAACATCCCCTTCCTGTCGAACCTCGTCGACTCGTTCACCGGCGGCAACGTGTTCCTGACGGAGGTGTTCTTCGTCAACGTGCGCGAGCACACGGGGATCAAATTCGGCGGGCGCATCGGCCACGTGGAAGATCCGAAGAGCGGCGTGCCCGTCGAAACCATGGTGCACGGCGAATTCTCCTTCCAGGTCGTGGACCCCGAGAAGCTGATCGTGGGCCTCGTGGGCATGGGCCGCGCCGCGTCCTTCCAGGTCAAGGCGTGGCTCAAGGAACAGGTGCTCAAGGTGCTGCGCGACCGCGTGGCGGAACTGCTCGTCAAGCAGAAGTGGCCGCTGCTCGAGGTGACCTCGGGGGCCTACACCGAAGAGATCGAGCGCACGGTGCTCGAGGGCATCGAGAAACACGTGACCCCCTACGGCGTGCACATCGTGCGGTTCGGCAACTTCGTCGTGGGCATCGATGATGGCGACGCGGAGAACCTCAAGGCCCTATATCGCGACGCGGCGTACCTGCGCACCGTCGGTGGGGTCGAGCAGTACCAGAAGTTCGCCGCCGGCAAGGCGATGATGGGCGCGGGCGAAGGCATGGCCAAAGGCGGCGGGGCCGGCGGTGGCCTGGCCGATGGCGCGGCCCTGGGCGTGGGCCTGGGCATGGCGCAGATGCTCGTGCGCGACTCCCAGGGCGGCAACAGCCTGACCCCGGCGGCCGCGGGCATCGTCTGCGGCGCGTGCCACACGACCGTGGCCCCCGGACGCTTCTGCAGCCACTGCGGCAAACCCCTGCGCGAGGTGCCGACCCAGCCGGACCGCACCTGCCCGCGCTGCAACGACCCCGTGGCCGCCGACGCGCGCTTCTGCACCTCCTGTGGCGCTCCGCAGGAGGCGAAGGACTGACGGAAGCGCCGCTTCCGCTTTCCCATCCCAGACACCCGCGCGGGCGGCGCTTGCCCCCCCGCGCGGGTGTTTTCTAGGGTGAGGGCCCCCCTCCTGGGGCTCCGCTATCCGCCTCCCCGTGCCTCCCGAGCTCATTCCCGTCGCCCTCGCGGGCATCCTGGCCCTCGGCGTTTTCGCCCAGTGGCTCGCTTGGCGCCTCAAGCTGCCGTCGATCCTGCTGTTGCTGCTCGCGGGTTTCCTCGTGGGACCGCTGACCGGCTGGCTGGACCCCAAAGTGCTGCTCGGGGACTTGATGCACCCGCTGATCTCGCTCGGCGTGGGCGTGATCCTCTTCGAAGGCGGCCTGACCCTCAAGACCGCCGAACTCGGCAAGATCGGCGGCATCGTACTGCGCCTGTGCACCGCGGGGGTCGTGATCACCTGGGTGCTCGCCACCTTCCTGTTGCACCTTCTGGTGCAACTGCCCCTGCCCCTAGCATTCCTCTTCGGCGCGGTGCTCACGGTCACCGGTCCGACGGTCATCGGCCCCTTGCTGCGCCACGTGCGCCCCCAGGGCCGCGTGGGTCCGATCGCGAACTGGGAGGGCATCGTCGCCGACGTCATCGGCGCCACCCTCGCGGTGCTGACGTTCCACGCCATCGCCGAACCGCCGGCCGAAACCGGCGCGTTCCTCGCCACCTTCTGGGGCCTAGTCAAAACCGCCGTGGTCGGCTCCCTGGCTGGCGTCGTCGGCGCGTTGCTGCTCGGCGTGCCCCTTCGGCGTTACTGGGTGCCCGATTCGCTGCACTCGCCCCTGGCCCTGGCCATCCTCCTGGTGGTGTTCGTCGTCGCCGACCGCCTGCAGCACGAATCCGGTCTGCTCGCAGTGACGCTGATGGGTTTCCTGCTGGCGAACCAACGCGCCACGGCCATCCGCCACATCATCGAGTTCAAGGAGAACCTGCGCACCCTGCTGATCTCCACCCTGTTCGTGGTGCTCGCCGCGAGCCTCAAGCTCGATTCGCTGCTCGAACTGGGTTGGCGCGAGGTGCTGTTCGTCGTCCTGCTGATCGTCTTCATCCGCCCGACTGCGGTGACGCTGGCCTTGTTCGGCTCGAACGCCACCCTCGCCGAACGGCGCTTCCTCGGCGCCCTCGCCCCGCGCGGAGTGGTCGCCGCCGCGATCACCGCCCTGTTTGCCGGACGACTCGCCGACCCCGTGCTGATGGGCGACCGCATCATGCCCGAAGCCGTGCGCCTGGTGCCGCTCAGTTTCCTCGTGATCATCGCCACCGTGGCGGTTTACGGCCTGGCCGCCGCGCCGATCGCGCGCCGCCTCAAACTCGCGAGCGCCAACCCCCAAGGCGTGCTTGTGATCGGAGGCAGCCGTTTTGCCCTCGCCGTGTGCCGCGCGCTGGTTTCGCTCGAACTGCCCGTGGTGCTGCTGGACACCAACCGCCAGAGCGTGGCCAAGGCCCGCCTCGACGGGATCAAGGCCGTGTACGGCAGCGCCCTCGCCGCCGATGCCGAAGAACACCTGCCCCTGGGCGGCATCGGCCGCGTATTCGGCATGACCTCGAACGACGAGGTCAACTCGCTGTCCGCCCTGCACTACATCGAACTCTTCGGCCGCGCCGAGGTGTACCAGCTCGTGCCGTCGGGCATCAGCGCCAAACAGGAGACCTCGGGCAACCTGCACGGTCGCTACCTGTTCCGCGAAGGCGCGCGCTTCGATGAACTCGAAACCCGCATGGGCCGCGGCGCGCGCATCGCCATCACCCAACTCACGGAGAGTTTCCCGTACGAAGCCTTCCGCGAACACCACGAGAACAACGCGATTCCCCTGTTCCGGTTGACCCCCGAAGGCACCCTGGTGGTGTTCACCGCGGGTTCGACCCCGGCCCCGGCCATCGGCGACCGATTGATCAGCTTGGTGGAGAAGGAACGCGAGGGCGAACGCCCCGCGGCGCCCGCCCCCAAGGCCTGAACGCGCTTATTGGCCCCCAGGCAACTGCGCGAGCATCTGCTCGAGTTGCGCCGCGGCGCTTTCGGGCAACTGCGACTGCAGTTCACGCGCCCGCAGCAGCGCGGCCCGGGCGGGTTCCGCTCGGCGCGCTTCGAAGTGGATGCGCCCGATGCTGAACCAGGCGAGGCCGTGATCCGGCGCCACCGCGACCAGGCCTTCGAACACCTTCAGCGCCGCCTCGCGCTGGTTCAGGGCAAAACGCGCGCGGCCCAGCTCGTACGTCAAGCCAGGTTGGCCGGGATTGGCCTTCAAGCCGCGCTCCGCGATCGAAAGTGCCCGATCCGGCCGGCCCAGGTCATTCTCGACCGCCGCCCATTGACCCCAGATCTCCGGATACCCGGGCAAGCGGGCCGCACTCTGTTCGAGCCAGGTGGCTGCGGCTTCGAGTTGCCCCTTGCCGACCAAGACCCGCGCCCAGAGCAGCCGCGCCTGGCGGTTGCCGATCTCCAGGTCGAGGGCCTGTTGCAGCGCAGCCTCCGCCCCGTCCAGATCCCCGCGTTCGAGGGCCATCGCGCCCATCTCCGTGTACCCCTGCGTGTCGTTCGTGAACAACCCGCGCGGCAACTGCCGGCTCGCGACCTCCACCGTGGCAAACCCGAGCACACCCGCGAGCACCCAGCCGAAACGCCGCGCTCGCAATCCGCGCACCGCCGCCGACACGGCTGCACCGGACAGGATCATGTAGAGGGGCAAGACGGGCACGCGGAAACGCGAGCAGACGAAGAACACCACCACGCTCGCGGTGTACACCACCAGCAATCCCCATAGGGGCAGCAACGCCGTCGGACGCGACACCAGCACCACAATCAGCCCCACCAGGCCCAGGGCCAGCAGTTCGCTGAATCCCAGGCTCGCGCGCGAAAGCGGGTCGAGGCGGTGGCACCAGAAGCGGATCTCCTGGTTGTTCGAGAACTCCCAGTTCGTGTGGAAGAGCCGCAACTTCCAGAGCAGCTGGCGCAGGGCCGCGCCCGGTTCGGCGCGCATCCAGGCCCACGCCTTGTCCGAGTAGAACCGGGAGATGCCCGAATCGGTCAGGTCGCGGCCCGCTTCCTCACGCGCCTTGCGGCGGCTGTCTTCGTACCCCTCCCACCAGCCCGCCCGCGTGCCCGGCACCAACGCGGTGACGCCGTCGCTGTCGGGGTTGTTGCCGATCCAGAAGTTCACCCCCGCCTGGGTGGCGATCAGTACGAGTTCGCCGCTCTTGGCGTAGTTGCGCGCTGTGACGGGCGCGATCGGGATCAAGGTGCCGAGGGTCAGCAGCAGCCCCGCGCGCCAGCGGCCGGGCCGGGCCTGGAACCACACCCAGGCGAACAGTAGCGGCATGAAAAGCAGCACGTTCGGACGCGCCAGCGCCGCGAGCCCGAACCAGGCGCCGCAGACGAGCACGGCGCGCGGCGTGAATCCGCGGCGCGGCAGGAGCAGGGCGCGATCGAGGCCCAGCAGCAACAGCGGCACGTAGAGGGTCGGGATCAAGAGTTCCCCGTCGAAGTAGATCGACACCCAGTACGTCGCCGCGATGGCGCCCGCCACCCAACCCGCAAGCCCGCCGAACTCGCGCCGGGCGATGCGCCAGACGAGGCCGGTGGCCAGGGTGCCGAGCAGCGCCTGAACGATGCGCACGGCGAACAAGCTGCCGCCGGTGAGTTTGAGCACGAGCGCCAGGAACCACGGGTACAGCGGCGCGCGGAAGTAGGCGCCGGGTTGGAACTCCTGTCCCGCCAGAATCGCCTTGGCCCAATCGTAGTGGTACCCCGCGTCCATGATCGGCGCGTCGAAGCGCGGGTGCTCCGACATGGCGAACGCGTGGTGCAGCCGCAGTCCGAAGGCGAGGGCAAGCAGGAGCACCAAACCCGGTAGGAACCGGCGGTGCGCGGTGGGCCCGGGCCCCGCGGGCACGGCTCCGGGAATCGGGTCGGAGGATTCGGACATGCGGGGCGGGGAAACGTGCGGCGGGTGGGATGGGCCGATGGGAAAAGGGTACCTTGCCCAGGACCATGGACCAAAAGGCCTTCCCCCACCTCCTGCCCACGCCGTCGCACATCGAACCCACCGGCGGCTCCCTGGACCCCGGTCGCCTCTCCGCGGGGTACTGGCTCGAGCAGGAGACCGGACTCGACCTGGAGTTCGCGTACGGCCGGCCCCTGGGCCCGCCCGCGACGGCCGCCGATGCGGCACTGGTATTGCGGTTGGATGCCGAGCTGCCCGGTCCGGAGGCCTGGCGCGCCGAAATCACGCAGGACCGGATCACGATCACGGGCGCGTCGCCCCGGGCCTGGTTGCACGGGCTCAGGGCAGTCGGCCAATGGATCGCCCCGGCCGGTCCCGTGCCCTGCGTCCGTCTCGCGGCTGCCCCCGCCCTGGCACGCCGCGGGTTGATGCTCGACATCAGCCGCGACCGCGTGCCGCAGCAGCGGGCCCTGCTCGAATGGATCGACCGGGTGGCGCGGGTGGGCGGCAACCACCTCGAACTCTACATGGAGCACACCTTCGCCTACCAGGGACACGCAGAGGTGCACCAGGACAGCAGCCCGCTCACCCCCGAGGAGATCCGCGAACTGGTCGCCCATGCGCGCCGCCGCGGCGTCGATCTGGTGCCCAACCAGAATACCTTCGGGCACATGCACCGTTGGCTGCGCCTGCCCAAGTACCGCCACCTGGCCGAACAACCCGAAGGCATGTGGCATGCGTTCGAACACCGCCGCGAACCTTTCAGCCTGTGTCCCACCGACCCGGGCAGTCTGGAATTGATCGAAGACCTGCTCGGACAACTGCTGCCCTTGTTCGAGGGGCCGTGGTTCCAGGGCGGGCTCGACGAGACCCTGGACGTGGGTCAGGGACGCAGCCGGGAACGCACGCAGCGCGACGGCATCGGAAAGGTATACGGCCGGTACGCGGCTGCGGTGGCGGAGCTTGCGGCGCGGCATGGCAAGCGGCTCCTCTACTGGGCGGACATCGCGGTGCAGCACCCCGAAGCCCTCGATTGGCTGCCCCGCGACGCGATGGCGGTGCTTTGGGGCTACGAACAAGGCCATCCCTTCCCGGACCAAGCTTCGCTACTGCGCGAACGCGGAGTGCCCTTCCTGGTCGCCCCCGGCGCCTCCACCTGGCAGAGCCTCAGCGGCCGCTGGCACAACGCCGCAGCGAACTTGGAAGAAGCCCTGTCGTGCGCGCTCGAGTATGGCGCGCAAGGCCTGATCCTCACCGAATGGGGCGATTACGGCCATTGGCAGGACCCCGACCTGTGTCTGCCGGCGGTCGCGCGCGCCCTCGCCGCCGCCTGGAATCCCACCGCGCCGCGCGCCGATGCCGAGGCCATCGAAGCGGCGTTCCCGGGCTGCGGGGCCGCGGTTTCGATCGCGCTGCAATCGGCCGGCAGCACCCTCGAAGACGGCTCGCGCAACGGCCTCGGCCCTTTCTTCGCCTTGCGGTATCCGCCCCACGGGCCCAACGCGGAAGAAAGCCTCGCCAAACGCGCTCCGACTTGCAGTGCAGCGGGACTCAAGCGGTACCGCGCCGCATTGCAAGCCGCATTGAGCGCCGGTGGGCCCGTGCCCGGCGGTCTGCAATTCACGCAAGCGGCTGGGGACTGGGCGGCGCGGGTGGCGGAAGACCGACTCGCGGGCCGCGCGGTACCGCCGCCCCTCGCCAGCGAACTACCCGCCTTGTGCGAACAGTTCGCCGGCCTTTGGCGCTCGAAGAGTCGCGCCGGCGGACTGGCGGATTCGCTCGAGAAGTGGACCCATGCCCTGCACCCCACCGAAGCGGCCGGACTCAACTTCCCGTAGTTCCGCGGAACAGGGCGAGCAGGATCGCCGCGACCAACCCCAGGTGCAACGCGACCATTGCCCAACGTTCCGCGCCAGGCCGCAACACGGGCGCCACCGCGCCACCCAATAGGCCCCACGCAAGAGCCCAGAACCCCCAGGCCATGGGCGCTACGGCGACATCCTGCGCGTGCACCAACGGCGCCATCGCCGCCCACGCACCCAACGCCACGAAACTGCTGCGTGGCCTCGCCAATTGCACATCCCAAAGCCCGTAGAGCCCGCAGATCGCGCCGCAAGCCAGCGCCATTCCACGCTCCAGGCCTAGCCCGTTCGCCAACCCGGAAAGACTCGCGACCGTGACGGAGAATCCCAAACCCGCCAGCAATCGCCTCGGGAGCCGCAGCCCCCGCACACACCACGCGACCCCGAACAGGGCCAGCGGGCCCAGAATCCAAGGCTCAAGGCCCAAGGCCTGCCGCGCCCACTCCGACGCCCAATGGGGTCCGTACCCGAGCTCGACGGTTTCGGCCCCGGCCCGGATCTCGGTCACCGCATCCACGTGCCAATCGGTGCGCAGCTGCAAGCGGTCGCGGTGTCCCGGACTCGTCTCCGTGAACCAATCGAGTCCGTAGCGCGAAGGCCGCGCCACTCCGGGCAGGAACCAGTCGATGCGGACCTGATTGCCCTGCCAGACATCGTCGCCCACGCGCCCGAGCCACGTCACATGCACGTCTTGCGGGGTGGGCAGCGGCGCCCCATCCAGCCGCAATCCCGCCGTCAGATACCCCGCGATCGCCGGACCCGCGTCCTGCAGCTCCGGCGAGTCCAACCGCTTGTCCCCGTTGCGATCGAGCTCGGGCGAATCCTCGATCAAAGAGAGGGTCTGAAGCTGGACCTCGAAGTGCAGCCCATCGCCGCGCACCTCGAGCAGGGTGCGGCTTTGGGAATCGGCGTGGGATGTGGGCACGGAATACACAGGGCAAACGCGCCCAGGCCCCCCATCCTGGCCCTGCCGGGCCCCCCCCGCTACTCTTTTCACGGGCTGGCATCCTTGGCCCTGTCCCCACCTTCCGCCCCCAGTTTCCACCCATGCGACAATCCCGCTCCCTTGCACGCCCAGCCTCTTCACACCCCGGTGCTGTGTTGCGTTTCCTCACTCTCACCACCCTGCTCCTGTGCGCCGCCTGCGGATCCAAGGACACCGGCGCCCAATCGGACTCCACCGAAGGCTCCTCTGCGTCCAGCGAAGCGCTCGTCTTCAGCGCCATCCCCGACGACAACAAGACCGAGCTGCGCCAGCGCTACAACCTGATCGCGGACCACCTGAGCAAAGAACTCGGCATCCCGGTCCTCTACAACCCCAGCGCCAACTACGACACCTCCGTAGCCGCCTTCAAGGCCGGCGACATCCAACTCGCCTGGTTTGGCGGGGTCAGCGGTGTGCAGGCCCGCGTCGCGGTGCCCGGCGCCGTCGCTATCGCCCAGGGCGTGGTCGATCCCCAGTACAAGTCCTACTTCATCGCCAACGCCGCCGCGGGCATCACCCCGGGCGACACTTTCCCCATGGCGCTGGCGGGCCAGCCGTTCACCTTCGGCGACGCGATGTCCACCTCGGGCCGCGTGATGCCCGAGTTCTACATCCGCAAGGAAACCGGCAAGAGCCCCGAGGAATTCTTCGGCCACCCGAACAAATTCTCCGGCAGCCATGACCTGACCGCCGAGCAGGTCCAGGACGGCACGGTGATGGCCGGCGCGCTCAACTACAAGACCTACGATCGCCTCGTCGCGGATGGCAAGATCGACCCGGCCAAAGCGATCCTCGTCTGGACCACCCCGACCTACCCGGACTACAACTGGACGGCGCACCCCGTGCTCGAAGAGCGCTACGGCAAGGGGTTCACCGCGAAACTGCAGAAGGCCCTCGTCGGCATCCAGGATCCGGCGCTGCTCAAGGCGCTCGATCGCCCGGAGGGCCTGATCGAAGCCTCCAACGCCGACTTCGAGCCGGTGGCGGAGACCATGAAGAACATGGGCATGCTGCGCTAGGACCCCGCCATCCGGGCCGGAGTCCTCCGGCCCGGTACGCAACCGCGTGACGCCCCTGCTCCAACTCGACGGCCTGCACGCCCAGGCCGGCGGATTTCCCCTGCTCTCCGGTGTGGACCTTGGTGTCCAGGCTGGGGAGCAGGTTGCGTTGCTCGGCCCCAGCGGGGCGGGCAAAACTTCGCTGCTGCGCGTGCTCGGCGGTTCGCTGCTCCCGACCCACGGCCACGCGCGCATCCTGGGATGTGACGTCGAATCCGCGACTTCCGCCGACCTGCGCAACACCCGCGCGCACATCGGATTCGTACACCAGGACCTGGCGCTGATCCCGACCCTGCGCGTGCTGCAGAACGTGCTCGCGGGACGCTTGGGGCGCGGCGGGACCTTGGCGGCCATGAGAGCCCTGCTCTGGCCTTCGAAGGCACAGCGCCTCGACGTGCTCGCCCTACTCGACCGCCTCGGCATCGGCGACAAGCTCTACGAACGCCTCGAGTCCCTCTCCGGCGGCGAACAGCAGCGCGTGGCATTGGCGCGCGCCCTCTACCAGGAACCCAAGGTGCTGCTCGCCGATGAGCCCATCGCCGCGGTGGACCCCGCCCGCGCCCGTTCGGTGCTCGAGTTGCTCACCGCGGTGGCCCGCGAGCGCAACCTGGCGCTCGTCGTGTCGTTGCACCAAGCCGACCTCGCACGCGAGTTCTTCCCACGGCTGGTGGGCCTGCGCGCGGGCCGTGTGGTGTTCGATCGGCCGGCAGGCGCAATCTCGGATGCGGAGTGGGCAGAGCTCTACGACCTGGAGGCGACCCCGTGAATGCGCCGCATGCGCCCCGGGGCCTCGCCCGGCGGCATGTGGTGTTCGCCATCCTGGTGGCCGCCGCCCTCGCCGCTTGGTACCTGGACCTCTCGTGGCGCGGTCTGCTGCCGCGTGGCCAGGGCCTGGCCCTCTGGCGCCGCTTTTTCGCCGCCGCCCTGCGCCCTGCCTTCGACTACGAAGGCTCCTGGCGTCCCGCCGATGGACCGCCGTTCCTGTGGGTCATCGTGCAATCGCTGTTCGAAACCTGCCGCTTCGCCCTGGCTTCGATGGGCCTGGCCCTGGTTTTCGGCCTGGCGCTGGGCATCTTTGCCTCCCGTTCGTTCTGGACGAAGTCCGGCGAAAGCGATCCGGCCGGCTGGCGACGGCTCGCGTGGAGCGGCGCCCGCGCCCTGGCCACGCTGCTGCGCAGTGTGCACGAGTTGCTCTGGGCGCTGGTGTTGCTCGCCGCCATCGGCCTGGGGGAAACCGCAGCCCTGCTTGCCCTGACCCTGCCCTTCACTGGCATCCTCGCCAAGATCTTCTCCGAACAACTCGAAGAGGCGCCCGGCGGGGCTTCGCTCGCGCTCGAAGCCGCTGGCAGTCCACGCGCAAGGGCGCTGCTCGTCGGCCGCCTGCCCCTCGCGTGGCCCGACATGGCCGCCTACGCCTTCTACCGCTTCGAATGCGCGGTGCGCTCGTCGGCGGTGCTCGGTTTCTTCGGCTTCCCCACCTTCGGGTATCACCTCGAACTCTCCTACCACAGCCTGCACTACCGCGAGGTCTGGACCCAGCTCTACGCCCTGGCAATGCTCGTCTGGGTGCTGGAGCGTTGGAGCACGCGCCTGCGCAGCCGGGGGGCTTTCTGATGCAGACCGCCGAACAGCGACTGGAAGCCCTGCGCAAGGCCCGCCCGCGCAACCGCTGGCATGAGTTCACCGCGTGGTTCTTCGCGGTCGCGTGTGTGCTGGCCCTGGTTTCAATGGACTTGCAGTGGGGCCGCATCTTTGCGCCGGCTTCCCAACCCGGGCTCGCGCGCTTCCTCGAGCAGGACGCGAAGCCGTGGGTGCTGCGCCCGGGCAACGGTGGCTGGAGCGAATTCGGGCCGTGGCTCTGGCGCATCCTGCGCGAGTACGGTCTACGCGCCGTCGCCGCCACCTTTGCTATCGCCCTGGCTGCGATCACCCTGGCGGCCCTCTGGGGCGCATGCCTCGCGCCCTTCGCGGCGCACACGTGGGCCCGCCGCGACCCCTATGCCGGCGATCGGCCCGGCCCGGTGCGGTGGTACCGGGGGCTCGTGCGCACCCTCTGCCTGGCCCTGCGTGCCCTGCCCGAATACGTGCTCGGGTTCCTGTTGCTGGCCCTGCTGAGCGGATCGACCTGGCCCGCGGTGCTCGCCCTCGCCCTGCACAACGCCGGCATTCTGGGTCGCCTGTTTGGCGATGCCCTCGAAGACAACCCCACCCGCCCCCTGACCGCCCTCGCCGGCACCGGGGCCCCCCGCCGCGCCCTGGTTGTGTTCGGCGCTGCCCCGCTGGCCTTTTCCCGGGGATTGGCCTACTTCTTCTATCGCTTCGAAACCTGCGTGCGGGAAGCCACCGTGCTGGGCATGCTGGGGGTGATCTCCATCGGCTATTCGGTCAAGGAGCTGCAGGCGAAGCAGTTCTACGACGAGATGCTGGTGCTGGTCGCCCTGGGCGGAGGACTGGTGATGGCCGCCGACCTGCTTTCGTCCGCCCTGCGCGCCCGCCTGCGTTCTCCGCAAACCTCGCAGCTTCCGGTGCAAATGCCCCCCGGCTCCCCGCGTATGCCCCGCCCATGAACCCCACCGCCATCGAGATCCGCGGTCTGCACAAGCACTATGGCTCGGTGCACGCCCTGCGCGGCGTCCACCTGGTGCTGCCCTCTGGAACGGTGGGGTTGCTCGGCCCCAACGGCGCCGGCAAAACCACCCTGCTCAAACTGCTGCTCGGCATGCTCGCCCCCGATGGAGGCCAGGCGCGCATCGCGGACCTCGATCCGGCGAAAGCCAGCGAGCGCCTCGCGATCCGCCAGCGCGTCGGGTACATGCCCGAAAGCGATTGCCTCGTGCCCGGCATGAGCGCCGTGGAACTCGTGGCGTTGATGGGCCGGCTCGCGGGCATGCCGCGCACCGACGCGATGACGCGCGCCCACGAGGTGCTCGACTACGTTGGCACCGGCGAAGAACGCTACCGCAAGAACGAGGAGTACTCGACGGGCATGAAGCAGCGCATCAAGCTCGCCCAGGCCCTCGTGCACGATCCGCCCATCCTGCTGCTCGACGAACCCACCAACGGCCTGGATCCCAAAGGCCGCCGGTTCCTGCTCGACCTGGTGGCGGACCTGGGCCGCAACCAGGGCAAACACGTGCTGCTCTGCACGCACCTCTTGCGCGACGTGGAGCGCACCTGCGAACACGTGGTGGTGCTCAAGGGCGGGCAGGTGGTGCAGCAAGGGGACCTGGCCGACCTGACCGCCGCCAACCAGGCGGTCGTGCGCGTCACTGTGACCGGCGACTCCGCCGGGCTGGTGCAGCACTTGCGCGAACAGGGCTCGCTCGTACAGCCCGTGCGCGACGGGGTATTCGACCTGACCATGGCCGGCGCGCCCCTCACCGGGGACGACCTGGTGCTCGCCGCCGCCCGCCATCGCACCGTGCTGACCGGCCTCGAACCCCAGCGCACGACCCTCGAACAGGCCTTCCTGGCCGCCCTGGAGGACCGCGGCGTCGCGCCGGCGGAGATCAGCCAATGAAAGCCGTCACGCACACCGAGATCTATCGGCCGTACGAGGGCCACCTGCGCCCGCGCCCGCCGGTGGAACGCATCCTCGCCTGGGCTGGCATCCGCCTGTCCTTCCGCAAGAAACTGCCCGCCCTGCTGCTGTTCACCCCGCCGGCCATCGCCGCCTTGGTGGGCTGCGTCACGGTGCATTTGATGTTCACGATGTCCAGCCAGGCCAAACGCCTGGGCGGCGCGCGGGGTCAGGTGTTCTCCGAAGGCCTCAAACAACTGCTCAGGGACGTATCCGAGGCGATCTACCGCTTCTTGCAGGTCAACCAGTTCCTGGCCCTGCTGGTCATCGCCTGGTACGGCTCGGCGCTGATCGCGGAGGACAAACGCCTGCAGGCGAACCTGTTGTACTTCGCCCGCCCCGTGACGCCGCTGCGTTACATCCTCGGCAAACTCGGCACCGCCGCGTTCCTGGGCACATTGACCTTGTTCGTGCCAGCGATGCTGATCTGCTGGCAGGCGGCGTTCTCCTCGCCGGATTGGAGTTTCCTCAAGCAAAACTCCTGGGTCATCTGGCGGGTGTGCGGGTACAGCGTGATCTGGATCCTGGTGATGTCGACCCTGGTGGTTGCGATCTCGAGCTGCTTCTCCCGCCGCGCTCTGACCTTGGTCGCCACCTTCGCGCTCATCTTCCTACTCGACGGGGCCACACAAGTCGCTGTCGAAGTGACCGGCAATCAGAACTTCGGCCTCTTGAGCCCCAACCGCAACTTCTTCGAGATCGCCGAGCACCTGTTCCACAAACCGAACCTCGGCGACATCCTGCTGCAGGCCTCCGGGGAGGGCATGGAGTCCCTCGCGCCGTGGAACATCGAAGGCAGCTATTGGGCCCTGGGCCTGATGACGCTGCTCGCCCTGTCCGTGCTCTGGCGCAACGTGCGCAAGATGGAGGTGATCGCGTGAGTGCCCCCGTCATCGAAGCCAGCAGCCTGGGCCGCTGGTACGGCGAAGTCATCGGGTTGTCGGACCTCGAAGTCTCCTTCGAGCCCGGCATCACCGGCCTGCTCGGCCCCAACGGCGCGGGCAAGTCCACCTTCATGCGCCTCGTCGTCGGCGAGCTCAAACCCAGCCGCGGTTCGCTGCGGGTGCTCGGGCACGTGCCCTTCGCCAACCGCGAGCTCTATCCGCGCCTGGGGTTCGCACCCCAGCAGGACGCCCTGTACGACGAGATGAGCGGCCTGGGTTTCGTGCGGCACTTGCTGCGCCTCTCCGGCTACTCGCGCAGCGAAGCCACGCGTCTCGCCACCCGCGCCATGGAGCGCGTGGACCTCGCCGACGCGATGCACCGGCCCTGCAAGGGCTACTCGAAGGGCATGCGACAGCGCACGCGCCTCGCCCAGGCCATCGCCCACGACCCCGATCTGCTCGTGCTCGACGAGCCCCTCACCGGCCTGGACCCGGTGGCGCGCCGCCAGGCGATCGACTTGTTCCGCGAGCTCGCGGATGAGGGCAAGAGCCTGGTGCTCTCTTCGCACGTGCTGCACGAGGTGGAATCCGGTCACGGACAACATCGTTCTGCTGCACCGGGGACAGCTCCTGGCCCGGGGCACGGTGGCGGACATCCGCCGCGAACTCTCGCGCCATCCCCGCGAACTGCGGGTGTCCAGCCCGATCAGCCGCGCCAACTCGCCGTGGCCTGCTCGAATCCGAAGCCGTGCGGCGCGTCGTTTCGCCGATGATGGCTCCCTCTTCGTGCGCACCCACGACCTGGACGCCCTGTTCGCCGACCTTCCCCGGGTCGTCGAACGCCCAGCCGGGCATCCGCTCGCTGCAAAGCTCCGACGCCGACCTCGGGTGGTATTCGACTTCCTCGTGCAATGACCCGGCGTACCTGATCATGCTGTTCCTGCGTCAAACCCTGCTGCTCGCCGCCCACCACAGCAAACAATTGCTGCGCTCCCGGCGCATGCTTCTGTGCCTGGTGCTGGTGATCCTGGTGGGTCTGCTCTACACCCTCGCCGCGCGCCACAGCGCCCCGATGCGCGCCTTCACGCCGATTTCGATCGTGCTGGTGCTGCCCGTGCTCGCGCCCCTGGTCGGCCTGATACTGGGCACGTCAGTGATGGCGGAGGAGGTCGAGTCCAAGACCCTCACCTACCTGTTCACCCGTCCGCTGCACCGCGGCAGCCTGTTCCTCGGTCGTTGGTTCGCCTGCGCCTGGATCGCTGGCCTGTTGCTGGGGGGCCTCGCCGCCTACATCGGTTTCGAAGCCGAATCCATGAATGCCGTGGCCACGAAGAACCCAGCACCCCCAGGTCTCGCCCTGCGGTTCATGGCGGTGGCTGCCACCGGCGCGATTCTCTTCACCGCCATCGCGGCCACCCTCTCCGCCCTGCTGCGCCGACCGATCATCTACGGCCTGGGGTACGCCTTCGTGCTCGAAGGACTGATCGGCAACCTTCCGGGCTCAACCCAGCGCTTCTCCCTCCAGTTCTACCTGCGCAGCGCCCTGATCGACACCGACGGCGAAGCGTTCCAACGCATGCGGTTCCTGCAGGAACTCGGACTGATCGAAGCGGGTCCGGCGTTCCTGAGATTGGGCATGGCCTTGGCGGTGCTGTTGGGGATCGGGCTGCTCGTCGTGCGGCGCAAGCAATACTTGCTGTCCTCCTGAGGACCCAAGCTGGGCGCCCTCCCCGCCGCCTGTCCTCCCGCGGGGACAATCGACTGTCCCCGGGTGCCCCCGGGGGGGGACGCGAACCCTGCGCGAGTCGGCCCCCCGGCCGGCCGGACCGGTGCTGCGCCTGCGCTCGGCGCGCGTAAACCCATCATTGGCAACACATTGCAGACTTGTTACGGCCAAGGATTGCCTGTTGGCACGGGCAATGCACATCTCCCCTGCCCGCATGTTGCGGCACCCAAGCAACAACCAACCGCAAGGAGATCCGCCATGAAGTTCCGCCCCCTGATCGCCCTCGTTCCGATCCTGCTCGCCGCCCCGGCCCTGGCCGCCACCCCGGCCCCCGCCAAAGGCCTCGACGTGCACGTGGGCCTCGATACCCCCATCGGTCACATCGAGTTCGCCAGCCACGGCCGACGCGAACGTATTCCCGCCCCGCGTGGCCACTACGAATTCCGTGAAGAGCGGTACTGGGTGGAAGGCTGCACCCGCCGCGTCTGGGTGCCGGACGAGTTCCGCACCATCACCGACCCCTGCGGCCGTACCCGCACCGTACTGGTGCGCAGCGGCCACTACGAAACCGTGCACGAACCGGGCCGCTGGGAAGTGCGCACCGTGCGGGTGTGGGTCGAAGACCGCCCGCACATCACCCCCGGCCGCCGCTTCGACGACCGACGCCGCCGCGACCGTTTCGATGACCACGGCCGGCGCGGACGCGGCTGATCCGGTGGCGGGCGAAAAACCCGAACGGGGGCGGGCAGGGAAGTGACTCCCTGCCCGCCCCCGTTCGTCTTGCCCGGGTCTCAACCGCCGCTGAGCGCCGCGATCACGTGCACCTCACTCGCGGGGCCGACCTCGCGCTCGAGGTTGTCGTCGCTCGCCCCGTCCACGTAGATGCGCATGTGCCGCCGCAAGGCCCCGGCTTCATCCACCATGCGGAATAGGATGCCGGGAAAGCGCTTGTCGAGGGCGGCGAGGCCCTCGCGAACGGTTTTGCCGCGCACCTCGAAGCGATTCGCGCCCTCCGTATAGGAATACAGCGGACTCGGCAGGAAAACGATCACGGCTGCACGCCCACCGCTTCCACCGAGTAGATGTGCGGCAGGTGGCGCACCAGGCACTTCCACGAGCGCCCTTCGTTGCTGCTGCCCCACAGCTCACCCGAGGTGGTGCCGAGGTACAACCCGAGCGGATCGTGCTCGTCGTGGGTCATGCACTGACGCTTGACCGTCCACCAGGCGTTTTCGGTCGGGAACCCGCGGTCCTGGCGTTTCCACGACGCGCCGCAGTCGGTGGTCTGGAAAACCGCCGGAGCCGCGCCCGGGCTGGTGCGCGCCCAGACATCGGTGCCGTCCATCGGGAACACCCAGGCGGTGTCCGGATCGAAGGGGCTCACGACGATCGGGAACCCCACGTCCCCCACCGCTTTGGGCATGTTGCGCCCCACCCGTTTCCAGGTGCCCTCTTCGCGGTCCATCACGTGGATGCCGCAGTGGTTCTGCTGCCAGATGCGGTCGGGATTCGTGCGCGCGAGCACCATGCAGTGCGGATCGTGTCCGTATTCCGGGTCGGGCATCGGCAGGAAGTCGGCGCTGCAGCCCTTGTTGAGCGGCGTCCACGCCTTGCCGCCGTTCGTGCTCTCGAACACGCCACCGCCGGACATGCCGATGTACACGTGCTCGCCATCGCGCGGGTCGATGCAGATCGAGTGCAGTTTGGGCCCGTCCGGGGTGCCGTCCTTGTCGCCCCCGGTCCACTTGTCGAGGTCGGGATGGTTGTTGAAGCCTTTGACCGCCTTCCAGGTGCGGCCGCCATCGCGGGACTTGAACAGACCCTGGGGCGACGTGCCCGCCCACCAGACACCGGGTTCGTGTTCGAGCCCAGGGGTCAGCCAGAAGGTGTGGTTGACGGTGCGCTGGGACAGGCCCTCGGCAGCCGGCTCGAACGCGGGCGGTTTGCTCGCTTCCTTGAAGGTTTTGCCGCCATCGGTCGAGCGGAACACCGTCGGCCCCAGGTGGCCCGTGCGCGCCGCCACCAAGATCGTCTCGGGCTCGCGCGGATCGCTCACCACGTGGTGCACGGTGTGCCCCACGAACCAAGCCTTCTCCACCGCCCAGACCTTGCGCTCCTTGTCGCTCTTGATGCGGAACGCGCCCTTGCGGGTGCCCACCAACAGTCGAACCACACCGCGCTTGGGGCGCGGCACCCGCAACTTGTGTTTGGCCTCGGAGCTCATGCGCCGATTGTAGGGCGCGCCCACAGACCCGTCGGTGGTGCCCGGGTCAATTTTTGCCCGGGTGCGTGCCCGGAAGGCCCCCGCCGGGGGGGCTAGAATGCCTGCCGCGTCTATCGCGCTCTCCGCCATGCCGACCGCACTCCAAACGCTGCCGCGCCGCTTCGCCCTGCTCGCCCTGCTCTGCGCCGCGCCCCTCGCTGCTCTGCTCGACGCCGCCCCCGTGCAGGCAGGGCGTTTCGACGATCTGACGCGCAAACCCCCGGGAAGTTCGCGTTGGCCCGGCGAAGGCGAACCGGCGCCCGCGCCGCCGGTTTCCGGCGAACCCAACACCCCCGCTCCGTCGACACCCCCCGGCCCAAACCGTGCAGCCCACCCCCGCGGCTCCCCCGGCCGCCACGCCCGAGACAAACGCGTTTGCCCGCATGGGCTGGGCGCGCCACGCCGAACGCCGGCAGGTGGTGCATGGCACCCTGCCCTTGCCGCCGGATTTCCCCGCCTGGCCCGCCGGGCACAGCCCCTTCGCCCTCGCCATCCCCGGTCAAGGCGAACCCGTGCCGGCGCAGATCGCGATCGTCACGCGCCATCCCTCCGGTGCCCCCGCGGTGGTCGAACTCGCCGCCCTGCTCGACATGCCCAAAGGCGGCCCCGCGGGTTCGCTGCAGGACATCGACGTGATCGCCGGCGACTTTGAGCTGCCCGCGCAAGGTCCCGAACGCCCCGAAGGCGCGGACTGGCCCACCGGGGAAACGAGCCCCTTCCTCACCTGCGAAGACGTCTTCGGGAATCGCTACCGCTTCGACATCGCCGCGACCGAGGGTGGCCACGGCGTTGCCGCGCGCCACGAGCTGCAAAGCGGCCCCGCCCTGCGCCAGTGGAAGGTGGCCGGTGCGCTGATGCCCGAAGGCAAGGACCCGCGCGCCTTGCCGCACATGATGGGTGTGCATGCCTACGGAACCGAGTGGGCGGGTTCGAGCCACGTCAGCCTCGACCTACGCGTGCACAACGGCCTGACCGCGGGTTCGCGCGAGCGCTCCGCGATGGATCAACCCGTGGGTACGGTTTATTGGAAGTCGCTCGACCTGCACCTGCCCGCCGGCTGGGTCGTCGACGCCCAGGTCCGCGATCCGTTCCTGGGGGCCCAGGCTCCGAGTCAAGAAGGCTGGACGGTGCTGCCGCTCGTGATGCCCTACCCCGACGGCAAGCTGCACATGATCGGCCCCCAGGGGCAGTTCATTCGCCGCCTGACGCTGCGGCGCGCGAGCGATGCGGCCGCGTCGCGGGCGGGCAAAGCCATCGACGGCCTGATGTACTGCCGGCCCGGCAAGGGCCTGGCCTCCTGGTTCTCCCTGCCGAACTACCTGCCGCAGATGGGCATCCTGCCCACCTGGGACCAGCTCGACGCGGGCGGCCAGGCCGGGCGCGCCGAAGCGCAGCGGCGCTTGGTGGGCGAACGCAACGAATTGCGCGCGTTCCTCGAGGGCAGCTTCCGCGACAAGAACTTATACAGCGCCGAAGTGATGGGCTGGTGCCATCCGCGCGGATACTCGTACGGCGGTGCGGCTGGCGGCGTGGAGATCTTCTTCGTCGAAGGACACCTGGCAGCGTGGGCGGCTTCCCAGGAGGGATACGAAAGCCTGACCTTGATGCACACCACCAGCGTCGCGCGCCAACCCGACGCCCAATACACCAAAGACGGCGAGCCCGCCGGCGTGGAAGTCTGGCGCGATGCCAACGGCGTCGTGCCCTTCGACTTCCGCACCAATGGCTTCATGGTGCCGCCCGAATTCAAGTTCGTGTGCAAACGCGGCCCCGCGCCCAATCCGCACGTGGCCGAAGTGCAACGCCGCGGCCTGCGCCCGCCCTACGACCTCGGCAACCCGCACGAAGCCGGCGGCCAGCTGCCCGGGGACCCGGGGGCCCTGTTCGCATGGTTCCCCCACGACGGCGAACACCTACGCCGGCACACCAAGAACATCCTGCCGCTGGTGTGGCTCGGCAACGATCCCCTGGCCAAGGACGACCTGCACCACGTGGGCGCCCAGTCGCGCCTGACCTTCAACGAAGGCCCGCACAAGCGCGAAGAGTGGTCCGCCGGTGTGACCCTCGCCGCGTTCCTCGCCTGGGCCAAAACCGCGCCGCACCACGGCATCCCGATCCGGCGCGACACGGCCTGGGCCCTCGACATGATCTGCGCGGACTACCAGACCCAGAGCGAAACCCGGCGCGCCGAACTGCGGCCCTACTTCGAAAAGGTCGTGGAGTTGTTCGACGTGGCGAGCATGCCGAATGGCCTGATCCAGCGGGTCAACCAGAACGATGTGCTCGACGCCCGCTACGATGCCTGCCAGACCTTCCAGGTCATGTTCCTGCTGCACGCCCAGCGCTGCGTGAACGAAAGCGTGCTGCGCGATGCCGACCCCGCGCGCTTCCAGCTGCTCGCGGACTTGCAGCTCAAGGCCCTCGACTACCTCTACTTCGGTCCCGCCTACACCCACTTCCAAGGCGAACGCTGGGGCCAACAGGTCAGCCAAGCCGGCCCCTATTTCCGCTTCGCCGTGGCCCCCACGGGCATGCTCGAAACCGTGCCTTACTGCTTCGAAGACACCTGGGGCCCGAACTACCTGCCCCCGGACGGCTTCGGAAAATGGGTCGACACCGCCTACCTCCTGCCGCCCCTCGAATACGGCTACGTGCTCACCGCCAAATCCGGCGAGGACCCGCGCAACAACCGCTACCTCGCCCGCACCCTCGCCGTCGGCAGCCCCCCCGGCACCTGGGAGAAGTTCGCGAAAGAGTACTGGCAACACGTCGGCCACAGCTCCGTCGACAACAGCCCGAACATGGCCACCATGGCGGGCCGCCTGCAGAGCCTGGGCATCCTCGGGCGATAGGCACCGCCGGACCTGGGGCCTGACGCCCGCTTCCAGGAACTAGCGCGGACGCTCCAGCGTTCCGCGCAAGAGCATGATCATCGCTTCATTGCGCTCGCGCACCAGGTCCTTGAGTCGCTGGATCTCTCCTTCGGCGTTCGGAAAGTCCACGGTGCGGAAGTCGAGAACAAACTTCCATTTCCCCGCTTGGAATTCGGTGTAAGCCTCCCAACTCGATTTCGGGGCTCCCTGGGCAAACTGCGAACCCTCATGCGGTTGATCCCAAGGGATTTTCACGACCCGAGTTTCGAGGTACTCCCCGATCGCTGCCTGCACCGCGTTGTAGGCATTGAACTCCTGCTCCCGGACCAGCGCATCGTAGCGCCGGACGAGCGCTACCGCTGCCTGGACCTGCTCCTGGCTGGGGCCACCGGGGGTCAGCGACCAGATCGGCGGATCCGCCTGCTTGCGACCATCGAATTCCCACTCGGTCCAGCGCGCCGTCCACTGGTGGCTCGATTCCATCGGGGTTTTCCCCAAAATCGGTAGCATTGCCTGAGCGAGCTGCGCCAGGCTCGCGCGAGCGGCCGCTTCAGACGAATAGAATCCGAACTCCCCCCACGCGCCTGGTTCCCCCATCCGCGGTTCCCATTCCGCTGCTGGGGCCCCGCTCGGGCTCTCCTGCAACGCCACGTCCTCGGAAATCCCAGGCGCGCGCAACGGGGCATCCGCAATCGCACTCACCACCGGACGACTCGTCGACGCCTGCACGGATTTCGCCACGGGAATTGCGGAGCCATTCGCGACTTCCCCGCGAGAGCGAAGCATCCCCCAACCGGCGACGCAGACGACAAGGAGGAGAAGGAAAAATACGATTCGATTCATTGAGAAAACCAATAAGCACAACGGGCCCGTGCCCTGAACCCAAGGGGCTACGGCGACCGCGTGCCGTCATTCTATCCCCACTCCGAAATCCCCGTTCCCTTTTCCGTGGGCCGTGATTCCTAGGAGCCGGACCCCGCAAGAACAACAAGGGGCGGGCCCTTGGGCCCGCCCCGGAAACGCTGCGCGCAACTCTCGAATCAGCCGAGCGAGGCGACCATGAGCTCCGTGAGGCGCTTTTGGAAGGCGGCGGGGTCGGCCGGGACTTCGCCTTCGCGCAGGAGGGCTCCGTCGAGCAGCATGGCGCCGAAGTCGGCGAGGCGCGGGGACTTCGGGTCCGCGGATTGCAGTTTGCGCAGGGCGAGCACCAGGGGGTGTTGGGGGTTCAGCTCGAGGATGCGCTTGGGTTCGGGTACGTCCTGGCCGCTTTGGCGCAGGAGGCGCGCCTGGTGGGCGCTGAGGCCCCCCCCCGCTTCTACGAGCACGGCGGGACTCTCGGCCAGGCGCGAGGAGAGACGCACTTCGGTCACGCGTTCTTCGAGGGCTTCGCCGAGGCCTTCGAGCAGGGGCGCGTACTCGGCGCTTTCCGCTTCGAGGGCCTGCTTCTCGGCCTCCCCGTCGAGTTCGAGCTCGCCCTGATCGATGCGCGTCAGTTTGCGGCCGTCGAACTCATGCAGGCGCTGCAGCACCCATTCGTCCACCGGGTCGGTCAGGTAGAGCACATCGAAGCCCTTCTTGCGCAGGCCTTCGAGGTGCGCGGAACCGGCGATCAATTCGCGGCTGGCGCCCGGCAAGACGTAGATCGCCTCCTGGTCCGCCGGCATGGCTTCGATGTATTCGGCAAGGGAGATCCACCCCTCGCCGCCCGCGTGCTGGAACAGCCCCAGCCGCGCGATCTGCGCCTGCAGGTCACCGTGTTCGAAGTACAGGCCCTCCTTGAGCACCGCTCCGAACAGCCCCCAGAACTTCTCGTACTTTTCGCGCTCGCCTTCCTGCAGCTTGCGCAGGCTTTCCAGCACCTTGCGCTGCACGCCCTTCTTGATCTGGGCGACGGCGGCGTTGTTTTGCATGGTTTCGCGGCTGACGTTGAGCGGCAGGTCCGCGGTCTCCACCACACCGCGCACGAAACGCAGCCAGGGGGCCAGCAGTTCCTCGCATTCGCGCTGCACGAGCACGCGGCGCACGTACAGGCTCAGCTTGCTCTTCGGCTCGGGGCTGTCCTGGAACATGCCCGGGCGCTGGGACGGCAAGAACAAGAGCGAAGTGAATTCGAGCGTGCCCTCCACCTTGAAGTGGATCGTCTCGAGCGGCGGAGCCCAGTCGTGGGCATGGTGCCGGTAGAACTCGTTGTACTCCTCTTCGGTGATCTCCGACTTCGGCCGGTTCCAGAGGGGTTTCTGCGAGTTGAGGGTGACGAGTTCGCGGGTCTCTTCGTACTCACCTTCGATCTCCTCGCCCTTCTCATCCAGCTTGGGTTCGCTGCGCTCGACCTCCATCTGGATCGGATACTCGACGAAGTCCGAGTAGCGCCCCACGATGTCGCGCAGCACCCACTCCTGGGTGTAGTCTTTCTCCTCGTCTTCGCTGGTCTTCAGGTGCAGGCTGATGACCGTGCCGCGTGCCAGGCCTTCGGCCTCTTCGAGGGTGTATTCCCCCTCCCCATCGCTCGACCAACGCCAACCGGTTTCGCTGCCGGCCCGGCGGGTCTCGACGGTCACCCGGTCCGCGACCATGAACGCCGAGTAGAAGCCCACGCCGAAGCGGCCGATGAGCTGGGGCGCGTCCTGGCCCTTGCTGTCCTTGAGGGCCTCGAGGAAGCGCCGGGTGCCCGAGCTGGCGATCTTGCCCAGGTTGCCCACGAGGTCCTCGCGGTCCATGCCGATGCCGTTGTCGGCGATGCGCAACACGTGGCCTTCGGAGTCCGTTTCGAGGGCGATGCCGAGCGTTTCCCCGGATTCGAGGTACTCGGGATGGGTCAATGCCTCAAAACGCAACTTGTCGAGGGCGTCGGAGGCGTTGGAGATCAACTCGCGCAGGAAGATGTCCCGGTCCGTGTACAGGGAGTGGATGACCAGGGAAAGGACTTCCTTGACTTCGGCCTGGAAGGCGTGGGATTCGACTTGGGTGCTCATGGAAAGGGATCTCCCGGGATTCTGGGGGCCCCTATCATGCGCGACGCCGGGCCGGCTTCAACCCCTCTCCCGGCCCTCCTTGACCGCTGCAAGGCCCCCCGCGCAACCGCCCCGCGCACAGGGGGTATACTTGGGGACATGGCTGCCAAACCGCAGGAATCCGCGCGCCGCCGGGGGCCGGCCCGCACCGCCGCCCGCCTCGCCCTGGCCGGCTTGGCCCTCGGGGTCGCGGCCGTGCTGATGCCCCCCACCAGCACGGGCTACACCCTGCTCGGGGACACCCTCGACCTGGGCCAGCGGGACTACCGCTTCTTCAACAACTTCACCGACCCCGAGGCCAACAGCAACTTCGTGCCCGACCCGGACTTCCCCGGGGCCCTCGGCGCGGAGCTGGCCATCTGGAAGGGAGCGGCGGAGTGGAACAGCCGGCTGCACGGCACCGGCGGCATCGACCTGCAGCACCCCGACGGCATCGGTTCGGGCAACTCGAACTTCGAGAACTTCTACGTGGGCCTCGCGACCGATCCGGGCGGGGTCAACGACAACATCGCGTCGATGATCAGCGGGTTCTCGGGCACCCAGGCCTACTGCGAGATTCCGATCGGCGATGGGTGGCGCATCCGCTTCAACGAAGACCCGCACACGTGGCAGGATCAGCCCGATCCGCTCAATTGGACGGGTACCTATCGCTGGGACATCCAGGGCACCATGACCCACGAGTATGGGCATGCGCTGGGCCTGGGGCACACCAACGTGACCGGTGCGACGATGGCCTCCGCGCTGAACAACGGCGTGGGACTGCGCAGCCTCGAAGCCGACGACATCGCTGGCGTGCAGTTCCTGTACGGCGCGTACCAGGGCGGCAAGCCGGTGATCGAGGGATACACCTTGAGCGGCAACGTGGTGACGTTGCTCGGCTCGGGTTTCGATCCGGTGTCGAACGAGATCTGGCTCACCCAAGCCCAGGCCGGGGGCGACGGCACCCCCGTCAAGGTGCTCGGCGTGGCCGCGGGCGGCGGCGGCACGACCCTGACCTTCAACTTCCCGGTTGGCGCCCGCAGCGGCGATGTGTCGGTCAAGCGCCCGGGCAACAACAACACGGACCTCTCCGCCCCCTTCCCGATCGACCCGGCACGCGAGCCCTACTACCGTGCTCCGGTCGCCTACGGTCAATCCAAGATTAGCTCCAGCGGCAGCTCGCCCACGGTGCAACTCGCCACCCCGCCGTCGATCACGGCCGGCAGTTTCGCCCTCGATGTCACCGGCGGCAGCTTCTTCGGCAACGGCATCCTGCTCAGCGGCCCGACCCGCAACCAGATGTCTTTCTTCGGCGGAACCCTTTGGATCGGCCCGCCGTTCGTGCGCGAACGGGTCTTCGGTTTCCTGGGCGGGTCCGCCCGGGTGTGGGTCGACGTGCCGCCGGGGGTGACCCCGGGCGACTCGCGCTTCTATCAACTCTGGTTTGCCGACCCCGGCGATGCCCAGGGGGTCGGCCTCAGCCACGGGCTGTGGGTGACCTTCTCCGAGTGAACCCCGGGCGCCTTAGCGCCCCTGTTCCCCGTCCTCGGCCGGACCGCCCTGGACTTCGGCACCCGGCATCGGCGGCACATCCCACGCCGGTGCTTTGTCGGGCTGCACCGTCTTGCTGCGCAGGCCTTCGAGCACGAGCAGGCCACGGAACTCGCTGATCTCGTGGCCTTGCGGCTGATCGGGCAGTCGCGACACCAGGTGCGCCGTGATGGTCTGTTGACCCTCCACCTTCCACCGCTCAACTTGGTTCGTTTCGGGGCGCAGCAGCAGGCTCGCCTGGCCGGTGAAGCCCCAGCTGACCTCCGCACGCTCGACCTGCAGACCCGCAGCTCGCTCCGGCGCGGTCCGGTACGCCCGCGCTAGCGCCAGTCGGTCCACCGAGTTCTCGAGTTGCAGGTTCACCTCCAGTCGCCGCCGGCCTTCGCCGTCGCGGCGCCAGACCCCGGTGGCTTTGCCCTTCAACTGCGGGCCGCTCCACAGGTCCTGGAGTTCGCCCCCCGTGCCGGATTGCAGCAACCGCTCGAGGCCGGGCATCGCCCGTTCGACCGGTTGGTAGTCGAAAGTGCCTCCCGGGGAAACCAACGACTTCCACGCCGCCAGCGACACTTCGAACTCCTCGCCATCGGCGTGTTCGCCGCCCGCCAGGGTCAGCGACCAATCGGCGCGCAAACCCGCCAAGGATTCCTCCGAAGCGGCGTTGCGGTCGAAGTGCTGGCCGAACTCAGGGCCCGCGCCGATGCGCTCGAACTGCACGGAAACCTGCGGCCCCGCCAGCGGGGAGCGCAGTTCGAGGGTCACCGGCTCCTGGCGCGGATCGTCCATGCGGAACTGGGCTTTGATATCCGCCCGGTCCACGAGCCGGCGCATGCGGACGACCCCGCCCGCATCGACCGCCTGGATCCAATCCCGGAAGTAGCGCGTCTCCGCCGACTGGATGCGCGGCAATTGCTCCACGTAACTCGGATCTTCGCCTTCCAGGTAGTGCTGGTACGCGAGGCACTGCAGATCCTGGGTGCAGGACCAGCGCAGGGTGCTGCATTCGTCGGCTGAGACGGGACCTTGGGTCACGACTTCCCGCGGCAACCAGGCGGCGAGCACGGGAACGGCGAGCAAAGCCGCAAGCGGCAGGGCTATATTCAGGCGGCGCATATCAGTCCTCCAAACGTTTGTCATCCAGATACACGCCGGTCTGGGCCCCGTCGGGGCGACCGAACTCGTCGTAGAAGTTCCAGTACCCGTTGTGCATGCCGCCGCGCATCTCGCCGGTGGACATGAGCAGCCCGGTGGGCCAGTAGTGGCGCCAGACGCCGCTGGCGCTGCCCTGCTCGAAGGTGCCTTCGAAACGCAGGCGACCATCTTCGTAGTACCCGACCCAGGCGCCGTGCTGCTTGCCCTCGACGAAGGGCCCTTCGGCTTCCACGTCGCCGCTCGGATAGTAGAAGCGCCAGTGGCCGTTTTCCTTGTCGCCGACAAAGGTCCCACGCGAACGCATGCCTTCGTCGCCCTTGAAGTAGGTCCAATCGCCGACCCGACGCCCGAACGCGTACTGCCCCTGCTGGGCGAGCTGCCCCTTGGGCCCGTACATGAGCGCCGCACCATGCTTGAGCCCATCGAACATGCGGTAGCGGGCACGCACGATGCCGCCGTTGTCGGTTTCGATGCGCTCCCCCTGCTCGACGCCATCCAACCAAGTTGATTCGTTTTTGACCGCTCCGTTGCCGTATAACTGCATCCACTTGCCGGTGCGCTGTCCGTCGACGTAGGAGCCCGATTCCAGCTTCTTGCCGGCCTGCGAGTAGAAGGTCCACTCGCCGACGCGTTTGTAGTCCTGGAAGCCACCCTCATAGGCCAAGACGCCGTCGTCGTACCACGCGCGCCAAAGGCCGTTGCGTTTGCCGTCCACCAACGCACCTTCGCGCGCTTTCTGGCCATTCGGGTAGTAGAAGGTCTTGCTCGTGCTGGCGGATTCCTGCCAGGCGAGGCCGAAGGCAGCCAGTCCCAAGGCCGCGGCCACTAGATACAGCTTGTGCGAACGAATCATTTCCCGCCTCCGGATTGCGGCCATTCCGCGACCTTCTCTCCGTCCTTGTAGACTCCGCTCCAGTTCGTATTGATCGAACCGTCTTCGTTCCAGTACTGCCAAGCGCCCTGGCGCAGGCCGGCGAGCATCTGCCCCTTCGCAAAGGGTTTGCCGTCCAGGTAAAACTCCTCGCGCAGACCTGTCTCCACGCCATCCTGGTACTCGGTGCGCAGCACCGTGGCCCCGTTCTGGACGCGCACCATCGGACCATGCTGCCGGCCCTGGCGATACTCGCGGTGCCCGGTCGGTTGGCCTTCTTCGTTCCACTCTTCGAAGACCCCATCGCGCAAGCCATCGGTGTAGTTGCCCTCGTACGCTTTGCGCGGTTCGCCCGGCAAGCGGTGGTACTCGGTGCAAACCCCCTGCTTCACGCCCGCGATGTACTGGTCCTTGCGGAGCAGGACTCCGCCGCGCTGCCAGACCCTGTGTTCCCCCACTTGTTCCCCGTGGTTCCAGTGACTGATTTCCTGGTTGGTGCCTTCGGGAAACCAAAGGTGCAGCTCGCCATTCAGTTTGCCCTGCTCGTAGTGGGCTTCCACGATCAGTTTGTTGCCGGCGGTGTATTCCCGGTGCAACCCGTCGAGCTGGCCCGCCGCGTAGTTCGACTCGTACCGCAGGCTGCCCCCCTCGTGCCACTCGCGAAGCACCCCTTCGATGCGCCCCTGACGCCACTCGCAATCCAGCTGGCGCGCACCGTTCTCGTGGAATTGGATCGCACGGCCATGGTGGCCCGGAGGACCCTCTACGTTCGCCTTCTGGCTGAAGATGCGCCGCAGGCGGCCCGAGGCGAAGTACGAGCGCACGGTTTCGACCGCCACCCCATCCACCTCGGTGACCTCCTGCCAATCGGCGGGATCGGGCTCTTGCGGGGCGGGAACCGGCGGGTCGGGTTGCGGACCGGGTTCCGGTCCCTGGGCGAATCCCAGGGCCGCCAACAGCACACAGGTGCCGAGCAGCGCCGGTTTGCGTCGCGTTTCTTGCTTCATCATCGAGGTCCCGGGCAGGGTCAGGGCTAGAGGGTAGCGGCAGCCAGGGCGAGGACCCAGCGGACGGGGACAAGACCGCCGCCAATGCACCCCCGATTCCCGCAGTTCCACCCGTTCTACGGATCGCGGCGGCCGTTGTTGGCCCGCAAACCCCGGTCTGGGACGCAAGAACAGGCCGCCGGGTTCCGGTACTCCGCCGGGGCGCCGGGCGGACCGGCTACTGCCGATGAAGGCGGGCCAAAAGATCCGCGCGATCGAGCAGTTGCTGGAAAGCCACCCAGTCGAAATCGCCGCTGCCCACCGCGAGGAAGGCCAAACGAGCGCGTTCCAGGGATTCCTGGGCCTCTTTGTACAGGCCGAGTTCCAACTGCACCTCGCCATATTCGCGCCACGCAAACGCGCGCCATTCGGCTTGTTGTTCACCGGGCGTGTCGCGCCACATGGCTTCCGCCCGCTCGACCACGTCCCGCAGCCAGAGCAGGGCTTCGCGGTTGCGCGCGGCCATGCGCAGCGCCCGGCCCACGGCCCAATCCGCTACCCACTTTTCCTGGCCGTCCCCGGTCCGGTAGTGGTACCAGCGCGCGCGGCGGTAACAGGTGAGCGATTCGGTGGGCCGCAGCATCTTCTCGTACGTCAACCCAAGGTTGTTCCAAAGGATCGCGAGAAGGGATTCGTCGCCCCCGGCTTCGGCAGCCGTGATCGCCCGCTTGGCCCAGACGACCTGGCCGTCGAGGGGGGCCAGCAGGGCCAGGTGGTGGGCCGCGTCCAGGGCGCGTTCGTACAGGCCCTTCTCCCGGCAGAAGTCATAAAGCCCCTCGAAGATCTCGAGGGCCTTGTCCGTGTTGCCTTCTGCCCGGGTCAAGATGCCACGTACTTGACGGCAGCGCGACCAGCCCAGGGGCTCGCTGGCCTGGGCGAGGCCTTCGGCCTGTTCGAGCCAGGAACGCCCATCCGCGAGGTTGTCCTCGAGGAAGTAGCATCTGGCCACCAGGGCCAGGGCTTCGACCCGCACCACCGGGTCCCCCGCCACCTCCGCCGAACGGGCCGCCATTTCAAATGCGCGACGGGCGACTCGAATCTCCCTTTGAGATAGCCTACGAGCTCCCTCCGCCAGCATGGCCCGTGGATCCGCCTCCATGACCCCGGACTCCCTCCAGGGAGTGGGGACCGGCAAGGAGCTCACGGCTGAGCACCCGGAAAAAAGTACCAGAGCGATGAGGAGACGCACCCGCGCATTGTAGGGCCTGACCGGGCCAAACGAGATTTTCCTTGGAATCCGCTTGGGCCAGACCCCGCCCAGACTCGATTCGAGGAAGGTCGGTCCCCCAAAGAGATCAAGCAATGAAGCAAACCGCCCTCGTAGTTCACGACGACCCCCGTGTCCTTGCCAGCGCAGCCTCCAAACTGGAGGCCATGGGCCACACGGTCCGTCGCGCATCCAGCCTTGCGGAAGCCCGCCGCGTCCTAGACGGCGGCCTTCCGGACCTGGTCTGCACCAGTCTGCGCCTGGGGGATCTCCCCCGGGAGTTCGCCCTCGACCGCCTGCGTGCGGATTTCCCCGGCCTCCGGGTGCTGCTCCTGATTGCTCAGGATGAGCTCTCCGAAGCCGGCACCGCCCTGGCTTCCTGCGACGAGTACGTGACCGTGCCCGCCGAAGAAGGTCGCTTTCAGAAGTCGGTGGCCGGTCTGCTCGAGCGGGCCCGCATGGACTCCGAACTCGCCCGCGCCAGCCACTCGCCCCGCAGCGGCGGCGGTGAAGGGGCCTCCTTCCTGGAGACCGGCCAGATCCGTCCGTTCCAGCAGTACGAGCGGGACATCCTCCTGCACGCCCTGAACACCACCAACTGGAACGTCAAGGAAACCGCAACCCGCCTGAAGATCGGTCGTGCCACCCTGTACCGCAAAATCGACCGGTACAACCTGCGTGCGTTTCGCCACCAACGGCAAGCTTCCTGATCCGTATTGACCCCAGAATCGGCGTCCAGGGGCCCATAGGGCCCTTCTACGCCGTCCCTGGGCCCCAGGCTCGCGCCTGGCCAAACCGCCTTCGTGTGCGCCCAGGGGCCCGGTTCCACCGGGCCCCTTGTCGTAGACCGGCCCCCGACCGACCGGGGGGTCCCCCCTCGGTTCCCAGCCCCCCGGCGCTATGCTGGCGGGCTCCCTCCTCCGATCCCGACCTGCTATGCACGCCCTGATCCTCTGGTTGCCCCTGCTGGCTCCGCTGGCCACTCCCATCCAGAACCCTGACCCGGCGCCCGCCCCGCCCCCGGCCCCCGAGGTCCGCGGCGATGCGGACAAGGACGCGTTGCCCAACCCGTTCCTGGCGCTGACCCCCGAGCAGGCCCTGGTGGAAGCCGCCAAGACCAAGCGGCTCACCGTCATGGTGTTCGTGCACCCGTCCGAAAAACCCTCGCAGCTCTTCGAAGCGGCCGCGATGAAGGACCGCGCCACCCTGCAGTGGCTCAAGGACAACGCGATCGCGATCCACGAGTCCGCCGAGGATCCGAATGGCTGGATCCAGAAACACGGCATCCGCGACCTGCCTTCGGTGGACGTGCGTTCCTCCGATGGCCGCATGCTCGAGCGCATCATCGGCAACGTCACGCCGGCGGAACTGCTCAACCGCTTGCAAGGCGCCCAGCGCGCCCAGAACACGACGGAAGAGCCGACCGGCTCGGCGGCCGAAGACCCGCTCAGTTGGCTCGCGTATGCGCACAACCTCATGGCCCGCGGCGCCACCGCCGACGAAGCGGCGAAAGCCTTCTTCTGGTGCCTCGACAACGGCGAAGCCAAGATGCCGGGCTTCCTCGAAGCAAACCTCTCCACCATCCTGCAGCGCCTGATCCGACTCAAGCGCTTCTCGAAGGAGGTGGAAACCACCCTGCGTCTGCACCGCGATCGCCTGCACGACCGCGTCACTTCGGGCGAGGGCACCGTGTTCGATTCGCACGCGCTGGCACTCTACGGGCAGTACATGCGCGACCTCGATGACCCGACGCGCGCGTGCCGTCAGCTCAAGCCGACGACCGCCCAGGCCAAACTCAACCGCCAGGTGCTCCTGTGGAACGTGCTCGAATACGCGATCGCGTACCGCAGCTATGACCTCGCGCTGGAGGTCTTCCCCGACCCGAACACGGAAATCGCGCGTCGCCTGGTGGCGTTGGAGATCGCACGCAAAGGCAGCGCCCAAGGAACCACCTCCATGCCGCGTCCTCCCGGGGTCGAGCCCGAAGAAGACGCGGAGACCGACGGCCCCAAGCTACCGAAAGTCCCCCCGGCGATCCCCCTGCCCGGCGTGCGCACCGATGCCGATGGCATCGCGTACGATGCCGCACTGCTCTTCGAGGTGCTCGTCACCCAGGGCCGCGGCACCCAGGCAAACGCCTTGATGGTGATGGTGACCGATTACGTGCCCACGGCGGACGTCTATGGCTACTTCATCGAGCGCGCGCACCGCGTGCAGGCCCTGGAACTCGCCCAGACCATCGCAGATCGCGGCACCGAGCGGGTGCCCGAAGCGGACGTTGCCAAGATCCTGGCGACCCTGAAGCGCACCCGCCCCAACAAGCCCCGCTGATCCGGCGCGATCGCAAGTCGATCGTACGCATTCACCGTCGAAGGGGAGTTCCACCAGGGGCTCCCCTTTGCGCGTTTTCGCACGCCCAGCAGGCAAGCTCCTCTAGCAACAAAGCCTGTTTCCCCGGGGCCTCGATCGGGTAGGTTGGGGGCCCACCCCTTCGACGTCATGCTGAGCCCCTTCCCCATCGCCGGCCTGCTCCTGGCCCTGCTCGCCGTCCCCGCCTGCAACGGCAAGTCCCCGGACGCTCCCGGTGCGCAGGGGCCCGACGCGGCGGCCTTCAAACCGGTGGATGCCGGCGGCAAGGGCACGGCCATCGAAGTCATCGACCCGAGCCATCCTGAGCAACCGTTCTATCACACCCTCGGGGCCGTGCCCTGGGGCACACGCATCCTCTACACCTACCACCTGCGCAACCTCGAAAACGTGCCGGTCACGGTGTTGGAGACCTCGACCGCCTGCAACTGCGCGCGCATCCGCTACGTGCGTACCTGGGATGCCGACGGCAACGAGGTGCAGGGCAAACTCGGCGAACGCGGAAAGATCCTTACGATCGCACCGGGGGCGCGCTTCGATGTGGACGTGCTCGCGGATACCGAACGGATCGATCCGAACGCAAGCCGCCTGATGATCCTGCGGCTCAAGACCGACAGCCAGATCCAGCCCTACCTCACGTTCGAGTTGCACCTGGTGGCTGACCGTCCATTCGATATGGCCCAGCCGGTGCTCGACATGGGCGAAGTGCCCCTGGGCGGCGGTCGCGGAACCTCGCTGCAGATCTGGGCGCCGCACGGCGCGCACAACGGCCGGCTGCTCGAGGTGCTCGAAGTGCCCGAAGGCCTCGAGGCCGTGCTCGAGCTGATTCCGGGGTACGACGCCAACTACCAATTGACGGTGACCCCCGTGAACCTGTCGCGCAAGGGACTCTTCCAGGGGGAAGTCGTGCTGTCGCACACCGATCGCGAGGGCAACGGCAACGAAGGGCGCCTGCACGTGCCGATCCGGGGGCTCGTCGTCGATCCGATCGTGCTGCGCCCCCACCCCCTGGCCTTCCCGAAGGTGCAAGCAGGTCAGAGCCTCACCATCGCCGCCACCGTGCAAGGCTTGGCGCCGGGCAACCTGCTGCACATGAACGCGGTGCGCATCGAAGGCCCGAGCGCCCCCTACCTAGAGATCGAGGTGGAAAAGGTCGCCGAGAACTCCTTCGAGCGCTGCGTGCGGCTGGACTTCAAGCTGACCCTGACCGCGCAGCACCCGGTGGGCCCGGTGCAGGGCGAGTTGATCGTCGAACTCGATGATTCGCTCGTGCCGGAAATCCGGAGCACGATCCGCGGCGAAGTGCAGTGAACGCGGCTCAGCCGGGCAGCAGGCGGAGGTAGCGCTTCTTGCCCACTTGGATGAGCAGCGGCGCCGCGGGCGGCGTGAGCTCAAGGGCCACGTCGCTGCAGACGTCCCCGTCCAGCTTCACCGCCCCCTGGGCGATCATGCGCCGTGCGTCCGAGGTGCTGGGCACCAGCCCCAATTCCTTGAGCGCATTCGGCAGGGCCTGGCCCGCGCCCCAGGCGGACGGCCAGGTGGACTCCGGCAGGTCCGCGGGCAGTTCCTTGTCGCGCACTTCGCGGTTGAAAGCCTCCGCCGCCTCCCGCGCGGCCGCTTCGCCGTGGTACCCCGCGGTGATCTCGAACGCCAGGCGCGCTTTGGCCTCGCGCGGATGGCCCGCCAAGAGTCCGGACATCTGCTCGGCCGACAGGCGCGTCAGCTGCTCGAACCAGACCGGCATGCTCTCGTCATCGAGCCGCATCAGGCTGAAGGTCATCGTGCGCGCATCGTCGGTGAGCGCCACGGCGTTGCCGTAGGACTTGCTCATCTTGCGCCCATCGAGGCCGTTGATCAGCGGCGTGGTGCAGACGACCTGCTTGCGCTGGTTCTCCTGCTCCTGCAGGCGGCGCCCCACGAGCAAGTTGAACAATTGGTCCGTACCGCCGAGCTCCACATCCGACCGCACCATCACCGAATCCCAGCCCTGCATCAGCGGGTACAGGAACTCGTTGATGCCGATCGGCTCCGACGCCTGCATGCGCGTCTGGAACGTATCGCGTTCGATCATCTGCGCCACGGTCATGCGCGTGCAGAGGTTCAACAGGCCCTCGAAACGCATCTCGTCGAACCATTCGGAGTTGCGGCGCACCTCCACCGTCTCCATGTCGAGCACCAGACCCGCCTGTTCGACGTAGGTCTCGAGGTTGCGCTCCACTTCGGCGCGCGTCAGCACCGGACGCAGCTTGCTACGGCCCGTGGGGTCGCCGACCATGGCGGTGGCATCCCCCACGATCAACACCACCTGGTGCCCCAGCTGTTGCAGGTCGCGCAACTTGAGCAGCGGAATCGAGTGGCCGATGTGCAGGTCCGGCGAAGACGGATCCATGCCGAACTTGACGCGCAGGCCCTGGCCGCTGGCCAGCGCCTTCGTCAGCATCGCGCGCAGTTCCCCCTCTTCGACCAGGTCCACCGCGCCCCGGCGGAAGGCCGCCAAGTGGGTTTCCAGGTCCCCCGTGATCGGTGCGTGTTTGCCCATGGCGCCCAGTGTTACGCCCGGGCAGGGCAGCGACAAGGGCGAACGGGGCTCAGCGGCCTTCCCAGAGGGCCTGGTCCCGTTTGGGATCGTGCTCGGTGGCTAGGTGCGCGCGCCAGGCGGGCAGTCCCTGGGGTTGGGGCCGGTGGAAACACAACCACGCCAGGGCCGGCCGGTAGCGCTCGAAGATCTCCGGCGTGGCGGCGAGCAGGGCCTCGCGACAGCCCTCGAGGGCGACGCCGTACTCCGAGGGACGCAGGCGAGCGAGGCGCTCCATGCGGGCAGGCGCCGACGAGTCGGGGTTCGCCAAGGATTCCAGCAGGGGCCCGGCGGGCAACGACGCGTTCGGCAGGACCTCGGGAAGGCTCACGCGCAGGCCGCGCACCATAGGCCACCCTTCGGCGGGCAGCACGTCCCCGTCGGTCCCGATCGAACCGGCGCCGAGGCGCAGGGTGTACACCTGCCGCATGGCCAGGGCCCCCGCGAGGGGGAACTCCGAGTAGGGTTCGAGATCCACCTCGATACGCCCCAGGGGCGGCAAGGACCAGCCCCCCGGCGGCGCGGGAATGCGCTGATAGGAGTTCGACGCGAGGTCCCCGCCGGCCGAAAGCCAGGTGACCTCCTCGCGCAGCACGAGCGACCCGGGCCGCAGTTCGAGGGCTTCCGGCCAATCGCTCTCGATCGCAAGCCGCAGGGTGCCATGGCCCGTCCGGTCCAGGTGCACATCGAGCGACAGGTGGATTGCCTGCATGCGCTTGCGCCCCTGCACGATGCGTTCGAAGCGCTGGGCCGCCTTCCATTGCCAATCGGCCTCCAAGGCCAGGCTCTCGTCCCCCGAATGCGCCTCCGCCTCCAGCCGCGGCAACAGCCCGCGGAGCAGGCTTTCCGCCGCCGGAGTATCCCCACTCTCCAGCGAATCGAGCAACGCCTCGAACGAAGCCCGGTGCCGCTCAGAAACCTGATCGATGCTGAAGGGGGCAGGCGGCAGCGCGGCGTGGGAAGCGCACGCGGCCAGGATCAAGCAAAGGGGCAATAGGCGCCGGAATGTCCTCATGGGACCCGGACTATCCCCCGGGCCCCCTCCGGTTTCCACCCTTTTCCTGCTCCCCAACGCCGCGGGCGCCCCCGGGAAGGACCCGGGGGCGCCCGCATTCACGCTCCAGGAGCGCGGGACGATCAGAAGGTGTAGCTCAGACCGTTCGACAGGTTGGAGTGACCGGCACCCGCGGGGGTGTCACGGTACCACAGCTGGAAGTGCCAGGTGTCGCCGGCCATGATGGTCGGGGAACCGGCGAGCGGCACGGTGCTGGGCACGTCGAAGCCGGTACCGGTCGTCGAGGTGCCGACGAAGTTGGCCAGGGTGCCGGAGGCGTTGAAGCCACCGATCGAGTTGAGGGCACCGCCGGTCACGTTGTAGCGACCGAAGCTGTTGCCGCCGGTGACGGACAAGCAGAGGTGACCGTCGCTGATCGCGATCGGGTTCACGGTTTCCGGAGCGGTACCGATCAGGAAGTAGCCGAATTCGTTCACCGGGCCGCCAGTGGCTTCCAGGTGCAGGCCAGAGCCGGCGGCGGTGGTGCTGCCGGTCATGGTGACGGGACCGCCGGTCGAGTTGTTGTCGGCCGGATCACAGAAGGGGGTGCCCACAGAGCCGGGGGCCGGCTGCTGGATGGCGATCTCCATCTCCGCGTTGAGGGAGACGGTGTCTTCGCTGGTCAGGATCGCGCCAGTGGTGACGTCGAGCGAGCAGAACTGGCCCGTGCCGCCGCCGGTGTAGATCGGAGCGTACAGGGTGTTGGTGGACCAGTCGAAGTCCATGCCTTGGGCGAAGTTCGCCGCCAGGCCGTGCGCACCGATGAAAGTGCCCGCGCCCGTGGTGGAATCGATGGAGTACAGGGCATCATCGCTGATGTTCAGGCCGTACAGGTTGCCGTTCACGTCGCACGCGATGTCGATCATCAGGCTCGCGGTAACGGTCACACCCACTTGGGTGAACGTGCCGGTGGTCATGTCCCCCACCCAGAGGGCGGAGTCGGCACCCGCGTTCACACCGACCATGGCGTACCAGGTGGTGCCGTTCGGGTGAGCCGTCAGGCCACGGATGCTGGAAAGCGGCAGGGTGCTGACACCGAGCACGGTGAACGCGCCGGTGCCCAGGTCGATCGTGCCGAACTCGGAGGTGGCGTAGTCGATCGCGTACAGGGTGGTCGCGTCGGCGTTGAAGTCCAGACCGTAGAAGGGCTGGCTGGCCGTGGTCGCGATCGGAGCCCAGTTCGTGACGAAGTTCGCGGTGTCGGAAACGAACAGCTGGTCCGGAGCGGAGCGCAGGTTGATGCCGTACACGGTGGACTGTGCGGCCGCGGTGGACGCGGTGGCGAGCAGCGCGAGGAGAGTCAGAGTCGATTTCATAAGAGTCGGGTGTTTAGGAGCAAACTGTGGGGTGCCGTCAGGGCGAAAGACCCACAGCCTTGGCAGTCTCGCGAATTTCACCCGGTTTTTGGCGGAGTGGCGACGATTTCGCGCAAATCCAACATTTCGCGCCCCCGATATTCCCCAAATCCATGAAAAAGGGCCCACCTCCCCCAACGGGAAGGTGGGCCCTGTCTCAGGGAGATACGCGGGCCGGATCAGCCTTCGGCGCCCTCGCCCCCGTCGGAGGTCTTGGCGCCCGGCTGGATCGGCGGCAGGTTCTCGTTTTCCGGGAAATCGGAGTGCACGAAGGACAGGCCGATCTTGCGCTCTTCGATGTCGACGCGGATCACGCGCACCTCGACCTTCTGGCCGGGTTGCAGCAGGTCCTCGGGGTTGGCACCCCGGTCGTCGGTGATTTCGGAGATGTGCAGCAGGCCCTCGAGGTCCTCACCCAGCTTCACGAAGACACCGAAGTTGGTGATCTTGGTGACGTAGCCGGACAGCAGGTCGCCGACGTGGTAGTTGCTCGGGATCTGCTCGACCCACGGGTCGGCGGACAGTTGCTTGCGACCGAGCGCGATGCGCTTCTTCTCCTTGTCGACGGACAGGACCACGCACTGCAGCACGTCGCCCTTCTTGACCATCTCCGAGGGGTGGCTGACCTTCTTGGTCCAGCTCATGTCGGAGACGTGCAAGAGACCGTCGATGCCTTCTTCGATCTCGACGAAGGCGCCATAGGAGGTCAGGTTGCGCACCGTACCCTCGATCACGGTACCGATCGGATAGTGATCGGTGACCATGTCCCAGGGGTTGGTCTCGGCCTGCTTCATGCCCAGGGAGATTTCCTGCTTGGCGTGGTTGTACTCAAGCACGACCACTTCCACTTCGTCCCCGATCGAAACGATCTCGGACGGGTGGTTGACCCGGCGGGTCCAGGACATCTCGGAGATGTGCACGAGGCCTTCGATGCCTTCTTCGAGTTTGACGAAGGCGCCGTAGGACATGACGTTGACCACGTTGCCGCGGTGCTTGCTGCCGACCGGGTAGCGCGCCTCGATGCCTTCCCACGGGGAGGCGGTGCGCTGCTTGATGCCCAGGGCAATGCGCTCGCGGTCGAAATCGACGCGCAGCACCTTGACCTCGACTTCCTGGTCCATCTTGAGCATCTCCGAGGGGTGGTTGATGCGCCCCCAGGACATGTCGGTGATGTGCAGCAGGCCGTCGATGCCGCCCAGGTCGACGAACACACCGAAGTCGGCGATGTTCTTGACGATACCGGTGCGGATCTGACCTTCTTCGATGTCCTTGAGCAGCCCTTCCTTGAGCTTCTGACGTTCCTCTTCCAGCAGCTTGCGCCGGGAGATGACGATGTTCATGCGCTCGGGGTCGATCTTGATGATGCGCGCGCGGATCGGCTCGCCCAGGAAGTCGGAGACCTCGGTCGTGCGGCGCAGGTTGACCTGGCTGGCGGGCAGGAAGACGTTGACGCCCTCCACATCCACGAGCAGGCCGCCCTTGATCTTGCGTTGCACCACACCCTGGATCTCGTCCCCTTCGTGGTAGGTGGCGGAGATGCGTTCCCAGGCGCGCAGGCGATCGGCGCGGCGCTTGGACAGCATCGACATGTCGTTCTCGTCCAGGCCTTCGAAGTACACCTCGAAGACTTCACCGGGCTTGGGCAGGGCGTCTCCGAATTCGGAGAGCGGCACGGTCCCCTCGGACTTGCCACCCACGTCCATGATCACTTGACCGGTGCGCTCGTCCACGCTGTCGACTTTGGCCATGACCATCTGGCCCGGCACCACATCGACAATGGCCTGGTTGAGAGATACTTCGAGCGCTTCCTGATCGACTCCCTGGAAGGAGGCATTCAGGCGCCGCTCGAGCTCGTCGGAGTCCAGTTCGAACTCGCGCACGCGTCGGCTGGAAAAAGCCATAGATTCGTTTTCTCGGGTCCCTTGGGGTTGGTGTTGGAAAGCAACACGGGCGCGGTGGAGAGATTGGGGGGACCCGGAGAATGGCCCAATCCGGCCCCCACGGCGCAGCGTGAAGCCGCCTATGGTACCCGCTGGGCGCCGGCCGGTCGATGCCCTGGGCCGGGCTTCCCCGCCATTCCATCCCCTGGGCGGGAGCCTTCCCCCGGGCAGGATCGGTTCCTCAGGCGGGGTCCGGTTCCCCCGGAGCCTCTCCGGGACCCGGATCCGCCTGGTCGGTGCCCTCGAGCTGCAAGGCGATCCAAGCGCGCACCTCGTCGAGGGCGTTGGCGCCCCGGGCGTCCAGGGCCGGGCCCAATCGCACTTCGCAGCGGGCCGGGCGCGGTAGACGATGATTCCGGCCAAAGGCATGGTGGGTGCCGATCACGGCGCATGGCACCACCGGCACCCTTGCCTGGCGGGCGGCCAGTAGGGCGCCCCGTTTGAAGGGCAGCAGGCGGCCGTCCCTGGAGCGGGTGCCCTCCGCAAACATCGCCACCAGGTCCCCCGCCTCCAGGTGCTCAACCACCCGCGCCAGGGCCTTTCGGTCCCCCGCCTTCGGATCGATCAGCACCGCGCCGCAGCGGTCCATGATGAAGGCCATGATCCGGTTGTTGGCGAGGCTCTTGCGCGCCACGAAACACACGTGGCGCGGGCCGGCTGCCTTGGACACCAGCGGGATGTCGAAGAACGAGGCGTGGTTGCAGACGATCAGCGCGCCGCCGCTCTTGGGCACATGCTCCCGGCCGCGGATGCGAGTCGGGAAGGGCAGGATGCTCAAGGTGTGTACCGTCGCCATGATGGCGTGGTACACCCAGGTGCGCCGGATCAGCGGCGGCTGGGAGTCTTCGGGCTCGTCGCTCATGCCCGGTCCTGCTTGTCGGGCAGGTCGATCTGCCGCCAGAGGATCTCGACCACTTCGTCGATGTGCAGCCCGTCGGTCAGCACCTCGATCGCGTCGGGCGCGTGGGTCAGGGGCGCCACTTCGCGTTCGCGGTCTTGCCGATCGCGGCGTTGCACCTCGGCCATGGTCTGTTCGAGGTTCTTGTGGAAACCCGTCTGTCCGAGGCGCCGACGGGCCCGTTCGGACAGGGAGGCCGTCACGAAGAACTTGTAGTCGGCTTTTGGAAAAACCACCGTCGTGGTGTCGCGCCCCTCGGTCACCAAATCATACCGGCGGCCGATGGCCTGCTGCACGGTCACCAGCACCGTGCGCACTTCGGGTTGCAACGCAACGCGGCTGGCCCAAGCCCCTGGTTCTTCGCCCAGGAGGCCATCCATGTCGATCACCTGCCCACGCGCGAGCAGGCGCCCCTCGTCGTCCACGTCGAGGGCCAATTCCGCCGCCAAACGGGCGCAGGCGGGACCGTCGTCCAGATCGATACCCGCCTCGTGGGCCGCTACGCCCACCGCCCGGTACATCGCGCCAGTGTTCAGCATCAGGAACCCCAGACGCTGCGCCAGGCGCATCGCGACCGTGCTCTTGCCGGACCCGGCCGGGCCATCGATGGCGATGATCATCGTAGGGCAGTGTACGCCCAGTCCGCCCCGAGTTCCATCGGCCCAGCCAGCAGCTCCAGGCGGTCGTGCGCGCCCTCGCCAAAGGCGTCGAGCACGATCCAGTCGCGATTCCCGGGCAGCCCTTCGCGCCGGTACCGGTGCGCGTGCCCCACCAGCAGCACATCGCACCCGCTGGTTTCGAGGTGGCCCGCCGCCGCGTCCGGCTGCATGGCGAGCTCGGCGGGGTCCTTGCGGGGCACCGATTCCTTCGAGGCGCGCCGCAGGCGCCGGGCGATCGCGCGCCGGGCGGCCCCAGGCAGCAGGGCCAATCCCCCGCGCAGCATCCGGCTGCGCAGCACGGTCCGCAGGCGCTGGTACCCCGTATCCCGGGTGCACAACTCGTCCCCATGCAGCATCAGCCAGCGGCGCCCGCCCGCCGCCAGCACGAGGCCCGCCGGGAACAGCCGCACCCCGGTGCGGCGCACGAAGTCGCTTCCGAGCAGGAAGTCGCGGTTGCCCGGCACGATGCCGACGAAGTCCCCGCCCGCCGTGCGCGCCGCCAGGGCGTCCAGCACCGGGCGGTACCCCTCGCAGGCCAGGTCCGGCGTACCGGTCCAGTACTCGAAGAGATCGCCCAGGATCAGAAGTCCCTGGCCCGCCGGCAGTCCCGCCAACCACGTGGCAAACGCGCCCGGATCCGCGGGTCCCCCCGCGCCGAGGGCCCCGTCCCGCAGGTGCAGGTCGGCGATCACCCGGGCGGGCAGCACCCCGACCGGGTCCAGGACCTCAGGTTGGGCCACCCGCGTCCTCCGGCCCGTCGTCCCCGATGCCGTGCTCCTTGAGTTTCTCCCAAAGCACCTTGCGCGAGATGCCGAGCAACTCCGCGGTTTGCGAGCGGTGCCCGCCGGTGGCTTCGAGCGCCCGGCGCAGGTGTTCGCCTTCGGCTTCTTTCAAGACCTCGCGCAAGGGCCGGACCGGCTCGGGCACCTGATTCGCGCCGCGCCAGCGCGGATCGCCTTCGAGCAGGTCCCCCGCCGCGAGCTGATCGCCGTCCCCGGCCAGGGCAATCGCCCGTTGCACGGCGTTCTCGAGCTCGCGCACGTTACCCGGCCACGGATAGCGTTCAAGCTGCGTCATCGCCTGGCGGCTGACGTGATAGCCCCGGCCCCCGCCGAAGCGTGCGATCATGTGCCGCACCAGGGCCGGCACGTCTTCGCGCCGCTCGCGCAGGGGCGGCAGTTCGATCGGCACCACGTGTACGCGGTAGTACAAGTCCTCGCGGAAGCGGCCATCGGCCACGCGCTGCATCAGGTCGACCTTGGTGGCGACCACGACGCGGATGTCCGCGGTCAGGGTCTGCTCGCCGCCCACCCGCTCGAACTTGCGCTCCTGCAGCACGCGCAGCAGTTTCACCTGGGTCGGCAGGGGCAAGTCGTCGATATCGTCGAGGAACAGGGTGCCGCCCTGGGCCAGCTCGAACCGTCCACGGCGAGTCTTGTGCGCGTCGGTGAACGCGCCGCGTTCGTGGCCGAAGAGTTCGGCTTCGAGCAGGGTTTCCGGCAAGGCCGCGCAGGAGATCGGCACGAAGGGCCCTTCGCTGCGGCCGCTCATGCGGTGCACGGCGAGCGCGATGCGCTCCTTACCGGTACCGCTCTCGCCCTGGATCAAGACGGTGGCTTCGGAGGGCGCCACGGTCTGCACGCGGGCGAACACCGCCCGCATCGCCGGCGAGCCGCCCACGATGCCCGCAAACGCGGGATGCCCATCGAGCGAACCCCGCAAATCGCGGTTCTCCTCTTCGAGCTGGACCAAGCGGGCCAAGGTCGCGACGCGCGCCACCATCGCCTCGTTGCGGAAAGGTTTCTGGATGTAGTCCACCGCCCCCAGCCGCATGGCTTCCACCGCCTTGTCGATGGTGGCGAAACCGGTCATCACGATCACGGGGCGCGCTTCGGACAATTCCTTCGAGCGTTTGAGGATCGCCTCCCCCCCGGTTCCCGGCAGGCGCACATCGGTGATCACGAGGTTGATGCCCCCCGCCTCGAGGGCGGCGAGCGCCGCATCGGTGGTTTCCGCCACCTGGACCGTGTGCCCGGCCTCCTCCAACGCATCGCGCAGGGTGACGGAGATCGTCACCTCGTCCTCGGCGAGCAGCACGTTCAACGGGCGTGCCTCCCCCTAGCGTCCTGCGCCGGGCGCCTGCTTGAAGTGCCGATCCCCGCCTTGGGTCTGGGCGTCGGAAAGGGCGTCGTCGGCGGACTCGAGCAGGGCGTCGAAGAACAGGGTGTCATCACCCATGCTGTAGGAATAGCCGATCGACAGGGTCACACCCAGGGTGCGGTCCCCCGCCTGGAATTCGAGCGCCCGGGCCCCGGCGAGCAGGCGCTCGGCGAGCACCGCCACCCCTTCGGGGCCGGTGTGCGGAACCACGGCGAGCAACCGGTCGTCGGGCAAGCGCCCGAGGAAGTCCGAGCTGCGGGTCTCCGCCTTGAGCAGTTCGATCACGCGGTCCAGGATGACTTCCTTGACTTGGTAGCCGTACAGATCGCGCAGGTAGCCCAGCCGATCGACCGCGACCATCATGCAGGAGACCGGGTACCCATAGCGCTGGGCCCGGTTGAACTCCACCCGCATCAGGTGCTGGATCTGGGCGAGGGAGAAGAGGCTGCCGTCTTCGGACGCGTGGGAATCGTTCATGGCTGGAGAGCAGGTCGGAACCAATGGTAAACCCGCCAGGGCCGATTCTCCAAGGCTCCAGGGGCCGGGCGCCACGGCCTTTCCGCCATTCTCCCCGGGACCCTCCCCATTTCCGCGATCCGGGGGGGCTGGGCAGGGCCAGTTCCGGAGGGAGGCTCGCTGCCCGGCACAGGCATGCCGGGACTTGGCCACCGGACATGGCGATCCCGCGATCGCCGGTGGACCCTCCGGCCGGCGGCTAGAGCAGGTCCTCGAAGAACTTCACCATACGATCGATGAAGCCGTCATAGCTCCACCCGTAGTGGTAGCGCAGCAGAATCAAGAGTGCCCCCACCACGAGCGAATAGGCGCCGATCGCGATCAAGTTCGCCACTAGGTACGCCATGAACGTGCGCCCGGTCTTGCGGGCGGCGCGGGTGGCTCCGCGGATGCCGGTCTGGCGCGACATCATCAGGAAGTCGCGCTCCAGGCCCGCCGCACGGCCGAGCAGGGTCGGCGAAGAGGCGATGCCCGTTTCGGCGGAGGCCAGGATCTCGTCGGCACAGGCGTCGGGATCGAAGCTGCCCTGCACCACCGCATCCTGCCAGCGTTTGACGGCCTGCTTGTCCGCGAGTTTCTGCTCGACGCACAAGCCCGCCAACAGGCGCCGTGCGGCACGATCTCCGTTCTCCATATGACTCCTGTCTCCGTTGGGGCAAATCCCGGCCCGCGGGCCAGGGCCGGGGCGGGGTCGCTTGCCCCGCATCATAGGACCGCGTCCCCCACAGGGAAACCGCCCCGGCCTGGCGCCCGTGGGCGGCGACCCGGCGATGCATGTCCCGCAAAGCGGGACGGACATGTCACCCCGGCCGCTGCCCTCCCTATACTGGGGAGCCACCGTGCGGTAACCCCTTGAAGATCGGCCTCCACCAAAGCGCCCGCCTCGAGCAGCGACTGATGCAGTCGCCCCAGATGATCCAGGCGATGCAGATCCTGCAGCTCGGCGCCCTGGAATTGGAGGGGCGCATCGAGCAGGAGCTGCTGGAGAACCCGGTGCTCGAGTGGCAGGAGGCAGCGGCTCCCGAGGCCCCCGCGGCGCCCCAGACGGAGCCCGGCGGCGAGGATTTCGCCGATCCGGCCGGGGAGCGGGGCGACATGTTCGACGCCGTGGAGTCCATGGAATGGGACTTCGGCGATGGGCACCAGGGGGCGCCGCCGCCGAGTCCGCAGGGGGGCGACGAGGACTCGAAGTACGAGGCCATGCAGAACACCCCGGGCCGGCCGCAGCACATGGCGGAAGTCCTGGCGGAGGAATGGGTCGACTTGGATCTGAGCGAGGAAGACCGCGACCTGCTCGACTTCCTGTTGTGGTCCCTCGACGAACACGGGTACCTGCGCCAGGGCCTCTCGGTGCTCGCCGAACAGGCGACCGAATCCCTCGGCCGGCCCGTCGATCGCCTGCACCTGGCCGAGATCCTGAACCGCCTGCGCAAGGCCACCCACCCGGCCCTGGGCGCGCGCGACCTGAAGGATTGCCTCGCCCTGCAGCTCGAAGCCGAGGAGAACTCCGATCCGCTCGTCTGGAACCTCATCGAGAACCACCTCGAGGACATCCAGAAGAACCGGCTGCCGGCGATCGCGAAAGCGACCGGAGCCAGCCTCGATGAGATCAAGGACGCGCTCGATTCCCTGCGTCACCTGGATCCCTTCCCCGGCACCGATTTCGGCGGGGAACCGGCGACGGTGATCATCCCCGATGTCGTCGTCGAAGAACAGGAAGGCACCTTCGTCATCCAAGTGGGCCGCGGCCGCGCGGGCAAACTCGCCATCAACGAAGAATACGCCGGACTGCTCGCCACGCCCGGCACCGACGGCGAAACCAAATCCTGGGTGCGCAAACAGATGGAACGCGCCCAGTGGTTCATCGACGCGCTCGAACAGCGCCTTTCGACCCTCGAACGGGTCGCGCACCGCATCTTCGCCCACCAGGAGGGCTTCCTGCGCGAAGGACTCGAAGGCCTGCGCCCCCTGCGCATGCAGGAAGTGGCCGAGGAGCTCGGCGTGCACATCTCGACCATCTCGCGCACGGTGGCCGGCAAGTACGCCCAGACCCCCCAGGGCATCTTCGCCCTCAAGTACTTCTTCACTGGCGGCATGGAGACCGACTCCGGCGCCGAAGCCAGCCAGGCCCAGATCCAGGAGCAGGTGCGGCAGCTGATCGCCTCGGAGGACAAGCGCAAGCCCCTCTCCGACGAGGCCATCGCGAAGAAACTCGCCGATGAGAGCGGCCTGCAGATCGCCCGCCGCACGGTCACGAAGTACCGCAAGGCCCTGGGCCTGCCCTCTTCCGGGGGTCGCAAGGAGTATTGATCCCGCCGGCGGCCGGGCGGGGGGCCATGGCCCGGGCGGCGCTCCGGGCCTTGCCGCGACGCGGGCCGCCGGGCCCGCAGAATGGCAATTGTGGGCGGGTTGCTAGGCCCCGGCGGCGCTTTCGGCTACCCTTTCGGCCCACTTCACCACCCCTCACCGCCATGAACGTCCGAGCTACCGAAATGCGTAAGGGCATGGTCCTCCTCCGGGATGGCGACCTGCTCCTGATCACCGACTACAGCCACTCCACCCCGGGCAACCTGCGGGCGGTCATCCAGGTCAAGACCAAGAGCCTGACCACGGGCTCCGTCTCCGCCTTCCGACCGAACGCGAGCGACTCCTTCGAAACGGCTTTCCTCGAGAAGAAGAAGTGCCAATACCTCTACACCGAGGGCAACGGGGACTACGTGTTCATGGACACGGAAAGCTACGAGCAACACCACATCCCGCGCGACCTCGTGCTGGACAAGATGGCGTACGTCAAGGAGAGCGACGAGGTGCAGGTGACCTTCCACGAGACCACCCCCCTGGGCATCGAACTGCCCACCACGGTGGTGCTCGAGGTGACCGAGTCGGAAGTCGCCGTGAAGGGCAACTCCGCCACCGGCGTGAAGAAGGACGCCACCCTGGAGACCGGCCACACCCTCAAGGTGCCGATGCACATCGACGTGGGCGAGAAGATCACCGTGAACACCGAAACCGGTGAATTCATGGGCCGCGCCAAGGAGTGAGCGCGACGCCAGATCGAGAATCCACTCGATCGGAAACCAGGACGCGGGGTGGCTACGGCCACCCCGCGTCGTATTTTCGGCACGTTTGCGCGGCCCGGTCAGTTGCCCGGCCGGTAGTAGACTTCTAGGTCCATGTCGCGCCCCTCGAGGTCGAGCGGGAAGCGCTGCTGGAGGGTGCATTCGCTCGCGAGGAACGCCTGCATGCGTTCCTGGATCGGCTGTGGCCAGAGCACGAAGAAAGCCGGGCGCACCACGAGCCACACCGGCCGGCTGGAGTTCATCACCCGGTCGAGGTTCTGGAAGTGCTGGCGATCCCCCCAGCCCACGACCTGCGGGAAACGCGCGGTCCGCGAACCCGGATTCAGGTACAGCTCCCCCACCCCGGCCTGCATCGTGAGCAGCAGATCGTTGGGTTCGCGCAGTTGCCAGACATACGCCAGGGCTTCGGACCAACGCGGTCGTTCGCCTTGCCCGACCGAACTGTAGAGCGCGATGCGCGTGACCCCCGGGGCCACGAGCAGCAGCATCAGGCCAGGCAACACGTAGGCCATGCGGCCGAGATACGGCAGGGGCCACACCGCCAAAGCCAGCAACGGCGCGTGCAGTACGAAGAGGTACTGCGCAGAAACCGAACTGAAGAACGCCATCAGCGAGACGCCCCCGATCATGCCCGCGCAGATGCCGAAAAGCAGACGGCCGCCGGCCTGACGCCGCAACAGCACGTGGGCCGATCCCAAGGCGATGATCAGCACAATCTCGAGCGACAGGAACCAGACCGTGGACTTCGCCAGGTGCAGGAAGGTGGAGGGTCCCCCGGCGGGGTTCGCGATCCAGAACCCCTTCAGCGCGCCCCAGAGCAAGGGCAAGGCCGCCAGGCCGACCACCGCGCCCCCGCCCCACATCCAGAGCAGGGCGCGGCGCTGCGCGGGGTCCTTGCGGTCCGCCGAAACCAAGGCGCCGAAGGGCAAACAAGCCGCCAGCAGGGCCACCTGCGGGTGAAATCGGGTGCCCACGGCCACCAGCCCGATGGCGGCCAGGCACAGGGGACCGTTGCGCTGCATCCACGCGCGGATCCACACGGCGAATCCGAGCAGCATCCAGAGCTGGGCCAGGGTGTACCCCCGACCGGTCTGGGACCAGAATTGCTGCCAGACGCTGGCCGCGATCAGCACCGCGAGGATGCCGGCCCGCTGGCCGCCGACGAGGGGCCGGAAGGCCAGGTACGCGGCGGGAATCGAGAGGTAGCCCGCGAGGGCAGGGAGCAGCCGCAGGCCCCACTCGGTGAAGGGCTCGCCGACGATTCCCGCCACCGCGGAGATCGCCGCGTAGCTCCACCCGTGCAGCAGCCCCCCCGCGTCCGCGTCGCCCAGGGTCAGGCTCTCGTCGTACCAAAGGCTCCATTCCCCGAGGCGCCAGAAGCGCGCGAGGCCCAGCACCAGGGCCACCACCAGCCAGGGCCACCCGGGCCGCGGGCTGGAATGCTCATCGTGGGTGGAGTTCATCACCGGCCCCAGAGTCTCCGCCAGCGCAGGGCCCTTGTCCATGGCCGACCGCAGCGCCTCCCACCTTGGGGTTTGCACCCGGGACGGGACCCGGTGCGCCTTGCGCCGCCCCCTTCTGGGCCCCACAATCCCCCCATGGCTTTCCGAGTCCTTGTGGCCCCCCTCGCCGCCTGCCTGCCCCTGCTGGCGGCGTGCTCGTCCACGCCCCCGGTGCACTTCTCCTCCGCGCCGCCCGGCGCGCGCATCCTGCTCAACGGCGAAGACACCGGCTTTGTGACCCCCACGACCCTGCAGATCCCCACCCGCAAACACAGCGAGGTGCAATTCGAACTGCCCGGGTACGAGACCGCGAAACGCGACCTGCACGCGGGCAAGACCCACGACTACACGTTCTACAGCGACTGGACCCTGCATTACGTGACCTGGCGGTTCCCCCTGTGGCTCAACTTCCAGGACTTCTTCGTCGAACGCAGCACCGAAAAAGGCTCTCTGCCGCGCCGGGTGTTCGTGCAGATGAAGCGCAAGAACACGCGCGGATGACCCGCCCCGCCGTCTTCCTCGACCGCGATGGCACCCTCAACCGCGAAGTGCATTACCTGGCACGGGTGGAGGACTTCGAGTGGTTGCCCGGCACCATCGACGGCCTCGCCGCCCTCGATCGCGCCGGATACGCCCTGGTAGTGGTCACCAACCAGAGCGGCATCGCCCAGGGTCTGCTCGACACGACCGAGCTGAACGCGATCCACGCCCGCATGGCGGCGGACCTAGCGCAAGCCGGGGTGGCCCTCGCCGGGGTCTACTTCTGCCCGCACCACCCGGAATTGGGCCAAGATCCGTGGCGCTGCGACTGCGATTGCCGCAAACCGCGCACGGGCATGCTGCGGCGCGCCCTACGCGAACTCGACCTGGACCCCGCCCGCAGCTGGTTCGTGGGCGATTCCCTGCGCGATCTGGAAGCGGGCCACGCCATCGGTGCGCGCAGCATTTTGGTCCGCACGGGCAAGGGTGCCGATCAGGGACCTGCCGTGACGCGCGCCTTGCCGGATGCCGCCCAGGTGGACGACCTGGCGGCCGCCGCACGCCACATCCTGGCCCATGGCTGAGCCCCATCCTTCTTGACCGCGACTTCTTGACCTCGGCTTCAGGACCTCGGCTTCAGGACCTAGGCTTTAGGACCTAGGCTTTAGGGCAGCAGTTTCGAGGCCGGCGTCGACAGCCAGCGCGTCACGGGCAGCGGCAGTTTGCGCCAGGTGGCCTGCAGCTTGTGCGTCTTCGGATTCGACGGATTCAAGCTCGGCGGCTCGGTATCGGTCACCAGCCGATAGCGGTACGGCAGATCGGTCGATTCGATGCCCTGGTGCACCTTGAACTTGAATGCGCCCGAGTCCTTGCGACTGCGCCCGAGGTCGAACACCCGGTACCCCTCGCGCACGCACCACTCCTGCTGGGCCATGTACATGAAGCAGGACGCTTTGTACTCGCGGTCCGCGTTGTCCTCGGTGCCCGAGTAGTACGCGAGCAACTGGTCCTTGTAGCGGAACGACATCACCGCGGAGAGCACCTGCTCGTCCTTGCGCACCTGATGCACGAGCACATCATCGCCGAACTCCTCGGCGAGCGCCCGGAACCAGGCCATGGGCAGGGCGGGCGAGCCCAAGCTGCGTTTGTTCTTGTGGAACAGGTCCACCAAGCTGTCGAGGAACCACCGGCCTTCGTGCAGGGTCAAGCCGTGGCTCTCGCGTGCCTTGCGCGCATCGGCCCGGGACTTCTTCGGCATCTTCGCGAGCACTTCCTCTGGGGTCGCCGGCAGGGTGCGGATGAAGGTTGCGTACAGGTCCGAGGGCACCAGATCCGGCAGGCCCGGATCGCGCAGGCAGCGCAGCTCCAAACGCCCGGCTCCCATGTCGATCGCGTGTTTTTCCGCCTCGCGGAACAGCAGGCCTTCGACATCGCGGTCGCGGCCGAGGGGGCCGCCATACACCCCGTAGGGCACCGAGATCAGATTGCGCTTGCGCTTGAGTGTGCGGCACACCGAAAGGGGCAGCACGCCGGCGATGCGGTCGCCGTCCACCACTAGCAAATCGTGGCGACGGTGTTTCATCACACGCTCGACCACCCGACCCCAACCGGCCAGGTGGAAGAACGTGCCATGTTCATGATTGCGCACGAAGTCATCCCTTGCGGGATCATCGGCAGGCGTGGACAGGCGCACTTGCATGGACTAGCGGTGAATCTTCTCGATGCGGTATTCGCGGATATTGCGAGCTTGGGTGAATACGACGATCTCCCCCACCAGACCGAAGCCGATCACCTGCAAACCGAGCACGGCGATGACCAGTCCGATCAGGAACAGCGGCGATTGCATCAGCGGCGGGTGGCCGGTGATCTGTTTGGCGAGGAACGCCCAGAGGGAGAAGGTCGATCCCAGCAGGAAACAGGCCCCGCCCAGGGCGCCGAAGAAGCGCAGGGGTTTGTGGGTGAAGCCGGTGAGGAACACGATGCTCAACACGTCCAGCAGGCGCCGCACGTACGAGAGCGGGAAACGCGACCCCGGCTCGGGCTGCTCGCTGATATGCCTCAGGGCCACTTCCTCGACCCGGAACCCCCGCCGCCAGGCGAGAATCGGCAAGTAGCGGTACATGTTGCCGTAGATCGACAACTGCTCGATCACCCCGCGGTGCATCCACCGCACCCCGCAATTCAGGTCGTGGAACGGCGTGCGCGTCAGGAAACGCAGGATCCCGTTGAAGGAGTTCGACTGCCACTGCATGAACTTGGCGTCCATGCGCGGCGTGCGCACGCCGGTGACCATGTCCGCACCCGCTTCCATGGCCGCGTGCATGCCCTGCAACGAAGCGGGGTCGGTCTGCACATAGTCGGGCAGGGTCAGGATCTGCTCCCCCCGGGCGTGCTCGAAGGCGCTCGAAAGGCACACTGCCGCGCCGAACGGCCGGTGCAAGCCGATCGTGCGCACCTGATCCTGGGTCTCCGCCTGCATCGCCAGGCCGGCCTCCCAGGCGCTGCCCTGCACGCCGTCGTACACCAGGATCGCTTCCCAGCGCACGCCCATGGCCTCAAGCACATCCCCATGCGCCTTGATCACCGCGCGCACATCGGCCCGCGGCGAGTGCACCGGGACCACCAGGGTCACGAGCCCCTCTTCGTGGGTCGGTTCGGATTCGACGGGATCGCTCGCGGACATCAGGATTGGCGGGAAGTGAGGGGGTCGACGGTACGACTCTGGTGCACGCCACTCAAGAGCAGCACCAGTTCTGCCAACAGTCCGAGCAACAGGAAGTACACCGCGGACTGCAGGAACAGGGCGATGGTGAACAAACCGGTGAAGGCTCCCCCCTCGCCGAGCAGGCCGGCGACGTATACCCCCACCAACACCATCGCGATGAACGCAAAGGGCATGGCGAGCACGGCGAAGTAGAGCAGCGGGCCGCGTAGGAAGGTACCGAACAGGCGCACCCCGAGCAGGTCCACCAGCACGCGCAGGGCGCGGCTGATGCCATATTTGCTGGCCCCGAACCGGCGGGCGCGGTGGTTGACCACCAGTTCTTCGATGCGCGCGCCGCTGGCGACCGCCAGGGCCGGCAAGAACCGGTGTTGTTCGGCGTAGATCGGGGTGCGGGCCACGAGCTCGCGGCGATAGGCCTTGAGCGTGCACCCCGTATCGTGGATGCGCGCGCCGGTCACGAAGGCGATGAGGCGGTTGGCCAGGCGCGAGGGCAGCCGGCGCAGCCAGAGGCCGTCTTCGCGCCGTTTGCGCCAGCCCACGACCAGGTCCGCCCCCGCCCGCAATCGCTCGACCATGGCCGGGATGTCGGCGGGATCATTCTGCAGATCCGCATCGAGCGTGAGCACGATCGGTCCCTGGCTGACCTCGAAACCCGCGGCCATGGCCGGGGTCTGTCCGAAGTTGCAGGGGAACTCCACCACCACCATTTCTGGGTAGGTGCGCTGCAGTTCGAGCAGCACCTCGAGCGAACGATCGGTGGAGTGATCGTTCACGAAGATCAGCTCGAAGGGTTCCCCCATGGGGCGCATGGCGGCGACGAGCTCCCCGACGAGGATCGGCAGACTCTCCTCCTCGTTGTACACCGGCATGACTACCGAGATGGCGGGTGCGGGGTCACTCATGGGGGCGGGCAGTTTGGCCTATCGACACCGGCGCGCCCAGGCTTTCCTGGCCGGGCTGCCTGTCCCGGATTCGATCCGGGAAGCGCAGGAAGTCCTTTCCCTTTGCTGGGACGCTTTTTCCGGGGCTATGGTACTGCCATGGCCCAATCCGACGAGTTGCGACCCGCCTGGACCCTCGTGTTGGGACCGGGTGCAGACCTGCGGAACCTGGAGCGCCATCTGCGCGCCGCGGCCGGGGCACACCCGGAGGTGCGTATCGAGTGCCAGGAGACCGTGCGGCCCCCCGTGCCCCAGCCCACCCTGCGCGGGCGCTGGGTCCTCGACGTGGCCACCCTGAGCGGCCGCCACCTGTATGACCTGGCGGACTTCCTGGCCCAAGCTTCCGGCTGGGAGCTGGTGCTCTGGAGCGCCCACGGCGAGCCGCACATCGTGCAACAGCTCGTCGGTCCGGCACACGTGGTCTGGTGGCCAGGCCCCCTCGACCTGGCGCGCCTCGACAGCCTGCTCGAACCCCCGCGGGCCCGCGATCTCGACCGGGGAGTGCAGCTGGCGGCCCCGTCGCTGCCCAACGAACCCGAAGCGGCGCAAGCGACCGAACCCGATCCCTTCGAAGACGATTGGGACCTGCCCGCGGAACTGGACCCGGAACCGGTCGCCGAGTTCCAGGCACGCATCAGCCAGAAGGCCACTTCTCCCGCTCGGACGCGCTCGCAGCAGTGGGAAGATCAGTCGATACCCAATCCCGGCCACGGGGCCCGGGAAGAGGACGAGATGGGAGCCATCCAGGCGATCCTGTCCGGCGGAGCCAGGCCCGCCGCCGCCCGCGTCGAAGACGAAGAACACCCGATGGATTGGCTGGAGAAGGCCCTGGCCGACTCCCCGCCGCCGGCGCGGCTCGACGTGCCCTTGGGCCGCCCGGCGGAGGATCCCCTGGCCATGCCGGTCATGGATCCCGCCCCGAAGGCCCTGCCGGTGCCCACTTGGTACCGCGACCAGATCGCCGACCTGAGCGACCTGGCCCAGCGCCTGCACCTGGACCTGTTCGCCCTCGAAGAAGGGGCGCACTCTGATCCCGCCCACCTCGGCGCCCTGCGCGAGGACCTGGCGCGGTTGACCCAGTTTGCCCGGACCCTGGGCTACCTCGCCGCCCCCCCGATGCACGGCGACCAGTTGTTCGACCTGGGCACCCTGGTCCAGGAACAACTCGCCTCCCTCGCCGGCCTCGGTCCCGAGGCGCCCCGCTTCCTGTTCCGCGCTCCGCAGACCTGCCCGGTCCGCAGCCAGAAGAGCCTGCTGGTCGGCGCCCTCGACGCGGTACTGCAGGTGGCCGGCCAGGCAGCGGGTGCCCACCCCGCCACCGTGCGGGTGCAATGCCAGAGCCACGATGGCCAGGCCGAGGTCCGCATCGACTTCCCCGCCGGGCCCCTGGCCGGATTCACGGCGGAGGACCTGTTCACCCCTTACCGCTTGAAACCCATCCTGCCTGGCATCGGCCCGAACGCCTTGGCGGCAGCTCGCGCGATCCTGCAGGGCCAGGACGGGGGCCTCGAGTGGGACAGCGAAGGGGACCAAGCCTGCTTCCGGGTCCACCTGCCCCTGGCGAGATAGGCCCCACATACAGCCCAATTGACGGACATTTGAGCGCCGCGCCCCCGAGTGGCGCGTTTTCACCACAGTCTCCGGCCAGGTGTTGGGTTTGCACAACACGCGGGTCGATACAGGCTGCATGCAGAGCCCTGGCCCCGACTTCCGTGAGCGTCCCTGGCCCGAACGGTCCCCCGGGGATTCCCCGTACCTAGCCATGCAGGCCCTGGTGGCCTGGACCCCGCCGGGCCGCAACCTGGCGTTTGAGCTGACCCAGGCAGGGCTGCCGGCCCGTTTCCCCGAAGCAGGTGAAACCCTGGCCCAGGCCCTGGTCCGCTGCCGCCCCGACCTGCTCGTGTGCGACCCGGCTTCGCTCGAAGGCCTGCCCCCCACTACCCTGCCCCGCCAGGTGTTCCTCCTGGGCAACGAAACCGGCGCCCCCCGCCCCGATTGCGTGCACCTGCCGGTCGACGCCACGGCCGCATGGATTCTCGAGACCTTCGGCCGCACCCTCGAGCAGGAGCTTTTGCGCGTCGAAAACGAACGGCTGCGCGCAGCCCTGGCAGCCAACCAGGCCGCCGAAGCTTTCGAATCCGCCGACCCCGAGATGCGTCGCATCCTGGCCGTAGCCGGCGAAGTCGCACGCACCCGGGCCACGGTGTTGTTGCTCGGAGAATCGGGCACGGGCAAAACACGCTTGGCCCAGACGCTGCACGAGCACTCCGATCGCGCCGAGGGTCCGTTCCAGGTGGTGCACTGTGGCGCTCTGCCCCCGGATCTGCTGGAAAGCGAGCTCTTCGGCCATGCGAAGGGTGCGTTCACCGGCGCCGTCTTGGATCGCGCAGGCCGCTTCGAGCAGGCCGACGGTGGTTCGATCTTCCTCGACGAGATCCAGAGCGCGCCCCTCGACCTGCAAGTGAAACTGCTGCGGGTGCTACAGGAACGGCGATTCGAGCGCGTTGGCGAAAGCCGCACGCGCGAGGTCGACGTGCGTATCCTGGCTGCCAGCAACCAGGATTTGCGCGCCGCGATCACCCGCGGTGAGTTCCGCGAGGACCTGTACTGGCGCCTGAACGTGGTTTCGCTCGAGCTACCCCCCCTGCGCCGCCGCCCCCAGGACCTCGCCCGCCTATGCGAGGGTTTCTTGCGCCGCTTCGCCCGCCAATACAACCGGGAGGACCTGCGCTTCGACACCGCCGTTTGGCAGTTGTTCCAGGCCTACCCCTGGCCGGGCAACATCCGGCAACTGGAGAACGCCGTCGAACGCTGCGTTTTGCTGACTACCGGCCCCTGGATCCACCTCGATGCCCTGCCCGCCGAGCTGCAAGAGTTCGCGGCCAGCCATCCGCAGGAACCGGTAGTGGCGCCCTCCAGCCTCGTGGCCGGGCTGCAATTCCTCGAAGAGGTCCTACCGCTGAAGCAGGCATTGGAGGGTCCGGAACGGGCAATTCTCGTGCACGCCCTGCGCAGCACCGGGGGCAACCGCAGCCGGGCCGCCGAGCTCTTGGACATCAACCGCACGACCCTCTTCCACAAGATGCGGAAGCACGGGTTGATGGAGGATTCCTTCGGGAGTCCCGCCTGACCCGAATTCTCCCCGGGGGAACCTGTTCCGAAAGCGGGTCCAAGGGGCGCGGGCGGGCCCGGTGAATGGCCTTGGGGCCCCTCCGCCGCTAGGCTGGGGGGCCGATGAAGTGGACCACCCCCCTCTTCTTGGTGCTGATTCTCGGCGCCCTGGGTTTCGTCGCCCGGATCACCCTCTTCGGCACCCCTGAGTCGCCGCAGCAGGTCCTCGACGCCGTGCGCGATCGGGTGCGCCTGGGCAACTACGATGAGCGCCGCGAACTCAAGGCCATTTCGAGCGCTCTCAAGCATCCGGGTGCCCGCGAAGACGCCGACCTCACGGGCGACTTGCTCCGCGTGCGGGCGGACATCTATCGCCAGCAAGAGCGCTTCGACAAAGCCCGTTCGGACGTCGAGCGCATCCAGGCCCTGACCGCCGAAGAGGAACTGCCCCTCGAGCTCGAAGCCATCGAGCTGCAGGCGCTCGAAGGGCAACCCGAAGAGGCCCTGCGCCGCATCGAGGTGCTGGCGTTCCACCACCCCGAATCCGCCGACGTGGCGCAGCTCCGCGGCCGGCTCGAAACCTTGCGCGGCGAGACGCTGCGGGCCGAAGCCCTGCGCCTGGCCGAGGAGCAACTGGTCGATGAGGACACGCGGAAAGCCACGCCGCTGATCATCGAACTCTGCTCGCAACACGCCCGGGACCCGCGCCGAACCCGCGTGCAACGCGAATTGCGCGAACTCTTCCCCCGTTCGCGCAGCGCCTCCCTCGAGAGCATCCTCGACGCTTGTGACCTGGCCTCCGAACACCTCGCCCAGGCGCGACTTGCGTACGCCCGTGGGTTGGAACAACGCCTGACCATCCCGGCCCTGCGGTCCCTGCTCGATCTCCTGGTGGAAGCCCACCGGCCCGACCTGGTCGTGGACCTGGGTGTCGCCAGCCGCGTGTTCCCCGAGGTCATGACCGATCCGGCCAACCTGGTCGTGCTGGCGGACGCCATGCAGGAACTCGGGCAGAAGGAACGCATCGCGCGCATCGTCGCGTCCTGGCCATGGGCGGAGTCGAAGGCGGATGCAGAGTTCTATCGGCGAACGGCCCGGGTGCTGTACGAAGCGCAACGGTTGGGCCCTTTGGGCAAACCGGCAAACGAGCTGCGCAATTTCTCCAGTGCGGACTTGGCCGACTCCGATTTCTATCTCGGATACATCGCCTCCAGGGGCAATGCCTTCCAGCACGCCCTGACCGTCATGGACCGCTTCTTGCGCAGCAAGCAGCCGGGTCCTGTGGCAGGAGCACGTTCGATCGCGTACCGGGAGATCGCATCCGCCTGGCGCGCCCTCGGGGATCCGGCCAAGGAATTGCGCGCCCTCAAGGGGGTCATCAGCGAGCGCGGCGAGATCCTCGCCGAAGACTACCTGCACTTGGCGGAAAGCGAACGGTCTTCGCCCAACGCCCTGCCTGCCCTGATCGAGGAGAACTGGACCAAGGGCATGTCGATGGCGCCCGAGCGCACGGCCGAGCTGATGCCCCTCTGGGAAGAACTGGGCAACACGACCTTCGGCACCTACGGGGTCTCGTTCGACCAGTACTACCAATCGCTGGTGAACCAGCAGCGCGCGATCTCCACGCAGCGCATCGGACCCTACACGCAATGGCGCATCGGCATGCGCCACCTGGAGCAGAAGCGGTACCACTCCGCTCTGGTGACCGCGAACTTCCTGCTGAACCGCTATCCGGGACTGCTGCCCGCCTTCGATCTGCGCATTCAGGCCGCGTTGCTCGGCAAGGACACCTCCCCCGCCGGCCCCCAGGCCATCCTCAAGCGTCTGCGCCTCGTCGGATCGGACGAAACCAGCGAGCAGTATCTGCGCAAGGTGGGGCTCGATCGTTTCACCGAAGAGGAATTGCTGGAACTGGTGCGCCTCAGCCCCTATGGCGTGGGTCGCACAAGCATCGCGGACCACCTGATGAGCAAGGGGCGCTTCGGCGAGGCGTTGCAAGTGATGCGGCCGATCCCCGAGCACCCCGACCCCACGCCGATGCACCTGAAGCGGGTGAAGTGCCTCGTGGAGCTCGGCCGCTACGAAGAGGCGGTGCATGAAGCCTCGATCTGGTTGGAGGATCCGGAGATCGGACCCTCGTGCCGGCGCCTGGTACTGCGCGCCCACATGATGCAAGGGGACGCCGCCGGCGTCGCCGCGCAGACGCGCGCCTTGACGGGGATCCCGGTGTTCAATCCCGGGGAACTGCGCGAACTCGCCAAAGACCTGCTGGTGCGTGGTTTCCCCGCCGCGGGCAAGGCCCTATTCAAACTGATGGACAGCGCCCGCCACCTGCGCACGCCCGACGTGCTGGCCGGCCTCGCGGTTTCCTCCGCCATGGTCGACGAGACCCCGGCAAGCCGGGAGTCCCTCGACCGCCTGGCGGCCTTTACCGGGGACGGGCGCGCGGAATACGGCCATGCGGTGCTTTCCGCCGTACAGCGCGATTGGCCGCGGCTGCCGCTCGAGTTGGAGCGCCTGCGCGGCACCGGCCGCACCTGGAGTACGCTCGAAGATGTGCTGCTCGGACTGTTGGAGGACCGCTTCCAGCTGGCCAAGGACATGGCGAGTGGTGCGCTCGAGCGGGCTCCCCAAAGCCTGCCCTGGGCCATGGTGCAACTCTCCTCGCGCGCCCTGCTCAACCAGGACACCAACTTGCCGGCCCAGTTCGGCAGCGCTTCCGCGGCCCGGGGCCGCGACCTTCCTGCGGGGAACCCCGAGCTGCGGCGCGATCCCAGACTGCTTGGCGATCGCTGGCCTTGGAGAGCCCTGGACTGGGCCGCCTACGGCCCTCGCCCAGGCGCGGCAGTGGCACGAACAGGCGCCCGAAGAACTTTGGCCGGCCCTGCTCCTAGCCCAGGCCCTGACCGCCGGGGCACCTCGATGTCGAGGCCCAAGCTTTGCTCGAGGAGGTCGTCGCCTTACCCGACTGCGCGGCTGCTTGGAGCAACCTGATCGACACGATCGCCCGGCAGCATCCCACCGATCCGCTGCACTCCGATTTGCTGTCCGCCCGCTCGCGCGCGGCCGCCTTGCCTGCGGTGCGCCCCCATCTCGGCGTGCTCAACAGCTCGATCGGACTCGCCTCCGCGGAAGTGGCGGCGGGGCGGCCCGGACAAGCCGTTTCGATCCTCGAGCGCAGCCTGCAAGCCGCGACCGGCGCGGAAGGCGCCGCCGTGCGCCTGATGCTGGCCGATCTTCAGGCCGGTCAGGGGCGGTATCGCCGCGCCATCGAAGCCCTCGAACCCGCCATCCTCGACGCCGGCCAGCGCGGCCTGCATCCCTGGCTCGACCGCTACCTGAACTGGGTCGTGGCTGCCGCGGGTGACTCCGTTCCGCAGTCCGAGCGCATCACCGACAAACAAACGGCCGCCCGCTTCGATGCGGTCGTGCACCGCTACCCGAACGATCCCCTCGCCCTGCTGCGCCGCCTCGAATTCCGCCAACGGTCGGAAAACCAATCTCGGCTGCTCGCCGAGGAAGAAGCCCGCACCGCGCTCGAATTGCTCGCGAACCGCATCGGCAAGGTGTCGATGGATGACCTGCGCCCCGGGGCCAAGCGCTTGTGGGGTGCCCACCTGCTTTCGGTTTCGCCCCTGCTCGCCGAGGAGTTCGCCCGGGGTCAGCTCGACCTGCAGGTGGGCGACATCGACGCCTGGTCCCTGCTGTCCGACGCGTTCAACGCGCAGGGACGCATCGACGAAACGCGCGACCTGGTGGCCGATCTACTCAAGATCACCGGCGATGCCGAAATGAACTACCGGTATGCCACCCTGCTCGCGTTGGAGGGTGCCCCCAGCGTGCGCGTGCGGCACCACTTGCAGCAGGCCGACGACGGCCTCGGCATCGTCGGCCGCTCCGCCCGCAGCAGCTTCATCCAAGCCCAGATGGAATTGATGGAAGGCGCTGGCGGCCTCGATGACGTGATCCGCGAACTCGGCTCCTTGTGGAACCGGCGCGACCAATTCGCCGAGGAACTCGATGCTCTCGAACTCGGACGCACCTACCTGCTGGCGCTGATCCTGCGCCACCAGGAAGCCGATCTGCAAGCGATCGATGTGGCGGCTGCCGAGATGCTGCAGTACGCGCCGGGCGACCCCTACGCGGAGGATGTGATCCTCGCCTTCCGCGCCCTGGCGGGTGCGGTGCGCAACCGCGTCGGGGCCACGGGCGACGGCCAGTAGGACCAGGGCGGGTCCGACTGGGGCCCGTCTTCAATGCCCGGCGAAACGCTCGCCGTACCCCTTCGTCTCGAGCACTTCACGCATGGTGCCGAAGCCACCGAGGTCGATCAGCCGGGCGAGGCGCTCGGTCGTCTTGTCGAGGTTCAGATAGTGCCGGAAGCGGCTGGTGAACTTGGCCGGGTACCGCGGCTGCTCGGGGTCGAACTCCCAAGGGTGCAGGTACGTGGCGGTGGGCCGCCCCATCCCTTCGAGGCGCCGGATAGCACGGCGATGCATCCAACCCGGCAAGAGGCGGAAGTACCCGCCCCCGCCCACCGGCAGGTTGCGGCTGCCCGCCGGCAAGGTGGCCACGGGAAACTCGATCACGTCGCCCCCGCCGCCCGGAGCGTGCACGATCGAGATACCGGGCTCGAAGTCCGGCACGCCGTAGGTGGGATGGTGCACAGTGTGCACGCTCGAGTCGTAGACATATCCGCGCCGGGCGAGCACATCGAAGGCCCACCAGTTGCTGTGGGTGATCGTGAAGGTGGACGCCCGGAAGCCCAATGGCCGCGGGGCCCCGGCCTGGGCCAAAGCGCGCTCGGTGCGCGCCAGGTCCTCGTCGAACCTCCGGCGTCATGTCGCTGACGAAGCGGTGGCTGGTCGCACCGTGGCTGGCAATCTCGTGCCCAGCCCCACGCAGCGTTGCACGAGGGCCGGGTGGCGTTCGGCAATCCACCCCAGGAAGAACATCGTGGCGCGCACGCCCTTGCGGTCGAGCAACGACAGGATCGTGTCCATGCCCACCATCAGGCGTGAGGGGATCTCATCCCAATCCTCGCGGCGCACGAAGGGCCGCAGGTTGGCGACCTGGAAGTACTCCTCGACGTCGAAGGAAAGGCCGTGCTGGATCGGTTTCGTCATGGCACTCACGCGCTGAGCCCCTTGACCGCATGACGGCGGCGCCAGTGCTCGAGCACCACGACGCTCCAGAGGAATACCGACCAATCGCGCAATCCGCTTTGGTGCTCTTTGAAGCGGCTGCGCAGGACATCGCGGCGCAACCACTCTTCGGGCAGGCTTTCGAGGGCCTCTTGCGCAGGGCCCTTGAGCGGCCCACGCAACCAAGCGCCGATGGGCGTATCGAAGCCGCGTTTCTTGCCGTCGAGGATGCGCGCATCGAGGCGCGAACGCAGGGCTTCGCGCAGGCGGTGTTTGCCGCGCGAGCCTTGGATCTTCTCCTCCGCCGGCAGGTTGGCGAAACGCCCGACGAAGCGGTGATCGAGTAGCGGCACGCGCACTTCGATCGACACCGCCATCGAGGCGCGGTCGACTTTGGCCAGGATGCGGTCCGGCAGGTTGCTGTGGAAGTCGCCGTACTGGGCCCGGAAGAGCGGGCACTGAATCTTCGGCTTGTGGTACAGGTCGCGGAACCGGTCGAAGGGATCGTATCCCCCGAGACTCTTCAGGAGGTCCGGGTTCAGCACCTGCGCCACCTGCTCGCGCGTCGAGGGGTTGACGCTGTGCCAGAAGGCCAGGGCCGGATCCTTGCCGAGGTTGCTGAGGAAACTCTTGGCGCGCAGGAAGCGCGGGGCCCAGTCGGCTTTGGGGTAGACCGCCCCGAGCCCACCGGCCAAACGCGCCCCGGCCCCGCCGATGCGCCGCCGCAGGCGGTTCTCCGCCAGATCGTGCACGTAACGCCGATATCCCGCGAAGGTCTCATCGCCGCCGTCCCCCGACAACACCACGGTCATGTGGCGACTGGCCATCTGCGAGACCAAGTAGGTCGGCACGGTCGAAGTGTCCGCCAGGGGTTCGTCGAAGAACCACGGCAGGGTTTCGAGCGCTAACTTCGGATCGGGATCGATCGTCTCGATGTACTGCTTCGCCCCCACGCGCTGCGCGGTCAGGCGCGCGAGTTCGACTTCGTCGTGGGTCTTCTCCTGAAAGCCCACGGTGCACACGATCGGCGGCCCGGTTTCGGAGCGTGCGATCGAATCGACCACCGCGTTGCTGTCGATGCCGCCCGACAGGAACGCCCCGAGCGGCACTTCCGCCACAAGCCGGTCGCGCACCACCCGATCCACCCACTCGAGCACCTCGTCGTTCGTGGCGGGGTCGCGTAGTTCGTCGGTGGGCAGGTCCCAATACCGGCGCGTACGCACGCCGCCCGCCGGGGTCCAGGTCAGGGTGTGACCGGCTGGCAAGCGGAAGCTGCCGTCGAAGGCAGCCAGCTCGCCGGTCATGTACCCCTGCACCAGATAATCCATCAAGCAGGTGGGTCGCAGATCGCGCGAGATCTCGCCGCTTGCGAGCAACGCCTTGAGCTCGCTGCCGAAGACGATGCCGCGCTCGCTCAGTCCGTAGTAGAGCGGCTTGATGCCCAGCCGGTCGCGGCCCAGGGTGAGCACCGGGCAGGCGGGATCGCGCGTGTCGATGATCGCGAAGGCGAACATGCCGACCAGATCCTCCACCAGCCGCTCCCCCTTCTCGAGGTAGAGGTGCAGGATCGTCTCGATGTCCGAGCCGGTCGAAAACCGAGCGCCGCGCGCTTCAAGTCCGGCGCGCAATTCACGGAAGTTGTAGATCTCGCCGTTGCCGACAATGACCACGGGCAGATCCGGGTGCTCCAACGGCTGGTGTCCGCCCGCCAGGTCGATGATCGACAGGCGCCGGAAGCCCAGCGCCATGCTGCCCCGCACCGCGTAACCCGCATCGTTGGGGCCGCGGTGTTCGAGGGTATCGGTCATCCGCCGCAACTGCTCCCGGTCGGGGAGGTCGGCAGGGGATTTCCAGGCAAAGCCGGTGAAACCACACATACGGGATTGCTTTCGGTTGGCAGGACGCGGAGCTTGAGGGGAACCGCCGGCTCAGCCCTTGAAGGCGACCGAACGGAAGCGGGGCCTTTGCGGGCCCAGTTCGACCGGCGCGGCGCCGGGATCGCTGGAGATGGTTTTGCCCGGGACCCGGCCGGCGATCAGGTCCTCGTCGGCGGACATCTGGTTGCGCGCCACGAGCGAGAACGCCATGACCGTGGCGAACAGGTGGTAGACCAAGTCGAAGGCCGCGCGGTTCAGGAAGGCGGATCCGAGCACGAAGGTAGCCAGGCTCGCCTCGAACATCGTGCAGTAGGACAGGATCCAACTGTCGTGGTAGAGCCGTTTGCCCCGCCTTCGGATGCGCCAGATGTCGAGGAAGGTCAGGCCGATCAGCGATAGGTACATGATCAACGCTGGCGTACCCGACTCGGCCCAGATCTGGAAGTAACTGTTGTGCGCCACCAAAGCCTTGCCCCCCTCGCGCTGCGCCGGGGTCGGGTTGGGCTCGAAGGCGATGTGGTTGAGCGCGAACCGGTTGAATCCCACGCCGAAAATCGGGTGCGCATCGATCATGCGCAGGGCCACTTTCCAGGCGCGCAAGCGGCCCATCGCCGAACCATCTTCCTCGTAGGAGGAAATTGTGCTGAGGCGCTCTTTGTACTCGCTGGGCGAAAGCACGATCACGGCAGCCACCGCGGCCACGCCGACGACCATGCCCATGAGCCGGTTGCGCGAGTGCCAGATCATGATCGCGGTGCACAGGCCGAGCGACAGGGTGCCCCCCCGCGAGCGGGTGGAGATCACCGTCAGGGCGCAAAGCGGCACCATCCAGCGCAGCACCTTGCGCAGGGTCGGATTCACCTCGGAAACCGACAGGTAGTAGACCCACGGCAGGGCCATGGCGATGGCGAGCGCGAAGTCGTTGTTGTCCTCCATCAGGCCGCCCGGCCCGTGGTGGATGTAGAGGTTGCCGCCCTTCAAGACGGCGTGCAGGCCGTTCTTGACCCCGTGGAAGGCGAGGCCCATGGCGGTCACCCAGACCAGGATGCGCACGTGCTCGCGGGTGCGCACGACGGCGGTCGTGAAGATCGCGATGGCGATGATCTTCACGTATTCGGTGTAACCGCGCAGGTCCACCGGCGCGTCCCCCACCGCAAAAAAGAGCCCCACGCCGACCTGCAGCATCATGCCGAGCAGCAACCACGTGCGCAGGTCCATGATCGGGTACTTGCGCTGGGAGTCCGCGAAGTACCCGGCGAAGGACAGCACGGCCACGTACATGGACCAGCGCTGCACCTTGGCGAACCCCCAGGCTAGGTCCTGGAGGCGCATGTACGCCAGCAGGGTGAAGAGCAACAGCCCCACGAACGGACGCCGAAAGCAGAACGGCATCATCCCCAACATGAACAGGGTGATGATGAGGTCGCGCATGGCAGTCGGCCGGGGTCAGGAAGGGCCGGGGCTCAGCCCAGGGCTTCCCGTAGGCGATCGATGGAGTCGACCAGCGACGGCGTGAGCAGGCTCGGGTTAAGCACCCAGGCGTACAGGGTGTAACTCACTACCGCCACCAGCAGGGCCAGGGCCACGCTCATGACGACCTTGCGCATGTGACGCATGTTGCGCTGCTTGCGGGTCTCGATTTTGTTGACCGCCCCGAGCACCGGAACCTCCATCGACTGGGCGATATCGTTGATGCTACGGAAGCAGTTCTTCGAGTATTCGAGCACCAAGGCCAGGCCCATGCCCGTGCCGATGCCGAGCAGCACCGAAACCGCCGACAGCAGCCAGGCGTTCGGTTCGGTCGGTTTGTCGCTGGCCTGCACGAGTTCGAGTTCGTCGAACGGGTTGCCCAGGGGGCTGTCCTGCAAGCTGATCTGGCGTTTGATGCGCTCCTGCTCCAAACGCACATCCGCCATCGACTTGTTGGTCGCGGCGATGTCCGATTCCAGCATGTCGAGGGTGCTGTAGACCGTCTGCAGCGCCAAGGCTTTGGCCTGGGCCTCTTTCAGGGCTTCGGCGACGTCCCGGAGCTGGTTGCGACGGCTCCGGATCTGATCCTCGAGCACCGCGATCTCGGCGCCCCGTTGCAGCTTGGCCTCGTTCGGAACGGACTCTTCCACCACGTCCTCGGACGGAGCCAGGCCCCGCTCGCGGTCGAGTTTGGTTTGCAGGCTCTCGATCTCGTTTTCGAGGATCTTGTACCGCGAGTGGCTAGGCGCGTACTTGTCGAGTTCGGTGCGCTTCTGCCCGATGAGCTGTTCCAGACGCGCCACCTCGGCGTTGCCCCCCGAGCGGTTGACCGCGGTCACCGGCAAGGTGTCGGGCATGCGCTGTTGGGTGGCTTTCTTGAGGTCCACCACGCCCGTTTCGGTCGCGATCTGCTCCTGCAGGCTGATGACCTGCAACTTGAGGCGATCGACCTCTTCGAACGCGGGAATGCGCTGGCCGAAGTCGCGCGGTCCACGCGCCTGGGGCGGCGGAATGTCGTTGTCGCGGCGCAGGTCCGCGGCTTGGTCCGAAAGGTCCTTGCGCTCGCGCTCGAGCTCGGCGATCGACTCGGAGTTCTTGTCGTACTTGGCACGCAATTCGAGCACCTGTACGTTCAGCACTTCGTTCTTCCAGTTGTCGACGAGCGACCTCAGGAAGTCCTGGGCCTGGTCCACGTTGGTGTGCGCAAAGGAAACCTGCACCAACTGCTGGCCGGGGCTGCCGTTCATCACCGGCGTGCCGACCTTGATGTTCTTGATCAGCTCGTTGCGGTACTCGTACTGCTCCGAGGCCGTGGCCAACTCTTCGTACTCCGGCCACTGGAGCTTGCCCAGGACCTCGATCACGCGTTGCGGAGCCTTGATCTTGTGCTCCGCAACCAGACCTTCCGACGTGTTGTTGCCGCCCCCACGGGCCTGGGCCCCGGGGCGGTTGTAGACCATCAGACGGGTCGCGGCCACGTACTTCTTGGGCACGATGATCGCGTAGCTGACGCCGAGGGTCGCAATCAGCACCGCCGGGACGAGGATCCACCAGAAGCGGCGCCGGAGCACGCGCAGGAACTCGTCGATCTGACTGGTGTTTTCTACTTCTACAGCCATGGGGTCGAGGACGGGTTCGTCAGAGGGAGGAAGGGGGAACGCACGGGCAGGACAGGGGCGCGCACACGGGGATCAATCGAACAGGGTCCGGTAGGTTCCGTTGTTGTTCCGGCCGTAGAAGAACGCGCTGCCAAGGCCGCTGATCACCTGTTTCACCGGGAACAGCAGACCATCGAGGAAGTACGCGAACTGCGCCAGCAGGGTCGGCGGCACGTAGATGATGTCGTTCTCCATGATCGACACGTTGTAGGTGGAATCCCCCCGCAGCATGTCGTTGAAGTTGATCGGGATGATCAGCGGATCCACCGGGTCCACGCGGATCAAGCGCACGCGGCCGAGGTTGGCCGAGCGCTTCTGCGGACGGGCCTTGAGGATCGCGTCGAACACGTTGAGTTCCTTGTCGAGCACCGCGGCGCCCTCGGACCGGACTTCCCCCAGCACGAAGTACTGCTTGGGTTTGGCCGAGATGATCACGCTCACGTCCGCGTTCGACGAGTAGTACAGCGAAACCCGCTCGGACAGGAACGCCTCGATTTCGCTGCGGGTCAGGCCCGCGACGTGCACGGTGCCGACTTCCTGAACGGTGATCGTGCCATCGGGCTGCACCACCTGGTTGCCGCGGATCTCGCCCGGGTGCATCTGGTCGATGTAGCTCACCCGGTCACCAATGGTGGCATAACTCTCCTCGAAGAAGTTGCCGGTGTAGGCCTTGCCCCAGCCGTAGCTGTTCAAGTACTGGGTGATGCGCTTGTCCGGGGAGACGGTGCTCGTGCAGGAGCTCGGCACGAACGCGAGCAGGCCGGCCAGCAACACAAGTCCACCCAGGCGCATGGCGCTTCGGACTTGGGGCAGGGAAACGGGAGACAACATGCAACTTCCTAGACTGGGGCCGGGGACCACGGTGGCCCCCGCCGGATGGCGATGAAGATGGGTTGGCACGGGCCCGGTGGGGTTCCGGGTCCAGCCGCAAAGGGTACTCCGCCGACCGCCCCCGGCGTGACCAAAAACGGCCATCCCGCGCGTGGACCCATCCCGGAGACGGCGGGACGGCGGTTTCACCCGGGTCCGGACCTCCGGACCCGGTGCCGGATCAGGCTCCGTACTGGGCCGTGTAGTATTCGCGGTACGCGCCCGAGCGCACCCGCTCGAGCCAGGCGTCATTGCCGAGGTACCACTCGATGGTCTTCGGCAGGGCCTGCTCGAAGGTGAAGCGCGGCTTCCACCCCAGCTCCCGCTCGATCTTGCCCGCGTCGATGGCGTATCGCCGGTCGTGGCCGGGGCGGTCCTTGACGTAGGTGATCAGCGATTCGGTCTTGCCGAGCTGCGCGAGGATGCGCTTCACGATCTCGATGTTCGGGTACTCGTTGTGCCCGCCGATGTTGTAGACCTCGCCGGTGCGCCCCTTTTCGAGCACCAGGAGGATCGCTTCGCAGTGGTCCTGCACGTACAACCAGTCGCGGATCTGCATGCCGTCGCCGTAGACGGGCAGGGGCTTGTCCTCCCGCGCGTTGGCGATCATCAGCGGGATCAACTTCTCGGGGAACTGGTAGGGACCGTAGTTGTTCGAGCAGCGCGTGGTGACCACGTCGAAGCCGTGGGTGTGGTGCGCCGCGCGCACCAACATGTCGCTGCCGGCCTTGCTCGCGCTGTACGGCGAGTTCGGAGCCAGGGGCGTTTCCTCGGTGAAGAAGCCGGTTTTGCCCAAGGAACCGTAGACCTCGTCGGTGGACACGTGCAGGAAGCGCTGCACGCCCCGGTCGCGGGCCACGTCGAGCAGCACCTGGGTGCCGAGCACGTTGGCGCGCACGAAGGGCAGGCCGCCCTGGATCGAGCGGTCCACGTGGCTCTCGGCGGCGAAGTGCACCACGGAGACGTCCCCGCTGCCAGCCGCATCGAACGCGCGTTCCACGTCGGCCCGCTCGGCCACGTCGCCCTTCACGAACTGGTAGCCCGGGTGGCTCTCGACGCGCGTCAGGTTCTCGAGGTTGCCCGCGTAGGTCAGGGCATCCATGTTGACGATGCGCCAGTCGGGGCGGGCCCCCACGAGCATTTCGATGAAGTTGCTGCCGATGAAGCCGGCTCCACCGGTGACGATCAGGGTACGGGTCATTGGTCTGAGTTGCCCAGGTAGGTGCAGAGGGCGTCACGCCAATGGGCGAGGGGCGCGCCGCGCAGTTGGGTCAGTCGCTCGCAGGAGAGCACGCTGTAGGCGGGCCGCTGGGCGGGCCGCGGGAATTCCTCGGTCGAGCAGGGCTCCACCTTGACGCCTTCGACACCGGAGAGCTCGAGCGTCGCTTTCGCCAGGTCGTACCAAGAGCAGTGCCCCTCGCAGGACGCGTGGTACACCCCCGGCTCCCCCATCGCGAGCACGTCCCAAAGGGCCGGCGCGAGCTCCAGGGTCGAAGTCGGGCTGCCGATCTGGTCGTTCACGACGCGCAACAGGTTGCGGTCCTTGGCCAGCTCGAGCATGGTGCGCGGGAAGTGTTTGCCCCGCGGACCATACAGCCATTGGGTGCGCACGATGCGCGTACCGCTGGGCCAAGTGCGCCGGGCCGTCCACTCCCCCGCCAGCTTGGTGGCGCCATAAACTGACAGCGGGTTGGTGGCCGCGTCTTCGCCGTAGGGCGTCTCCGCCCGGCCGTCAAAGACGAAGTCCGTGCTGACGATCACCAGCGCCGCGCCGGTCTGAGCCGCTTTCTTCGCGAGCACCTGGCACGCGGTGCCGTTGACGCGCATCGCGAGTTCGGGCTGCTCTTCGGCGCGGTCCACCGCGGTGTAGGCCGCGGTGTGGATGATGCCCGCGAACGGGCCGTGCTCCTCCCACAACCGGTCCACCGCCGCCGCATCCGCCAGGTCCACCCCCGGGGCCCCCACTCCGGGGGCATCGATCAGATCGGTGCCCACCACGTGGGCCCCATCGGGCGGCGTCAGCATGATCTGACTGCCAAGCATGCCGGCAGCGCCGGTGACCAGCACCTGGCCTTGGAACGGACGGTTGGACATCGGGATTTCGCGCGGGGTCGAAGGATCGGGCGGCGGCGCCGCTCAGCCGAGCTTGTTGGCACCGGTTTCGGCCACCAGGTTCGCGGCGGAGAGCAGCGACTGGAAGGTGCCGGCGTCGGTCCACCATCCCTGCAGCACTTCGGCGGTCATCGTGCCGTCCTGGATGTACCAGTTGTTCACGTCCGTGATCTCGAGCTCGCCGCGGTCCGACGGCTTGAGGGTCTTGATGATGTCCCACACGCGGCCGTCGTACATGTAGATGCCGATCACCGCGAGGTTCGACTCGGGGTTCTTCGGCTTCTCGATGATCTTCTCGACCTTGTCGCCGTTCATATAGGCGACGCCGAAGCGCTCGGGGTCCTTGACCTCTTTGAGCATGATCTTCGCGCCCTTGCCCGCAGCCCGGAAATCGGCCACGGCCTTCGCGATGTTGTTCTCGATCAGGTTGTCCCCGAGCACCACCGCGACGCTTTCGCCCGCGGCCCAGTGTTCCGCCAGGCCCAGGGCTTCCGCGATACCGCCTTCCCCTTCCTGATAGGTGTAGTTCAGGTGCTTGAGCCCGAAGTCCTTGCCGTTGCCGAGCAGGGACAGGAAGTCGCCGGATTTCTTGCCCCCGGTGACGACCATGATGTCCTCGATGCCCGCGTTGACCAGGGTCTGGATCGGGTAGTAGATCATCGGCCGGTCGTAGACCGGAAGCAGGTGCTTGTTGGTGATCTTGGTGAGGGGGTAGAGCCGGGTGCCGAGGCCGCCGGCGAGGATCACGCCTTTCATGGGGATCGAGGTCGTCAGGGAGACTGGGGAGAGGAGAGGAGTATGATTCTACATCGGGCCCGGCCAGGGGTCACGGAGACCTGAACTTGCCGGAATCGGGACGGAAGCGGCTCAAGCGGAGCCATGGACCTCCCGGTACCAGGCCACGAAGCGCTCCAGGCCCTGCTCGACCGTGGTCGACGGCCGGTAGCCGAGTCTTTCGCGGGCTTTGGACACATCCGCGTAGGTGATCTGAACATCCCCCGGCTGCATGGGCTGCCGGTCGATGATCGGCTCGCGCCCGCAGGCCTTGCCGATCGCCTGGACCAGCTCGGCCAGGGAGGTGGTCTGGGACTCGCCCAGGTTGTACAGCTCGTACCCCTCGCAGCGGTCCAGGGAGCGCACCACGCCATCGATGATGTCGTCGATGTAGGTGTAGTCGCGGCGCGTTTCGCCATCCCCGAAGAACGGGATCGGCCGGCCCTCCAGCACGTTATGCACGAACTTGTGGATCGCCATCTCCGGCCGCTGGCGCGGTCCGTAGACCGTGAAGAAGCGCAGTCCGGCCATCGGGATGCCGTACAGGTGGTGGTGCGTCCAGGCCACCAGTTCGCAGGCCCGTTTGGTGGCCGCGTAGGGCGAGATGGGCAGTTCCACCGGGTCGCTCTCGGCGAAGGGCACCTTGGTGTTGCCGCCGTAGACGCTCGACGAGGAGGCGAAGACGAAGCGGGTCTGCGGCCGTTCGCGCAGGGCTTCGAGCAGCACGAGGGTGCCGCGCACGTTCACGTCCTCGTAGTGCAGCGGATCCTTGAGCGACGGGCGCACGCCGGCCATCGCGGCCAGGTGCACGACCCCATCGAACCCGCCCCGGGCGAACAGGTCCCCCACCAATTGGCGGTCGCGGATGTCGCCTTCGACGAGTTCCGCGCCGCGCAACGCCGCCGCGTTCTGGCGCTTAATGGCGGGATCGTAGAAGTCGTTGTAGTTGTCGAGCACCGTGACCTGGTCGCCCCGGGCCAGCAGCGCTTCGCACAGATGCGAGCCGATGAAGCCGGCCCCGCCCGTCACCAACACCTTCATTCGACCGTCACACTCTTGGCCAGGTTGCGCGGCTTGTCGATGTCACAGCCGCGCAGATCGGCGATGTAGTACGACAGAAGCTGCAACGGGATCGTGTTCAGGATCGGCGACAGCCACTCGTCGGTCCGCGGCACCTCGATGCACTGGCCGGCGATCTTGTGACTGCCCTCGTGCGAACCGACGCTGAGCGCCACGCCGCCACGGGACTTCACCTGCTCGATGTTCGAGCGCACCTTGTCGGCCACTTCGCCCGGGGCGTTGATCGCCACGATGGTCATGCCCGGGTCGATCAGCGCGATCGGACCGTGCTTCATCTCGCCGGCAGCGTACCCCTCGGCGTGCATGTAGCTGATTTCCTTGAGCTTGAGCGCCCCTTCGAGGGCCACGGGGAAGTTCACCCCCCGGCCGAGGAAGAAGAAGCCCTTGGCGCGCGCGTGTTGTTTGGCGAGGGCGCGCACGTGTTCGCGCACGGGTTCGCTGAGCAAATGCTCCATCTTGTCGCGCAGGGACCGCATCTCGGTCAGCAGTTCGCGGGCGCGCTCGGCGGAGAGGGTGCCCTTGGCGCGGCCGAGGCGCACCGCCAGCAAAACACAGGCGGCCACCTGGGCGGTGAAGGCTTTGGTGCTCGCCACCCCGATCTCCGGGCCGGCGTGGGTCAAGAGAACCTCGTCGGACTCACGTACCTGGGTCGAACCCGCCACGTTGCAGATGGCGGCGACCTTGGCGCCGAGTTCCCCGGCGAGGCGCGTGGCCGCCAGGGTGTCAGCGGTTTCGCCCGACTGGCTGATGGCCAGGGCCATCGTGCCCGGGCTCAGCACCGGGTTGCGGTAGCGGAACTCGCTCGCGTAGTCCACGTCGACCGGAATGCGCGCCAGGCCTTCGATCAGGTACTTCCCGATCATGCCCGCATGCAACGCGGTCCCGCAGGCGAGCACCTGCACGCGGCTGATATCCTTGACGAAGCGGTCCTGGAACTGCCCGCCTTCGATCACCACGTCGCCACGCTCGAGGTCCATGCGCTCGAACGTCGTGCGCGCCAGCACGTCGGGCTGCTCGTGGATCTCCTTGAGCATGTAGTGCGGATACCCGCCCAGGCCCGAATCGCCGGGTTTCCAGTCGATCTTGTGCTCCGCGCGAGCAACGGGATTGCCGTGCAGATCGGTGATCTCCAGGCGCCCCACCCCGAGTACGGCCACATCGCCGTCCTGCAGGTAGACAACCTTGTTGGTGTGCGGAAGCAAACCCAATACGTCCGACGCCAGGTAGGCGGCGGTGGGCGTCACGGCGACCACCAGCGGCGGTCCCTTGCGCGCGCAGACCAGCGGCGCATCGGGCTCGTCCATGGCGATCGCGGCCACGGCGAAGTGGCCCTGCACGCGGCGCAGGGCGGCGCGCACGGAGTCGGCGAGGGACTTGCCGCTCATCCGTTCGCGGTCGATCAGGTGCGCGACGACCTCGGTGTCGGTGTCGGAGTGGAAGGTCACATCCTTCGCCGTCAGCTCCTCGCGCAACTCCAGGTAGTTCTCAAAGATGCCGTTGTGCACGAGCGCGACCCGGCCGCTGGCCCCCATGTGCGGGTGGGCGTTGCGGTCGGATGGCTCCCCGTGGGTCGCCCAACGGGTGTGACCGATGCCGACGCTGGCCCCCTCGAGCGCGCCGTCCTTGAGCACGTTCTCGAGGTTCTCCAGCCGGCCTTCCTTCTTGCGGATGCGGATGCCGTCCGCCGCCAGCACGGCGACTCCCGAGCTGTCGTACCCGCGGTATTCCAGGACCCGCAGGCCCTCGATCAGGGCGCTCAGCACCCCCTCTTCGCGACGGACCGCACCGACGATTCCACACATGACGTTCTTCGACTCCTCAGAGTAGGGCAGGCAGGACCGGTGCGAGCACCGGCATAGGGCTGGAGATTAGAACCTATCCGGGTTTGGGCATCGGGGTGGCAGGGCCAATTTCCCCCACCGAGAGCCCGTCCCGGGCGGGTTGTATCCTTCTGGACACGGGACGCCGGGCACCTGGCACTGGGCGAGCGCAAGGCGCCGGCCCTGGCTCAGGCTGGGGCCGCTCGGGGACAGGGGCCACGGGGTCGGGGCACCGATCATTCTCGGTCGCCGAGGTCGTCAAACTCCACCCGGTTGCCCGGATCGAGGCGCAGCACGACCCCCTTGCCGCGGACTTCGTGCTCCCCCGTGGCCTCCACGCGCAGGCGCGAGCCGTCCTGCTCGAGGATGCGCAGGGAGCCGCGCAGCTGGATGCGACCGCCGGCGGCGTCCACCGTCTGGAAGCCGATGGCCGGCTCCTGGGGGTGGGTCCCGGTGGCGATCAAGGGAATGTGCAAGACCTCGCCGGGGGCCAGATCGATGACCGCGTCCCGGTAGCGCAGCTGGCTCGGGTTCGGCGAGCGGTTGGAGAGGATCAGGACCTCCTCCCGCGGGTGTTCGATCACCATCGGGCCGCCCTCGCCGCTGAGCAGGGCGCCGCCGAGCAACTCCACGTATTCGTTGGCCGACAGGGTCAGCCGCGCGTTCTCGACTTCGAGGAAGGCGACCAACGGTTCCCCGCGCGAAGGCGAACCGAGCACGATCGTGTTGTTGCCGGACAGGGACAACTCCGCGCCGCGGCCGAAAACCAGGTCCACCCGGCCGCCGGCTTCGCTCAGCACCCAGTAGCCCGCGCCGATCAGCACGCGCTTGCGGAAGAAGTGCACGGGGAAACTCGAACTCTCCCCGGGGCGGCGCAGGTAGACCGGGTCGGAGATGCGCATCACGAGCGCCTCTTCCGGTCCGGCCTTGAAGATGTCGCTCGCGCCTTCCGGCAGGTTCTCCGGGTTGCCCCCCATCGGTCCCGGGTAGCGCTGGGTGTTGATGTA
>JAWKUI010000003.1:0-570907 GCA_041398705.1 Planctomycetota bacterium | reverse complement strand
TGGAGGCCAGACTGCCCTGGAAGGTGGCGATGGGAGTGCGGCAGGCACTCGCGATGACAACTTCTTTCACTGCGATAGGGTCGGAAGGGGAATGGGGGCTTTCGGGGCGACCAGTATAGGGAGATGGCCGCTAATCCCATACAACCGGCCCGGCAAAAGGCCCCCAGCGGAGGGACAACTACCCCCTAGGCGTGCAGCAACTCCCCTCCCGGGGGTGGGAATGGGGCCGGGCGGCCGACCGGGCCGGCAACTACGACGTAAGGCCATACCTATAAACAACTTACATCGTTATTCCCCAAATCCACGGCCCACCCCCACTTCAGGAGCCCCAAGGGATGCCAACGCCGCGATTGAACCGCCCCCCCCGACTTGCCCACCCTCTGCACGGAGGACGCGCCCGTGGGGCGCCGCATATTGGAGGATCGCCAGTTCACGGAGGGGTTGCGCCGGCGGGACGAGGCCACCATGGCCACGTTCCTGGAGCGCTATCGCGGCCTCTTCTACCACTGCATCGGACACTTCGAGTCCGAATCCAGCTCCCGCGAGGACCTCTACCAGGATCTCGTGATCTACGTGCTCGAGCGCCTCGATCGCGGATCGTTCGATCCCGAGAAGGGCAGCCTCGCCACCTGGCTCTACCGCGTGGCCTGGTGTCGCTGTGTCGACATCAAGCGCCGCGAACAGGCCAAGAGCAAACCGGCGCTGGCACTGCCGCCTGAGGAGATCCCCGAGCAGATCGACGAAGCGCCGGGACCCCAGGAATTGGTGGGTCAGGGCGAAGTCGGCGGCTACGTGCGCGCCGCCATGGGCAGCCTGGACCCCGAATCCCAGGCCCTGCTCGACATGCGTTATGTACAGGGTCAAACCCTGGCGCGCATCAGCCGCGAGCTTTCGATCAGCCTCGAACAGACCAAATACCGCCTGCGCCGCGCGACGGTGGATCTTCGCAAGGTCCTGCTGCACCAGTACGCGCTAGAGGAAGCCTGAGCATGGAAATCGATCCGCAAAAAAGTCGCCCCTTTCCTGCCCCGGGCGCGGGGGCTTCGACGGACTTGGAAGTAGGCTCTGAAACCCACTCCACGAACGCGCACGACCCGATCCGACGCTTGGCCTACTGGGACGAATGGAAGCCCGCCGAGCAGGCACGCCTGCAGGACGATCCGGTGCTTGGTCCGCGCTTGCGGCGCCTGCAGGCGGCCGAAGCGTGGCTGCACCTGGAAGCCCCAGGCGCTCCGCCCTGCCCCGAACCCGAAGAACTGTTCGCCTATGGCGTGCGCTTCGGCGGCGGTGAGCTGGAGGAGAGCCGCCGGGAGGAGATCCGCGAACACCTGCCTTGGTGCGACAGCTGCCGCGCCGAGGTCGAGAGCCTCGCCACTCCCCCGCCCTCCCCGATCCTCGACCTGCCCCTGGTGGGCCCGGTCGAAACCCCGGCCGTGCCGATGCACCGGCCCGCGGTCGGCCCCGGGCCCACCGGAACCCTGCTCGGCCTGCGCCGTTTCCTGATGGTGGCCGCTGCCGCCATGCTGATCTGGCTGCTCGCCGGACCGCGCAACAGGAGCGCCTGGCAGGACCAGACCTGGCCGAACTGGCCCGCGGTGCGCTCCGGCGAAACCCCGGCGAACTTCCACCCGCGCGGCAAGGTGCTCGCCGATGCCCACGGCGGCCTGTGGCAGGGCACGATCGAGCTGCCCACCGTGCCCCACGCCAGCGGCTACCGCGTGCGCGTCTGGCAACACGGCGCCGGCGCCTTCGACACCGGCGAGAGCATCGCCCAATGGGACAGCGCCGTGCCGACCCTGCGCGCGGCCGCGGGCCTCGCCCCCGGACACTACACCTTCGAGGCCTACGCCCTGCTCGGCGGCGTCGAAAGCCCGATCGCCGCCCACGAAGTGCAGGTGCACCAAGCACCCGCCATCTGGTCGCAACTGGAAGACCAAAAAGGCATCGCCCGCGTCCGCACCCTGCACGCCGACGGCTGGTTCGAAGACGCCCGCCGCGAAGCCCTGCGCCTGCCCGACTCGGCCGCCCGCAGGGCGTACCTCGAGCAAGCCCGTTACTGATGCCATGGCCCTCCGAGCCGATGGTCGTTGAACCAGGTTCGACCAACCCACAACGCAGGCGGCGGAGCACGCCGCGAATTGTGGGACTGATCGAACCTGGTTCGGTATGTAACGTTATTCCAACGGCCCTGGATACGGCCCCCACAGCCACCAATCCCCCCGCGCGCGACCCCATGAACCACCCCGCCCAATCCCAGCGGCGCCGCGCACCCAAGCCCAACGCCCAACGCACAACCGCCTTCCGCCGCAGCCTCGGCGTCGCGGCGTTGGCGGCACTCTCCGTGCCCGCCGCCCTTTGGGCGCAGCGCAGCGTCCCGCAACCTTCGCAGGAATCCCTCGCGCGTTTCGCAGGCGAGCTCGAAGCCCTGCGCAGCGGCCAAGGGGACGGGCGCGCACTGGCATCGAGCGCCCGCGACCTCGCGGAGGCCGGGCGCGCGGATGCCCAGCGCGTGGCGCAATTCTACATCGGCATGGATGCGGAAGAGCGCACCCGCGGTTGGCAAGCCGAGCAGGACTTCTTCGCCCTGCGCGCGCGCGTGCAGGCCGCCGCGATCGATCCGGGGGATTGGCCCGCGGAACGGGAAGCCATCCGCGCCGGGCTGCTCGCCTTGATCGAACGCGAAAGCGGCGCGGCGGATCCCTCCCCCAGCGCGCGCGCCCACGCCCTGCTCGCGCGCCTCGACGTGGCACGGCTGGACCAGGGCACAACGCTGGCGCCCTCCGACCGCAGCGAACTCGAACGACGCGCCGCCCACCACTGCCGCTCCGCCCGGGACCTGTTCGAACGCGCGGCCCAACGCACCCCGCAACTCGAACCCCTTTGGCTGCAGGCGGAATTGGCGCGCCTCGCCGGCGACGCCGGGGGCGCGGGCCACGCCTATCGCGAACTCGGCGAGATGGCGGCCCAGGTGCAAAGCCCCGACTACCGGGCGCGCAGCCTGCAGGGACTCGTCTGCCTCGCGCGCGAACGCGGCGACGTGGTGCAGGTCGAACAATACCTAGGCCTCTGGGCGCAGCTCGAACCGCCCCAGGAACATTGGGTCCAGGCCCGCGAACAAGCGTTGCACCTGCTTTCACAGGATCAGCCGCGCAGCGCGCTCGACACCCTCTGGAATTGCCAGCCAGAGGAACACGCGCAGCGTGCCGAGTGGCAGGCGCTGCTCGCTTCGGCGCTGCGTCGGCGCGGACACCTCCCAGCCGCGCGCCGCGCGATCGAACGGCTGCGTGAGGAATTCCCCGAAGAGGTCGAGCGGGGCGCCTTGGGCGAAGCGTTCCAACTGTGCGAAGAGGGCCGGTTGGCGGAATGCGTGCGCGCCCTGCGGGCCGCTGCGCCGTTCGAGGACTGGTCCCCCGCGGGGCGCGTGCAGGCGGAAGTCCTGCTCGGCCAGGCGCTGTTGCAGGATGGGCAACCGGTGGCGGCGCTCGAATCGCTCGAAGCCGCCCGCGACGGGGCGCGTGATTGGCAGGCGCGGCGACTGGGGCCGGGCAGCGTGAGCGGCGAATGGCTTGGGCTGCATGCCGCGGTGCTCGGCGCCGAAGCCGCGTGGCTCGCCGGCCGCAGCACCGATGCGTCGTTGTGGCTGGAGTCGCTGCAGGCGGGGCCCGATGGCTGGCAAGAGGAAGGACTCGAGCGCTTGGCGCGCCTGTGCGAACAAGCGCGCACGCAAGGCGCGGGCCTCGTGACCTTTGCCTTCGGCCCGGACCACGGATTGGCGGTGTACCTCGGGCCGGATGGCCAGGGGGCTTGCGCCCGCTTCGAAGGCGGTCGCGCCGATTGGACGCGGGCCGTGCGCCGTGTGCGCGAGGCGATTGCGCAGGGCCAGGAGGTGCGCGCGCAGATGCTCTTGAAGGAGATCTCGGGGCGGTTGTGGCCCGAAGCCCTGCGCACGGCCCTCGCCCCCGGGGCAGGCGCCGAATTGACGCTGGTGGCCCACGGCCCGCTGCAGCACCTGCCGATGCACCTCTTGACCTTCGGCGATCGTCCGTTGGAGCAGGTGTTCTCGCCGCGTTGGCTCACGCGCCTCGACGGTGCCGGCGGTACGACTCCGGCGTGGAGCCAATTGTCCTGGCGCTTCGTCGGCGCACCCGAGGTGCACGGCGAACTGCCCGACCTACCCGCCGCCCGTGCGGAACTGACCGAACTGGCCCAGCGCTACGGCACCGGCCCCGCCGCCGTGGGACCCGCCTGCAACGCCGGCGCGCTGCAAGAAGCCATGCAGAGCGGTTCCGCGTTGCACCTAGCGACGCACTTGGTGCGCTCGGACAGTTGCGACCCCGTCGGGTACTCCAGCCAAGGTGTGCTCCTGCAAGGCGGCGCGGTGCTGTGCGCCGAACGCCTTGCCGATTGGGCGCGCCCCACTCCCCTCGTCTATCTCGGAACCTGTTCTTCCGGAACGGGCCGACTGCTCGATGGCGAAGGCACGCTCGGACTCGCCCGCGCATTTGTGCAAGGCGGCACACGCAACTTGATCGTCACGCTTTGGCCGGTGGAAGACGAAACCGCCGCCGCGTTTGGCACCGCATTCCACGCCGCCCTCGCCCAGAATCACCCGCCGTCCGTTGCCGCTGCCCTGGCGCGCGAAGCCCTGCGCACGGAAGGCGCAACCTTGGCCAATTGGGCTGCGTTCGTGCACCTTGGGCACGATTGACAGTCGTTGTGTTGGGAACTAATCGGTTCGTCGTTCATGCGAAGACACCCGCGAGTAGGGCTCCGCCCGCCGCGAATTGTGTAACAACATGAACCTGGTACGGTACGTTACGTTATTCCAATCACCACGGCCCCATCCCTTGCGGAATGGCGGGTCCAGCACCACGATAGGCGTACCCCCTGCCCCCGCACGCCGCCATGCTGCTCCTCGCCCTGCTCTGCCAAGCCCCCTGGCCGCGACCTGAACCCGCCGAAACTCCGGCCTCCCTGGCCTGCTCGCAACGCTCCCCGATTGGCTCCAGCCCTACGCGGATCTGCGTTTGCGCGCCGAGAGCATCCTCGACCAGCCGAACGGCGAAGACCGCCATCGCGGTCGCGTGCGATTCCGCGTGGGCGCCTGGATGAAGGTGGCCGAAGACCTGAGCGCCGAAGTGCGCCTGTCCACGTCTTCGGGACACCCCGACAGTGCGAACTGGGACTTGGGCGGAGGCGCGGACGGCACCACGACGGGCGGCGCGCAAGTGGTCATCGATCGCGTGCAAATGAAGTGGCAGGCGGACGAGGCCTTGACCCTCCAGGCGGGCAAAATGGGCAATCCGTTCCACGTGAATCCCCTCTTCGACGAGTGGCTGTGGGATGACGACATCCAGTTCTCCGGCATCGCTGGCACGTGGGCTTTCGCCTCCGACATCGATGCCCGCGCAGGTTACTTCGTGCTCGACGAAAACAACGCCCCGGGCGATGCCGTCGATCCCGCGGTAGCCGTGCTGCAAGTCGGCGGACACACCCCCGCCGCTTCCGGCCAACTCACCTGGAGCACCGCCCTTTGGAATTGGACCAGCGAAAGCCCCGCCGACTATCAGGTCTGGGACACCATGCTGGCCTTCAAGCGCGACGAATGGTCCATGTCGCTGCAGTACTTCGAAAACTTGAATGCGGACAGCGAAGGCACAGGCCTAGCCGCCAGCGTGCAGTACGGCCAAGGCGGGCGCGCCGGTGACGGACAGCTGTTCCTGCACTGGAGCGACTTCGAAGCCAACGCCAGCGACTGGAGCCTCGCCACCGACGACATCCCGATCACCGTCGGCCCAGACGGCCGCGAAGCCTGGATCGCCGGCTACCGATACTGGTGGCACGACAACACCACCCTGAAGTTCTACGCCCTGCAAGGCGACGACGGCACCGACGACCTCTGCGCCTGCGCATCGATCTGCAGGTGAAGTTCTGAATTGTGTTGCGTACGGAAGGGTTCAGCTGCTCACGCTTTTCGTTACATACGGGAACGCCTGACAGCCCACACCCGTTGCGCTGCGCACGCTCTGCGAATTGTGGGACTGATCGAACCTGGTTCGGTATGTAACGAAAAACGTGACAACTTGAACCCGTGACCCTCCCGGTTTTTTCGGACACCGAACTAACGGGATTCAGACAGTAGAGATTGCACAGTTAGGGACTGTCAAGCGCGACTCGCTTGACAGTTCTGGTTTACGGGGGAGCCGCGCGAAGCCCGCCCTCAGCAGGCTGAGGCGCCGCGCGGCGATCCGGGGGCAGAGCCCCCCGATGAGGAGGGGGTCCAGGGGGAGGAGACTCAAAACCTGTTGAAAACTCACTTGGCCGCCTCGTCCACTTCCCTGGGAGTTCGATAGCCGAGCGTAGAGTGGAGTCGTTTGCGGTTGTAGAAGATCTCTATGTACTCCATCGTTGCTGCTCTGGCCTCAGCCAGGTTCTCCCACTTGGCGTGGTGCTGGAGTTCCTGCTTGTAGGTGCCGAAGAAGCTCTCCATCACCGCGTTGTCCCAGCAGTCACCAATGCGGCTCATGCTGCAGCGGATGAGTGGCCAGCAGCAGGCTCTGATAGGAGAAGCTCGCATATTGCCTACCACGATCGGAGTGGTGGATCAGATCCTGGGCCGGCTCTCGCCAGGCAAGCGTTCTTGAGTGCCGATTCGACGAGGTCCGACCGCATGTAGCTATCCATTTTCCAGCCGACGATCAATCGCGTGGCTAGATCGATGATGGCTGCGAGGCAGACCCAGCTCCTTTTCGTTCGGATCGGAGTGATGTCTGCACACCACACCGAATCCTTGGATTCGACGCTGAACTCGCGGTTTAGGATGTTGTCAGGGATCGCCAGGTCGTGGCGAGACTGGGTCGTGGACTTGTAGGCCCTTCGGGCTTTCCACGTGATCTCGTGGGATCGCATAACCCTGGCAACGCTGTGTTTCCCAGCAGAAATGCCTCCCTGAGCAGCTGCGCATGTACGCGCGGGCTGCCGTAGGTTCCCCGGCTTTCCTTGTGGATACGCCGGATGTGGGTCAGAGCACAGAGTCTCGAGCTGCACGCTTGCCATTGGGGTCCGCCTTGAACGAGTAGTACTCGCTTCGCGAGACACCCAGAGCTCGGCACATCACCGCCACCGGGAGCTTTGCCTTCTCCGCCTCGATCAGCGCATAGGCCGATCTTGTTCCTTGGCGAAGAAGGCCGTGGCCTTTTTAGGATCTCTCGCTCCTGCTCCAGTACCTTGACTTGGCGCCGAAGCTTGCGAAGTTCCTCGCGTTCGGTGGTCGTAAGGTCGCCTTCCCCGCCGCCGCCCTCGTCGATCTCGGCCTGTTTGATCCAGGCGTACAGACAACTCGTGGAGGTCGAGGTCTCTGGCCACGCTGGCCACATTGCCGGACGACCGCGCGATGCGCACGGCGTCAGCCTTCTGTTCAGGGGTGAACTTCCTCGGTTGCGTTTCGGCATTTCGGATATCCTCGCGTATTCCACGCGATCTGTGGTGTCCGAAAAATCCGGGGAAGGTCACCGCTTCCGTACGTAACACAATTCAGGCCAAGGCGTCGCTGGCCACGTGGTAGTTGGGATCCTCGATCACGTTGACCTCGACCAGGTTGCCTGCCTTGCGCAAAAGTTGCCGGCATTCCGGGCTGAGGTGGCGCAGGTGCAAGGTCTTGCCACAGTTCAGATACCGCTCGGCGAGGGTGTCGATCGCTTCGATGGCCGAGTGGTCGGAGACACGGGCATGCTGGAAGTCGATGATCACATCATCGGGGTCGTTCTGGGGATCGAACAGCTCGAGGAAACTCTTGCACGACCCGAAGAACAACGGCCCGTGCAGGGTGTGCACTTTGGACCCATCGGGCGTCAGGGTGTCGATCGAGTGCATGACCTTGGCGTGTTTCCAAGCGAACGCGAGCGCCGAGACGATCACGCCCACGAACACCGCCATGGCGAGGTCGGTGGCCACGGTCACCGCCGAAACCAATACGATCACAAAGGCGTCGGACAGGGGCACCTTGTTCATGATGCGCAGGCTGGACCAAGCGAATGTGCCGATCACGACCATGAACATGACCCCCACCAGGGCTGCGACGGGGATCATCTCGATCCAGTGGGAAAGCGCGAGCACCGAAAGCAATAGGCCGATCGCACCGACGATGCCGGACAGCCGGCCGCGCCCTCCGGACTGGATGTTGATCATGCTTTGCCCGATCATCGCGCAGCCGCCCATGGCCCCGAATACCCCGCAGGTGATGTTCGCGGCTCCCTGGGCGATGCACTCCTTGTTCCCCCGCCCCCGGGTTTCCGTCAGTTCGTCCACCAAGGTCAGGGTCAGCAGGGACTCGATCAAGCCCACCGAAGCCAGGATGAAGGCGTAGGGAAGCAGCAGCTTCAAGGTCGCCCAGTCCAGCGGCACGGAGGGCAAGGCAAAGGAAGGAAGCCCCCCGGCCAACGACGCGCCGGGGTTGCCCGTCATGTCGCGCAGGTAGTCCAGGATGGTCGGAGACTGGATCCCGGTGCTCGCCACGAGCACGGTCACCAACAGGATCGCCACGAGGGACGAGGGCACCGCTTTCGTCAGCTTCGGTAGGAAGTGGATGATCGTCATCGTGAGCAGCACGAGCCCAGCCATGGTGTACAGCGCGCTGCCCTGCATCCACACCCGCTCCCCCGCCTCGCCGGTGGTTTGGAACTGCCCCAATTGCGCCAGGAAAATGACGATCGCCAGGCCGTTGACGAAACCGAGCATGACCGGGTGCGGCACCATGCGGATGAACTTGCCCAGGTGCAGGATGCCGGCGAGAACCTGGAGCACCCCCATCAGGATCACCGCCGCCAGCATGTGGTCCAACCCGTGCTCCGCAACCAACGAAACCAACACCACGGCGATGGCGCCAGTCGCCCCGGAAATCATGCCGGGGCGGCCGCCGAACACCGAAGTCACGAGGCCCACGATGAATGCCGCGTAGAGGCCCACGAGCGGCTCCACCCCCGCCACAAAGGCAAAGGCCACCGCCTCAGGCACCAGGGCCAAGGCAACGGTGAGGCCAGAAAGCAGATCGCTTTTCCAGCGGAACTGGGGGTCGTTGGGGGCAAAGAGAGCGCGCATGGGAGCCGGGTTTCCGGAGAAAAGGGCCGAACAGCGTAGGGGCTGCCTGCGCGATTGCCAGCCATTTCCGGGGTCACTCGGCCATTGGGGCGGAATAGTGTTACGTACGGAAGCGGGTTTAGTTGTCACGTTATTCGCGGCGTGGGTGGGGCGAAACGCCCCACCCACGCCCGAATAACGTGACTTAAACCCGCTTCCGTACGTAACACTATTCCGCCGCGCTGGGCACCAAAGCATCCAGCATCGGCAGCAACGAGTCGATCGACGCCTCCTGCAACGGTCGCCAACGGGCATACAGCACCAGAGGGAACGTGCCGCGGGTCATGTTGATGCGGATCGACTCGTGGTAGGTCGGCTTGTCGCCGTCCTTGTGGAAGTGGCGCGTGCGCACCCAGGGCAGGCGGTAGCCGTGCCAGACGTGGTAGCCGGTGTCGACGGCGGAGTCGCCGCCTCCGGGGGGCAAGGTGGAGAAGTCCTTGAAGTCGACGTTCTGGAACTCGCTCGATACCAGCGATTCGAATCCGGAGACGGGGTAGTGCACCAGCGCCACCTGCCACGGACCATGGCCCGCTTCGGCCGGGGCAGTTTGAGCCAGGGCGAGTCCGGGTTGAACTTGCCCATCATCATGCCGCCGCCACCGAAGCGGCGGCTGAAGCCTCCGCCGCCGCCACCTCCCATTCCGCCCCCATGCCCTTGCCGCCGAAGCCCATCGACTTCACCGAGGCCATCTCACCGGCGGGCGGCATGTCCGTGGGGTCGCCGAGCAAAGCCAGGGTCCGGCCACCGGGCAGCTGCTCTTTGGTCAGCACCGAAAGCCCTGCAGGCAACTCCCCCACCACCATGTCCTTGCCGACGATGTCGGCCCATTCCGGCTCGGGCGCGGGCGGTTTGAGGGCAAAGGCGAACGCAGCGAGCACGAGCAAAAGCGACAAGGCGCTGAAGAGCACCTGCCACACCCCGCGCCCCGCCGGCGCGCCTTCGGCCTCGGAAACCATCAGCCTTGGCTCCAATCGTAGAAACCTTGGCCGCTCTTTTTGCCGAGTTTGCCCTGCGCCACCATCGACTGCAGCAGGGCGGGCGGTGCGAAGCGCGGGCCCAGGGTGCCCTCCAGGTACTGGGCGATCGACAGGCGCACGTCCAGCCCCACGAGGTCGGTCAGTTTGAGCGGGCCCATGGGGAATCCGTAGCCGAGCACCATCGCCTTGTCGATGTCCTCGGCGCTAGCGACCTGTTCCTCGACCATGCGGATGGCCTCCATGCCGATGGCGATGCCCAGGCGCGACGAGGCGAAACCCGGCGCATCGCGCACGTCGATCGGATCCTTGCCCATGCGGCGGGAAAGCGCGATGGCAAGTTCCGCCGCGGCCGGCTCGGTCTGCTCGGCCCGCACGACTTCGACCAGCTTCATGATGTGCACCGGGTTGAAGAAGTGCATGCCGACCACGCGTTGCGGATGGGCGCAAGCGGCAGCGATCTGGCTGAGCGACAGGGACGAGGTGTTGCTCGCGAGCAGCGCATCGGGACCGAGCCGCTCGCCGAGCTTCTTGAAGATGTCCTGTTTGAGCGCGAGTTTCTCCGGCACGGCTTCGATCACCACATGGCTGCCCGCCACGGCCGCGTCGAAGTCGCTGCTGCCCGAAAGACGCGCCATGGCGGCGTCGCGATCGGATGCGGCCACCTTGCCGCGTTCGACGCCCTTGTCCAGGTTCGCGCGAATCGCGCCGATGCCCTTCGCCACCGCCGCTTCGGCCACGTCGAACAGGCGGGTTTCGATGCCACACATGGCCAGCACCTGCGCGATGCCGTGGCCCATGGTGCCCGCGCCGAGCACGGTGGCGGTCTGGATGTCGTCAACTTGCATGGGATTCACTCTCCGGGGATCAGAAGGACCTTGCCGATCGCCTCGCGGCCTTCGACGATTTCATGGGCGCGGCGCACCTGGCTCATGGGCAGGATCTCGTGCACCACGGGGCGATACGTGCCCGCCGCCAGGCGTTCGAGGATCAGCGGGAAGGCCGAAGCCGGCCCCATGGTCGAGCCGAGCACGCTCTGGTTTTTGATGAACAGGTGCGGCAACTGGATCTCGACCTTCGGACCGGTGGTGCCACCGCAAGTGACGAGCCGGCCGTTGCGCGCCAGGCTGCGCATGGATTCGTTCCAGGTGGCCGGCCCGACGTGCTCGAAAACCACGTCCGCGCCGTGCCCGCCGGTCAGTTCCTTGACCTGCTTCGACCAGCCCGGCTGGCCTGGGTCGATCACGTGGTCCGCGCCGAGTTCGATGGCCAAGTCTCGCTTCGCCTGGGTCGACCCAGTGGCGATCACCCTGGCGCCTTCCCCCTTGGCGATCTGGATGCCGGCCGAGCTCACGCCACTTCCGGCCGCGAGCACCAGCACGGTTTCGCCCTCGCGCACCCGCGCGCGCTCCATCAACATGCCCCAGGCGTCGAGGAAGACCAGCGGCGTGGCCGCGGTCGTGATCGGATCGAGGCCGGCGGGCAGGGTGGTGATGTAGCGCTCGGGCAACACCACGTATTCCACGTCAAAACCGTCGCCGTGTTCCCCGCGGATCTGGTAGTCGGCCGCGAGGTAGTCCTCCCCGCGCCGCACTTCGATCGAGTCCAGATTGTGGTTGTAGCCCGGCTCGAGCAGCACCTTCTGGCCGATCGCCGCCGTGTGGCACCCGGGCCCGGTGGCCACGACCTCGCCGGTGCCGTCGCACCCCAGGATACGCGGGAAGGGCACCGGAAATCCCGGCATGCCGCGCCGCACCCAGACGTCGAGGTGGTTAACGCTGACCGCCAGCACCTTGCACAGCACCTCGCCATGCCCCGGTTCGGGCACCTCGAGGTCCACCAGTTTGAGGACCTCGGGGCCCCCATGTTCGAAGATCTGTACGGCTTTCATCGGTTCAGCACCCCTCGAAGTGCGGCGTGCGCTTTTCCTTGAACGCGGCGATGCCCTCCTGGGCGTCGCGCGAGGTGAACAGGCGTTGCTGCAATTCCCGCTCGAGGGCCAGGCCCTGCTCGAGCGGCAGGTCGAGGCCACCCTTGATGGCGCGTTTGATCAAACCGACGCTCATCGCCGCGCGGCCCGGGGTGCAATAGCCCTTGGCTTTCGTCAGTACCTGACCCAGGAAGGTCGCCTCGTCGGGCGCGTCGAACTGCTCGTCGACGATGCCCAATTCCTGGGCTTTGTCGAAGTCGAAGGTCTCGCCGCTAATCATCAGCGCGATCGCCTTGCTAGCCCCCACGATGCGGCCGAGGCGCTGGGTGCCGCCGGTGCCGGGCAGCACGCCCAAAGCCACCTCCGGCAATCCGCACTTGCCCGAACCACGGCGCGCCCAGCGCAGGTCCGCCGCCATCGCCACCTCGAGCCCCCCGCCCACGCAGTGTCCGCCGAGGGCCGCGATCACGAGTTTGTTCGTGTGCTCGAGCCGCAGCAGGGTTTCGTTCGCGTGCAGGCAGAACTGGTACTTGAAGGTGGGCGTGACGTTGCCGAGCATCGAAATGTCGGCACCGGCGCAAAAGAACTTGTCCCCCGAACCGGCGAGCACGATCACTTGGATGTCGTCGTCGAAACGGGCGCGCAGGATGGCTTCATCCAGGTCGCGCATCATTTCGTGGCTGTACCCGTTGGCAGGCGGGAAGCACAGGGTGATCAGGGCGATCCCATCGCCGGACGCGTAGGTCACGCGCCCGTTGGGCATGGTTTCGGGGGCGGAAAGGGGATTCTGCATGGCGGCGGTCATCGGGCGAAGCAGCATACCCGCGCGCCACCGCAGCGTCCATGGCCGCCGGGGGGCCGCGAAGGGCCACCACCGCCCGCTTTCACGGCAACCATACGTAGCGGTCTTCGCCGGTCGCCTCAACCGTGCCCAAAGCCTCGAGCCACGCCCGCATGGTGTCGCGCTGCAGGGAGACCCCGGCTTCGCGCTCGCGCACGTGCTGCAGGCCGGCAAAACCCCCGCCGCCCCCGGCCATGAAACTGTTCGTAACCAGGCGGTAGCTGCGGGCCGGATCGAGCGGCGCCCCGTCGATTTCGATGCTTGCTAGCCGCAGGCCCCCATCGGACTTCTGCAAGGTGAGCCGCAGGCCGCTGAGCTCGAGGTGTTTGGGATCCTTGCCCTCGAAGTTCTCGCGCAGCACCGCATCGATCTCGGCGCCGGTCATGGTCAGCGTCACGAGCGAGTTCTCGAACGGCAGCACCGAGAACAAGTCGCGCACCGTCACCGGTCCCGCGTCCAAGTCCGCGCGGATGCCGCCCCCGTTCTGCATGGCGCAATCCCCGCGGCCCTGCAAGCGCATGGCGTCCGTGATCCAGTTGCCGAGGGCCGAACTCTGCCCCAACCCGCCGCTGCGATGCAATGCCACCGGGTTCTGGCCCACCACGACCTCCATTTCGGCTTCGGTCTGCTGCACGAGCGCCCGGCACGCGGCGGACAACGCGGGCACCGCCGTGCCTTCGAGCTCCCCTTCGAACAGATCCACGACCTTGGCCTGCAGCAACACCGGCGCGCGTTTCGCGGGATCGACCCACACGTCCACGCGCCCGATGCCGCGTCCCTTGCTGCCGGTCTGGCAGATCAGCACCGGCCCGTGGTTCTTGCCCGCGGGCAACAGCGTGTGCGAGTGGCCGCCGAGGATCAAGGGCAGCTCAGGATGCGCTTCCGCCAGCACCTGGTCGGTTTCGATGCCCAGGTGCGTCAGCGGCAGGAACCAGTCGACTTGATCGGCGAACTCCAGTTCGAAAGCCGCAACCGTCTGCGCCGGATCGTTCCAGACGAGCGTGGATGCCGACGGATGGGTGATGCTCGGCGTTTCGGTGGTGCACAGGCCGAGAATGCCGACGCGCAGGCCGGCGCGCTGCAGGGTCAAGATCGGGCTCGTGCCCGCGAGAAACGAACCATCGGCTTCGCGCACATTGCTGAGCACCGCGGGCAGGGGCACGGCGCGCAGGTGATCCAACAACACACCGACGCCGTGATCAAACTCGTGGTTGCCCACGCACATGGCGTCGTAACCGACCTGCTGCAGGAGCCGCAGGTACGCCCGCCCCTGCTCCACGCCGCCCTCGGGCGTGCCCTGGAACCAATCGCCCGCGTCGACGACGAGCACTTCCGCGCCCTGCTCCGCGGCTTCGGCGCGCACCTTCTGAATGTAACGCGCCACCCGCTCGATGCCCCCCACCGTGGGCTTCGGATCCTGGTCCTTGACCCACGTTGCGGTCAGCGGCAACACTTGGCCGTGCACATCGTTCGTGTGCAGCACGATCAGGTGCTGCAGGGGCGGGGTGGTTTGCGGCGCCGGATCGGGGCCTTGCGAGGGACTGGTGCAAGCGGCGGCGAGCAGGAGCCAGAGGGCAGCGAAGCGGCGCGGGATCAACATGGGGCACAGGGTAGGCCGGGTGCGGGGCCCCCGCGTGCAAAAAGTCCACCAAGGCGGCCGGGCATCGCCCTGCCCCCATTTGGGTCCCGAGCGGGACGCCCTCGGGGTCGCAATGGGAATTTCCAAGCTGGGGTCAGGTTCCGGACCGGCTGGTCTCGATGCAGGCAAGGACCTCTACCGAGGCAGAAGAACCATGAAATCGCGCCCCTACCTGCTCCCCGTCTTCGGCTGCCTGACCCTGATCGCCTGTTCCAAGGAACCCGAGGTGCCCGCGCCGGCGCCGGCCGTGCAACCCGCCCCTGCCGCGCCCCAAGCCGCGGCCCAGGCTGGCCCCGGATCCACCGCCGCCGCCCAGGCCCCTGCCCAAACCAAGAAGCCCGCCCTACCCGGCGGCTTCTCGCTGCACCAATTCGTGCCGAAGGACACCATCGGTTGGGTCGAAGTCGAGAGCTTCGACGCCCTGGTCGCCGCCTTCCAGCAAGTCGCCGGCGATGCGCTGCCGAAGGGTGCCGGCCCCACCGACCCCGAAGGCGCCCTGGCCTTGCTGCAGATGATGGGCCTGCCCGCCGATCGCCTGCAACGCGACAAACCGCTGGCCCTGGCGATCAGCCTCGAACTCGGCCAGATGGAGCCGCGCTTCACCGCGATGCTGCCCATGGACCGCGCCGAAGCGACCGCGGAAGCCCTGCGCAAGATGGGCGAAGGCACCAAGGTCGAGGTGCACGATCCGTACCTTGTCATCAGCAACCGCGCGGTGCTGGACGCGGACGAGGACATGGCCGCGACCCTGTCGAAAGTGCGCGACGAGGCGCTGTTCGCTTTGCACGTGGACTGTGCGCGCTTGATGGATCGGTACGGCGCGATGATGGAACAAGGCCTGCAAGGCCAATTGAAGGGCGCTGCGCCCGCGGACATGCAGAAGGGCGCCAAGATGGGCGTCGATGCGTTGCTGGCCCTGGCCCGCGGCGTGCGCAGCTTCGAATTGCGCATGGACGTGCAGCAGGACGTGTTCGAGATGACCGGTGGCGTGCGTCTGCGCAGCGGCTCGGTCCTGACCGAACTCGGCAGCGACCAGGCGAGCGACCTGCTGGCGATGCTGCGGTACGTCGACGTGGATCGCGATGAGTTCGCGGTCGGCACCGTGCGTCACGAGGCCCTGCGCTTCCTGCTCGATCCGATCATGGAGCTGGCGGACGAGCGCGCGCGTTCGAAGGGCCAGGCCAGCGTGTGGGACGCCTGGCAGCAGGGACTGTCGTTCTTCAATGGCGACTCTGCCGACTTCGCGATGTCCGCTGGCGCCCAGGACTTCGGCCTGTTCGTGCAAGGCCTCGACAGCGCGCGCTTGCTGCCGCTGGTCGAGCGCCAGATCGAAGGCCACATGCCCGCCCTGCCGCACATGTCGCTGATGCCGCCGCGCAAAGGCGAAAACGAGGTCAGCCGCTTCGCGCAGTACGACCTGGTGGCGGACGCGGGATCGCCCGCCGTCGAGCGCCTGCGCGCCACCTTCGGCCAGCCGCGCCTGCGCCTGCGCCTGGTGGGTAGCGGCGCCGATTCGATGATGACCCTCGGCGAAGGTTCGGCTTTCCTCGCGCGCAGCGAAGACAGCGCGCAGACGCTGCCCGGCGATGTGCAGTGGGCCCTGGAACACGTGCAAGGCGCGAGCCCCGCGTTCCTCAGCCGCAGCCGCGTCAACGGCAGCGTCAGCGAGCGCCTGCTGAACGAGTGGACCGGCGGCGTGACGCCCGTGGTCGAGGTGCCCAAGGGCACTCCCGAAGCCTGGATGACCAGCTACATGGCCATGGACCGCACCGAGTGGCGCATGGGCGCGCGTTTCGACCTGGCGGCCTTGCGTGCGCGCATGCAGGCCATGGCGCAATCGGGCATGGCGCTGCCGCGCTGAGATCTGCGGCAAGAAAGGCGCGCGGCGGGAGTCCTTCGATGGGCTCCCGCCGCGTTCGTTCGGAGCTTTCAGACGTGCGGCCCCATGCGGGTGCTGCGGAGCAAACGAACCCCGCGCTGGCAAGCCTTCAGCCACAACCTTCCAGGTTCTGGGAAGCCCCGCGATCGCGGGCGCGCGGCCGGCCGGTTTTGCTGGCGGCGGCCAGCCGGCGACTCCTACCTTGAGGCCATGACCCTGGCGCACCCCGACCGCTACGCGACCCTCGACCGCGGCGTGCCCGCGCGGGTGCGGCGCGTGGCGATCCTGCGCCCGCGGATCGCAGGCGAAGGGCCCGCCATGGTCGGAACCTTCCAGGCCCTCGACCTGGCCGCCTGGGCCCGCCAAGGCGCGAACCGCAAGGTCTACCTGGTCGACGCGCACGCGGAGCCGCTGAGCGAAGCCGCGATCATCGAACGCCTCGCCGCCAGCAACCCCGATGCGATCGTCGTGTGCGACGCCGGCGAACGGCCGGCCGGCGAACTCGGCCCCCTGCTCGCGGCCGTGCACCGCGGCCTGCCGTTGTCGCTCTTGATCGTCGCCCGCGAACAGGGCCTCGAAGGACACCTGCCGGCGGACATCGGCTCGTACCACTTCCTGCTGACCGGTGACACGGGCGAAGGCCTGCGCGCGCTGCTGCAGCACATCGAAACCGGCCGCCGCGAGCCGGCCCGCATCTCGGGCCTGGTGTGGCGCGACGCCGATGGGCACATCCAGGGCAACCCCGCCTGGCACGTGGGCAGCGATCTGCCCGCTTCGCCCCTGCCCGCCTGGGATTTGATGCCGCGCGGATTCGACGGCACCTTCGCCCTGCGCACCGCACGCATCTGCCAGAGCGACTGCCCCACGTGCCACGGCGCCTTCGGTCGCACCCTGCGCCGCCGCGTGATCGCCGACGTGCTGCACGAAACCCAGCTCCTGGCGTCGGGTTACGGCCTCTCGCGCCTCGCCGTGCTCGACGAAGCCTTCGACCTCGACCCACGCCGGGCCAAAGCCCTGCTGCGCGGTTGGATCGGCCAAAGCCACCGCTTCGAACTCGAATTCCCCCGCGGCCTGCGCGGCGACCGCATCGACCGCGAACTCGCGCAGCTCCTGCGCGCCGCCGGCTGCAAAGCCGTGCACTTGCCCATCGGCTCCGCGAGCCCGCGGCTGCAGCAGAGCCTCGGCACCAACCTCGATCTCGAAAGCCTCGAACGCGGCATCGCGCATTTGGCCGCCGAAGGCATCCACGTCACCGGCCGATTCGGCTTCGGCTTCGAACGCGAAGACCCCAAGGAACGCGCCCGCTCGGTCGAATTCGCCCGCCGCTGCGCCCTGCACGCCGTCGAATTCGCCCCCATCGGCGCGCGCCGCCACGGCAACACTTGGTCCGCGCGCCTCGCCGCCCACCTACGCTTCGCCACCGCCCCCGAACGCGCCGGCGCCTGGCGCAAACTGCTCGCCGACCGCAACGAAAGCTCGTGGCAACCTGCCTTGCACCGCACCTTCCAAGCGGCGCGGCGCATGCTGGGTCAGGCGTAGGTTCACCGGTCAGGGCTCGAGGCCCAAACTCCGCCGGATCGCCTGCTCGACTTCTTCGCGGCTGTAGAAGTACTCATCCCCTTGCTCGGCGCACCACAGGAGGAACAATCGGGTGGCCTCGAGTTGTTTGGAGTTCAATAGAACCAGCTCGTTCTTGACGCGCTTGTGGTTGAAGTACCACGCCGTACCGCAGGTGGTCGGCGAGCTGCTCCCTGGATTGCGCAGCGTCCACGTCATGTACGCGGGCAGGTAGTACCGGACCGCCTCGGGGTCCATGTGCGGGAGCAGGCAATCAAAGTCGATCGTGCTTTCTTCGATCGCCTCCCAATCCTCCTTCTCATCCTTCGCGGGCCGCGGCACCGTCTTCATTCTGTAGATACTGGTCGAGAATGTACGCTACCCGGACAGATATACCATTCCCCAGTTTCACCCCGGCAAACGCACTTCGGATGGCTTCGATGATGTTTTCGCGGTCCATGGCATGAATGGTGACTCGCCGCGGGGCGCGTTCTGGCAAGAACTCTCCACCCAGAGTCCGGGCGGACACCCCGCGCCGAAATGTTATCTGAAGTCCTGCCGGCGGGGTACTTCGCTCTACAATCCCCCCATGCGAATCCCCCTGACCCTCCTGCTCCTGCTCGCCGGTCCGTTTGCCCCTGCTTCCAAAGCCCAAGACCCGGAGCCGCGCCCCGCGACAACGGCGGAGTGGTGTGCGATGTGGTCGGAGGATTTGGGGGCCTTGCAGCGGTTGTACGGGTATCCGTTGTCCGAAGCGGGTTGGCGGGAGAAGGCGGAATTGCTCGAGTTATGGCAGGCCCAGCTTGAGGGTGTCGACTTCGATGGGCTTTCGCGAGACGGTCAGTTGGATTGGCTCCTGTTGGCCGGGGACTTGGCGCATGAGCGGCGGGCCCTGGAGACGGAAAAAGAACATGCACAGGCCGACGCGCAGTTCTTCGGGTTTGCGCCGCCGCTCGTGCAACTGCTCGAGCAACGCTCGCGGCGGGAACTGGGCGATGCGGAGACCGCGGCCCAAGTGCTCGACCGCGCGGCCGAAGCGGTGAAGGAATGGAAGAAGGCCCATCCAAAGGGCGAAACCGAGTACGAACCCACCCAGATGCGCCGCGCGGCGCGCACCTGCGGGGCGCTGCGGCGGGCGTTGGAGGATTGGTACCGCTTCCGCGCCGGGTATGACCCGCTCTTCACCTTCTGGTGCGAAGCCCCGTGGAAGGCCCTCGCGAAGGAACTCGATGCCCACGGCAAGTACCTGGAAGAGGAGCTCGGCGGCATCGATCCCAAGGACGAAGACCGGCTGCTTGGTGCGCCGATCGGGCGCGAACAGTTGCTCGCGGAACTCGCCTACGAGCGCATCGCGTACACCCCCGAGGAGTTGATCGCGATCGCCGAGAAGGAATTCGCCTGGTGCGACGAACACCGGGCCGCCGCCGCGACGGCCATGGGCCTGAACGGCGACTGGCGGGCCGCCCAGGAGGCCGTGCGCGCCCTGCACGTGCCGCCGGGCGAGCAGCCCACCCTGATCCGCGATCTGGCGGACGAAGCCGTGCGCTTCTTCGAAGAACGCGACCTCCTGACGATCCCCGAAGGCGCGAAGCAGGTCTGGCGCATGGAGATGATGAGCCCCGAGCGGCAACGCTTCAGCCCCTACTTCACCGGCGGCGAGGTCATCTCGATCTCCTACCCCACCGGCGACATGGAGCACTCGGCCAAGATGCAATCCATGCGCGGCAACAACCGGCACTTCTCGCACGCCACGGTGCACCACGAGCTGATCCCCGGCCACCACCTGCAGGGCTACATGGCGCGCCGCTGGGCCCCACACCGCGGCCGCTTCTACACGCCGTTCTTGGTGGAAGGCTGGGCCCTCTACTGGGAGCTGCGCCTCTGGGACCTGGGTTTCGCCCAGGGCCCCGAAGACGAGATCGGCATGCTCTTCTGGCGCAGCCACCGCTGCGCGCGCATCCTCTTCTCGCTCAACTACCACCTCGGCAACTGGACCGCCGAACAATGCGTCGACTTCCTCGTCGACCGCGTCGGCCACGACCGCCGCAACGCCACCGCCGAAGTGCGCCGCTCCATCCAAGGCGGCTACGGCCCCCTCTACCAGGTCGCCTACATGATCGGCGGCAAACAACTCATCGCCCTGCACCACGAGCTGGTCGAAAACGGCCCCTGGTCCGAACGCAACTTCCACGACGCAATCCTGCAACAAGGCCCGATCCCCGTCGAACTGATCCGCGCCGCGCTGACCCGGACCCCATTGACCCGCGATCTCCCCGTTTCCTGGCGATTTGCGGAATAGCGCCTGGGGCCCCTTGCCTAGCTCCTACCGCGGGAAACCGAGCTTGGTACCCGTGGTTGCGACCCATCGCTGGCTGCCAAATCGATCGGCAGAAATGCACTACTCCCAGTCTTGAGGGAGCCTGCCGGTCACCGGTCTTACCGCCACCCTGCGCCCAGACTGCGGCCGGTGCAATCAGCGAACGTAGAGAGTCGACTTGAAATGCCCGTGGGCAATGGGGGCGATGATTTCGGAGTGGACCCATACACCCTTTTTGTCCTTCACGCGAAGCTCGATGGAACCGGCGGGGGTTTGACACGCCCAATGGATCAACTCGGTTTTCCCCCGGCATTGAATCACCCTCGGTAGGCCAGATGCCCCGATCTCACCATCGAGGGCCCTCAGGTAAACCTCCGCGCCCTCAACACCCCCCCCCTGGGTGGCATTCTCGATCGTCAGTTCTATGAAGAAAGGCTCGCTGAGCGTGGCGATCACATCCGGTACCTTAACTTGGTTCGCGCTTCCATCCAGCACCACGCTTACCGGAGCTGCCCAGGTAGCGAGTCGTTTCCCCGTGATTTCCGCACTTGATTCATAGTCCTGAAATCCAGCTTGAATGGTTACTGCTCCTTTGTAGAGTCCAGACACAGTGTAGATGCCGGCGCCATCCGTTGTCGTCATACCCAGCACAGCGCCCATGTCGTTTGGAGGTTCACCCTTTTCAACAGGGTCCCCCACATAGGCGAGTACCGCAAGATTGGAGACGGGAGCGCCATACTGATCCATGACCCTTCCGACGAGAGTGCTCTTCCCCCCACCGAATTCCAGCTCTCCCAAGTCACGTATCTCCCCGCCAAGAACTTCGACACTAACCGGCGGAACTCGGCTTATGTAGAGGTCCTCTTCGACTCCACTATATGCCGGATAAAAGTATACTTTGTATCTTCCGGGACACACCTTCGCCTCAAACTCGCCGAGTGGATTCGTTGTTACCGTCGCGCCGGGCGAATGGGTCCCTGTTGTCCTCCAAGGGTGCAGTTGCACCTGCCCTCCGACAATCGGCGACAGGTCTACTGCCCTGACCAAGCGACCACGAACAATCGCTTCCGGAAGAAACTGGACGTTGAGTTCCTTCGCTTTCGTCGCGTTCTCGATCTGAGTTACGGCGTCATAAAAGCCCGTCGGCCAGAGCTCATGGAAGGCCCTCCAGCCTTCTTCGCCGGATCGATAGGTAGCCGCCGACCTCATACCCTCCGGTACCTTTCCGAACCCAACTCGAACACCGATTGGTTGATTGAGCGGCAATCCTCCTATCTTGTACAGGCCATCCCCGTCTGTAGCGGCAATCCTGCGGTCTGATTGCCACACTTCCGCCCATACCTCAATGCCCGCCAAGGGTTTCCCAACGGGCGAAGTCACCACCCCGAAAAGTTCGCCGCCCTTCGCTAAATCCGCTGGTAGGGGCGCGTTTTGGTCTCCACTTGAGGTGTGCGGCTGGCTTGTTCCTCGAGCCATGGTTTCCTGTTGCGGAGCCAACAGCACGGCTTCTTCGGATCCACTCACCCCCTGGGGACCCTCGCCCTGCAAGCCAGAACCACCCCCTTCACCTTGCGCGTGATTCACATAGATCCATGCAGCGAGCACGAACGCGGCAGCCAATAGGAGCCAGTAGCTTCGTTTCTGACCAATCATGAGAGTTGCAGTCGGGGCACCCCTACCTAGGGGATTGCGAGAGCAACGGTGCGTGCCGCACCGGCCCAGTCCATCGTATCGAAAGCCGCCAACCGGGCATTTAGGTTTTGGGGGAATGTGCCCGCCCTGACCAAGGCCGAGTGGGTCCGCGATTCGCCCGTTTCCTGGCGATTTGTGGAATAACCGGCAAACAAGCAAATGCCCCCGCCCCGTGCAGAACGGAGCGGGGGCACAAGGGGCGCCTGCCAGAAGCCCCTGGTCCGCGGGGAACTCTAGAAGTCCGCCTGGAGGACGTTCGAGAAGTTCGAGTGCCCGGTGATGCGCGTGCGCAGGCCGGTGCAGGAGGTTTGAGGTGGGAGGGCGGGCCGGCGAAAACCCGCCCACCAACAACGCGAGGTCGCCCCCGCGTAGGGGCAGAAAATGTCCGGATAGCGTGCGAAAGGAGGAACTTGCCTTGCGCAGCCACCTCCACTCCCCGAGACCTCACCCAGCCGTGCCTGGCAAGCCAGGACGGCTTGCCAACGAAACCTCATCCGGCCTTCGCCCAGAGCGCCCCCTCGCCAAGCCGGCGAGCCCCCGGTCCCTCACCCGCGCGACGCCGCGTTTCGCTCCCCTCCCCCGGTCAAACCGGATCCCGCGCTTCGCATTGATCAGAAACCGGCCCCGGGCGATTTGCCCCATCGGCCGGTGACCTACAATCCCCGCCCCATGGCCCTCCCCCAGCACCTCCCCATCACCCCGCGCGAGATCGAGCAGCGGGGTTGGTCCCAGCCGGACATCGTGTTCGTTTCGGGGGATGCGTACGTGGACCACCCGTCGTTCGCCAACGCGCTGCTCGGGCGCGTGCTTGAGGCGGCTGGCTTCAAGGTGGCGCTCTTGTGCCAACCGGACTGGAAGGACGCCAGCGCCTGGCGCGCGATGGGCCGGCCGCGGCTCTTCTATGCCGTCAGCGCGGGCAATATGGACTCGATGATCAACCACTACACGGCGAACAAGAAGCGGCGCAACCAGGACGCCTATTCGCCGGGTGGGCAAATCGGACTGCGGCCGGACCGGGCGACGGCGGTGTATGCGCAGCGCTGCCGCGAGGCTTTCTCCGGGGTGCCGGTGGTGATCGGCGGCGTGGAGGCGAGCCTGCGCCGCATCGCGCACTACGACTATTGGTCCGACACGGTCAAACCGTCGATGCTGGTGACGAGCAAGGCTGACCTGCTCGGGTTTGGCATGGGCGAGCGGCAGATCGTCGAGATTGCACGGCGCCTCGACCGGGGTGAGTCCATCGCCGATTGCCGCGACCTGCGCGGGGTGGCCTATCTGCTTGGCAAGAACGATGCCCTGCCGGAGCACCGCTTCGAGCGGCCTATCGGAGCGCCGATGGACACGACCGAGGCCCTGCCTTCGTTCGAGGAAGTGCGCGAGGACAAGGTCGCCTTCGCCGAAGCCACGCGCCTCCTGCACCACAACACCAACCCGCAAAACGGCGCGCGGCTGACCCAAGCCCACGGCGACCGCCTGCTCGTCGTCAACCCGCCCGACCTCGCCCTCTCCACCCCCGAGCTCGACGCCCTGTACGACCTGCCGTACACGCGCATGAGCCACCCGAGCTACCGCCAGCCGATCCCGGCCGATGCGATGATCCGCGACTCGGTCACGATCATGCGCGGTTGTTTCGGGGGCTGCACGTTCTGCTCGATCACGATGCACCAGGGCAACGCGATCCAGAGCCGCAGCGAGAACTCGATCCTGAAGGAACTGCGCGGCATGGCGCGCGATCCGCAATTCAAGGGCGTGGTTTCGGACCTGGGTGGACCCACCGCGAACATGTATCGCATGCGCTGCAGCAAACCCGAGGTCGAAGCCGTGTGCCGGCGCGCCTCGTGTGTGCATCCGAAGGTGTGCAAGCTGCTGGATACCAGCCACGCCGCCACCAAGGACCTGATGCGCAAGGCGCGCGCCATCCCCGGCATCAAGAAGGTGCACATCCAAAGCGGCATCCGCATGGACCTGGCCCGCTTCGACGACGAATACCTCGAGGACCTGGCGCGGCACCACGTGGGGGGGCACTTGAAGGTGGCTCCCGAGCACACTTCGGACGAGGTGCTCGGGCACATGAAAAAGCCCTCGATCGACACCTTCGATCACTTCGCCGAGCGCTTTGCCGCGGCCTCCAAACGCGCGGGCAAGGAACAGTACCTCGTGCCCTACTTCATCGCCTCGCACCCCGGTTCCGGGGTGGAAGAGATGATCGATCTCGCCCTCTACCTCAAACGCGCCGGCTACAAGCCGCGCCAGGTGCAGGACTTCATCCCCGCCCCCATGGACATCGCCACGTGCATGTACCACACGGGCCTGGACCCGATGACGGGCAAGGAGGTTCAGACGGTGCGCAAGCTGCACGATCGCCAGGTCCAGCGCGCCCTGATGCAGTACTTCGCCCCCGAGAACTACTTCCTCGTGCGCGAAGCCCTCGAAGCCGCTGGCCGCACCGACCTGATCGGCAGCGGTCCCGAGTGCCTGATCCCGGCCAAGGCCCCCAAAGAAGCCCTGCAGGCCAAAGCCGACGGCCCCCGCCGGCCCACCCGCTACCAGGGCCAGGGCAAAACCACCCGCCGCCGCCGGCGCTGACCGGGCAGGCCCACCGTCCCGAAACGGGCCAGGGCCGGCAGGAAAACGCGCCTTTTGCGACACGGCCCCCTGCCCCACGGCGGGATCCGACGTTCGCGTCAAGCGCCCCCCGCGCGGGGGCCGATGACGGGAGCCGCACCTCTCCCTTGCGTGCGCCTCCTGCAATGAAACAACTCGACTACAAGGGCATGCAATGCCCCATGCCGATCGTGCATCTGTCCATGGAGATCCGGAAGCTCGAATCCGGTGAGGTGGTCGAGGTGGAGGCCACCGACAAGGCGTTCGGGGTGGACGTGACCGCCTGGGCCGAGATGACCGGGAACCGGTTGCTCGACCTCGAAACCGGGGAAGTCCTGCGGGCGCGCATCCAGGTTGCCTGAAATGTCGGCCCTGCCCCGGATGGACATCCCGCCGTCGGCCCTGCCCGACGACAAGCGCATCACGATCGTGGCGTTCAGCGGGGATATGGACAAGCTGCTCGCCTGCTTGTCCCTGGCGAACTCGGCGGCCGCCATGGGTCGTGAGGTCACCATCTTCTTCACCTTCTGGGGCATGTCTGCGATCCGCAAGCGCAAGGCCTACTCGAAGAAGCCTTGGCTCGACCGCATCCTGACCTTCATGCTGCCCGCCCACGCGTCTTCCGTGGGCATGTCGCGCATGAACATGCTGGGCGCCGGTCCCCTGTTCTTCCGCCACTTGATGCGCCGCAAGAATGTCTCCGGCGTCGCTCAACTCGTCGAGACCGCCCAGGCCCTGGGCGTCGAGATGATCGCCTGCTCGATGTCGATGGACGTGATGGGCATCCAGTCCGACGAATTGATCGAAGGTGTGCACCACGGCGGGGCCGCCGCCTGCGTGCAGGACATCTGCGGCTCCGGAACCGCCCTATTCATCTGATCCCCGCCATGGAAAACAAGGAACTGCAAATCGTGCTCACCGCGGGCACCGACAACCCGACCATGGCGATCCTGGCCTTGGAGACGGCGATGGTCTCCGTGGCCTCCGGGGTCAAGACCTGGCTCTTCTTCACCCAGCGCGCCACGCAATGGACTTGCAAAGCCGCGCGCGAACGGGGCTACATGCCGCGCGTGCTCGATCTGCTCGATTCGGGCCTGCTCAGCGGCGTGAACGTCGAAGCCTGCTCCGCCTGCATCGAAAAGTATTGCCTGATCGAAGGACCGGAAACCGTGCAGGCCTTCCTGCGCCCCGACGTCGAGCCCTCCGGCCTCGCCGTCCTGGTCTCCCGCGCGGTGCGCGGCATGCCCACGCTTACCTTCTAGAACCCATGACCCACGGTTCCCCCGATCCCTCCAGCCCCAAGACGCCGGACGACCTGCAGGCCCTGCAGGCCGAGAACGCGCGTTTGCAGGCGGAGCTCGACGCCTTGCAGGAGCAGGTGCGCAGCGTGGCCACGGCCAACGTGCGCGCCGCCCTGGAAATGGTCGAGATCAGCGAACGGGGCAAGCAGGAAGCCGAAGCGCAGAGCGTGGCGCTGCAGGCGGCCCTGGACCGGGCCGAGGTGGCCGCGGCGCGCAAGGACGAATTCCTGGCGAAGATGAGCCACGAGCTGCGCACGCCGCTCAACGGCATCATCGGTATGACCGAGTTGCTGCTCGACACCGGGCTCGACGGCCAACAGGAGGAATTCGCGCGGGCTTCGATCGCCTCCGCGGTCAGCCTGCTCGAGATCATCAACGACCTGCTGGACTTCTCGAAGATCCAGGCAGAAGGCCTCGTGTTGCACCACGACCCGTTCGACCTGTGGACCCTGGTCGAAAACGTGACCGAACTGTGCGCGGTGCGCGCCCACAACATGGTCGAAGTCGGCTGCCTGCTCGACCGCGACGTGCCGCGCCATGTGCGCGGCGATGCCCTGCGCGTGCGCCAGATCCTCGTCAACCTGATCGGCAACGCGGTCAAGTTCACCCTCGCGGGCGAGGTACGCGTCACGGTGACGGGCAAGCTGGATGACGAAGGGACGCCGCGCATCTCGGTCGAAGTGAAGGACACGGGCCCGGGCATCCCGGCCGAGTGCCATCAGGCGATCTTCGAACCCTTCCGCCAGGTCGACAACTCGAGCACACGCCAACACGGCGGAAGCGGCCTCGGCCTCGCCATTTCGCAGAACATCGCCGCCGCCCTGAACGGTCGCCTTTCGGTGGCCAGCGAACCGGGTTTGGGCAGCACCTTCACTTTGGAGTTCCCCCTCGAGCGGGACCCCGCCGGCGCCGTCGAACGCCATGCGCCTCCCGTCGGCCCGTTCCTGCTGTGGGCGCCGCCGACGATCGCCAGCGATGCCTTGCGCCTGCAATTCGAAGGCCTCGGCTTGCACCTGAACTACAACCCCGGATTCCCGGTCCCTAGCGAAGTGCTGACGCGCTTCTGGAGCGACCATGGCACCAAGGGCACCGTGCTCGTCGACGGCCGCCAGTGGGGTCGCGAACAGATGCACGCCTTCCGCGACGCGGTGGCGGGCGCCGCGTTCGGTCAGGTCGACGTGGTCATGCTGCGGGATCGGTTGACCGTGCGCGATGGCACGGGGGACGGCCTGTACCGCGTCTTGCGCACGCCCCTGCGGGCCACGGAGTTCCAATCCTTCCTGGCGGACGCCAAATGCCAGGCGCCGGCGCCGACCCTGCCCGCCATGCCCGCCGGGCCCAACGCGGGCCTCGCCGCCCGCGGCGCGGAGTACGGCCTGCAGGGTTTGCGCCTGCTCGTCGCCGAAGACAACCCCACGAACCAGGAAGTGCTGCGCAAGATGCTCGAGCGACTCGGTTGCGCCGTGACGCTAGTCGGCAACGGTGCGGCGGCGCTCGAGATCTTCCAGCGCCGGCCCTTCGACATCGTGCTGCTCGATTGCCAGATGCCTGTGATGGACGGTATGCAAGCGGCCATGGCCATGCGCGAAGTGGAAGCGGGTAAGACCCGCATGCCGATCCTGCTGCTCACCGCGCACAGCCCCGCCGAAGTCGGCGACAAACTCCGCGAGGCCGACCTGGACGGGCTGATCCAGAAGCCGATCCACACCGGCGAATTGGTGCGTTGTCTGCAGTCGTTCGCCCCGGATCGACGCGACCAGGCGGCCTGACGCCACGGCGCACACGAGTCCCTAGAACGAGCAGGCGGCGCCCGGATGGTTCCGGGCGCCGCCTGCGTTCACGCGTAGGGTTGCGCGGGCTCGGGCCTAGTAACGCCCGCGTCCCCGGCCGCCGCGGCCGCGGCCACCGCCGGAGCGGCGACGACCGCCGCCACCACCGCCGCCGAAGCGCGGGCGACCGTACATGGAGGGCGGCTGGAACCCTTCGTCGCCGAAGCGACGGCCCTCGTCGGGGTGACGCGGGGGCGGGGTGTCCTGGGCTTGGTAGCGGGCGCTGCGACCGGCGGGGCGGTTGCCGAAGCGGTCGGGACCTCCACGGCGGCGCGGGCCACCGAAGCCGCGGTCTTCGCGCTCACCGCCGAAACGGTTGTCGCGGTCGCCGAAGCCTTGCTCCCCTTCCGGCCGCGGGCGCGCACCGTCGAAGGAACGGTGTCCACGGCCGCCACCGAAGCCGCCGCGCGGGCCACCAAAGCCGCCGCGAGCTCCGCCGAAACCGCCACGCGGGCGCTCGTCGGAACCGAAGCGATCCCCGGGGCCGCCTTCGAAGCGCGGGCGCTGCTGGGGCTGCTCGTCGGCACCTTGGAAGCGGTGGCCGCGGCCGAAGTCGCGGTCGTTGCCTTCGAAGGTGCGCTCACCACGCTCAAAGGGACGATGGCCACCGCGCTGGAAGCCGCCGCGTCCGCCGCGGAAACCTCCACGGCCCCCGCGTTGGAAACCGCCGCGACGGGCACCGCCACCGAAGCGCCCACCGCGGGGCCCTTCTTCGGCGTCCTCACCCGGCTGGGCGCGGCGGATCTGGATGCCAGGATCCACCGGATCGTGCTCGGCGACCTTGGCGTCGAAGGCCTCAAGCACCACGTCGGCCACTTCGAAGTAACTCGAGCGGTCGCCAATGCGGATCTTGCCCACGTCCTTGCTCTGGATGTTGCCACGACGGCAGATCAACGCGAGCAGGCGGCGCGGGTTCGCGTTTTCGCTGCGACCCCAGTTGATCGCGAAGCGGGTGGTGAAACCCGGCTCCGGACCGCGCTCGACCGGCGCCCGGTCGAAACGCTCGGGGCGCTCGAAACCGCCGCTACGCTCGCGTCCACCGGCTCCACCCGATCCGGTGGCACCGGAGATCGAACGCGGGGCGGTGGACTTGGAGCGCGTGGATTCCTGAGCGAGCACCGCAGCCAGCACCGACTGGGCTTCGCCCAGCTCGAGCAGGCGGCCCGCCAGGTCCATGCGCGAACTCCAAGCCGCTTCGTCCTGCTCGAGGGCCTGGGCGACTCCGTCGACCAGACGCTGCTCAAGCTGGTAGCGCACCTGGGGTTCGGTCGGCAGGGGGCGCCAATCGACTTCGATGCCAGCCTCGTCCATGAGTCGCATCATGCGGCGCTTCTGGTGCGCCGGTCCGAGTAGCACGCACATGCCTTTCGCGCCGGCGCGGCCGGTGCGACCCGAGCGGTGCACGTACACCTCACCATCGCGGGGCGGTTCGCCCTGGATCACGAGCGGTACGTTCGGCACGTCGAGACCACGGGCCGCCACGTCGGTGGCCACGAGGATGCGCAGGGCACCGCTTTGGAAGGCAGCGAGGGTGCGCTCGCGTTGCTTCTGCGCCAGGTCGCCCGAAAGGGCAGCCGCGGCAAACCCGTCGCTAGCCAACTGGCTGGCCAGGGTCGCGGCGCTGGCGCGCGTCGCCACAAACACGATCGCGCGTTCTTCGCCGGCCAGCAAGAGCAGGTTGACAAGCACCGGGTACCGATCGCCGCGGTTCACCCAGTGCCCCACGTGTTCGATGTCGGCGTTCGCTTCCCCGAGGCGCGTACCTTCCACGTGCAGCGCGTCTTCCTGGAATTGGGCGGCGAGCTGCTGGATGGCGGGCGAGAAGGTGGCGGACACCAGGTGCGTGTGTTTTTCGTCCGGGGTGGCCTCGAGGATCGCCTCGAGCTCGTCACGGAATCCCATGTCGAGCATCTGGTCGGCTTCGTCGAGCACCACCTGGCGCACGAGGTTCAGGTCGAGGGTCTCGCGGCGCACGTGGTCGAGCACGCGGCCGGGGGTGCCCACCAGCACCAGGGGGCTGGTTTCCAGGCGGCGCACTTCGGGTCCGAAGGGCGTGCCACCGGTGACGCACTCGACGCGCAGGTTGCGCACGTCTTTGAACAGCCACATCAGTTCGCGCTGGACCTGGCCCGCGAGTTCGCGGGTCGGCACGAGCACGAGGGCCACCGGGCCCAGGCTCTCGCCCCGGGGCCGCGGCTCCTTGGCCTCCGAGATCAGGTCCGGGGACATGACGATACCGATGGCCACGGTCTTGCCCGAGCCGGTCTGGCTCGAGATGCGCAGGTCGCGGCCGGCGGACAGGGCCTCCAGCGCGGACTCCTGCACGAGGGTCAGGCCGGTGAAACCTTGGCGCTCCATGGCGGCGCGCAGGGGCGCGGGCACGCCAGCGGGAAGGGGGCCGCTGACCGCCTCTTCCTCGCTTTCGTCGAGCGAGTCGACTTCGTCCAGCGAGTCCTCGATCTCGATCAAGCCCTCTTCCGCTTCTTCTTCCGCCCCGTCGCCGTCGACCTCAAAAGAGGCTTCGGTGTTCTCGAGCGATTCTCCGGAGACAAACGTCTCCTCCGGCAGCCCCGTTTCGGGCTGCTCCACGTCGTGTTGATGCATTGGGTCTCTCCGCAGGTTCGCGGTCTATTGGCGACACGCCCTTGGTAAACCCAATCAAGAGCACGGCGCTGCCCCGGTCCCTACGGTGCCCCTTCGCGGAGCACCGTCCCACCGGCGGCGGAAGTTTCGGTCAGGGTGGGGACCGCCTTGGGTCCCCCGGGAACTGGCGATCAGCCCTTGAAGGGCTCTTCGCTCAGGTATTCACGTTTGCCTTCCTTGCCTTTGAACTCCTCGGCATCGGGAAGGGCGTCCTTGCGGCCCGTGATGGTCGGCCAGGTAGCCGACAGGCGCGCGTTCAGATCCACGTACTCAGCCCACTTGTCCGGGACTTCGGACTCTTCGTAGATGGCCTCGGCCGGGCACTCGGGCACGCAGGCGCCACAGTCAATGCACTCGTCGGGGTTGATCGCGAGGAAGTTGACCCCCTCCGTGAAGCAGTCGACGGGGCACACGTCCACACAGTCGGTGAACTTGCACTTGACGCAGGGCTCGCAGACGACGTAGGCCATGGATGTTCGGGTCTTGGGCTGGGTACTGGGGGTCGAAAGGGGCGGACAAGCCTAACCTGCTCGCCCCGCCTGGGGACTACTATCTCCACCGAATCCGATTCGATACAAGCCCTTGGGGCCAAAAAATTGCCCCCCAAGGCCCCCCGGACGGCCTTCCCCCGCCATGACCCCGCTCCGCCGCCTCTTCCTGATTCTCAACCTGCGCACCCTGGTCATCACCGCCGCGGCGGTCCTGTCGACCTGGGCCTGCCGCCGCTTCGGGGTTTATGCCGACTTCCCCATCACCCTGATCACCACGGCGGTGGTCTTCCCGATCGTCTTTTCGATCGACGGCGCCTACAAACGCCGCGAGGCCGCCCTGCGGGAGTACGCCGCGCTCAAGACCCAGTGCCGCAACCTGTACCTGGCCACCCGCGACTGGGTGCCGCGCCATGCCCCGGAAAGCCTGGAGCGGGTGAGCTCCCTGCTGGGGCGCTACCTGGCCGCGTGCCACCGGGCCCTCGCCTCCCCACCCGAGCAGGTGGCCGATCTTTCCGAAGCCGTCTACGCCCTGCAGTCCGACCTGTCGCTTTTCATCCGCGGCGACCTGCGCAGCACCGGGCTCGCCGCCGGCGAACTGAGCCGCGCGAACCAATACCTCGCGCTCTCGTCGCAAGCGTTCGAGAACCTGCGCCATATCCACCAATACCGCACGCCGCGCACGCTGCGAGCCTTCAGCGACCTCTTCATCACGATCCTGCCGCCGCTCTACGGTCCGTACTTCGCCTTCGTCTCGCTCGAGTACGCGCCTTCGCTGCACTACGTGCTGCCCGTGGTGCTGTCGGTGATCCTCGGTTCCCTCGACAACATCCAGGAACACCTGGAGCACCCCTTCGACGGCATCGGCGAAGACGACCTGGAGTTCAACGCCCCACGCAGTTTCGACGGGCAAACCCCCGCCGCCCCGCGCATGTTCGCGTCGAAGGATCTGGGCGAGTGAGCGCCCCCGCGCTCAACACCAGGAGTTGTTGAGCAATTCCCCGACCCCACCGGCGCCGGGCACGATGTAGTCGTGGTCGTCGAGCCCGCGCTCACGGTCCCAATGGGTGCCGGGCGGGGTGTCGAGCACATCCGCCGGGGACAGACCGCGGTCGACCCGGCCAGCGACCACGTGCAGGTCGTCGTGGGCGGGCAGGACGCGGCGCAGGAACTCGGGGGTGGCGATCAACGGCAGGGCCAGGACGCGGGCCGGGCGACCGTGGTTCTCACTGAGAAAGTCGAGGGCCTGCACGAGGGTCGAGCCCGTGGCCCCCATCGGATCGGGCACCACCAACGTGGCCCCTTCGAGCGATCCGCCGATCTTGCTGCCGGTCAGGTCGACGCCGCTGACGTGGCCATCGGCGCCGCTGCGGCGCGCCATGTTCACGTGATCGAGACGCACCCGTTCGATCGGCAACACCGCGGTGAGCAGCTCGAAACAGATCTGCGCGGGAACAATGCCGCCGCGGATCACATCGAGCACCACCACCTGCTGGTCCGGATCGAGGGCCGTGCCGCGCCAATGCCCCGCCTGGCCGTGCAAGTCGGCCATGCGCGTCGCGCCTTCTGTCTCGCACACGGGCAGGAACCGACCAAACGCCCACTGCGCGAGGAATGCGTAACTCGCGCGCAGCAGCGCCATCATCTCGGTGTGGCTCGTCCCCGCCTGGCCGATGCGCAACATCGCGCTCGACAGCCAGGGATTGTTCAGGATCTGAACGCGCGCACCGTACCCGTGCTCGCAGAGCAGCGCGTTCACGCCCCGGCCCCCGCGAGTCCCTGCACGCCCTTCGCGAGGCTGGCGACGAGTCGCGCGACCTTGTCCTTCGGCGTGGCGCACAGGGCCACGCGCACGGCGCCGCGAATCGGCACCACGAATACGCCGTCCGCCTGGCAGCGGCGCGCGGTTTCCCCGGGATCGCTGGTGAAGACCGTGACGAAGAAGCCGCCTTCGTAGCGCGGATACGCAAGGCCCGCGGCCTCGGCTTCGCGGTTGAAGATTTCGACGCGCTCGGTCAGCATCGCGATCAGGGCCTCGCGGTCCCGATCCGCCTCGGCGCGCAGAGCGGGTTCGGTCAAGAGGCGCGTGATCGCCAGCATGCCCAGGTGGTTGCAGTTCGACCAGGTGCCGCGGCAGGTGTACGCGAAGGCATTGCCGATGCGCTGGCGTTCTTCGGCGTCGGCGTACGCCACCGCCAGGCCGCCGATGCGCGCGCCGTATTGCGCAAACGACTTCGACGCCGACCACGCGGCGAGCACCGGCATGTGCGCCGCCAGTTCCCCGACGTGATGCACCCACGCATCGGTGCCCGGTGCGCCGTACTTCGAGTAGGCCAGATCGAGCAGCAGCGACACGGGTTTGCCCTTGTCGAACCCGCGCAGGATGCGCACCACTTCGCTCCACTCGCCGTCGTCCAGGCTGTAGCCCGTCGGGTTGTGGCACGGGAAGTTGAGCACCAGCAGCACGCGCTCCTGGACGGCAGCGGTCTCCTCGAGGCCACGCTCGAACGCTTCGAGGTCGAAACGCCGCTCGGCGTTGAACATGCGGAAGGTGCGCACGCCGCGCCCGGCCTGGTCGGCGATGGTGCCGTACGGACCCCAGTGGTAGTCGGTGGTGAGCAGCGACTCGCCGCGGTCGAGCAGGTTGACGACCGCATGGTGCACGGCGCCGGTGCCGCCCGCGGTGGCCACGGAAAGGGCCTGGTCCGCGAGGCCCGCGGGCCCGAAGACATCTTCGACGACCGCGCGGTTGAATTGGACTTCGCCGGCGATCGGCGCGTAGGCGGCGGCTTTGCCGGGTTCGACCGAGGCGAACGCCCGCGTGACGCTCGGCATCACGCACAAACGACCGTCTTCCCCCATCAGGGTGCCCAGGCTGGCGTCGATCACGTCCTCACCCTGGGCTGCACGGGCCACGGCGGCGCCGTGGATGGCGAAGATCGGGTCCTGGCCGGGGCGGTTGCGAGCCGAGCCGATCAGGGCATGGGCCAGAATGTCGGAAGGCGGGGTCATGGGGCAGACAGTATACCGGCGCGGCGGGCTTTGCACGGGGGCGCTGGGCTTGCACCCAGGCCGAGCACGGCCCGGAGGCCCGCGAGGCCGTTCCTTGGTCAAACAGCCGCGCCCGGCCGGGGATACCGACCGGGCGCGGGGTCATTGGCGCTTGGGGCGCCGCGATCAGGCGAAGGGGCCCGACGCTTCGTCTTTGGTGCTGGCCGCAGGGGCGCCGTTCAGGCTGCGCATGCCCGAAGACGGGGGCAGCTCGGGGAGTTCGGGAACGGAGAAGTCCCACTGCAGCGCGCCGTCGGGGGCCGGGGCCGGCTGGCTCGGCACGGGTTTCGGCTGCTGAGGTTGCGGGGTTGCCTGCGGGGACGCCTGCGGCGCGGATTCGGAGCCCGCCATCAGGTTCTCGGTCTCGCCGATCGTCTGGGCGCGTTCTTCGATCTCCTTGCGAGCGGCCTTTTCGCGGCGCGCCATGCGGGCTTCCCAGATGCGCTTGGGCTCCCAGAAGCGGCGCGGCGGCGGCGGCGGCACGAGCACGGGCTCACCGCTTTCGGCTTCGATCGGTTGGTCCTGCACGCCGCGGGCGGCGCGCGGCATCCAGCGGCCGAGGGGCGCCACGTCGCGCGCCGCTTCCTCGCCCATGGCCATCGGGCCGGCGGACTCGGGCTCGAGTTCGCGCACCGGGTGATCGGGCAGCGGCTCGGCGCCGGGGCGACGGACGGGCGCGATCTCGCCGGTGGCGGCGAACCACTCGCGTTCGATCGGTTCCACCTCGGCGCTCGGCGCGACGGGACGGGGCAGCGGCGTGGTCGGCACAATCGGCGCGGAACGCAATTCGAATTGCGGCGCCGGTTGCGGTTCGCGCGGAGGAAGGGGCTCGGAAACGTAGCCGGGGGTCGGCTCGCTGCGCTTCAAGCGCGGCGCCGATTCCTCGCGGCGGGCGAGGAACTGCAGGCGCCGGATGCGGGAGAAGTTGATGCCGGTCGCGCGGGCAAGGCTGCCCGCGTCGTGTTCGACCAGGTCGCGCAGGCTCGTGACGCCCGCACCGGCGAGGGCCTGGGCCACCACGCGGTCGAGACCGTCGACGGCCCCGGCCAGGGCGTAGGCGTCCGGCGTGGGCGGCGCGAAGGCCGGCGGGATCTGCGCCGTCCGGGGCGCAGGCGCCTGGCTGGCAGTTGCATTGTCCGGCGCAAACCACGGAGCTTCGTCGTACTCCTCGTCGTCGCCGTCCTCGTCCCCCGGCAGCTCTTCGTCGTAGGTGCGGAAGCCGGTATTGCGGCCCCCCACGCTGGTTCCGTTCATCACTTCACGGATGAGCGCGAAGTCGCTGCGGTCGAGCGGGCTCGCCTGGGTCACGGGACCGGCGGGCTCTTCGATCGGGCTGACCACCATGCCTTCGGGAGCTTCCTCGGGATCAAGGGGTTCGCTACCGACCCGTTGGCGCAGGATCTGGGCCTCGCGCACCAGGCGGCGCGCCATCGCGGGCGGCACCTCGAGGGCCTCCGCCAGGGATTCCACCCCCAGACGCTGAAGGTCGGACAGGTTGTGGCAGCCGCAGCGGCGCAGACGGGCCAGCGTGGCCGGGCCGTCGGCGTGCAGGGTGCAAAGCAGGGCGAGGGAGTCCATGGTGCGGTGCGGTTGGGTTGGACGTGCGGTTGCCTAGTTTTCCGATTCCGCGCCGGAGTCCGACGCGACGAATTGCCAACGGCTCAGCGATCCGGCACCCGCGTGCAGGCGGGTGGACGGGGTGGCGGGCTGGAAGGACTCCATCACCTCAGCAGCGAGGGCGGCGAAGTCCGCGGTGGCGCGGCTCTGGGGGTCGAGCACATCGACCGTCACCCCCACCGCGGGCGCTTCGCGCAGCCGCACGCTGGTCCGGATGACGGTGTTGAACATGGCACCGGCGAACCGCTGGTGCAGGGCGACGAGCAGTTCGCGGGCGAAGCGCGTGCGGCGGTCGAAAAGGGTGCCGACCACGCGGATCGGATAGCTGCGCCCCTGGTTCTCGCCGACCTCCTGCAGAACGCGCAGGGCTTGCAGGGCACCCTGTAGGGCGAAGGCGCCGGTCTCCACGACGAGCATGGCCAGCGTGCAGGCGAACATCGCGTTGGCGCACAACACGCCATCGGCGCGCGGCGGGCAGTCGACGACCACGTAGTCGTACCGGTCGCGCACCGCATCGAGGGCGAAACGCAGGCGTTGCTCGGGGTGCAGCAGGCGCTCACTGCGCTCTTCGAATTCGCCGAGGCGCGGGCGGGAGGGCAGCAGGTGCAGACCGGACGGCAGCTCGCGGATCGCCTGTTCGATGTAGGCCTCGTCGAGCAATACCTCGGCCACGCTGGCCCCTTCGCTGCCGTCGACACCGAGCCCCATCGTCGCGTGGGCCTGGGGATCGAGATCGACCACGAGTACGCGCTGACCGCGACGCACCAACGCACCGGCCAGGTTGATGGCCGTGGTGGTCTTTCCGCATCCCCCCTTCTGATTGACGAAGGTGAGAACCTGCATCTTCGCACCGGAGTGGGGACTGCGGGAAAGTGTCATGTCGCGCGGAGGGTTGGCCCGAGCACCATGGGAAGCGCTGGTGGGCTGGGTCCTGGGATTTCCGGGGCCGCGCCCCCCACGCACTCAGCGGAGAGACTTGCGGGCCCGCTCGTAGAATGCACTTGTCGTGCGGGCGTGGTCAATAGGCGTCCACTTGGCAACTTCGCGAATCGCTTGAGCCGCGGGGCTGTCCGGAGCGCTCAACGTGACCGGCACGCGCTGCTGCACGCTGTGTCCCACCGCTGGGTCTGCGGGCACCCAGCCGATGAGTTCGGGCTGACAACCGAGGAAACGCTGTGCCGCGGTGCGGAACCGTTCCCAACCTGCCTGCGCGAGGCGTTCATCGGGGGCCCGGTTCACCACGAGGCCCACGCGCATGCTGCGGTTGACCATCATGGCTCGCTTGTACAGCGCATATCCATCGGAAAGCGCGGTCACTTCATGGTTGGTGACCAAGATCAGGGTCGAAGTGGCCGCGAGGTGCGCCACCGTGCTGTACCCAAGACCGGCACCGTGATCGATGATGATGAGGTCGAACTGGTCCTCCATCGGCCGCAGGGCCTTGAACAACCGGTCCAATTCGCGCCGCGAAGGGTTCACGAGCGCATCGCGCCCCACGCCCCCCGAAAGCAACTTCATACCTAGCGGCCCATCCACGAGGGCATCCCGGGCCGAAACCCGCCCCTCCATGACGTGCCCCAGGTCGTAATCCGGTGCAAGACCCAACAGCAGGTGCGCGTTCGCGAGACCCGCATCGAAGTCCACCAGCAGCACCTTCTCGCCCATCTGGGCGCGCATCACAGCCAGGTTCGAGGCCATGACACTCTTGCCGGTGCCCCCCTTACCACTGGCCACGCAGATGACGCGGGACGCCCCCGTCTCCGGCGCCCGGGTCACCTCAGGAGCTGCAGGTGCCTGCGCCCGTTTCAACGGCCGCAAGCGGGTGAATTGAAAGCGATTGAGCATGGAGAACCTCGGACCACTACCGGATCGGCAGGAAGCCTTGACGACAACGGTGGCGGCAGGGAGGGCGACTGGCTGGGGTCCAATCGACCGCCTCGACTCTAGAGACCACCCAAGGCCACCACAAGCGCGAGGTTCCCTCCCCGGAACGGTCCCCACTATGGGAAGACCCTCCCATTCCAGCAAGCCCCCGCCTTCCCAAAAAAACGACCGCCCTAACCCTCATCCGCACCAATCCTCCCCACCTCAAACCCATCCAACACCCCGCCAGCCTCCTCCGCAAACACACTCAACCGCGCCCCCTCCCGATCCAACATTTCGTTCGACACCACCGCCTGAGTCCGCGCAATCACCAACCACCCACTCCGATCCGCCGTCCTCCGCACCCGAACCCCAAACCCCTCGCGCACCAACTGCAACCCCGCCCGCTTGCCAACCTCCCGATCCTCAAACACCAAAAACCAATCCACCTCCATCTCCACACCAACCCCCACCTCTGCCTGCACCATCTCCACCAACCTCCCCTGCATCCCCCTCAACTTCCCCCTCCCCAACCGCACCACCCGCGCCCTCCGCTTCTTCCGCGCCTCCACCACCCAAATCACAATCCCCCAACCACCAACACCCCCAATACCCCAACTTCACCCAAGGCACCTCCCCCTCACCCCCGGCACCTCCCCCGGCACCTCCACCCGCGCCCGCTCCACCGCCTCCTTCAACCAATCCGAACTCCCCCCTGCCCCCCAAAAAAAACGCCAAACCACTTCATCCCCCAGCCTACCTCCCCCTCCCGCCTTCAAGGCGAAGCCGCGCCGCAGGCGCGCCGAGCCCTCCCCCGCCAGAGGCGAAGCCGGCCGCAGGCGCGCTAAGCCCCCTTCCTCCCCCAAAGCGAAGCCGCGCCAAGGCGCGCTGAGCCGCCCCCTTCCCTCACTTGTGCCGCGCGTTGCGGAGCGGGTTTTTGGGAGGAAGGGGGCCCGCGTATTCTGGTGAGGGTGCAGCGTGTTTTGAGGCGGAAAGTTCGCGCAGGCGTGGCCAAAGCCACGCCGAGCACAACTTTCCGCCTCAAAACACGCTGAACCCCACCAGAATCGCGCCGGCCCCCCTTCCTCCCAAAACCCGCGGAGCTCAGGAGAATTTGACTTCTTCGCCGATGCGGTGGAGCTTCATGACGTTGGTGGACCGGGCCACGCCCGGCGGAACCCCGCGACGAAGACCGTCTGCTCGCCATAGTCCGCAATGCCGCGGACCACCAGCATCTCCGCCGCCATGTAGATCATGTCTTCCAGCGAAGGCTCCCGGCGGAAGAGCAGCGGTCGCACGTGCGACAGCACCGACATACGGTTCACCACTTCCTGGTTCGGGCAAAGCGCGATGATCTCCGCCTTCGGCCGGAAGCGCGAGAGATGCCGCACGGTGTTGCCGGTTTCGGTGAAACACACGATGCGCTTGAGGTCGAGCGCCGTGGCCACTTGCACCGACGCCATCGCCGTGGCGTTGTAGAAGTGAGCGTCCAGCGCCGTGAGTTTGAGGCGCGGCACCTTGGCGTACCGGGGCGAACTCTCGGCCGCGTGGGCCACCTCCGCCATGGCGCGCACGGCTTCGACCGGGAAGGCACCGACGGCGGTCTCCGCCGAGAGCATCACCGCATCCGAGCCGTCGAGCACGGCGTTGGCCACGTCGGTCACCTCCGCGCGGGTCGGGCGCGAGGACTGGATCATCGACTCGAGCATCTCGGTGGCCGTGATGACGAATTTGCCCCCGCGCACCGCAGCTTCGATCAGCGCCTTCTGGGTCAGCGGCAGATCCGCCAGGGGCAACTCGACCCCCAGATCCCCCCGCGCGACCATGATTCCATCGGATTCCGCCAGGATCTCGTCCAGGTTGCGCACGGCGGTCAGGCGTTCGATCTTGGAGATCAGGTGCTGGCCATCGGCCAGGGCGCGGATTTCGCGCACCTCGCTCGCGTGGCCCACGAAACTGATTCCGTAGTAGTCGACGCCGAGTTCGTTGCCGAGTTCGATCAAGGCCCGGTCCTCGTCGGTGGGCAGATCGTAGGCCACGTCCGAATCCGGTAGGTGCACGCCCTTGCGCGTGCCCACCTTGCCCGGTCGCCGCACGCGCCCCACGACGGTCTCGCCGTAGCGGTCCTCGCAGACCAGTTCGATCTGGCCGTCGTTGAGGAAGATGCGGTGCCCCGGGTGCACGTGGTCCACCAGGTTGGGCACGTTGATCAGGACCTCACCGGCGATCGCCTGGCCGTCGCCCGCGCGCAGGCGCACCTTCTCGCCGACCACGAGATCGATCGATCCCTGGGCAAACGAGCCCGTGCGGATTTTGGGTCCAGGTAGGTCCGCCAGGATGCCGACAGCGGTAAGGCGCTCCTGGGCGGCCGCCCGGATCTTCTGCACCCGGCGCCGGTGGTCCTCCGCCGTGCCGTGGCTGAAGTTCAGTCGGGCCACCGAGAGCCCCACATCCATGAGTTCCCCCACCCGATCTTCGGAGGCAGGGCCGATGGTGGCGACCACCTTGGTCAGGGTCCGGCCAGCGCCGGCCTCCTGCGGGAGGGGATTGGATGCGGATTCCAGCATGGAAAAAGCGGTGAGAGGGGATCTCCGACCGTTGGGGCGCCCCAAGGTAGCCCCCTGGCGCCACCAGGAAGCGGTGGATGACCTAAATTGTGACACAGTCGCCGGTGTTTTTCCGCTCCCTGGCAAATCCTTCATAGTGAGTTAGCCGGGCCTTCCAACCCTGGCTCTCCCCATGGACCCCATCAGCACCTCCAAAGGGTCGGTCCCGACCGCCGCATCTGTACTCCTCCTGGTTCTCGTGGTCTGCCTGGTGGCTTTCGCCGCCCGCTGACCCCGTTCCAGCGCCCGTTCGTCCCCCCTCCTGGGCCTCCGCCCCCCAGGAGCCTGCAGGACCACGGCCCCGGGGCCGTATGCCCCGAAATCCGGTCGCCGCAGCGCGCTGGCCCTACCTGACAGGATCGTCAGGCCGCCGCAAAAATACCTTGCAAGGCGGGCCGTAGAGCCGCATTAGTTGCCCCCTAGCTGCCGGGGCCAGCCCGGCAATCCAGGGACATCTCGCCGCACCGCGGCAACCCAGACCCATATCCCCCCATGAAACCGACCCACCGTCTGCTCGCGGGCCTCGTCTGCGCCAGCCCCCTCTTGCTCGCCCTCAACCTGTCGGCCGACAAGGTCTCCTTCACCCCGGCCGAAGGCACCGTGCTCAACAAGACCTTCAAGCTGGGCATGGCGCTCGAGCTCGACTCCATGTCGATGACCATGAACGGCGAGGAGATGCCCATGGAATTCGAGATGAACATGGACATGAACCAGCAGGTCACCACCAAGGACACCTACACCAAGATGGAGGGCTCGAAGCCCCTCAAGCTGAGCCGGGAGTTCAAGGGCGCCACCATGGAAATGGACGGTGAAGTGAAGGTCAACGCCATGGGCAACAACCAGAACGAGTCCCTCAAAGGCAGCGGCACCTCGAAGCTGACCGGCGAGACCGTGACCTTCACCTGGGACGCGGATGCGGGGGCCTACACCACCAAGTTCGACGAGGAGTCCGATGCCGACGTCGCGCTGCTGGAAGGCCTGACCGAGGACATGGACCTGCGCGGCCTGCTGCCCAAGGACGAGGTTTCCGAAGGCGATGAGTGGTCCGTGGACAACAAGGTCCTGATCGACCTGTTTGCCGCCGGCGGCGACATGCACTGGAATACCGAGCTGGAGAACGCCCAAGCCGGCGTCGGTGGCCCGAGCCCCGAAATGATGGGCGACATGCGCAAGATGTTCGGCGACATGCTCGATGGCGACATCAACTGCAAGTACGTCGGCAAGAAGGAAGTCGACGGCACCAAGTACCTGGACATCGAAGTCAAGGTCAAGATCAACGCCAAGGCGGACCTGACCGATTTCGTCGAAGAGCAGATGGCGGGCGAGGAAATGCCGGCCGGCGTCGAAGTCAGCGTCGACAAGATGGAAATGGAGAGCAACATCGAGGGCAAGGGGCACCTCCTGTGGGATGGCGCCGCGGGCCACATGTTCCGCTTCGAGTACGAAGGGGAGATGTCGATGGCGCTGATCACCGCGATGAACATCTCCGCTGGCGGCATGGAGATGACCAACGGCATGGAAATGGAGATGTCGGGCACCATGACCTTCGAGATCACCACCTCGAAGTAACCGACCCCTGACAGGCAAAAACAGGAGCGGGGATCCCGAAGGGTCCCCGCTCCTGTTTTTCGTCCGGCTTCCCGTCTGCGATCAGCCGAAGATTTCTTCGTAGAGCTCTTCGTGGAAGCCCACGATCAGGGTCTTGCCCTTGCGGATCGTCGGCGCGCGCAGGTTGCCCGAGGGCCCGAGCATCGCGGCCCCGCGGGCCTCGGCATCGGGCGCGTCCTTCGCCAGGTCCCAGCGCAGGACCTTCTTGCCCTTAGCCACGATCAGGTGGCGAGCCCCTTCGAGCACGCCCTCCAACTCGGCCGGCCCAAATCGTTCCTTGGATGCATTGACCGTCTCACGGACGGTGACGCCGCGCGCCTCGAGGAAGGCGTCGCTGCGCTTGCAGGAGGTTCACCCCTTGCGGTGGTAGTACCAATCGATGCGTTGTGCCATGGGCGCAGCTTACCCGAGGCGACCGGCCCCCTGCCAGCCCCGCGCCTGGCGCTGCAGCTCCTCGATGAGCGCGGCCACCACCGGCTCCTGCCCCGGCACATCGAGCTCGTCCTGACTTGGCACGTGCAGGAACATCCCCAGGATGCCGCGCTCTTCCGCGCGCCGCAGCACGTGCTCGCAGATGTGGTCGCACACGTAGCCGCCGGCGTCGTCGGAGATCCAGACCCGCAGGGGCGACACCGCCTCCATCGCCCGCGCCGCCGCCTCCAGGTCCACGCGCGTCTCCCGTTGCGCCCGGGGACCGAGCCCCCAGACCGCCCCGACCACATCCCCGCGCTCGGACGGCGGACGCGCCCCCGAGCGCCGTTCGAGGCGGAAACCGCCGCTCTGATGCACACCGAGGGCGAGCAGCACGCGCAAGTCGCCGCGCCCCTCGAGTTCGGCATCGAGGGCCTCCCCCGCCGCCCCGTACGCGGTGGGCAACTCGAGCCCGGTGACACCCTCCATGCCCCCGAGCCGTGCGGCGAGCTTGCCGGAGGGGTTTTCGGCGACGTTCTCGAAGGGACCGAAGCCGGTCACGAGCAGGGGCGGGAGCTGCATGGGCCCCAGCCTAACAACCGGCCGCGATCCCCGGCGCCGGAGTCGCCAGCGCGGGTGAAATCCCCCGCCGCCCCTTGGGCCGCCATGCCCCCCCGGTACACTGGGCGCCCGATCAGCGGGCAGGCCGACCTCGCGGTGCGCCCCGCGCCGGAACCGAAGATGAAAAGCGCCAAGGAAATGGTACGCGTGGCCAACGGCCAGGGCTTTTGGGGGGATTCGATCCTGGGGGCCGTGCGGCTGACCCAGGAGGGCCCGCTGGACTACCTGACCCTCGACTATCTGGCCGAGGTGACCATGAGCATCATGCAGAAGCTGCGCTCGCGGGACCCGAAGATGGGTTACGCGACCGACTTCGTGGCGCTCATCGACCGCATCGCCCCCGCCCTGCGCGACAAGGGCATCAAGGTCATCGCGAACGCCGGCGGGGTCAACCCGCACGCCTGCAAGGACGCGGTGCTGGCGGTGCTGCGCAAGCATGGCATCGAGGGCATGGGCGTGGCCGTGGTCGAAGGCGACGACATCCTGGGCCGCATCGACGAGCTGATGGGCGCGGGCGAAGCCTTCACCAACATGGACACCGGTGCGCCGCTCAGCCAGGTGCGCGACAAGGTCACCAGCGCCAACGCCTACCTGGGCGCCTTCCCCATCGCGGAAGCCCTGGACAAGGGTGCGCAAATCGTGATCACCGGCCGCGGCACCGATCCGGGCCTAGTGCTCGGCCCGATGATCCACGAGTTCGGCTGGCAGCCGGGCGACTGGGACCGCTTGGCCGCGGGCACCGTGGCGGGCCACATCGTCGAGTGCGGCGTGCAGTGTACCGGCGGCAACTTCACCGATTGGCGCACGATTCCGGACATGGCGATGATCGGCTATCCGATCATCGAAGCCCATGCGGACGGCAGCTTCGTCATCACCAAACACGAGGGCACCGGCGGTCGCGTCGATCGTTCGACGGTCACGCACCAACTCGCCTACGAGATGGGCGATCCGGCGCGCTACATCACCCCCGACGTGGTCGCCGACTTCACGAGCTTCACGCTCACCGAAGTGGGACCGGACCGGGTCGAGGTGCGCGGCGTGAAGGGCCTGCCGGCCACCGAGACCTACAAGGTCTCGATGAGCTTCGAAGATGGTTGGAAGTCGGTGGGCCAACTCACGGTTTCCGGCCCCGATGCCCTCGCAAAGGCGCAGCTCTGCAGCGACATCGTGTGGCAGCGCCTCGCCTTCGACGGGTACGAGTACAGCCCCGAGGAGCGCCTCGTCGAATTCGTCGGATCCGGCGTGTGCCACGCGGGCATGCTGCCCGGCGGCGCGGCGGACGTGCCCGAAGTCGTGCTGCGCCTGGGCGTAAAGGGTCCCGATCGCAAAAAAGTGTCGCGCTTCGGCTCCGAACTCGTGCCGCTCGTTACCAGCGGCCCCCCCGGCGTGACCGGGTTCGCGGGCGGACGGCCCAAAGCCACCGAGATCATCGGCTACTGGCCCGCCCTGATGAAGAAGTCCCTGATCCAGCCCTCGGTTTCCCTCTTCCACTCCTGACCATGGCCCTCGTTCCCCTCGCACGCATCGCCCAGGCCCGTTCGGGTGACAAGGGTGAAGGTTCCAACGTGGGCATCCTCGCCCGCAGCGAAGCCGCCTACCGCTTCCTCAAGCAGACCCTGACTGCCGACAAGGTGCGCGCGCACTTCGCGCAGGTCAACCACGGCGGCGTCACGCGCTTCGAAGCCGACAACATGCGCGTGCTCAATTTCCTGCTCGAGGACAGCCTCGGCGGCGGCGGCTCCGCGTCGCTGCTCACCGACGCCCAGGGCAAAACCCACGGGCTCGCCCTGCTGCGCCTCGAACTCGACGTGCCCGACGCGGTGCTCGCCGAAACCCCCGCCTGATCCCGCCATGGACGTGCTGCTCGAACTGCATGAGAAGGCCCGGCGCCTGGCGCGCCGCGTGGTGCTGCCCGAAGCCTCCGACGAGCGCGTCGTGCAAGCCGCCGGGCGCCTCGCCGCCCTGGGCCTCTGCCGCCCAGTGCTCGTCGCCGCCCCCGGCATGGGCGCGGTGCCGAGCGGCGTCGAGGTCGTCGATCCGCGCCGCGACAGCCGCCTTGAAACCTTCGCCAAGGAACTCGAGGCCCGCCGCCGCCACAAGGGAATGACCCTCGAAGGCGCGCGCAAGCAACTCCAGGATCCCCTCTCCTTCGGCGCCGCGCTGGTGGCCTGGGGCGATTGCCACGGCGGCGTGGCGGGCAGCCTCGCCAGCACCGCCGACGTGTTGCGCGCCGCCCTGTCGATCATCGGCATGCAGGAAGGCCTCAAAACCGTCAGCTCCTGCTTCCTGATGGTGATGGCGGATCGTGCCTACACCTATGGGGACTGCGGCGTGGTGCCCGATCCCGACGCCCATCAGCTCGCGGACATCGCGATCGCCACCGCCGCGAGCCACACGCGCCTCCTGGGCACCCAACCCAAGGTCGCGATGCTGTCCTTCTCGTCGCACGGTTCCGCCGAGCATCCGCGGGTGGACAAGGTGCGCACGGCGACCGAAGAGGTGCGTCACCGCGCCCCGGGCCTGACCGTCGACGGCGAACTCCAGGTGGACGCCGCGATCGTGCCCGAAGTGGCGGAACGCAAGGTGCCGCGCTCCCCCCTCGCGGGCCGCGCGAATGTCCTGATTTTCCCCGATTTGGACTCGGGCAACATCGCCTACAAGCTCACGCAGCGCCTGGCGGGCGCGAAGGCGATCGGGCCCTTGATCCAGGGCCTCGCCCGGCCTTTCATGGACCTGTCGCGGGGCTGTAGCGTGGACGACATCGTCGACGTCGCCTGCATCGCCGCCATCCTGAGCCAATGAAACCGCGCGCCTACCTGCTCCCCGCCCTCGCCCTCGCCGGCCTCAGCGGCTGTTTCCTGCCCCGCTGGAACCGCTCGGTCGACGTGGATCACCCGATCCGCACCACTCCCGGCGGCGTGCAGGTGCAGGATGTGCTCGAAGGCCTCGGACCCGCGGTGACCCCCTTCAGCGAGGTCACCATGGACTACCGTGTGCAACTGCGCGATGGCACCTTGGTGGACTCCACCTACGAACGCGGCCTGCCGATCTCCTTCACCATGGGCGCCGCGCCGATTCCCGGCTGGGAAGAAGCCCTGCTGGGCATGCGCGCCGGTGGCAAACGCGTGGCGGAGATCCCCCCCGCGCTCGGCTACGGCGAGGCGGGCATCGAAGGCCTCGTGCCTCCGGGCTCGAGCCTGCTGTGCGAGTTCGAAATGCTCGAAGTCGGCGAGCCGCGCCCCGAGTGACGTGGCACGGGACGACTTCGAGCGCGAGATCGACCTGCATGGGGTGACCGTGGCGCGCGCCCTCGTGCGGCTGGGCCAGGACCTCTACATGGCCCGCGCCCGCGGGGAGCGTTCGGTGGTCGTGATCACCGGCCGGGGGTACGGCAGCCGCGGGGGCACGGGGGTGCTCGGACCGGCGGTGCGCGATTGGCTGCGCGGGGAAGCGGGTCGCAAGTTGGGAGTGCATTCGATCGAGTCCATTGCCAAGGGCGGCGCCCTGCGGGTACACCTGATGCCGGTGGGCCAGGATCCCGCCTGATCCCATGCGCCTTCCCGTTCTCTGCCTCGCCGGCCTGCTGCTGGCCGCCTGCCAAAGCGGCCCCAACCCCAAGCGCCAGTACGAGCGCATCCTGGACGAACTCGGCAAACAGGCCGGAACCCAGGCCCTGCGGCCCGAGGGGCGCGCCAAACTCGAGGAACTGTACGGGCAGTTCGAAGCGTGGCAGGACCAGGGCGTGCTGCACAGCGGCGAGGACAAACTCTGGGCCGCGGCGGCCCTGGTGAACGCGGAATCCCCGACGCGCATCGAGCGCGCCCACGACCTGGCGCTGCAATCGGTGAGCGCGGGCGAAGTGCGCGCGAACCCCGTCCTGGCCCAGGCGATCGACAAACTCGACCTGCAAGCGGGCCGGCCCCAGACCTACGGCACGCAGTTCGTGTACCACGACCCGCCCGGGATCTGGGACCTCTACCGACTCAACCCGATCACCACCGACGAGCAGCGCATCGCCATGGGCGTGCCGACCCTCGCCGAGTTGGACCAGGCCCTGATGCGCCTCAACGAGAAGCGCCAAGAGGAGTTCCTCAAGTGGGCGGAAGCCCATCGCCCGGCGCGGCGCAACTGAGCCATGGGCAAACGCAGGGTCTTCATCGCCTACGTCGGCGGCACGATCGGCATGCAGAAAACCGGCCGTGGGTACGCGCCCGCGCCGGGCTTCCTCGCCGAGCAGTTGGCCGAAGCGCCGCAGATGCGCGCCGAGGAACTGCCCTCCTTCGTGCTGCGCGAATACGACCCGCTGCTCGACAGCTCGAACATGCGGCCCTCGGATTGGCTCGCCATCGCCCGCGATATCGAGCAGCATAGCCAGGACTTCGACGCGGTGCTGGTGATCCACGGCACCGACACCATGGCCTACACGGCGTCGTCCTTGAGCTTCATGCTCGAGAACCTGAACAAGCCGGTGCTCATCACGGGTTCGCAGATGCCGCTCTGCCGCCTGCGCAGCGACGGCTGGGAGAACCTGCTGACCGCGCTGATGCTGCTCGAGCGGTACGCGCACCGCATCGCTGAGGTGTGCGTGTACTTCGGCGGGCGTTTGCTGCGCGGCAACCGCGCGAAAAAGATCGACGGCGAGTATTTCGCTGCCTTCGACTCCCCCAACCTGCCGCGGCTGGGCACGGTCGGCATCGATTTCGATCTGAATTGGGACCTGATCCGGCGCCCCGCCCCGGACCGCGGAACGCTCGGCGTGCGCGACATCGGAGACTCGGTGGTGGCGGCCTTCCGCCTCTTCCCGGGCCTGCGCGCGGAGGCGCTGAACGCGATCCTCGACGGCATCCAGGGCCTCGTGCTCGAGTGTTACGGCTCGGGCAACGCGCCGCACCGGGACAAGCAGTTCATGGCGGCGCTCAAACGCGCCACCGACCGGGGCGTCGTCATCGTCGACGTGCCCCAACCGATCCACGGCTGCGCCGACCTTTCCTTGTACGAAACCGGCCAGGCCCTGCTCGATGTGGGTGTCATCTCGGGCTTCGACATGACCCCGGAGGCGGCCCTGGCCAAGCTCCTGTACCTGCTGGCGCGCGAGAAGGACGTGGCCGGGGTGCGGACCTGCATGCAGCAGGACCTGCGCGGCGAATTGACCCTGCCCGACGCCTGAGCGCCGGGAATTTTGGAAAGCCAGCCGTGAAAGCCGGTGCACCGGCCGGGCCCGAAAGGGAGAATGGCCGGCATGGGACTCTTCCGTCGCCGCTACACGTCCCGGGGCGCGGCGCCCGGGACCCTGGGATCGGGCAGCTCGAGCGCCTCCTTCGTGCTCAAGGTGCTCGATCTGGATGTTTCCGGCGTGCGCACGGCGCGGGTGCCCTCGCCCGGCGAAGTATTGTTCGGCCATGACGGCCAATCCACGCGCTGGATCCAGGTGACCGGTCTGGGGGACGGCAGCGAGCTGCAACAACTCGGCCAGGCCCTGCAGATCCACCCGCTGGCCATCTCCGACATGCACAACGTCGGGCAGCGGCCGAAGGCGGAGAACTACAAAGAAGGCATCTACGTGGTGCTGCGCAACCTGGTGCCCGGGCCGGACGAGCACATGGAGTGGCAGCAGGTCAGCCTCTTCATCGGCAGCAACTGGGTGCTGAGCGTGCTCGAGAACGCATCGGATTTGTTCGATCCGGTCGAGCAGCGCATGCAGCGCGGCAACCAGAACATCCTGGGTGCGGGACCGGAGTACCTTGGGGCGGGGTTGATCGACGTGGTGGTCGACGGGTACTTCCCCATCCTCGAAACCCTCGGGCGTCGCCTCGAGGATCTGGAGGACGAGGTGCTCGAAGGGCGCAACCCGGGTTTGCTGCGCACCCTCTACCTCGTACGCCGCGACCTGACCACGCTGCGCCGCGCCGCCCTGCCGATGCACAGCGCGCTCGACCATTTGAGCAACCATCCGCAGTACGGCTTCAGCGAGATGACGCGCCTCTCGCTGCGCGACACCCTCGACCACGCGAACCAGATCGTCGACGTGGATGCGAGCTACCGCGATCTCTCGACCAGCCTGATCGACGTGCACCTGTCGATCCAGGGCCAAAAAACCAACGAGACCATGCGGTTGCTCACCGTGATCTCAACCGTGTTCATCCCTTTGACCTTCCTCGCGGGGATCTATGGGATGAACTTCGATACCAGCCAGCCCGGCAACATGCCCGAACTGCGCGCCCCCTACGCCTATCCGGTGTTCCTGGGGATCTGCGCCGCCATCGCGTTGGCCCTGCTGGTCCTCTTCTACCGCCTCGGTTGGCTCGGCAACCGCGAAGAACTCCCCTGACGTCCATGGCACGGCTGCGCTTCCCCCTGCTGCTTTCCCTGACCTTCCTGCTGTTGCTCGCCCGGGCCGGAGCCCAGGGGGAACAGCCGGCGTCGTTGCCGCCGAACCAGAGCACGGCGGAGTTGGAAGCGGCCCTGGGGGCTTTGACCGGCGAGGATCCCGAGGTCGTCAAGCAGCGCGCGGACTTGACCGCGACATTGGAGAATTTGGCGGCCGAAGCCACCCTGCGCAGCAACATCCAGAGCAAGCGGCGCGAGATCGAAGAGGTACCCGGGCGCAAGGCGAACTTGGAGCAGCAGGCGGGTCAGGCGCAGCCGGACCCGGAGTTGCCTGACCCGTCCACCAGCACGCTCGAACAACTCGAAACCGCGTTGCTGCAGGCCCAAGCGGAAGCCCAGGCGGCTTTGGACGAGGTGACCGCGTGGGAGACGGAGAAAAAAGCCAGTGCGACGCGCCTCGGGTTGCTGCCCGATGAGATCGCGCGGGCCAAACTGGAAGCCACCCAGGCGTTGGAGTCGGCCTTGAGCCTCGGTCCGGAGGCCCAGCTCAAGCCCCACGGACAATTGGCGCTCAGCAAGGCGCGGCTCGCGCGGGCCAGCCAAGAGGCGCTGGAGACCGAGCAAGCGCTGCTCACCGCCCTGCGCGACCTCGATCCCCTGCGCTCCGATCGGTACCAGCGCCGCAAGGAACGGCTCACGAGCCGGGTCGATCGCCTGCGCACGATGGTCGCGGACCTGCGTACCGCCCAGGCCGAACAGGCGGCGCAGCAGGCGTCGAGCCAGGCGCAGCAGCTCGAAGAGCGCTTCCCCGAGCTCTCTGCCGCGGGCATCCGCGTGCTGAAGGAACTCGCCCTGGAGATCGTGCAGTTGAGCGAACGGGGACTGCCCCAGCAGAAACTGGCCGCGGACGCCGCCCTGGAACGGGCGAAGCGCGACCGCGATGCGATCCAAGAGCGTTACAAACGGTCCTTGCGCCGCATGCAGTACGGCGGACTGACCGAGGGCATGGGGCGCACCCTGCGCGAGGATTTCGAGTGGCTGCCGAAGCGGCGCTCGTTGCAGGATCAAGCCCAGCAACGGCGCCAGGAACTGTCGGAGTGCCAGCTGGCCCTGCTCGACATCGACACCGATTCGCGCTCGATCGCCGACTCCGAGGTGGCTCTCCTGCGCCTTCTGGACCGCATTGGCGTCAGCGACACGGAATCCCCGGTGGCGCTCTACGTGCGCGATTTGCTGCGGCAGAAAGCCCAGTTGCAGGCCGACGCGCAGAGGTCGCTGGACGAACTGGCCAACACCCTGGGTCAACACCAGCAGGTCCAGGCGCAGATCGAGAAGTCGGCCAACGAGTACCGCGCCTACATCGAGGGCCGCATCCTCTGGATCAAGAGCACGCGCAGCGCTTTCCGCGGCGGCCTCAACGACCTGTTCGGCCAAGCCTGGCAGTGGCTGAGCATCTGGGCCAAACCGAGCACCTGGACCGACATCCTGCACAGCCTGCGGGCGCGGGGTTCGGGGGCGGGCACCTTCCTGTTCTTCGCCCTGCTGCTGCTCGCCCTGCGGCGGGTGATCTGGCGGCGCCGCGAGGAGATGCACAAAGCCGTGCGCTCGCGCCGGTCGGACCGTTTCGCCCTGACCCTGCGCGCCCTGGCCCAGACCGTGTTGCTCGCCCTGCCCCTGCCCCTGCTTTTGTGGGCCGTGGCTTCGGTGCTCGACATGTCCTACACCCAGATGGACTCGGCCTTCGACCTGTCGGCGGAACGCATCACGCGCTCCGCCGCCCGCGCCCTGGCGGAGGACGAAGACCAGGTCGTGCGCTCGCTGCTGCAAGGTGCCGGCGCGGCCTTGAGCCACGTCGCCCTGGTCGTCTTCGCCCTACTGATCCTGTTGGGTGTGGCCCAGGAAAAGGGCATCGGCGAGCTGCACTTCCGCTGGAACCCGCTGACCACCGAACTCGTGCGGCGCCAGATGCGCTGGTTCCTGCCGGTGATCGTCGTGCTAACCGCGATCTACCGCGCCCTCTACGGCCGTGATGCGCACTTCTCCAGCAGCGGTTGGAACGTGTTGCACTTGTCCGACACGGTGGGCCGCGTGGCGTTCTGCCTGGCCATGGCCGCCCTGGCCCTGTTCCTGACGCGCATCGGCCACCCCGAGAGCCCGATCTGGAGCCAACGCGCCACCCGCAAGCAAGGCCTGATGGTCAAGGTGCACACGTTCTGGACCACCGCCGCCATGCTGATCCCGGTGGCGCTGATCGTGCTGGCGCTGCTCGGGTACTACTACACCGCCCTGCGCCTCGACCTGCGCATGCAGTGGTCGCTCGGCTTCGGCCTGGTATTGGTGCTGGTGCACCACGTGCTGCTGCGCTGGTTGAACATCACCCGGTGGAAGCTGGCGGTGGCCCAGGCCCGCGAAAAAGCCAAAGCCCGCGCGGCGGCCCTGGCCGAGACGCCGGTCGAAAGCACCGAGTCCGCGGTGATGCCCGCCTTCGACGAAGCCACGGTCGACTTGCCCGCCCTCGACAGCCAGACGCGCCAACTGTTCAAGAGCGGCGTGACGATCGGCGCGCTCGTGGGTCTCTACTTGATCTGGGCCAGTGCGCTGCCCGCGCTCGAAGGACTCGACAACGTGCAGCTCTGGCCGGAACTGCGCATTGTCAGCCCCACCGATGCGGTGCCCGGCAACGGGCTATCGCTTGCGAACGCGGAGCTTGTCGCGCCCACCGGCGAAAGCGGCGCGCCGAAGGATCCGGGCAGCGAAGCCGCGGCCCCCTCGAGTATGTCGATGGTCACCGGTGGCCTGTCGCCGTCCGCCCCCACCGAAGGCGCTTCGCTCGTGGCCGGCCTGCCCGCCAGCCTGACCCTGGGCGACGTCGTGGTCGCCACGCTGATCCTGCTGCTGACCTTCGCCGCCGCACGCAACCTGCCCGGCCTGCTCGAGATCAGCCTTCTGCAGCGCCTGCCCATGGACGCGGGTTCGCGGTACGCGATCTCGACCCTGGTGCGCTACCTGATCTTCGTGATCGGCCTGAGCGCGGCTTCGTCCACGCTCGGCCTCGGTTGGGAACGCATCCAGTGGCTCGTCGCCGCCCTGACCTTCGGTTTGGCCTTTGGCCTGCAGGAGATCTTCGCCAACTTCGTGTCGGGCTTGATCATCCTGCTCGAACGGCCCATCCGCGTCGGCGACGTGGTCACCGTCAGCGGCACCGAGGGCATCGTGACCCGCCTGCGCATGCGGGCGACCACCGTGCAGGACTGGGATCGCCGCGAACTGCTGATCCCGAACAAGGAATTCATCACCTCCAGCGTCACCAACTGGACCCTGACCGACCCGATCACCCGCGTAATCATCAAGGTCGGCGTGGCCTACGGCTCGGACGTCGACAAGACGCGCAAGATCCTGATGCGCGTCGCCAAGGAAATGACGCTGGTGGTTGATTCCCCCACGCCCAGCGTGGTCTTCCGCTCGTTCGGCGACAGCACGCTCGACTTCGAACTGCGCGTGTTCATCAACAACCGCGACTACTGGCCGCAGGTGGTCGATGGGCTCAACTCCGCCATCGATCGCGAGTTCCGCAAGGCCGGCATCGAAATCGCCTTCCCCCAGCGGGACCTGCACATCCGTTCGGGCCTCGAGGTGCTCGGGCACCAGGTGCTGGACGGCGGCGAGCCCAAGGCCTGATCGGCCCGGAATTCAACGCGGCCCGGCCGGCGGCGTGGCGAACACCGCCGCCGGCCACTCGGGCAGCTGGTTGAGCGCCGTGCGCGAAACGCACGGGATCGCGCCGATGCGGCGGCTGTTGGCGATGGCGACATCGCGATCCGCGGGCGTCAGGGCGTAGTCGAGGGTGAGCAGCACCACGCCGCGCTGCCCCAGGGCGAGCAGCAAGTGCGAGAGGGACTCGCGTTCGGCGGCGGGCACCGGCAGGCCGCCGGCCTCGGGGTGGTCCCATTGGGACACCGCGCGACCGCGGAACGAGAGGTCTTCGTGGGACACCGCGTCGATCGCCTCGGCCACTTCGGGAACCTGCGCAAACAGGTAACCCGCGTTCTGGGCGACCAGCAGGAATTCGGGATCGCGCTCGCGCGCATAGACCCGCAGGCGAGCGAGCAGATCGGCCATGGCCTGGGCAGGTTGCAGCCCCTGGGCGCGGGCGGCGGCTGCCACCGCGGGTTCCTCGAACCCGAGCACCCAATCGAGGAACAGACCGTCGAATCCCGCGGCCAAGGCCTGATCGATCAAGCTCGCCGGCGTGCCGAACAGAACCTCTTGCCAGCGCGCATCCCACCAAGCCACGGGATAGTTGCCCTGCCACCCTTCGGGATCCGCGGCGAGCAAAAAGTCGGGCTCGCCGGCATGGTCCTCACCCGGTACGACCCAATCGTCTTTCCAATAGGACCGGTAGGCCTCCGCCTGGCCCACGTTGACGTACGCCAGGACCCGTTTCGCCGCCGCCGCGGTGCCGCGCGTCCCGTGCAACTCGCGCACGAACTCCGCTATCGGAAACGACTCCTGGCCCCGCACCGAAACCATCGGCTCGATCACGAGCAGATCGAAGCGGCAGGCGGTCAAGGCGGCACGCGCACCGGGGCGATCGAGACCTTGGAGCTGCACCGCCCAACAGCGCACGTCCACTAGGCGATTGGCGATGCCGCGGGGCGGCGTTTTCGGCTCCGCTTCGACGGCGGCCGCCTGGGTTTCGCCCGTGCCCTGCTCCACGCTGCGACACGCCATCGGCAGCGCGCAACCGGCCCAAATGAGCGCCCACCGCACCCGGTTGCCTGCAGTCTTGAATTGATTCAAATTGCCGGGCCTCTGTTCGCTCCCTGGATCCCTTTCGGGGCCATCGCACCCCGCCCCCCATCATACGGGTAGCATTGCTGCAACGCGGTCGCTGGGGGGGATTTGCCCGGGTTTCCCTCCGGCGCGCGCCTGCCATGCTTCCCGCCCTCCTGCTCGCAGCGCTAGCGCTGTCCCAGTCCTCCGTGCCCCTGCCCGCGCCCGTACCGCGCCGGGTGGTGGCGATCCACGATTTGGAGGCGTTGGAGACCGAACTGGCGGAGGATCCGGTTCACGGTCTGCTGGAGATGCCCCTCAATCACCTGGGGCTGCTCGTGGAACGGCGCTCGTACGATCTCGGTGCCCCCACCGAAGACGAGATGCGCGGGGTGGCTGGCATTCTTGTGTACCTGGGGCATGCAGGGCATGACCTGGGCGAACCGGAGTGGATCGAAGGTTGGTTGATCGATCAGATCCGCAACCACGGACGCCGCGTGGTGCTGATCGGCGACCCCGGGCCAATCCAGCTCGAGGACGGGCTTCCCGATGGAGGCCTGATGGCGGCCATGGGGCTCGAGTACAGTCCCCTGTGGGTCAACGATCCATTGACCGTACAGACCAGCGGCCTAGGTGAGGACTTGATCGCGTACGAAGGAGAACCCCTCGTGCCGGTGTATTGGGGCCCCCTCGCCAGCAGCGTGCAAGGCCGCGTCTGGCGCCGCTGCCACGTGTCGCACCTGCCCGACACCGCCCCCGTCTGCACCGTGCCGGCGGGCGGCGTGGCCCTCAACCCGTTCCTCGCAACGTTCAGCACCGGAGCGGGCGACCGCAAGCAACACCTGAACCTGGTGGCGTTCCTGCGCGAAGCCCTCGGCCGCGAAGGCCTGCCCGTGCCCGACCCGAACGTGATCAACGGTCGTCGCGCATTCTTCGCGCAGATCGACGGGGATGGCTTCGAGAGCCTTTCGACGATCGAACCCGGCGAATATTCCGCCAAGGTGTTCCGCGACCGCGTGCTCAAGACCTACGCGCTGCCGTTCACCGTCAGCTACATCATCGCAAGCCTCACCGATCGGCTCGATCCCGACGCGCCCACGCCGGCGATGGAACTGGCGCGGGACATCCTGACGTTGCCGAACGTCGAAGCCGCCAGCCACACGATCCTGCACCCGCTCGAATGGAACGAGCCGATGCGGAGCGGGCCCGGGGCCAAAAAAGTCACGTGGTACCCGGGCCTCAAGGGCTACCAGTACTCCCCCGAACAAGAGGTCCGCGCATCGATCGCGTTCATCAACCGCTGGCTCTGCCCGCCCGAAAAACCCTGCGAGGTGATGCTCTGGTCCGGCGACGCCGTGCCGCCGACCGCAGCCCTGGCCGCCTCCGAAGAACTCGGCCTGGCCAACGTGAACGGCGGCACCTACCGCTGGGATGACGCCTACAACTCGCGTGGGTATGTGCGTCCTACCGTGCGCTGGCACCACGGCATGCTCCAGGTGTACTGCGGCATGTCGAACGAGAACATGTTCGATGGGTACTTCGGCGATATGCCCCGCGCCTTCATCCACATCGATACGACCATCGAGCGCACCGGCGAGCCGATCCTTCTCAAGCCCGCCAACGTCTACATGCACTTCTACGGCGCCGAACGCCCGGCCCGCTTGAAGGCCATGCAGTACCTGCTGGACCGTTGGGGCCTGCAGGAGGAGACCACACCGATCTTCGCCTCGGATTGGTGGCGCATCGTGCGCAACTCCCTGCTCGACGTGGAGCTGCGCCCCGAAGCCGGCGGGGTCTGGCACGTACGCAACGCCTCCGCCTGCCGCACCCTGCGCTTCGACGGAGACGCCGGACTGCCTGACCTCTCGCGCTGCGAAGGTGTGCTCGGCTTCCGCCGCTGGCGCAGCGCCCTGTACGTGCACCTGGGCGCCGACGAGGCTCGGGTGGTCTTGCAAGCGGGCCCCCCCACCGGCCCGTGGCTCGAACAGGCGAGTTTCCCCATCACCGCCGGCGCCCGCGATGGGCACTCGGTGCGCATCGAAGGCCACTCGGTCGCCGCCCGCCACGTGGTGTTTGCCGGATTGCCGCCGGGCGAATCCGTTTCCTGCCGCATCGGCGGTTCGCTGGAGTCCTTTGCCGTGGACACCCAAGGCCGCCTGCAATTGGACCTGCCCCCGGGCGACGAGACCATCGAGGTGTCGCGCCCATGATGTACTCGCAGAAGCGCGTCTGGACCTTCGCTCTGCTCGGGGTGGCGGTGATGGCGGCCCTGGTGATCTTCACCGACCGCGACCAGTGGCGCATGCTCGACAGCCGCACCGGCGCGCGCGTGGCGACTCCGGAAGAGTTGCGCGAGCGCGCCCAGCGCAGCGGCGACGTGGCCGCGGCCCTGGCGATCCTCGAGAACAGCCGCGAGACCCCGACCTGGCTCGCTCCCCTGCGCGAACAACTGCGCGCCGAGTTGGTGCCGCCTGCGGAACTGCTCGCCGGTGCCCGCACCGCCCCGGACTCCCCCGCCGGCCAGGCATTGGCCCGCCTCGAACAGCCCGACCGCACCTGGAACTCCACGGACTTGGCCCGCGATCTGCGCACGGCATTTGGGCTGGAAGACGACGGCGCGTTCCTGCGGGGTTTCTTCGGCGCGTATGCATCGGCCGCATCCACCGGGCTGGATGGGCGCGCCGCCGCCACGCGCGCCGATGCGAGCCAAGAGAGTCCATTGCCGCTGGCGGCCGAGTTCGGACGGGTGGGCCGGCCCCTCGAACAGATGCGCTGGTTGCTGCGCGCTTGGCCCCAAGATGCCGCGGCTCGCCCCGAATTGATCGAAGCGCTGATCCGCGCGGGTGCCAATGGAGCCGCCCTCGCGGTGCTCGCGAGCGCGGGTGAACTCGACGCCGCCGGGCTACGCCGCCAAGCCCAACTCGCCGCCTGGAGCGGACGGCGCGAACTCGAACGCGCGAGTCTCGAAGCCCTCTGCGCCACCGACGCAGCGCAAACCGGGGACCACGCGCGCCTAGTGGACTTGTACCTAGTGGGCGGCGAACCGCTGCTCGCGCTCCAACATGCGCGCCAACTACCGGTGCCCGAGGGCGGCCCCGAGTTGGCGGTGCGCTTGGCGCTCGAAGCCGGGGATGTGGATCAGGCCCTCGAACTCGTGCGAGGTGCGCAAAACGGTCCCCATCAGGGGAAGTGGCAAGAAACCGAATTGCGCCTGCTCGAGAGCGACCTGCGCTTCGGGGAACTCGAAGAGACCCTAGCGAAACGTTTCGAAGAGAACCCCAAGGATTTCGAGCAGCGGTACGAGTCGGTATTGCTGCGCCTGCGGGACGAACCGCGCCTCATCGATCTTTGGTACAAGCGCCTGCAGGCCGGCCGCGGAGATGGCGATCTGCGGCGCCAGGTCCTTTCGCTGGCCCTGCGCCAGGGCCGCCGCGATGTGATCACGAGCCTGCTCGAAGAGGAACTGCGCCAGGATCCGTTGGACCTGGTCCTGCGCGACCGGCTCGAAGTGCTCGAAGCCCAACAGATCCCCGGCGCCCGCGCGACGATCCTCGCGGGCCTGCGCAACCGCGAAGCCCGCGAGGAACCGACCCGGCAGGCGCTGCTGCACCTGGGCGGTCGCCCCTGGGACCCCGAACTCGTGCAGGCCTTGATGGCCCCGCTGGAGGGCAAAGCCCACGGCGCGCCGCTGCGCACCGCCTACGCCGCCCTGCTGGCGGAGAAGGCTCCGACCCGGCTCGTCACCTACATGCGCGAACAACTCGACCTGCTGCCCGGCAACAGCGACCTGCTCGTGCAGTGGGCCGACGTAGCGGCCTGGCAAGGCGACCGCGAAGCGGAGCTGCAGGCGCGCGAGGCCCTCACCCAAGTCCTGCCCCGCTCGTCGCAGAACTGGTTGCAGCTCGCCGACCTGCGCACGCGCCGCGAAGGTGCCCGCGCGGGCCTGCGCACCTGGCAGCAGGCCATCGAGCCGGGGTCCTTCAGCAGTTGGCCCGGTCAGGTACAGCGGGCTGCGCTGCAGAGCGCACTCGACGCCCGCGATCGCGCCCAGGTGGCCGAATGGGCCGCGGCGGCACTCGCCGATGCCGAAGCCGACAGCGCCGTGCTCGCGAGCGCCGCCGAAGGCCTCGCCGAACTCGGCCGCTTCACTGAGTCCGAACGGGCGTGGTTGCGGGTGCTCGAACGCAATCCGCGCGCGGCTGACGCCCACGCCGGCCTCGCGCGGCTGGAGATGGAACGCCGCCGCCCCGACCGCGCCCTGCCGCACTTCGAAGCCCTGCGCGGCACGCCCCAGGGCAACACGTCGCCGGTGCGCTACCTGCACGCCGAAGCCTTGACCCAGGCGGGCCGGACCGATCAGGCCCGGGAGCTGTACGCAACCCTGGCCCGCGGCAAGGAGCTCGACCCCCTCTGCCAAGAGATCATCCAGGCGCGCGCCCTGTTGCGCATCGGTCGTACAGACGAGGGCCTGGCTTTGCTCGAAGCGGAGGCGCGCAAGCAACCCGAACAGACCAGCCTTTGGCTCGAGCTCGCCCAGGAAACCCACGCCGCGGGCAAGCCCGAAGCCGCGCTCGTGCAGGCGCGTGGCTTGGCCCAGCGGTTGCCCAGCGATGAACGCGTGGCGACGCTGCTCGGCAATCTGTGCCTGGAGACCCGCCGCTTCGAAGAAGCCGAGCATTGGCTGATGAAAGCCCTCGACCTCGGCGCCGACCCCGCGCCCCTGGCCCTGCAGCTCAGCCAGGTCGAACAGGCGTTCGCCCGCCCGCGCTCCGCCGCCCAGGCCCTCGCCTTGCACCTCGACGCGAGCGAGCGCATCGATCCCGCCGTGCCCCCCGCCCTGCAACGCCTGCGGGACGAGGCCCGGCCCCTGCTGGCCCTCTATCACCTGCAGCGCAGCGCGGGTAACGACCGCGTCGAGTTCGATGGCGTGGCCGGCACCTGGCTGTTCGAGAAGGAGAACCAGCGCCTGTTCGCCGGGGTCGGCGAGGCCCTGTACCGGGGCGAATTCGTCGGCAGCGGGGGCTTGCCCGAAGTGCAGGAGCAGCAGTTCCTCGAATTCGCCCTCGCGCTCGAGGCGCGGCGGGTCGGCGGCGACTCCTATGGGCTCGGCATGCACGCCTTCCCCGACGCGCCGGGGGCCGACACCGGCCAGGGGTGGCTCGGCCTGTCGGGTTGGTACCGGTTCGGCGGCCGCGAACAGTCGAGCCGCCTACGCCTGGGCCTCGAGCTATCGGAGCTCTGGAGCCAACCCGCCGGCGCCGTCACCCTCGGAGGCCGCGTGCATCGCTTCAAAGCCACCCAGGAGTGGCAGATCAGCGGCCGCACGTGGAGCGCCCTCGAAGCCTCTGTGGCCCTGCCCTCCGTGCAAGTCGGGGGCGAGACCATCGAGGATCGCCTAATCCGCGCCTCCTGGGCTGCCGGACGCACCCTGCGCGGGGCCGATAGCGCCGTGGCGAGCCCCATGCCCTGGCCGCGCTTCGAGCGCCTGCCCGAATCCCCCTACCTTGGCGCCCGCCCCAAGGATGCGTCGGTCGATCACCTGGGCATCTGGGCCGCCATCGACACCCAGCAGTTCGCGGGCGACGCCGACCTGCCCCGTCTGCTGCCGATCGCCGATCAGGCCACCTACGGTCTCGCAGGTATGCGTTATGACAGGGTTCTCGGCCCGGGGCTGGGCGGAATGGTGAGCGCCCAGATCGGCCTGGACCTAGACCAGAATGATACGACCCATGCCCTCGAGGCGGGTCTCACGTGGCGTCCCCGGTATGGTATCGAGCTGGTGCTCCAAGGCCTGGTCGGAAAGGCTTTGGGTCGCACGTCTGCCGATGACGAACGCCTGCTGCTAATCGGACTCCACCTGCGTCGATGAATTCCGGTCCGGTGGATCCCCAAGGTCCCTTTCCCATCCCGGGGGAGGGGGGCTTCCCGCTCGCGCGCCCCGTGCGATTGCGGGATGCGCTGCTTTTGTGCGCGCTCATCGGCGCGCTCGCGCTGGGTCTGGAGCGGGTGTTCTACGGCTCGGTCTTCGGCGCGTACGGATCCCACCCGCATCCGTACTGGCTCATGCCGATCGTGCTGGCCGCCGCCTATGGATTGGTGCCCGGTCTGATCGGAGCGCTCGGCGCCGGCGCCTTGCTGCTCGGGGGCGCCTGGCTGCGCGGCCACGTTCCGCACCCCACCGCCCTACTCGATCGGGATGCCCTCAGCGAGCCGCTGCTGTTCTTCGGCGTCGCGGCGCTGATCGGCGAGCTGCGCGACCTGGTGCAGGCGCGTCTCTTTGCCTTGCAGGAATCCCACCGCGAACTGCTCGAAAGCCATAGCCGCCGGCAATACGAGTGCCGCCTCTTGCGCACCACCAACGCGGAGCTCGAACGGCGCGTGTCCCAGGGCGATCGCGACTTGCAGGACCTGATCCACATGGCGCACCGCATGCGCTATGCCGATCGTCGCGACTTACTCGGCATCGCCGCCGACCTGGCCCTGCAGAACGTGGGCGACGCGGTCGCGGCGTATGAAGTCGGGCCCGATGGGTCGCTGACCGAATGGGTTCAGCGCACGCGCGGCAACCATCCCTGCATTCCGCTGGAAACCCTGCGCACCAGCCCGCTCGTCCAGCACTGCATCGAAGAGGGGGAAGTGCAGAATGCCCTCGAACACCGCGACGTCTCGGCCGAACGGGACCCGCTGTTCGTCGCACCGCTGTTCGACCATCGGCGCCGCATCGAAGCCCTGCTCGTCGTGCACGACCTGGCCCCGGAACGCCTCGCGCCGCGCACCGTGCGCACCTTTGCCGCGATCGCCGACTGGGTTTCCGCCGGTTTGGCCCACCTCGCGATGGGCACCCCGGTCGAAGGCCCCCTCGAAGCGACCGACCTCGAAGCCCACGAGCAGGACCACCCCCACCAAATCATCGACGCCCCGCTGCTGCCCGGCCGCCTGATGGTCGAGTTCGAGCGGCACCACGGCAGCGACCTGCCGCTCTCGGTGCTCGGACTGATGATTCCTGACTGGCAAAACGGCCTGGACGAAACGTGGGAAGCCCGCCTGCTGACCGGCATCGCTCCGGCCCTGCGCGCCGCCGACGGCATCTATCGGTTCTCCTTCGCGGGGTGTTTCGTGCTCGTGTTGCCCGCCACGGGTTCCGGCGGGGCGGGCATCGTCTCCGCGCGCCTGCGCCGCAGCCTCGGCAGCCTCGGCAGCCGATTTGGGGTCGACGCGCAGCTCTTCCAGCTGGGCCCCGACTTCGCCCATGCGGATGCCTCGGCGGTGCTCCGCGAGCTCGCCGATCGCTTCCGCCAGATGTCCGCGCAACCGCTTGGCCTGGCGGAACTGCCCGCGCCGCACCAGTTGCGCCTTGGCGATTCGCAGGAGATGGAAGTTTGGATCGCGCGCGAACGCTCGTTGCAGCGCCGCTTCGGCTTCCAGTATCAGATCTTCCAGGTTATCCCGCCGGAGACTTCGATCACCCCGCCCGACGCGCTCATCCGCGTGCTGGAAGGCGCCATCAACCGCGGTCAGCTGCCGCGCGTGCGCATCTTCTGGACGCGCGGGCAACCGCTGTTCCTTGGGTTTGCGGGCACCGCGGCGGGTCGCGGCAATCCCCTCGCCACGTTGCAGACGTTGGTTGGCCAGGCCTATCCCGAACGGCCCGCCCGGGTGGTCCCCTACCACGCGGACCCGGTGGCGCAAGAGAAGCGGCAAGGATGAGTCTGCTCTGGGCGATCGCCGCGTTGCTCGCGGAGGGTCTGGCACTGCTCACCTGGGCGACGCCGGATGCGGGAGGCGGATGGATTCTGGCCCTGGCCGCGCATGGCTTCGCCGTGGCCTGTTGCCTCGCGGCGGTGCCGCGGCCGGTACAACGCGCGGAGCGGGACGTGGTCGCCTTGCTCGCGGCCGGATTGCCCCTGCTCGGCCCCACCTTCGCCTGGGCCCTGCCCGAACGGCTGCGCCGCGCGCGCACCGATGCCCATGCCGCCCAGGAGGAGCGGCGCGCGGCGGCAGAGGACGAGGAGATCGAAGGCCTCTCCGGCCACTGGCTGCAGGACCTGGGCGAACGCGTGCACGTGGAGAGTTACCGCGAGGTGCTGCGCTTCGGCGACCTGAACCGCCGCAGCTCGCTCGTGCGCAAGCTCTCGGGCCTCGGTGCCCCGGAGCACATGCACCTGTTGCGCGAATGCCTCGAGGATCCCGACGAGGAACTGCGCATCCAGGCCTTCCAGCAGCTGCGGTCTTGGCGCTCCCACTGGGAGAGCCGCATCCGGGCCGCGGAGCACGCTCCGGACGCGCACAGCCCCGCCGGCCGGCTCGCGATCGCCGAAGCCCAAGCGGACTTGGCGCAGAGCGGCGTGCTCGATCCGGCCCTGGTGGCCGCCCAATGGCAGCGCACCCTGCAAGCCGCAGAAGCGGTGCCAGAGGCGGCCGGCCTGCCCCTGCGCCTGCGCGCGCTCACCGAACTCGGCCGCACTCGCGAGTCGCGCCGGCTCTACGCACGCGTCTCCAAGTCCGTGCGCCTCACGCCCGAACTGGTGGAAACGTGGGCTCGCCTGCAGTTCGGCAAACGCCGCTGGCGCAGCCTGCGCTTGGCCGACCGCCAACTGCGCCTGATGGGTGCACCGCGGCCCGCATGGTTGCAGGCGGCCCTGGGCGACCCCGCCAAGGAGGCCGGCCATGGGAGTTGAGCGCCTGTTGCCTTGGCGCCGGACCGCCCCTGCGCCGCCGCCGAAACCCGCGCCGGCCAAAGCCGATGTGTGCCTCGTGCTCGAAGGCACCTATCCCTTCGTGATGGGCGGCGTCTCCGGCTGGATCCACGGCCTCGTGCGACGCCTGCCGCACCTGCGCTTCCACCTGTGGTACATCGCCGCCAACCAGGAAGCCGCCGCGGAGGAACCGGTCTACGACCTGCCGGCGAACGTCACGGGAATGACCGTGGTTTCGCTCGAAGAGGCCGCGGACATGCCGCGCCCCGAACCGGAACTCCTCGAAGCCTGGGTGCAGAGTTTCGATCGCTGGTTCGGCTTGTTCACCGGCGATGAGCCCGCCGACTTCGCCACGGTCGTGCGCGACATGGCGCAACGCGGCCTCGGCCCCATCGCCACCGATGCGTTGATCGCCGACGAGCGGGTCTGGAACCGCTTGATGGCCCTCTACAACCAGGAAGCGGGCCAGGAATCGCTGCTGCACTACTTCTGGACCTGCGTGAACTCGCTGCGTCCGCTGATCACCCTGCTCGGCACGCCGATTCCCAGCGCGGGCTGCTACCACACGATCTCCACTGGGTACGCCGGCCTGCTCGCCGCGCGCGCCCACTACGCCACCGGCAAACCCACGCTGGTGACCGAACACGGCATCTACACCAAAGAACGCCGCATCGAGATCAACCAAGCCGAGTGGATTCCCGATCGCCCGACCGCGCGGCCGCGACCCGACCGGGACCTGCCGTACTTCCGGGGTTGGTGGAACCGCGTTTTCGCCGGCATGAGCAAGGCGATCTACGACGCCGCCGACCAGATCCTGACGATCCACCACGGCAATACGGCCATGCAGATCCGCGACGGTGCCGACCCGCGGCGCATGCACGTGATCCCCAACGGCATCCACGTCGCGCCGATCGAACAGGCGATGCAGCAGGCGCCGCCGCGGCCCGCGGGGGCACCGTTCACCGTCGGCTTCATCGGGCGCATCGCTCCGATTAAGGACGTCATTACGCTGATCGACGCCACCGCCGTGGCGCGCCAGTGGATACCGGACCTCAAGGTGCGCGTGATGGGTCCTTCGAGCGAGGATCCCGAATACCTCGAAAGCTGCCTCGAACACGCGCGCGACCTGGGGCTTGACTCGGTGCTCGAGTTCGAAGGACCTGTGCGCATTCTCGACGTGTTGCCGCAAATCGACGTGCTGATCCTGACCAGCGTTTCCGAGGCGCAGCCGCTGGTGATCCTCGAAGCCTACGCCGCGCGCCTGCCGGTGATCTCCACCGACGTGGGTGCGGCGAGCGAGATGGTGAACGGACGCGCCGGTCCGGATGCGGCGCTCGGCAGCGCCGGATTGATCACCCCCATCGGTTCGCCGGTGGCGATCGCCCAGGCCATGCGGCGCCTCGCGGAGAATCCCGAACTGCGCCGCGAGATGGGCGCCATCGGGCACACGCGCGCCCTGCGGTTCTACCGCGAGCAGCGCGTGGTCGACGCGTATGGGCGCATTTATGCGCAGGCCCTGGGCTTGGAGGACCGGGACTGATGGCCGGCATCGGTTTCGAGCTGCGCCGCGCCCTCGACGAGCGCGCTTCCCTTTGGGTGCGCATGCGCGCCTGGGTCAGCGCCGGCCTGGTGGCTTCAGGCCCGTGGATGGTAACCGTGGTCATCCTCACCTGGCTGCACGTTGTCTCACGCGGCCGCTTTGAGGGCGAGGACTACGCCCTCTTCCGCGGCATCGTCACCTACAGCGCCGCCTTCAGCCTGATGTTCGTCGGCGCCCTGCAGATCCCCCTGATCCGCCGCATCGCCGACTGGTTGTGGGCGCGTCAACACGACCGCGCCCTGCCCGGTTTCTCCGCGGCCCTGGCGGTCACCGGGGCGGTGCAGGTGCCCATCGGCGGGCTCTTCGCCTGGCACCTGGGCCTTGCCCCCATCGACGGACTGCTGGCCGTGACCCTGTACCTGGTCTGCACCTGGTCCTGGCTCGCGCTCAACTGGCTCGGCGTGATCCGCGACTACGGCCAAATCCTGCGCGCCTATGCCATCGGCGGCGCCCTCTCCATCGCGGCCACCGCCGTGCCCGCCCTGCGCTCGAGCCTCACGGGCCTACTGCTGCTCTTCACGGCGGGCCAGGCGATCACCCTGATGCTGCTCTGCGGCGCGATCCTGCGCGGCATCGAAACCAGCGACCGGCGTAGCCTCGACGTGTTCGGCGCGGTGCGCACCATGCCCGTGCTGCTCACGATCGGGGTGCTGTACAACGTCGGCATCTGGCTCGACAAGCTGATCTTCTGGGCGGTGGACGGCATCGCGATCCGCGGCCTGTTGCGCCAGCACCCCCTCTACGACACCTGCTCGTTCCTGGCTTATGCCACCGTGGTGCCCGCCCTCGCGATCCACCTGGTGCGCACCGAGACCCTGTTCTACGAGCACTATCGGGGCTACTTCGAGTCCATGGAGCAGGGGCGCCCCCTGCAGTTCATCCGCGCCGCCCGCGAACGCATGGTGTCCACCTTGCGCACCAACGTATTGCGCATCATGCGCTTGCAGGCGTGGGTCACCGGCACCGTGTTGCTGCTCGCGCCGGAGATCCTGGAGGGCCTGGGCATGTCCCCCGGCGCCGCGCCGACCTTCCGCATGTTGTGCATCGGCTCGTACTTCCACGTGCTGTTCCTGCTGACCCTGCTGATCCTGCTGTACTTCGACAGCCGGGTGGCGGCGGCCAAGTCCGCGGGGGTCTTCTTCGCGCTCAACCTGACCCTGCCGTGGCTCGCCGCCCAGGGCACGCCGGTGTTCTACGGCGCGGGTTATTCCCTCGCAGCACTGGGGTCGCTGCTCGTGGGATTCGGGTATCTGCAGCGCGACCTCGGCCGGCTCGAATACCTGACGTTCACGCGCCAGTTGCGGCAGTACAAAGCGCGCCCCGCGACGGGTCCCCGCTAAGCGAGGATCAGGCCCCGGGGCCGGAATGCACGCGCGCGGCCAGCGGCAAGGTCGGGAGCAACTGCGCTTCGATGCGCCGCAGTTCGTTCAGCCGGTCCTCCGCGGCCTGCTTGCCGAAGATCTGCTCGGCGAGGCGTTGGAACAGGACGCGGTGCGTGGATTCCGACGGCAACAGGTCCTGGTACAGGGCGGCGAGTTCGCGGTCGGCCAGGTGTTTCGCCAGCAGGTGGAAGCGTTCGGCGCTGCGGGCTTCGATCAGATGCGAAAGCAGCAAACGATCGAGCAGCAGACTGGTGCGCGTGGCGGCGGAAGCCTTCTGCAGGCCGTCGGCGTAGGGACTCGAGTCCTGCTCCGCGAGGCGCCCGCCACGGGCCCGCAACAAGGCTTCGACGCGTTCGAAGTGTTCGAGCTCCTCCATCGCTAGGCGCGGCAACTGCTGCACGATCGCATCGTGGCCGTGGTTCTTCGCGATCAAAGCCTGCATGGTGGCGGCGGCTTTGAGTTCGCAGTGGGCGTGGTCGCTGAGCAGGGCTTCGAGCCCGAGTTGCTCGACCCGGGCCACCCACTCCGGCGGCGTTTCGTACAGCAGTCCGAACATGGTGCGACCGCGCTCAGCGGGCTTCCTGGCCGCCCGGGCGCCAGAGCACGTCTTGTTTGCCCTCGCCGTTGGCGTGGCGCGCCATGACGAAGAACAGATCCGAAAGGCGGTTCAGGTAGTGCAGGGGCTCCATGCTGACGCGCTCGGGTTCCTCGCGGGCCAGGGTCACCACCCAGCGCTCGCCGCGCCGGCAGACGGTGCGCGCCATGTGCATCCAGGCCGCCGCGGGCTGGCCGCCGGGCAACACGAAGGTTTTGAGCGGTTCGAGCGGCTCGTTCCAGCCGTCAATCCAGCCTTCGAGGCGCGCCACGTACTCGGGCGTCACGCGCAGCTTCTGGTCGCCCTGCCCCGGCACCGCCAGGTCCGCGCCCACGTCGAACAGGTCGTTCTGGATCTGCCGCAGCTGCGCGAGGTACGGCTCCACGCCCGGCTGGGTCAGCAGGACCCCGACCACCGAGGACAACTCGTCCACCGTGCCGTAGGCGGTGATGCGGACCTGGTCCTTCGGGACCCGCTGGCCGTCGCCGAGGCTGGTGGTGCCGTCGTCGCCGGTGCGGGTGTAGATGCGGTTGATGCGAACCATGGTCGAGATTCTAGTGCGCTGGCCAGCGCACTGCAGGCTGCGGCCCCCGGTTTTTGACGCGAGAAAGCGCCCAAGGGGGCCACCGGCGGACACGGGCGACGTTTATTCCGGACTTTGCCCATCCTTTTCGAGGCGGGCGTCGAGGCGTTTGCGCCGGCGGCCCCCCTTCTCGTGCGGCGTCAGTCCGAAGGAATCGGGCCGCATTTCGGAACCCAGTGCCTTGAGCATCAGGTGCCAGGCGCGGGCATCGCGGTTTTCGAGTTCGGCCCGCGAGAAGACCCGCTCGATCGAAGCTTCGATCAGCCGCGCCGCCTCTTCCGAACGCGCCACCTGGCCCGCAAACACCTCGATCATGCGCTTCTTCAGGAACTCGCGGCCGTCGCCGTTGAGGCGCGTGCCCCCCGGCTCCTTTTGGCGATGGCCTTGGCCGCGGAACAAGCCCGATAGCACGATGCCCACCGACATGGCGAGGTTGAGCGAGGTGTGCACGCTGGTCGTACGGATGTGCGCCAGGTGTTGGCACAACTCGACCTCCTCGCGCGTAAGCCCCATCTCCTCGGCCCCGAACACCAGCGCCAGGTGCACCTCGGGCTCGGCCAGGGCCTCGAAGATCTCGCCTTGCAAGGAGCGCCAATCGCGTCGCTTGCGTTGGCCGCGTACGCGGGCGGTGAACGCCACGCTGTGGGTGCAGGGAGCCAGGGCTTCTTCGAGGGTCTCCACCACGTGCAGCTTCTGCGCCGCATCCGCGACGCCGTGGGACATCTGCACGAACTCGGGGTGCACGCGCAAGGACGCGAGCGAAGGGCGCACGAGGAACAATTCGGTCGGGCCGAAGTTCTCACAAACCCGCAGGATCATGCCCACGTTGCGCGGGCCGGCGGGGCGACAGAGAATCACACGGATCATTCGGCGGGACCTACCCGTTGCAGCCATTCGAGGGCTTCGTCATCGAGGGTGCGCCAGGCCGGCACTTGTACCGGCAAGCGGCGCACGGTGCACCAAGGCGCAAGGCGCAGGCCGTCGGGCCCGGCCATGGTTTCGCTGAGGCCGGGCCACCAATCGGGCAAGTACACCGCCCAGGTGCCCGGTTTCCAGAGGCTATGGCCTTCCAGCGAGATGCGCCTGAGATCGAGTTCTGCGCCATTCACCCGCGCGCTGAACGCCAGGTCCTTGCCGGGGAACTCCTGGAATTGCACGTTGACCGGCCCCGTCGCGCTCAAACGGCTGGCGTCCGCGCGGCCCGCGAGCGATTCCACCGGCGCCCCCACCGACTCGAGCCGTTCGGCCCGGCGCAGGTTGCCCGACTTCTCCGGAAGCAGCGCCACCTCCAACTCCGCCTCGGTGGTGCCCGCATTGCCGAGAATCATCCGCGTCCAGATGCCCGCGTCGCGCATCACGCGCAGCGACGCATCCGGCACCTCGGCCTCGCCCCCCCGGTCGGGCAACACGTAGAGGGGCGCGTGCGACGGCTGCCACGCGAGGCCCCCATCCCCTTCCAGGCGCAACACGGCCGCCGGTTCGCGGTCGTAGGTGCGCAGCCAAAGCCGCGCCCGCCCCTTCACCAACGCGCTGCCCTCCGCCGCATTGCTGCGCGCCAGCACATCGCCCTCGAGCACCTCTGCCCCGCGCATCTGCCCCCGCACCATGCGCCAGTTGAGCCGCAGCTCCTGACCCGGCTGCAGGTCGAACTCCAGTTGCCAGCCATACCGCGGCGTGTTTTCGGCCAGGGCCCCATGCAGCCTTTCGTACTGGGCACGCAGATCGGCATCGAGCGCATCCCCGCGCACCACCGGCAGGCCCGCCCGCGTGTAGACGAGTCCTCCCGCCGCCCGGTTCTCCTCGATCTGCAGATCCGCCGTGGCGAGCGCCACCCGCGCCTGGGCCCCGTCGGTGACCACGCGCAAGTCCGCTGGCGCCTTGAGCTCGTTGCCCGGTTCCAGCAAGCTCCGCAACAGGGGCCAGACCTCATCCGTGCCGGTTAGCCGCGTCGAAGCCCCGCGCTTCACACGCCCCGGCGCCCACACCACGAGCGGCGCACGCACCACCTCCGGCGCGAATCGCGGCCCCCCCGGTTCGGGCGCCGACGCCGCGCTACCCCGCAGCGAAACCAGCACAAACGCGCAGCGCTTCGATCGTCCGGCGCGCTCCAGTCCGGCGAGCAGTTCGCCCACTTCACGATCGAGGTCCTGGAGTTGCCCAGCGTACACCGCGTCGAGGAACGCGCGGCACAAAGGCGATCCCCGCCCACGCAACACCAGCTTGCGCGCTGCCTGCCATCCCTCGACACCACGGCGCGCCTGCTCGATGACGGGCGCGAGCGCGGGATTCTGCGGCAGTTGCTGCTCCAAAGCCGCGCACGTCGCCGACTGCACCGCCGCCGAAGGTTCCTCCCCGGGGAACTGCATGTCCGACGATTGGAACACCGCCAGCGCGGGGCCGTCTCCCGCCAACAACTCTTGCCACGCGTCCTGCCCGACGAGCATCACGCGCTCCAGGCTGCGGAAGTCCCCGGTGAACGGATCCGGCGCACCGAACGCGCCAAAACCCATTTCGAATCCGGCAAACCGCGGACCGAACTGCGGCACCGCAAACGACGCGAGCCCACGCCAACCCCGCGCAAACAACCCCCGGCACCACGTCTGCAACGCCGGGTCGAGGAACGTGCGCCCCTCTTGATGCACCGAACCAATCCCATGCTGCGCCGGCGGCAACCCGGTGAGCAGACTCGCCATCTGCGCCTGCAACCCGAGACTCGTCACCACATGGTTCGAAAACAGGCTGCCCTCCGCCACCAGCCGCGCCAAGTGGGGATACCGCTCCGCCGGCCACTCCCCCGCCCGCAACCCATCCACCGCCAGCACCAGGATCGTGTCGAGGGGACCCTCGGCCACCGGTTCCGGGGCGGAGGAACTTGCCGTCTGGCTTCCCGGCGACGTTTCGGTACCGGAACCGCACCCCAGGCAGAGCAGCACGAGGGCCCAGGGAACTAGGCGCAGGAGGATGGAGATCGGGGGAATCAAAGCGAAAGGCGGCCCACTTGGGCCAACCCGATGATACGGCACCCGCCGCCCGGCCCCAAGCGCAGCTCAGGCGGAGGCGTCGGGCAGGTTGCCGCCGCTGAGCACGACGACGATGCGGGCGGGGCGAGGGCCGCGGCTTTGGATCCAATCCTGTACCGGGCCGGTGGATTGCCAGAGGGCAGCGTAGCCGGCGGCGCCGGCGGGTTCGACGGTTTCGCCGGCGAGGCGGAGGCGCTGCGCGGCGGCTTCGAAGGCTTCGTCGGCCAGGGTGATCATGCCGTTCAGGGTCGCGTCGTTGACCGCGCGGCAGCGTTCGCCCGCCACGGGCGAGGTCAGGCCCTGGATGCGGCTCGTGATCGCGTCCAGGGGCACGGGGCGGCCCGCGTCGAGGGCCAGGCTCATGCCCGCCGCGCCTTCGGGTTCGACCCCGTAGATCTGCACGCGGTCGCCCCAGGCCCGGCGCAGGGCGAGCGAAACGCCGCTCGACAGGCCGCCGCCGCCCACGGGCACGAGCACGACGTCGGCGGAGTCGAGTTGATCGGCGATCTCGAAGCCGACCGTGCCCGCGCCCTCCATCGTGCGTTCCGCGTCGTAGCCGTGCACGCGCGTCGCACCCGCATCGGCGAGGGCGTCGCACGCGGCTTCGGCTTCGAGGCGCGTCGGGAACAGGCGCACGTCGGCGCCCAGGGCCCGGCAGGCTTCGACCTTCGAGCGGTACGTCGCTTCGGGCATGCACAAAACGCAGCGGATGCCGAGTTCGTTCGCGGCCCAAGCGAGCGCGAGTCCGTGGTTGCCCGACGAGGCGGCCACCACGCCGGCCGCCTTCTGCGCGCCGTCCCATTGGCTGAGATGGTTCCAGGCGCCGCGCGCCTTGAAGGCGTTGCAGCGTTGGCGGTTCTCAAGTTTGCCGAGCACCTCGACCCACGGCCAAGGGCTGGGCAAAACACGCAACTCGGTGCGCAACACCACGCCGCGCAACCGTTCGGCGGCGGCGGCAAAATCGACCTGGGGCCAGAAGTTCTGCCAGTCCATGGCGGGGAGGGGTTCGGGAAAACGCTCGGGGGTCCGCAGGGTATGATACCGCCCCCACGCGCCATGGTCCCCCTACCCTTTCCCTCCCCTTGGCTCCTGGCGCCCATGGAAGGCGTCACGGACCCGGTCTTCCGCGCCCTCGTGCTCGGACTGCATCGGCCTGAGGACCTGGGCGGCGCCTTCACCGAGTTCCTGCGCATCTCGACGCGCCCCCTGCGCGAGAAGGACATCCTGCGCCACGTGGGTCAGGAACCCGGCCCCATCCCGGTGGGCCTGCAGTTCATGGGCTCGGACCCCGCGATGGTGGCGGAAAGCGCCCGGGCCGCGGTGCGCGCGGGGGTGCCGATCGTCGACCTGAACTTCGGCTGCCCGGCGAAGGGCGCCCTGCGCGGCTGCGCGGGATCGTCGCTGTTGCAGGACCCGGCGGGGGTCGAGGCGATGGTGCGCTGGGCCGCCGACGCGGTGCATGAGGAGTCCGCAGGCAAGACGCCCTTGAGCGCGAAGATCCGCGCGGGGTACGACGATGCTGAGCGAGTCGAAGATCTGGCGCGCGCGGTGGAAGCGGGCGGCGCCGATCTGCTCACGATCCACTGCCGTACGCGCGCCGAGCACTACCAGGACATCGTCCACTGGTCGCGCATCGAGCGTGCGGTGGCGGCGGTCTCGATCCCGGTGTGCGGCAACGGCGGAGTGCTAGGGCACGGCGATCTCGAGCGCATGCGGCAGGAAACCGGTTGCCGGTACGTGATGATCGGGCGCGCAGCCCTGGGCGACCCGTGGATCTTCGCGGGCAAGACGGTGTCCCGGCCTTCGGCGGCGGAGTTCCTCGTGCGGTACGGCCAGGCGATGCAGGCTTCGGGCAAGAACACGCGCCGGGGCAGCGCGGGGCGCATCAAGCAGCTCCTACGCACCTGGACCGCGGGCGACCTGTTCGCAGACGAAGACGAACGTTGCCGCTGGATGCGCGAAAGCGATCCCGAACCGCTGTACGCCTGGCTCGAAGCTCAGTTGGAGAGCGGTTCGAGTTCGATGGCGACTTCGTAGAAACGCTGGTTCCAGGGCACCATCGGCGAGTTGTAGCCGAGTACGAGCACGCGCTCGGTGGGCTGGTAACCGGGAAGACGATGCAGGGCGGTACGCAAGATCTCGGCCGCACGCTGCACCGAAGCCTGGTCCATCGTGCCGCGGCATCCGAGAACCAGCGCCGTGCGCGGTCCGCGTTGTTCGACCTTCACGTCGGGCTCCGCCCCAGCGGGGGCCTGTTCCGGACGGCGATAGAGGAACGCCATGTCGACGGGCTGCAAACGGTCCGCCCCCATCGAATACCCCATCTCCACCGGAGCCGTCATCGCGATGTCGCGGCTCTGGATGTGGCGGAACAGGGTCCAGAAGGCTTTGGTGCTGTCGCGGCCCGCGCTGGCGGTACGCGCGAGTCCGTCGGCGGGGTAGGTGTGCAGCGCGAGGTGCCCCACCGGCGCGGGCTCGGGATAGCCGTCGGGCAGGGGCGATTCCTGGCGCGGTTCGAAGGCGAGGTCGGTCGCGGTGCGGCGCAGGGCGGCCAGCAGGCGATCGCGGGCGTCTTCCGGATCGTGCACGCTGGTCCAGCAGGCCTGGGCCCAGTCGGCGGCGAGTTGCCAGCGCAGGGGTTGATCGGGCAGCTCCGCGAGCCACTCGCGCGCGGCGTCGCGGCAGGTGGCCCAATCGGGCTGGATTTCTCCTTGCCAGAGGTTCTGCAGGAGCGCGGCCTGGCGCTGCCGGATCTCGGCTTTGGGGACCGGCCAAAGGGCGTCGCCCGACTCCGGGCTGGCCCACGGGGCCAGGAACAAGGCGGCAAGCAGCGGGAGCACCATCATGCCGGTGGGTTCGCGTCGGCGGCCACCCTGGATGCAAAAACGCCGGGACCCGTGCGGGGGCCCCGGCGCTTTCGGCGTGTTTCGGCCGGGCGCTACTTGCCGCCGGCCGCGCCCTTGAGGATCTCCTGGATCGAACCCAGCCCGCCCAGGGCGGCGGAGGCTTCGAAGGGCAGGAAGACGGTCTTGCTGCCCTCGCCGCCGGCACCGATTTGTGCCAGGGTGTTGAGGTAGTTGGCGACCACGCGGTATTGCGACACGTCCATCGAGGTTCCCTTGAGGGCTTCGGCCAGGTTGCCGAGGGCCTTGGCTTCGCCTTCCGCCACCGACAGGCGCGCGGTGGCTTCGCCCTCGGCTTCGAGGATGGCGGCCCGGCGCGCGCCCTCGGCGCGGGCGATCTCCGCGTCGCGTTCGCCTTCGGCGCGCAGGATCTTGGACTGCTTGATGCCTTCGGCTTCGAGGATCACGGCGCGGCGGTCGCGCTCGGCGGTCATCTGCTTCTCCATCGCTGCCTTGACCGATTCCGGCGGCGCGATGTCCTGCAGTTCCACGCGGTTGACCTTCACGCCCCACTTGTCGGACGCGTCGTCGAGCACCTGGCGCATCTTGCTGTTGATCTCATCGCGCGAGGACAGGGTCGAGTCGAGGTCCAGATCGCCGAGGATGTTGCGCAGGGTGGTCTGGGCCAGCTTCTCGAGGGCCACCGGCAAACTGGCGATCTCGTAGACCGCCCGCTTGGGATCGGTGATCTGGTAGTAGAGCAGGCCGTTAACTTCGATCACCACGTTGTCGCGGGTGATCACCTTCTGACGCGGGAAATCGAGCACCTGCTCGCGAAGGTCCACCACGCTGCGGTTAACGTAGTTGACGATCGTCTCGCCGCGCACCGATTCGACGATCTCGCGCCATTCGATGCCGCGCGGCCGGTCGATGATCGGCCAGATGATGTTGATGCCCGGCTGCAGGGTGCGGCTGTACCGGCCGAACCGCTCGATCAGCATGACGTTGGCCTGCTGCACGGTCTTGAGACCCATCAGGCCCATCAAGAGCACAAAACCGAGCACCGCAAGAGCGATGATCAGGACCGGGGAGATGACTGCGATCGGCATGGGAAGAACCTGTGTTCGGGAAGGGGTCTGGGAGGCAGGGGAACCCGCCTCGGAGTATAGCGACCCGGGGGTATCGAAGGATGGATACGCCGCCGCGGGGCGGCTATTCGTCGGGCGCCGATTGCGACCGGGACTCAGGGAGTTTCGACGGGGGCGGCAGGGGCCTCGGCCGGTTCCACTAGCAGGCGATTGCCCGCGACGCCGGTGACGCGCACCTTGCTGCCCACGCGCAGATCGAGGCCTTCGGGTCCCTCCACGCGCCAGTATTCGCTGCCCACCTTGATCTGGGCGAGGGAGTCCCCCTCGGCCCCGTGGGTGATCTGGGCCACGCTGCCCACGAGCGAATCCGTGCCGGTGTCGCTGTCCGCCCCGCGCATCGTGCGCAGGAAGAAAGGCCGGATCAGGAAGAACGAAGCGAAGGTCACGCCGGCACACATCCAGAGCTGCGGGAGGAACGCCGTGACCCCCACCAGGTCGAGCAGTGCCGCGGCGAAACAACCCACCACGAAACAACCCAGAACGAAGCCCGAGGTGAGCATCTCGAGAATCGCGATGCCAAAGGCGATCAGCACCCAGACGTGCCACATGTCCCAACTGGAGTTCTCCAGCAGGGCCAAGGGCGCACTCAGGTCGCCAGTTCCAATGCAAACAGTACCCATGACGGCTCAGTATAGGGCGCCCCGCTCCCGGGTGCGCCTGTGCCCTGGCCTACGCCGCCGGGCGCCCCCCATTCAGGAAGCATCCGGATTCTGGGGTGGCACGGCCTGCCTGGGGCCGCGCCCCGGGAGCTTTGTGAAGGGGAATTGGCGAGGGCCTGGGAGCGCCTGCCTCAGGCCGGGGACCGTAGAATAACGTTACGTACGGAAGCGGGTTTAAGTTGTCCGTTATTCGCTGCGTGGGTGGGGCGAAACGCCCCACCCACGCAGCGATGCGTGACAGCAACCCGCTCCGTCGTAACGTTATTCCTACGGCCAGGGGTCAGAGTTCTTAGGCGAGTGCGCGCACCAACTCCGCGATCAAACCCACGCCGAAGCCTGTTGCCCGGCCCGCGGGTTTGGCGGGGCCGGCGAGGTCGATGTGGCCCCAGGTGACCTCGCGGTCTTCGATGTGGTTGTAGACGAACTGCGCGGCGCACGAGGACTGAGCGTTGGCGCGGTCCGCGACGGAGTTGCGCATGTCCGCCACCTGGCTTGAGAACTCCTTGTGGTAGAGCTCGGGCGCGAAGGGCAGCGGGTGCACGAGGTCGCCGGAGAGCAGGCCGCTTTGAATCAGTTGGCTCTCGAGCAGCTCCTGGTTGCTGACGATGGCGGCGTGGGCCTTACCGGTGGCGACCAGTTGCGCACCGGTCAGGGTGGCGGCGTCGAGGATCACCTCGGCGCCGAGTTTGCGGGCGGCGTAGCTGACGCCGTCGCCGAGCAGCAGGCGTCCCTCCGCATCGGTGTTGTTGATCTCGACAGTTTTCCCCGAGTGCATCGTCAAGATGTCGTCGTTGCGGAAGGCGTCGGGGCCGATGGAGTTCTCCGCGATGCAAAGGACGGCGCTGACGCGGCGCTTGACCCCGGTCTTGACGAGCTCGAGGAAGGCGCCGAGCACCGCGGCCACCCCGCCCATGTCGCTCTTCATGCCCACCATCGTTCCGCCCACCTTGAGGCTCAGGCCGCCGGTGTCGTAGGTGATGCCCTTGCCCACCAGGGCCACGTGCGGACCCCGGGCGCCGCGGGGTTTGTACTGCAACACGATCAAGCGCGGCGCTTCGGGGGCGCAGCGACCGACCGCGTGGATGCCGCCGAGGCCGGCCTCGAGCAGTTTGTCACCGACGATGGCGGTTTTGGTGACGCCTTCGACCCCGCGCAGCAGGCCGTAGGCTTCCTTCTGAAGGGCGGCCGGGTGCAGCTCGGCTGGCGGCATGTCCACCAAGCGCGCCATCTCGCGCACCATCTCCAGGCGGGTCTGGGTGACCTTGTCGGCGCGCACGGGCTGTCCGGCGGAATCCAGGGCCAGGATCTTGAGCGAAGCCGGCGGGGTCTTGCCGCTGCGCTGGCTGTAGAGGGGCAGGCAACGGGCGATGGCTCCGGCGGCGGCGGGGTAGTGCGCCGCATCCTCTAGGTAGAGCAGGATCGCCGCTTCGCCCTTGCGCCCGGTTTGCGACTGGGCCACCACCTGGGCGATCGCCAGGGCGTTGCTCGCCGAGTTGTGGCGCGAGACCTTGTCGGGCAGCATGCCGAGGGCGAGCTTGCGCGGCGACACGCCCGTCAGGGTGCCCGCGGCCGCGCCGAGGTCGCCGGCGGCGAGATCGCTGGCGAGGTCGACACAAAGGCGCTTCAGCGCGTCCGGCAACGGCTCGAAACGTTCCCCCTGCTTGAGCACGCTCTGGCGGCCCACCACGAGCAGGGTATCGGTGCCCTTCAACAGGGCGTCCACGCTGGCAACGAATCGGATCTTGGTCATCGCCCCACCTTAACGCTCCGGAGCGGTCGGGGCACGGGACAATCGGGGCTCCAGGCACCGAAGGGCGCTGCACCCGCCTCTAGCCGCGCAAGCTTCCCCCTCCGCCCCTTGTGGGCCCCCCCCAGGACCCTATACTTCTCGCCTCCCTGGCCCGCCGCGCCAGCTTCCCCCCGGCCCCGCCCCCGCCTCCTTGCCATGGCAAACTGGACCCAGACCGACAGCGCCAACCTGTACCACATCGAAGATTGGGGCAGCGACTACTTCCGCATCGGGAAGCACGGCACCGTTGAGGTGACCCCCGACGGCAAGAACGGCGCGAGCATCGACCTGTTCGAGCTAGTCGGCCAGATCCAAGCCCGCGGGGTCCAGGCCCCGATGCTGCTGCGCTTCGATGGCATCCTGCGCAGCCGGGTGCGCCGCTTGCACGCGGTCTTCAACCGCGCGCGCAAGGAATACGACTACACCTCCCCCTACCGGGCGGTGTACCCGATCAAGGTGAACCAGGACCGCCTGGTGGCCGAGTGCCTGCTGCAGGAAGGCCGTGAATACGGCATGGGCCTCGAGGTCGGCAGCAAACCCGAGCTGGTGGCGGGCATCGCCCTGCAGGCCGGCGAAGGTTCGCTGATGATCTGCAACGGGTACAAGGACCAGGAATACGTGGAGATGGCGATGCTGTCTTCGCGCATCGGCACCACCGCGATCCTCGTGATCGAGAAGTTCACCGAACTCGCCACCATCATCCAAGCCTACAAGGACCTCGGCATCCGCCCGGTGCTCGGCGTGCGCAGCAAGCTCACCTTCAAGAGCTCGGGCCGCTGGCAGGACTCGGTCGGTGACCGCTCCAAGTTCGGCCTGACGGCCGCCGAGATCGTGCGCGTGGTGCAGACCCTGAAAGAGCACGGCCTGCTCGACTGCCTGCAACTGCTGCACTACCACGTCGGCAGCCAGATCACGCACATCCGCTCGTTCAAGCAGGCGATGAGCGAGTCCACCAACGTCCTGATCGGTCTGAACCAGATGGGCGCCAACATTAAGTTCTTCGATGTGGGCGGCGGCCTGGGCATCGACTACGACGGTTCGGGCAGCGATGCGGACAGCTCGCGCAACTACAGCCTGCGCGAGTACGCCGACGACGTGGTCTGGGCCCTGGTGGATGCGTGCAGCAAGCACAACATCCCCCAACCGACGATCTTGTCCGAGTCTGGCCGGGCCTTGACGGCCCACCACAGCGTGCTCATCGGCGAAGTGGTCGGTGTGACGACGCTTGCGGGCACCGAGGACTGGGGTCTCGAACTCGGCAGCGAAGAGCCCGAGGATCTGGTCACCTTCATGCAGGAATTGTCCGAGGGCATCGACCCGGAGAACTACGTGGCCCGCTACCACGACGCGCAGGATGCGCGCGAAAAAGGCTTGACCCTGTTCCAAGCGGGGCACTTCTCCTTGCAGGGCCGCGCGATGCTCGAAAAGCACTACTGGACCACCATGGAGGCGGTGCGCGAGATCAGCCGCAAGGAAGAGTACGTGCCCGACGAGCTCAACGCGCTCGAAGCGGCCATGGCGGACACCTACTTCGTCAACTTCTCGGTGTTCCAATCGATGCCCGACTCCTGGGCCATCGATCAGCTCTTCCCGATCATGCCGATCCACCGGCTCGAGGAGGAACCCACCCGCCGCGCCGTGATCGCCGACCTGACCTGCGACTCGGACGGCAAGGTGACCAAGTTCATCGACGAGCGCGGGGTCAAGGAGATCCTCGAACTGCACCCGATGCGCAAGGGCGATCCCTACTACGTCGGTTTCTTCCTCGTGGGCGCGTATCAGGAGATCCTGGGCGACATGCACAACCTGTTCGGCGATACGAACGTGGTGCACGTGGATCTGGATTCCCGCGGCCGGCCGCGCCTGAGCCACGTGGTGCGTGGCGACCGCGTGAAAGAAGTGCTGTCGTACCTCGAGTACTTCGAAGAGGACCTGCTGCGCAACCTGCGCCGTCACGTCGAGCTCGCCCTCGAACAGGAGCGCATGAGCTACGAGGACTCCGCCCAGTTCTGGGCGCGCTACGAGCAGGGCCTCGTGGGCTACACCTACCTGACCCGCGCCGGCGCCAATTCGCGCAGCTGAACGGCCCGTTTTCCCCGGTTTCCGTCGCCTTTCCCGGGGAACCTGCTTCCCAAGGCGCACCCCACGCGGTGCAATGCCGCCGTCCCCCCATTCCCCCCACCGAGGCCCCGCCCTTGAAGATCGAAAACGGTTGTTACGTGCTGCTTGAGTACTCCCTGCGCGGCGAAGACGGCGAAGTCGTCGAGTCCAGCGCCGACGACGGCCCGATGGAGTACATCCACGGTCTCGGCGAGCTGCCCCAGGCCATCGAGGATGCCCTCGACGGTAAGGAAAAGGGTTTTGCCACCACCGTCACCCTGCCCGCCGGCGAAGCCTACGGTCCCTACGATCCGGCCCTGCTGGTTTCGGTGCCGCGCGACGAGTTCCCGGAAGGCAGCGAGATCGTGCCTGGCGACTGGATCGAACTCGAGATCGAGCCGGAAGAGGGGGACGACGACATGGACGGCGTGCAGACCATGGAAGCCAAGGTCGTCGACGTGAACCCCGACGCGATCTCGCTCGACTCGAACCACCCCCTGGCCGGCCAGGAAGTGACCTTCGAACTGCGCGTGATCTCCGTGCAGGACTCGATTCCGGACGAAGAAGAGGAATGATGCGCTGGCCGCGGCTCCGCTGGAGCCGCGGTGCCACCCCGCCATGGAAGGTCGCCGAGACCGCCGTTTGCACTGGTTCGCAGCCACGTTGGGCCTTCTGGCCCTGTGGCTGCTCTTGTATCTGCCCTACGCGGGCGCGCCCGAGTGGCACCACGAAGAGGCGCGCCGCGCCGTGCCCGCCCGTGAGATGCTCACCAGCGGCGATTGGGTCGAACCGACCCTCTTCGGCCAGTCGTACTGGAACAAACCGCCGCTGTTCATGTGGTCGGTGGCCGCAGCGAGCCGGTTTACGGGCGGCGTGGATGAGTGGGCCGTGCGCTGGCCCTGCCTGCTGGGTTCGCTGCTCGGCGCGTGCATCGCATTGGCATTCGCCGGGCGGTACTTCGGCGTGATGGCCGGCGTCTGGGCCGGCATCTTGTACTTGGTGACGTGGACCGTGGTCGACAAGGGCCGCGAAGGCGAGATCGAAGGCCTCTTCGGGCCGTTGGTGCTCGGCGCCCTGTGTGCCCTGTGGGCCGCACCGCGTTCCCTGGCGGCCGCCTTGCTGTCGGGCCTGTTCCTCGGCGCGGCGTTACTCGCGAAAGGCCCGCCCGCCCTGCTCTTCCTCGGCGCCGGATACGCCGCCCTCTGGTACCTGTCCGAGCGCGGGCTCTGGCGCAACTGGCGCGTCTACGTGCCCGCCGTGGTGGGCATCCTGCCGTTGCTCCTTTGGACCTACCTGCTCATGCAGCGAGTCGAAGGCGGCGCGTTATGGAACCGCTGGGGCGGCGAGCTCGCGCGCGAGGGCGACGGCGGTTGGTCGGCCTATTGGCGCGACCGCGGCACCTACGGGCTCGGCATGTTGCTCGGCCTCTTCCCCACCTCGTGGCTCTTGCTCGGCGGCCTCGGCGAATGGCGCCGGGACCCTGCGCCGCGGGCCCTGCAGTACGCCTTGCTCGCGGGCCTCTTGGCCCTACTTCTCTTCGCCCTGCCGGTGGGCACCCGCGCCCGCTACGGCTTCCCGGCCTACGGCCTGTTCGCCATCGCCGGCGGCGGACTGCTCGCCCGTGTTCGCGCGCGCAACCAGCGCTTCCGTTCGCCGATCACCTGGCGCCCGGTGGCATGGTTGTGCGCGTTGGTCGGCATCGCCGGCGGGGTGCTTGCGGCCGCCGCGCCTTGGTGGGATCCGCTGCACGTGGGAGACCCGACGATCCCCGCGCGCCTCGCCGGGGCCCTCGGGCTCGGCGCCGGCACCTTCGCCCTCTACCGCAGCACTTCCGCCCTGCGCCGCGACTTCCTGCCCGCGGCCCTGCTCGCGCTGGTCTGTGGCCGCATGGTCTACCACCTGCTCGTCATCCGCGCCCAGGCGGCGGACCGTCCCTTCGAGACCATGGCGCGCGTCGTCGAGAACCTGCGCCACGAGGATCAGACCATTTGGACCGGCTTGCGGGGCCAATACAACGCCGCCGCCTACCTTTCGCCCCCGCCGCGCTGGTGGCAAGACGGCGCCGCCCCGGTGCAACCCGGCGACCTGCTGCTGCTCCTGCCCGACGCGCCGCTGCCCGCCGAGCAGCAGTTCGCGTGGCAGAAGATGGTCTTGCCCGCCGAACAGATGGACCGCTGGGCCGTCTATCGCCGCGTGGGCGAGTGATTCACGCCAGCGGCGCTTTGGAGCGATCCCGGTTCGGATCGATGCCGAGGAACTTCTCGGTCCAGGCGACCAGCAGGTAAATCAGCGGCGTGTCGATCAGGGCCAGCAGCAGCTTGCAGAGATAGACCGCCACGATCACCTGCCAGATCACGGCAGGTTCCATGTGCAGGCCGAAGTGCAGGAAGATGCCGTTGACGATCGCGGTGTCGACGAGTTGGCTGATCATGGTCGAGCCGTTGTTGCGCAACCACATGTGTTTGCCGCCGGTGAGCTTCCACCAGAAGTGGTAGAGGCGCACGTCGAAGAGCTGGGCGACGAGGTACGCGAGCATCGAGGCGAAGAGCAGAATCGCCGGGTTCTTGAAGGTGGCGTGGAAGGCGGTCTGCATGCCCTCCGCGGTTTCGAAACCCATGTCCGGCGCGGTCCAGAACGGCGCGGGTGGCAGGTGGATCGCCATCTGCAGCAGGGCGAGCATGAGAATGCTCATCGCAAACCCCATCCAGACCATGTAGTCCGCCCGGCGCCGCCCCCAGATCTCGCTCACGAGGTCGGTCAGCAGGAACGTGATCGGATAGGTGATGATGCCCGAGGTCAGGGTCCACGGCGCGCCTTCGAACAGGAAGCGCGGGCCCCCTTCGGCGAACAGCACGAACAGCTTCGTGCCGATGATGTTGGTCAGCACGAGCACCACGCAGAAGAGCACGGCGCAAAAGGCGTAGGCGGCTTCGCTCCGGTGGAAGACGAGCGGGGCCGGGGGATGGGGCTGCTGCATGGGGCGCCGATCCTAACCGCATCGGCGCCGGGTTTCGGCCCCCGGGGATGGGGGCATGTTGCACGGGTGCGCCGCCGGGGTCCGATCGGCAGCGGGGCCGCCGATGCCGTGCCCGTGATGGGACCTGCGCGCCTTGGACCGGGACCAGGGCCCGCCGGGCCGCCCCTGGCTACGGATTTCGCCCCCTCCTGCGCCGGATCGGGCGCGAGAGGCCTGAATTCCGGCGCGGGACTGGCTAGACTTCTCCCCCCATGAAGGTGATCGAACAGCTCAAGGCTCTCAGCCCCCAGCGCTTCCAATCCATCTACGAAGCCCTCGCCCAGCACGGCTTCGGCCCCCTGGATGGCGAAGTCGCCAAGGAACTCAAGTTCCGCCCCCAGGCCATCAAGAAACTGCCCTTCGAGCAGCGGGCCAAACGCGCGCGCCTGTACATGGAGCGCACGAACAACGCCGAGCTGTGTTACGAAGTGTTCGGCACGTATCTGATGAAGGACCACAAGGCCCTCATCACCGACTTCCTCGACGCCACCGGCGTTCAGCACAAGGAAGGCATGCTCGAGGGTGACGATGCGCGCCCCGAGGTCGGCAAGCTGTCGGGTGCCATCGCGGATCTCGACAAGAAGTACGACCGCGACGACGTGACCCTGTACCTGTCGGTCTGTGCGGAACAGTGGCCGGAGGTTCCCGAAGTGGAATCCCTCTGGCGCATGCGCCTGTAGGCCCGGGCCCACGCGCTTCAGCGGCCGCTGAAGCGCGTGTGCATGGCTGCGTAGTATTGTTCCATCTTCGCTCGATTGGGCTCGTCCTGCGGAATGCAGGCGATGCACCGTTCGAGCGCTTGCAGGCCGTCGGGATACCGTCCGAGCAGCAAATACGCATCTCCCAAGATGCTCCAGGCTTCCCAATCGTCGGGCTGCGCTTGAACCTGTATCTCCCCGAGTTCGCGGGATCGCTCCAGATTGCGCACCGACTCGGGAAGCCCTCGTTGGTAGAGCTGCATCGCCAACCGGCGCGCGTTCCGCTGGTACTGGGTGAGGTTGGCGTCGCCCTCCGCGTCGACCCGTTGCAGGCGCTCGCAGATCTCCAGCGCTTCTTTGTGACTGCCCTGGTGGTCGAGCACGAACGCCAGTTGGCTGCACGTCATCACGGCCATGTACGTCTCCGGACCCAGGTTTTCAGAAGCGAGCCGCACCGCCCGGCGTAAGGCCGTTTCGGCGGCGTCCCACTCCCCCCCGTCGCTCAAGTACCCGCCGTAGCTGCTGAGCAGCGACACCATCGACCAGTGCTTTTCGCCCAGGGCCGATTCGGTGTGCTCGAGCGCGGTGCGATACATGGCCAGGGCTTCGTCGCGCCGGCCGATGAGGGACAAGCAGCGCGCGAGGCTGCCCTCCGTGTTGAGGGTCTCTGGGTGCCCGGGCCCCACCGACTCCAGCAATCCAACCTGCGCCTGCTGCAGGATCGGCAGCGCCTCCTCGACGCGGCCGACGTTTAGCAAGCCTTCCCCCACCGAATGCATCGACGCCAACGTCGACAGGTGATCGTCGCCCATGGACCGCCGACGGATCGCGAGGATCTCCTGATCCATGGCCAGCACCTCCTCATCGCGGCCCATGAGCGCCATCAGCGTGGCGAGGTTGTGACGCACGTCGAGTGCCAAGGGGTGGGTTTCCCCGTACAGCTGGCTGCGAATCGCAAGGGCCTCGTTGAAGTTGCTCTGGGCGGACTCGTACTCCCCCTTGCGCGCGTACACGATGCCGAGAATGTTGCGGATGTCGGCGATTTGTTGAAGAAAATCGGCCTTGCCTCCAAACTCAGGCAGCAGGCCCTCGAGCAGGTCCCGGGCTTCGTCCCATTGGCTGCGGTTCTTGGCGAGTTTGCCCCGTTCCACCTGGATCTGCAGCCGCAACTGGGGTTCGTCGGGCAGCTTCGCCAGCGACTCGCTGGCTAGGCGCAACAACTCCTCGGCTTCATCGTAGCGCCCCTGACGTTGCACCAGCACCGCCAACAAGTGATACACCCGGGGCAGGCGCACTGCCCGTTCCGGGCCCAGGGTCTGCGCCAACTCCAGTGCGCGCCGGCCGTGCTCTTCCGCCGGACCGAATTCCGCCAGAGCCTCAAAGGCGCGGGCCACGGTCGTGTGCAAACGTTCAGCCACCCGCGGACTGTCCGCGAAACCCTCGTCGATGGTGCCGGACGAGCGAATCAGGAGTTCCTTGAGCGTCACCTCCCCCGTGGTCGAGTCGGGCGTGCCCGCCAGCAGGATCTCGGAGAGGAAGTCGGTGGTGGCTTCGGACTCGCGCAGGGACTCGCCGGCTTCGGTGTTGGCCGCCTTCACCTCGCCCAACGCTTTGCTCAATTCCTTCCCCCGGTCGCGCGCCTCCAAGTACAGCCGCGTGCTGACGGCGAGGCCCACGGAAAGGGCGATCAGCGCGCCGAGCACCCCTGCCACCAGGACGCGGTTGCGGCGCGCGAACTTGCGCAGTTGGTACCCATACCCGGGCGGGCCCGCGGACACGGGTTCGTGGCGCAGGTGCCGGCGCAGGTCCGCGGCAAACGCATCGGCCGAGCCGTAGCGTCGATCGGGTTCCTTGGCGAGGGCCTTGGCCACGATCCATTCCACGTCGCCGCGCAGGGTCGTGTCGTGGGCGCCGAGGGTCGAGGGTTCCTCTTCCATCACGATGCGCGCCGCCTCGTGCACGAGTTTGCCGCGCAGGTCGAACGGGGGCTCGCCGCAAAAGGCTTCGTAGGCCATCACCCCGAGCGCGTACACGTCGCTGCGCGCGTCCACCTGGGACGAGCGTCCGCTGACCTGCTCGGGGCTCATGTACGAAAGGGTGCCCACCACCTCGCCCAGGCTGGTGTGCATCGTGGTGAGCTGGGCTTCGGGATCGACCGTCGTCGCCACGCCGAAGTCGAGGATCTTGGGTTCCCCCGATGCGTCCACCAACACGTTCGCCGGTTTCAGGTCGCGGTGCACAACACCGCGTTGATGCGCGTGGTTGACCGCGTCGGCGACCAGGGCCAGGAGTTCCAGCCGCGCCGCCCGGTCAAGCCCACGCTTCTCCATGTAGGTGAGCAGGGGCAGGCCGCGCACCAACTCCATGGCGAGGTACGGCTGGGGACCATGGCCCGCATCTGCGGTGCCCGCGTCATAGATCTGCGCGATGCCGGGGTGGTTGAGCCAACCGAGCACCAGCGTCTCGTGCTCGAATCGCCGCAACATGCCGGGGGTGGCCAGATCGGGGCGCAGAACCTTCAACGCCACGCGCCGCCGGGTGGATTCCTGTTCCGCTTCGTAGACCACTCCCATACCGCCGCGCCCGAGCAGGCCGAGGATGCGGTAGGGTCCGATGCGTTGGGGCAGGGCCTGGTCGCGGGCGAGGTCCTCGGACACCAACGCTTTGCTGAGCGCCATGCCCAAGGCCCCCACCGCAGGCACGTCGAGGGCGCCAGGGCTGCTGTGATCGTGCTCCAAGAGCTGGCCCAACCGCAACGCGAGCTCGGCGTCCTCCCGCGCGACTTGGGCGAGCAACTCCGCCCGCCCGGCCGCGTCCAGGTGTTCCGCCTGCTGGAACAGTCGCTGCAGATCCTCGTGCCGCGAAGCTTCGTTGCTCATTGCCCCTTTTCCTCCGGCTCCTGCAGCGCGCTGTGCAACCACGCTCGCGCAAACCGCCACTCGCTCTTGACCGTACGTTCGCTGACCTCGAGCACCTCCGCCACTTCTTCGACGGTCAATCCACCGAAGAAACGCAACTCCACCACCCGCGCCTGCCGCGGCGACAACTCCGCCAGCTTCGACAACGCCTCATCGAGCCGCACCAGGTCCACGTCTTCGCCTTCGCTCTCGATCAGCGCTAGGTCCAGATCGATGCGATCGACCCCACCCCCGCGCTTGTCCCGGTTCTTACCCCGCGCATGATCCACCAAAATGCGCCGCATGGCCCCCGCCGCAACCCCCACGAACTGCGCCCGGTTCTTCCACGCCACCCGCTGCGGCGCCAGCTTCACATAGGCCTCATGCACGAGCGCCGTGGGCTGCAGCGTATGGTCCCCCCGCTCCCGCGCCAGGTACGCGCGCGCCAGGGCACGCAACTCGTCATACACCAGCGCCAGCAGGTCTTCGGATTGGGGAGCGGGCGGCTCAGTCATCATGGCAGTCTAGCCCGCTCCCCCCGGGCCGGGCATCGCCCCAATTGGGGATCCCCGCCCGCTGGGACCGCCGGCTGCCATGCAACGCGACAACGAGGTCCTAGGGGGGCAAGGAACCTGCCGAATTCTCAAACGGCTGGACGGATTCTTCAGAGTCCGGCAGCGGACTAGCGAGGGCCTCTACAAATCGGCCCGCGGCGGCCAAGCCCCAGCTAGGGAAGCCAGGTCACTTCTACGGCATTGGTAAGCTCCGCCGCCTGGCCGGGCTCGCGGTACCAAGCCTGGAAGCTCCAGGGCATTCCTGCGGCCCAAATGCTGGCGTGGCCGCTGCTGGCAAAGTCGAGCTCGTGGAAGGCTTCCCCTGCTTGGGTAGTCGCACCGAGGGTTCCGAGGCGATTGATGCCTTGCGGACCGCCGAGGCAAAGGGAGCTGTGGGTGCCGAAGGCCATGGCCGGATGCGGCTGGCCCGCCAGGAAGATCACCGGGGCACCGCCGGGAAGGTGGTGGGCATGCAGCCGCAGGTTGTGGTCCGCAAGGGTCGCACTTCCGATGGCGCTCAATTGACCGGCTTGGACCCCGGCCGGGGGCGTGGGGTTGCAAGCCCAGTCGCCGAGTTCCAGGTCGAAGACGTAGATGCCGCCGTTCAATTCGGTTCCCGGGTACCCCACATCGAACTGGGTGAAACCCGGAGTGTTGGCCACCAATTGACCGAATTCCGGATCCAAAGCAAGGCTTGCACCAATGGCCCCCAGGCCAACTACATTCGGCCCTACATCATTGGAATCGGAATGGTGGAATTGCTGCAGTAGTGACCAACCTTGCCCACCGTGCTTGAAGGCAAAAATGCGCCCCTCCTGCATCATCCCAGGAACAGGTACGGCCGGCCCGGCGTAGGGCGCCCCTGCAACTAGGTAGTCCCCAGTCAAGACGAGAGACTTCCCGAATCCCGGGAAGTTAGAGGGATTGACGCCTGGCCCCGAAACCGTGATCTCTTGTTCGAATTGCCAGCCCCCTCCAGGCAAATGAAGATACGTCCTGATGTAGTCATACGGCGAACTGAAACCAATCCCCGCCCGCTGGGAAGACACGGCCAACCGTCCCGCGTTGTAGTCCATTCCATCGGCGAAGTTCTGCGGTGCGGAAGTGGGCTGCAGTACCTCATCTTGGAGTTCCCAGTTCCCACCAACCAGCTGGAAGTGCTGAACTCCCCCCGGTGATCCTTGCATGGAGATGAACAGGTCTTCACCTCTGATTCGAGTATTCCGCCCAAACTCTTTTGGAACGACTGCATTCGTGCTTTGGGAGGAAGGCAGGTCCAAAATGGCCTCGAGCTCAAAAAAGTCTTCCGCATTGCGTACGAACACCAATGCGCGGCCTGTGCCAAGCACCCCGGGGAAACGCATCCAAGGGTCGCCACAGGCCATCCGCGAGCCATCAAAGGAAAGTCCCTTGCCAAACTCCGTGTTTTCAGGGAAGGGCCGTTGAACAAATGGAGCCCGCAGAATCTGCTTGTGGACCCAAGCCCCTTGGTTCAGGACATAGGTGTACACCCGCCCATCGGAATGAACCGTCCCCCCTTGGGAGCCGGCAAACGGAGCGGCGATGCACACCATCCCGTCCGCCACCTCAAAGTAGGCACCAAAGCGCGACCACACATCCCCTTCCGGTTCCGGTGACACCAGGTCCTGCGCAAACTCCCAACCCGTTTCCGTGCGCCTGAATACCCGGACCACATACTCCTGCACCAGGGGGAAGTTGCTGTACACACGAATGGAAAGGGCAAACATCCAATCTTGCCAAATCGCCATGGTCTTCATCTCACCAACGCCTTGCGAGGGCGCGGCGTGCGGTTGCCCCTCCGTATCAAACGGCCTGGGATGAATGATGGTGGCTTCGGTAAAGCTCCCTTGCTGGGCAGCGGCCGGAACGGCCAGGGAAACGGCAACAGCCAATCCCACGACAACTCGGTTGAATGCACTCATGATCGCTGAAGAAAAGGTTGGAATACAAACCTCTGCCGGCGGGCCTCGGCCCCCTTATGGATTCCGTCCGCTCCGCCCCAGCGTAACATCGCGTCCTGCCCTTTGGGGCCTGACCGTAAACAATCCCCCGTCCATGGACTCCCCGCGTCCAGCGGCATCGCGTCAAACGTACGCGGCATTGAGCGAAAGCTCCCATTGCGGAGCGATTCCGCTCGCTTCACAAGCTCCCCATGCGCCAGCGCCCTAGGCAAAGCCCGGCCCTGGACGCACGCGACTACCGCACCCCCGGCGCCTCGTGCCCGGTGCGCTCCACCCACTCCTCGTAGGTGCAGTGGTACACCACCGGCCGCGGGTGGCCGGTGCCGTCGGTGCCCGAGAGGTCGAGCACCTTGTTCGCCATGCCGCGCAGGATGGTTTCCTCGTGGGAGTTGAGCGCCATGCCCAACGCCCCAACCGGGGTCCGGAATTCTGCAGCCCGGCCGGAATCCGCCCGTTCGCCCAGGACAAACTCCGCAGGGGCGGGCAGACGGACGCCGCAATGAATACGCCCCCCCGCAGTCGAGTTCGGCTGCGGGGGGGCGTGTGGCGGCGCGAACCTTAGTTGAAGTGCACGCTCACTCCATGGGTGAAGTTCGAGGTGCTCACCCCCACGAAGTCCCGGAACCAGGCCTGGAAGTTCCAGGTCTGGCCGGAAAGCACCGGGGTCGGGCCGAATGGCGTCGCGAAGGCGCCGAGGGAAAGCCGCAGGGAAACGCTGCCGGACGCGCCGGAGTTCAGGATCTGGCTCGCGGCGTTGAAGCGACCAATCGCTCCGCCCAGGCACAGGTTGCCCATCGATCCCGTCGGCACGAAGGGTGTTCCCTGGGACAGGCTGTCGAGGAAGATCGCGGTCTGGAAGGTCGGCAATTGGTACGCCTCCAGGACCAAGTCATCCCGGCCGATCGCCCCTGAGCCCGTTGCCATCATCCAGGCGGGTTGGCCGCTGGAGTTGCTGTTTGCAAAGCAGAAGGGGAAGCTGATCTGCCCGAACGCATCGAGCATCTGGTACGTAGCCCCTTCGATGTCACCTTGCTGCGCGCCCGCGAACTGGTCCGTCCAGACGGCGCCCACGAAGTTGCTGTTCGTGCCACCCGTGCGGCGCGCGCAGCATTCCGGACGACTCTCGATCGTAGACGACGCCGCCAAGGTCAGCGGCCCTTCCGCGACATCGATGGTGGAACCCGTCAGGTACACCGAAGCGACCCGGATATCGAAATCGGACCCGCTGCTGGTGAAGCGGTGCATGTAGGTGACCGCCCAGTGCTGGCCATTGGAATCCACCGTGGGATACTCCTCATCCAGCGCGTTGAAGGGAGACCAGGTCTGCGAGAGGTTCTCCGCCGCGACGATGTCCGTGCCACGCATCACCAGGCCCATGACCTCCCAATGGGTCCCTACGTTGCGGTGGTAGACAAACAGGTTCAATTCCGCGCCCGCCACCTGATCCAAGGGGGTACTGACCTTCGGCATCAGATCGTTGAAGCCACTGAAGTCCACCGATTGCGATGGGGTTGCGATCGCTCCGCCCCAGCTGATCTGGGCACCCCGGATATCCCAATCCGACGCATTGAACTCCCGGTTCCAAGCAACGGTCCAGGTGTGCGCATCGTTCCCATTGGAAATGCTGGGGTACTTGTCGAAGGTGCCGGACGTGTTGTCCACCATGATGCTCGTACCCTCCAAGGCGCCGGAGGTATTCATCAGTTGAGCATGGATGTCATGATCGATCCCGGGGTTGTACTCCCGCTCCCACACGACACAGTAGTACGCGTTGGACCCGAGGAATCGATCCCCGCCGACATCCACCCACTTCTTGTTGCCGGTGAAGGCACTGACTTGAATGGGCGCGCTCATCGTGAGGTTCTCCGCCTCGCGGGTGCGCGCCCAGATTTCGCTCGGCGTACTGGAGGTCACCACAGCGGCCACTAGGAATTGCCCCTGGAACCGGTTGTTGGCGCACTTCGGCAGGGTCCAGCTTTGGGTCGTGAAGTCGATGTACGCGCCCGACCCCGCGATCGGAGCGCCTAGCGCCGTGAACATCTCCGCCCAAACGTCGTGGTCGGTGAGGCTGAATGCCCGTTCCCAACAGATCATGAAACGGCTGTTGCTGTCGTCCCAGGAGATATCGGCGTTGTAGTCCAGGTTGGTGGACACGCTCGGGCTGTAGGTGGCGACGATCGGGTCGATCGTGATCGGCAGCGTGGCGCCGGCGACGAACGCTTCCGGAACCCGGATCTCGATGGAACCATCGACAAAGGTCGTGGGCGCCTCCACCGCCCGTCCCCGGGCGTCGAAGGCCACCGCGTTCGAATAGGTCACCGAACCCCGGTCGTTGGAGAACACGAGGCCTTCGGCCGCCGAGCCGGGCTGGAGTTCACTCTCCACCCCCATTCGCACCCGCAGCTCACCACGCGCGGGTAAGCGGTCGAAGACGAACGTCTGCTCGATCGAACCCACGGCCGTGGCATAACGCTCTTCGAAGGTTCCCCGCCGATAGACGGCGCTGTTGCCCTCCAAAACCGGCCAGGCCGCGGCATCGAACAGCAGGTTTTCGCCTTCCAGGGTCACGGACTCGAGGTGCAGGTTCAGGGGATAGTTCTGGGGCGCGTCCGAACCCAGGAAGGGCACGTAGCTGGCCCCCTCCGGCCCGAAACTCGCCTTGTACGTACCGCCAATAGCCCAAACCGTGCCATCGGCCGCGGTTTCGAGCTGATAGAACGTGCGCGCATCGACGCCCGAGCGCATGTTCGAGGTATCGGGCGCCGCGCCTTCCTTGTCGGAAACCGCCGGCACACCGGTGCGCATGGGGAAACGCTGCTCATCCAATTCCCGAACCGCCTGCTGGCGTTCTTCGAGAGTCAGGGCCGAACGGTCAGAAGGCAGGCTGCCCTCCTTGGGCGGGGCGACCCAGGGTGCCCCCTTCAGGTCCGGATCGACCAGTGGCTGGTCGACGGGGATGCGAGTCCTGGTTTCGGGTGCGCTTTGTGCCACGGATTGCGCTGGCAACGCGGCAAAAAAAGCGGCGATCCACACTTCGCGATCGAAGCGTACTTTCATAGCTCTGGTTGTCCTTGAATAGAGGCAGGTCAACTGGACGGAGCCAGTCCTGCCCAAAGGGCGCAAATGTCCAGTCCGCACCCTCACGGATTCTTGCCGCAATGGAGCGCCAATTCACCCGACTCCAATACCAGGAATGAACGCGATTCGCAGGTTCCCCCTACCCGAGCTCAAAAACGTCGCCCCGCCGATCGAACGTTCCCCGCGCCCGCCCCGCTCGCCTTCCGACCTTCCCTATGGGAACCGAAGCAAAGGCAACATCCTTGCGACGAGAACTCCCCAGCCGCCGGCGGCCCTACCTCCAACCCGCTCACTCCGCGCCAGCCCCTCTGTCCAGCTGGCCCCCCTGTTCAGCTGGCCCCTGCCCGGTGCGCTTCCGATCGGAGCCTTTCCGCACCGCCGCAAAGCGAAATGCGGGCACCCTCGAACCACCCCCGCAACAACCTGCCCTACCGCACCCCCGGCGCCTCGTGCCCGGTGCGCTCCACCCACTCCTCGTAGGTGCAGTGGTACACCACCGGCCGCGGGTGGCCGTTGCCGTCGGTGCCCGAGAGGTCGAGCACCTTGTTCGCCATGCCGCGCAGGAAGGTTCGGTCGTGGGAGACGAAGATCATGGTGCCGTCGAAATCCGCGAGGGTTTTGACGAGCATCTGCTTGGTCACCAGGTCCAAGTGGTTGGTGGGTTCGTCGAGGACCAGGAAGTTCGGCGGGTCGTAGAGCATCTGCGCCAGGACTAGGCGCGAGCGTTCGCCGCCGGAAAGCACGCGAATGGGCTTGTCGATCTCGTCGGCGGGGAAGTCGAAGGAGCCGAGCAGGGCGCGTTTGCTCGGGATCGTGGCGATCGGGAAGGCCTGGTCGATCTGTTGCCAGATGGTCAGGCTCGGATCGAGGATCTCGAGGGCGGATTGGGCGAAGTAGCCGAGTTTGAGGCTGGCGCCGAGTTTGACCTCGCCGTCGTCGGCCTGGGTGGAGCCCACGATCATCTTGAGCAAGGTCGTCTTGCCCGCGCCGTTCGCGCCCATCACCGCCCAGCGTTCGCCGCGTTTGATCTCGAAGTCGAAGTGTTCGTAGATCGCGCGTTCGCCGTAGGCCTTGGAGATGTCCTTGAGGGTCGCCACGTCGTTGCCCGAGCGCGGCGGTTGGCGGAATTCGAACGGCACGAGTTCGCGGCGCTTGGGCGGCTCGATCTTCTCGATCTTCTCGAGTTTCTTCACCCGCGACTGCACCTGGGCCGCTTTGGCGGCGTGTTTCTCGAAGCGTTCGATGAAACGCTCCTCCTTGCGCAGCATGGCCTGCTGACGGGCGAAGGCGGCCTCGGATTGGGCGGCACGGCCAGCTTTGGCGTTCTCGAAGAAGGCGTAGTTGCCGGTGTAGCTCACGAGTTCGCCCGCATCGATCTCGACGATGCGCGAGACGACCCGGTCGATGAAGTCCCGGTCGTGGCTGGTGAGCAAGATCGCGGCGGGGCTGGCTTTGAGGTACCCCTCGAGCCACAGGATCGACTCGATGTCCAGGTGGTTGGTGGGTTCGTCGAGCAGCAGCACATCGGGCGCGCCGATCAGCACCTGGGCGATCGAAACGCGCATACGCCAACCGCCGGAGAGGGCGGACATGGGGCCCTCAACCATGCCGGCATCGAAGCCCAGGCCCGCCAGCACCTCGCGCGCCCGCGGCTCGAGCTCGTACCCGCCGAGCTGCAGGTACTCCCCCTGCACCTCGCCGTACTGCTCGAGGATCTTGTCCATCTTGTCGAACTGCTCGGGATCCTCGAGCGCCCGCTCCAGTCGTTGCACTTCGAAGTGCAGTTCCCCGAGGCGCCCCGCCCCGCGCATGGCCTCTTCGATCACCGGGTGTTCGCTCGGCTCGCCCGCGTCCTGGCGGAACCAACCCAGACGCAAGCCCTTGGGCACGCCCACGTCCCCGCGGTCGGGATCCTCTTCCCCCGCAATCAGGCGGAAGATCGTCGACTTGCCCGCGCCGTTGGGCCCCACCAGGGCGACCTTCTCGCCCGGGTTCAATTGCAGCGACGCGCCGGCCAGGAGGGCTTGGCGGCCGTAGTGCTTGGAGACGTCTTGCAGGGAGATCATGGCGGTTCTCGGTTTGGATTTCGGGGGAAAGGGTCGCGGCCTCCGAGCGCGGGGCGCGTGCGGAGGCCGCGGGCGGAGGGGCCGGGCAGGTGCGCTGGGCCCGGAGCCTATTCCTTGGCGCGTTCGATGAAGTGGCCGTCGCGGGTATCGACTTTGATCTTCTCCCCCGCGGACAGGTACGGCGGCACCTGCACCACGAGACCGGTTTCGGTCGTGGCCGGCTTGAGCTGGGCCTGGGCGGTGGCGCCTTTGATGGTCGGATCGCATTCGACGGCGGTCATGACGACGGTCAGGGGCAGCTCGATGCTGACCACCGCGCCGTTGATCATCAACGCCTGCACGCCTTGGATCCCGTCCACCAGGAAGTCCTCGGCACCCGCCAGGTCATCCTTGCTGAACTCGAACTGCTCGTAGGTCTCGTCGTCCATGAAGTGCCAGTTGCTACCGTCGTTGTAGAGGTAGCTGGCCTTGTGGCGCTCCATGTCGACCTCTTCGAACTTCTCCCCCGCGCGAATGGATTCGCTCAGGAGCTGGCCGGTCGTGAGGTGGCGCAGTTTGGTCTTGAACAGGGTGTTGCCACCCCGCGCGGTGGGCGAGCTCACCGTGTAGTCGATGATGATCATCGGCTCGCCCTTGTATTGGATGGCGATGCCCTTCTTGAATCCGGAGGTGTCGATCATGGCGGCGAAAAGTGTAGCGGCGAGACCGCTTCCGGTCGCCTGGGCGCCCCGCGAAATGGCCCAGGGGCGGTCCCCTGTCTGGGTCCGGGGCACCCCCGCCGGCCCGACCCTGGGCCCGGCCGGGCTCGGGCACCGCCGGCCCCCCGTCAGGCCCGGGGCCGGGGCTGGCACCGGGCGCAGAAATGGGTGCCCCGCTGCCCCACCACGATGCGCCGGATGGCCGTCCCGCAGCGCGGGCAGGGGCGCCCCGTGCGGCCGTAGACCTGGAACAGGTGCTGGTAGGCCCCGGGTTGGCCTTCGGGGGTGCGGTAGAAGCCATCGAAGCTCGATCCCTCGCGCTCGATGGCCTCGGCCAGGATGCGTCGCACGGCCGCATGCAGCTCGATGGCCTTCGCCCGCGGCACCCGCGCCGCCGGCAGCAAGGGATGGATGCGCGCCGCGTGCAGCGACTCGTCCACGTAGATGTTCCCAAGCCCAGCGACGAACTCCTGGTCGAGCAGCAGCGGTTTGATAGCGCGGTTGCGAGCCGCCAAGTCGCTGCGCAGCCGTTCGACCGTCCACTCGTCCCCGAGGGGTTCGGGCCCCAGGTGCGCCAACGCCGCCTGGCCTTCCGGCTCGAACGTCACCCGCCCGAACTTGCGCACGTCGAGGAAATGCAGCACCCCGCGATCCAGTTCGAGGCTGACACGGGTGAAGGGCGGCGGCTCCTCGCTGGCCTTCTGCACCACCAGCCGCCCGGTCATGCGCAAGTGCACCAGCACCGCCCCCGCCGCCTTACCCCGCCGCTCCAACTCGAGCACCACATATTTCGCCCGCCGCGTCACCCTCGCGATGCGCGCCCCGCATACCCCCTCCCGAAACCGCTCGGGCCCGCCCGTCCCCAGGCTGCGCGCCCAGGACCAGTCCACGTCCCGGACCACGCGGCCCACGGTCCCGGGCCGAATCAGTCGCGCGGTGGTTTCGACTTCGGGCAGCTCGGGCATGGCGGCAATGTGGGCCGGAAGCAGCGGGGCGTCCAGGGGGAAGGGCTCCGGCCGGGGGAGTTTCCAGCCGCTCCAGCCCCCCGGAAAGGCCCGGGAACCGGTCCTCCGCACATTTCCGCGAGAATTGGCGCAACAAACTCCTACACCTGTCGTATTTCAAGCAAACGCCCCCACGGAGATTCCCCCATGAGCCACCTGAGCACCTATCTGGTCACGTATCTCGCCCATTCCACAGTGTTGTGCCTCGCGGCCCTCAGCATCTTGCCCCTGATCAACGGCCCCCGTTCGCGCGTGATGCTGCTGCGTCTTGCCCTTCTGGGCGGATTGCTCACACCGCTGCTGACGCCTTGGCTCGGCCGCATGGCTAGCGTGCATTTGCCCGCGCCACCGACCCTCACCACGCAATGGCCGGCACAAGGGCCAAGACACACGATCTCCAGCCCTGTAGCCTCCCGCTTGGGCGAGGCATCGGAACCCGCCGCGCACCCGGCCACGGGCGAGACAAGCCCCTGGAACTTCGCAGCGATCGCGAATCGCACCGCGCCATGGTTGCTTTTGTCGGGTCTGCTGGCCGCGGGCATCCTGCTGGTCCGCGACCTGCGGTGGAAGTCCGCAATGACGCGGCGATTCACCCGGGTCCAGGGGCCTTGGAGGCAATGGGCCGAGGAATTGCTCGGCAACGATCACCGCGTGCAGGGTTTGCAGATCTCCGCGTGTCCCGCGCTGCATACGCCGCTGGCGATGGGGCGCAATCGGGTGATCTTGCCGGTATTCATTGCAAAGAATGCCGAAGCCCGACAGGGCAAAGCCATGCTCGCCCATGAATTGGCGCACTTGGTGCGCCGCGATCCGCTTTGGCTGGGGCTCGCACGCCTAGCCGTGCGCGCGATGTGGTTTCAGCCGCTCAACCGGTTGGTGCTCACGCGCTTGCAAGCGGAAACGGAGCTGGCGGCCGACGCCTGGGCGCACTTGCGCACCCGCGATGGGTTGGCCTTGGCCTTAGGGCTCGAGTCTCTGGGCAGTACGCTCGTGCGCAAGCCCCTTCCCGCGGCAGCGCTGGGCATGGCGCCTTCGCCTTCGGAACTCGTGCGCCGAGTAGAACGGCTGTGTGCGGACCCGAGGGCCGAATCCCGCCATGCGGTCCACCTCGCCCTGCTTTCGGGTTGTTTGGCTTTGGGTGCGGTCGCCTGCATGGGCCCCAAGGCGAGCAACCAGGACGAGATGGGGCTCACGAGCGACGAGGAAGGCGGCCCGCTGATGGCCCGCATGGTCCCAACTTCGGAGACGGAGGCCGCCAGCGAGCCCCACACCTCCCGGCACGATTCCTTCGGTACGCAACTCTTTGGCGGGCCCTCCGGCCCGCTCACGGCCCAGGCCAACCCCGACGTGCTCGCCACCAGCCCCGACGGAATGACCCTGTTCCAGAACCAGGGCTCGGACACCTACCCACGCCTGCTGCACGTCCCCCTGTCCGCCACAGGAGGCCTGAAGTCCGGGCAACCGATCACCACTCGGTCCATGCGCGATCGCGTGGCGGCATTCAGCAAGCAGCACAAGGTAGATCCCGCCGCAACCCGGGTGGTCCTCGATGTGGAAGCGAAGACGCCCTTCGGCTTCGTCCTGCGCAGCATGCAGGCCATGGCCGCCCCCGAGGTGGGCCTGTGGAACATCGCTCTGCATGCCCCCGGCCTGCATGGCATGACCACTGTTGCCCTGCCCCTACCCCACGACCTGGACGTGATGCCCGAGGAGTCCCCTGAGGATAGCGAGCAGGGGGAACCCGCCGGCGCGATCCGTTCCTTCCAGACCCACCTGACCATCGGCGTCGGCGACAAGGGTCTTCTGACCTGGGTGCGCGACGGGGAACGCATCTCCGAGTGGACCGAAATCGTTCCTGCCGAGCACCCGATCCCCATGAAGGACCACATCATCGTGTTGACGATCGATCCGCGCGTTCCGGTCGGACGCATCATCGATGCCCTTCTGTACCTGCGTTCGGAGGCCCACGACATCCACCTGACCAGCAGCGATTGGTAGTTGGGCCGCGCGGCGGCGGGGAACCGCGGCCCCCGCGATCCATCCCAAACAACTACCCCTGGCCCGCGCACCCCGCGCGGGCCAGCACCCGATCCAGCCCGCAATGCCCTCCACCCAGCAAGGCCAACCATGAAAAAGGACCCGGAGCAACGACCGATCACCGCCCTGCAAATGCAGATCCTGCGGGTGCTTTGGCAGCGGGGCGAGTGCTCCGTGCAGGAGGTGCAGGAGTACCTGAGCCCTAGCCGCGCCCTCGCCCCCACCACCGTGGGCACCCTGCTCAAACGCCTGACCGACCGCGGCCTGGTCGCCCACCGCAAACAAGGCCGCCAATTCGTCTACCGAGCCACCACGAGCGAAAGCGAAATCCTCGCCCAAACCGTCGGCCAGGTTCAGGAAGAAGTCTTCGAAGGCGACATCGCTGCCTTCGCCGCCCAACTCCTACGCCAAGACTCGGTGGGCCGCGCCGATCTTGAGCGCATCCGCAAACTGATCGAAGCCCGCGAACGCGAGTTGGAGGGGTAGGTCTTGAAACCGCCGCTTTCGACCCAGCACGGGCACCGGTTCGGATGGCGGTGTGGAGAACCATCGGTGGAGTATCCGTAGCGGTGTAAACTCGATCAGGCCCAACATGCCACCGGAGACAAAGCAACACCCTGCCCATCACGACGCGCTTGCCATTTGGCTTGTCCGCGTGGCGTGGGCGGTTCTCGGCGCGCTGCTGATGACTTGGGCGGTGGTTTGGTTCTGCGGGGCGGCTTGGATCGAGCCGACCGGTTGGGCGGGTGGATTGTTGTTCCTTTCGAACTTTGCGCTCCACGTGTGCGGAATCCTGCATGCCTGGATCCCCTGGCTTTGGGGGATCTTGGCTTTGAGTGCATGGTTCTTCGCGCCATGGCCCTGGATCCGGAAACTCGGCGCCGGCCTCATGTTCGTGATCGTTTGGACCTGGGCGACGATCAGCACTTCGCTCCCCCTGCGCATCGCGTTTTCGGCGAGCCGGGGGGCGATGGAGCAGCTCTTCGATTCGGGACGGGACTTGGAATCGGTACAGGACGAGCGGGTCGGCTGGTTCCTGGTGCACTCGGCGGAGCGGGTCGGCACCTCCAACGTCATTCACTTGCCCGACGTGTTCCTTTCCATCTCCGGCCCGGCGCCTCCAACCAAAAGGCTAGTGTGGATCGCCCCGCCCCAGCGAGACGCACTTCCCCAGGAAACGCAGTGGCGCGTCGCACTGGGCAATGGCTGGTACGCGGTCGTGGAATGACCGTCAGATCCGGATCTGGAACTGCCCGTCCACCTCGCGGATGGCGAAGCGGCGGGCGGGGCGGCACGCGCCGCGTTCGGGTTGGCCGCTTTTGAGGTTGAATTGGTAGTTGTGCAGGGGGCAGACGGCGTACTTGCCTTCCGCCAGGGGGCCGGGGATCAGGCGACCGCCTTCGCCGTGGGGGCAGTCGGTGTCGAGGGCGAAGACATGGCCGTCGAGGTTGCGGCAGATCAGGATCTGGGTGCCGCCATTCAGGGCGTCGCCGATCTGGATGGTGCGGGCCATGCCGCGTTCGAGGGCGTCGGCGCCGGGCACGGTGATGATCCGGCGGCGAAAGAGGGCCAAGATGCGTTGCAGCATATGCCGGGATGATAGCATGCCCGCCATGCGCCCGGTCCTGTGTCTGAATCTTGTGGGGCTTTCCGCCCGCCAAATCGGCGAACACACCCCCCATTTGGCCGCTTGGGCGGCCCAAGGCTCGATGGCACCGATGGGCGGCATCCTGCCGGCGGTGACTTGCAGTGCCCAGGCGACGATGTTGACCGGCACTATGCCCTCCGAACACGGCGCGGTGGGCAATGGCTGGCTCGATCGGCGCACGATGGAAGTGGCGCTATGGCGCCAGTCGAACCACCTGGTGGCCGGCGAGAAGGTCTACGAGACCGCCCGCCGCCTGAACCCGGCCTTCCGCTGCGCCAAACTCTTCTGGTGGTGGAACATGGGTGCCGCCGTCGAATGGTCGATCACGCCGCGGCCGTATTACCCCGCGGACGGGCGCAAGATCCCCGCGGTCTACTCGTGGCCGCCGCAGTACGGCACGGACCTGGAGACCGCCATCGGCCCCTTCCCCTTCTTCGACTTCTGGGGGCCGAAAGCCGGGCTGCCTTCGAGCCGCTGGATCGCCGAAGCCACCCTGCGCACCCTGCGCGAGCAGAAACCCGACCTGACCCTCGCCTACCTGCCGCACCTGGACTACGACCACCAGCGCTTCGGTCCCGACGATCCGCGTTCGATCCGCGCCCTGCAGGAGCTCGATGGACTCGTGGGCAAGCTGCTCGAGGGCGCGCAACAGGCCGGCGCCACGGTGATCGGTGTCTCCGAATACGCGATCGAACCGGTGGACCGGCCCGTCGCCATCAACCTCGCCCTGCGCAAAGCCGGCCTGCTCGTGGCGCGCCCCACCCCCACGGGCGACGTGCTCGATCCCTACGGCAGCCAGGCATTCGCCGTGGTCGACCACCAGATCGCGCACGTCTATTGCCAGAACGAAAGCGCACGCCGCCGCGCCGCCGAAGTGCTCGCCGAGTGCCCCGGCGTGGCCCAAGTCCTCGATCGCGAGGGGCAACGGGCCTTCGGCATCGATCACGAAAACGCTGGCGAACTTGTCGCCCTTGCGGAACCGCGCGCCTGGTTCACCTACTATTACTGGCAGGATCCCGACGCCGAACCGGACTTCGCGCGCACCGTCGACATCCACCGCAAACCGGGGTACGACCCCTGCGAGATGTTCCTGGATCCGCTGATCCGCATGCCCAAGGCCAAGGTCGCCTGGAAGCTGTTGCAGAAGAAACTCGGCCAGCGCTATCGAATGGACGTGATCCCGCTGGATCCGACGCTCGTGCGCGGTAGCCACGGCCTGCTGCCGAGCGTGCCCGAGCGCGGGCCGGTGTACCTGTCGACATTGCCCTTTGGCGAGGAAAATCCCGCGCCCGAAGGCGGCGTGGTGACGATGACTTCGGTCAAGGGGCGCATTCTGGCGGCCCTTGGGCTGCAGGAGCATTAGGCCGGGATACGGGGCACCCTTGTCCATCCGCGCCGACCGACGCGGCTCCGATTTTGGAGGAGGAGGGTGCGTATCAACGGGTGTACAGGTCGGCGTCGGATTTGTCAGGCAAACGCACGAGGCTTGGCACCACGATCGCCTTTCCGGGCGTGCGGGTGAAACGGGCCTGCCAGCTGAAGATGCTCCGGTGCTTGATTGCCGATGAGGCCCCGCTACGGGCCGACGTCCCCGGATCCACCACCTCGCCTCGGCCCTCCCGGTTCCCTCGCTCTGCCTCAGGCAACCGGTTCAGCACTTCGGAGAGATTGATCCCGTGCTCGTACGCGTAGATGCGCCAAAGGCAATCTTCCGCTCCCCCCACTTCATACAAGACCAGAATGCCCGACTCGAAGTCCAAGGCCTCGACCCGGGCGAGGATTGTTTCGTAATCCCCAGCCCAAGCGCGATCCGCTGCCCTGCGACTGCGCAAACTGGCGACAATGTGCGCCTTGCTGCAAGGCCCTCCGCTGCCAGGAACCGTGCGATACGATCCGTCTTCTCCCTCGACGGAAACCACCGACCACTGCCACTGCGTCAGGACCTTGGTCTCGACTTGCGGAAGGATTAGGACCGCGGCCTTGCGGGGCAGCCAAAAGTCCTGCCGCAAGCCGCGCATATCCACCAAAACCTCCGAGTCGGGCAGCGTCGTTGCCCCATAGGTCAACATGACCCGATAGTTCCCGGCCGCCAAGGACAATCGGTAGAACCCATCCCTGCCGGTGCTGGCCTGCGCCATCTTGCGCGGCCCGGCAAAACACACCCGCACCCCTTCCACCGGATCCCCGGACGCGTCGAACACGATGCCTTCCACCGTATGCGAATTGCAGTCCGCGAAAACCACCGCGGGATCCAGGGAAAAGCCACTGGCGGGTTCCACTGCCGAAATCACGGCTCGATCCCACCCATCGCTGCTGGGGCGAAGCCGCAACGAAAGCTCCTGCAACTCTGCGCGCACGGCCGGCGAATCCCCGCTGTTCTCCACGGCTTCGCGGGTGGCCGGCGTCAGGCCTTCCGGTGCGGTGAGCGGCGTAAGGGCCCTTTCCTGAGCTCCGGCGATCGCAGACACCTCGGGCAAGAGCGCCGGCCGGGGAGCATGCGGGTCACTCCGGCCCAGGAACCAGAGTCCGCCGGCAATGAGGCAGAAAAGGAGAGCGAAGAACTTCATCAATGGACGTGCCGGGCAACACCGTCCCCCGGTACGGTCCATCGTAGCCGCAATTCCAGCGTTTTGGGGTGGGCGAGGCGCCCCACACCTATTCCCCGGCTCAAACCGGGGAGCCGAGGGCGCGTTCGATGCCGTCCCAGAGGGCGAGGCGGGCTTCCAGGGCCTGGCGCGCGGCGGAGGCGGCGGCGTGCCAGTCTTCCGGCGTTTTGCAGGCGCTTTCCATCAGGCGGCGGGCCAGGGGGCCGTGGTGTTCGCCGTCGACTTCCATGTGGCGAACGAGGTAGTAGCGCAGGATCTGAAAACGGCCGCCGGTTTGCTGGTCGAGGCGCTCGACGATGCGGTGGAAGACGCCCGGCAATAGGTCTTCGCGGCCGAAGGTGAATGAAGCGGCGATGCGCGGCAGGTCGCCCGTCGCGATCGTGTCGAAAGTGCTGTGCACGAACGCCACCGAAGGGGGCGGAGCGCCGCACATGCTGAGGCATTCGCCGATCGGGCGGCCGGCGCGCAGGCCGAGCAGCAGGCGTTCGATCGGGCCGGTATTGGCGCCGGCTTGACGCATCGCTTGCAGGTAGAGCTGGTAGTGGCTGGCAAAACCGCCGCGGCCGTCTTCGTCGCTCTCCTCGCCGAGGATGATCTCGTTGATGAAACGCGCGAGCCTCGGATCTTCGGGCGGAAGCCACGGCAATTCGAGGCAAGTCCAGGTGCGCTGCAGGGCCTTGGCGAGGGACATGAAGTCCCACACCGCGAAGACGTGAAACTCGAGCAGCCGGCACAGCTGCTCGGGGTTTTCAAGGCGCGCGTAGAGGCCGTGCCCGATCAGGGCACTGCGAAGATCCGCGAGGTCCGCGGAAAGGCTTTCATACGACTGGATCATGCTCCCCCCACGCGGCCATGCCGCGGTTCACTCTTCGACACCCATCTCGGCGAGCCAGGCCGCCTGGGCCTTGCCGCCGGGATCCTTCGAGACCCCCTCCACCACCATGGCTGCGAGCTGACCGTCGTCATCGACCGCCAGCCAAACCAGGTTCGGACCGAGGCGCGCCCACTGGGTCGGCTCGATGCCGTCAAAGGAGAGGATCAGACGTCCGGCCGCCGGATCGAAAGCCACGCGCACCGCGTCGCCTTCGCGCAACTCCACCTCGGCCTGTTCGGCCTCGGGGCAGTCGGGCGGCCTCGTCGGCAGGCCCTGTTGCTTGGAGTCCTCATCGAGACTCAGCGACAGGTGGTGGAACAAGCCATCTTCATCCACGCCGAGCGAAAGAGCTCCGCCCACGGCCGCCGCGCGCCCGCCTTCCGCCAGGAAGCTGGACACCAGGTCCAGACAGCCGGTGAGGGGGTCGTGGTACGCCTTGAGGATGTGATCGCCGTCCCAGAGTACGAGCATGGCCAGAGGGTAGCGCCCCGCCCCGGGATTGCGCCAGGGCCGGGGGCAGATCCGGCCCGGATTCCCGCCTGGGTAGCGGGTTCCTGAGGTCCCTGGCCGTTGGAATAACGTACATACCGAACCAGATCAGTCCCACACCCGCGGCGTGCTTCGCACGCTCCGCGAATTGTGGGACTGATCGAACCTGGTTCGGTATGTAACGTTATTCCAACCACCCCGGGCCCTCCACCTCCGATTCCGTGAAACGGCACCTGCGCCCCGCCGGTCCGCTAGAATCCAGGGCATGTTGTCCCAGTGGCGCTCCTCCTTCGCGACCCTGATCGCGCTCTGCTTTCCCCTGCTCAGCGGCTGCCGCCAGGCCGAAGAGCCGCCCAATGTGGTCCTGATCGTGATCGACACCCTGCGGGCGGATCGGTTCGAGGCCTACGGCGGTGCGCCCGAGATCGCGCCGTTTCTGAACCACCTTGGGAGCACGGGAACGGTGTGCACACAGACCTACTCCGCCTCGTCGTGGACCGCCCCCGCGATGGCGTCGATGATGACCGCCTTGCATCCGTTGCAGCACGGGGTGCAGAAGGGTTTCCTCGCCAACATGAAGGACCAGGGCGAGTCGCAAACCATCGCGCTCGACCGGGTGCCGGGGGAGTTGGAGACCCTGGCGGAGTCGCTGCAGCTCAGCGGGTACCGCACCTTCGCGGTGACCGACAACCGCAACATCTGCAGCGAGATGGGCTTTGATCAGGGCTTCGACCGGTTCCACAACATGAACCATGAAGGGGCCAAGGCGCTGCAGAGTAAGGTGATGGAGTGGCAGCCGGAGCTGCGCAAGAAGGGCCCCTACTTCCTGTACTTGCACTTCATGGACCCCCACCGGCCCTATCGCCATCACGATCCGGGGTACGCGCCGGTGGGCAAGCCGCGTCTCGATCAACTGGCCGCCTACAACAGCGAGGTGGACCACGTCGATCGCACGATCCAGCAGTTGTACAAGGAGCTCGGCTGGGATCAGAACACCGTGCTGGTTGTGACGGCCGACCATGGCGAGGAGTTCCTGGACCACGGCGGCTGGGACCACGGGCGCACCCTCTATCAGGAAGTGCTGGCGGTGCCCCTGTTCTGGATATGGCCGGGGGGCGGGGCGCCCCATGATCCGGCGGCGAAAGCGCCGGTGGCCCGATGCACGGATCCCGTCAGCCTGATGGATATCGCGCCGACCCTGCGCGACTACCTGCACCTTCCGCCCCAACCGGCTCAGGGCGTCAGCCTTTTGCCTGCGCTCGAAGGCCGCGGCCCACTGCCCGCGCGCATGATCGGCGCCCACGTGCATACTCCGCCGTGGTTCGGCGACCGCGTCCTGCACGCAGTGATCGACGGAAGGCGCAAGCTGATCCACACCGAACCCGATGGCTGGCAATGGTTCGACCTGGAGGCGGATCCGCGGGAAACCAAGGATCTATGGCCCCAGTCGCAGCCGCCGGGGACGGCCTTGTGGAAGCGGTACGAGCAGTCCCAGGAGGGCTGGTACCGTGCACAGCCAGAGTCGGCGCAGGTCACTTTGAATGGCGCCGAGGTGCAGCAGTTGAAGGCCCTCGGGTATGCGGAGTGACGACCGCTGAATTGTGTAACGTACGGAAGCAGGTTCATGTTGTTACGTTATTCACCGCGTGTGGCTGTCGAAACGACAGCCACACGCGGTGAATAACGTAACAACATGAACCGGCTTCCGTACGTTACACAATTCAGCCATCGTCACTCGCGCAGGCGCCGCTACACCAGGCTCTCGAGGTGCTCGATCAACTCCCCGGCCAGGTTGCGGCCGAGGGCGCCGGTGATCCCGGAGAAACCCGGGGAGCCGTTGACCTCGAGGATCTTGTATCCGTCGCGGGTGACCACCACGTCGACGCCCGCCGTGTCCAGGCCGATGGCGCGGGCGGCGCGTTCGGAGATCTCGCGCAGTTCGGCGTCGAGTTCGTAGGGGGTGCCCTGGCCGCCGAGGTGCAGGTTGGAGCGGAAGTCGCCGGGTTTGCCTTGGCGCTTCATCGCGGCGCGGGCTTCGCCGTTGATGAGGAACACGCGGATGTCCGCGCCCCCCGCGTCGGCCAGGAATCGCTGCACGAGCCACCCACCGCCCGATTCGGGCACTTCCTTCAATCGACGGTCGAGTTCCTCGGCGTCGGAGATCAGGAACACACCGGCACCCTTGCTGCCGACGGCTTCTTTCAGAACCCACGGGCCCTCGCCCAGGGCGGCAAGCACCTCGGCGGAACCCTGCTCTTCGCCCAGGATCAGCGTGTCGGGCACGGGCAGGCCGACCCCGGCGAGCACCTGGCCGGTGAGCACCTTGTTGCGCGCGATCATCAACGCATCGGGATGGTTGATCACCGGCACCGGCAGGTGCAGGGCGATGCGCAGCACCAGGAAGGCCCGGATCGGCGCGGCGGCCCCCATGCGGGTGAAGATCAGGTCCGGCGGTTCGAGGAACCGGCCATCTTCCATGTAGCCGAGGCTCGGATCCTTCCCGACCCACATGCCCACTTTGAGCGGGTGCAGTCGACGCACATCGTGACCGGCCTGTTTGGCGGCTTTGATCACGAGTTCGGTGCCGGGGGAATCCTTGAGGGTGGAGACGACCCAGAGTTTCATTCGGTTTCTTCCGGAGCGAGGCGCTCCTGGTTGCGGCCGCCCGCGGGTTTGCTGGGCGCCGCGGGCGTCCCGATTTTTCCAAGGTGGCAGTAACGGGTGCCCGGCACCGCGATCGGGGTGCGGCTCATGCCGATCACCACGCCCGCGGCCGGGGATTTGTACTCGGCGGTGTATTCGCCAAAGGCGTTGCGCAGGCGCGCGAGGACCTGGCCTTTTTCGACAACCTGGCAGAGTTCGATGTCCAGTTCGAGGATGCCGCCGGCCAAGGTGCGCAGCCACTGCGACGTCTCGCAGATGATCGGCTGGCGCGGGTGGCTCTGGCTCGCGTCCTTCTCGATCATGCCGAGCGCGGCCATCACGCGGCGGATGCCCCCCTCGCCCTCGAGGGCCATGTGGCCCTGGAACACGCTCGGGTTGCCCGCTTCGAGGGTCACGGCGGGAATGCCGAGGTTGCGCGCGGCGCTGCGCATGGTGCGGTCGCCGCTCTTGCCGTGCAGGATGATCTGCGGCTGGATCAATGTGGCCATGTCGCGTGCCGCCGGGGCATGCCAGTCCACGCGCACATAGAGCGAGTTGAGGCGCCCCTCGCTCGCCGTGTGGATGTCGATCATATAGTCGATCGAACCGAGGAACCGGTCCACGATCGACTTGGCGTATTGCTGGCTCGGCGTGCCACCCGCGCGCCCGGGGAAACACGAATTCAGATCGCGGTCGTCATCGGGAAACCGGCGCTGGCCGGCTTCGAAGGCGGGCACGTTGACCACCGGGCAGCACAGCAGGGTGCCGCCCAGGGTGCTCGGATCGACTGACCGCAGCAGGCGGTGGATGATGTTGATGCCGTTGAGTTCGTCGCCGTGGATCGCCGCGCAGATGCCGAGCACCGGGCCTTCCTTGACACCGCGCACCACGACGAAGGGGCACAGCACCGGGTGTCCCAGCGAGTTCTCGTAGACCGGCAGGTGGAAGTTGTGCACCGCCCCGGCCTCGAGGGCTTCGACCTCGATCGGCCCGTGGTAGCTGCGCGGCCGGGGCTTGCGAGGAGCGTTCATACGCCGGGAATTCCTTCGGTGCGGGCTTCCAGATCCTCGCGGATCTCGGCCAGCAGCACCGGGTCGTTGTTGAGGGAGGCGAACAGGTCGCGGCGGAAGCCCCCCCCACGCTTGACCAAGCGCTGGGCCAGGTCATCGATGGCGCGGTGGCAGAGCACGGCCTGCACGAAGGCGTCGATCAGGTCGTCGAGGCCCAGACCCAGGCGTTCGAAGTCCTTGCGGTCCATCATCAGAAGGCGGTTGGGCTCGGTGGCCCAGGTATCCTCGCCGAGTCGCTTCGACAGGTTCGTGCCGAGGATCGACCAGGACTTGGCGCCCTCTTCCAGATCGTCCACCAAAGGCTTCGGCGCGCGCCGCGCGTACATCGCCAAGGGCCGGTATTCGGTCTGCTGCCACGAGACCATCATGCGCAGATCAAAGGCGTAGATGCGCTCCTTCATGTCCGGCACCGTGCCGATGTGATAGAGCTTGCCTTTCTGGCCCGTGGAAGACCAATGCACACCGCCCACGAGCTGCTGCACCACGAACTCGTTGTAGGGGTGCTCCTCATCGAGGAACGCCTGCAATTCCGCCTCGTTGACGATCGTATAGATCCCCTGGCCCGCGTTCAGGTACGGCACCTTGACCACCACACGCCCACCGAATTGCGCGGTGAGCAGCGGAATCTCTTCCTTGTGCACGTTGGTGTGCGTCTCGGGGAAGTGGATCTCGAGCCCGGTGCCGCGCAGCATGCCGTTGAGCATCTCGAAGGCCTTGGCCGCAGTCGTCTTGTTGCGGCCCCCCGCGAGGCAGGCGACGATCGGGTTGAGCACCGGCGTCTTCAGGTTGAAGGGCAGGCGCGTCCAGGGCTTCTGCGTGACGTAGCGGAAGGCGCAGGCCACGGGGAACAACACCCCGTTGCGCTCCACGAACAGCTCGCGCTCGCGGATCTTGAGGAACTGTTCGGGGTTGGACGCCATGCACGGCACGAGCCAGACGTCGCGGCCGGTCTGGGTCGCGAGCACCTGCGCGTAACCCGACGACTCCATGTAGTTCTTGTCGTAGAGCACCGCGATCACCGCGTCCGGGTCGGCCTTCTTCAGGGCTTTCGCGATCGGCGGCAGGAAGGTGTTCTCCATCATGCGCCCGTACCCGCCCTCTTCCTTGTCGGCGTCGAGGGGCGGGAAGGACTTCTGGCCGGAGGGACAGGAGTTCGTCTCCACCACCAGCTTGACCTTGGTGCCCTGCTCGGTGGACACGTTGAGGATGTCGCTGCCCGACCAGCGCAGGAAGCGCGGCTTGGTGGTCAACACGGCCTCCAGCGCCGCCCGGTCCACCTCCGGATGCAGGTGGCAGTAGCGGCTGACCATGCGGCCCTGGCTCATGCGCATGAAGCTCGCCACCAGCGGGTGGATCTCGGCGTTCAGGGCACGCGGATAGTAGTGTCGCTCCGACTCGAAGTGGTTCGGCTCGAAGATCTCGATCTGGTCGGTGTGGGCCATGGTCTGCGGCGCCGCCTCCCCCGGGAACCGGCAACGCGCATTTGGAACACGCGCGGGCGGATGGCGCAACGGGTGGGCGCGGAAAACCGCGGCGCCAACGAACGCGCCCGGGGCCCGGACGGATCCGGGGCCCCGGGCGCGGGATTCGAAACGCTCAGGCGCCGGCGGCCGCCAGGTCGTTCTCGAGCTCGGCGAGCTCCTCCACCGACGGACAGGTGCACACCAAGTGCTTGTCGCCGTACCCGTTGTCGATGCGGCCCACGTACGGCCAGAACTTGTGCTCGAGGGTCCAGGGCGCCGGGTAGGCAGCCTGCTCGCGCGTGTAGGCGTGGTCCCACTGCTCGGCCATCACAACCGCCGCGGTGTGCGGCGCGTTTTTCAAGGCGTTGTCCTTGCGATCGGCGCTGCCGTTCTCGATGGCGCGGATCTCCTCGCGGATGGCGATCATCGCATCGCAGAAGCGGTCGAGCTCACCCTTCGACTCCGACTCGGTCGGCTCGATCATCAGGGTGCCCGCCACCGGGAACGACATGGTCGGGGCGTGGAAACCGAAGTCCATCAGGCGCTTGGCCACGTCCTCGGCCACCACGCCGGCGCTCTTCTCGAAGGGGCGCAGGTCCAGGATGAACTCGTGGGCCACGCGGCCGCGCGCGCCGCGGTACAGCACCGGGTAGTGCTCGCGCAGGCGCCGGGCCATGTAGTTGGCGGACAGGATGGCCACGCTGGTGGCGCGCTTGATGCCTTCCGGCCCCATCATCGCGATGTAGAGGTAGCTGATCGGCAGGATGCCCGCGCTGCCCCACGGGGCCGCGCACACCGCGCCGATCGCCTGCTTGCCACCGCAGGGCACCACGGGGTGGCCCGGCAGGAACGGCATCAGGTGTTTCGCCACGCCGATCGGCCCCACGCCCGGACCGCCGCCCCCGTGGGGAATGGCGAAGGTCTTGTGCAGGTTCAGGTGGCACACGTCCGGGCCGAAGTCGCCGGGGCGGCAGAGGCCGACCTGGGCGTTCATGTTGGCGCCGTCCATGTACACCTGGCCGCCGCAGGCGTGCACGATGTCACAGATCTCGCGGATCGCCTCTTCGAACACGCCGTGGGTCGACGGGTAGGTCACCATCAGCGCCGACAGCTTGTCCTTGTGGGCCTCCGCCTTCTTGCGCAGGTCCTCCACGTCGATGTTGCCGCTGTCATCGCAAGCCACCGCCACCACGCGCATGCCGGCCATGACCGCGCTCGCGGGATTGGTGCCGTGGGCGGAGGTCGGGATCAGGCAAACGTCGCGGTGGCTCTCGCCGCGCGCGCGGTGGTACGCATCGATCACGAGCATGCCCGCGTACTCGCCTTGGCTGCCCGCGTTGGGCTGCAGCGAGATGCCGGGGAAGCCGGTGATTTCGGCGAGTTGCGCTTCGAGGGCGCCGATCATCTCCTGGTAGCCGGCCGCCTGGTCGAGCGGGGCGAAGGGGTGCATGCCCCCGAACTCCGGCCACGTGACCGGCACCATTTCGCTGGTGGCGTTCAGCTTCATGGTGCACGAGCCCAGCGCGATCATCGAAGTGGTCAGCGACAGGTCGCGGCTCGAGAGGCGGTTCAGGAACCGCAGCATCTCGTGTTCGCAGTGGAATTGGCGGAAGATCGGGTCGCGCAGCACGGCACCGTTGCGCGCCAGGCCGGCGGGCACGGGGCCCTCGGCGGCCTTGAGGTAGGGGGCGAGGTCGATGCGCTTGCCGATCAGCACTTCGGCAAGGTCCGCAACGTCAGCAGCGCCGTGCGGTTCGGCCAGGGACACCCCCACGTGGCTGCCATCGATGATGCGCAGGTTCATGCCCTTGGCGACCGCGGCCTTATGCACCGCATCGGCGGCGGAACTCGCCAGGTCCACGCGCAGGGTGTCGAAGAACGCGCCGTCGGCCACGCGCACCCCGTGATCGAGCAGCGCCGCGCGCAACACGCGCGTCCAGCCGTGCACGCGCGAAGCGATGCGATCGAGGCCGTCCGGGCCGTGGTAGACCGCGTACATCGCGGCCATGATCGCGAGCAGCACCTGACTGGTGCAGATGTTGCTCGTCGCCTTGTCGCGGCGGATGTGCTGTTCACGGGTCTGCAGCGCCATGCGCAGCGCCATCTTGCCGTGGCGATCGCGACTGACCCCGATGATGCGGCCCGGGATGGAGCGGCGGTGTTCGTCCGTGGTCGCGAAGAAGGCGGCGTGCGGGCCGCCATAGCCCATCGGCACGCCGAAGCGCTGGGTCGAGCCCACCGCCACGTCGGCGCCGAATTCGCCCGGGGCCTTCAGCTTGACCAACGACAACAGGTCCGCGGCAACGATGAACAGACCGCCCGCCGCATGCACCTTGTCGGCCAGGGCCTGGTATTCGTGCGCGGTACCGTAGGTGTCGGGGTACTGCACGAGCGCACCGCAGCTATCGCTGAAGTCGGCGGAGAACTCATCCCCCACGACAACCTCGAGCCCGACGGCCTTGGCGCGGGTTTCGAGCACCGCCAGGGTCTGCGGATGGCAGTTGCGGCTGGCGAAGAAGGTCTTCGCCTTGCGACGCCCGGCCGTCCAAGCCATCAGCATCGCCTCGGCCGCCGCCGTGGCCTCGTCGAGCAGCGACGCGTTTGCCATCGGCAGGCCGGTGAGCTCACTGACCATGGTCTGGTAGATCAGCAGGGCCTGTAGGCGTCCCTGGGAGATCTCCGCCTGGTACGGCGTGTATTGGGTGTACCACGACGGGTTCTCGAGGATGTTGCGCTGGATCACCGGCGGGGTGATCGTCGGCGAATAGCCCATACCGATGAAGCTGCGCAGCACCCGGTTCTTGGCCGCGATCGTGCGCAGGTGCGCCACCTGGCCGAATTCGCCAAGGGGCGCCGCGATTTCCAGCTCGCGCCCCAATCGGATGCCCTCGGGCACCGCCTCCCCGACCAGCTGGTCGAGCGACGAGGCGCCAACGGTCTGCAACATCGCATCCACCTCGGAGGGGCTGGGACCGATGTGGCGCTGGGGGAACAGGTCCGAAGGACGCAGGGACTCGGGCAAGTTCACAGAGGGAACTCCTGGGACGGCGGAATCGCGGGTCGGGGACGAAACGGCCTGTCAGTCTAGGCCCCGGGTGGGAGCCCCGGAATCGGCTGCAGCACAATTTTGGAGCCGGTGGGCCGCCGCAAGCCCTTGCATCCGAGCCGGTTGTGCGGGGCGCGCCGGGTGCGGACGAAAGTCCCCCGCAGCGGCTCCGGGGGTCCCCCCTCCGGTCCGCGGGCCCGCGCCGGGAGGCGCCACGCCCGAAGCCGCCCCATGGGGGTCCCGCTTTGGTGCCCAAAGCCCAGGTCGGCACAAGTCTGGGGCCTGAAATGCCGAGAGGAGAGCAGGGAAACGGATACCAGCCCCAAGCACACGCATCCAGCATGAACATCTTCGCCAAGAGCGGCCTGATCGGCCTTCTGACCGTCCTGCCCACCGCCTGCTCGTCCACGCCCACCAAGGGCTCCCAGCGCTCCGAGAGCCTGGGTCCGATCACCGCTCACCTCTCGGAGAGCGGCCGTCAAGTGGACTTCCTGCGCGTTCTGGAAGGCAACTACGACGTGATCTATCGCGTCTACAACTCCGACAACGCGGACACCTTCATCGGCACCGCCCAGTACGAATGGGATGGCAACGTCTTGGTCGCCCAGCACGACAGCCAGTGGAACGGCACGCCCTTCCAGAGCGCCATGCTGCTCGGTTATGACCCGGGCTCGTCCTGCTACACCATGGGCTGGTCCACGATGGACGGCCAGATGCTGCAGCCCATGGCCAGCGTTGAGCCCAGCGAGATGGAAGGGGAACTTTCCGTGCCGCGCTCCGATGAGAGTGGCTGCAGCCGCACCGTGCTCGTGCTCGAGGACTCGAACATGCACGTGCTGCGCCGCTACGTGGCCACGCCGTCGGGCTCCGAGATGCTGGTGCTCGAGATGATCTGCACCCGCCTGTAGAACGGTTCTGGGGGCCCCTCCGCCCCCTGATCCTCCAGCGCCGCCGCAGGGGCCCGCCCCTTGCGGCGGTTTCCGTTTGGCGATGGCAGCGAATCCTGCACGCCGGTCGGGGCCGTCAGGGCGTCCCCCCTTCGCCTTGGGGCCGCGTTCCCCGGGACCCCGCGCGCCGCTCAGCGCAGGTCCGGGACCTGCCAGTGGCGACGCAGGTTCTCGGCGAGCTGCATCTCGGAACCACCTGCCTTCGGGCCCGCCGGGCCCATCGACTGCACCCAGGCGGTGGGCATGGGCTGCTGCGCGGCGGTCCATTCGACGCCGGCCGGGTAGAAGAGCACGGCGCGCTGCAGGGTGCCCGAAAGCACGGTGCCGCGGGCTAGGCTGCGCGAGGCCTGGCGCTTCACATCGTGGAAGAAGCGCACCTCGCCGCAGGGCAGGGCCATCGAAGCCTGGTCGGCCTCCGGACAACCATCGCCGGTCCACTCGTCCTGCCAGATGACGAACCACTTCACGGGCCGCCCCCCGGACCAGGAGCGCGCTTCCTCCTCCATCTGCTCGATGCAGTGTTCGGTCAGGGTGCAGCGCGTGGGCACCAGGGCCAAGGCCCGGGGCATGCCTGCGCACTCGTTGAAGGCCTGCCAAAGCGGCGCCAGGTCCCCATCCAAATCACAATGGGGCGGCGGGGCCGGTGCCTCGGGCAACGGCGCCATACATCCGGACAAAAGTGCCAGGCCGAGTGCGAGCAGGCTCGGGCGCATGCAAGTTCCTTCGACCTCCAGCATCGCCGGAATCCAGCCCTTCCCCATGTGGAACGGCCGGGCTGTATCAGCTTGATGCGTAGGGCCCCACCGGGCGACGCCATGGGCCCGGGTGCAATTTCCCCGCTCCGCCCCATGACAAGCGCCGGGCCAGGCGCGACGATCGGCGCGCCATGGACAAAGAGCTGCTGTCGATCGAGATCGTCGAAGACCGCACGGCGCAAAGCCGCTGCGACGAGGGCTTCCTCAAACTCGTGCGCCTGACCGTGCGCAACCGCTACAGCGACGGCAGTGTCTCCGCCCCGTACCCCTGCGATGTGCTGCGCCGGCCGGGCAGCGATGCGGTGGTGGCCGTGTTGTGGCAACGCGGGGCGGATGGGCGGCCCGAGGTCTTGCTGCGCGAGGCGCCGCGGGTGCCGGTGTATCTGCGCAAGGACCAGCAGTTTGTGCATCCCGATCCGCGCGTGTACCTGTCGTTGCTCGAGCCCGTCGCCGGCATGGTCGAAGCGGGTGATGCGCCGGGGCAGGCGGGGCTCGCGCACCGCGCGGCGGTCGAAGCGCGGGAGGAGGCGGGCCTCGTGGTGGCGGAGTCGGACTTCGAGCCCATGGGCGGCGAGACCTTTGCCTCCCCGGGAACCGGCGATGAGAAGCTGTACTTCCAGGCCGCCGAAGCGCCGCTCGCGCGGGCCGGCGGGGGCGACGGCGACGGTTCGATCATGGAGGAATGGGGCCGGATGCACGTGCTGCCCCTGCGCGAGGCGATCGAACGGGCGCGCAACGGCGGCATTCCGGACATGAAGACCGAAGTCGCGTTGCTGCGGCTCGCCGATCACATCGGCTACCTGCCGCAACTCGACCTCTTCATCGATGAGTTGCCGCTCGAGTGCAGGGCCCGATTCAGCCGACTGGGGGTTCAGCCGTGAGCGTGCGCGTCGTGATCGTTGGCGCGGGGCGCACGCGCCAGGGCCTGGGCCCCTTCGTGGCAAAGTACTTGCGCGCGGCCGGAGCCGATGTCGTCGGATTCGTCGGCCACCGCGCGGAAACCCTGGCCACCACCGCCGCCGACCTCTCGGCCCTGCTCGGCCACGCGTGCCCGGGCAGCCTCGATCTCGCCGAGATCGCTGCCGCGCGCCAAGCCAATGCCGTAGCGATCCTCTGCCCGGCCCCCCATCACAGCGCCTACCTCGAACAGGCTGCGCACCTCGGCCTGCACGCCTTGTGCGAAAAGCCCCTGTGCATCGCCGGCCGCGATGCCCTGGGCGGGGTCGCTGCGCACGTGCACGCTTTCCGCTCGCGGCACCTCTACCTCGAGGAGAATTGCCAGTGGCCGCAGGTGATCCCGAGCCTGGAACGGCTGCTGCCGCCGGGCCTGCTGGGTCAGGCGCAGGGCTTCGCCATGGGCCTGGCGCCCGAGGGCGAGGGGGTGTCGATGGCGATCGATTCGCTCAGCCACCCGCTGAGCGTGCTGCAGGCCCTCTGTCCCGGGCCCGCCCAGGTGCTCGATCCGCGCGTCCAGGGCCAGGGCCGGCCGGGACCGCGCCAGGTGCACTTCACCTTCGCCACGCCGGTCCGGCGGCTGGAGTGCCGGGTCGAGCTGGCCCATACCCAGGAGCGCCCACGGCCTGCTTGGCTCGAATTCGACGGCATTCGCGCGCAGCGCCTGATCCGCGAGCGGGACTACGCTATATTCCTGCGCTCGGGCCCGGCCCAGGTGCCCGTGCCCGACCCGCTCGAAGCCCATCTCGCCGGCTTCGTGCGCACCCTGGAAGGGGTCCTGGCGGGCGAAACCCCGCCCGATCCGGCCCCCATCGAACACCGGGCCGGCTTCTTGAACCAGTTGCTCGCCGCCTTCCCCCCCGAAGACCTGTGACCCACGCCATCCACGACTTCACCGCCAAGCTGCGCCAGGAGGGTGTGGTCGATCACGTTCGCCGGTACGTAGATTGGCGTCGGCAGGTGGCCGCGGCCCGGGCCGCCGGCGAGCAGCCCCCGGCGCCGCCCGCCCAGGCCCCGGTGTCGATCAACCTGGACCTGACCAGCGCCTGCAACTACCGCTGCACCCACTGCATCGACTGGGACATCCTCAATAGCGGCCACCGGCTGGCGGACGACAACCTGCGCGCTTCCCTGCGCACGATGGCGGAGCACGGCCTGCGCTCGGTGATCCTGATCGGCGGCGGTGAGCCGACGTTGTATCCGGGTTTTGTCGCGTTCGTGCAGTTCCTGAAAGAAGAACTGGGCCTGCAGGTCGCGGTCGTCTCGAACGGATCCCGCGGCGACCGCCTGCACGCGGCGGCGGCGTACCTCGACGAAGGCGACTGGATCCGCCTTTCGCTCGATTCGGGTTCCAACGAACTGTTCCGCGCGATGCATCGGCCGAATTCCGCCGAAGTGACCCTCGAATCGATCTGCGCTTCGATGCGTGCGCTGAAGGCGGAGCACCCGCGGCCGAAACTCGGCTTCAGCTACGTCGTCGTCTGGTCCGGCGCCTCGCGCGATGGGGAGACGATCCACGAAAACATCCACGAGATCGTGCCGGCCGCGGCTTTGGCGCGTGAATACGGCTTCGATTACATCTCGTACAAACCTGTGCTCGAACGCCAGCCCGACGGCGCCGAGGTGATGGATCCGTCGAAGACGCGCGAAGAACAGGCCGCCGTGGTGGCGCGCATCCGCGCGGCGGTGGACGAGGCCAAGGAGCTCGAAAACAGTCGCTTCCGCGTGGTCGAGAGCATCAACATGCGGCTGCTCGAGGCGGGCACCTGGAGCGAATACCAGAACCAGCCGCGCACCTGCCACATGCAGGCCCTGCGCCAGGTGCTGACCCCCACCGGAGTCTTCAACTGCCCCGCGCACCGCGGCGTAGACAAGGCGCGCATCGCCGAAACCACGGCTTTCCAAGACCGCGAACAATTGGCGCAGACCGGCGAACGCCTCGCGCGTATCCTCGACGACTTCGAAGCCGATCAGGAGTGCGCCCAGGTCACCTGCCTGTACAACCGGGTCAACTGGTGGCTCGAAGCGTGCGTGAACGACGACCGGCCGGTGGAGCAATGCATCGAAACCGGGCCCGACGGGCACGACACCTTCCTCTGATCCCGCGATGCAACGTCCGCCCGCCGACGAAGGAGTCCTGCGTGTGCCGCCCTCGCGGGTCTGGACCGATTGGCCCATGCCCAAACGCGTGCTCGCGCGCATTCCCAACTGGGTCGGCGACGTGGTCATGGCCACGCCGGCGCTGCGCGCGCTGAAGAAGGGCCTGCCCGGCGCCGAGATCTGGGTCGAAGGCAAGGGCCACATGAAGTCCTTCCTGCTCGACCTGCCCTACGTCGACCACTACCTCGACGACCCGGGCAAGGGATTCGCGAACACGCGCGCCCGCATCGATGGGCTCAAGAAGATCGGCTTCGACCTCGCGGTTTTATTCCCCGATTCGCCGCGTTCGGCCTGGGGCCCCTTCCGCGCGCGCATCCCGATGCGCCTGGGCTACAGCCGCGAGCTGCTGCGCCGCAGCATGCTGACCCATGCGCTGCACTCGCCGGGGGAAGACCGCCGCCGCGTGCCGGTGTCGATGATCGACCGCTACCTGGTATTGCCGCGCGCCCTCGGCTTGCCGGCGGACGGCGAGCACATGGATGTGGCGATCTCGGACGGCGCCCGCACGAAAGTGGCGGAACTGCTCGCCGGGCGCGGGGTCGATGGCGGAACCCCGCTCGTGACCGTCATCCCCGGCGCGGCGTTTGGCGCCAGCAAGATGTGGCCGGTGGAGCACTTCGCGAAGACCCTTGACCTGCTGTACGAGCGCGAAGGGCTGCAGGCGATTCTGCCGACCGGCCCGGGTGAACAGGAGATCGCGAAGGCCATCGCCGGGCACATGCAGAGCCCGGCCGTGCTGATGATCGACCCGATCCTGTCGCTCGAGCAGGTGGCCGCGCTGGTGGAACGCTCGCGCCTCGTGCTTTCGAACGACACCGGCCCGCGCCAATTCGCGGTGGCCCTGGGCATCCCCGTCGTCGTCCCGATCGGCCCCACCGATCAACGCACGACCCAGCACCACCTCGAGCGCCAACGCGTGCTGATCGAGCCGGTGGATTGCCGCCCGTGCTGCCTCAAGAAGTGCCCGATCGACCACCGCTGCATGACGCGCATCACTCCCGAACGGGCGTTCGCGGCGTCCCAGGACCTGCTGCAGACCTTCCCCGCCGGCGCCGCGCCCCTGGCCCCGGCGGGCGAAGCGTGATCCCATGGCCGAGATCGTGCCCGACTACCGCGTGCTCGCGGACATCCTCGCCGCGGCCCGTGCCGCCGGCCGCACCATCGCGCTGACCAACGGCTGCTTCGACCTGCTGCACGTAGGTCACGTGCGCCTGATCCAAGCGGCGGCCCGGGAAGCCGACCTGCTCGTCGTGGCCCTCAACAGCGACGAGTCGATCCAGAGCAACAAGGGCCCGGGGCGCCCCCTGGTCCCGCTCGCCGAACGCATGGAAGTTATCGCCGCCCTCGCCGGCGTGCACTACGTCACGTCCTTTGGCGAAACCACCGCCGATCCCCTGCTGCTCGCCCTGCGCCCCGACGTGCACTGCAAAGGCACCGATTGGACCGCCGACCGGGTGCCCGAACGCGCCACCGTTCGCTCGTACGGTGGCCGCATCGCCATCGTGGGCGACCCGAAAACTCACTCGTCCACCGACCTGGCCCGGCGCCTGGCGGAGCGGGACTGAGCGGCCGCTTCAGGGGTTCTTGCGCGGCAAAACCTCGAGCTTGTAGAGGTCGCCCCGGCGGTCCTTCAGGTTGCGCACGCTGCCGTAGGCGTGCAGTTCCTTGAGCAGGTCCAGGTCCACGTCCACAAGCAACGTCATTTCCGTGTTCGGCGTGGCTTCGGACTTGACCGCGTTGGTCGGGAACGCGAAGTCGCTCGGGGTGAAAACCGCGCTTTGGGCGAACTGGATGTCCATGTTCTCCACCTTCGGCAGGTTGCCAACGCTGCCCGCGATGGCGACGAAACACTCGTTTTCGATCGCACGCGCCTGGGCGCAGCGGCGCACGCGGATGTAGCCGTTCTGGGTGTCCGTCAGGAACGGCACGAACAGGATCTGCATGCCCTCCAGCGCCATCAAACGGGCCAGCTCGGGGAACTCCACGTCGTAGCAGATCAGCACGCCAATCCGCCCGCAATCGGTGTTGAAGGTGCGAATCGTATCGCCCCCCACCATGCCCCATGCGTGGGCTTCGTTGGGCGTAATGTGCAACTTGTCGAAACGTTCGACCGTGCCATCGCGGCGGCACAGGTAGCCAACGTTGAGCAGCCGTCCATCTTCCAGCAGCGGCATGCTACCGGTGATGATGTTGACGTTGTAGGAGATGGCGAACTGCTGGAACCGGTCGCGCAGGGGCTCGGAATACTGCGCCAAAGCCCGGATCGCCTCCGCCTGGCTTAGGTGGTTGAACTCCGCCATCAGCGGGGCGTTGAACAGCTCCGGGAACAAGCAGAAGTCCGATTGGTAGGCGCTGATGGCGTCGACGAAGAACTCGATCTGGTCGAAAAGCTCCTCCAGGCTGCGGAAGGTACGCATCTGCCATTGCACGAGCCCCAGACGCACCACGCTGTCGAGGCGCCCGGCGATCTTCGGCCGCTCCTGGTAATAGATGTTGTTCCACTTGATCAGGGTGGCGTACTCCTTGCTGCTGGCATCCCCGGGCAAGTACCCCTGCAGCACCTTAACCACGTGCAGATCGTTGCTGAGCTGGAACGACAGGGTCGGGTCGTGGATCTCCTTGTGCCGCACCTTGTCGATGTATTGGCGCGGGTTCAGCTTGTCCGCATGTTTGGCGTAGTTCGGAATCCTTCCCCCCGCGACGATGGCCCGCAGGTTGAGCTTCTCGCAGAGGTTCTTGCGCTCGTCGTAGAGGCGCCGCCCCAACCGCAGCCCCCGGTACTCGGGGTGCACGAACACGTCGATGCCGTAGAGCACGTCCCCTTCGGGATCGTGGGTGTCGAACGAGTAGTTGCCGGTGATTTGCAGGTAATTGTGCTCGTCCCCGAACAAATCGTAATCCACCACGATCGCCAGGGCCGCCGCCACGACCTTGTTGTTGACCGTCACCACCAATTGGCCATCGGGAAAGATGCGCAGCAGCTTCTGGATCTGCTCGGGTTTCCAGATCGCACCATCCATGTCGGGGTAGGCTTCGATCATGGAAGCCTGCAGCGCGTCGTAGTCGGCAGCTTTCAGGCGGCGCAGGCGGATGCGGGTGGGGTTCTGCATGGCCAGTCGGATAAGCCATGGGCCGGCGTATCGCAATGCAATTTGGGCGAAAGCTGGGTGGACCAGGCCGGAACCGGAGCCCCAGGGAATGGCCCGACTCGGTAGGATATGCCGATGCTTTCCCCCCTATTCCTGCTCGGCGTCTTGGCCCAGCCTGTTCCCCAAACCCAATGCACCGTTCCCCTCGAACCCAAAGTTCCCGGACAGTCTTCAAGTCTGTTCTGGAGCCCCAAAGGGGCGAAAGTGGCGCTCGAACGCGAAGGGCAGCGGCTCTCCGGTCAATTTGAATTGGGTCCCGCCGGATCGCCGCCGGTACGCGTAGAACTGGCGCGGCTCGAAGGATCGACGTACTTCGATGTCCTGCGCATCGACCTCGATCGGGACGGACAGTTCGGCGGGGAGGAGATTCGTGTGTGAACTCCCTCGGAGTCGCGCGGCAAGTGGTGGTCGAGCTTCGAAGCGACCGTGCCGATCGCCCTGCCCGCGGCCGAAGGCGCAGCACCCGCCACCCGCCCCTATCCGATCAGCCTTTGGTTCGTCCACGACCCCAGCGAGCCCGATGCAGAGCCGAGCCTGCGCTGGTCCCGGCGTGGATGGCACGAGGGAGAGGTCGAGATCGGCGGCAAGCCGGCTTTCCTGATGATCACGGAGGCCCAGATGGACGGAGTCTTCGATCAACGGGATTCCTGGGGCTTGGGCCGCACTCGGGAGGAGATGTTCAAGAAATCCACCCGCGGCTTGGACGGCCACGCCTGGTTGGACGGTCAGGCCTGGCGTCCGGTTTCTTTGGATCCCCACGGCCGGTCGATCGTTTTCGAGTCCTTCGATCCTGGAATCACCGAAGCGGAAGAAGCGGCCAAGAACGATCCTCGAGCGGCGGACCGCGCCTGGCCGCGGGCCAGCGCCCCGGTGGCCTTCTCGCACGATCTCTCCGCCACCCTCGCGGCCGCCAAAGCAGCCAACAAGCGCATTCTGGTGGACTTCGAAACCACTTGGTGTGGCCCCTGCAAGACCATGAACCAGATCGTCTACACCGCCCAGCCGGTCGTCGACGCCGCCGCTGGCGTGTTCGCGGTCAAGGTCGATGGGGACGAACACAGGGAGCTCGTCAAACAGCATCAAGTCAGCGCCTACCCCACCATGATCCTGCTCGATGCCAACGGCAACGAGATCCGGCGCGCCGTCGGCTACCGCAGCGTGACCGAGATGGTGAAGTTCCTCGCCCCCTGACGCCATGGCCCGCAAGTCCCCCTTCGAACACCTGCGCGACTTCGCCTTGACCTTGCCCGAGGCCTGGGAGGATCACCCCTGGGAGCACACGGTGGTCAAGGTGCGCAAGAAGATCTTCGTTTTCGTCGATGCGCACGGCCGCGGGGGCGTGCGGCTGACCGTCAAACTGCCGGAATCGGAGGCGAGCGCCCTCGACCTGCCCGGCGCGGAGTCCACGGGGTACGGCCTCGGCAAACACGGCTGGGTCAGCCTCAACTGCGAAGCCGGGGAAATGCCGGCGATGGATCTGCTGGAGGGGTACGTCCTGGAGAGTTACAGGGCGGTAGCCCCGAAGACGCTGATCAAGCAGCTCGGCGCCTGAACCATGCCCGATTCCTCCGACTTCCCCATCCTCGATGTCGCCCTGGTCGGCGGTGGCATCATGAGCGCCACCCTGGGCACCTTCCTGCGACAGCTCGACCCGGGCCTGCGCATCGCCGCCTTCGAGCGCCTCGACCGGGTCGGTGCCGAGAGCAGCGCCGCCTGGAACAACGCGGGCACGGGGCATTCGGGCTATTGCGAGCTGAACTACACGCCGCGGGCTGCCGATGGCTCGATCGACATCTCGAAAGCCGAGCGCATCGCCCACCAGTTCGAACTGAGCCGCCAATTCTGGTCGGCCCTGACCGAAGCCGGCATCATCCGCCACCCGGATCGATTCATTCGCCCGATCCCCCACATGAGCCTCGTGATGGGCGAGCGGGACATGCACTTCCTGAAGGCCCGCCAGGAGGCGATGGTTCGTTCGCCCTTCTTCCGGGAGATGGAGTTCACGGACGACCGGCGCCGGCTGGAGGAATGGATCCCGCTCATGATGCAAGGCCGCGATCCGGGCCAGGTCCTGGCGGCCACGCGCATCGATTCCGGCACCGACATGAACTTCGGTGCGCTCACCGAAACCCTGTTTTTCCACCTGGATGGGCAGCCCGACTTCGACCTGGTACTGAATGCCCAGGTGGTGCGAGTCGAACGCGGCCGCCACGCGCCGTGGCGCCTGTTGGTCGAGTCCCGGCTCACGGGCCGCGAGCAATGGGTGCACGCGAAGTTCCTGTTTCTCGGCGCGGGCGGCGCGGCGCTCACCCTGCTCGAAGATTGCGACGTGCCCGAAGGCCAGGGCTACGCCGGTTTCCCGGTCAGCGGGCAATGGCTGCGCTGCACGAATCCCGAGGTCATCGCGCAGCACCACGCCAAGGTCTACGGCAAGCAGGCCCAGGGCTCCCCGCCCATGTCCATGCCGCACTTGGATTCGCGCGTGATCGATGGGCGCCGCGAACTGCTGTTCGGCCCCTACGCGGGCTTCAATACGAAGTTCCTCAAACACGGATCGTTCCTCGACCTGTTCGAGTCCATCGACCTGCACAACCTGCGGCCGATGCTGCAAGCGGGCCTCGACAACCTCAATCTCACCCGCTACCTGCTCGGGCAGGTGCTGCAAGACAAAGAAGAGCGGCTCGAAACCCTGCGCCAGTACTACCCGGGCGCTCGCGCCGAAGACTGGACGCTGCAGGTGGCCGGCCAGCGGGTGCAGATCATCAAGGACGTGCCGGGCGAGGGCGGCAAGCTGGAGTTCGGCACCGAGGTCGTGACCGCTGGCGATGGAACCTTGGCGGCCCTGCTCGGCGCATCGCCGGGCGCCTCGACTGCGGTCGCCATCGCGCTCGAAGTGCTCGAACGCTGTTTTGCTGGCCGGGTGGCCACGCCCGAATGGCGTGCGACGCTGACGCGGCTGGTGCCGACGTGGGCCGATCTCGACGGCTTCGACCCCGACGAAATCCGCGAGTCGCGCCGGCGCACTTCCGAAGTGCTCGGGCTACACGCTACCGAAGGCTGACCCTCCGAGCCGCATCCCATGGAGCAGCCCAGGGACCTTGCGCGGCCTTACTTGGGCAGCTTCGCGAGGAAAGCGTCCGGATCCGCCTGGAACTCATCCACGCAGGGCTCGCAGCAGAGTTTGATCTCTTGGCCCTTGTAGACGAACACGTAGGGATCCCCCATCGAACCGAGATCGTTGCCGGTCACGAGGCAGGTGGCAAGCGGATAGGGTTTGACCTGCTGCGGCGCTTCGGTGGACTTGCAAGCGACGGAGAAGGCGAGCAGCGCGGCGGCGAGGGTGAGGCGGGTGATCATGGCTCTGGGACTCCTGTTCTGGAGGTCGGTCGGACAATGGAAGTCTAGGACCAGAGCGGGCCATTTTCAGGAGGTGGCACGGCCATTTCTCACGCGGCCAACGGCCCTCCAACCCACCGCCCGAGACGGGATCTCACCTAGATACCCGGCCTCCTGTGCAATCCAAGGGGTCCAGGTAGAATTCCGCCATGGCCCCGTGGAAACCTATCCTCGCCGTCGCTGGCCTCCTGGCTCTTGAGGCCTGGTGCGCGCACATGGCTTGGTACACCCTAGGCGAGGTGATGAGCGGCCTGTATTGGATGGCCCTGCTCATCGGCAACTTGCTCGCCGCCGTACAGCTGCTGTACTCCCGCCGCTTCGCGGTCCAGATCGCCCTGTTCCTCGGCCTGGCCATCGTGCCCTGGCAGTTGTGGCTGGTGTACCAGCACCAGAAGCTGCGCGAAGAAGCGGGAGCGATGGTCGCTTGGATCTACGAGCAGGAGCGCAGCACCGGGGTTTTCCCCGGAGACCTGCACGACTACAAGCCCCTGCACCCGGGCCTGGCTCCCCACTTCTACTTGACCGACTCCGCCGAGCACGGGGGCTTCTACCTCGATTGGTACGTCGGCGCGCGCACAACGAAGTATTGGTACAGCCCGGCGGATGGCTGGCGCTACTACCCCGATTGATTCCGCCGTGGGGATGGAGAGCGGACTACAGGCCGCGCCCGCAATCGAAAATCACCGCCATGGCCATCGGCCAGACTTCCTCCGGAGCGGACGGCAAGATTGCGATCACGGCTCGATTGCGCTCCCGGGCTCCCAATCCATGCCGGCTTGTCAAATGGAGGACATGCACACGATCCGGGAGCCAATCCAGCTGCAGTTTGTCGTTTTGCGCTAGAGACTGATCTTGTTTCCGGACTTCGGTCTGCACGCCGCGCAACAAAACCAGCACTCCCTGATTGCCAGACTCCGGATTCAACAACTTCCCCCCGAAGCGTTCCGCATCCGCCTCCGGCACGGCGACCCACGGCGCATTTACCAAGAGCGCTTGGGCCTCCGCCTGGGCTAGCTCGGGCACCCAAGCAAAACTCCCCGGTGCCAGGGGCTCGGCCCCTAGATGATCCTGACCAGGGATGATGCGCTTCCATGGGCTGCCCACGTCCCACTCAGCACCGGTCTCCAGCGTTTGATGTTCGCACGCATGGCATGCGGGAAAAACTGCAGCGAGCAAGGCGATCAGGGTCCCTTTCCGAATCTGCTTCATGGTTGCAAGTCGGGCACGAAAGCCCGGTGGAATGCCGCTGGAATGAGAAGGCGCTGCGCCGAGGTTTCTGGCCACACCCCGGCAATGCTGCACAGAATACGTTCAGGCTGGGCGAGGCCAACCTCCCCTCGCCAGGTTCCCCCCGATCGACCTCCCGAAACCGTCCGGGGCGCTCAGAATTGGAACCCAAAGCCCAGCATCGTGCCATGGTCCGAGTGCTCCATCGCCGCCAAGGAGAACTCGCGGCTGAGGGCGAACATCAAGGTCGCATGCCATTCGCTGTTCGTCGCGGTGTCGTAGCGCCAGGCGAGGTCCATGTCGAGGCGCGGGGTGAGCTGCAGCATCTTCTCCAGGTCGAAACGTGCATCGCCGCGGGTATCGAGGCTCAGGGTGCTCCAGACGAGGTACGGCAGGCGGTGGCGATAGCCCACCACACCGCGGTCGTCCGTGTTCTCCATCTTCGCCAGGCGGTACGCCGCGAACCACGAATTGTTCTGGTCGATGTACCGCGAGTAGCCCAAGTCCATCTCCTGGTCGTGGTGCATCATGGGCATCCCCATATGCATGCCCATGTGCATCGGATCGGCGTATTCCCAGCGCACATAGAAATCGTTGCGCCCGCGCATGAGCATCGCCTGGCCCATGCTCATGCCCTCCATCAACATGCCGTGCACCATGAAGTGCCGCGGATCCATCAAGGCCGAGGGAATGTTCGGCGCATGATCGGGACCGAGCTCCTCATACGAAAAGACCCGCGCCATGCCCGCATCCATGTGGTAGAGGATGTGGCAGTGGAAGAACCAATCGCCCGCGTCCTGGTCCGCCACCCACTCGATCGTGCGCCGGCCCATGGGCGGAACGTCGACGGTGTGCTTGAGCGGCGAATATTCCCCAAATCGGTTCAAAACGCGGAAGAAGTGCCCGTGCAGGTGCATCGGGTGGTGCATCATCGTGTCGTTGATGAAGGTGATGCGCAGCACCTCGTCGCGTTTCACCGGGATGACCGCGTTCTCGAACAGGGCTTCGCCGTTGATGCCCCAGAGGTAGCGTTTCATGTCCCCGGTCAAGTGCATCGTGAGTTCGCGCACGTTTGATTCGTCATCCGCGCCGACCAGGGTCGTGGGCACCGGGGACTTCAGGTATTCGTAGGGGGCAAACGCCCGCTCGCGGTGGATGGCTTCCAGGCCCGGGCCTTCCAACTGGCTCGCCAGGCCCGCGGCCACGGCCTCTTTCATCGTGTAGAGGTCTGCCGCCGGCGGATCGTTCGCGGGACGATCGGGCCCATGTCCAAGCCACACCGACGCGTGCCCGGTCACATCGTGCGAGGTGGCGCGGACCTCGATCCGGGCGGGTTCGGCAGGCATCTCGATCACCACGTCGTAGGTCTCCGCGATCCCCATGAGCAGACGCGGGATCTCCACCGGTTCCACCGGCTGGCCATCGGCGGCGACCACGTTCAGCGGCCCCAGGGCCGAAGTCACGTGGAAGTAGCTCGACGCCGCCGCGTTGACGAAACGCAGCAGGACCCGTTCCCCGGGCAACGCCTCCAGCTCCAGATTCTCCTGCCCGCCCGCGAGGAACGCGTCGTACGCGATGTCGGAGATGTCCATCGCCGGCATGCGCGACTTCTCCCGCTGGAAGTACTCGCGCAACTTGCCCGCCCGCCACGCGCCCCAGATCGACTGGGCCGTGCCCTTCTGGATCGAGTACCAGTGGTTGCCCGACATAAGCGTGCCCATGACGGTTTTCGGGTTTTCGTGGGTCCAATCGGAGAGCACTACGACGTGCTCGCGGTCCCACGCCATAGACCGCCCCTCCCGCGGCTGGATGACGATCGCCCCGTACACCCCTTGCTGCTCTTGCAGCCCGGTGTGCGAGTGATACCAATACGTGCCCGCCTGCTTGAGCGGGAAGTTGAACTCGCGGCTCTCCCCCGGATGGAGGGTCGGGGTGGTCAGATACGGCACGCCGTCTTCGAGGTTGGGCAGCAAGAGCCCGTGCCAATGCAGCGAGGTCTCTTCGTCCTCGAGGCCGTTGTGCACCGTGATGCGCGCCCAGTCCCCTTCGGTGAATTCCAACGTCGGCGCCGGGCTGGTGCCGTTGACCACCAGGCCGATGCCCTTCTTGCCCGCATGACGGGCGACCGTTTCGGTGATGGTCAGGTCGTACTCGACGACCCGCTGACCCGGCGCCTGCCAGGCCCGGGCCACGTTCGGAAAGAGACAGAGAACGACGAGGATCGGCAGGATTCGGGCGCCCATGGCGGTGATTGTAGCCCAATCCGCGGCCCGGCTCCCCTACGGACCCGGTACCAAGAGTGTGAACTCGCCCTCAGCGAGCACCTCGCCGTTGATGAGCAGTTCCACGCGGGTCTTGCCGGGATAGTAGCGACGCGTGGTGACCGGACGCAGGGGGAAGCGATGCACCAGATTCTCCTTGGCGCCGGGAGCCAAGGTGAGTTTGCCCCCCTTGAAGACCTTCTCCCCGGTCTTGCCACCGGCGCGCACCAGGTGGAAGCGGTAATCGACGATCAGCGATTGGGACTCCTTCGCGCTCGACTGCAAGGCGACCCGGGCCTCGAGGGTGCCGCCGAGGGTCAACTTCCGGGGCCGCAACTCGAACCGCAGGCCATCGATGCGCGGCCGACCGTGGCCCAGCAAGGCCAAGGCCCCGCCGTGCCCCTGTTTCACCAGCGTCCGGCAGGCATGGCGCACGAGCCGCACCCGGTTCGGATCCGCCGGCCGCCACCACTGCCCCATCGCCTCGACCACGTACTCGGGATGGTCCTTCGCGATGTCGTTCCAGTGGTTCGCCACGCTGCGGCGCACGTACTCCTCGGGATCGTCCGCCAAAGCCTCGAGCAAGGGCCGCGTCGGCCGCGGATCCGCCACAAACGCCGCAAGCTGCACACCCCACGGCAGCCGCGGCCGCGTGCCTTCCGAGACCAATCGCCGCACGTGCACGCTGTCATCCCCGGTCCACGCGAGCAATTCCTTCAACGTACGTTCGGGATCCGCGATCAACAGGCTGCGCACCCCGAACTCCGCCGTGAATCGCTGGGTGAGTTCATACGCAAAGTCCATCGCCGACCGCCACGCCTCGGGCCCATGCTCGAACAACACCATGTCGAGCGGAAACATCGCCCAGCCCGATTGCAACTCGTCGCTGCCGATCGGCGGTATGCCGCGCACCGCTTCGGTCAACACGCCGAACCGCCGGGCGGCATCCCCCGGCACGTGCACCCAGAGCGCCTCCCCCACGCACTTCGCCCGATCCTTCAACTCAAGCGCCTCGAGCCTCCCCCGCACCGCCGCCCGAAACGCCCGCGTCGGAAAGTCCGCCACCACCGCCCGCACACGATCCCCGAGCTCGAAGGCCAGGCCCTCGTGGATCAGATTCTTGAAGGGTTCCACAGGCGGATTGCACCCAAGTTCGCGCGGCAGATCAATCGGGCACCACTCCTGTCCGCCGATCCCTGGGGCCTCTGAACTCGACGGCCAACCGGCAGGGTCTCGGCAGAACATGCCCGGGAATCGCCCGAGTCTCCTTTTCCATGGCAATATCGCCGCATCTGGGCCGCACCCTTGCCCGAAGGCAATCCCATACACAGGAGCCCCGGCCCATGACCCCTCCCCACGACCCCCACTCCACAGGTGGCGCCGATGCGCATGCGCCGGTGGACTCCGCCGCCGCCCAGGCGATGTTTGAGAAACTCCCCGCGCAGGCGATCCTGGAGCGCCTCGTGGCTGGCGAGGAAGAGGGCCCACTCATCGATCGCATCGTGCTCGAACTTACCCGCGTCGGGTACGGAGAGTCGCAGGCCCGGGCCGCCGGCCCGCAACTGCTCGCTATGTTCCGCAGCCAGCTCGGTGGTGTCCGGGGTGCGATCCTGAAGGGGCACCTGGCAAAAGGTCAAACCCGCCGGGATCGCGTGACCCCGCTGTTGGTCGCCGGCGAAACCTGCTTGAGTGTGCACCACGGACGCCGGCCGAGCCCCTTCGCGTTGCGCCTGATCCCGATCGCCGGGGACTTTCTGGACAAGAGCCGGGAGTACGTAATCGCCATCACCGAATCCCGCGTGCTCATCCTGGACGGCAACGCACCGGACGGGGACCGGCAGGCCATTGCTTCGATCCCCCACGGGCAAATCGAATCGATAACGACGCAAACGGGCGCCTTGTCTTCAGGGGTCACCCTGAGGACGAAACAAGGCATGCGCTACTCGTTCACCGACATGTTCGATTCTCCGCCTGAAATGCTCGTGCAGGCGCAGCAATCGGCGGCCACGGACGCTGCGCGCTCGGCCGTCGTGGTTCCCGAATTCGCCCATGACCTGACCAGATCCGGCGGTGAAAAGGTCGCCGGCTGCTTGGTTGTTTTCATCGGCATCGGCCTGCTGGGATTGGCGGCGCTGGGTTTCTGGGCCGGCCAGCCCAAGGTGTCCGCGCTGGTAGGTCTGGCTGGATTGGCCTTCCTTTGGTTCGGAGGCCTTCAGCGGCTGTTCCGCAGGTAGTCGGCATCCGGCGATACTCCTGCCTTGGAAGGGCAACACGCCAACCTGTTCGGCCGTGGCCCTGCAGGCGCGAGCCGGCCTCCATCCGGAAATGGGCACCGGATCCACCGGGCCCAGGCTTCAGTCCGGCAGCACGAACCGGATGCGGCGTTGCAGTTCGGTGGCGTGGGCGCCGGCCGGGGCAGGGGCGAAGCGCCAGGTGGAGAGGGTCTTGCGCGCTTCTTCGTCGAGTACGGTGTAGCCGCTCGATTGCAGGATGCGCACGGCGCTCACGTGGCCGTCGGGTTCGACGGTGAGTACGAGCAGCACTTCGCCGTGCCAGGCGCGGCGCCGGGCGGCGGCGGGGTAGTGCGGGGAGGGGCAGAACTGGTCGAGGGGGGTGGGCTCCCAGTCGACTTCGATCGGTTCGCCGATTTCGGGTTCGGAGGGCGGAGGCGGTTCGACGGGCGGGGGTGGCTCGGGCAGGGTGACCGGGCCGTCTTGGGTTTCGAGCTCCTCGGCTTCCTTGGGGCGCCCATCGGCGAGGCCCTTGGGGGCTTGCCATTGGGGTTGGGTCTGGGTGGGCGGTTCGGGCTCGGGGTCTGCGTCAGCGAGGGGATCGGGGAAGTCGGCCGCAGGCTCGAACTCGGGTTCGATCGGATCGGGGTCCGGCAGCAGATCGACCTCGGGCATCTCGATCGGCGGAGCGAGCACCGGTTCGGGTTCGGCTTCGGCGGCATAGACCGGCTCGAAGCGCAGGGTCACGGGCAAGGGGCGCTGGCCTTTCGGCGGGCGCGCTTTCAGCCAATGCAGCCCCAATGCCAGGGGCAGCCCCACCAGAACCGCCGCGTGCAGCAGCGAGGACCAGCCAAGGGCGGTCCACCAGGTCCGGCGGCGGGGGGAGGGCATGGAAACGGGGGGAACGGCCGAGGCGCGGGCAGGTTCAGCACAAAAGGTAGCCCCCGGCGCCCCCTTTCCCCACCACCAAGGGCCCTTCGTCCGCCCCCGGACACGGGTCCGCCGAAAATTGCACCATCCTGGTGAACCGGCCCCTAGCCTGACCGTTCGCGACCCGTCCCCAGTCCGCTTCCGGGCCCCCCCCGCCCGGAGGCTCGCCCCATGCTCCAGCCGATGCTGCTCCCGCTCCTCGCCCTGGCCCTCTCCGCCGCTCCGCCCCAGTCCGACGACCCTGTGCCGACCGTGGTGGTCGAAGCCGAACCCGCCCCGCCCGCGGATCCCCTGCAGGCGCCCGGCACCACCGCCACCGTCACGGCCAAAACCATCGAGGAACGGGCCTACCGCACCTTGCCGGAAGCCCTGCGCGACCTACCCCAGGTGCTCGTGCAGGAGACCTCCTACGGCCAAGGATCGCCCTACCTGCGCGGCCACACCGGCTATCAGAACCTGCTGCTGATCGACGGCATCCGCCTGAACAACAGCGTCTTCCGCGCTGGCCCCAACCAGTACTGGAACACCGTCGATCCGTGGTCCCTCGACCGCCTCGATGTGGTGTTCGGCCCGTCTTCTTCGCTCTACGGCAGCGACGCGATCGGGGGCGTGGTGCGCGCGATCACGCGCTCGCCCTATGGCGAACCGAACACCCCCACCGGCATGCTCGGGTACCGTTGGTCCGAAGCCGGCGACTATCACATCTTCCGCGCCGAGGGATCCTACGTTGGCGATCGTACGGGCGTGCTGCTCGGCGCCACGGTCAAGGACTTCGGTGATGTGACCGGCGGCGATGAGGTGGGCGAACAACCCTACACCGGCTACAACGAAGTCGACGCGGACCTCAAGGTCGAGCACTATCTGGATGCGGAAAGCCGCCTGGTGTTCGGCCACTACCGCGTGAACCAGAACGACGTGCCGCGCACGCACAGCACGATCTACGGCATCGATTGGCAAGGCCTGTCTCACGGCAGCGATCTGCAGCGGCACCTGGACCAAGACCGCGAACTGACGTACCTGCAATGGCACCAGGCCGGCCTCACCGGCATGTTCGACGCGATGACGACCAGCGTGTCGTGGCAGAGCCAGGAAGAACGTCGGACCCGCGTGCGCAGCAACGGGCGCACGGAGCACCAGGGTTTCGAAGTCGACACCCTCGGCATCTTCCACCACATGTTCCGTGAGGGTTCGAGCGGCAAGTGGACCTATGGCCTCGAGTTCTGGCGCGACGGGGTCGACTCGTACACGGACAAAGGCGCGTTCCAGACCACCGCGGACGACATCCAGGGCCCGGTGGCCGACGATGCGCGTTACACGATGCTCGGCGCCTTCGTGCAGGATCGTTTCCCGGTTTCCGAACACACCGAATGGATCGCGGCCGCGCGTTTCGACGCAATCACCGCGGACGCGGACTCCGTGCGCGATCCGGTGACCGACCTGCAGACGTCGCTGCACGAGACCTACAGCAACCTGTCCCTGAGCCTGGACTTCGAGCATCGTTTTGCGAAGCGTGAGGAACTCATGGGTTACGGCGGCATCTCCCAAGGGTTCCGCGCCCCGAACCTCTCGGATCTGACGCGCTTCGACACCGCGCGCAGCAACGAGTTCGAGATTCCCGCGACCGACCTGGATGAGGAGCAGTTCCTCGGCCTCGAGCTGGGCCTGCGCCAGGAGCGCGGCCGGGCGCGCTTCGACGTGAACACCTTCCTGACTTACATCGACGACGGCATCGTGCGCGTGCCCACGGGCAACACGAACGGCTCCGGGGACTTCGAGATCACGAAAGCCAACGTCGGCGACGGTCGCATCTGGGGTTGGGCGGGTGCCTTGGCCCTGGATCTGACCGACCGGGTCGAGTTCCAGCTCGACGCCACGTATCAGCGCGGCGAGCAGGACACCTACCCCACCAGCGCGCCGGTTATCGCCCGCGAGGCGATCGACCGCACCATGCCCTTCACCATGCACACCGGGGTCCGCTGGAAGGCGCCGGAGGAGAAGGGTTGGGTCGAGTTCCGCGTGACCCACGCCTCGAAGGCCGACCACCTTTCGACCCGCGACATCAGCGACGATCAGCGCATCCCGCCGGGCGGCACGCCGGCCTACACGCTGCTCGACCTGCGCAGCGGCTGGCAGGTGCGCAAGGACCTCGATCTGACCGTGGCCCTCGAGAACCTGCTCGACGAGGACTACCGCGTGCACGGCAGCGGGGTCAACGGCCCGGGCCGCGGCTTCGTGGTCGGTCTCGTCTGGCGCTTCTGATCACGGGGCCCCTTGCCGGGGTCCCGTTGAACCGCGCGGCCCCTTGCCGCGTTGAGATGGGTGGAGACACGGCTCGATCCGGCCGTGCTTCCGAGAGAGAGGCAAGATGTTCTTCCTCGCCGCCGCCCCGTGGGGGGGCGGCGGTTTTTTTGCAGCCGTGCTTCCGATTTCGCCCCCCTGAGGGCATTTTCGATGATTCACTGAGTTTGTGGCAACATGTAGGAGGGCGCTCCGTGCCCGAGGGCGAACGTTTGTTTTGGAACCTTCGCTCGATCCCCCAGCCAATCCGCCATGCTCCACCTGCTGCTCTGTGCGCTCCCCGGCCTGCTCGCCCCAAGCCCCCAGGGACCTTGCCTAGGTCCCGATGATGGCTTCGAGGAAAACGATTCCTGCAACTCGCCGTCCATGTTGCCGGGGGGAACCCATCTGGGTTTGTACGTTTCACCGGCCGACCCGGATTTCTACACGATTTCGATTCCGGCGCTGCACTCCATGCAACTGACGGAACTCTCCGACTCGGGCGATACACGCTACGTCCTGCTCGATCCGCTCAACTGCAGCTATCCCATCACGCCTACCCAGACGGACTCGCTGGTGTTCGGAAATGGATTTCCGAACAGCCCTCAGACGGTGCTGCTGCAAGCGGTCCCCTTCGGAGCTTGCGGCGTCTATGACCTCGACATTCAGTTCGTGCCGGATCCTTGCCTGAGCTTGACACCAGACAGCATGGAGCCGAATGATGACTGCCAGTCGGCCCAGCCCTTGGCCGATGGAACGACGCCAGGCCTTGTTGTGCACCTCGAAAACGAGGATTGGTACACCACAACTGCAGCGCCGGGGGAAATGGTCCGGCTCGACCTGGCGAACGCGGATACCCTGGCCATTCGCGCCAGCACCTGGCTCAGCCCGTGTGGCGGCACGCCCGTGCATGTGGGCTTCGAGAGTACGTGGTACACCAACCTGACCTCGAGCCCGGTCGAGTTGCGCTTCCGCGTGTACCAACCGGTGAACGGCTTCCTTCCGAGCTGCACCTCGTACGACGCGGTGCTGACGCGCACCCCGGCGAGCTGCCCCGGAGGCGGCGATGGGTTCGAGCCCAACGACTCCTGTTCGAGTCCCGCGACCCTCACCACAGGCACCTTCACCGCGCTGACCACCAGCCCCCTGGACGAGGACTGGTACTCCGCCTGCGTCGGCGCCGGGGATTCCTTCTACATGTACTTCGATGTCCTAGGAAGCCCAGTGGAAGTCGACCTGTTCTCCGAACCTGGCGGCCCTTGCGGCAGCGCCTTTTTGCACCAGGTCGTGCAAGACAGTTGGGAGATCGGACCCTGGTCGCCCTCGGGCTCGGACTTCGAGATCTGGATCCGCGTGCGCGGCAACGCGGGTGCGGGGATCCCCTGCTCGGAGTACCACCTGTCGGTGGGCGGCGTGGGCAACTGCACGGGTCTGCAGGTAATGCCCTACTGCGAGCCGATGGACCCGAATTCCACCGGGCAAAGCACGCTGCTGATCGGCAGCCACGGCAGCGGCGTCGGCAGCGGCCTGCGGGTCACGGCCCTCGGCGGTCCCCCCGGTGAATTCGCCTTCCTGCTCGTGGGTACGGGAGCCTCCTCGCCGGGTACGTCCATGGGAGGCGGGCGACTCTGCCTGCGCACCGCAGCTCCCAACCTCATCGGCCGCTACAACATCGCGGGCACGGCGATGAACTCCCTCGGGCAGTTCGACTCGACGACCTACTACCAGAACTTGTCGACCCCAAGCTTCCCACCCAACTACTTCTACGTACCCGACACCCTGCCGCTGCCCGGCACGCCATCGATCGCGGCTGGGCAGACCTGGTTCTTCCAGCTCTGGCACCGGGACGGGAGCAGTTCGAACTTCTCGAATGCCCTCGCGGTGACCTTCTAGGACCGCCGTTCCCCGGGGCCTTGTTGCGCCCCGCTTCGAGGCGCCCGGACCCAGGTCTGGGCGCTTCGTGTTTCAGGCCGGGGCGCCGGGGCGGGGATCCCGGATGGCCTTCAGAACGGCCAATTGGGATCTCGAAGGGAAGTGGCGGAACCGCGCCTGGCGCGTGGATTCCCCTGTGCCAATCGCTCCCATGGGCCAACCCGCTCCCCGCCCCGATCAACCGACCGAACCGCACCTGCGGCTCCTGGAAAAGGAGTCCGGGGCGAGCCTGCGTTGGCTCGACGGGGTGCTGCTGGTGGGCTGCGCCTTGCCGGTGGCGGGCCTGATGGCGGGCATCGCGGTGGCGAACACCTTCGTCATGGGGGATGTCCGCAAGGTCTTCTTCTGCCAGGAGCGGGTCGGTTGGCGCGGCCGGCGGTTCGTGCTGCTGAAGTTCCGCACGATGCGGGATGCGGTGGACGCCGACGGCAAGCCCCTGTCCGACCAGCTGCGGGTGACCCGCTTTGGGCGTTTCCTGCGCAACACGCACCTGGACGAATTGCCGCAGATCTGGAACATCGTCCGGGGCGACATGGCCTTCATCGGGCCGCGCCCGGAGATGGTCAGCGCGCACGAGTACGCATGCCGCGAAGTGCCGGGATTCGAAGACCGGTTGGCCGTGCGCCCGGGCATCACGGGCCTGGCCCAGATCACCCAGGGGTATGCCCTGGTTGATGCCGACTCCTACGCCACCAAACTGGAGATCGACCGGCAGTTCATCCGCGAACGCAGCCTCGGCCAGCACGTGCGCATCCTCGTGGGCACGATCTTCTGGATGCTGCGCGCCAAGGGCTGGCAGGCCTCGCCGCCGAGCGCGGCTCCGGGCCAGGAACCGCGCAAGGTCGCCTGAGCGGCGGCGGCCCGAAGACCCCCGCCCCCGCCATCACCCGTTCACCTGCGGATGCAGGGGCAGCTGGATGATGAACGTCGTGCCGACGCCCATTTCGCTCTGGAAGTCGATCTTGCCCCCGAGCTTGTTCACGATCACGTTGTGTGCGATCGCCAGGCCCTGACCGGTGCCGCGGCCGACTTCCTTGGTCGTGAAGAAGGGGTCGAAGATCTTATTGCGGATGCCCTCGGGAATGCCGCCCCCGGTATCGGAGATGCGTAGGACCACGAATTCGCCCTCGACACGGGTCTGCAGCGTGATCGCGCCCTTCTCCCCGGTGCCCCCAACCTTGTCCTGGATGGCGTGCGCCGCGTTGACGATGATATTGAGCACCACCTGGTTGAATTCCCCGGGCAGGCAGATCACACGCGGGAGGTCGAGATCGAAGTCGCGCACCATGTCGGCCACGTACTTCCATTCGTTCATCGCCACGGTGATCGTGCTCTCGATCTCGCGGTTGAGGTCGATGCTCGTCTTCTCCCCCGAACCCGGGTGCGAGAACTCCTTCATGGCCTGTACGATGCGCCGCACGCGGTCGATGCCGCTGAGGGACTGGGAAAAGGCCTGGGGCACCTCTTGGATGAGGTAGTCCAAGTCGGCCTGATCGAGGGACTTGCGCAGTTTGTCCCACAGGAACTCGGGCACCTCGCCGGCCTGATGGGCCTTGTGCAACTCGAGCGCCCAGTGGAACACCGGGGTCGCGTCCTCGTAACACTCCATGAGGAAACGCGTATTGTCCCCCACGTATTGCGTCGGCGTGTTGATCTCGTGGGCGATGCCCGCGGCCAGCTGGCCGATCGACTCGAGTTTGCTCGCATGGGCGAGTTGGGCCTCGAGCGCGCGCTGCTCGGTCATGTCCGCGAAGATGCCCAATACGCCAACCACCTTGCCATCGGTGCTCCGCAGGGGCATCTTGCTCGTATCGACATAAGACACCGTGCCATCGGCGTTCTGCACGGTCTCCTGGATGTGCATCTTCGCCACCCCGCTGTCGCTGACCCCCTTGTCATCCCGGCGATAGTCCTCGGCCAGGGCGGCCCAGGGCATCTCGTAGTCGTCCTTGCCGACGATTTCCTGGGGCGTCAACCCTCCCATGCCCGCAAACGCGCGGTTCGCGCCGCCGTAACGTCCGTCCAGGTCCTTCCAGAAGACGAAGTACGGGATCGTGTTGATGATCTCCATCAACAGGCTGCGTTCCGCCGCAATCTCGCGCTGCATCGCCAGGCGTTCGGTGACTTCGGTCTCCATCGCCATGTAGTTGACGAGTTCCCCGTCCTCGTTGAACAGGGGTCGCACCTCCACCGCCACCCAATAGGCTTCGCCGTTCTTGCGATAGTTGACGACCTCCACGTCGAAGCCCGTGCCCGCCTTCAGGCCCTCCGCCATCTTGTTGCGGGTCTCCGGAGACGTCTCGGGCCCCTGCAGGACTTCGCCCGGTCGCTTGCCGAGCACATCCTCCAACGAATACCCGCTCAGGCGCGTGAACCCTTCGTTGATCCACTCGATGCGCCCCTGGGGGTCAGAGATGATCACGCCGTTCGAGGTGTACCGCGCCACCAATGCTAGGCGCTCGCTCCACTTGCGTTGCGCCTCCATCTCCAGGGCCGCCAGGTACCGCGCGGTGACGTCCGTGTGGGAGACCACCGCCCCTTCGAGTTTGGCCTCAGAGCCACGCGGCGTGACCCGCACCTGGTACCAATACGGCCGTTCGTTCAGGTCGAACCGGTACTCGACCACTTCCAACACGGACTTGCCAGCCAGTACCTTGCGCACCGCTTGTTCGACGTTCTTGCTGTCGCCGCTGCCGATGGCCTCATCCATGTGGCAGGCGTCCAGGTAGTTGGAGCCCATCCGGCAATCCCGCCCCCCGTAACGCAAGTGCGCGAACCCGGCCCAAGACAGGTTGGTCTCGATGATCTGCCCTTGCAGATCGAGAATCGCGATGTGCGAGTCCATCGAGTTCAAGGTCGCCCGCAGCAGGGTCTCGCCCGCCCGCAGGTTCTCCGCCAGCCGCCGGTTCTCATCGAGGGCTTGGCGCAGCTGCCAGGTCTTCTCCGCGATGATGTCGTCGAGATGCACCATCTGCCCCAGCAGGGCCGTCGGCCCCTGTCCGTCGCCCTCCCGCTCCGCCGCCTGCAGCAGCGCGGCCACGGTGGTTTCCAAAGCGTGGATCTGATCGAGGAGGTCCTCGCGCGTGCTTTCCATGGTCATGATTTCCGGAATGCGATGCCCACCAGGGTCTGGTTGATGTGCAGGCCGTTGTATTGTTCGCCGTAGGTACTGAAGCCCACGGCACCGATTCCCTCGAGAATGCCCCCAATCGTGTCGAGCACCCCGTCGCGTTCGAATTCCAATCGACGGAGCACGCAATCGAAACACAGGGAAACCAGGTCATCCCCGAGTTCCTTGCGCAAATCGTGGACCTGCTGGTCGATCATCAGCACCGCCTCGCCGGCCTCGGCCACGCGCAGCACGGCCCCCTGATCGATGCCGCAATAGAACTTGATCCCGCCTCCAGCGACGACATCCTGGATCGAACGCAGGAAGTCCTTGCCACCGATCCGGATCGAGAGGGCGTTGGCGGAGAAGTGCTCGGGACCGAATTGCTCCGGCACCACCCCCGTCACCCGCGCGTACTCCTCCACAGCCGGGCGGCCATTCAACTCCCAGATGATGCGCTCGGCCGAGTCGGCTTTGGTGACCACCATCGGCACCCCCGCGCTGGTGTGGTGTTGGAAGCGGAAGGTCAAGAAGGGCAGCCGAGTGCGCACAGCGAGCAGCACCGCGCGATTCGGCGCGAAACTGCCCCGGTAGAGCACTTCGGTCTGTTCAAAACGCAGCGAGTCCCCCGCGGAGCCCCCCACCAGCGTGAAGGGCGGGGTGTGCAGGAACAACTGGGCCATCAGTTCCTCCTCGCGCTTCGCCAGGCCATCGGTCAGCACCACGCCGAAGACCCGCTCGCCCCCCCGGCAGCCCTCGGCCAGCTCGGTGGCCATGGCCGTGGCCGCAACGGCATTGCGAGCGATGTCCCCGACTAGATCGATCTCGGCAGCCTGGATTTCAAACGCCCCGGCAGCGAAGGTGATCGCTGTGATCGAGTTCTTGAGGTACCCCCCCGGGCCCAATTCCCCCGCCGTTGTGCAGCCGAACACCGGATGCACCAGATGCTGCTGCAGCGCCGCACCCAGCGCATTCAAGTCGTAGTCGCTGGAACAGAACACGAGAGTCGCCGCAGCGCTGATCGGCAACTGCTCCGCCAGCTCCCGGGCCGCAGCCACGGGATCGGATTGATGGGTTGAAGCCCGCTCAACGCTGCCGGTAATCGATGTGGATTTCGATCCTGGGTTGCCCATCACATTCTCCTCAAGCAGCTCGTCCGGAAGCCTCGGATTCTTCCGGCACGTAGACTCGGTAGTGGGTCTGCTCCAAGTTGCCCAATAGGTGGTAGTTAAGCAGTCGGGTGCGCGAACTCTCGGTGACCGAGTGATCCGCCCCGAGCACCAGGTTGCCCGCGCGGTTGCGCTCCGGCTCGAGCAGGCGCATGCCCACAGTCAACTCCGTGACCACCACTAGGCGTTCGCTGGGCTTGTCCTGGGTGACCTTGGCCGTCACCAGGGCCCGAGCGATGCGTGGGTCGCAGACGTCCGGGCGCTCCGTCAGGAATTTGATCGCATCCCGGCGCGTGGTGCCCCGGTGGATCAGGTCGAAGAACGTCTGCGCTGCGGCCAGGATCTGGCCTCCAGTGCGCACCCGATCCGACGCCCGCTCCGGGTGTTTTGCCGTTGGCTGCAGGATCATGTCGGCCACGTCCTGCAGTCGCGGAATGCGCGAGATCAGATGGTGCGCCACCTGCGGGTGGCTGTCGACCATCGCCTGCTGCTCGGGCGAAAGGTCCTTGCCCTCCGCCTGGGACTGCAGCACCTCGTCCGGAATCGCGATGCAGCCGATCTGCGATAGCAGGGCCGCCGTCTCGAACTGCCACCGATCTTCGAGCCCGAGGATCGAAGCGATGTGCTGCACCATCTTCGCCACGCCGTTGGCGCGTCCGAAGGCGGTCGGGTTCGCCAGGGACAGGATCTCGGACAGGATCTCGACGCTGCCGCGCACCGTCTGCTCGAGCAGATCCTTCTCCGCCCGCCGCAACCGCACGTTCTCAAGCCCCGCATCCACGCAGGCCCGGAAGTTCTCCGGTTCGCACGGTTTGGTCAGGAACCGGAAGATGTGCCCGCGGTTGACCGCGTCGATGGCCATGTTCAGGTCGGCTTTGCCCGTCAGCATGATGCCCATCGAGCCCGGCACCAACGCGTGGGCCTTGCCCAGGAATTGCGTGCCATCCATGCCGGGCATGTTGAAGTCGGTCACGATGACGCCGAAGTCCGGGTCCCGCTGCAACAGCTCCAGGGCCGCGTGCCCGCCACAGGCGGTGACGCATTCGTAGTGCTTGCGATGCTGACGAGTCAGGCCGTCGAGTACGGCCTGCTCATCATCCACCAACAGGATGCGGCTCTTGTCTCCCATGATCAGGCCGCCCGCTCCTGGGTTTCGCCATGCAACAGCCCGCGCCACTCACCAAGCCGCTCCCAGACCCCGAGGCCGCGCACGTACGGCTCGTTCATGGTGATACGCAGGGGGTAGTCCGGGCGGTTCTCCATGGCCAGCATCCCACCGATGTAAGTGGCAGCGGTCACGCCAAAACTCTGGGTCGGCGCCAACCACGGTTCGTGGTGCGCCGCGATGGCTTCGGTGATTGGGTACGGAATGCCCCAGAGGGTCAACAGATAGGCACCCACTTCGCCGTGGGTCGCTCCCCACTGCTTGCGTTCGAGTTGCGGGATGGGCTCCGGCCCGTACTCGCCAGCCAAGGCTCTCGAGTAGAACTCGGGATACTCGGCCGCAAGAATGATCAATCCCACGTCCTGGAGCAGGCCCGCTAGGAAGGTGTACTCCTTCTGCAGCTTTTCGGCCATCATGCCGCGCGCCAGGCGCGCGCTGCGCAAGGACATGTCCTGGATCTCGTTCAGATCGATCCCGCGCGGAAGCACGCCGCGTTCGAGTTCCTTGACGATGCCGAGGGTCAGGACCAGGTCGCGCGTGGTCTGGGTGCCGAGGAACGAGACGGCTTGCGGCACGTTGGCGATGCGGGACCGCACGCCGAAGAAGCTCGAATTGACGATCTGGAGGATCTTGGCCGAAACCGCGGCGTCCTGTTCTATGATGCGCCCCACCTTGTCAAGATCCACTTCGGTCTCGGCCAGGGCTTTGGTCAGCTCGCAATAGGTGCTGGGCAGAGCGGGCAGGGTCCGGATCGAACCGACGAGCGAACGCAGGCTGTCGTCGGTGAGGATCTTCTCGAGGCCCACGGCGCGACGGATGATTTCCTCCAGGGCCCCAACCTCGCAAGGTTTGGACAGGAACTGGTGCGAAACCAACACACTGCGCATGGCCGCTTCCATTTCCGCCTGGCCCGAAAGCACGATGCGGGCGGTCTTCGGATACCGATCCGCCACGGCGGAGAGCAACTGCGCCCCATCCATGATCGGCATCTTCATGTCGGCGATGACCACATCGAAGGGCTGCTGCTCCATCCACTCGAGGGCTTCTTTGCCCGAGGTTGCGAAGTGCATGTCCCACTCCGAGCGCTTCGAGCGCAGGGAGCGACGCAGTCCGTCGAGAATGTTCTTCTCGTCGTCTACAAACAAGATTCGTTTCATTGCCAAGAACGGTGTGAGGGTTCCGAGGGGCCCTCGCTCAAGCTGGAAAAAGCAGGCGGATCGAATGATCCGGCTGTGATGGAATGGAAAATCCCGGCGGAAATGGGGTATCCGGGACCGGGCTGCTATCGGAATGGGTCCCGCGGACTCTGAAGGCTGCCTCCGATTTCGTAGGGCACCCCGCGCCGGCCCCCTTCACGCCCCTCGAAAGGTCCCGGACCCGAGAAAGGCAGACTTGCCCACCCACCTGCCCCAGTATGATCCGGGCATGAAAGCGAGCCTGCAATTCCTGGGAGCCGCCCGACAAGTCACCGGCAGCAAACACTTCCTGCGCGCCCCCGACCTCTCGGTCCTGCTCGACTGCGGCATGGTGCAAGGGCCGCGCCGCCTGGCGAACCGCGTCAACCGGGACCTGCCCCTGTCGCACAATGAGGTCGACGCGGTGGTGCTCAGCCACGCGCACATCGATCACTCCGGGTCGCTACCGCGCCTCGTGCGCCTCGGCTACCGCGGCCCGATTCACTGCACGGAAGCCACCGCCGCCCTGCTCGAGATCCTTCTGCCCGACTCCGCGCACCTGCAGCAATCCGACGCCCTGTACCTGCGCAAACGCGGCAAACGCTTCGAGCCGGCGTACGACATGGCCGACGTGGACCAGACCCTGCGGCAGATCGTGCCCTGGCAATACGATCAGTCCTTCGAGGTGGGCCGCGGCGTCGCCGCCCACTTCCTGGACGCGGGTCACATCCTGGGATCCGCCCAGGTCGTGCTCGACCTCGAGGACGGCGGCGAAACCCTGCGCATCGGGTTCACCGGCGATCTGGGACGCAAGGACACCCCGATCCTGCGGGACCCCGCCCCCCTGCCCCCCTGCGACGTGGTGCTGACCGAATCCACCTACGGGGACCGCGTGCACCCGGATCAGGACGAGCTCTACCGCGAGGTGCGCGAGTTCTTCCAGCACCAGCTCGGCAAACCGGGGCGCATCCTGATCCCCGCCTTCTCCGTGGGCCGTACGCAGAACATCCTCTGGATGCTCAGCCGCATGCTGCACGCGGGCGAGATCGAGCCGGTGCCGATCTACGTCGATTCGCCCTTGAGCAATAAAGCGACCAAGATCGTCGCGCGTTTCCCAGAGCTCTACGATGCGACCACGCGCGCCATGCTCGATGCCGGGGAGAACCCGTTCTTCTTCCCCGGTGTGCGTTGCATCCAGGATGTGGAAGAAAGCAAGGCACTCAACAACCAGCGCAGCGGCATCATCCTGTCCGCGTCCGGCATGTGCGAAGGCGGCCGCATCCTGCACCACCTCGAACAGACCCTTGGCCGGCCCGAAGATTGCGTGCTGATCGTCGGATTCCAGGCGGAGGGCACCCTCGGGCGCAAACTGCTCGAAGGATTCGACACAGTGAAGGTCTACGGCGAACGCCACCGCGTGCGTTGCGAGGTACACCACATCAACGGCCTCTCCGCCCACGCGGACCACATGGAGCTGCTCGACCACCTGAAGCCGCAGCTGCCCGGCCAGCCCCAGATGTTCGTCGTGCACGGCGAGCAGAACGCGTCGGCCCACTTCGCCGACCACCTGCTCGACGCCGGCTTCGAACACGTGGAAGTGCCCCTGTACCGTGAATCTTTCGACCTCGCCCGTCCATGAGCCCCGCGCACCTGCCGCCCGAGCTGCCGGGCAACCACGGCGAAGAACGCGCCGCCTGGGGCAAACGCCACCTGCCGGCACCCGAACGGGACTTCCTCAGCGGTCCGAAGGGGCGGCTTCGCGAATTCCGCACGGTGCTGCGCGTCTGCGCCGAGTTCATCCGCGGTTTCCGGAGGCTGCACTTCGTCGGCCCCTGCGTCACCGTCTTCGGCAGCGCCCGTTTCGGTGCCCAGGACCGCTACTATCAGGCCGCGCGCGAAACCGGCGCCGCCCTGGCGCATGCGGGCTTCACCGTGATGACCGGCGGCGGCCCGGGGATCATGGAGGCCGCCAACCGCGGCGCCGTCGAGGCCGGTGGCTTTTCCGTGGGCTGCAACATCGAACTGCCCCACGAGCAGAAGCCCAACCCCTACCTCGATCTCTGGCTCGAGTTCCGCTATTTCTTCGTGCGCAAGGTGATGCTCGTCAAGTACTCGAGTGCCTTCTTCTGCTTCCCGGGCGGTTTCGGCACCCTCGATGAGTTCTTCGAAACCGCCACCTTGATCCAGACCGGCAAGATCGAACGGTTTCCCTGCGTGCTGTTCGGCACCGAATATTGGGCGCCGGTGCTCGAACAGATGCGCGAGATGAAACAGCACGGCACCATTTCGCCGGGCGACACCGATTTCCTGGTGGTCACCGACTCGATCGATGAAGCCATGGCCGCGATCCGGGCCTCGGTCCCCGAACTTCCCCCCCAGGCCCTACTGCGCACCAAAAAGCTGCGCCGCTGGTTGCGCCATACGTCCCCATCGACCCGGGTCGGCTGATCCCGCCCCTTGTATCCCGTCCCGCCAGGGCCCATTAGGAACCCTTGCGGCGCACCGAGCGACCGCCCCCCTCTCCATGCACAAATCCGGCAACACCATCCTCCTCACCGGCGGCGGCAGCGGCATCGGCCGCGGCCTCGCCCAGGCCCTGCACCGACTCGGCAACCAGGTCATCATCACCGGCCGCAACCAGAGCAAGCTCGAAGGCACCCAAGCCGAGTGCCCCGGCATGCAGATCCGCGTGCTCGACATGAACGACCCGGCCGCGATCCGCCAGTCCGCCGCCGAACTCATCCGTGAGTTCCCCTCCCTCAACGTGGTGATCCACAACGCGGGCATCATGCGCGCCGAGGATCTACGCGAGGCGCGGCTCGACGATGCCGAGGAGATGATCTCCACGAACTTGCTCGGCCCGATCCGCCTCACGGCCGCCCTGCTGCCGCACCTGATGGCCCGGCCCCACGCCACCATCGCGAACGTGACTTCTGGTCTGGCCTTCGTGCCTATGCCCGCCACGGCCACCTACTGCGCCACCAAAGCCGCCCTGCACTCCTACACCCAGTCCCTGCGCCGCCAACTGCGCGAGACCTCGGTCGAAGTGCTCGAAATCGTGCCGCCCTACGTGCAGACCCACCTGACCGGCCCCGCCCAAGCCGAGGATCCGCGCGCTATGCCCCTGGACGAATACCTGCAGGAAACCATGGACCTGCTCACCGGCGACGAGACCCCCGCCGAGATCCTCGTCGAACGGGTGAAACGCCAACGCTTTGCCGAACGCCAGGGCCAAGCCGACGAGGTCTTCGCCTTCCTCTGCGAACTCTCCGAGGACCGCGACTTCGCCCGCCCGGACTGAACGCCGGGCCCAAGGCCTGCGCCGATCCCCCCACGGATCGGTGCAAGCCCTACAATGCACCCTTGCCCGGGGACCCCGGCGGCATCCCGCCGCCATCGTGATCCCCGTCCGAAAGGGCCGCATGAACAAGCCGAAATACTCCCTGCTCGCCCTCGTCGTACTCGCCGCGGGCCTCGCGCTCGCCGCCTGGTGGTACCAGCGCCCGACCCGCACCACGCAGGCCTTCGCCGGTCACCTCGCCCACGGCCGCTACGCTGAAGCCGCCGCCATGGTGCACCCGCCGAGCTCGCTACAGGTGGCCCCAGACGGAAGCCTGCTGCTCACCGACCAGGAAGGCCGCTCCACCACCGTGCCCAAGGCCAAGCTGCCGTTCCTCGCGAGCGACGCCGCCGCGGCCTCCCCCCAGGCGCACTTCCAGATGACCGCCCTCGGCCCAAGCACCGACGGCGTTTTGGAAACCCCCGCGGTGACCCTGCACCTGAATGTCGAAGGCGGCGGGATTCAGATCGTCGCCGTTCAATAATCCGGCCACGGATCCACTCCCGACCGGACCCCCAACAGACAGGGATTGCTGGCAGGATCCCCAGACCTTCTGCGGGCTTCAACTGGACGATCGAAGCACCCTAGGCACCTACCAACGAAAAACGCCCGCGTGAGTGCGGGCGATCCGGACCGGGATATCCGGCTTGGCCACCTCGATCCGGCAGGGGAAACCGGCGGTGGTGAATGGTCGGGGCGAGAAGATTTGAACTTCCGACCTCTGCAACCCCATTGCAGCGCGCTACCAGGCTGCGCTACGCCCCGACCTAGGGGACGCAGACTTTAGGGCCTGGGCGGGGCCGGGTCAATCGCGGAGGGGCCTGGGCTCGCGCTTTTTGCGGGCGGAAGGTCCCTGGGCGGGGCAGCGGCGGCGAAACGGGCGGGGGGGCGTGGTATCTTGGGTCCCATGCCGCGCCTTCTGCGCAATCAGGTCCGTCCCCGCACCTCGACCCGCCGCCGCCACCGCACGTGGATGCGGTCGATGAGCGTGGCCACCGTGGGCTGGAGCCTGTGGTGGGCGGCCCTGTTCTGGCACCGGGCCTGGCCGGACAACCCTCCCCCGTGGGTGGCGGTTTATGCCATGTCCTGCGGGCTGGCTGGGGTGGGCATGTTCTATGCCTTCTTCACCCTGCGGGCCCGGCGGTCGTGGATCCTGATGGCGACCTTTGCCTGGATCGCCAACCTGAGCCTGTTCCTGGTTCCGTGGGTGTTGCACCACGACCTGATGGCGTTCCTCGAGAGCACCCGCGAGGCGGGCACGCCCTGAGGGTCAGGCCTCGGGGATCGGTTCGGCCAGCAGGAGCATCGCGGCACCGGTGACCGTGGCCAGCAGGGTGAGGCCGAAAACCAGCCAGGCGAGGCGGCGGTGCAGCGGCCGGAAGCGCGAGTTGCGCAGGGTCGCGATGCCGCTCGCCAGCGGCAGCAGGTAGGAAGCCGTGGCAATGCGCGCCATGGCCATGTGCACCGGGGTGATCGCGCCGGCGGCTTCCAGATCGAAGTGCTGTCCGACTTTCAGGGCAAAGCGGATCGCCATGGCCAGACTCGCCACGGCCGCCGCCACCAGGGTCAGGTGCAGGCCGCGTTTCGCCCGCATGCCCGTCCAGGCGACCCCGACCAGCACCAGCACGGTCAGGATCAGGAAACCGAGGAAGCCGGCGACGGGGCTCATGCGCCGTCCTCCCCCCACAGGCCGTCCATCTCCCCCACCGGCTCGCGCCGCATGAGATCAAAGACCGCCTGACGCGGGTTCTTGCCCTCGAAGAGCACGGCGTGCACCTGCTCGGCGATCGGCATCGCGATGCCCGCGAGTTCCGATTCGGGGCCGAACAAGGCTTTGGTCGTCCAGACGCCCTCGGCCACCATCTTCATTTCGCTGAGGATGGTCTCGAGGCTCTTGCCACGCCCGAGGGCCTCGCCCACCGAGCGGTTGCGCGAGTGTTTCGAGAAGCAAGTCGTGCACAGGTCGCCGATGCCCGCGAGCCCGAAGAAGGTCTCGGGCCGTGCGCCGCGCAACTTGCCGTAACGCGCCATCTCCACGACGCCGCGGGTGACGAGCGCGCTCTTCGCGTTGTCGCCGAGTTCCAGCCCGTCGCAGATACCCGCCGCCAAGGCGATCACGTTCTTGAGCGCCGCCGCCAACTCGGCGCCGACCGCGTCGCCGTGGGTGTAGACGCGGAAGGAATCCGAGTTGAACGCCGCTTGGACCTGGTGCGCGAACTCCAGGTCGGAGCAACCCGCCACGAGGGTCGCGGGCAAGGCGCGCGCCACCTCTTCCGCGTGGCTCGGGCCGGTGAGCACGCACAGGGGCCGTTCGCCGAGCACCTCGGCGAGGATCTCCGTGGGCGACTTGAGCGTTTCGATCTCGAGGCCCTTGCTGGCCGAAACCATCGGCATGTTGCCGGGAATCGCCTCTTCGAAGCGCCGCGCCACGTCGCGCAGGTACTGGGTCGGCACGACGCTCAGCACGAAGTCCGCGCCCGCCACCGCCTGGAAGGGGTCGGCGGTCAGTTCCAGCGAGTCGGGGAACTCGATTCCGGGCAGGTAGACCTCGTTGCAGCGCGCGGCCTGCATGGCCGCACTCTGCTCGGGGAACGCGCTCCACAGCACGACTTCGACGCCGTTGCGCGCCAGGACCAGCGCCAGGGTCGTCCCCCACGAACCGTCGCCGAGCACGGCAACCCGTTTGGCAATCTTCGTCATCGGATCATTCCGCCTTCTTCTTGCCAGCACCGATCTTGGGTTCGGTGCCCGCCCGCAACCGGGCGATGTTGCTCTTGTGCCGCACGAGGATCAGCAGGGTCAAGGCACAGAGCCCGACCACGAACGAATCCCCGCGGTGTCCCCAACGGAACCAGGCGGCGACAGGAAACGCCAAGCCCATGCCCATCGACGCGACGCTCACATACCGCAGCCCGAACGCGAGCGCGAGCCAGACCGCGCCGGCGATCACGAAGACCACCGGGTCGATCGCCACCACCGCGCCGCAGGCCGTCGCCACGCCCTTGCCGCCCTTGAAACGCAGATAGACCGGGAAGCAATGCCCGATCACCGCCGCCGCACCGCAAGCCACCTGCAGGCGCAGGTCCGCCCCTTCAGCCAGGCGATACAACCAAAGCGAAGCCACCAGCCCCTTGCCCCAATCGAGCAGGAACGCGACCAGGCCCAGGGGTTTGCCCAGCACCCGCATGGCGTTGGTGGCGCCGATGTTGCCGCTGCCCTGGGTGCGCAGGTCCACGCCCTTGATGAGGCGCACCATCACAAGCCCGAAGGGAATCGCGCCCAGGAGGTACGAAGCGGCGAGGGCGGCCAGGGCGCCGGGAGAGGTCAACCAGGGAAGCGGCATGGCGAATGGGGCCCTGATGATGGCAACCGGGGGGGCCAGGGGCGAAGCAAATCCCGGCTGCGGAGCGCGGTTGGGCCGCCGGGAAAGGGGTGTGCGGGTGGCCGTGCAGGCCTGGGGGCACAAAAAAAGGCCCGCGGGGGCCTGGCGTCGCGCACCCCGAGGGGGGCGAAATGGAGCGGCTGAAGGGACTTGAACCCTCGACATCAACCTTGGCAAGGTTGCGCTCTACCACTGAGCTACAGCCGCCCGCTTTGGGGACCGGAAGCATAGCGCACGGATCGGGGGACGCAAGGCCTGCCCGCCAGAAATCCTGCTCGCGGGGCGGAAACGCGGGGCCCGGGCTCAGCCCTGGCGGGCGGCGAGCTCGGCGGCCACTTGGTCCCCCGCCCCGCGGGCGGCGGTCTCCAGATCCTGGCCGAGGGCCAGGCGGGCGGCCAGGCCGCTCGCGAAGCGGCAACCGGTGCCGCGCATGCTCGCGCCAGCCGCCCCACCGACCCGCGGGCGCTCGATCCAGCGCGGCTCCCCGCCGCGTGGCCAGCAAAGGTCGCGCACCTGTTCGCCCTGCCCGTGGCCGTGTTTGAGCACGACGGCCAGGGGACCGGCCTCGAGCAGCGTGCGAGCCGCCTCGAGCAGGGCCGCGTCTTGCCAATCGCGCCACTCCTCACCCGCCCCCAAGAGCTGCGCCGCCTCGGGCAGATTCGGCGTGACGATCCACGGCAGGTGGAGCAACTCGCGCATCGCGGGCAGGTCCGCGTCGGGCACGAAGCGGTACCCACTCGACGATGCGATCACCGGATCCCAGACCGCCGGCAGTTCGGGCGATTCGAAGTGCAATTGGTGCCACAGTGTGCGTGCGCCCTCGAAACCATCGCCCGGTGGCAGCAGCCCGAACTTGAGCGCGCCCGGATTCGCAAGCGCGCACCGCTCGAGCGCGGCAAAAACCCATTCGTGCCGATCGACCGCCCGCACCGCCCGCACCGCGCGATCGTCCTGGTCGGTCCACGCGGTCATGACGGTTTCCGCGCGCGCGCCCGCAGCTTCGATCGCCGCGCGGTCCGCGTCCAGGCCAGCGCCCCCACTCGGGTCGACGCCGCCCATGGCGAGCACCCAGGCGCCGCTCACTCGGTCAGCAGGCGGCCTTCCTTGGGAATGCCGTCTTCCGCTTCCGCACCGATCACTTCGAGGGCCGAAGCGCGCAGTTTGCGCTCGACGCTGCGCACGGTGCTTTCCTTGGAATCCTTGAGTTGGATGCGCGCCCCGGCGATGTGGCCGTGGCCGCCGAACGAACCGGCGCCGTCGAGCACGCGGCGCATCAGCGGATACGCCTTGCCAAACGAGTAGTCCGTGCGCAGGGACAGGATGTAGTCATCCCCGTAGGCTCCACCCGCGAGCACCCAGGAGCAGCCCTTCATGCGCAGGAAGAAGTCCGCCATCTCCGCCACGGTTTCGGGGTTGTCGACCTTGCCCATCAGGCAGAGGATCAACGGGCCGTGCTGGCGGCCGAGTGCCAGGGCGCGCGCCAATTCCTTGTAGTAATGGCGCGGCAGGGGCGGGTTGTTGATCTGCGCGATGACGCCGCGGTCCGCCGCCTGGAAGGTGGCGTGGTAGGCCTCTTCATCGAGGGGCCCGGAGTTGCGCGACAGATCAGCGGTGTCGTAGCGGATGCCGCAGAACAACGCGCCCGCGGTGCGGGTGTCGAGGCTGACGGCGGCGTCGCGCAAGTATTCGTAGAGGATCGAGCAGGTGGCGCCCTGGCCGAGGCGCACGTCGACGTGCGGCACGGGGCGCGTGTCTTCCTCGGGGCCGCCGGGCGGCACGTGGTGGTCGAAAACCGCAATCAGGTTGCCGTCATCGGGCACGACCGTGTGGCCGAATCCCGGTTGGGAGTCCACGAGCAGCACGCCGGCATAACGCACGGGATCTACGTCCTCGTAGGGCACGAGATCGAGCTCGAGTCGGCGCACCATCGCCAAGTTCTCGGCGCGATGGATCTGGCCCAGGGTGGCGACCGTCACTTGCTTGCCAAACCCTTCGGTCAGCAGGCGGCGCAGGCCTTCGCAGGCCCCCAGCGCATCGGGATCGGGTCCCCGGTGGGTAATCACCAGGAACTGGTCGGCGATCTCCGGGTCCGCCTGGCGGCTGGCCTCGTCGACCACCCGGCGCAGGTGCTGATGCGGCGGCAGTCCTTCGAAGGGCATAGGCGCGGAACCGGCTTTGGCCGGAGTCCTGCGTGGCAGGGTGGCAGGTTGACGAGTGGAACGTTCCATCACGACGGAGTGGGGCTTCCCCTTATCGGCCTGGGAGTCCGGACCGCGCGGGGCATCTTCGAGGCGTCCCGTTGTGGGCCTCGAAGGGGCGGCAAACGTAGCCCTTCCAGGCCCCGTGCCTAGCCCCCAGGGCGTCCCGATCCCGAAAATGTGGCATAAAGCTGTTGTATGTACCGGGTTAAGGGCGGTGTCCCGTTTGGGGGGCCAAACCGGCCCCGGACGGGGGGGTGCGGACCCTCCAAGGGGTCACCGCCACCCGGCTTGGCAGGAGCTCCTGGAAGGCGGTTTGCCGCCTCCCAACCGCCCGCCGGGCCGGACCCAAGCGGCGCGGGACACCCGACCGAACGTGCCGGGGGGGAAATGATCGCTGGGTCTCCACTCGGGGCGTGCGCCCCGCGGATCAGAAACCGAGCCCCATCAGGAACTGCACCGAAGCGAGCACTTCTTCGCGCCCGTGCTTCGAGTGGGTTTCGATCACGTGCGGCACGTCCTTCGGCACGTATTCGGCGATCAGCTTGAAGTCGATCTTGCCCGCGCCCGGCGGCAGGTCGAACTCCTCGTTGTTGGCGTCCTGCAGGTGTACGCCCAGCATGCGGCCCGAGAACTTGTCGAGCCAATCCCCATGCCCGGCAGGCCCGCCCGCTGGCGCTGGTGGATGCGGCCCGTGTCGTGCCAGTAGCCCACGCCCTTGCTGCCCAGATCGTCGAGCACCCATTGCATGGCCTCGAAGTTGAGCAGGTCGTTGAACTCGAGCCCCGGCTCGATGGCGATCTGCGTATCGGGGAATTCTTTGCGCAGGGCGTGCAACGAGCGGCAGAAGTGTTCGATCTGCTTCTGGCCTTGTTTCTGCACCTTCTGCACGAATTCGCAGATGCGCTCGCGCACGAGCATCGCCTCGTCGCGATTCGCGTCTTCGAGTTCGACGGCGAGCAGATTGGCTTCGGCTTCGAGTTTCGCGCTGCCCACGTGGCAACCGCGCACCACCACGGTCGGTGCGCCCAGGATCTGGGCCACCCGGATGTGGCGGCGCGTGCTGTTCATCGCCATCTCGCGCTCACCCGCGTCGGCGCTGCCGAGCAGACTGCCCGAATAGGCTTCGGCCTTGGGCTTGAGCGAACCGACCACGACCGAATCCACGCGCATGCCGGTCTCGCGACGGCAATCTTCCCAGCCCGCGAGGTCCGAGGGGTTGTCGTTGAGTCCCAGCTCCAGGCGCCGGAATCCCATAGCCACTGCGGAAAGGGCCTGGTCGTCGATCGAGCGCAAACGCGGCCCGTAGCAGGCCGTGGAGAGCGTGAGCTCGTTGGGGATACCGGGTTTGGTCAAGGCGCTACGGAGTCCTGCGCGGAACGGGTTGGGGGTCGGAGGCGGGAGACCTCCGGGGGTCAGGAGAGGGGCAGGCCCCGGGACAAGCCCGCGGCACTGGTGCTACCAAAATCGCAAGTGGCGGGGGGGCGTGTCAAACGGTTGGCTGTTGCAGCTTGCTACAGGGCCGGCGAAGCGCTCGCGAAGGCCCTCCTGCGCCCCAAATCGCCACCGGCTTCGGATTTTCGGCCCCGCCAGTTCTGAACCGCTCGGTCAATCATCCTCGAGGTCGAGGTGCTGGAGCTGCGGGAACGCCACGCGCAACTCCCCTTCCAAGCGATCCACTTCGTCGGCGATGGATTGCGTGAGCCGCTCGGCGAACTGCTGCGTGAACCGGCGCCGGTCGGCCGCCTCCGCCGGCCAATGGCCTTCCACCCACTCCTGTTGCCGATCCGCGAGCACGTCCGCGTTCCAGTCGATCTCCGCCGTAAAACGGAAGCGCCCCGCCCCCACGATGCGGCTCTTCGCCCGAGAGACTTTCGATACGCTCGGTTGCGCTCGCAGGAAGTCCACCACCTCCTTGTGCTGTTCCGGCGGCAAGGCGCTGCCGAGGATCAGGCTGCGGTTCTTGTACCCGAGCCAGAAGGCGATCGCCCCCATCAGCATCGCGATCGTAAGCGTCGCCACCGCATCCGGAATGCTGCTGCCCGTGGCCTGGGCCGCGCCGATGCCCGCGAGCGCGACCAGAATGCCGAAACAGGCCACGCCGTCTTCGAGCAAAACCGCCGCGAGGGTCGGATCGGTGCTTTCCTTGAGGTAGCGAAAGAAAGGCGTCTGCCCCTTCTGATTGCGCACCACCATCACCGCCTTGCCAAGCACGGCGCCGTCCACAAGCAGACCGAGCCCCAGCACCGCGAAGTCGAGCCAGCCCACTTGCGGCACCACCGGGTGCAACAGCAGGTGTACCCCGTGGTACAACGTCACGCCGCAACCGAGGACGAAGATGCCCACGGCGCTCATCAGCGCGAAGAAAAAGCGTTCGGCGCCGAAACCGTAGTGGAACAGGGCGTTGGCCGGCCGCTCGCTGCGGCGGATGCCCACGTAGAGCAACGCCTGGTTGCCGGTGTCGGCCACCGAGTGGATCGCCTCGGACAGCATCGCGCCGCTGCCCGAAAAGAAGAAAGCGAGCCCCTTCATCACCGCCAGGAAGGCGTTGCCGGCCACAGCCAGGGTGACCGCGGTTTTGGAATCCGATTGGGCCATGGCGTGAGTCTAGGAACTCGCTCCCCCCCATCAAACGCGGCGCCGCTGTTTTCGCCCACGCGGTCGAGAATCGGGCGGGAAACCCCGGGATGTCCGTGCCAAACACGCGGCAAACCACCGCGCGTGTTCCTTTCCTTCCGATAGGTCGGTTTGTGTACCGCCAGGTCCAATTCCTGGCGCGACAACACGCGCATCGTGTCCCCATTTTTCCCGCCAGCACCCCGTATCGGAATTGCCAAACCCGTGGGAGGATTCCGCTCCGTGGCGCCCGAGCGTCACGGCGTTCCACGCGTTCCCCCTGTTCCCCCATCCAGGTGAAGGGATCGCGCGCCGTTGGTGAGTGGCGCCCGGAGACTTCCCATGAAGTTCCTTCTCTCTGCAGCGATGCTGCTTGGCGTGGCGGCGGTGTGCGGCACCCCCTGCGCGGCCCAGACGACCTACAACCGCAGCATCTCGGACCAAGACCTGCGTCTGGTGCCGATCGGCGGCGGCATGGTGATCCTGGAGGTGACCGCCCGATGTGTCAGCCAAGAGGCGGCGACCATCGACCTGGGCATGGACGTCGTCGTCACCGTCGACGGTGTCCTGGATTCGATCCACCCGCTGGCCGTCCTGGTGCCCGGTGGCGGCGGCCAGACCTGCGGCGGTTCCTGCACCTCGCCGAACTGTTCCGACGAGTGTGTGGACCTGTCCCAAGTGGGCGGCGTTGGCTGCGCGTGCACCGTGGTCGTCACGCCGCAGAACCCGATCACCCTCTCCTGGCGCCCGGCTGGCGTGGTGCAAGTGACCCTCGAACCCGCCGCGGGAGCCCTGGTCGATCCCTACATGCTGGATGACAGCGCGTCGGTCCTGATGAGCACCACCTACAACCGGTGGATCAAACCCGAAGACGTGCAATTCGTGCCGAACGTTGCGGGCGAATGGGATCTCCACGTCACCGTGCACGGCGTCAGTCAGGAGCCCGGCCCGATCGACTTGAGCTCCGACGTCAACGTGTTCGTGGACGGTGTGCTCATCGGCGGCTTCCCGGCGCAGCTCTTCGTGCCCGGCGGCGGCGGTCAGACCTGCGGCGGTTCGTGCTCCACGCCGAACTGCCCCAACGATTGCGACGATCTGGGTCAAGTCGGTGGCAGCGGCTGCGCCTGCGAGATCGTGGTCACTCCGGGCGGCTCGCCGTCCTGGTTGTATCGCCCCAGCAACACGGTCACCGTGGTGCTCGGCGAAGCCGTGGGAACGACCTTCGAGCTCTACACCCTCGATGATCAAGTGACGGTCCCCTTCAACGGCCCCATCGGCGATGCCTTCTGCGACCCGGCCAACGCCCATTGCACCGGCGGCACCGCGGTCCTCTCGGGCACCGGCTGCGGCGTGGGTTCGGGTCTGCACCTCGAAGTCGAAAACGGCCCTGCGGGACAGTTCGGCTACTTCCTGGTGGGCACCGCACCCTCCGTGCCCGGCCTCACCATCAGCCGCGGTCGCTTGTGTCTGGCCACAGGCTCCGGCAACGCCCTCGGACGCTACAACATCCAGAGCTTCGGTCGCAGTTCGATCGGCCTCTTCAACGCGGCCGGCGTGTTGCAGAACCTGGTGAACACCTCCACCACCGGCACCGGCTTCGATGTGCCCGAACTGCTGCCGTTCCAAGGGGATCCCGCCATCCAGTCGGGCAGCACGCAACACTTCCAACTCTGGTTCCGGGATCCTTGCCCGGCCTCCGGAGAATCGAACTTCTCCAACGGCTTGTCCGTGAGCTGGTAGGACGCGCTCCGTCCTGCAGAAACACCGCGCCCCTCCCCAGGTCCTCCGGGGGGGGGCTCGGTTTTCGTTTCGGGGTCGCACTCAGCCCCGACTTGCCCGCACGTTCCGAGTCTCAGCGGCCCCTTTGGGCGTAACAAAACTCAGGCGCCCGGGATCAGACGTGCACTTCGCCGCGCACGGCCTGCCGATCCGAGTGGCGGGCGAGCAGGGGCTCGACTTCTTCGCCCAGGAACTCGATCACCTGCGCGGGCGCGCGGCCCACGTAGCGGCTGCCGTCGAGCAGCTCGTCGAGTTTGCCCGCCACCTTCGCAAACGCCGGATCGGCCGCCAAGCGCTGGCGCAGGTCCGAGTCGCCGCCTTCCTTGATGCGGCCCGCGGCCGCGTGGCTGTGCACGCGGATGCGTTCGTGCAGGTCTTGGCGGTCGCCGCCGGCTTGCACCGCCTCCATCATCAGTTGTTCGGTGGCGAGGAACGGCAGCTCCGCGTCGAGGTTCTTTTTGATGACGGCCGGGTGCACGACGAGCCCACCGGCCACGTCCAGGTACAGGTTGAGCACCGCGTCGGTGGCGAGGAACATCTCCGACAGGGACAGGCGGCGGTTGGCCGAGTCGTCCAGCGTGCGTTCGAGCCACTGGTTGGCGGCGGTGTGCGCGGTGTTGCCGAGGGTCTCGATCACGAAACGCGCCAGGGCGCAGATGCGTTCGCTGCGCATCGGGTTGCGCTTCCAGGGCATGGCGGACGAACCGATCTGCGCCGAGCCGAAGGGTTCTTCGACTTCGCGGCGGTGCGCCAGCAGGCGCAGGTCGGTGGCGAACTTGTGCGCGGACTGCGCGATGCTCGACAACACCTGGCCCACCCGGAAGTCCAGTTGGCGGGGGTAGGTCTGCCCGGTGACCCCGAAGCAACGCTCGAAACCCATCTTGGCCGTCACGCGCCGGTCGAGCTCGCGCACTTTCGCGTGGTCCCCGTGGAACAGCTCGAGGAACGAAGCCTGGGTGCCCGTGGTGCCTTTCACCCCACGGAAGCGCACCATGCCCATCACGTGCTCGAGGTCCTCGAGATCGTGCACCAGATCCTGCAGCCACAGGCAAGCGCGTTTGCCCACCGTCGTGGCCTGGGCCGGTTGGTAGTGGGTGAAACCGAGGGTCGGCAGGTCCTTGTGCGTGCGCGCAAACGCCGCGAGGTGCTCGATCACCCCCAGCACCTGGTCACGGATCAGGCGCAAGCCGTCGCGCAGCAGCACCAGGTCGGTGTTGTCCCCCACGAAACACGAGGTGGCGCCGAGGTGGATGATCGGCCGCGCGGCCGGGCACACCTCGCCCCAGGCGTGGATGTGCGCCATCACGTCGTGGCGCAGTTCCTTTTCGTACTTCGCGGCCAGCGCCAGGTCGAGGTGCTCGGCATGCGCGCGCATCTCGGCGATCTGATCGTCGCGGATCTCGAGGCCCAACTCCTGCTCGGATTCGGCCAGGGCGATCCACAGGCGGTGCCACGTCAGGAACTTCTTGCGGTCGGAGAAGTTCTCGCGCATGGCGCGGCTGGCGTAACGGGAGCCGAGCGGGCTCTGGTAGTTTTCGTCGGGGTTCATGGCGCTGGGACGGGGCCAGGGGCGTACTGCGGGCCTCCCGGGATGGGATTTCAGGGGCCCGCATGGCCGAGGAGCAGGGGTTATACCCCAGCCGCCGCCCCCATTCCCCCGTTGCCGCGTGTTTCCGGTTGAGGCGCGCCCCGGCGGCCCGTGCGATGGCCCGTATACTTGCCCCCATGAAGCGATTGCGCGCCCTGCTGCTGCCCGTGCTCGGACTGCTCACCTGCCTGCCGGCCCAGGCCACCTGGTCGATCGTCGTGATCGACCGCCGCACCGGCGAAGTCGGCATCACATCAGCCACCTGCATCGCCGACCTCGACCTTTCGGTACACCTGCCCGTCGTGGTCGTCGGCCACGGCGCGGGCGCCGCGCAATCCGCGATCGACACCCAGGGCCGCAACCGCCGCGAGATCCGCCAGGCCCTGCTCGCGGGCAAAACCCCGGACGAGATCCTCACCTGGCTCGCCGCCACCGACACCTCGCACCAGAGCCGCCAGTACGGCCTCGTCTCGCGCACTGGCCCCGCGGTCACCTTCACCGGCACCGGCGCGGGCCTCGCGCGTTTCGGCGTCACGGGTTCGGTGGGCCCCTACGACTACGCGATCCAGGGCAACGTGCTGACCGGCGACGAAGTCGTGTTGGCGGCGGAGACCGCTTTCCGCAGCACCAGCGGCGACATGGCCGAACGCATGATGGCCGGCATGGAAGCGGCCATGGGCCTCGGCGGCGATGGCCGCTGTTCGTGTGCCCCGAGCGATCCCACCGGCTGCGGCGTGCCCCCCGTGGGGTTCACCCACTCGGCCTACACCGGCTTCTTCATCGTCGCGCGCCCCGGCGACAGCGACGGGGATTGCGATGCGATCACCGGCTGCGTCACCGGCCAGTACTACGGCTTCCTGAACTTCGTCGGCAATGCGAACACCGCCGATCCCGTGGTCGAGTTGCGCGCACAGTTCGATGCCTGGCGCCTGGGATTGCAGGGCCGCCCTGACCATTTCCAGAGCACCTGGGCGTGGACCGACTCCGGCCTCGTCGCCGACGGCAGCGACACAGCCGCCCTCGAACTCGATCTGCGCGACCTACTGGGACAATCGACGAACCCCGCCGGACTCGTCCTGCAGGCCGAGCCCCTCACCGCCCCCGCCCTGACCGCCGCGCCCGCGATCACACCCCTCGGCGCCGGCCGCTTCGAAGTGCGCTGGACCGCGGGTTACCAAGCAGGCCAGGAATCTTGGCGCCTCGTCGCCGAACTGCCCGGCGGCGAACGGATCCCCGTCGGCACGCCGGTGACCCTGCGCCTTTGGCCCCTGGGTTCGTTGGTACCGGGCAGCGACCGGTTGCTCTCCGGTGCCGGCAGCGCGCTGCCCCTCGCGCTTTCCGTCGGCGCCAGCCACGCGGGCAGCCCCTACCGCATCCTCGCCAGCACCGCGGGAACCACGCCCGGCAGCACCGCGTTTGGCGTCCCGGTGCCGCTCAACTCCAGCGATCTCTTGAACTACACCACGACCTGGGGCGGCGTCGCGCCATTCGCCGGCAGCACGGGCGTGCTCGACTCCCAGGGCCACGCCGAAGCCCTGTGGCAGATGCCCCCCGATCGCCTGCTCGAGTTCGTCGGCCAGACGCTGAGCTTCGCCGCCGTCGTTCAGGATCCAGGCGGCACCTTCGCCACCGACGCGGTTTCGATCCTGATCGAGTTCTAGCGCCCGCCGCGGGCCGCCCATCCGCCCGCAAGCCCACCCGCCCGCAAGCCCGGCCCCAACGGGCACAGTCCTGGCCCAGCGCGTTCGAATCGAAGTCCCGCGCCTAACCCAGATCCCAGAAGGTGCTCAGCGCCGCGGCACACACGCATCCCAGGATGCCGAGCAACAAGCGCAGACGCAGGCCGCGATCGTGGGCGTCGGGGCGGGTGAGCCAGGCCACGACGGCGAGCACACTCACCGCGCCCGTGACATCGGTCACGAGATCGAGCACCGAAGGCGTGCGGGTCGGCACGAAGGACTGGTGCCATTCGTCGCTCAAGCCCAGCGCCAGTGCGGCCAGTAGAATGGCCACGGCACCGCCTTTGGACCACTGCACCCAGGCGCCGCGACGCGGCAGCAGCGGCACGCACAAGAGCGCGAAGATGCCGTACTCGAAGGCGTGCACGCCGTTGCCGAGCACCGCCAGAGCCTGGTGATCGGGCAGATCGAGGTCCATGCGCCGACTCGAAAGCCAGGTGATCAGGCCGGCCCAAGCAACCGGCAACAACCAGGCCCAAGCGCGCGGCACGCGCAGCAGCAGGCGCCCGGCCGTGCGTAGCACGGTCACCCCGGGCGGATTCGCGGGGGAAGCCGGGGAGTTCACGCCAGTCGGGCGGGCAGGATGACTTCGGCGATCAGCGCAATGCCCTTGCCGTTGCGAGCCGAGTCGACTTTGAGCGAATCGAGCATCGATTGGATCAGGAAGAACCCCCGGCCGCGCTCATCGTCGAGGTCCGGCAGGCCGCCCGGGGACATCAGCAGGGGCCGCAACCGCTCAGGATCGCCGCCGCCTTCGTCTTCGACCCGCAGGCTCCAGCCCACCGCGCGGCAATCGAATTCGAGCCACATGTGCATGCGCCCGTCCCAATCCTCCGCGCCCAGGGCGCGCTGACCCCCGCCGTGGTCCACGGCGTTGCTCAGAAGTTCCCCCACGACGAACTCCAAGCGATCGAGTTCACCCTCCTCAAGCCCTACGCCCACCGCGCAGCACCGCACGCGTGCCCGCGCCAACCGCACCGCGAAGTGGTGCGCCGGCAAGCGCAGCCGCAACCGGGCCGCCGCGCCATCTTGGGGACAAGCCATGTCGGGCGACGCGGTCATCGCAGGGGCTCCAACTCCAGGCTGAAGTCCAGGGCGGGTGCCGAATGAGTCAGGGCTCCCACCGAGATGCGGTCCACGCCGGCTTCCCCATAGGCCCGCACGTTTTCGAGCACGATGCCTCCGGAGGCTTCGAGTTCGACCTGCACCCCGAGCTGCTGGGCCAAGGCGCGCAGTTTCGGGCACCACTCGCGCAGCAGCCCCGGGGTGAAGTTGTCGAGCAACACCACGTCGGCGCCGCCGCGGATGGCCGCCTGGGCCTCTTCGCCATTGCGCGCTTCGGCCGTGATGCGGACGGCCTCCCCCACGTGCTGACGCAGGCGGGCCAGGGCCGCTTCGATCGTGCTGCCCGCGAGCTCGATGTGGTTGTCCTTGAGCATCGCCTCGTCATACAGGCCGATGCGATGATTCTCGGCGCCGCCGCAACGCACCGCGTACTTCTCGAGCACCCGCAGACCGGGCGTCGTCTTGCGCGTATCGAGGATGCGCACGTGCGGCAGATGCGACACCCGTTCGGTGAAGCGCCCCGCCAGGGTCGCCGTGCCGCTCATGCGCTGCACCAGGTTCAAGGCCACGCGCTCGGCGCGCAGGATCGCGCGGGCGTTGCCCTCGACCCAGGCCACCTTGCGCCGCGGAGTGACCCGGTCGCCATCGCGCAGGTCGCTGCCCATGCGGAGGCTGCCATCGGTCAACTCGAAGGTGCGCAGGAACACACCGATGCCAGCCAGGATGCCGAGCTGTTTCGCCACGAGCACCCCGCGCGCGCGGGCCTCGGCCGGCACCGCCCCATCCCCGGTCAGGTCGCCGGTCGCTACGTCCTCCTCGATCGCGCGCAGGATGATCCCATCGATCTGATCGCGGCGCAGGGGACGGGGGATTCCGCGGCGGGGGGCGGGGAGGGTCGGTCGGCTCAAGGGGGCTCCGGGTTCGGCAGGTCGGTCGGGGTCGATCGGGGCCCAGTGTACGCCGGTTGGCCCCCAGTTGCAGCCCAGGCCCGGATCCGCCCGGCCAACACCGGACCGATGCCCGGCAGTTGTTCCAAGTCGAGCGCGCCCGCCCCGGCGGCCCCCCCGGATTCCCCCACCGGCCAGGCCGCCGCCAACTGCCGCGCCCGCTTGCGACCGATGCCGGCGATCGAACGCAGCTCCAAGGCTTCGACCCGGGGCGTGTGCTCCCCGGCAACCTGTTCGCAGATCGGCACGGGTTGCGGCGGCGGTGGACACGCCGAAGCCGCCCCAAAGCGCCCGTCGATGTTCGTCACCACCAACCAACCGATCAGGGCGTACAGCGGCCCCAAGGCCGGCGCCGCACCACTCGTTGAGCTTTCCATCACCCCGTAGACCGCCAGCCGCAGGGCGCGGTTTCACGGCGCCTGAAAAAATCCTCCGCGACGTTCAGGCGAACAGGTGCCGGCCGAGCCGCTCGGCGAAATCGCCGGGCGCCTGCTGCTCAAACCACGACACCAAACGCCCGTCGAGCTCCAACATAGCTTGCACGAGCGCATTGTCCCTGGGCCCTTCCACCACCGGCCTGCGCTCCTGGGTCGCGAGGAACGCCTGCTCGTCTTCGGGCAAGATCCCCCAACACGCCAGATCCCGACCAAGGAACCGCCGCGTCACACCGGAGATCCGTTCGGCCGCGGCCTGACCTTGCTCGACGCTGCGAGTGCGGTTGATGACGAGCCCCACCTGGGCCTGGGGGCAGCGCGTCCAAAGCACCTTCGCAAACGCATACGCATCGGTCATCGCTGTAACCGCCGGCGTCGTCACCAGCAGCACGAGATCGCTCGCCGAAGCAAACGCCATCGTCTGCCGCGTCAGCCCCGCCGCGCTATCCACCATCAAATAGGGAAAGCGGTGCTGCAGTACGCGCAAGGCGGTCGCGAGGCGCTCAATCTCGTCCCCGGTCAGGTTCGCCAGGTCGAGCAAGCCCGACCCCCCCGCCAACAGTTTCAAGCCGTGCCCGCAATCGCTCAACGCCGCGCGCACATCCACCCGCCCCGACAGCACGTCGGCGGCCGTATACACCGGACTCACGCCCTGCAGGATGTGCGCGTTCGCCACCCCGAGGTCCGCGTCGAAGAGCAAGCAGCTCGAGCGCCGGGCCAGGCAGCGGGCGAGGGAAGCCACCACCGTCGACTTGCCCGTTCCGCCCTTGCCACTGGCGATGCAGATCGAGCGGGCGGGCGCCGCCGCCTCGGAACCGATGGTGTTGGGTAGCAGACGGAGGCGCGTCGCGGCCTCATTGCCGCGTCGGAGCCGCTTCCAACCATCGCGAAGTCCCCAAGCCATATGCGTGTGTTCTTGCCTCTTCCTTCGGATCGGAGCAAAGCTCCCGCCCGGTCGGCCACGCAATTCCCCGCCGCTCCAGGAAAATTCCCGGGCCCGGTGCCGCTTTCGGGGCAAAAACGCACCGTATGCATGAACTTAACCCCCAGAACGGACCGTTTTGAAAGAAGAAAGGCCCCTCTCGGGGCCTTGTTCAAACGGTCGGTCCTTTGCGATCAGAGGAACGCGTCCATCTCTTCGGAGGACAGCACGACCTTCATGCCTTGATCCACCAAAGCTGGCGGCCCGGCCGGCTCGCCTTCATCCGGTTCGGCGAGGCGAAGATCGAAGTAGCGCTGCAGCACCTGGTCGAGGAATCCCTCGGCCGCCGGCATGCCATCCAGGGCGAGCCGCTCCCCCATCCCCACCCGCGCCTGCAGCGCGCCGGGGGCCGCTTCGATGGCGCACAGGGGTTGGTTGTCGAAGGTCCACTCGAGGGCTTCGCTGTTGCAGGCGAGCAGATCGACCCGATCGTCGATGAACCGCAGGCGCTCGAGCACGAACGCCGCCACCTCGCGCGGTGCAGCCGGCAGGCGGTCGAGGAACTCCTCGGGACCCACCAATTGTTCCTCCTGCAGCGGGAAGCGATGCACGAGGTGATGGCTCGCGCCGCTCGAGCTGCGCACTTCATGCACTTCGATCAGACGCAGGCGCGCAGGGCCGAGAACGGCCAATTTGCGCACCGTGGACTCGAGGAAATGGTCGGAAATGAGCACCAGGCGCAGGTCGCCGTGACAGCGAACGCCCATGGCCTCCAGGTGGCGCAAGATGAATGGACTCTGCTCCTGGGCGCGGTGCAAAAGCTCCAGCGCCAGGTCCACCGGTTCGGCGGGCAGGGCATCGCGATCGGTGCCGAGCCACACGACCAAGTTCAAACGGCCCTTGGCATCCACCGCCACGTAATCGACGGTCAGTTCCCCGAGGGCTTGCCACGAGGCATCCCCTTCGTTTGCCTCGAGCGGCGCGCCGACACCCAGGATCAAGCCGCGATCCACGATGCGCAGCTCCGGAGCAAAAGACCGCAAGGCCCCCTCCAACTCCCCCAGGAATTCGTCCGCATGTCCGCGAACCATCGGCTCTTCCTCGCTCAGCCCTTCGGGCCCTTCGGGAGCGGAAAACGCGTCCGCATCGGACGCAAATCCACCGAAATCCGGGTCATCGAAGGGGTCTTCGGGGGTCACCACGCGGGCAGTATCGCCTGCCGCAGGGGTGCATGGAAGTCTGCACCCTGACGGAAAATTCATCAGACGGCGCCGGAGCGTCAGGGGCGGCGCCGCATTCCGGGGGTCAGGCCCATGGCCTCCAGGTGTTTGCGCAAGGCAAACGTGAGCGCGAGGGCGAGGCCGTCGGTGGCGTCATGGCGCAGTCCTTCCAAGAGCTGGGACTGGCCAAGTTCCATCGCCACGCAGCGCGCCACCGCCGCCTTGGTCGCTGAACCGTTGCCGGTCAGGGTCTTCTTGACCTCCGACGGGGTGAACTCGAGCACCTCGGCGCCGGACAGGGCGGCACTGCTCAAAGCCACCCCGCGGGCTTCCCCGATGCGCAAGGCGGACGCCACGTTCTCGGACGCGAACACCCGCTCGACCACGACGATGTGCGGCTGCAACTGCCCGATCACCTCGTCGAGTCCCTGGCGGATGCGGCCCAGGCGTTGGCTTGGGCCCATGTGCTTCGACGCCCGCACCGTGCCCGCCGCCAGCAGCACCGGCTGGCGGCCGTGCAGCGCGATCGCCCCGTACCCGAGCACCATGGTGCCGGGGTCGATGCCCAGGATCACCTGGGGGGAGCGGCCGGGGAGGGAATCGGACATGGGTGCAGCCTAGCGGTCCGCGCCCTCCGGATCGAATGCCGCGGCGGGCAATGGCCGGGCCCTCCAGGCTTTGCGACCCCGGGCCCGACCGGGATTCCGCGGGCCGGCCAGGACCTGCCCCCGGGCCGGCGCTACCATGCGCCCATGGCCGCCGCGTTCGCCACCGCCATCGTCGTCGCCGCCGGTCGCTCGACCCGCATGGGCAGCCCGAGCACGCCCAAGCCGCTCTTGCCCCTGGGCGGCGAGGCGATTCTGCGTTACAGCCTGCGCGCCCTCGCCGCGGCGCAATCGGTCGCCGACGTGATCGTCGTGGCGCGCCGCGAGCACTTCGCCCCCATCGAAGCCATGCTCGTCGAATGCTGCGGCCGGCAAAACACCACGGTGCTGGAGGGCGGCGAAGAGCGCTTCCACTCCGTGCAACGGGGCTGCGAGGCGGTGCCGGCGGAACGCGAAGTGGTGCTGATCCACGACGCCGCGCGCCCCTTCGTGCGCAGCGAACAGATCGACGCCGTGGCCCTCGCCGCGCGCGAGCATGGCGCCGGCCTGCTCGCGATGCCCGTCACCGATTCCCTGCACCGCTCGATGGACGGCCGCAAGGTGTTCGAGCCGGTCGACCGCAGTTCGTTGTGGGCCGCGCAGACGCCCCAAGCCTTCCGCATCGGCCCCTTCCTGCAGGCCCTGCGCGAAGCCCAACGCCTCGGCACCGTGCCGACCGACGACGTGGCCCTGTGGGAACGCTTCGTGGGCGCGGTGCAGTTGGTGCCGGGCAGCCCCGAGAACTTCAAGATCACCCACCCCAGCGACCTGTGGGTGGCCGAAAGCCTCTTGCAGCAGCGCACGAGCCATGAATCCCCTTGATCTGCGAATCGGCCTGGGTTTCGACCTGCACCGCCTCGAAGCCGGCCGCCCGTGCCGCCTGGGCGGCATCGACCTGCCGCACCCCACCGGGCCGGTGGGCCACAGCGATGGTGACGCGGTGCTGCATGCCTTGTGCGATGCCCTCGCCGGCGCCGCGGGCCTCGATGACATCGGCACGCTCTTCCCGGACAACGATCCGGCGCACAAGGGCCGCGACTCGGTGCACTTCCTCGATGCGACCCTCGAAGCCGTCTACGAAGCGGGCTTCGCCCCCGTCAACGTCGACATCGTGATCGCCACCGAAGGCCCGCGCATCGCCCCGCACCGCACCGCCATGCGCGCGCGGCTGGCCGAGCTGCTCGGCGTCGACATCACGCGCGTCAACGTCAAAGGCAAGAGCCTCGAGGGCATGGGCGCCCTGGCCGGCGGCGCCGGCGTGGCGGTCCAGGCCGTCTGCCTGCTCGCCCCGCGCCAGTAGCGGATGCGCGCGGAAGTCCCGGCAAAGCCGTTACCGCGCCGGGCCCGGGGCCTAGGGTGCCTTGCCTGCCCTGACCCGACCCCAGAATCCCATGGTGTTTGATCCGCGCTTGTCGGCGGCGCTTGGCGCCCTGCTGTTCGGGGCCGCATGCGCGGCGCCGGCCCCCACCCCCGCGCAAAGGATGCGCATGCGCGTCCAGGCGGCGCTGTGCGCGGAATCCGCACAAGATCGGGGGAACGCCCGTTCGGTGATCAACGAGCGCGGAGACGCGGGGGATCTGGATGCGCTCCAGCGATCCCTGCAGGGCGCAGGTCCCCAGGAGCAACGTTCGATCTTCGAGACCTGGAATTCGGTCGCCAGCCGCAGCGGCGTCGACGAGGCGCGCAAGGAGGCCATGTGCCTTTGGGCCCTCGCCCCCGAACATGACCTGCACTTGCGCGGCGATGCGTTGTCGGATCTGGGCAGGCTGGAGACCTGGAGCCCGGGAACCGAAGAAGTCGTGCGCGCCGAACTGGACTCCGAAAACGACCGCCTGCGCGCGATCGCGATGTGGGCTTTGGCGCGCAAAGGGCGCATCGATGCCGCCGTCTTGGATGCGACCGTGCGATCGGTGCCCGAGGGCGTGTTCGACGTCTATCTCGTGGGCGCCCTCGATGGCAACAACCCCGCGCACCTGCCTGCCGCGAAACTGCTCGCGGCGGCCCAGCGTCCGACCATCGCCTATCACGCGCAGCAGGTGGTGGCACAGATCGAGGGCACCGGCGATGGCGGCGCCGGTTGGCAGTTGGAGGTGCAGTCCCGGGAGGAGAACCAGGCCGCCGCGCGCGCCATGGACCGCTCGACCTGGCGGCGGGTCAAACGTTCCCAGGTGCACGAACAGGCGCGGCGCGAACGCATCGTCGCATTTGGCGAGTTGCACGTGGAAGGCGGTGCTCTGCGCGAGGCGCAGATCGCCCTGCTGGATTCCTTCAGCACCGATCCCGCCCACGAAGCCCTCGGCTTCGAACCCAGCGTCGAAAGCGTGCAGGCCCCGGTCATCGAACATGCACGCCAGGCGGGAATGACCATCCTGCCCATGGAGGTGCACTGGGAGGAATGGGGTCCACAGAGTCGTCACGGCGCACGAGACCTCGAAGTAGCGGAAATCGCCCGCCGCTGGCTCGATCAGGATCCACGCAACCGCCTGTTCCTCATCCGCGGCGAGGCGCACCTGACCCCGGGCGGCTTCCTGGTGAAGCGGTTGCAACCCGAACCGATGCTCGTGCTCAGCCTCGAAGGCGTGCCTTGGGAATTGGGCGCGGGCGGCACCCTGGACGAGGATGTGACCCTGCAACTCGGCCCCAAGGTCTACAGCTGGCCCCTGGCGGGCACCATGCTGGGCACGCTAAGCGCCTGGCAGCCCCCGCCCCTGGCGGATACGGCGGACTGAGCGGCCCCCTGGCGGAAACGGGGCTCCGATCTAGGATGGCCCCATGGACATCGTTCCGTTGGCAAACCGGCATCGCGTGGCGCTTGAGCGCTACCTGCAGGACTTTGCCCAACGCGGCGAATCCGAGCTGGCGAACTTCTGCCGGCGGCCGGAGGTAAGCCACGAAGCGTTCGTGCTGCGGCTCGCGGCGCACGAAGCCGGGGATGTGCCGGAGGGGCGTGTGCCGAGTTGCATGCGGTTCCTCGAGGCGAATGGGCACCTGCTCGGCCGCTACACCCTGCGCTTCCACCTCACGCCGGAACTCGAAAAGAAGGGTGGCCACATCGGCTACTCGGTGCGCCCGGGCGCGCGACGCCAGGGACATGCGACCCGCCTCTTGATGCACGGCATGCAGACCGCCCGCGAGCGCGGCATCCGCCGGCTGCTGGTCACGTGCGATGCGGACAATCTCGGTTCCCAGGGGGTCATCCGCGTGTGCGGAGGCATGATCTGGGACGAGTATTGGCACGAGCCGAGCGAGCGCGTGGTGCAGCGCTATTGGATCGGCCTGTAGGCCGGCCCCGCCCTCACGCCCCGGCAGAACTCTCCGCCGGAGCGGCGGTTCCGCCCGCGCCTTCCGTGCGGAACTGCAGACCATGCAGGTGCGCGTAGAGGCCTTTCAACGCGAGCAGCTCCTTGTGCGTGCCTAGCTCGACCAGGCGGCCTTCGCTGAGCACCGCGATGCGGTCGGCGCTCTGGATGGTGGAAAGGCGGTGCGCGATGACGATCGAGGTGTGGCCCTCCATCAGCTTGTCGAGCGCCGCCTGCACCGCGCGTTCGGACTCGGTGTCGAGGGCGCTGGTGGCTTCGTCGAGCAGCAGGAGCGGCGCGCCGTGTAGCACCGCCCGTGCGATCGTGATGCGCTGGCGCTGGCCCCCGGACAGGCGCGAGCCGGCGTCGGCGACGTTGGTGCGATAGCCCTGGGGCAACCCCGCGATGAAGTCGTGGATGTCCGCGGCGCGCGCGGCGGCTTCGACCTCTTCCTGGCTGGCCCCCGGCTTTCCGTAGCGGATGTTGCCGCCGATCGACTCGTGGAACAGGAACGGCGATTGGGTCACCATCGAATACTGGCTGGTCCAGGAGTCGAGGGTCACCTCGCGCAGGTCGTGCCCATCGACGAGGATGCGGCCTTCGTTCGGGTCGAGGAAGCGCGCCACCAGGTCGACCAGGGTGCTCTTGCCCGAACCCGAGGGGCCCACCAACGCGAGGGTCTCGCCCGGCCGCAGCTCCAGGTTGATGTCGATCAGCGCCGGGGTCGATTCGCCGTCGTAGGTGAAGCCCAGGTGCTCGATGCGCAGACCCGAGCCGAGCCCGGTGACGGTGTAGGCATCCGGCGGCTCGATGATGTCGGGTTTCTCATCGACGAGTTCCTGGAGGCGGTCGCAGGCGCCTTGCGCCTCGGCCACCGTGCCCTGGGCGCGCAAGGTGCGTTTGATCGATTTGTACGCCGCGGAGATATACATGAAGAAGGTCAGGAGCGCTCCACCGTCCCCTTCGATCACTCCGAAGAGGATCATGTACCCCACCAGGAGCACCAATATGCCCATGCCGACGTGGGTGTAGGTGATCGTCCAGGCCGCGGACATGGCCCCCGCGCGCACCATCTTCATGGTGGCCGCCACGTAGTTCATCTGCACCTTATGGAACCGCTCGAGCTCGCGTTCCTCGGCGCGGAAGGCTTTGACGGTGCGGATGCCTGTGAAGATCTGGGTCATCGCCTGGGTCGTGGCGCCCAGCTCGAACAGGCTTTTGTTCGAACCCTTGCGCATCTTGCGCAGCAGGATCGAGACGGGCAGCAGCAACAGCGGCAAGCCCACCACCACGGCGAGGGCCGCCTGGGGCGCGATCGCGAAGGCGAAACCGAGGGCCACGAGGGCGCTCAGGGGCTCCTGCACGAGGTCCACCAGGATGATATTGATGACGCTCAGCGCTTTGCCCACGTCGGCGCTCATGCGCGACAGCAGGTCGCCGAACTGGCGCCGGCCGTGGTAGCGCAGCGAGAGCTGCATCAGGTGGCGCACGAGTTCCTGGCGCAGGCTGACGACGATGCCGAGCCCGGCTTTGGCGCTCATCCAGATGCCGGCGTAGGTCACCGCGCCGCCGGCCATCGCCAGCAGCGAAACGAGCCAAGCCACGCGCCACAGGAGGCTCTTGCGCCGCTCGGTATCCATGTCCTGGGTGTCCCCCAGCACGAACTCCCGGGCGCGCTGCTTGAGATCGCCGAGCCAGCCCTTCGCCTTGCTCGGATCCAGTTCCGTCGACGCGGCCTCGTGGGCTTGTTGCGCGGCGGTCACCGCCTCGGCGATGCGTTCGATCTGCGCATCGGTCATCTCCCCCGCCAGGTCGCCGCGCACTTGCTGCACGACGTCGGGTTTGGGGTCATGGAACATGACCTCCCAGGCGGGAATCAGCAGCAGCAGGGTGCTCTGCATCAACACCGCCGCGAACATCGAGCAGAGGAAAACCCCGACGAGCTTGCCCCGGTGGGGTTTCGCGTGGGGCCAAAGCAGGCGGACGATGCCGGAGGTGCGGAGGGCGCTCATGGCGGGACGGGGGACCATCTTGCCCCCGGGGGCGGGCGGAGGCACCTAAAAAAACTCGCGGGGCCCCGTCCACGTGGAACGGGGCCCCGCGATCGGCGGATGTGGGATCAAAGACCCTTGATCTCGGCTTGCTCGAGCGCCCCGTGGCTGTACTCGATGAAGGAGACCTGGATGTAGTCCTCGCGCAGGGCTTCCATGATGCGATCTTCACGCAGGCTGACCGACTTGGTCGGCGGGACCTTGCGCTTCACGTAGGCGATGAAATAGCCCTGCGGACCGCGGAAGGGACCCCCGACGGAGCCCTCGGGCACGTCGAAGAAGACCTGGTCGACCGCGTTGGCGTTCCACAGGTAGTGGGTGTACGGGCTCTCGCCCATGCGTCCCTTGAGGTCGTTGCGGGTGGTCGGAACGCCGTCGAAACGGCCCTTGTCCTTGAGGGAGTTCGCGGGCGGCGCCTTGCCGGTGACGGGCATCGGCGGATCCCAGTAGTCCGAGTTCAAGTCGAGGAAGCGCGCCCACCACACGTCGAAGGGCTGCAGCTCCGCGGCGGGTTCGTAGGGTTTGCCGGAGTTCTCAGCCTCGGCGCGGGCCGTGGCCTCATCGTTCAGGCGCTCAAGATAGTTGTCGACTTCGGCGCGCAGGGTCATGGCCCGGTCGTAGGCCTTGCTCCAGCCGTCTTCCTTCCACTGGTTGGCCGGGATGTCGAACGCCGACACCAGCAGCAGTTCGGACTGCACCTTGGCGATGCCCATGATGCCCTGCACGATCGGGAAGTGCTCGGCGAGCGCCGGCGGCAAGTCGCCTTCGGCGGTCATTTCCAGACCCGGCAGCATGTCCTGGCGGTAGGACTCGAGCAGGTAGCTGTAGTCCTCGAAGGACTCCACCGACGGGAAGCCATAGGCGTTGACGGCCACGAAGCTCATCGAACCGAAGGTGCCCATCTTGGCCCCGTCGATCTTCTTCTGGGCCATCTCGGCGCGGAACGGGGCTTCCGGAACCAGCTTGCCCTCTTTCTCGAGGCGGTCGTGGGTGGCCTGCTGCATGGCCAGGAAGAGTTTCGCCTCGTAGATGTCGTGATCGCTGAAGGCGTTCTTCATGTCCTGATACACCTGTTCGGTGGTCAGGTTGTGGGTCAGGCCGTTGCCTTCGATCGACATCAGGATGTTCTCCGGAAGGCCGTCGCTGGCGGTTTTGATCGTGACCTGGTCGTTGAGGATCATCTGCACCGCGTCGCGGAAGATGGCCATCATCATGTCGTCGTCGCGCGGCATGAACTTGCCGGCTTCGTCATCGACCATGGTCTTCAGGCGGGCGGCTTGATCGGCGTCGAGGGTCTCCACTGCGGCACCATCGAAGTACTCGGCCAGGGCCCGCTCCTGGGCGGCGGCGCGGCGCTCTTCCCAGTCGATCTTGCGCAGATCGAAGTACTTGGTGTACTCGGCGATCAGGTCGAACTGCGGCGAAGCCTGGCGAGAGGCTTCGAGCGAGATGTCCGGCCAGCCGTCCGGGTGTCCCGGGAAGAAGAGCTGGTCGAATTCGAGCGTCATGCGGATCTGATCCTGCCACCAGTCCATGTCCTGGTAGGCGCGCTCGATCTCGGTCTTCAGGTCGAGGGTCGGGTAGCGCTCGGCGAAGCTGTCCGTGTCCTTTTTGAGGCGGATCTGGAACTCCTCGTTGTCGAGCACGAAGCGGGACATCTCGGCGTCCAACGCGGCCTTCAGCTCGGCCTGTTGGGCCTCGCTCAGCTCTTCGAGCGCCTTGCCGCCGTAGGTCTCATCGAGCAGGCGCTCGGTGGCTTTGATCTGGCGCAGCTCGCGTTCCTGGTCCATCAGGAGACCCAGGCGCAGGGATTCCAGGCCGTTGCGTCCCTTGCCGTAGCAGAGGTAGCGCTTGATGGCTAGGTCGCTGATGCGCTTGCCGTTGACGTACAGGGGCTCCCCGAAGACCGAGGTGCCATCGTCCTGGACGGTGGCGGAGGCTTCGGTGAGGGTAGCGCTGGCGGGGCCCTCCTGGGCCCACGACGGGGCCGTCAGCGCAAACGGCAGCAGGAGTCCGGCCAGGCGGGCTCCGCGGGTGAAGTATTGGATGGACATGGTTCTAGGGGTTCTCCGTCCTGGTGGGCGGGAAAGCGGGGTCCCAGGATACGGCCTTGCGCCCCGGGGCGTTGGACGTTTTTCGGGAGGGGCTCGTAGCCGGGCCCCAAGGCCCTATATTGGGGCCCGGGCCCCCCACCGCCCCCTTCCGGGGCTCGGCCGCGTCCCCTCCGAAAAAGGGGGGTGACCCCCGCCCCACGGGCCCCTATTGCCTTGCCATGCCCTACGAGCCCCGCACGATCGGCCTGCACTGCGAGCTGGTGCACCCCCCCATGACCCCCGATCCCAGGGTGGTCCAGCAGCTGCACAACCAGATGTTCCAGGAGGCGATGCCCGCCTACTCGAGCTTCGCGGTGACCCCCATGGGCCCGGCCCTGTCGAACACGTTTCCCATGCCGGGACGCATCTCGCAGGTCCTGTTCCTGGCGGATCAAATCCAAGTGCGCGAGGAGCAGACGGCTTTGACCCACGAGGGCTTCGGCCGGCGGGTGCACACGCTCGGCGAGCAGTACGCCGAGGCGCGCGGCATCGAGAACTACCAAGGCCAACGGGTGACCCTGCGTGCGGTGGTCAATCCCCTGCAGCAGCGCGACTCGCGGCGTTTCCTCGAGCAGGCCCTCTACTCGGGCGGCGCGACCGCTTCGCCGGTGCAAGAGGCCTTCGGCCAATCCGCCGAGCTCTACGGCCTGCGCCTGGCGTTCACGGGCACCGAGGGGGAAGACTCCTCGATGGGCCTGCGCATCGAATCGTACACCCCCGACCCCCGCTCGCTGTTCATCGAGGTGCAGGGCACCTTCGGCGCGCTGCAACCGTATCAGGGCATGGAAGCCCTCGCGGGCCGCGTGGAATCGGTTTCGCAGTTCCTCGAGCAGCGGGTGCTGCGTTTCATCGAAACCCTCGACCGGGCGCCGAAGGCATGAACCGCCGCCTACTTCCGGTTTGGGCCCTGTGTGCGGGGCTTGCAGGCTGCGGCGACAAGGCCGCCGAGCCCGCGCCCGTCGCCCCCACCGCGTTCCCCGGAGACGCCGCCGCAGTGACCTTGCCCGCCGACCTGCCGGAGGACGCCGTGTTCCTCGTCGAGGACAAGGTCATCACCCGCGCCGAGATCGAACGCTGGGTCGCGGGCTACCGCACCGTGGAACCGGGCAAGTCCGAACACGCCCTGCGCCGCTTCGTCGTCACCAACCAGAACCTGCCGGTGGTCGTGGCGGGCCTGATCGATCCGCTCGGGCGCGAGGCCGCCCTGGAGCAGATGCAGGAGGCGCGCCGCCGGGTGCTGGCGGGCGAAGCCATGCAGGCCGACGGGCCAGAGGTGCGCACGGTCAGCGGACCTTGGAAGTCCGAGGTGGGCCTGGACCGCTGGTGCGTGGCCCAGGAGACGCCCCTCGGCGAATGGTCCGAGATCTACGAAACCGTTGGCGGCTTCCGCATGGTGCGCCCGGTGCGCATCCCGACCCCTTGGATGGGTAACGGGGAAGTCACCCTCGAAACCATTGACGTTCGCTTTCTGCCCGCCGAAGAAACGCGCGACATCGTGCGCGCCGGCTTCGAGCAGGTCGACATCACCGTGATCGACGAGGAATGGGGCCGCTACCTCCCCACCTTGTATCTCTACAAACAAAGGACCCCCCAGTGATGCTCCAGAGACTCCCCTTGCTTGCCTGCCTGCTGGCCCTGCCGCTTTGCCACCCGGCCCTCGCCCAGGAACCCGCCCCCGCACCGGCGCCCGAGACCGGCAGCGACAAGGACGAAGCGAAGAAGGAACCGGAGCGGCTGAAGGAGTGGCCCAAGGTCGAGGACGAAGCCGCGCTCAAGCTCGAGGTCAAGCGCCTGATGAAGGCCAGCACCGAGAACATGGGCATCCAGTCGGCCGAAGCCCTGGGCAAGATGGGCGCGGGCATCGCGCCGTCGCTGCTCGGCGAGTTGAGCCGCACCCGCGACAAGGACGCGATGCAGCGCATCGAGGACGTGCTCGACGGGGTGCTCGGCGCGCCGCACACGCGTCTTTTGGGCGAACACTTCCTGTCGAAGTCCCCCGCCGAGCGGCGTTACGCCATGAAGATCGTGGCCAAGAACCCCGATCCGGGCACGCGCGAGCAGGCCGAAAAGGCCTTTGCCGAAGCCACCAAGGAACGCACGCGCTGGGAGGCGAAGGACCGTTACCTCGCCGCCCTGTGCTGCGCCGCTTCGGGCTCGAAAACCGGCCTCGACGACCTGATTACGGCCGCCTGCGAGAACTGGGGCAAAACCCGCGAAGACCTGTCGGTTTCGATGCTGCCCCTGCGCGACGACACCTTGACTACCGACCTGATCAAGCGCTTCGACACCGGTCAGCGCGGCGACCAGGTGAACGGCCTGCGGCTGCTGTCGATCGTTGGCACCCAGGCTGCCGTGCCCTTCGTCAAGCCCCTGCTCGACAGCGGCGACGCCTCGATCCGGGTAGCGGCCATCAACGCCTGCCGCGGCATCGTCGACCACGAACCGCCCCTGGGCAACATCTCCGCCTTCGACGCCATCGAACTGGCGAAGAAGTGGAAGGACCGTCTGTAACCTGCGCCCCGATCCCCCATGAAACTCTCCGACTGGACACGCTTCCTGTGGCTACCGCTGGTGCTGATCGCGATGCTCGCGCCGGCTTCGGCCCAACGCGACAAGCTGCCCAAGACCGATCCGGGCAACTGCCCGTATTGCCACAACGACCCCGAGATCCTGGCGAAATCGAAGCTGGTGGCCCACGGCGGGTTCCAGGTGGCGCGCGGCACGATCGAAGACGCGATGAAGAATCTGCCGGGGGCCGAGATCTATTGGCTCGAGACCGAGCACTTCGAGATCGGCTACGGCCTGGGCCCGTACAAGGTGCGCCAGGATGAAAAGGAAAAGATCCGCGCCGAATGCGCCGAGCTGGCCTTGGTGCTCGAGAACATCCCGGAGAAGCCGAAGATCCTCGATCCGTGGCTGCGCCTGCACCTGACGGCCATGCGCCTCGAGAAGATCTACGCGAACATGCTCGACTTCTTCGAGGTCAAGCAGGAGTGGTTCCCCGCCGCGGGCACCGTCTGGAACCAGACCGGCGAGTATTGGGGCGAAGGCCCGTACATGGGCCAGAAGAGCAAACTCGAGGTGATGATCCTGCCGAGCGAAGGGCTGCACCAGCGCTGGTTGCGGGGCAACTTCGGTCTGCTGACCAAGAACACGCAGCGTTGGCACGTGATCGACACCGGGGCCTTGCACCTGACGATCCACGAAGAACAGGGCAGCCTCAGCATCGACAGCGCGATGCACGGCCACCTCGCCTTCAACGTGTCGATCATGCTGTGCAACTCGCTGCGGCACTACTCCTACGACATGCCGATCTGGCTGCTCGAGGGCATCGGCCACTACATGGAGCGGCAGGTCTGCCCAAAGTACAACACCTTCGACTCCGGGGAAGGCGGCATCGCCGAGACCAACCGCAAGGAGAACTGGGAGCCGGACGTGAAGAAGTTCGTGGCGAAGGGGGAGGCGTCGAGCCTGGGGGCCATGGTGCGCATGACCGCCTGGTCCGAGCTGACCCTGGAGCGCCACATGACGGCGTGGTCGATGATTGACTACCTGCAGAAGGCCCACCCGGGTTTCCTGGCCACCCTGCTCAAGCGCACTTCGGACCTGCGCAGCGAGCAGAACATCCCGGACGGCACGAACCTGCTGGAGTGCCACCGGGACGTGTTCAAAGAGGTGCTGGGCATGAACTACCTGCAGTTCGACCGGGCTTGGGCGGAGTGGGTGACGGCCAACTACGCCTCGAAGTGACCCCCCACCCCGGCCCACGCGGCTGGGACCGGAATGGAAGACGGGGCCCGGCCGACGCCGGGCCCCGGCTCGTTCCGGGGCAGTGCCGGGTGGCCCCGGACTGGGATCCCCCCCGAACTGCCCCCTTTCGGGGCCCGTCCGAGCCGGGAAGGCCGCCCCCCGCCGGCTCTCCTGGGGTATTCTGTAGGCGGCCGGGGGCTTTTGCCGACCCAAACCCTTACGCTAACGTGCGACTTGGAGGGGGTGGGTCCCCTTCTGATCGCCCGGCTCCGCACCACCCGCCCCATGATCCAACGCAAGAAGCACATCGTGCTGTTCATGCCCCACCGCGCCGACCCGCGGGAGGGGGTGCGCGTCGCCGCCGACCTGCTGCCGCTCGAGCTGCTGCAGATCGCCGCGTGGCCCGTGCAGGACGGGTACCAGGTCCACATCGTCGACGCGATGGTGCACGAGGACTACCTCGAGCGCCTGTTCGAACTGTGCGAGGGCGCGCTGCTCTTCGCCTCGTCGTGCATCCTCGGTTACCAGGTCGCCCACGGCGCCGAAGTGGCGCGTGCGATCCGGGCCCGCTTCCCGAAACTGCCGATCATCTGGGGGGGCTGGTTCCCCTCCGTCGCCCCCGAGCTGTTCCTGAGCGAAGGCATCGCCGATGCGGTGGGCCTGGGCCAAGGCGAGATCACCTTCCGCGAGGTGGTGCAGGCGATCGATCACGGCACCGACCTGGCCGACGTGCCGGGCCTCGTGGTGCAACGCGACGGCCGGCCGGTCTACACCAACCACCGCGCCGTGGTGGGTTTCGATGAGATCCCCGACGCGCCGTGGCACCTGATCAACTACGACGAATACGTCGAGCTGCAGAACAACCCGGGCAAGTGGAAGGTGCGTCACAAGTACCCGCGGCCCTGGAACATGGAACCGGGCGTGCCTGAGCGCGGTTTCAGCTACTTCTCGTCGTTCGGTTGCCCGGAGCCCTGCACCTTCTGCTGCTCCCCCATGGTCACCGGCCGCCGCTGGAAGGCGATCCCCGGCGACGTGCTCGCCGAGCGCCTGCTCGAGCTGCACGACCGTTTCCAGTTCAACGTGATGCGCTTCCAGGACGCCAACTTCGGTGTGGCGGAAAAGCGCAGCAACGCCTTCTGCGAAAAGCTCATCGACGCCGGTTCGCCGTTCTGGTGGTCGGGCTGTTACGAGATCGAGACCATCGACCGCTACAAGAAAGAGTCGATGGACAAGATGCAGGAGTCGAAGTGCCACATGATCTCGGTGGGCGCCGAAGCCGGCAGCACCGAGCAGCAGGCGGCGATCCTCAAGAAGATCGACGTCACGCACTTCGAGTCGTCCCTGCGCGAGATGAACGAGCGCGACATCACCACGGGTTGCTCGTGGATCATCGGCTACCCCGGCGAGTCCGAGGAGTCGATGATGGAGACGATCCGCGTGGCCGCGCTGATGAAGCACAAGTTCCCGCGTTCCGCGTCGGACATCTTCCCCTTCCGCCCGATCCCCGGCACGCCTGACTTCGACAAGTCGGTGCAGCTCGGCTACCAGCCGCCGAAGACCCTGGCCGAATGGGGCCAGGTGCTCGAGTACAAACTCGAGATCGGCGACCTGCAGTTGCCCGACAACGTGCTCGAGACCTGGAAGCGCTACGGCGTGGCGTCGACCTTCTACGGCGAACTCGCCAAAGAAGGCTCCAGCCTGATCCGCGGCATGATGAAGAAGGTCTCAGGCTGGCGCCTGCGCACGAACCATTACGGCTTCCCCCTGGAACACAAGCTGTTCCACGCCTACGTGAAGCTGACTGGCCAGGACAAGAAGCACATCCTGAACCAGGGCACCGACGAGAACATCGACCGCACCCCGGGGGTCACCCCCAGCGCCCCCGTCTGATCGCGCCATGATCCAACGCAAGCCGAAGATCGTACTGTTCCTGCCGCACCGCGCCGACCCCGGCCGCGGCGAGGCCTTCAGTGCGGACTTGCTGCCCCTGGAGCTGCTGCAGATCGCCACCGGCCCGGTGGCGGACGGCTTCGAGGTGATCCTGCTCGACGCGATGATCGAGCCGCGGTACATGGAGAAGGTGCTCGAGGCCTGCGACGGCGCCCTGCTCTTCGCCTCCTCCTGCATCCTCGGCTACCAGGTCTACGACGGGTACCTCGTCGCCAAAGCCGTGCGCGAGCGCTACCCGAACCTGCCCATCATCTGGGGCGGCTGGTTCCCGAGCGTCATCCCCGAGATGTACTTCGAGCACGGCATCGCCGACGCCGTGTGCATCGGGCAAGGCGAAATCACCTTCCGCGAGGTCGTGCAGGCCCTTCACACCGGTTCGGACCTGAAGGACGTGCCCGGCCTCGCCGTCGAACGCGACGGCCAGATGATCCTGACCCCGCACCGCGCCGTCGTGGGCTTCGAACACTTCGAGCGCGTGCCGTGGGAACTGCTCGAGTACGACCGCTACGTCGAACTGCAGCTCCAGCCGCGCCGCAACGAGAAGGTGCGCCACCGCTTCCCGCTGCCCGGCGACTTCACCCCCATGAACCCGCCCAAGGGGTTCAGCTACTTCTCCTCCTTCGGCTGCCCCGAGCCCTGCACCTTCTGCTGCTCGCCCGACCTGACCGGCCGCCGCTGGAAAGCCATCCCCGGCAAGGCCCTAGCCGAGGACATCGCCGAACTACAGCAGCGTTTCGGCTTCGACATGCTGCGCTTCCAAGACGCCAACTTCGGCGTCGCCCCGAAGCGCACCAAGGAGTTCTGCGAAACCCTCGTCGATCTCAACGTACCGATCTGGTGGAACGGCACCATCGAGATCGAAACCATCATGCGCTACGACACCGAGACCCTCGACCTGCTCGAGGCCTCCAAGTGTCACCTGCTCTGGCTCGGCGCCGAAACCGGCACCGCCGAGATGCAGGACCGCATCAAGAAGCACATCAAGATCGACCACATCCCCAAAGCCATCGGCGAACTGGTCAAGCGCAACATCGTGCCCGGCACCTTCTGGATCATCGGCTTCCCCGGTGAGACCCAGGAGTCCATGGAAGCCACCCTCAAACAAGCCGCGCACACCAAATTCCTCTACCCCATCGCCGGCTCGGACGTCTACCCCTTCCGCCCCATCCCGGGCACCCACGACTACCGCGAAGCGATCAAACTCGGCTACCAGCCCCCCAAAGACTTCCGCGAGTGGGGCGACTGCTTCGAGTACAAGTACAACTCCCAGAACACCCCCCTCCCCGAATCCGTGCGTCACACCTGGCAGCGCTACAACAACACCGCCGCCATCTACGACATGCACATCCAGGAAGGCCCCCTCTGGATGCGCCGCCTGCTCTCCAAAATGGCCGGCCGCCGCCTCAAAAAAGGCAGCTACGGCTTCCCCATCGAGCAGAAACTCTTCGACATCTACGTCAAAGCCACGGGCCAAGGTCAGCCCAAAGCCAAAGCGGATCTCGCCGAGGACTACCAGCAACTGCAACCCGAAACCCACGCCCAGATATCGGGCAAGGTTTCGAGCTGAGGGTAGATCCGGGCCCAAGGCGCATTCTCGGCGGGCGCTGGAAGGGCTCGGAGACGGAGCTGCGGGATTTGAGCCCGGCTAGGGCTCAACAGATGGGGAGATCCCGGGGCCACCCGGTTGGCCGTTCCTCCGTCCAAACACCCCTCAGGGGAAACGTGGGCACACACGGCAAAGGCGCGCGAACAGCCCGAGGGATCTCCTCTCAATTCACCCGTGCACCGTGGTTCGGCCTTGCCAGGCCGGTGCCATAGGAAGTATCGCTACCAAGGGCGCGCGCCCTCGCACTCCACCCATCCGAGTGAAGAAATCCGACGAGCCGGCCTCTGATGCGGATCTCGGCTAGCATTGAATCCGGTCTTCACATATGGATTCGCGCATTTCCGTCACCGACAACCGTTGGCACCGAGCTCTGCTTGCGTTCGGGGGGGCGATTCTCCTCGGGCTCTTTGCTTACGGCGCTCTGCTCGAAAATGGCCCATGGCGCATTCCCTTGGGAGCGCTGGTATTGGCGTTCTCCATCTGCCTGATCACGCCTTCGCTGAGACGGAGTACAGCGCGCTTGTTGCTCTCGCTGTGCATGGCAGCCACGACCTATTGGGGAGCCGTGCCTTTGTATCTCGGACTGCAAGCGGTCTTGCCCTACCCACCCGGCTGGATTGCCTTGTCGCTTTCCTCCGCGATTGCCGGATTCTGCTGGATGAGCTTGGGGCTCTTGGTAAATGGGAGGAATCCACTGTGCGCTCCACTCCTACTGACCTGCGGATCCGCTATCGGTTGGGAGGCTCTGCAATCCATACAGCACTACCGGTGCCCCATCTCAGGCCTGTTCGAGTTCCTGTGCGCCGTTCTCGGAGGAGGCCTCGGCATCGCCCTCTTTTACGTTGGACATCGCCGACCGCTCCTTGGGGGAACGGCCCTTGCGATCGGCATCGCATCGTTGGGCATCGCATACACACTTTTCTGGATGCCGCCGGGTGACGACTGCAGCCTGCGAATCGAACAGGACGAATGGAGAACCGGGTATGTCTTTCATGGGCCAAAAGCAGAGGTAGCGTTCTCCCATGCAATGCTCCCCGACTACGACGGGAAGGACCCAGTTTCTGCGATGTACTACAGTGGGGTCTTCCGGAGACAGAATGAGTTTGCCCACCTGGCCAGAGTGACGGATCCTGAGGAAATCGCTGCGGTTTTTCGCGGCTTGCACGCACAAGACGACAAACGCTGCAAAGAGGAAATCGAAGAAGGCAGCATCCCTCCTTTCATGATCCACCTTTGGAAACTGCGCAAACCCCCTTTCCGTGGCAGCATCTGGAGGGCGAGCAAGCCAAAGGGTTTGCACTGGTAGCTCTGAGCCCGATCTGGAGAAGGCGAGGGAAGATCAGCGGAGCCCCTGGGCATTGCGTTGCCCCACTAGAAGTACACGCCGATTTCCTCAGGATTCGGGGAATACGGCTCACCAACGACCCTCTGGGGTTCTCGCCGATTGGCGTCCGGCGATTTCCCGGCCCCTTCGGGTGAGTACTCTTCCCTTTCCCAATCACGCTTCCTGAATCGTGTCGACTCAAACTGCTGAGCTTGGAATTGATTCCTTTCCGACGCGCCAACAGGCCCAATCGCGTCTGTGGCGAATTACCGTCGTCTGCGCCAGGACGATTCACACCGCCTACGGAGCTGTGATTCTGGCCATACTCTATTCCAGCAACCGAAACTCCTGGGACCCCGGCGGCGTAGTCGCATCGGCGGTGCTTGCGGGATTGCTTGCCTGCTTGATCCCCCGGAGCCTGCGCCAACGCACTTTGCGCATGACGGCCACGTTGTGCCTGGCGGTAAGTACGGCCTTCTCCGCTCAGGTGATCCTGATGATTGCTTTGGTGCTCGCCACCGGTTGTGGCGGTTGGGAGAGTCCGACGATCGCCCTGCAGGCGTTTCCCTGGATGTACTTGGGCATGGACGCCAACCGAAAGGATCCCTTGACCGCACCGGTCTTGGGGGTCGGGTTGAGTCTTTGGGCCTTGGCAATGGGAAACCTGGTGCACCCGCATCCACTTCCGTTTGGTTTCGCTGCGCTGCTCGGCGCGGGCCTCGGGCTGCTCGCACAACGCCAGCCCAGAGCAAGCTCGGCGGATTAGAGGCAGATGCGGCCTGCCTCCCGAGGCCTTCTACCCACTCCGATTCCTCTTCAAACCAGAGCCGCCTTCCATCTTACAAACAAGAGGCAATGCAGTCCCGGCGCTCCGTGCGGCCCGTCAGTTCCCTCGAAACGGAACTCGGAGTCGCCGCAAGATCCATGCAAGCGTGACCACTCCGGCCAATAGCGCAGCGACCGCGGGGGGCCACTCTTCCAAGCCCCCATCCACCCAAAACCAGACCACGCACGCTGCTCCCACCAAGAACGCGGCGGTCGCCACCCAAGCACGATGGCTCGGGGCGACGAGAATTGGCAAGGCAACGACCGCGATGGCGGAGATCCCGGCACACGCGGCGATCCATGCATCCTCCGCTGCAAGGTACCAATGCGCAGTACAGGTGCCCGAGACGAGCTCTTCTTCTGGACAGAACCACCCCAGGATGGCCAGAGCGAACAAGCCCGCAAAGAGCACGACAAACCAAGCAACAAAACCAACCGGGATCACGAGGATCCAGCGCAGGATGTTCCAAGTGCTCGGAGTAGCCGCGGAAGGTTCCATGGAATCCGACGGCATCGATTTCAGCGATTTGGGGAATACGACCGCTGAGCGTTCGCCCGGCATTCAGGAACCCTTCCGTTCTTCCCCCGCCTCGAACGCAACTACCTGATAGTCCGCCACCGGCCGATACCCGACCTCGGCGTAGATCTTGTTCGAAGTCGGGTTCGCGAGGTCGGTGTACAGAGCGGCGAACTCCTTGCCCGAGTCGAGGATGTGTTGGCTAAGGGCGGCGACCAGGTGACCGGCGTATCCCCGTCCGCGCCACTCGGGCGGAGTGTAGACGTAGGATAGGGTCGCTCCCCGCGAGGTGGCGCGGGCGATGGCAGCCATGCTGCGGATGGTTCCTTGTTCCTCCCAAAGGAAGAACTGCACGCGGTCCGACAACTGGGTGGGCGGGCCCAATTCCGCGCGGGAGTCGGCGATGTCGACGTAGAAGCGGTAGGACCAATCGATTAACTGCGCCGTGTCCGCGGAAGTTGCGGGGCGCAGCGCTCCGGGGCAAGGCCGCGACGGAGGGTTCACCCGGTCTAGGCGGAACAGGCGCTTACGCATACGCACCGAGGTTTGTTCGCCACTGCGCTCACTGCGCAGCCCTGAGTAGGCCTGGGCCATCGCTTCGCTGCTGCTGATTGCCTTTGGGCCGTGCACTTGTTCAAGCACGACAGCAGCCAACGCTGGCCAATCCCGCCCTTCCACCACCACCAAGTTCAGCGGATACGGCGGGGTTTCGATGCCCACCAATTCGAGGCATCCGCCGGACTCGACCGTGAAGAACCGCGGCGTTCCTGGGCCGTAGCTGTGCCCCTGCAGCAGGTTGTTCAAGATGCCGAGGGGCAGCGAGTAGAGCGCCTCATCGGAAGCAAACACCTCCCCCACCCGCTCGAGCAGCTCGGCAGGGTGATCGAATTGCACGAGCGTGTGCAGCCGAGGGTTTCTGGGGTCCTGAGCCATGTCCGTCAGTCTAGTGGCTGGGGCTCCGAGGAATACCCCGTCGGTGGATCGCCTGCCTGGATCTGGATCCATGACCGATCGCGGGGTAACCCGTCGCCCGGCCTGGGATACGACGAGCGGCGCTCCTAGGCACCTGCAGACACCACCGAGGCCGGCCGCCCATTCGGACTTGGAGCCCCGGAATCGCGCGACTTGCCCAATGGAGTGCCCCTGTTGCGTCCAGTTTTGAATCCCAATCCGGTTTCTCCGGGATTGCCCTGAGCGGACGCACCTTTGCTCCGTTGGCATGGAAAGGGCGGCACCTGCCGAAAAGAACACCATGAACCGTAGACGATTTCTGACCTTGGCCGGCGCGGGAGCCGGGATTCTGGCGGCGGGGCGGGCTGGGGCCCATGGGTTCGCGGGCGGGGCGGCTGAGGGCGCTCTCGAGCTGGCTCGCGCCCGGGCGAAGACCTGGGGGCGGCCGCTGGTGATGGCCTGGCTCGAGACCGCGGCGGGGCCCTCGGCCGGGATCGGGCGGGAGTATGGGCAACGGTCGCGCTTCTGGTCCGCTTTCCTGCGGGAGGCGAACGACCGGGAGCTCGCGGTTTTGGCGCCGTTCGAGGTGGCCTTCTGCCCCCTACCGGCGGAGCACGCGGAGAGTCCTGCCCTGGGCATGTTGTACCCCGCGGCCGGCGGGCCCGGGCACCTGCTGGACATCCCGTGGCGCGGGCAAAAAGAGCTGGCGGCCGCCTTCGACCTCTCCGGAATGGCCGCAGCCCTCGGTGCGATCCTCGACAAAGCGTTCGGCACCGAGCACCTGCTCGGCCTACCCGCCGACGGTTCTAAGGACGACACCGATGAGAAGCGCAGCCTGCGCTCTGGCGCCCAATGGGCGGGCAACATGCTGCACCCCCGCCGCAACCGTCCCGCAGAAATCGAACCGCATGTGAACGGGCTTTGGACCTTGGCCCGCACCGACGCAACACGAAGCCACGTCTTCGAAATGCTTGCCGATGTCACCCTGCATCGCCTGTTCCTCAATTCGCCCCCGGGGGCACAATGGAGCGTGGAAGAAACCGATCCCTGCCCCGCCTGCGGGATGGGTTTCATCCCGCCCCACAGCCGCGAGTTCCTCGGGCATTTCACCCGCTAGCAATCCCTCGAGCAGCCCATGCAGCATTCCCGCCGCCAATTCTTGTCGTTGTTTCCGGGTCTCGCCATGGCCTACGCCATCGTGCCGCGCCTGTGGCAGGAGGTGATCGCGCCGGTGAAGGTGCCTCTCGCAGATAAGCCGAAGAACCCATTGCCCGCCGCATTTTCTGCAGCGACGGAACAGGGAAAGCCGCTGATCGTGTTCCTCATCCCTGTTTCCGGGGAAGATTGGGACTTTCCGGCGGAAGGCCGGGCTCTTGCCGATTTACTTGGTTTTGGCGGAGAGGAACTTTGGGTGGCGCTCTCCTTGAGCGAAGTCGTGCTGGCGAAGACGGAGCACGGTGCGGCCTGGTTCCGGGAGACCCAGCAACCCAGTGGCGCGACGCCTGGCGATGTGGACTCAAAGGAGCGCAAACTACCCGCGGACGCGTGGGCACTCCTGTGCGAGCCCGGTGAGAACGGCGCGCCGCGGATGCACGTGCTAAGGGCCAAACTGGGGCCCGATTGGGAGGACAACGAGCCCGAAGGGCGCTACGCGGAGGGATTCGATGAGCTGGCTTGGCGCAAACGCTGCCAGGAAACCCTCGAGAAGCGCATCGAAGCCAGGGCGGAGGAGGTGACCGGACTGCTCATGGGCAACGCCGAAAGGCTGGGCCTCCGGGCGGAGTGGGTGCGCAGGTCCCTCACGGAAGATCAACTCGCTGGGTTCGAGGCATGGCGCACATCGGGCAAGACCTCGTTGGAACCAGGAACTGCCCCCTTGGCTGCGCGCGCCGGAGCCCTGTTATTGCAGGCCCAGCCCGATTCCCGCCCCCTGCGCAAGCTTTTGGCCCAAAGCGCCAAGAAACGGCTTTGGGATCGGGACATGCCCGGCGGAGCCTGGTACGAGGATGATTTTGGCTGCTTTCCCGATCCGGTGTTCAACGAGAAGCTGGCCGTCGGAATCGACTGCGGAACGGGCGGGGTGCCCCCGGTCTCGCGCCGCTTGCTGCGCTACTACCGCCCCGAGTAGGAATCAGGTACTCGCGCAACTGAAGCTCCCGCCAAGGGCAGAAACAAGTAACTTGCCTACCCATGGGGCCTATCTAGTGGTCTCGAGCCGCGATTCGATTCAACCTTCAAACCCATGCCCTCTACCCGCCGTCAATTCCTATCGATGTTCCCCGGCCTTGCCCTGGCCCACGCGATCCTGCCGCGCTGGTGGCAGGAGGTCGTCGCGCAGAGCGAGTCCAAAGACGGCATCTCGCCCAAGAACCTTCTGCCCGAAGCATTCGCCGCGGCAAGGGACCACGGAAAGCCATTGTTGGTCTTCCTGATTTCAATTCCGAAGGGTCGTTTTGATTTCCCTTCTGAAGGTAGGGCCCTGGGTGACCTGCTCGGTTTTGGTGACGATCGACTCTGGACCGCGCTGGCCCTCTGCGATGTGGAACTCGTCCTGACGGAGGATGCAGCCAAGTGGTTTGCGGCCAGCCAGGGAGAATCAACCGGCACCAGTGGGGAAAACCGGGAACTTCCGCCGGGCACCTGGGCATTGCTCTGCGAAACCACGCCGGAGGGGAGCATTGGAATCCAGACGCTAACCGCGGCGATCGGACCCGATGTGGAGCCCATTCGCATCGAAGATCGGCGGAACGGAACGTTCGACAAAGTGGCCTGGAGCAAGCAGGCCATGAATACCTTGACCAAGCGCATCGAGGCGCGTGCGGCCGAAGTGGTCTCCCAAGTCATCGGAACTCCGGAACTGGTGGATTCCCGCTCCAAGCAGGCCAGCCAGGTCTTGACCCTAGAACAGGTGACGACCATCGAAACCTGGTGCAAGTCTGGGGAGGAGTCGATGGGCCCTGAGGCGGCCCAACTGGTCGGCCAATTCGGCGCCGTATTCCTTGCCGCTCGCCCGCAATCGAAGCGACTGGTAGGACGCCTCGTGAACAACGCCAAGGACCGAATTTGGAATCGCGAGATGCCCGGCGGCGCCTGGTTCCAGAACCAAAACGGATGCGGGCACGAACCCATCTTCACCAAGGAACTGAGAACGGGTGTCGCGTGCGGGATGGGGCATATCCCGTCATTCTCCAGGCGAATCCTGACGTACTACCGTCCGGAGAAGCAGGACCGCTGAGGAGCAGTCCCCTTTCCTTCTTGAACGACCCGCCTTGCATTCCATGGATCGCCGTCAATTCCTCGCTGCGCTCCCCGCGTTCGCACTCTGCTCGCAAGCCTTGGCTCGCCTACTCCAGGAGGACACACCCGTCGACAAGGAAGTCCAGCGGCTCCTGGGCGCGGCAACTCGGGGCCGCGCAGTGGGCAAGCCGCTCCTGGTCCTACTGGCTCCTCCCTTGCCGCCGCCTCCGGACCCGAATGCGCCCCAGGTATTCTATATGGACTTGGGCGGTTCCCGGTTTCCTGCGGAGGATGAGGCGGCCATGTTGCTTAGCTTCGGTGGACAGGAGATCTGGCAGCACTTGGCCCTCTGCAACCTCGATGCGGGCCGTTGTGATGCGGTGCTGCGTTGGCTGCGCATGTCAGACAGCGATGCTTCCGAGTTCCCCGCCGAAGCATGGGCTGTTCTCGTAGAAACCGACCCCGACCTACCGGTTGGGTTTGCCCGGTATCGCACCCTCAAGGCGCCTTGCACTGCACTTTCTGTTCTGGATGGAGCGGATGAAGCAGAGAATCCGGATTCCTTGCAGCGCAAACTGGAAGCGGCCGTATTGCCGCGACAACAGGAGCTTCGGCAAGCCTTGTTCCCAGTGGCCGACGCCTTGGACATTCGCGCAGCAAGCATGGAGCGGGGCACGCAGTCGGACGAACGTTTACGCGCCCTGGAGATCCTGAACTCCCGCGAAAAAGTCTCCGCGGACAGCGACCACACCCTGGTCCGAAGCAGCGCCTGGATCTGGCACCATGCGGAAGACCCGGTTCAGGCCGGTGAAAGGTTGGCGCGGGCCGCAAAGAGTGTGTTGTGGTCCCACGACCCGGAAGGCATGGCATGGGGCGAGTACACCGATTGCGCGTCACGCATGCTCTTCCGCCCCGACCTTTCTCCCGGTGTCCGTTGCGGAATGGGCCACATGCCAAAGGTCACAAGGCGCTTTTTGCGATTCTTCGTTCCTCCGCGCGCTGGCACCCCCACGGGCAGGTGACCTGACCATTGCGCGCCCAGGAACGAATTCCATGCACCTCACTCGCCGACAACTCCTGCAGTGGTTCCCGAGCCTTGCGTTGGCCCATTCCCTTTTGGGTAGTTGCGCCCAAGAACGAAAGCTGCCGCTCAACGAAGAATCGGTCCTCAGGCTTCAGCGTGCAAAGAGCAAGGCGGCTGGCCACGGTAAACCGTTGCTGGTTCTCTTGATGCAACCCCAAGAGGACGTCTGGGCCTACACGGCGGACAGCGTGGATCTGGCGGACCTGTTTGCGTTTTCGGATTTGGACTTCTGGGTGTCGGTGGCCCTTTGTGAGGTGGTCTTGGCGAGCCGCCAGGAGGCCTTGGACTTACTCCACCCTGCGGATCGCCCCCATGGCGGACGGGTTCCGGAAAACGGCGATCCCGAGTTCTGGGCGGTACTCGTGGAGACAGGGGCTCCCGGACGGCCCCCGATTGCCCGCCCCTTGAGCGCCCCCATCGCTCCCGATCCCAAGCTCCTTCCCTACGAAAGGATCGAACGGGAGTCTCCGGGGCTGAGCGAGGCGGATTACCAAGAGCAATGCAAAACCCGCCTTCGGGCGCGCATCCGTGGGCGCGAATCGGAGTTGGTCGCGGCAGTTCTTGGGACTGCGGCCCTCCTCGACCGGCGAGCAGAAGAGGTGAGAGCCGCCTTGCCGCCCGATCGCTTCCGAGCGATCGCCGCCCTTGCAGCGGATCCCCCGCGGGTCCTTGTCCGGGAGCAGGTTGATGATGCGATCGCGGGCGGCGCGTGGCTGCTACGGGAAAGTCCCAAACCGAACCCCGTACGCGTAGCGCTGGAGCGTGCCGCACGGCAATCTCTGTGGAATCAAGACATGCTGGCCGGGGCTTGGTTCGCCGATGACCAAGGGTGCGGCCCGTATCCACTTCACAAACCCGAGCTCTCAAACGGCTGGGCTTGTGGAATGGGTTCTTTGCCCCCGATCTCCCGTCGGCTGCTCTCCTACCTCACCGGCGCCAAGGTCGAGCTGCCCTGCTGAACTCCCGAACTTCGATTTCCATGTCCGTCGCCATCGGCTATTCGCTGCAACCGGAGGAACGCACGCTTGAGTTGACCCGGGGTCTGCTCGAAAGCGAGCCCGATTACTACGTGATTGCGCCGGAGACCACCTGGCGGCCCGCGGGGGATGGGAACTTCGAGCCCAATGGGTTCTCGCGGTACTTCCGGGAACTTGGGGACCGCACCGGCAAGCCGTTTGTGGCCCACGGGGTTGGGTTTTCCCTCGGCAACTTGCGGCCCGATGCAGAGCGCCGGAGTCGCTGGTTGCATTCGATTGCGCGGGATCAGGCGACATTCGATTTCCTCTGGTATACCGACCATCTGGGGCTGACGGTTCTGGATGGACTGGAAGTGCTGCTGCCTCTCGGCCTACCCTACACGGACGAAGCGGCGGCGGCGGTGCGCGACTCGCTCACGGCCCTACAGACGGTCGTGCCGCACGTGGGTTTCGAGAATTCCGTGTTCTACTTCCACCTGGGCGAACCGCTGGAGGAGCCGGCCTGGATCGCCCGGTGCCTGGAGGGTAGCCACCGGCACTTGTTGCTCGACGTGCACAACGTCTACACGACCGCGGTCAACGCGGGCTTCAACCCGCGCACGTACATCGAACGTCTGCCGCTCGACAAGGTGATCGAGATCCACGTCTCGGGGGGCTCGTTCTCCGATCCCGCGTGGCTGCGCAGCGGCAATGTCCTGCGCCTCGATAGCCACGACCAAGGGGTGCCGGACGAGGTCTGGGAGCTCTTGCAGTTCGCGCTGCCGCGGTGCCCGAAACTGCGGGGCGTGACGCTGGAGCGGCTCGAAGGCACCATCGAACCGGACGATGTTCCGCGCCTGGTCGACGAACTGCAGCGCATCCGCCGAATCTTGGGGAGGCGCCATGTCCGCTGAGCTGCAAACCCTCGAAGGCCTGCTCGCGCGCCTGCTGCTGCACCCCGATCCGGAAGCGCACCTGGCCGAGCAGCTCGCCTCCAAGGACCTGCCCCCCGCGATCCGCAACTGGCTCGAACACGTGCGCCCCGACGGCCTGCGCATGGCCTCGCTCTTGATCGTGCGCCTGCGCTTCGAGCGACTGCTGCGCGGTTCCCGGCTCGCGGGCCGCTGGTACGACAGCGATCCCGCCACGTTCGCCGACGCCTTCCGCACGTACCATGCGACCGTGCCCCCTCGCGACCTGATGCCGGCGCAGGAGGCCGAGGCCTTCGAGGCCTGGTGCCTCGATTCCGACCGTACGCAGCCCGGTCCGACTTGATGCACCGCGGCCGGACGCCATGGCCCGGCCGCGGCGAACCGAACGCGATCAGAAGGTGATCGACAGGCCGTTCGAGAAGTTCGAGTTGGCCACGCCGTCCCGGTACCAGAGCTGGAAGTGCCAGGTCTGGCCGCTCGCGATGACCGGGCTACCCGCAAGGGGCAAGGTGCTCGGCAAGTCAAAACCCGTGCCACTGGCAGAAGTGCCAACCAGGTTCTGGAGCTGCCCCGCCGCATCGAATTGGCCGACGGAGTCCATTGCGCCTCCATTCACGTTGTACCGGCCGATCTGATCCCCAGGCCCCGTCCCCAGGCACAAACGCCCGGATTGCACGAACACTCCCGGGTCGTTGACCGAGGTACCGACCACGAAATAGCCGAACTCGCTGCTCGGCCCGCCGTTGGCTTCCAAGTGCATGCCCGTGCCCCCCGCTCCGGCGAGGCTGGCCGTCAACGTGCAGTGCTGCCCTGCACTGTTCAACTCGGGCGGATCGCAGAAGGGCGTGCCGGGAGAAGGGATCGCGATCTCGAGGGTTTCGGGGAAGATCTCGAGGAAGCCACCCTGGCCTTGGATCGCGTACGAGAACGACGTCATGTTGGCGGCCACGTCGTACGTACCGATCAACTGCAATAGATCGGTGGAGGAAAACAAGGTCCCTACCGCGCCGAAACCCGCGGAGAAGAAGTGCCCAGATGCGAGGTTGGTCTGGTTGATGCGGAACCCATCCGCGGCCGGGAAGTTGTTCTGCACCTGGGCCGGTGTCGGGCCGGCCAATGCGGCCCCCGTCGATCCGTTGATGTCGAGATCGAACTTCGCGAGGTCGATGTCGTAGTTGGTCAATTGCCCGACAGCCAAGTCGGTGCCCGGGACGAACACCTCGAAGCTCAGCACCGCCGTAGCTCCGCTGGTGGCGCCCGCAAAGGGCCCGGAGCCGTAGGAGTTGGCCGTCACCGTGCCGGTCATGGTGATGGCGACGTCGCCGGCGTATGCCAAGGGGGCCAGGGCGGCGAATGCGGAGATCAGAGTCAGAGTTCTCATGGTGTGCAGGGTTGGGTTGGGGGCGGCAGGTCTACCTCCCTGATGGTGCCGAAGAACCTGGATTCCGCAACCGAGAAACTTTCCAGGCAAGGAGTCGCCCGCCCCGTATCGCCCGCCCCGTATCGCCCGCCCCGTATCGCCCGCCCCGCAACATCCCAACGTCCCGACTTCTCAACGTCCCGACTTCTCAACGTCCTGACGCACTAGCGCACCAAAGCCCAGAGCCTCAATGCCTCAACCTCCACCGCCGGATTGCCTCCCAGAAGCCTTGATCCCTACCCCCCTCAGACCCCGCCCAGGACATCCTCTGCCAACGCCCGCGTCTTCTCGGGCATGGCCTCCGGCAATTCGAGCGGCCGGGGTTGCCAGTCCGCTGGCACATCGATCGCCCAGTCATCCACGTCGGATTCGACCTGCAACTGCGCATGGAAGCTGCGCTTGTTGCCCGGCAGCCGCACTTGCATGTGGCGCATGCCGGCGGGGATGCGCTCGAGGTAGAACTCCCCATCCTCGTCCGTGGTTCCGAGCCAGGGATGACCGCTGCCGGCGCTTTCGAGCATCGCATGCAGCAACTCGCTTTCGACGCTGGCGGGGTACGGCGAGAGGAACAGGCTCGCGCCTTCGACCGGTTCGCCGCCATGGGTCACGTGTCCAGCGACCACGGCCAAGGGCGGCAAGCGCAGTTCCACCTCGTGGTCGCCGCCCGGTGCCAAGATCACTTCCTGCCAGGCGACGTCGTACCCTTGCCAAGGATCCCAGGGCCGGCCGAAGTCGAGGCCTAGAACGGGCAAAGCATCGGGCAAAGCGCGCATGCGCCAGGTGCCGGGCCAGGCCTTCGGCAACACGGTCCAACCGTTGTCATCGGTCCAGTACGGCCCCCGTTCGGCGTGGTCCGACGGCGGTTCGACGAGCAGCCAGGCGTGACTCCAGTAGTCGCCGTCGGCATCGACGATGCGCACCCCTGCGCGGGCGCCGCGGGGCAGCTCGATGCGATAGGTTCTTGCGCCGTCGGGCAGATGAAAGTCCCGCTGGTAGAAGTCCGCGTGCAAAGCAGCGCTCACTTTCAGCTCCAGCCGCGGGGCCGAGATCGGGGTAAGTTTCGCCTTGCCTTCCGCATCGGCGCGCACGGAAACCGAACGCGGCGTTCGATCGACTTCGTCCCCATTGCGCAGGAACGTCACCGATCCATCGGGTTCGACCATGTCGGCCACGGGCCCTTCCATTTCGCGCAAGGTGATGAGGGCCTCCCGCAACGGCGAGCCCTGGGCGGCGCGTTGCACTTCAAAAGAAAGCTCTGCCACCGGGGTCATGGCGACCGCACCGAGATCCTTGGACTTTCCCCCCAACCAGTCGTCCAGGGGCAGTTCGTACCTGTAGAACCCATCGGCTTCGATCGCCAATTGCATCGGCACTTCCCCCGGGGTCAGCGGACGCAAACGCCACAAGGTGCCACGGCCTTCCGGATGCCGACGGTTGCGGCCCAGTCCATTCTCCGCCAGCGAAACGACCCGCGGAGGTCCCTCGCCGGAAACCACCACCCGATACCGCTCGATCGGTTGGGACGTGGCACCATCGATCACTTGGAAAGCGACGGTGATGCCCGCGTCGAAGGCGACTTCGACCTCGCGCGCGCCCGCAGGCACGTCCACCCAATCGCTGCACCAACCGCCGCCGAGGGCATAAGCCTCGACGCCGCGCAATCTCCATGGCCGGCCATCGTCGAGGTCACCGAATTGGAAGGTACCGTCCGGTTGCACCTTCGCGACACGCCAGCCCGCGCTTCTGCGTAGGATCCCGGGGGCCTCCGGCGGCTGCTGTTCCATGGGCATGGCGAGCACATTCACCGTCGACAGGCCGGCAGGAAACCCGGTGATGCTCCCGGAAAGCACGGGAATCGATGCCGGACGGGCGGTTTCCGTAGCCTGCACCCGTTCACCAGAATCCGGCGCAGGGGCGGGCAAGGGACGCTGGTAGAACTTCCAAGCCACCAGGCCGACGCCAGCCCAGATCAACACGGCCGCGAGGACCCACAGGGCCCGGCGGGATCGGGAATCGGTTTCGCTCATGGGATCAGTTCTGCACAGGGTACGCGACCCGGCAGCGGGGCCCAAGGCCCCGGGGCGGGCCCCCGTAATCTTCCGGGCGCCTGGAGGGAAGGATCCCGCGACCGGGTTCGTAGGGAAACCATCACCGTTTGCCCTTGGAGGTTTCCGAATGTTCCTGATCGCCTTGCTGAGCGCCCTTCCGCTGTTCCTTCCCCACCTCTCCGCCAACGCCGCGTGCACGGCGGTCCCCGGTCACCTCCGTGGGCCCGAAGCGATTGCTGTAGTGGATTCCCCCTACATTCCACTCGCACAAGAGGACCCGCGCCAAGCTGGCGGAAAACCGAAAGCAAAAGCGGCGTCGATCTTTCCCCGGCTTTCCAACCCGATCCCCACGGCGGTCCAGGGGGAACCCGTCACCCTCGCCTGGGCCGTGCGGGAGTGGACCCGATCGGTAGGCATGGAATTGGGGATGGCCTCGGCGACCGAAGAATTGCTGCACACGTTTCGCCTGAAGTGCAACCAGGAGACGCTGCAGGGAGAACAAGCCATGCAGGTCCTGTGCGCCGCGCTCTACGCCCAGGGATTCGCGATGTCGGTCTCGGGGCAAGGCTCAGGGCGATGCCTTTGGGTCTTCCGCGACACGTCCGGCGGCATGGCGCCGGTGTTCGTTGATTCCAGTGCCGTGTCCAAACTGGACAACTACCCGGGATTGATGGTGGCGACCGTGATCCATTTGCCGGGGCAGGACATGCGCAGCATTTCCAACACCCTGCGCACCTTGATCCGCAACGCCAATCTGGAAACCCTCATCCCCCTCGGATCGAGCGATCGAATCTTGGTTTCTGGCCCGGTGCAATGGACTTCGGCGCTCGTTCTGGCGCTAGAGACCCTGTACCCGACATCGGCCGAGCAACCGGGCCCGCCTGAGCCGGAGACCTTCATGCATGTTCTGCAGAACCGAACCGCCGCGGAGTTGGGACCCGTGCTCGAGGAGATCGGGATCCTACCCGTCGGCTGCCAGGATGGACGCAAGCGCGTGGGCGACTACGCGATCCTGCCGCAAATCAACGCGGTGGTGGTTGTGGCTTCGGATCAGGCCCATGCTGTCGTCGCCAAGAAGATCCAGGAGTTCGACAAGCCGGCGGCCGCAGAGGAGTGAGGGGCGGCCGGGGCCCACTTGGGCATTCGATAACGGGTCGCAACATGCGGCGGCCCGGGAGCGCAAGAAAAACGGGCAGGGGCGGATTTCAGCGCCCCTGCCCGGGTCCTAGAATCGCGGTGGAATCCATCCCCCTCCCGCCCCGAGCGCCCCATGAAGCACCTCCTCCTGTTGTCCCTGCTCGCCCTGCCCATCGCCTGTACCCAGAAGGCCGAACCGAAGGCCGAAGGCACCCAAACGGCCTCCACCGAGCCGCGCAAGACCGGACCGATCGAAGGCGACTACACGGTGAACTGCGGTTGCAAGATCGACGAGATCGGCCATTGCGGCAACTACGTGCTGGTCGAGGGCCACGCCTACGAGATCCAGGGCGATCTGGGTCTGGGCAAGATGGAATGGTGCAGCACCGGCGCCAAACACGCGCACATCAAAGGGGTCCTGAACGGGGCCAACTGCACCACCGAATCCCTCAAGGTCACCAACTGAGCCATGATCGACCTCGATTTCCTCAAGGGACAGCAGCTGGAGGTCTTTTCGACCCGCACCTGCCCGGATTGCACACGCCTGGATCAGTTGTTTGCGGCCCGCGGCGTGCAAGCCAAGAAGATCTACATCGACTCCGATGAGGCGGCGGCCAAAACCCTCGAACAGGGTGCCGGAAAGCGCGCCGTGCCCTACATCCGCGTCAACGGCGAGGATTGGGTGCGCGGCTACCACATCGATCAGCCCGGGCGCCTGAAAGAGGCGCTGCTCTGGGATGAGCTACGCGCGGTGATCGAAGCGTAGAACACTCGCGGCCGGAGGGGAAACCCTCCGGCCGCGTCCGTTCTGGGGTTCTGCCCCGTCGCGCGGGGTTCAGCCGCGGGTGAAGCCGGTGACCAAGCCCAAGGCGGCCAGGCCAGCGGAGGGCAGGTTGCCGGTCATGAAGTCCTTCAGGCCCTCGCCGTGTTCGCGCAGTTTGCCGGCGAAGGTATCCCAGTGCTGACTCATCGCCTGCCAGTCGACGTCGACGAAGCCGGATTTCTGCAGGGCGAACACGCCGATGGCGATCACGCCCACCACGAGCGCGGAGACCTTGAAGAAGGCGCGCAGGGCCCAGCCGACGCAGAAGGCGATCAGGAAAGAGAAGCCGCCCTTCACGAAGAACGGCGACCAGGTGGAGAGGCCTTCCTCTTCGGCGGGGATCGCGGTGGCGCCGCCGCTGGTCAGGGATTGCGCGCCGGAAACGCCGGCGACTCCGGACATGCCGGCGGGGCGTTCGGGTTGTTGGGACTTCAACACCAGGCCCACCACCACGAACAGGGCGGCGAAGGCGAGCAGGGCCTTCTTCCAGGGCGGGGTGGAGGGGGACGGGGCGCTCGACTCTTGCGGCGCGATCGGCTCTTCGGTCATGGGATTCGGGGGCAGGGGCCGGCGGGATGATAGCGAAGCGGACCCGCCAGGGGTCGGTGCGCGCGCGACCGACCCTGAAAAAAGGTCGAGCGGCAGGCTTGGAACCTGCCGCTCGAGCCGGTTTGGAAACCGGGGACGTCGCCTGAAGCCCTGGAACTCCTGCCAAAGTTCCGAGGACCGCCGCCGCAGACCCCACCTGCCCATGGGTTTTCCGCGAGGATTCCGAAGTGAACACCTCCTGGAGGAGGCCGAAGCTGGTAACCCCCATCAGGATCGGCGCAAGCACCGATGTCCGACGTCACGGGGAATACGCCCGCGAAGGGTGGCCGTAACCGGCCGTTTTGGAAAATGCATCGGACTTTACAATTCTCGTCCCAAGGCACCTGGGTTTGTAAATCCGCCTTCGAACACCGCGTGTTCAACCCCCGGCCCGCCGCACCTGGTACCCCTTCTTCTGCAGGTACTCGACGATGCGGTCGCGGTGTTCCCCTTGCACTTCGATTACACCATCGCGCAGCGTTCCCCCACTGCCGCATAGGCGTTTGAGTTCGCCCGCCAGGGCTTTGCACTGGGCTTCGGGTAGACCCAGGCCGGTGACCGTGGTCACTCCCGCGCCCTTGCGCCCCTGGGTCGCCCGGCCCACGCGCACGATTCCGTCGCCTTTCTCGGAAACCGGTGCGCAGCGGCAACGGTCTTTGGGCTGGTTGCACACGATGCACAGCGCGCCGTGTTGCGTGGAGAAGGAGTACCCCGGGGGAGGACGTTTGCCGGCCATGGAGATTCGGATCAGGAGAAGAGGAAGTCGTTCGCGGGCGACCAGGCGATGTATTGATACAGGGGCCACAGGCGGGCCCACTCTTGGTGCAGGGTCGGCAACACGTCGCCGGCGAGCACCTGGGCCCGGGCCGTCAGGTCCGTGGGAACCGGCCAGCGCTGCTCGACGACGAAGCCCAACTCACCCACCTGGTAGTACTTGAGTACGGACTCGAGCTCTTCGCGCTTCAGGGTGGCCAGGGGCCAGCGGCCCTTCCAGTCGTGTAGGCGCAGGGTAAACCCGTCGAGACTGCGCAGCAGGGTCAACAAGCCGTCCAGGCCTTCGGCGGCGACGCGCTTGTGCATGTTCTGGCCGTCATACCAGCCGTCCGGGTGGATGCGCAGGGAGACCTCCAGGGCCTGGTGCTCGATGGCTAGGCACAGGTAGACGTTGCGGTATGCCGCGTCGAGGTCCTTGGCCAGGTCCCGGCCCAGGACCTTGCGCAGGGCGGTCTTCTCCTTCTTGGTGCGGGCGGCGTAGGACCAGAGGCGGTCGACCCGCATGCCGTTGAAGGCGTGGGGGTTGTGGATCGAGGTGCGCACGTCCAGGCCCGGCTCGGGCAGCTCGGCGGCCCAGGCCTTGGTCCAGGACAGCAGCTTGCGGCGGGCCTTGAGGCGGTACTCGTTGGCTTCCGGGCTCTTGTTGTGCCCGGGCCCGAGGGACTCGAAGTCCCAGGGCTCGAAGGCCAGGTCCCCCGTCAGGGGCCTGGGTTCGGGTTCGGTCTGGCTCATGGGGGCCCAGGCTTTACATTTCCGTTACGCGAGTCGCATTTTCTACCTGGTTTGCGTAGCGACCGCTGGGGACAGGAACAGTAGTAGGGCATGAACCGGTACCCGTGCGCTAGTCTCTTGCTCCCGAGTCCCATGAAGCTGGCCCACTTCGAATTCGACCCCAAGCGAGACCTCCTTGGCGAGGGCCCCCTGAGCGAGGTCTACAAGGCCCGGGACACCCGTCTGGACCGCACCGTGGCCCTCAAGATCCTGCGGCCCCAGGTGGAGATCGACCCCCAGTCGGGCCAGCGCTTCCTGAACGAGGCGCGCCACACCGCGTCCCAGGGGCACCCGGGGATCACGACGGTTTACGAGTACGCCCAGATCCCCGACGGTCCCTCGTACATCGCGATGGAGTTCCTGGAGGGGCGTACCCTGGACAAGATCCTGGCCGAGCGGCCCCTGGCCTACGACGAAGCCATGCGCATCGCGCTGGCCCTGACCGATGCCCTGTCGGCGGTGCACGGTCACGACATGATCCACCGGGACCTGAAGCCGGCCAACGTGATGCTGATGAACGACGGCGGCCTCAAGCTGCTCGACTTCGGCATCGCCCGGGTCAAGAACGAAGCCAGCATCACCCAGCACGGCATGCTGGTGGGCACGGTGTTGTACATGTCCCCCGAGCAAGTCCGCGGCGAGGACCTCGATGCGCGCTCGGACATCTTCTCGCTCGGCGCGCTGCTGTACCACGCGATGACCGGCGAGCTGCCGTTCCCCGGCACCTCCTTCCCCGAGGTCTGCATGGCGATCCTCGACGGGGAGCCGCGGCGCAAACCGAGCGAAGTGCGCCAGGGTTTCCCCGCGCCGCTGGAGCGTTTCCTCATGCAGTGCATGGAGAAGGACCCCGCCGAGCGGTTCGCCGACGCGAGCAAAGCCCACGATGCGCTGATGGTCCTGCAGCACCAACTGTCGAACCGCGCGCCGGTGGCCCTGCGCGGCAGCCTGTATGTGCCCCCCATCGAATGCTCCGGCGACAAGGGTTGTTCGGCCATGGCCGGAGCCCTGCGCAAGGACGTCTCGGCCGAACTCTCGCGCAACAAGGGCCTCGACGTGCATCTCGAGGACCCCACCGCCCAAAACGGCGCGCCCACGTACCGATTGCAGCTGGCGCTCAAGGTGGAGAACCATGAGGGTCTGGTGGGCATGCAACTCTTCCCTGCTGGCGGAGGCGCGCCCCTCGAAGAATCCTTCCGGGCCCAGGACGAAGACGAATGGGCGCTGCAGGAAGCCCTGACCCGGGCCGTGGTGCGTTTCGTGCGCCGCGGGCTGACCGAAGGGTTCCAGGGGGATGCCAGCGCACCGAGCAAGCAGGCCGAGCAGATCACGTGGAAAGCGCGCCGCACGATCCACAAGGGAACCTCGAAGCACCTGCTTGTGGGCATCAGCATGCTGCGGCAGGCCCTCGAACTCGACCGCTACTGCGCGGTGGCCCACGCCATCCTGGCGGAGGCGAAGGTGCGCAAATTCCTGTACTGGGAGGGGGATCCCGCCTTCCTGGAGGAAGCCCGCGAGCACGCAGCACGCGCCCTGACCCTGGATTCGAACTGCGCCGAGGCCCACACCGCGTTGGGCTTCGCCTACCACCTCTCCGGCCACTCCGAGGACGCGCGCCGCGAGTACCGCCTGGCGATCCGCCTCAACCCCGGGGAGTGGTTCGCCCAGCGCCTGCTCGGCACCGCGCTGGTGCGCGAGGGCAACCTGGTCGGTGCCGAACCCGCCCTGCGCCAGGCGATCAACCTGCGGCCGCAGTACATCGCCTGTTACGACCACCTCTACAACGTATTGCGCAACCTCGACCGCGGTAGCGAGGCGATCGTCGTGGCCCAGGAGGGCATGCGCGCGGCGCAGATGTACCTGCGGGACGTGCCCGACGACCTGGAAGCCCGATTGCACCTGGGCCACTTGGCGGCCCGACTCGGCCACGAGGACGCGGCGAAACTGGCGGTCGAGCAGTGCCTGAAACTCGCGCCCAAGGACGGCTTCACCCACTTCCACGTGGCCACGATCCGCGCGCTGATCGGCGATGCGGATGGGGCGCTCGAAGCCCTGCGCACGGCCCAGGACCGCGGGTACTACATCAAGAGCGAGATGCGCAACACCGACCTGGATCTGTTGCGCGGACGCGAGGGTTTCGACTCCTTGGCGTCCTGAACCCGCGCCGCAGGTCGGCGGTGGATTCGCGCCGTTCGGTTTTGGATTGAGGGCACCGGCCCATCGGCGGCACACCCGCGGCCAAGAATTCCTCGGAACGGGCCGGTGCGGTCTTCCTGCGCATCGCGGCGCGGCGGGCGCCCGATAGGATCTGCGCAATGCACGAGCGCGATCCGCTGCCCGCGATCCTGGGCGAAACCGACATCTACGTCATCGACCAGATCCTGCGGGGCAACATCGCGCCGACGATGCGCGTGCTCGATGCCGGGCTCGGCCGCGGTCGCAACGTGCGCTACTTGCTCAAGGCCGGTTACTCCGTGATGGGCTTCGATCCCGAGCCGAAGGCGGTCGAGTTGGTTCAAGCGATGCAGACCCAACTCGTGCGCAATGGGGATCCGGATAGCTTCCGGGTCGGTACGCTCGAGGCCAACGATTTTGCGGACGGATGCGCCAACGTCGTGTTGGTCAACGCGGTGCTGCACTTCGCCCAGGACCTGGAGCACTGGCGGCGCATGGTGCACGGCGCGTGGCGATTGCTGGCACCCGGCGGTCTGTTCTTCGCGCGCCTCGCGACCTCGATCGGCATCGAACCGCTCCTGTCGGGAGGGACAGTCGGGTTCATGCGCCTGCCCGACACCTCTTGGCGCTTTCTCGTCGACGCGGACCTGCTCGAATCGATGAGCAACGAGTTGCACGCCACCTGGGTCGATCCGCTGAAGACCACGGTGGTGCACGGCCAACGCTCCATGAGCACTTGGGTGCTGCGCAAACCCTGATTCCAGCGCCAAGGAACGCCGCTGCGAGCGGTACTCGCCCCCCACCGGTTCGGCGGCGGTGGCGACGGGGCGCACCGGACGTTAGGGTGGGCCCCCGTGCGCACCCTCGTCTGCATCGACACCGAAACCGCGACCCTGCAGGGCGCGCCCCACCTGCTCGAACTCGGCGCGGTGCGCATCGAAGAGGGCGAGATCGTCGACCACTTCGAAACCCTCGTCTGCCCCGCCGTGCCCATCGATCCCGGGGCCACCGAGATCCACGGCATCACCGACCGGGATGTGCGCAGCGCGCCCTTTGCCGCCGAGGCCCTCGCCCAATTTAGCGAGTTCGTGGGCAACGACTGGATGGCGGCCCACAACGCGCCCTTCGATACGCGCGTACTGGGCTTCGAGTACAAACGCGCGGGGTTGACCCCGCCGCCGGGCATGTTCCTTGACTCCCTGCCCCTCGCGCGTCGCTACATCCCCGAAGCCCCCGATCACAAGCTGATCACCTTGTGCCAGATGCTCGACCTGGAAGAGGGAGATCACCACCGGGCGCTCGCGGATTCGGTCTGGTGTTGGAAAGTTCTGGAAGCGTGCCTCGAACGGGCGAGCAGCCAGGGGGCCGCCGCCCTCGACGCCCTGCTCGAACACCGCGGGCGACCGCTGACCATCGCCTCGCGCGCCCCCGCCCCCGCGCGCATGAGCCCCCGCCTACGCCCCCTCGAGCGCGCCCTGCGCGACGGCGAAACCGTGCAGATCCTCTACGGCGAAAACGCCCTTGGATCGCGGCCAATCGAGGTGTTGCCGCGCCTGCTCTACGAGAGCCACGCCAAGTCCTACCTGGAAGCGGAGTTCCTGCAGGGCGGCGATCTGCGTACCTATCGCCTCGACCGGGTGCACAAGGTCCTGCCGGCGGGCGCGTAACCGGTCGCCGTGGGCAACCGGCAGGGTATCCGCGGCGGATGCCAAACGGCTTCGTGGGCACCGGCAACCTGGGCCAAGCCGCGCATTCCGGTCCAGGGTCCCGGCCGCAAGGGGGCGATGCGGGCAAGGAATGCGGCGCGGGAATCAGCCACTCGCGGTAGGCGGCCCGATGCACAAACCGCCCGATAGGGCCCTCCAACCCGAACGGAGAAATCGGGCGATGGCCCTGGGCCTTGCCATAGGTCAAGTGGCTGCGCCGAACCCTGGCGGTGCATGCCCCTGCATGTAGGGTCGGGTGTGTGGACAAGCAGGTGCTTGCCCTCCCGACTCTCAACGAAATGAAGATCTCCCCCCTCTTTGCCGGACTCACTGCCGGCCTTTGTGCGACGACTTCGTTTGCACAGGAACAGTTCCAATTCCGCGCCACCCAGGTGCTTTCCGAGGAGGTGCCCGGCGGGCCCCAGCTCGGCGAGGACTCCGACAAGGCGAAAATGGTGCGGCTCAATCAAACCCCGGGAGGCGCCCTCGATGGGCGCCTCGTCGTTGTGTACGCCGATGCGGAGTCCGCCGAAATGGTCTGGACCCCGCGCGGTGGCACCCACGCGACCCACGACATCTTCTCGCGCTACTCCGATGATGGCGGCGATACCTGGAGCGCGCCGTTGAACATCTCGAACACCGCCGCCCACACCTCCGCGTCTACCGACTGGAACGGCGATGGCATCGCCGAGCCCTACTACGGGGACTCGGAGAAGCCGAACATCTTCAACAACGGCAACACCATCGTCGTGAGTTGGGTCGACGCCTACGTGCCCGAGGAAGGCGTGGCTTGGGGCAGCGACTCGATCAGCTCCGTGCAGGGTTCGGTGGTCTACAGCGATGCCACCGTCTATCCGCACGTGCGCGAAGTACCGTTCAAAACGGTCTACGTGGCGATCTCCTACGATGGCGGCGCCACCTTCGAATACGGTCAGACCCAACCACCGCTGCAGATGACCCGCGGCCGGCGCGACGCGAAGCAGGACGTGCATCGCGGCGCGGGCAAGCGCTGGACGATCACCTGGCAAGAGGATCCGATGGGCCTCCAGCAGGGCAACGCCGATGGCCCGGGCGACGGCGCGTCCGGAGCCACGGTGACGAAGGGCACGGACATCTGGTACAGCTACACGTCGGACATCACCGTGGACCCCCTGGCCCTTGTGAACCACCGCGCGCCGATCTCGAACCAAAGCGAGTACGACCGGACGGCGACCAACGGCTTTCCGCTGAATCCGACCGGCGGCGGCGGAGCCAGCGGCACCAACAGCCACCCCGATGCCGGTTCCATCGAAAACCACGGTTGCTCGCGCCCGAACCTGGGGATGGTCAACTCGGGCGGCACGATCTACGCGATGGTCTCCTACGAGGAGTCGAAGGGAGATCCGGCCGTAGCCAACGGCAAGACGGTGCAGTACCACGCCTTCCCCTTTGATGCACCGCCCCTCTCCGGCACCCCGGATCACGCGTACGGTAGCGCCGGCACCCGGCTTTCCCGGCTGGACTCCAATGCGCGCCGCGTGCGCTTCGTGTTCCAGACGATCTCGGCGACGAATCCCGGGCTCGCGATCTTCTGGCGCCAGGGCACCAACACCGAAGGCGCCCCCGCGGACATCCTGTGCAAAGTAGCCAGCGACGTCGACGAAGCGACCGTGCTCGCCGCGCCGGCCTTGAACCTGAGCACGAACTGTCCCTATGCGACCATGGCGGACCTGCTGCTGGACACCGAGGTCGATCCGCTCGAGGATGCCAACGCGCACCGCGCGTACATCCGCGACAACTTGGTGGTGGTCGGTTGGGGGTACACCTTCAACGGGCCCCTGGCGCGCTACACCGACCTCGCGAACTACGACTTCTGGATCCGTCGTTCGCTCGATGGCGGAGTGACCTGGGAAGCCCCGCGGAACGTCTCGCGCATCACGGACACCACGGTCACCATGCGCGAACCGCGTCTCGTCGGCCCGGCCAAACTACCCGGTTCGGATGCCAACTCCTTCGTCGTGGCCTGGGGCACCGAGCGCAACGTGTACGAAGGCCTGGCGACCCCCTACCCGCTCGACGCGATGTTCGCCCACACCCGCGACCAAGGCGCGACCTTCAGCAAGGTCGTTCCGATCGCCGCCGGGGTGCCCCGGGGTGAATACGAGTCCCAGATCCGTATCGATGACACGGTTCAGGAGGTCTACGCGGTGGTGATGGCCGACGACGGCGTCACCTCGGAAACCCTCTACACCCGCGCGATTGCCCTCGATCTGCCCCCCACGGTCGGCACGATCGTCTGCATGGGCGACGGCACGGGCGAGGCCTGCCCCTGTGGCAACTCCGGCGGGCTTGGGGAAGGTTGCTCCCATGGCGGCGGCCATGGCGCCCAGCTGCTGGCCGGAGGTTCCGCCAGCCTGGCGGCCGCGGACCTGGCCTTGGAGGTCACGGGCCTGCCCCCCACGACCTTCGCCGTGATGACCACCGGCCCGAACTACGCCGCCACCTCGACCGGCGCCCCGGCCGGGGACGGGCTCCTGTGCATCGGGTATCCCCTGATGCGCCTTGGGGTTCTGATCGCGGACGGCTCCGGGGCCCTGCAGACGGGGCTGCCGATGGGCGTCAGCCTGCAACCGGGCCAGACCTGGCTGTTCCAGCTCTTCTACCGCGACCACGGGGGCCCCTGCGGCACCGGGTTCAACGTAAGCAACGGGCTAGCGGTCGAATTCGGTCTTTGATCGGTCCTAGGCCCTTCCGAGCCCCCTTCGGGGCACGGGCGTCCCAAGGCGGTGCGGATTCGTCCGTGCCGCCTTGGCGCTTTCGGGGTCTGACCCTAGACTCATGCGCCCAAAAACGCGCCGAGCCCCCTCCGCTATGTCTGTCCAGACCATCAAGAACATCGCCATTGTGGCCCACGTGGACCACGGCAAGACCACCCTGGTCGATTCGATCTTCCGCTTCGCCGGCACCTTCCGCGCCAACCAAAACGTGGAGGAACGGGTCATGGACTCGAACCCCCAGGAGCGGGAGCGCGGCATCACGATTCTCGCCAAGAACACGGCCATCCAATACGAAGGCGTGCGCATCAACATCGTCGACACGCCCGGCCACGCCGACTTCGGCGGCCAGGTCGAACGTACGCTGTCGATGGCGGACGGCGTGCTGCTGCTCGTGGACTCGTACGAAGGCCCGATGCCGCAGACGCGCTTCGTGCTGCGCAAGGCGTTCGAACACGGTCTGCGCGCGATGGTGATGATCAACAAGATCGACCGTCCGGATGCGCGACCCGAAGCGGTGCTGAACGAGATCTTCGACCTGTTCGTCGAACTGGGCGCGAACGACGAGCAGCTCGAATTCCCGGTCGTCTACGGCTCCGGCCGCGACGGCTACGCGATGGATGAGCCCGATCAAGAGGGCACCGACCTGGCGCCCCTGCTCCGCATGGTGCTCAAGTACACCCCGGCGCGTTGCACCGACGCCAGTGGCCCGCTGCAGTTCCAGGCGGCCACGCTCGACCGCGACGACTTCCTCGGCAAGGTCGCCGTGGGTCGCGTGGTGCGCGGCGCCATGAAACTCGGCGGCCGGTACCTGCGCTGCCACGAGCACACCGAGGGCGGCCAGATGGTTTCGGTCAAGAAACTCTTCCGCTACGAAGGCCTGACCCGCGTTCCCGTCGAGGAAGTCCAGGTCGGCGACATCGCCGTGGTGACCGGTATCGAAGAGATCGAGATCGGCGACACCCTGTGCCACCCCGAACACCGCGAGCCCCTGCCCGCGATCGTGCTCGACGAACCGACCCTGTCGATGATCTTCCGGGTCAACAACTCTCCGTTCGCCGGCAAGGAAGGCACATTCGTCACCGGCCGCCAAGTGCTGGCGCGCCTGGAAGCGGCCGCCGCCCGCGACGTGGCCCTGCTGCTCGGCGAAGGCGGCAGCGGTGACGCCGTCGAGGTCAAGGGCCGGGGCGTGATGCACCTTTCGGTGCTGATCGAAAACATGCGCCGCGAAGGCTACGAATTCGCGGTGTCCAAGCCGCACGTCATTATCAAGGAAGTCGACGGCGTGCGCTGCGAGCCTTACGAACGCGCCCTCGTCGAAGTTCCGACCGAAAACGCCGGCCGCATCATCGAGTACATGGGCCGTCGCCGCGGCGAACTGCTGCACATGGAGGCGATCAACAACACGACCCAGATCGAGTTCAAGATCCCCTCGCGCGGTCTCATTGGCGCGCGCACGGCGCTGCTCACCCTCAGCCAGGGCGAAGCCGTGCTCAGCCACGTGTTCGAGTCCTGGGAGAGCGACGGCGGCACGATCCCGCGCCGCAACAACGGCGTGTTGATCTCCGACCGCACCGGGGACGTCGTGCCCTACGCCCTCGACGGCCTGCAGGACCGCGGCACCTTCTTCGTGCCCCCGGGCGTGCCGGTCTACGAAGGCATGATCGTCGGCGCGAACAACAAGGACGACGATCTTTCGGTCAACGTCTGCCGCGAGAAGAAGCTCACCAACATGCGCGCGGCGGGCAAGGACGACAACGTGAAGATCGCGCCGCCGGTGATCCTGAGCCTCGAAGAGAGCCTCGAGTACATCGAAGAGGACGAGCTGCTGGAGGTCACCCCCATCAGCCTGCGCCTGCGCAAGATGGTCCTCAACGAGAACGAGCGCCGCAAGGCCAAGAAGAAGGCCACGGTCTGAGGCCCCGCGGGCCCCGGTCGGCAAACGCCGGCCGGGGCCCGCTGACTTTCCGGCCCACTGCGGGAGTATCGATCCCCTTGTGATTCGAGTTCCGCCCGCACAATTTGACGGGAGTCGTGCACGATTGGCTTGCAGCCGTACACCGCGGTTGCCCTTGCACGTTCCGGCTGCAGCCTCATGGTTGGATTGCAGCTACACCGTCTGATTGCAACCGCACCTTTTGACTTCAGCAGCACGTTGCGGATGCCCCGGCAGGTTTGGGTTGCCGTCGCACGATTTGGCGACTCCCTCACGCTGGAGTATGCACCCAGAATCATTGGAAGGGCGCCTCACGCAGGCCCGCGCAATCTGCCCTAGACAGGCCCCCTATCCCGCCGGGTTTTCGTGTCCGGATGCCCGATGTCCGCGGCCCCTTGCAAACCCGTTCCGATCAGGCTGATCACACGCGGCGATTGGCCGGAAGCACTCTAGGGCCGTACCCTGCAGGCATGCCGCAGACATCGACAGCCCTGCTCGCCAGCGGCCTCGCCGGCCTCTCCACGCTGCTTGGTGCCCTGCCGTGCCTGTTCATCCCCCGCCTCAGCCGAGCGGCGGGCGCGGTGCTGCTCGCCTTCGGCGCCGGGGTGATGCTCGCCGCCACCTGCTTTTCGCTGATTCTCCCGAGCCTCGAAATGCACCGGGCACTGGGACTTTGGGGGCCGCCCTTCGCCAGCGCCGCCACGGGCATCGTGCTCGGCGCCTTGCTTGTGTCCGCGGGCGATCGGCTCATTCCCCACGAGCACTTCCTGAAGGGCCGCGAAGGGGGCGCCGAAGAGGCTCGCGCCATGAAACGCGCGTGGCTCTTTGTCGCGGCCATTGCGATCCACAACCTGCCGGAGGGCCTGGCTGTGGGCGCTGGCTTCGGCAGCCCTGACCCGGGAGCGGGTTGGTCGATTACCATCGGCATCATCCTGCAGAACCTGCCCGAAGGCTTGGTGGCCGCGGTATCCCTGCTGGCTGTGGGCTACACCGCACGCACGTCCGTGGCGGTTGCCGGATTGACCGGGCTCGTGGAATCCCTTGGGGGCCTGGCAGGCGTGGCGACGTTCACCTTTGTGCAGGGACTCGTGCCGCTGGTGCTGTCTCTGGCGGGCGGGGCCATGCTCTATGTGGTCGCCCAGGAAGTCATTCCCGAAGCCTACCGCCGCGGCGTCGAGCGGCCTGCGACGTGGGGCCTGATTGGTGGTTTCCTGGTGATGCTCGGCTTGGACCAGTGGCTGGGTTGAAGCCGACGGGGGCGTAGCGAATTCCGCCAACAGGTAGGGCGGGCGCGGCAGATCGGCAGCACAGGGCCGGAACTTCCCGGCCCCACCCCTTCGACGCGGTCCCTGCCGGGCCGCGCTGGATCCTATGCAGCAGCCCAAGGCGACCTTGGGAGGTCAGGGAGAAGGTCACGCTCCCTTCTCACCCCCCAGCCGGCGCACGTTCCTGCGCGCCGCTTCCGCTCTGGCGGCCACCGCCGCCCTGTCCAAGACCGCCCAAGCTGCGCAGAGTGCCGGGCGTCTGCCCGCGGGCAGCGACCTCGATCCGGTGGGCATCGACCCGCGGCTGAATCTGATGCAGCGCGCCACCTTCGGCTTCCGGGCCGTCGATTGGGCCGATCTCGAAAGCATGGGCCATGCGGCCTGGCTCGACTGGCAACTGAATCCCGCCGCGATTCCCGATGCGCAGTGCGATGCGAAACTCGCGTTGTACCCCTGGCGCAACGATTCGCCGATTCAGATGGCGAACCACGCCACCTTGGCGCCGTGGGAATTGCTCTGGCAGTACCAGCAGATGCGGCTCTACCGGGCCACCTTGTCCAAGCGCCAGGTGTTCGAACGGGTCGTCGAGTTCTGGACCGATCACTTCAACGTCTATGGGCATTCGGAGTCGATCCTCAAGATCGAAGAGGATCGCCAACGGCTGCGGCCCTTGGCGCTGGGCAAGTTCCGCGACCTGCTGATCGCCACGGCCAAGGGCGGCTGCATGATGGAGTTCCTCGACAACGAATCGAACGTGGTCGGGGCGCCGAACGAGAACTATGCGCGCGAGGTGATGGAACTGCACACCCTGGGGGTTACGGGTCCGTACACGGAGCAGGACGTGCGCGAATTGGCGCGTTGCTTCACCGGATGGAACTACGTGAACCTGTGGGTGGCGCAGAACATCGGCGGCAACTACGGGGACTTCCGGTTCCTCAGCCAAGACCACGACTACGGCCCGAAGACGGTGCTGGGGCAGTTCCTGCCGGGGACCGGGGGCGTGCAGGAAGGCGAAAACATGCTCGCTTTCCTGGCCGACCATGCCTCTACGCGTCGTTTCGTCTGCACCAAACTCTGCCGCTGGTTCCTCGGATACGAGGTTTCCCAGGCGATCATCCAGCGCGCGGAGAACACCTGGACGCAGACCGATGGCCTGATCCGGGAGGTCGTGCGCACGATCCTCTCGCCGGCGAACCTGTCGGCCGCGAAGCCCTGGTTGCATCCGAAGGTCAAACGGCCGCACCAGTGGATGATCTCGGTGCTGCGCTCCCTGGACCACAGCGACGTGGATGCAGGCGAGCTCATCTGGTCGAGTCATTACCTGGGCCAGCCGGAGTACCTCTGCCACAGCCCCCAGGGGTACCTGGATCAGGCGCTGCCCTGGGCCTCGCGCCTGCAGCCGCGCTGGCTGTACTCGTCGGTGCTGGGCCACGGCTGGTGGAGTTCGATCAACCTCACCACCGCCGACTGCCGGGCGCGCCTGGGTGGCACGCCGAAGGCGCAGTGGATGCGGTACATGAACCAACACCTTTGCGGGGGGTGGATGCCCCAGCACGAGGCGAACCTGTGCCAACGCTACTTGGACCTGGTGTTCTCCGCCGAAACCGACCAGGCGGTCGGCGAGGCGTTCGAACTGCTCTTCTCCAGCCCCTCCTTCCAGCTCTTCTAGGCATGCAACAACAACGCACACAACCCGTCCACCAGGCATGGTCGAACCGCCACCGGGCGTTTGCCCAGTTGGCCGCGCCTAGCCTGCAACCCACGGGCACCCGCTCGAACCTGGCCCCTGGCCAGAACGTCCTGGTGCTCGTCTTCCTGCGCGGCGGCATGGACGGCTTGAGCCTGGTTGCGCCGTATGGCGATCCGGACTACGCCGCCCATCGCCCCACCCAGGCCATCCCCGCCCCGGGCAGCATCGGCGGGGGACTGAATCTGAACGGCTTCTTCGCGTTGCATCCCGCCGCCGCAGCGCTGTATCCGTTCTATGGCCAAGGCAAACTCGCCGTGGTGCATACGGTGGGCTCGCCCGATCCGACCCTCAGCCACTTCGATGCCCAGAACCGCATCGAAAGCGCGTACATCGGGCAATTGCCGCCGCCGGGGCACGAAGCCACGGGTTGGATGGGCCGGCACATGGCGGCTCTCGTAAACAACGTTCCGTTGCGCGGGGTGGTGCTTGAAAACACCATCACACTGGCCGCCGCGGGGGCACCCGGTACCTTGCCGATGCCCGACCCCGCGGAGTTCAGTCTGAGCGGCTACCAAAGTACGATCGGCGCGCGCCGCTCGCTGCTGCGGATGTTGTACGACCGCACGATCCCGGCCCTGGCGCGGCCCGCCATCGATACCCTCGAGGCCATCGACTACGTGCAGGGCATCGACTTCGCCGGGTACGTCCCGCAGAACGGCGCGATGTATCCGAGCGGATCCGACTTCGCCCACCGCCTTCTGCGCGCCGCGACGCTAATCCGCGAGGACGTGGGCGTGGAGTTCATCGAAATCGACTCCGGCGGCTGGGATGACCACGACGGCCTGGGGGCCAACGTGGGTCCGTTCTACGACCGGGTGCAAGACCTCGCGGACAGCCTGGCCGCGTTCGCCACCGATCTGGGCACCACCATGAACCGAGTCACCGTGGTGGTCATGAGCGAGTTCGGCCGGCGGGTGACCGAAAACGGCAGCCAGGGGGTCGATCACGGTCGCGCCGGGGCGATGCTGCTGCTGGGCAATCGCGTGGCGGGTGGTCAAGTCGTTCACGATTGGCAGGGGTTGACCCCTGCGGACCTGGACGATGGCAGCCTGCCCGTGCGCATCGACTATCGCGATGTGCTCGCGGAAGTGCTGGCGGAGCAGATGGGGTGCACAAACCTCGGCATCCCCTTCCCCAGCTTCGCTCCGACGTTCCGCAACCTGATTCAATGAGTGCTGACTGAGTGAAAGAGAGACGGCGGGCCGCACGGAAATACTCCGTGCGGCCCGCACTTCTTCTCTTCCGATCCAGGCTCAGGAGCAGAATCAGAGAGCCTGGATTTCGATGCTCAGACCGGCGCGTCCCTTCGAGGGCAAGCTCAGCGGAATGGTCCAGTGACCTCCCGCGCCCGACACGGTCCGGAACTCCGACCAATCACGCTGACCGACGAGAATGCGGGAGAAGTCCCCGGGCATCTCGCTCATCGGTTGGATCGGGATGCGGCCCAGGTCGTTGCGCAAGTAGCCGCTCACACCCACCTGCAACCGGTCTCCTTCCGGGGCCCCGATGGTGACCTTCAGGTCCGTTCCGATATGGATCCACTCCATGCGCGGCAGGAGAACCGCGCTGTATTGGGCGACTTCGGCCTCGAACTCGGAGAGTTGGTACTTCTCTGATCCACTCAGGAACTCCACGCTCCGTCCCTCGCTGGCCACCGTCGCGCCGCCATCCCGCCGCGCGCCACCGACTTCTTCGAGCACCAGGCGAACCTGATACTGGCGCGGCACCTGGCCGATCGCCCGCAGCCGCGCGCCAAATCGGTCGACGGCCCGCGTGGCCGCGCTATCGGCTTTCCCGTCTTCGATGGGAATGCGCAGCAGGGTCACGCCGCCCATATCCCAGGTACTCACACCGGCATTCTCCAGGTCGGAGGTTTCGGAATAGATCCAATCCTCACCGAGCTCCATGAAACTCAACCCGCGCGGGGAGTAACTGTCGACTCGTCCGGTGCCGATGGCATCGGCCCCACTGTCCTCCCAAGAGAGCCAGGTGACCCGGCGCTGGGCGTACTCGCTCTTGGCCACCGAAGTCAGTACAAACTTGCCACCGGGGTCGGTGTAGGATCGCTGGAAGGCTACCGCACGCGGCATCTCGCGCAGAACGACCCACGGGCCATTCGGTCCGGCACAAAGACTCACGGCACGGCCTTCGGGCAGGAACACCTGGCCGTTGAGGCACGCAAAATCCTGGTGCCCGCCGTTGATGCGGATCGAACCCGGAAAGGTCTGGGTCCGGTCGGTTTCATTGCCCAAGGTGCGGGAGTACCCCAGATTCATGGGCGCTTCCTCCGGGGCTTTGCTCCAGTGCAGACTGTGCTCGAGCAGCAGTCCGCCTTCGCGCGGCATGGCCGAGAACACGGCCCAGAAACCGGAGCGCACTTCCTTGAGGCTCGGGTGCATTTGCACCGCTCCTTGCGCGATCTCGGTCCACATGTCGCGAACCTCCATGCGCTTCTCGAGGTCGGAAATCATCCCCACCGAAGTGCGGCCGACGTCGACCAGGTAGGAATCCGTCTGCGCCGAAGACAGCCAACCCTCCAAGTCCCCGATGTCCACCGCTCCGACCGGAACGTTCTTGCCGGGGCCGGTATGCACCACGTCGACGCGCAGCTGGTACCCGCTCGAGCGTTGCTGGCGATAGTAGCTCAAGACGCCGGCGATCCGATCCTGCAAGGACTGGGGCCCACGCACGGTCAGGTATCCGTCGTCGCCGACCATGGCCTGGCGACCTTCGAAGGAGAGCTCATCCCCGAGGCACTCCATCACGAGGCTGTACGCGTCATCGCCCATGCCGATCGAACTCGGGCCGCGCGAGCTTGGCCCCGCCGCTGAGATCGGCTGGATGGGCACCTCCGACAACCGGTCGTGGTCATCCCACGGAATGTCGCAACCCAGCAGCGAATGCCGCTGCAGAACCAGCTCCTCGCCGGTGGGATCCCCGGCAAACGCCGGAATCAGGGTCAAACACGCTCCGGCGAGCAGTGCGCCCATCCTTCCTTGCCTATTCATTTTCTGCATGTCATTGCTCCGTGACCTTGGAGTCCAGCGCCTGGCGCAAACGGCCCAGACGTTGTGCGATGAGGTATCCGCGCTGCTTCCAGCGCTTCGATTGGCCCTTGCGCAGGCCATTCACCAGGGCATCGAAGGCCCTGCTGCCGTCCGCGCCCACGAGGTCCGCGAACAGCGGCTCGAAGTCCTTCGGACCGGCGAGATCGTAGAGGGCGAGCACGATCCACGGGCCGGGCGCCGCTTGCCAGTCCCGCAGGCCCAAAAGCCAATCGCGCAGCGGTTCCAGGCAACGTGCATCCCCGCAGGCCGCCACGTGTTGCAGCGCGTCTTCCAACCAGGGCTCGTTGCCGGCCGATTGGGTGCACAGCGCCGTCAGGGCCAAGGCCGCGTTGGACTTCTCCACCCACTGCAGCTCTTGCGCCAGCTCGGCACACAGCTCCGGTTCGGCGCCCGCCAAACGACGCGCCAGCTCCAGGGCCCGCGGCCCGTCGCGGTCGATCGCGTTCTGCCAGGCCGCCAGCCAAAGATCCGCGTCGACACCGGTGCGGCGCAATCCGCGCAGGGCTTGCAAGTCTTCGAATCCATCGCGCACCGCCAGCAGCGACAAGGCGCGGGCCTGGTGCCGGTACTCGCCGGCGCGCTCCACGAGCCAATCCAACGGCACGATCTGCGGACGGCGGGTGGCCAGCGTGAAGAGGGCTTCGATCTGCGCCGCGGCGGCGGGCGTGCGCTCGATGTACCCCGGCAACCAGGACTGGAAGTCGTAGTGACTCGTGGCCCAGGCCAGCAGCGGCTCTGCGGGCAGGGCTCCCTCCGCGATCCACGCAAACCCCTGCTCCAAACCGGCTTCCCGGGCGTTTTCGAGCAAACCGCATAGGGTCTGGACTTCGGCGTCCTGCCACGCGCGCCGCCGCCCGCTGTGTTGCAGTTCCTGCGCCAATCGCAGGGAATCGGCGGGCGCCAGGCCCTGCCACGCGGCGACGATCGAGTCGGCGGCGAGGCCTTCGAACCAGGCGCGCTGCACCCGTTCGCCGGTGAGGCCGGCCGATGCGATCAGGGCCTGCACCACATCCACCTGCAGCCCGTCCCGGCCCCGCAGGGACCAAAGACTCTGCTGCACGGCTTGACCGGACTGTTCGCCCAGCACCCGCACTGAGGCGCGCGCCAGTTCCAACTCGCCGGTACGCGCAATGCCGAGCAACAGGTTCTCCACCGGCCAATCCTGCTCGCGCAGGGACTCAACGCATTCGCCCTCGCTGCCGTCCTGGAGTGCCTGCATCAACTGCGCCAGCACCAGTGCACGGCGGTCGGCGTCGAATTGCGGGGCCGCCTCGGACACTTCGGCTTCAGAGACAGCCACCTCGGCCCCGTCGCCCCCGGTCCCTTTCGCCTCCGGCTGCGTTCCACTGGCAACTTGCGGAATCCGATCGGGCGCTTCGCTGCCCGGCTCCCCTTCGGGAGGCAACTGCGCGACGGCCCCATGGCCTCCGCCCGGCGCAACGCCACTCGGATCGCGAAGCCAAGCCCAGGTACCCCACCCCACGAGCAGCGCCGCCGCCGCGGCGGCCGCCAGCCAAGGACGCCGCTGAACGGGACGTTGCGCCGCAGGTTGCGGCGCGGCCTCGGGCGCGGGCAGCCGGTCGAGCACGCCCTGCACAAACCGGTCGCTCGGCGACATGGGCAAGGCCCCTGCGCGGAATCCACCCAAGCGCTCCAGCACCTGCGCCTGAGCCCGGGCCGCCGCGCGGCACGCTTCGCACTGTTCCTGATGGCGCTGCCACTCCAAGCGCCGTGCGGGATCGAGCTCCCCCGCGAACTCCGCCTGCAACCAGTTTCTGCCTTGCCTGCACGGTTTCATGCGTCTTCCCCCTCGAGCCATGGGGCCAACAACCGCAGCAACATGCGACGCGCCTGGTGCACCTGGGTGCGCAGGGTCGTCACGGTGTTGCCGGTAATCTCTGCGATCTCCTCGTAGTCCCGACCTTCGATCACGCGCAGCACAAGCGCCGTGCGCAAACGTTCCGGCAGACGCTCGAGGGCCTCCGCCAGAAGCTGATCCGCTTCGCGCCCCTGCAATGATTCCAGCGGGGTATGTTCATCCGCCGGCCCCCCGTCGATCAGCGGATCGAGGCGCACCCCGCTCGGCCGGCGGCCCCGGGCGCGCAGTTGGTCGTAGAAGAGGTGCAGGCCGACTTGGGCCAGGTACGGCGCCAGCCGGCTTTCCGGCCGCAGGTTGGGCAGGGCCGACCAGGCGCGCACGAACGCCTCCTGGCACAGGTCCTCGGCGTCCTCCGGGTTGCCTGCGAGCCGGTACAAAAGCCCATAGAGCGGCCCGAAGTGGCGCTCGACCAGGCGGCCGAAAGCCTGCCGATCCCCGCCCTGGGCCGCTACGAGGTCGCGACGTTCCTGCTCCACGCCGTCGAGCCTCATGCGCAAGGACCGCTCCACCATAGGCCCCCCATTGTGCCCCAGGCGCCAGCGGCGCGGGGCATCGGGGAGGAGGGTTTGCTGGGCATGGGGGCGACCGGAGTTGGGCTCCATGCCCCTATCAACGCCCCCCCGGGGGCCGTGTTGATCGCTTTGCGGGATTTTCCGGCCGTCTTCGGCCCCCCGGGGATCAGTACCAGGGGGTGAAGGGCAGCACGATCGAGATGGTGATCAGCACAATGATCACCCATTCGAGCACCTCCAGCCGCCGGGCCCCCACCACGTCGGACATCTTCTGGTAGAGCCCCTCGGCCACCCCGATCTTGCGCTCGACGTTGGCCGACCAGGCGGGCAGGTCGAGCCGCTGACCGGCCAACCGGTGCAGCCGGGCCAGGTACTGGTTGCCGATCAGCTTGATCGAGTTGTTGACCCCCTCGAACAGCACGACCGCATCGATCTGCACGTTGGCGTAGCGCTGCAGAAGGTTCTGGGACTGGAAGTTCAGCCACATGCGCTTCTTCGCCAGCGACGCCATGGTCTCGTCCGCGTGGTCGAGCAGCATGTCGAGCTCCCCATCGAGCACGCGCAGCTCGAGCAACTCCACGTTGGCGTGTTTGAGCACCGCCACGACGTCCTCGGGATCGGCGTCGAGTAGCACGGCGGCGTTCCAGTCGATCACGGCCAGATCCTCCGGCGCGTAAGACAAACACCCTTCGCGCACCCGCTCCACCTGGGCCGCCGAGAGTCGGCCGGTCTCGGATTCCACGGTGCGCGCCAAGAGGTCCCAGTGACCGGCTTCGAGTCCGTCGGTGTCGAGGGCACGATCCCAGGACCGGATCGAGAAGATCCAATAGTCCTCGAACGACTCGTGCAGCCGCGGCCGCTCCACCGCTGGCCGGATCTGGTCGAGCACCGCCCGGGCGCAGTTGCGGGCCAGCTCGGGGAGCTTTTCATCGGCGTACAACCGGCGCGAGAGCTCGGGCAGCTCGCCCAACGTGCCCGGCAGGGACCCGACAAACGTGATCAGGGCCACGCCGAAGTCATACAGGATCACCTCGGCATCGGTCTCCAGCCCGAACCCCAACCCGGTCTCCGCCGCCCCTTTCAAAAGCAGCCGGATGGGTGCCGGCTCGAAATCGAACCAAGTCGGAGCCGAGCGCCGCGACCGCACCGTGTGCAATCGCGTCGATTCCTGGGCCAGACTCTGCGCCCGCTCCAAATCCACCTGGAACCCGATATCGAACGCAAACAGGACGTGGACCTGACCTTCGACGGCCAACCGCTCCGGGGACGAATTCATGGCAACCTCGGTGCGCTTTCGGCGGAGTCCCGGCGCCTGAACCTCCTCGGGCGGCACGGACCCCCACCAGGCGTTGGGACTCTTCAAACCCCACCCCGCCCGCACTTGTTCCACGGCAACCTACGCTGCATGCCCCCTCAGGCGCAATGCCCTGCCCCCCTCCCTCAAACAACATCCCCCCCTTCCCCCGCCCGTGTCCCAAGGCTACAATCGGGCCCCTTCGAGCGGGCGTAACTCAGTTGGTAGAGTGTCAGCTTCCCAAGCTGAATGTCGAGGGTTCGAGCCCCTTCGCCCGCTCCACTGCGCTCCGTGCCTGACCCCTGCCCCCGGCGGGGGTTTCTTTTTGGGCTTGGGGTCCTGCTGCCAGGAGAACGGGTCCCCACTTCCGACCGCGCAGCAGCCGGGTGGAGGCCACTTCGGTCTGGAATCGCACTACTCCAAGGTAACGCTCACCGCATTGGTGAAGTTGCTGAAGCCGCCTAGCTCGCGGTACCAGGCCTGGAAGTTCCAGGTCTGGCCGGCGGCGACGGTCACGTTGCCGCCGGGGCCGCGGTAGGAGTTGGGCCCGATCGTCAGATCCCCGGTCCCGGCGAATTGGGTGTTGAAGATCTCTCCGGCCTGGTTGTAGCGGCCTAGGGGACCGCCGGAGAGACAGAAGATGCCGCCGTTGATGTAGCTCAGGCCGGAACCACCTTGGCTGGCGAGGAAGTAGCCGAATTGATTGCTCGGCATGGCGGTGGCGTGCAAGGTCTTGTTTCCCGCCACGGAGGCATCGCCGAAGACCACCAGGTGCGCGTAGTCCCCAGTCGTGTTGGGGAAGCCGACGCAGTATTGGTAGCCTGCCGCCTCGGCGTTGGGCCGGGAAGTAGCGGAAGCCCGGATGCGCCAGATGGCGCCGTCGTAAACAGCCCTGGCGGAGGCGGAACTCAGAAAGGAGGGGACTCCATTGGAGAACGTCGAAACGACGCAGTTTTGGGATCCGTCGCGTTGGGGCGAATTGCTCAGGACGAGGCGTCGTTCGCTTACGCCAAAGCGGCCGGAGGAGACCAAGTTGAAGCGGGTTTCGTATTGCCGATACTCATTGGGCCCGACGACCCACTCGTTGTAGTTGCAAATGAAACCGAAACGGTCCGTACCGATCGCGCCGTCAAACTTCTGGGTTCCCAGCAACGGTTGGTGCTCCCGTTCCGTGAGGGAATGCTTGTCGAACATGCTGTCCTCATCCAGCCCATGCACCCAGATCGAGTTGCCGAAACCACTGGACATGTTGGCGATGACGCAATAGGTGGGTTCCCCGTGAACCGGCCCCGGTACCTCGGCGAGACCATCGGAAACATCGACTGACTGAAGCAGATAGGTCGGATCGATGTCATACAAGGGCGAGTACCCGTGCAGCAGCGTATTGTCATCCGCGTACCGGGACACATAGATGCGCTCTTGGCCCGAACTATTCACATGGCCACAGAAAGCAACCCTCCACTCCGCGTTCCCCACTTGCCCTGAGGAGGTGGAGATCTTCGGTTTCGTGAACCGTTCCGAGAACGACGTCGCCAGCAGCTCCGTCGGCCCAACCGCCGGGGCCACGGAGGCGCTGACCGGGTTGGTCGGGATCACGGTGGCACTCCGGATCGACTCCCCGTTGGAAGCCGTCAAGTGCCTCTGCCAGACGACCTTAAACATGGGACTGCCTTGGTTCTTGCCGCCCACGTCGGGGAGTAGGTTGTAGTGCGATCCGGCTACGGCATCACCCACCTGTACCGTTGGGCTCATGGTGAGCAGATCCAAGGATAGGGACCGGCACCAGACGGCGTTCCCTGCGGGGACCTCTACGATCGCCACCACCAAGAAGGAATGGCTCGTGTAGTCGTGCGCGATCGCAGGATCCTTCCAATTGGACTGGGTGAAATCGACCCACTGGGTCCCCCAAAAAAGACCCGTCTCATCCCAGGCCTCCGCCAGGATGTCCCAATCCAAGTTGGAGAATTGGTGTTGCATGACGAACACGAACAGCCCCATCGTGGAGTCGTACGAGACATCCGGATTGACTTCCGAGGCGGTACTCCAAGGATTCACCGTCCACGTACTCAATACCGGGTCGACGACGATCGGATCGACGGCATCTCCCAGCCAATGGGCAGGAACTTGCAGGTGCAGGTTGTTGCCAGTGCGCTGAATCGGAAGATCGAGTCGCCGGCCGGTTCCATCGATCGCTACGGCTCCTCGGTAGGTCACCCCGCCGAGATCATTCGACCAATTCCAACCACCTTCGATCTCGCCCCACCCCAGCTCGGTCTGCACCGCAATCTGGAGGTCGAGGTCTCCCGCGGAGCCGGCGGCGTTCACCACAAAACTCTGCTCGACGGCTTCTAACATCAGGTCGTACCGCTCCTGCACCGGCCCGCGATCCACCACAATGCGATCGCCCGACCGGACCCCCTTACCCCGTTCGCCAATCGGCAGCATCGTGTCTCCCAACGTCGCCCCGACCAGTTGCATCCGAACGGGGTAGTTCTTGGGGGCGCTTGAGCCTAGGAACGGGATGAACTCGAATCCGTCCGGTCCGGCGTTCGCTTTGTAGTTCCCACCACGGGCCCAAATCACTTCGCCCACCTGGTCGTACTGGACCTTGGTCGCGAAGGGGGCAGGTACCAACGCCACGGGGGGCCGCTCCCCTGCGGCCGGCCGGGCGGACGTGGGCGCTTCCGGGCTAGGCACAATCGGAGTGAGTCGCTGAGCATGCTCCTGCGACACGTATCCAACTTCCCCGGTCTGGGGATGGATCGAAACCGCAGGCACCTCCGCCCCCCCGTCCGAACTGCCCGGTAGAGGCAGCGATTGGCCCTGGGCCAAGGTGACCAGGGAAACAGCAACAACGGCAATCCGCACGGCCCGGCAACGGGCAAGAGACTCAAGGAGCATAGACGGGGAACACCAGGGACTTGGAGCCAGCCATTTGGGCGAACGCCCAATCCAGCAATGGCGTAGGGTGCCAATCTTGCAGATCAGGAAATCCGGAATTCCGCGCTTGCCACGACTTGGGACCGGAAAGGGTCTCCGCTCCATCGGAAAAGCCTGTTTCCTGGAAAACCCGCCGCCCCAGGCAATTGCACGAACACCGGAAGGCCTCCAAAACGGAACGGTCCCCCGCCCCCGCCGGATCGCGGGAAACGGGGGACCGGAAACTAGGTGCCGAACTACTCCAGCGTGATGCTCACCGCGTCGGTGAAGTTGCTGAAGCCGCCGTTCTCGCGGTGCCAGGCTTGGAAGTTCCAGACGTCGCCGGCGAACACGGCCACGTTGCCACCGGGCCCGCGATAGGACGCCGGACCGATGTTCAGGGTCGCGTTACCGGTGGTGCCCGTGAAGAATACCTCGAGCGGTTGGTTGTAGCGGCCTAGTGGGCCACCAATCAGGCACTGGACCCCTTGGCTCACGGTGATCGTTCCGAAGCCTCCTTCGCCCGAGAGGAAATACCCAAACTGGTTCAGGGGCATGTGGGTCGCGGACAGAGTCTTCACGCCCAGGACCGAAGCATCACCGAACACGATCATGTGCCCGTAGTCGCCCGTACTGTTCGGGTTTCCTGTGCAGTACTGGTAACCAGCGATGTCGACGAAGCTCTGGTACGTCTGGTTGCCACGAGTGCGCCAAAGGGACCCGTCCCAGGAATCGATCGCCGATGCTACATAACGGCTACCGTAGTTGCCCCCCGAGAAGCGCGAGGCACTGCAAACAGGGTAACCGGTACGGAAGGGCGTCGTTGAGAGCCGGAGGCGGCGTTCACTCACGCCGAATTTGCCCGTGGACACCAGGTCAAATCGAGTCTGGACCTCCCTGTATTGCCCTTCCGCAGGGAACCACTCGAGGTAGCTGCAGATGAAATTGTCCTCACTGGTCGCGATGCATGCATCGTACTTCGAGTAACCAGTGATCGCTTGATGCTCGCGGGTCGTCAGGGATTGCACATCGAAGTACGTGTCCCGATCCATGCCGTACCACCAGATCTGCGGACCGTAGGTGCCAGTAAAACTGCCTACGATACAGTAGGTCGCGTCCCCGTTGACCGGCCCCGGCACGGCAGACAGACCATCCGACACATCCACTTTGTCGAGGCTCCACAGGGAACTGATCAAGTAAAGTGGCGAGTACGCGTGCAGCAGAGTGTTGTCATCCGCGTAACGCGCGCTGTTGATTTCATCTTGCCCACTGGCGGTGACCCGGCTGCCGAAAGCTACGCGCCATTCCGCGTTCCCCGCCTGCCCAGAGGATTTGGAGATCGCCGGGCTGTAGAAAGACCGGCCGCTGTCTCCCGTCATGAATTCGGTGCCATTCACCGTGGGCGCGACCGTGGTGCTGTGCGGATTGGTAGGCACGATCGTTGCACTCCGGATGCCGGCAACCCCACTTGTGATGAAGTAACGGGACCAGACCGCTTTGAACAGGGATGTGCCTTGGGACTTTCCGCCCACGTCGGGCGTCAAGTTGTAGTAGCTTCCGGAAACCGCTTCTCCGACCTGGACCGTGGGGCTCAAAGCCAAGTTGGTAGCGTTGATCGACCGGCACCAAACCGCGTTCCCATCGGTGGACTCGAAAAGTGCCACCATAAGGAAAGTGTTGGTCAGATTGTCATTGGCCACCGCGGGGTCGTTCCAGTTCTGACCTGTGAAGTCGATCCAGCCTGTGGCGATCATGCCACCTACACTGTCGTATTGTTCCATCCGGATGTCGTGGTCGGTCGCGGAGTAGTTGCTCTGGACCACGTACAGGTAGGAATCGGTGGTGTAGTCGTAGGCCACATCCGGGCCCACTTGGGTCTTGTCGTTTCCCGAGTAGATGCTGTAGGCATTGAGTAGGGGATCTACGACGATGGGCCCAGTAGCCTTCGCCAGCCAGGTACCCGGCACCGTCAAGTGGATGCGGTCCGCGTCGCGCTGAATGGGGATCTCCAGCTCGTGGCCAGCGGAATCCAGGACCAGGGCCTTTTGGTAGGTGACCCCGCCCAGTTCATTGCCCCAGCTCAATCCGTTGCCGGTTTCTTGCCAGGCCAATTCGGTATCCACGGCGATCAGGAGATCGAGGTCCTCGGTCCCCCCCACCGCCTCGAAGGCGAAACTTTGCTCGACCCCGTTCAGCTGCATGTCATACCAGACATCCACGGGACCTCGGTCAAGGATGAAGCGATCCCCGCTTTGGGTGACTTCCGCCTTGGGCGCCAATTCCAATGCATCCCCGCCTACGCGGACTTCCTGCAACCGGAAGTGCACGGGATAGTTCTGGGGGGCATCGGAACCCAGGAAAGGCACAAAGGAGAAGCCTTGGTCATTGGCCATGGCCTTGTAGTTCGAACCCATCGCCCAGAACTCCCCGTTCTGGTGGTCGAAGTAGACCTTGGTGGGCTCTGGAGCCGGACCGAACGGAATCGCGCCACCGGGAGCATCGGGCGTGGCAGCCCCTTCCACGAGCTCGGGGAAATGCACCACGGGAGTCAGGCGTTGCGCGTGCTCCTGGGCGACGAATCCCGCGAGATCCGGCTGCAAGTCATTGGCCCGGACGGGGTTGTAGACCTGCTGTGAGGCGGGTGCCATCTGCCGTTGGGCATCCCCTTGCAGATGGACTGGGGTAGGCGTGGTTTGGGCAAATGCACCTGGGACCAAAGCAGAAGCGAGGGTCAACCAAAGGGTGCGTTCGGGCGAAGCAGTTCGATTGGACATGGGACTCCGGGTTGAGGGAGATTGCAATCAGCGCGCAAGGAGTAGCGCGTTGATGCACACCCACAGGGCGCGGAGACTCGGCGCGGCCAATCAAAAATCTTCGGATTCCGCCGTGCGGAGTTTGCCGAGTCCCCCGGCAACAATGAAAACCATGCCCGAAGCGCGGGAAGCGTGCCCGGACCCGACGGACGAGCGGTCCGATCGGAAATGAAAATTCCATCGACAAAAGAACAGGCCCCGGTTTCCTGGAAAACCGGGGCCCGTGGTTCCATCCGAATCCGATCAGGCGCGCTTCTGCCACTCCTTCGCGATGGCCGCGAGGTCCGGCTGGTTGCCGTTGCGCTGCTCGTCGAAGTAGTACCGTTCGATGCGCGAGACGGTGGCGTCGAGTTCGACCTTCTGGTGTTCGGCCAAGTGGTTGTTGCGCTGGATCTGGCGCAGGTAGCCCACCACGGTGAACGGGGTCAAGGTATTGGGTAGAGCCATCTTGGCAGCCACCGGTTCGGGGGCTTTCGGGCTGAGCACGAACCAAAGCAGGCCCGCAAAGAGCACCAGGCCGCCGAGCACAAGCCACGGCACCCACCAATTCGCCTGGCCGCCTTCGTACGCGCCCACCAGGTGTGCGCTGCCTTCGACCACCTCCAGATCCGCGTCGTTGTAGCGCTGGTGCAGGTCCTGCACACCCTCCTGACGCGGCGTGCCGAACGCAAACGCCACGGCTTTCGCCACGTCCGCTTTCGGCTTCATGGTCAAGGTCCACAGACGGCTGGTCAGCGCGCCTTCGCCGTCATCGGCGAAACGCTCCACCGACACGCCCTTGTCCTCGGTTTCGGTCACCTCGAAATCCCCGGGCACCACGTCCAGGATCGAATCCAGGGCGGGCACAAGGCCTTGGGACTGGGCTTTGACTTCGAGCGACAGCACCCCTTCGGTCGCCTTGCGCTCGTCGAGGATCTGGGTCACCTGCAGGTCCGCGTACGGCCGTTCTTTCGCGGCCACCGACGCATCGAGCGGCACGACGGCCGAAGCGATCGGCAGCACCACGTAGCCGGTGACGTCGTTGAAGTCCAGGTCGATCTTCAGCGGCGGAAGGCGGTCCACTTCGGGGCCACGCGCCTGCACCAGGATGTACGCATAGGGCAGGCGGCGCCAGCCGTAGTCATCCATGGCCTTCGACTTGGCATCCTCCTTGTTGAAGGTCACCGACAACACCTCGTACTGCTCGTTGAGGATCGTGCGCACGGCCTCCTCGAACTTGTCGCGGTAGTTCTCCTGGGGCCGGCCGTAGTTGTAGTAGTAGCCGCTCGAAATGGCATTCGCCTGGTTCTGGAGGTACTTGTTGAAGCCGCCACCCTCGCGCTCGATCTCACGGGTGAACTGCAGCTCCACCAACACGCCGAAGGCATCGGTGCCCACCGTGCTGGCGCCGTCGACCTTGGCCACCAACCGGATCTCGGTCACTAGGTCGCGGTAGTAGTCATACACCTTGCGCGCCGGGCGAGCCTGCGGGTGCTCCCCGACGATGGCGAAGCCGGCTTCCAAGTACCGATCCTTGACCGACGGGTTGACCTCGCCGAGGTGCGTGAACAGGTTGTTCGCGAACATCGACATGTGATCCTCGCCCGCCTGGCCGTAGATGGCCTCGAGCTGGTCACGGATTTTCAGGATCTCCTTCTGCGCGAGCACCGTGTCCTGGTTGATCGCGTCCACATCGGTGGCGCCGAGGGCGGCGTAGAACCAACGGGTGAAGGGTTCGACGTTGTACTGCTCCTTGCGCAGGTCTTCGACGCCCTCGCAATAGTGCGCGGCGGCCTGACCGAACAGGTCCAAGGCCTCCTGGCGGCTGCCCGCGAAGTTCGAAGCCTTCTTGATCTCGTTGTTGTAGTTGTTCAGGTCATGCATCATGGCGGCGCGGGCCACCATGAGCTGCCAGGCATCGGGATGCACCGCCATCGCACGGCCGAGCACCTCACCCGCCATCGCGTACCCCTTGCGCACCTCGGCTTCGATGTCGGCCTTCTTGCGGCCGGTCTTGGCGTTGGTCTGGGTCTCCGCGGCGCGCCAGACCCCCGCGAGGTTCGAGCGCATGGTCTGCGCCATCTGGGCCAGGGTGTCGGGATCCAGGGTCTCGAGCGAGCCAAAAACCTGCTCCATGGTTTCGATGCGGTAGACCTCCGCGTAGCTGTGGCTGCCGACGAAGGCGCGCATCAGCAGGCTGGGTTCGAGCTCGATGCCGGGCACCGAACGCAACTTCTGTACCCAATGGGCCAGGTCCTTCAGGCTGCGTTCCTGCTTGCTGCGCGTCAGCGGGATGCCCGAGGCGCGGTTCATGTAGCCGAACGAGTAGCTGTAGATGTCCGCCCGGTTGCGCGACGAGTTCGGGTCGTTGTTGCGGATCCAAACCTCGAGGAATTCCTGGGCCAGTTCCTTCGCCTTGCGCGGGTTCGTCTTCGCGAGCTGCTCGATGTACGGGAAGGCTTGGACCTCCTCGTTCACCTTCAGGAAGAGCTCGGCGATCGTGGTGTCGAACTTCGGCCGCACGCTGTCGTCGAGCAGTTCGCGCCAACGACCATCGGGCCGGATGTCCAGCAGTTCGCCGGGGGCCAGGGCCGCTACCGGGTTGCTACGCCAACCCCGGCTGTAGCTGCTCCAGTAGATGTTGCCGTACGCGTCGCGTTGGTAACTCGGGCCGTAGGAGTCTTCCTCCGAGTATTGGTAGGAGTGCGCGGCCTCGCGCAGCCAACCGTCCGCGAGCAGGTACAGCGGCCGGCGCCACTCTTCCGCCCGTTCCGGCGCCTTCTCCAACAGAGCATCCACCGCCGTCTTCAGCAACTTCATCGTTGCCAGGCGCTGCTGCGGGTCGGCGAAGGTGTCCACCATGCCCTTCGAGACCTCGCCACCGATGGTCGCGATGACCTCCATGCCGCGCTCGGGGCGCGAGGTGAAGGACTCGACCAACCATTGATCGCCGCTGCCATCGGACAGGCGCCGGGCCAGGCTCACGGCGCGTTTCAGCGCTTCCACCTTGATCTCCGGCTCGATCTCCCCGGGCGCCAAGGCCGCCAGGGTCGCTTCCCAGGCGTCCTTCAAGTACTCGGCCGATTCCTGTTCATCCGCGCGGGCTTCGGAGTAGCGCGCGAGTAGGTTGAGACCCTCGCGGTCCTGCTCTTCGATCGCCTGGGCGAGGCTCGGCAGGAACTCCCCCATCTCGAGGTTGCGGCCCTGGTTCGTCAGTAGCCACGCCGCCTGGCGCCGGGTCAGGCGCTTCTCGTCGTCCGACTTCGACGTCTCCTCGCGCAGGCGGGCGAGCCACTCCTCCAAGTCATGGCCCTGGCTCAAGCATTCGGTCAGAAGCGGCGCGATGCGGAGGTGGTCCTCTTGCTTGAATCCACCGGGCGCGATCTCCACCAGGGCGAGGATGTCCTCGAAACCGAAGCTGTGTTTCTCCCAGAACTGCCGCAGGTTGCTGTTGTTCTGGTTGGGGATGCGCTGCAGGCGTTGCAGGATCGATTCGTAGAGGGGACGGGCCGACTCCTCACCGATCTCGGTGAACAGGGCGTCGATCTCCTGCCAGCGGCCCAGGGTGATCTTGCGTTGGAAGAGTTCCACCTGGCGCTCGAGGCGCTTGCCCTCGATCTCCGCCTTCTTCTTCTCGTATTCCTTGGTCGCCTGCTTCAGGTCCTTCAGCGCCTGCTTGTGCGCCTCCACCGCAGCCTTGTGCGCCGGTTCAGCGGTCTTGGCGCAGGCGAAACGCACCGGCAGCAGCTGCGGGATGCGTTTCCATCGATCGAGCACCGTTTCCAATGCCACCGGCGCCGGCAGGGATTCGGCTTTTGCCGGCTCTTCCGGCAACGCCAGCTCGGGATCTTGATCGGCAAGCAGCGGCTCGGGTTTGGACCAGGTCTCGAGCTGCACAGAAGGCCGCCGATCGAGTTCGACCTGCGAGTAACGCTGCAGAAGCTTCGGATCGATCTTGGGCTTTTCCGCTTCCCCCTCGCCTTCTTTGGGCGGGGCCGCGGCGTCCGCCGGCCCATCGACCATCATGACTTCACCGAATTCGATGCCCGGGGGCAGGGTGATGCCGGCGGGCACCTGAACGCCCGCGGGGAGACTGACGATCTTTCGGACTACCGAACTCGAAGACGGAGACTGCGCGCAGGTAAGCAGCAGCGAGAGAGCCAACGAAGACAACATGGGATGGCGAAGCGGGTTCGTGGATAGCGGAACGGGAGAGCCGGAGAGCGGTACCGGGCAGGCGGGCCTGAGAAGGGGTGCCTGAGAAGGGGGGTGAAGAGCGATGGCTCCACCCCCCACCTCAAGATTCAGGTGCAGATCCCGAAGGGGAACTGCGGGCGGGGATCAGGATCCTCCACCATCAGGGGGCGGGCCTCCACCCGCGCTGCGCGTCTCTTGATCGCTCGGTTTCTTTCCACCAGGTTTTTTGCCCCGACCGGGGCGTTTGCCGGAACCGTTTCATGTCCCGGCACCGTTTCACTGGTTGGGCAGGGGCAGGCCCTGCAGGTTCTGCAGATCGAGGCGCGCCAGGAGCACCGTGGCTTCCAGGTCCTCCTTGTGCTGCAACGCCGAATCGGCATCGCCACGGGCCTCGGCCTGCTCCGCGAGCAAGCGATACACCTGACGCGACTTTTCGATTTCGGGCTCCCACTGTTCGCGGGTGTAGCCCTCCAAGCGCATCAGGAAGGTGATGTAGTACTGCGCGTTGGCGTAGGCGGCTCGCGCCTCTTCCAACACCGCCGGATCGGCGGTCTCGTCGGCTGACATCTCCTCCACCAGATTGCGCAGGTCCTCTTGGGCCTGCGGCAACTGCTTGTGTTGCATGCGCAATCGAGCCAGGTCGAGGCGGATCTCACGCGCCACCGCCACCTGGTCCGCAGGCACGTTCTTCAGGGCCAACTCGTATTGCTCGAGAGCGGCATCGTGGTTGCCCCCGGACAACTCCGCTTCCGCGGAGCGCAAGGCCGCATCGACTTCGTCGAGTTGCCTTTGGTTTTGTCCCGGCCCCTGGTGGTACGCCCACAATCCCGCGGGCAGGCACAACCAGAGGCCTAAAAGTAGTTTCTTCATTGGGTAGACAAGGTTCGGGTGGGTGCGGTCCCACCGCTTCTATCCTAAGGGTTCGGGGTGTTTTCTGCGGAAGGCGCCTGGAGGCTCAGGCCCGTAGGCGGTCCTGGGTTGCCTTTACGGGGTTCAAACGTCGGCCGGGCTGGAAGCGGGTTCCGAGCCGGGCCAGCGCCATGGGAATCAGAGCGAGCAGCGCCGAACCGACCAGGATGGCCAACAGGGCGTACTCGCGGCGGCCCCAGCGGCTGATCGGTGCGTTGAGCCCGCCCGCGGTGATCGCCGCGAGCACGCCGGTGGGCACGTGTTTCTCGTTGCCGTCGTGGTAGGTGCCCCCCAGGCGCACCGCCATCTGGCGCAGGCCGGAAACGTCCTGACGCGAATTGCGGCCACCGATGAAGGACCCCTGCGCCGGATCGCCGACCCCCACCACCAGGGCTCCGGCCACCGACGAGGGCATGACCGGCATCCCGGTCGGCGGCAGGGTGTCGCCATCGCTCAGCACGACGATCGTGGTGCTCTTCTCGCGCCACTTGGCGGCGATGCGCGCCGCCTCCTCCAAGCCGGCGAAGAGTTGGGTCTCCCCCGACTTGAAGGCGTAATGCATGGGCAGATCGTCGAGCACGTTCTGCACGACTTCCGCATCGTTCGTATCAATGACCACCGGGATCGCGCCGGTGTAGGTCGCCACCACGCTGATGCGGTAGCGGCCCATCGCCACGCGTTGGAAGATCGACTGCAGCACCTCGCGTCCGCGCTTGCGTCGTTCGATCGAACGTTCGGGACCCGCATCGGCAAGCCGCATGGACGGCGAAACGTCGAGCACCAGCACCAGGTGCCGGATGTCGGCTTCCGCCGGGCCCTTGCCACCACCGAAGTTGCGCGGCGGCACCACCCACCAGAGGGTACACAGGCCCCACGCGAGCGCGGCGGCACCGAGCGTGCGCAGGAGCGGCGTCAAGCGCGTCCAAGCGGCCGCGCGGCCCCCGGGTCCGAAGACGAGGGGCGCGATGCGGCGGATGCGCCGCTGGTGCAGCAATTCGCCGACGAGCATCACGGCTCCGACGCCTGCGGCCACGATCCAGGGGTCTACCATGGCGTGTACCTCAGGAACATCTGCAGGAGCACGTGCATGCCGAGCAGAATGGCGCCGGCGATGCACCAGGGTTTGAAGTGGTCGATGTATTCGGCGGCGACTTTCTCCAGGCGCGCTTTGCTCATGGCATCGATGCGGGCGAAGACGGTCTCCAGGGCGGAGGAATCCCCCGCCGCGAAGATCTCCCCACCGGTGCCCGAGGCTATGTTGACCACCTCACCCGGGATGTCGCCCTCGGCGCAGTGCACGGCGAACAAAGTGATGCCGTCCTCGCGCAGCATGCGGGTGATCTCCATGTCCTGGCCTTCACCAAGGTCGGACGAATACCCGTCGGAAACGAGGATAATCATGCGATCCCCCTCCTCGCGCGAGGTGAGCACGTTCCGGCAGGCTTTGAGCGCCTTGCCGATCGACGTGCCCCCGAACCAGGGCGGCAGGGCGCGGTTGGAGGGGTTCATGAACGGCGGCGCGCAGCGGAAGGCCGACACATCACTGGTCAGCGGGACCCAGTGCAGCACGTTGTTGCCGAAGAAGCTGAGGCCGAAGGCGTCCCCTTGGCGATAGTCGAGGAAGCTGTTGATCGCCTTCATCGCCGCGTCGTAGCGCGTGCCCTCGCCAAACGAACTGGTCATCGAACCCGAGATGTCGACGCAGAACTGGATGTTCGTCAGCGAGCGTTTGGTCTTGGGCGCATCGAGGGTCTGGGGTCCGGCGGCCAGGATCACGCCAACGGCGAGGGCCAGGGGCGCCAGGGTTTCGCCCAACTGCAACAGCACGCGCAGCCCGGTGCCCTTTTTCACGCTGCCCTGATCGAACGGCAAGGCCACGCGTCGCCCCTTGCGGGTCCAGACCCACACGAGCATCGCCACCGGCACGACCAGCCCGAGCAGGTACCAGGGTTGCGCGAAGTGCAAACTGCCCATCAGGCGAGCCCCCCTTGCGCAGGCTTCTGATAGGGCGCCAGCAACGCCGCCCAATCCGGTTCAGGGGCCGGCCCCGGGCTATGCAGCCAGGTTTCGAGGGTGACGAGCAACGGGCCCGCTTCCTTGTCCTGCTTCAGGCGCGCAAGGGCGGCCACAGGCGAAACCTCGGCGAGTCCGCGCCGGTCGCGCCAGAAACGCAGCAGTAGCCGTTCCAGATCCGCCCGTTCGCGATCGGGCAAGTCGCCGGCATGGGCCTTCTCGAGCAACGGACGCAGGAGCTGCGCCACCGTCGGCGGCGGCGCGTTCTCCGCCCGCTCCGCCCGGCGTTTCGTCTGCCGGCCGAGGTAGAGGATCATGATCAGGCCGATGATCCAGAGGATACCCGCCAGGATCATGCGGTTCTTGTAGCCCCCGAAGCGCCGGCCGGTGGTCTCTTCGAGCGCCGCCGGTTCCATACGCCCGGGGGGCAGCACCGCGCTCACCTCGATGTTGAGGGGCGGCAATTCGACCGACGCGCCGGCGGGTCCCTGCAGATGCGTGCGCAGATCGAAGGCACCGGCCACGTACGGCGTGACCTCGAAGGTGTAGCGCATCGCTTCCCCGTGGCGCTCGCTCTCCAGGATGCGCACCAGGGCATCCGCCTTGCCGGCATCGTGCACGGGCACCGGCTCGAGGCCTTCCACGGGAAGCACCACGTCGCGCAGGACGAGTCGCATGCCGATCGAAGTGCGGGCGAGGATCTCGTCCCCTTGGCCGAATCCGCAAGCGACCAGCAACAGCAACAACCAAAGCCGCAGGATCATATCTTGCCCCCCCGCGGCACGAGGCCGCGACCGGCGAAGAAGTGCCGCACCTGCTGCGCCACCGGCCGATCAGTGCGCAGCAGAAGGTGATCGATTCCGGCGCGCCGCATGGCGCCCTGCACCGCGAGCGGATCGATCCACTCGCGGCGCCCGCTGGTGACGAAGTCCGCGCCGCCTTCGGCTTCCTGGGCTCGCAGGAAGCCCGCCCCGGGCAACCCCGCCTCGGCCGGATCCTGCAACTGGATCGCCACCACGTCGTGCACCTGCCCCATCAACTTGAGCGCCGCCACCCCGTCGCGATCGTGCAGGTCGCTGAGCACGATCACCAGGGCCCGGCTGTGCAGACTCGAGTGCAGTTCGGTGACTTTGCGCGCCAGGGTCGTGCCCTCGTCGAACCGATAGCGCCGCAACCGGATCATCCATTGCATGACCTGGTTCTTGGCCAAGCTCGGCCGGATGCGGATGTCGCGATCCCCGGTGCCCAAGAGCCCCACGGGGCTGACGCGATCGAGGCAGGCCAAAGCCAACCCACCCGCCACGAAGGTCGCAAGTTCATACTTGCTGCGGGGCGTCGAAGAGACCGTCATCGACGCCGAGGTGTCGAGCAGGATCCACGCAGGAAGGCGCTTGGGGGCTTCGAATTCCTTGATGTGCACTTGGCCCGTACGCGCCGTCACGCGCCAATCGATCGCGCGCACCGGGTCGCCGGAAACGTACGGCCGCGACTGCACATACTCGACTCCCGATCCGAGGAAGCGCGACCGGTCGGTGCCATGGCTCAAACTGTCCGCAAGCTTGCGCACGGCGAGCACGTAACGGCGGGTATCGAGCGGCTCGATCGATTCGAGCCAGCCCTCCGCCTGGGACCGACGGGGCGCCGGTGCGCCACGCCCATCCGTGGAAGTGCGGAACCACCCCATCTCAGCCGCGTCCCGATTCGTTCAGGATCTCCGCGAGGATGGCCTGGTTCGTGCGGCCTTCGGCGAGGGCTTCGTAGGTGGGCCGGATGCGGTGCAGGATCACGTCCTCGGACAGGGCGTACAAGTCCTCGGGCACCACGTAGTGACGGCCATGGATGAGCGCGCGGGCGCGGGAGGCTTTGACCAGCGCGATGCCGGCACGGGGCGAGGCGCCGAGTTCCAGGTCGGGGTGGCGGCGGGTGCGGTCGACGATGTGCACCACGTGCTCGAGGAAGGTCTCGGACACGTGCACGCGGCCGACGTCCTCCATCGCGCGCGCGATCTCGGCCTTACCGCCCACCGGCTCGTCTTCGAGCATGTCGAACTCGGTGTGCACCACCGAGCCCCCGTCCGCGTCCCGGCGCACGCCCAGGGCCGCGTTGCGGCGCAGCACCTCTTTCTCGTCCTCGATCGACGGATACTGCAGGCGGTGCAGCAGCATGAAACGGTCGAGCTGGGCTTCGGGAAGTTCGAAGGTACCCGCCTGTTCGACCGGGTTCTGGGTCGCGATCACGAGGAACGGCGCGGGCAGCTTGTAGGTCTGGTTGCCGATCGTGACCTTGCGCTCCTGCATGGCTTCGAGCAACGCGCTTTGCACCTTCGGCGCGGCGCGGTTGATCTCGTCGGCGAGCAGCAGGTTGGTGAAGATCGGTCCCTTGTGCGTGCGGAACTCGTGGCTGCGCTGGTCGAGGATCTCGCTGCCCAGGATGTCGGAGGGCAGCAGGTCGATCGTGAACTGGATGCGCGAGAACTCCAGGTGCACGGTTTTCGAAACCGCCGCGACCAGCAGGGTCTTCGCCAGACCGGGCACCCCTTCGAGCAGCAGGTGACCCCCGGTGAGCAGGGCGATCAGGAGGCGCTCCACCACCACGTCCTGGCCGACCACGACGCGCCCCACCCGCTTGCGGATGGCGTCCAGGAAGGCCTCGGTCTCGGTGAATTGGGAAGCAGGAGTCAGGTCAACCATGGCGGAGCGGCGAATCGTGGGCCGAAAACAAGGGAGAGCGGGGCCGGGCCTGCGGAGTAGTCCGCGAGGCCGGTAGTGTAACGCAGAGGCGGGGGTGCTCGGGGCCTTGGGTCCACCGTAAGGGACCCCCGCCCGATTCCGGCGGAGTTTGCACCCGGGTTCTCAATGCGGGCCAAGGGGCGGACCGCTCGTGACACCCGACCGGGCGCGAGTGCAGGGCTGGCGAACGGGCGGATTCCCCCGCCGGTACCATGCGCCCATGCCGCGAATCGCGTTCTTGACCGCCGGGTGCATGCTGCCCGATGCCCCGGACCGCAGGGAGGACCACTGGGAGTTCGACCTGGAGTGGAACGCCCTGCAGCCCGCTTGCGAAGCGGCGGGTTTGCAGATCGAGCCGATGGTCTGGGATGGGCCGGAAGTCCTGACGGAGGCTTTTGACGCGTACGTGGTCGGCACCACCTGGGACTACGCGGAGCGGCACGGGGAGTTTCTCGAACGGCTGGCGGAGCTCGACCGCCGCGGGGTGCTCTTGAATCCCTTGCGCACGATCGCCTGGAACAGCCACAAGTCCTATCTGCGCGAACTGGAACAGCGCGGCGTGCCGGTGGTGCCCACGCTTTGGCGCGAGGACGCGACCGAAGCGAGCCTGCAAGACGCCTTCGAAACCCTCGGCTGCGACGAGATCGTGATCAAGCCCCAGGTGGGCGCCGGCGCCTGGCGCCAGGAACGCGTGCGCAAGGGCGCTCCTTGGCCCAGCCCCGATCGCCTGCCGCCCGGCACTTGCATGGTGCAACCCTTCCTGCCGCGCGCGTGCGACGAAGGGGAGTTCTCGCTCGTGTACTTCGACGGGGTTTTCTCCCACTGCGCCCAGAAGCGGCCGGCGCCGGGGGACTACCGGGTGCAATCGATCTACGGTGCCCGCGAAGTCGCCGTCGATCCCCCCGCCGACATGCGCGCCGTCGCGCGCCAGGTGCTCGAAGCCACCGCCGGCCCCCTGCTCTATGCGCGGGTGGATTTGATGCGCGACGGGAATACCTGGCGGCTGATGGAGCTCGAGCTGATCGAGCCCTACCTGTACCCCGAGCAGGGGCCGCACATGGGTATGCATTTCGCAAACGCTCTGCAAAGGATTCTGCAACGCATTGCTGAACGTGCCTGAACGGCGATGCATTGCGGTCAATCGGCGAAAATTTGCGGGAATTCCCCCACAGATCCCGGGGCGCGAACCGTTAGCAGGGGCAGTCCATCCCACACAGGACCTCCCATGCAGAGCACCCAATCGACGTACAATTCCGGTAAGTTCCAAGGCCCCGGCCCCCTGCGCCGCACCCGCTTCGGATCCCTCGGCCTCGCCCTCGCCGCCAGCATGCTGCTTGCGTCCTGCCGCGCCAGCTCCGGAACCTCCGGCGGCGACGCGCAGAGCCTGGACGCCACCATCCACTTCGACCAATTCACCCCGCTGGTTCTGGTCGAGTGCCCCACCACGCCGTCCACCCAGGGCCCGTCGGGGCAACCCCTGGCCCAAGGTCCAATCCTGTCCGCCGAGTGAATCCAGCCGGGCCTCGCCCCGACTTTTTGCCGGCGCCCCTGCATCGAAAGCCGCGTCATGTGCGAAGATGTGGCCATGAAACGCCTCCTCTTTGCCCTCTTCGCTCCCCTTCTGAGCCTTCCCGGCTGCACCTTCGGCAACGGCAATGCCGTGCCGCAGAACACCCCGACAGCGGGGCTGTACGCACTCTCGGTACACGACCTCGAAGGCCAGAGTGTCGACCTCGCTCAATACCAAGGCCAGGTCGCCTTGGTGGTCAACACCGCTAGCAAGTGTGGTTTCACCCCTCAATACGAGGGCCTGCAAACGTTGCAGGAGAAGTATCAGGGCCAGGGATTCACCGTGCTCGGTTTCCCCTGCAACGACTTCCGCGAACAGGAACCCGGTACCGCCGCCGAGATCCGCACCTTCTGCACCCAGGAGTATGGCGTGACCTTCCCGCTCTTCGAGAAAGTGCACGTATCCGGCGAACAACAGAGTCCTGTCTACGCTCTGCTCGGCGGGGCCACCGGTTCCCTGCCGAGCTGGAACTTCGGCAAGTACCTGGTTGCCCGCGATGGTACTGTGCTTGCCTTCTTCGGCACCCGCGTCGCCCCCGAAGCGCCGGAACTCATCGGCGCCATCGAAGCGGCGCTCAGCCGCAAGTAGTCGCATCGGGCGCGGGTGTCGACTCGACGGGCTCCCGCGCCAACTCTTCCAACAGCCGCCGTAAGCGCAAACGATCCGTCCCCGGATGGATCAGCGTCGTGCGCAGGTACAGCGTCTCGTCGAGTTTCGTTTGCACGAGGTAGAAGTCGCCGCGCGCCACCGTGCGCCGGCGCAGTTCCGCCTGCAGGGCGTTCTGGCGCTCCAGAGCCCCCGCAAAGCGGCGCCGGAAACACACGATGTTCGCCTCGGGCTCGACCGCGAGTTCGAATTGCTCGTGCGCCTGGATATCGGCGGCAAAATCCTGGGCGAGTTGCACCATCGAACGCATGTACCCGGCTAGGAACTCCGGGCCCAGGGTCTGCCAAAGGAAATAGGCCGTGGCCCCCAGCGCGCGTTTGGTGCACTCCACCGTGCGGCGGCCGATGTCCGGCGAGCAGGGTTCGCCCTCCGAAAACAGGTAACTCGCCTTCTGCACGAAGGTCCCGTGGCTGTGCGCGCCATCCCGGAAGAGCACCGCGGTGATGAGCGGCGGCGCCAACATCATCTTGTGCAAGTCCCACACCACCGAGTCGGCCCGTTCGATGCCGGCGAGGCGGCTCCGGAGCCCGGCATCGAGCAGGAACGAAGCGCCGTGGGCTCCGTCGACGTGCAACCAGAGTCCGTGGGCTTCGCAGAAATCGGCAATGGCGGGCAACGGATCAAAGGACCCCGTGGCCGTGGTGCCCGCGCAGGCCACCACCCCCAGGACCTCGCGCCCAGCCGCGCGCGCCGCCTCCAGGGCGCGCGGTAGATCAGCGGGATCGAGCCGGTGGCGCCGGTCGCAGGCCACCTGGGTCACGCCCTGCGCCCCCATGCCCATGATGCGCACCGCGCGGTCGATGCTGTAGTGATTCTGCGCGGACGCGAGGAACGTCCCGGGCCGGGTCTGCCCGTCGCTCCACGCGTCCCCCTGCGCCCGGGCCTGCCGCGCCGCCAGCAACGCCGTCAGATTGCCCAGCGAACCGCCATGGGTCAGCACGCCATCCGCGCCGCTTGACCAACCGACCTGCTGCGCCAGGATCTGCACCATGCGCTTCTCGCAGGCCGTGTTCGCCGGCCCCATCTCCCAGATCGCCATGCCGTTGTTGAGCATGGTGGAGACCATTTCGACGAGCGCCGCCGCCGGCACGATCGGCGCCACCTGGTGGCCGATGTAGCCGGGGTGATGCAGGTGGTGGGCATGTTGCAGCAAGTCGCGCCAGAACCCTCGTTCGTGTCCGGCCCCCGCTTCGGGCTGAAAGGCGGCTTCCACCGCACCGAACGAAGCGGCGCCGAGCACGGGCATGGCTTCTCCGCTGAGGGCGCGACCGAGGTAGTCGGCCAGGTCGTCCACCGCCTGGTGCCCCAGTCGCCGGAAGGCTTCGGGGTCATAGGCGGCGTGCCAGGGTGCCGATCCCTCGCTCACGCGCCCGCGCCGCCCCGCTCGGCGATCCAGGCCCGCACTTCTTCTTCCAGCACATCGAGGGGCAAGGCCCCGGCGCGCAGCACCACGTCGTGGAACCCGCGCACATCGAAGCGCTCGCCGAGTTGGTTTTCCGCCAAGGCGCGCAGTTCGCGCAACTTCAGCATGCCCACCATGTACGCCGTAGCCTGCCCCGGCATCACGATGTAGCGCTCGATCGCCTTGCGGCAGTCATCCTCTGGGTTGGGCGTATTCTGCACCAGGTAGTCGATCGCCTGCTCGCGGGTCCAGTGTTTGTGGTGCAGGCCGGTGTCCACCACGAGTCGGCAGGCGCGCCACAGCTCCATGGCCAATCGCCCAAAATCCGAGTACGGATCGGCGTAAAAGCCCATCTGCTTCGGCAGCCACTCGCTATACAAACCCCAGCCCTCGACGTAGGCCGTGTAGCCGCCGAAGCGCCGGAAGCGCGGCAGGTCTTCGAGCTCCTGCGCGATCGAGATCTGCATATGGTGCCCGGGAATGCCCTCGTGGTAGGCCAGGGCCTCCATCTGGTACTTGGGCATGTTGGCCATGTCGTACAGGTTCGCGTAGTACCGGCCCGGACGGCTGCCGTCGGGTGTGCCTGAGTTGTAGAAAGCCTTGCCCGCCGACTTCTCGCGCCAGGCTTCGACCGCGCATACCTCGATGTCCGCCTTCGGCAACACGCCGAAGACCTCGGGCAGGCGGCTGCGCATCGTGTCGATCAGGCGCGTGGCCTCCGCCAGGTACGCGGCCTTGCCGGCATCGTCGTTTGGATAGAACTGTTCGGGCGCCGTGCGCAACCAAGCGAAAAAGGCCTGCAGATCCCCTTCGAAACCGACCTGCTGGCGGATCGCCTCCATCTCGCCATGGATGCGCCGCACCTGGGCCAGGCCCAAGGCGTGCACCGTGTCCGCATCCCAATCGGTGTCCGTGAACTTGCGCAGCAGGAAGGCGTAGTATTCCTCGCCCTGGGGCAACTTCCAGATGCCCGCGCGGTCGTCGGTCTGCTGCTTGCAGCCTTCGAGGCGCGTGATCAGCTGGCGGTAGGCCGGCGCGATGCCCTGGACCAAAGCCCGCTCGGCCCGCCGTTCCAGCGCGGTCCGGGTGGCGGGATCGAGGCCCTCCAAACCGTCCAGCTTGCTGCCCAAGTCGGCCCACATCACATTCGCGCCCCCGGTCGCATCGATCGGCGTACCGGCGATCACGTTGCGGCAATCCTGGATCACCTGGTCGAGCACGAACCGCGGGGGCATGACGCCCTTCTCCATGCGCTGATCGACGCGCTCGCCGACCTGCACGAGAAACCCGGGCAAACCCTCCAAGCGCTGCACGTAGGCCTCGGCCTGTTCCACATTGCTCACCGCGTGCACGTTGAGCAGCAGATTCGGCCCCTCGAGGTGCTCACCGTGCATTTGGTTGACCGGATAGCTGTGCAAGCGCCATTGAAACCCTTCGAGATCGCGCAGCAGCTGGCGTTCGTACAGCCGATAGTCGAGTTTTCCGGAGGGCGAAAGGGCGTCGTAGTTGATCTCCGATCGCAGCCGGCCCAGGGCCTCCTGCCGCCGGTCGCGTTGCTTCTGTTCCTGTTCCTCGCTGCGGTCGCCCCACTCCCCCATGCGGTCGGGCATGCCGAGGTGGGTCATCCAGGTCGGACTCTCGTGCAGGTGCCAGTCGAATTCGGACTCCACCAGCTTGCGCAGGCGTTGGTCCGCGCTACCGCCGGAGAAGGCCTGGCAAGCGGTCAACACGCACAGGAGCACGACACAACGCAACACACGGCTGGGGGCGATCATGGCGCCAGTGTACTGTCGCGCTCAGGCGCGCCAAGCCGCGCGCCCCGCGGAACCTGCCGCCGCGCTATTGCGCTTCGCCGCCCGCCAGGCACTCCGCCCGGTAGCGGGCGTACCGCCGCGGCAGGACGAGCGACACGGCCAGCGGCAGGAGCCAGGGCAACGCCCACACGAGGCCAGGCATGACCTTCTCCCTGGCCTGGGTTTCCCCGGCGATCCATCCGAGGGCCAGCGACAGGACCAACGGCCCGAGCGCCACGCACAACAGCAACGGCGGCCAGAGGAACCGCAGGTCCATGAACGAGGCGCGCCGCGTCAGACAGCCCGCCGTGTACCAGAGCAGCCAGCCGAGGCCGCCGAGCAGGCCCAAACCCCAGAACAGCGAAGCGCCGGTCATCAGGCGGCTGAGTGCAAAGCCCACCCCAGCCGTAGCCAGCACCGCGGCCCCGCGCAGGATCTTCTGCATCCGCACCAGGCCCGGATCCAAAGACCACAGGGTCTCCTGCTGCAACTTGCTCTGCTCGTGGCCGCAACGGGGACACGTGGCGCTGCCCCGCCCGATGCGCAGGGGCATGTAACACATCAGGCAGGTGCGGCGACCGGCGGCAGGCGTTGCGAAGCCATCGCCATAGGGTAGGTGCGGCCTAGGCTGCCGACGAGCCCGCGGCCGTCCCGCGCTCAAAAAAATGGCACCGCCCGGGGGCGGTGCCGATAGCGGGGGTATCCGGTCCATGAAACCGTCCCCCCTCCTCCTTGGGATCCGAAGACCCTTTGATCTACTGGAACGCGATCTCCAGCGCGTCGCTGAAGTTGTTGTGGCCCAAGGCGTCGCGGTACCAGGTCTGGAAGCACCAGGTGGTGCCCGCGCCAATGGCGATCTGGTACGGCGCCGACGCGATCGGCACGGCGGTCAGATCGACAGCATAGCTGATGACACCGGCCGTTCCCACCGCCTGCAACGAAGCCGCCATGCGGCCCAGGCCGCCTGAGGCGCCCCCGCCGATGCAAAGGTTGCCGTCGCTGCCACCCGGGTGGGCCACCAGTGCCGGCTCGGGGCCGCTGATGAACATGGCGAACTGGCCGATCGGCAGGCCGCTGGCGTGCAGCGTGAGATCATTCGCCGCGGCGAACGTCGTGCCGGTGGCGGCGATGCGCCCCGCAAGGCCTGAGGTGTTCGGCTCGGCCGGGTCGCAGTAGCGTTGGCCCAGTTCTTCGGGGAACGGATCGGCGAACTTCGTATCTACCAGCAGCGACTGATCGGTCAGGGTGCCGAAGAAGGCGATGATCGCGTTCTTCTGACCCTGCATCATGTTGAACTGGATCGGTTGGCCGCCCGGCGCGCGCAGGGCAGGATGCAGGTTCGGGTGGTTCTGGATGCCGGTGCTGTAGAAGTCCATCACCTGCTGTAGCGTGGCGAAACGACCGTCGTGCATGTACGGCGCGGTCACCGCGATGTTGCGCAGCGAGGGCACTTTGAAGGCCCCCAGGTGCTGCGGCAGCCCCGTGGTCTCGAAGGCCCCCAGATCGGTGGTCGACACCGCGTCCAGGCCGTTGTTCATCGGCCCGATCGCCGCGTTGATCTGCGCTTCGGTCGTGTGGCAACCGGCGCAGCCGAAGCCCTGGGGCGGCGGCAGGGTGAACAGGTTCTTGCCCATGTTCTCCTGCATCGTGAAGTTCGGGAAGGGCGCTCCCGCGTTCGGCGCCTGGGCCCGGCCCACGTCGTACTTGCTCTGGTACGCCTGCATCGACCGCACGAATTGCGCCAGGGCCTGGGCCGTGCGCTGCGGCGTCACGAGCCCATCGCCGAACGCCTGCGTGTACAGGTCGGTGTAGAACAGGCGGCCTTGGATGCGCTGCATCAGCTGCGGCAGGGTCATGCCCATCTCCACGCCATCCTGGATCGGCATCAGCACCTGGTCCTCGAGGCTCGCGGCCCGGATGTCCCAGAAGAAATCCCCGGGCGCGTAGTACCGCGCGTTGCCGAGCCCCATCGAATGGCGACGGGTGAAGCCGCCCTCGAATCCCGAACTGAGCACGGCGGGATCGGAGAATCCGAAAGCCTGCTGGTGGCAGCTCGCGCACGAGACCGTGCCGTTGCGGCTGAGCAATTTGTCGTAGAACAGCACCCGGCCGAGGGTGGCGCCGGCGTTGGTCACCGGGTTGTTCGCGGGTTCATTGTCGTTGTCCACCACCGCCGTGGGCGGACCGGGGTCCACCAGGAAGTGCAAGGGCAGCGTCGGGTTGGCGTAGGCAGCGGGGGTGACCGGGAGCTGGGGCTGGGGCCCTTGGGCCCAGACCGCGGGGGTCATCCCCAATGCCACGACGAGAGGGAGCCAGTGTCGTTGCATAGGACTGGATAGGGAAAGGCGCCGGACCTGCATCCCGGCGCCGGTGACGGGCGAAGAACACTTCCGAAACACGCGAACCCCGCCGGGGTTCCGCAGCGATCCGGGTTTCTCACACCCGCTTTCTCCATGGGCACTCTACCGGAAACCCTGCACGGCCCCGCGACCTTCGCGCTATTCGGCTTGATTTGGGTCGTCGAGCTCGCGATCTACCCGCTGTTTCCGCGCATCGGAACCGAGGCATTTTCTCGTTACCACAAGGACTATTGCGCCAGGATCGGTTTCGTTGTGGGGCCGCTGATGCTCATCGAAGCCGGGAGCGCGTTGGCCCTCGTGGTGCATCCCCCGCCGGGGTACCCGCAGCTCCACCTCGTCGCGGGCCTGGCGGCAGTGGTGCTCCTCTGGGTCCTGACAGCCTGGGGTGCGGTGCCCGCGCACAGGCGCCTCGCCAGCGGCATGTGCCCCGATGCGTGGCACCGCCTGCGCCGATACCAGGCAGCGCGCACCGCCCTGTGGACGGCACGCGCTGCAGCGGTGCTTTGCGGTGGATTGCCTTGAGGATCAGGTGCCCAGCTCGGAGCGAGCCAGCTCTTTGATCTTCTCCTCATAGAAAAGTAGCGGATCGCCTTTGAACTCCTCGCCAGCGAAGAGTTCCTTGGTCTTATCGCGCCAAAGGTTCCGGTTGATGCCGGTCCGGTCGCCGGTGCCAGCCTTATCGATCGAATCGTGGGCGGCGCGCAGCCACTTCTGCCCGCGGATCGGATCGGAGTTGAGGATGTAGTGCAACATGACCCACCCCTTGGACAGGTGCAACGGGTTCAGGTTGTTCAGAGGAACGATGCAGCAGGACTCGAAGGGTTCCGCCTGCAGCGACTGCTTGAAACAGGCATCGCGGTAGGAATCCCAGATCTCCACTTCGAGGCGCTTGTCGCTGACTTCCGGGGCTTCATATTCGCCCTTCAAGTCGTTGATGCACTTCATCGCATTGTGCCCCAACTTCTCGAAGCTGAGGGTCATCGCCACCGCCTCGCGGACTTCCGGCAGGGCATCGCTGATGTACAGGGGGTCCCTGCGGTTGTAGTGCAAGCTGGCGAGATTGTGCCCGAGCATGTGCACCATATGCCCGTTGAGCGAGCCTGGCTGGTGGCGCACAAAGTGGAAAAAGAGCGGGTCCTTGCGCTCCTGCCGACGGATACCGCCGGTACCGGAGACCTCGAAGGATTTGGGATCGGACTCCGAAACCTTGTAGTGTTCCTCGTAGAGCTCCTGCTGGGTGACCGGATCGTCGGGGCCAACGAAGAACTCGAAGAAAATCGAGTTCGGGATGATCGGCGTTTCGCTCTCCTGCTCGTCGCGGAAGGGCTTGTGGGGATCGATCGCGATCTGGCGGAAGCTCTCGATGGTCTCTTCCCCCAGCTGCAAAAGATCACGGGCCTGGGCTTCGTCGATGCCTTCTTTGCCCGTCAGGTACTGGATCCGGATGTGGGGCGACTCGATCTGTTGGAACACCATCTTGTGCCCCTTGCCGGTTTCGAGCTCCGTCACCTCGGCGCCAGCAACGGCTGCCGAGAAGGCCTCGATGCGACCCGAGGACTCGGCGCTACGCAAGGCCTTAACCTCCTTTTCGAACTCTTCGCGCAGGGCAGGAGCCATCGCCTTGAACAGCAGCGAGGCTTCGACGTACTGCACCAGGTTCTCCCACTCGTGAACCAAGCTCCGGCGGACCTGCTCGTACTGGTCCGTGCCCACGCTCTTGCGCAGGGCCTTCAGTTCATCCTGAAGGTCAACCACCCGCTGGCGGCGCTGCTCCAGGTCGTTGCACACCGAAAGCAACCCACTGTCCGCGACCTGCAGTTGCTGCAGGTTATTGTCGATGAACAGCGCGTTCTGGAAGGGCACATCGACCACGAGTTTCTTCAACCGGCCGACGATCTCACGCTCCCCGTCCTTGTTGAACTCGTACGGCGCTTCGGCCAGGGGCTTGTCAATTTTCGGCGTCTTCGGGAAGCTCGCCAAGTAGACCCGCAGGGGTTCGCCGGTGACCAGGCGCGGATTGGCCAGCTCGCCCAAGATGGCGGGCTTGCCCGCCACGAGGAAGATCGGGAACTTCTTGGAGAGGGCCTTCAGCTCCTTCTCCTCCTTGTAACTGAGGAAGATGGCCGACACCGGGTGGTTCTTGGCATCTTGCTGGGCGCGGACAGTTCCGAGGAGCAGACCGGCGGCCAGCCAGGCGAAAACCAGGGGGATCAGGAGCTTGTTCATGGCACTTCTTAGCACAGGGGGCTCGATACCATAACGCTCCGGCTGGCCAGGCAGGAACCCCGGGGGAGGGTCGGAGGCTTGGCCCATGTCGGGGGAGAACCGATTCGGGGGGCCCGAGGGGCGAAGCGGCAGGGCCAACCGCCCAGAAGGAACGCCCTTTTGGCCCCCTCCCACCTGCCCGCCACCCTCGAAATCGTCGGCGGTTCCGCCGGATCCAGGATTTTGAAACCTCCTGCCCCAGGACCCATGGAGGCCGATTTCTCTCATTCCGAGGCACAATTTGGGGCCATCCGGGGCGTTTCGGAAGGTTTTTCCGAGTTTCCAGCGGCGTTTTGCCCCTTCGTTTCAAGGAGAGGGTGTGGCCAGGGAGCTCCTGATCTTCCCCGGCCGCACCACACTTAGTCACCCGACTCAAAAGAGAGAGTCCTTCGAACACAAGATTCCTCGAATCTCACGAACACAACTTCCCCCAATCTGATCCGGTCCGGTTTTGGACGCTCCTAGGCGATCCCCTGTGCAAGCGGGGGATCGCTGCCTTTTGTCCAGGGGCCGGGCGCCCCCATTCCCGGGGCCCCGTGAGAGTTTTCGCCCCTGCCCCCTGGTCAATGGGCGGTGGATGCGGAGACTCCTTGGGGTCACACGCGCCCCGCCCTCCATGCCTGCCCTCCGGTTCCGTCTCCCCCTCCTGATGCTCGCCCTGGCCTGCCCGGCCCTGGCCCAGGTCACGCCTGCCCCCACCGCACCGGAGGCGCCCGCTTCCGCCGATGCGGAGGAAGCCGCCCTGCAGGCAGCCCTGCGCGACCAACTGACCCGCATCGAAGCCCAGGTCGGTGTCATCGAAGTCGAAGGCCCCTTGGCGGGTTCGGTGATACGCCAGGTCACCGGGGTTGCCCTGGACAACCAGACCGTGGTCACCAGCGCCCTCGGGCTTTCCGGCGGCAGAATGCCTGGTTTGTTTCCGGCGGCCAGCGCATCGCCCTGCAAGTCGTGGACCTGGACCTGATCCAGGATCTGGCGCTGCTGCATCTCCAAGCCGAACTCACCCTCGACGCACCGCTGCCGCTGCTCAAAGGCGAGCTGCTCGGTGTCGAACGAGTTGCCATCGCCGGTGGCACGGTGTTGGGCGAGCGCGTGCGCGAGACCACGCTGCTGACCGGCGCGGTTTCGGTGCCGCCGCTGATGCGCGTGGCGCAGGCCCAGGGCATGACCGCCAAGGGTTTGGCCGGCTCCCCGGTCCTCAACCACCGCGGACAGATCATCGGCCTGCTCACCTCGCGCATCTATGAAGCAAGTGGTACCCGCTTGGTGGCAAGTGGCGCCGCCATCGGCATGCTGCAGGTGGGTGCCCCGCTCCAGCTCGGACAGGCCGGCATTCCACGCTCGACCGAGTTCCTGGGATCGCTCGAGGGCCAGGCCTGGACCCAAGAGCAGGAAGGCATCGCCGCCCTGCTGGTGGGACATGGCGAAGAAGCCCTCGCGAAACTCGAGCCTCTGAAGAGCCAGTCCGCCCTGCTGTGGTGCGCCCTGACCCTCGGATCGCAGAAGCGCGAAGTCGAAGCCTTGGAGATCGTCGAAGTGCTCGCCGGGCTGCGCGCCGATTGGTACTGGCCGCCCCTGGCCATGGCCCAATTCCAAGAGCAGATCCTGATGCCCAAGGAAGCCCTCGCCAGCCTGCAATCGGCCCGCCGCATCGACGCGCGCAGCCCCTTGGTGGCCCTCGCCCTTGCCGCTGGCCTGGACCGTCAGTCACGGGGCCAGGAATCCCTCACGCTGCTCAAGGGCGTGGATTCCTCCTGCCCCTCGCTGCTGCCCGCCATGTTGCTGCGCGGCCGCGTGCTCGCCAATCGCCTGCGCCTCGAAGAGGCCCGGGAGGAATTCAACGCCGTGCTCGCCCTCGATCCGCCCAACCCCGATGCGCTCGTGGGCCAAGGCAACATCGACCTGGTACTGCGCAACTCGCGCCAGGCGGGCAACTACTTCCAGACGGCGCTGAAGAGCGCGCCCGAACACTACGGCGCTCTCGTGGGCGCGGCCGAGGTGCACCTCGCCCGTCGCGAATGGGAACCGGCTTTGGCCGCCCTGGCTCCCCTCCTGCAGAAGTATCCCGGGCGCACGCACCTCTGGATCCTGAGCGGCCAGGCCAACCTGCGCCTACGCAAACTCGAACGTTCGATCGAGAACTTCGAGCACGCGACCTTCCTCGATCCCGATAGCGAAGAGGCCTACATGGGCCTGGGGCAGGCGTTCAAGGAATCCCTCGAGTTCGAACGCGCGATCCAGGCGTTCGACCAGGTGCTGCGGGTGAACCCCAAGTCCACCGGGGCCCTCTTCACCGCCGGGGTCTGCCACCTGATGCTCGGCAGCCGGGGCGACGCCCGGGCGCGCTACAAACAACTGCTGCCCCTGGACCCGGCTTCCGCGGATCGCCTGTTCCGGATGATCTACAACAAGTAGGTCCCTCCCGGTTTGGGGCGGCCCGGGCCTTTACCGGGAGAAAATCCGGGGCCAACCCCATTTCCAAAAAGGCCTGATAGGCTTGGGCGAACCTTGCGGTTCCCATGAGCCTGCTCAACCAAGAGACCCTGGTCCTGAACCGGTCGTGGGTGGCGATCACCACCACGTCGGTCCGCGATGCCCTCAATATGCTCTTCACGGGCAACGCGCGGGCCATTCAACCGGAGACGTTCGAGACCTTCGCGTTCGACACCTGGAGCGCCTTGGCCGTGCCTCCCGAGGAGCCCTGCGTGCGCACGGTCTCGATGCGCATCCGCGTGCCCGAGATCGTAGTGCTCACCCACTACGGCGGCACCCCGCGCATGGTGCCCAGCTTCTCGCGCCGCAATCTGTTCCTTCGCGACCAGAACACCTGCCAGTACTGCGGCCGGAAACCCGGCACCAAGGAACTCTCGATCGACCACGTGCTGCCCCGCAGCCGCGGCGGCCTGTCGACCTGGACGAACTGCGTGCTGGCCTGCGTCGAATGCAACCGGCGCAAGGCGAACCGGCTGCCCGAGGAAGTCGGCATGCACTTGCTGAAGAAGCCGGTCACCCCCGCCTGGACCCCGATCATGGAAGTGCCGCTGGTCCGGGTGCGCCAGTCCTGGCGCCGGTTCGTGAACGACCGGTATTGGAACGCGACCCTGGAAGCCTAAGCGGAAGTCCGAACCCCGTTCGGACGCGGCCTGCATGCTGGAGCCGGCCGCTTTCGGAGCGTACCCTGGGAGGGCCATGATCCGCCCGACTCGCACCCATAACCTGCTCCTGGGCCTGATCGCCACCATCCTGGCGGGATGGGTCCTGCATGCCGGCGCGGGCATCATCCAGCCGATCGTGATCGCCTTGCTGCTCGCGATCATGCTGCAGCCGGTGGTGGTGGCCCTTTCGCGCTACCGCATTCCCCCGGCCGCCACGGTCATGGTGCTCACCGCGCTCCTGTTCATGGGCCTGGTTCAGCTCGGCCTGTTGCTGCAGTCCAACGTCGTGGGTTTCCTGGGCATCAATCAGCCGGTAACGGCGCCGGTGCCCGAAGGCGCGACGGGTTGGATCAAGATCCAAGCGCACCTCACGCAGCGCATGCAGGACTGGAACCTGCCGGGCCCCGTGCGCGAGTACCTCGCCGGAGCGCTCAAGGAACTCGACCTCGCCGGCCTCGCGCAAGGGGTGGTGACCAACAGCCTCGGTTTCTTGAAAGCCCTGGTCCTGGTCCTGATCTACATGGTGTTCATCTTCGCCGAACAGGCGATCTTCCGGCGCAAGATCCTCTCGATCGCCGGCGATCGGCGCGAAGAAGCGGCCGAAATCCTCGATACGATCGGTCGCGGCATCCAGAAGTATCTGGGCGTGAAAACCGTTGTTTCGTTCCTCACCGGCGCCCTGTGTTACGCGGTGCTCGAAGCGATCGACCTGCCCTACTCGCTGCTGTTCGGCCTGTTGACCTTCCTGCTGAACTACATCCCCACCTTCGGCAGCATCATCGCCGGCATCTTCCCCACCGTCACCGCTCTCGCCGGCGAGGACAGTTTCACTAAGGTGCCGATCGTCATCATCACCTACCTCGCGGTGAACCTGACCCTGGGTTCGTTCATCGAACCGAAGATCCTCGGTCGCGAGCTCAACCTCTCGCCGCTGGTGGTGGTCATCTCCGTGGTGGTTTGGGCCGGGCTTTGGGGCGTGGTCGGCGGCTTCCTGGCGGTGCCGCTCACCGCCGCCCTGCAGATCACCCTGGCGAGCAACGATTCGACGCGCCCCATCGCGGTGATGCTCGGCAGCGGTCCGCCGCGCAACCGCAACCGCACGCGCAAGTTCATGCCGCGGCGCGAGACCGGCGAAGCCGACGGCGACTGGCCCGAGGCCTGAGCCCGGCCGGGCCCAGGCCCGCTCCGCGGGTCTGCGCTCCTATCAAGCCCCGAAGCCGGGGCCTGGGCACGCGTTCCTCCGAGCGCCAGGGGTGTGCCCGGGGCGAAACCTTTCCCTTCACGGAAGCTTTTTGGGCTTTCTTTTGGCCATGGGGCGATCCGATCATCTAATCTGGATCAATCGATGGATCTCGCCGCCACCACCCGCTGGATCAAGGCCCTGGGGGACGAAACCCGCCTGCGCCTGCTGCACCTGCTCTCCCTCGGGGAGCTGTCGGTCAGCGAACTCATGGAGATCCTCAACATGGGCCAGAGCCGGGTTTCCACCCAGCTGACCCTCCTCAAAGAGGTGGAACTGGTCCAGGACCGCCGACTCGGCCGCCGGAGCCTTTACAGCCTGGGCGCGGCTGCCGATAGCGATACGGTGAAAGACCTGCTCGCCGCCCAACGCCAAAGCATCGAGTTCCGCGACGATCTGGCGGGCTTCGAGGCTTTGCAGGCGCGCAAGGAACGGGAAGCGCGTTCCAACTTCGACCGGGTCGCGTCGACCTTCGGCGAGCAGGAACTGCCCGGCCGCACCTGGGAGGGTCTGGCCCGCGCCCTGCTGCAACTCGCCCCCCGCGCCCGCTACGTGGACCTGGGCATCGGCGACGGCCTCTTGACCCTGATGCTGGCCGAGGTGGCCGAATCGGTCACCGCGGTCGACCTCTCCCCCGAGATGCTGGGGCAGCTCGAGCTGCGCGCGCAAAAGCGCGGTTTCACGAACATCCATTCAGTGGAAGGCCGCATCGAGGACCTGCCGCTCGAGGACGCCTCCTTCGACGTGGCCGTGCTCAGCCAGGCCCTGCACCACGTGGACACGCCTTCTGCAGCCCTCGCCGAAGCGCGGCGCGTGCTCGTTCCCGGCGGCAAGTTGATCGTGATCGATCTGCTCGCCCACAACGAGGACTGGGTGCGCGACCGCCACCTGCATCGCCTGCTCGGTTTCACCGAACCCGACCTGGAACGCCTCGTGCACGAAGCCGGCTTCCAGGACGTGACCGTCTCCCGCATCGCGCGCGACCCGGTCCCGCCCCACTTCATGACCCTGCTCGCCACCGGTACGGCCTGCCCCAAGCCCGCGAAGCAACTGAAACGATGAGCTCCCAAACCAGCCCGGCCCAAACTTCCCACGGTGCCGAAGAACTCCGCCGCCTATTCGCCGAACGCATCGTGATCCTCGATGGTGCGATGGGCACAATGATCCAGGGTTTTGGCCTGGAGGAAGCCGATTTCCGCGGCGACCGGTTGCGCGACCACCCGAGCCCGCTCAAGGGCAACAACGAGCTCCTGTCGCTCACCCGGCCTGACGTGATCCGCAGCATCCACGACCAGTTCCTGGCCGCCGGCGCGGACATCCTCGAGACCAACACCTTCGGAGCCACGGCCATCTCCCAGGCGGACTACGCCACCGGCGCCCTGGTGCGCGAGCTGAACTTCGCCTCGGCGCGCATCGCCCGCGAAGCCGCCGACGCCGCCACCCTGCGCGACCCGAGCCGCCCGCGGTTCGTCGCCGGCGCCATCGGCCCCACCAACCGCACCCTGTCCCTCTCCGAAAAGGTCGACGACCCGTCCTTCCGTTCGATCACCTTCGACCAGCTCAAAGCGGCCTACCGCGAGCAAACCGAAGCCCTGATCGAAGGCGGCGTGCACACCCTGCTGGTCGAAACGATCTTCGACACGCTCAACGCGAAGGCCGCCCTGGTGGCCATCGACGAAACCTTCCAGGATCTGGGCCGACGTCTTCCGGTGCAGATCTCGGTGGCGATCACGGATGCTTCGGGGCGCACCCTCTCCGGGCAGACCGTGGCCGCCTTTTGGCACTCGATCGCCCACGCCAAACCGCTCACCGTGGGCGTCAACTGTTCGCTCGGCGCGACCGAGATGCGCCCGCACGTGGCCGAATTGGCGCGGGTGGCGGGCTCGTACGTGTCCAGCTACCCGAACGCCGGGCTGCCCAACGCCTTCGGCGAATACGACGAAGAGCCGCGCACCACGGGCGCGCTGCTGCGGGAGTTTGCCAGGGACGGCCTGGTCAACATGGTCGGCGGTTGCTGCGGCACCACGCCGGCGCACATCCAGGCTATCGCCGAGGGCGTGCGCGGCATCGCCCCGCGCGAGCGCGTGCGGCCGGCCAAACGCCGGGGGTTCGTGTCCTTCTCCGGCCTTGAGCCGCTGACCATCGACGGGGACTCAAACTTCCTGATGGTCGGCGAACGCACCAACGTGGCCGGTTCGCTCAAGTTCAAGCGCCTCATCAAGGACGAGAAGTACGACGAGGCCCTTGAGGTCGCCGTCGAGCAGGTGCGCGGCGGCGCGAACATCCTCGACGTGAACATGGACGACGGCCTGCTCGACGGGCCCGCGTGCATGACGCGTTTCCTGAACCTGGTGGCCACCGAGCCGGAGATCGCGCGCATCCCGATCATGATCGACTCGTCCGATTGGCGGGTGATCCAGGCGGGCCTGCGCTGCGTGCAAGGCCGCTGCATCGTCAACTCGATCTCGCTCAAGGAAGGCGAAGCCGAGTTCCTCGCCCACGCCCGCGAGATCCTGCGCTTCGGCGCCGGGGTCGTGGTGATGGCCTTCGATGAGACCGGTCAGGCCGACACCACCGAACGCAAGATCGAGATTTGCCAGCGGGCCTACCGCCTGCTGACCGAAGAGCTCAGCTTCCCGCCCGAAGCGATCATCTTCGACCCGAACATCCTCGCCATCGGCACCGGCATCGAGGAACACGACCGCTACGCGATCGCCTACATCGAAGCCACGCGTACGATCAAGGAAACCTGCCCCGGCGCCAAGGTCTCCGGCGGCGTCTCGAACCTGTCCTTCTCGTTCCGCGGCAACGACGTGGTGCGCGAGGCCATGCACTCGGCGTTCTTGTACCACGCGATCCGCGCGGGAATGGACATGGGCATCGTCAACGCCGGCCAGCTCGTCGTCTACGAGGACATCCCCGCCGATCTGCTCGCGCACGTCGAGGACCTGATCTTCCACCGCCGCGCCGACGCCACCGAGCGCATGGTGCAGTTCGCCGAATCGGTGCGCGGCAGTGGCCAGCAGCGGGTCGTGGACCTCTCCTGGCGCGAGAACCCGGTCGAAAAGCGCCTAGCCCACGCCCTGGTGCACGGCATCGTCGATTACATCGAGCAGGACACCGAAGAAGCCCGTGCGAAACTCGGCGAGCCGATCCATGTGATCGAAGGCCCGCTGATGGACGGCATGAAGATCGTCGGCGACCTGTTCGGCGAGGGAAAGATGTTCCTGCCCCAGGTGGTCAAGAGCGCGCGCGTGATGAAACGCGCCGTGGCCTACCTCGAACCCTTCCTGCAGGCCTCCAAGCAGTCCGGCAGCAGCGCCGGCAAGATCGTGCTGGCGACGGTAAAGGGCGACGTGCACGACATCGGCAAGAACATCGTCGGCGTGGTGCTCGGCTGCAACAACTACGAGATCATCGACCTGGGCGTGATGGTGCCCGCCGAGCGCATCCTGAAGGTGGCGCGCGAGAAGGGCGCCGACATGATCGGCTTGTCCGGCCTGATCACGCCCTCGCTCGAGGAGATGTGCCAGGTGGCCGCCGAGATGCAGCGCCAGGGGTACGAGGTGCCCTTGCTCATCGGCGGCGCCACCACCAGCGCCAAACACACCGCGGTCAAGATCGCGCCGCGCTATGGCAACGCCGTGGTACACGTGAACGACGCCTCGCGCTCGGTCGGCGTGGTCGGCGACTTGCTCTCCAAGGAGCGCCGCGGCCCGATGATCGAAAACCTGCGCGCCGACCAAGAGCGCCTGCGCGTGGCTTTCGGCAGCGGCCAAAAACGCAGCCTGCTCAGCCTCGAGCAGGCCCGCGCGAACGCCCTGCAGATCGACTGGCGCGCCGAGGATCTCTCCGAGCCGCCTTTCTACGGCCAGCGCTACCTCGAAGGCGTGCCCCTGCGCGACCTGGTGCCCTACATCGACTGGACCTTCTTCTTCTCCACCTGGGAGCTCAAGGGCAAGTACCCCGAGATCCTGGACAGCCCCAAGTACGGGGAGGCCGCGCGCGAGCTGTTCGCCCACGGCCAAGAGATGCTCGAGAAGCTGATCCAGGACGGCGAGCTGGTGGCCCGCGGGGTCTACGGCTTCTGGCCGGCCTCAGGCGAGGGCGACGACATCGTGCTCTACACCGGCGCGGACCGCCGCGAGGAGCTGTGCCGCTTCCCCATGCTGCGCCAGCAGCAGGTGCACCCCGACAGCCGGCCGAACCGCTGCCTGGCGGATTATGTGGCCCCGCGCTCGAGTCGCCTGCCGGATGTCATCGGCACCTTCGCCGTGACCGCCGGCATCGGCTGCGAGGCCATCGCCGCGCGCCTGGCCGCCCAGCACGACGACTACAACTCGATCATGGTCAAAGCCCTGGCCGACCGCTTAGCCGAGGCCTTCGCCGAGTACCTGCACCAGCGGGTGCGGCGCGAGTGGGGCCTGGAGGACGTGGGCGCCCTCTCGTATGAGGACCTGCTCGCCGAGCGTTTCCGCGGCATCCGTCCAGCCTTCGGCTACCCCGCCTGCCCGGACCACACCCCCAAGCGCACCCTGTTCAACCTGATGGACGCGGGCGCCATGGGCATCCGCCTGACCGAGTCGCTGGCCATGGAACCTGCCGCGAGCGTCAGCGGGATCTACCTGGCCCATCCCGAGGCGCGCTACTTCGGCGTGGGCCAGATCACCCGCGACCAGGTCGAGGACTACGCCAAACGCACCGCCATGTCGGTAACGGAAACCGAACGTTGGCTCGCGCCGTACCTGTCCTACGACCGCCAGGACTGACCGGACCCCGCTCCAGACGATCCTGAGCCGCCCTCGGGTACCAGATCAGGACAGACACGCGCCCCCGTTTGCCGCCCGGCGAACGGGGGCGTTTGCATCCGCGCGGTCGACAACCCCGTTCCGCTCCGCGAAGGTCCGCACTTCGCCTCCGTCGCACGCGCGAAACGCCTTGTCTCACGAATGCACCGCTCGTGCGCGATCGTGAGACCATTTCGCTTGGAGCATGACTCGGCCCTTTCGAATCCTACGATGCACCGCGTTCCGACGGCTGCTTCGCAAGATTCCCCGTGCAAACTCCCCTCCCTGCTCCCCCCCTCTCCGAAGTCTGGAATTCCCTGCGCCACCGATTGCTCGCATGGGTCCAGCGACCGCGTTTTGCCGATGCGATCAGCGAGCTCAGCGAGTGGTACTGGGAGGGCATGTGCGACGAGTTGAGTGACGAGGCCGCCCGCATGCTGCAGGCGGACCCCACCTGCCTGCTCAACTTCGAATCCCTCGCCGTGTGCGACATGGATTGCGGCGGCGACCTCTCCGCCGTCGATCACGTGCTCGCGATCGAAAAGCTGAGCCCCGTAGAGATCCTCATCCTGCGCAAACTCGTCGAAGCCCGCGTGCGCATCATGCGCGTCGGCGAAGTCACCGAACTCGGCAGCCAACGCGCCGTCGACCGCAACTCCGGCACCAGCTTCTTCGTCTCCACCCAATCCTGGCCCGTGCCCCTCACGCCCGGCCGCGACTACCTGGTGCGCCTGATCGCCTTCCCCGGCATCGCCCTCTGGGCCGGCCCCTGCTTCGAACTGCCCGAAGACCCCACCCACCCGGTGCGCCGCGAAGCCGAAGAACTCGTCGCCGGCCTGATGACCTCCAAGTGCCCCCGCCAAAACCGCGAAAGCCTGCTGGTCGACTTCAGCCACACCTGGGCCGGCGCGATGATCGAAGACCTGAGCGCCCCTCCCCTGCCCGCCGCGCCGTTCACGTTGCTGCGCGGCGCTTGAGCGCCCCCCTTCAAGAGTTAGGCGGCCTCTGCGAAGTTGTCCCTTCCGCTGGCAGGCCTCAAGCGCCTTCCGCGCGGCTGCGCCCTGACCACGGAATCAGGGTCGCAACTGCGAGGAGGCACGGCTCACACCTCCTCGCCCGTTTCTCGCGGCGCCTTAGCCCGCCCTTCAGGGGACGAGTTCCTCGGCAAGCACGACCCGGAAGCCCACGAAAGCGGCCATAGCGGCCGGATCGAGGCTTTCACGCCTCGCGGACCGGCAGCCTGCGGAGGGGGTGCCCCCGTTGCCGCCCCGGAACACTCGGTTGAGCCATCCGGTGACGAATGGGTCGGTTACCGTGCCCGCACCATAGCCGGAATAGCTGTCCAAGCACCATTCGGAAACGTTCCCGTGCATGTCGAAAAGCCCAAAGCCATTGGGAGCGTAGCTTCCCACGTCGGTTGTTCCCGCAGATCCGCAATCCGTGCCTGAGTGGTTGCTGAAGTAGAACTTCGCTTCGCCGCAGAGCAGGGATGCGCCATAGTGGAACTCGGTTGTGGTTCCTGCGCGACAGGCGTACTCCCACTCCGCCTCAGTGGGCAACCGATACTCGAAGCCATTGGGAACGTTGCCCAGAGCCTGCTCCTGGGCGGTCAAAGCGGCACAGTAGGCCCGCGCATCGTGCCAGCTCACTTGTTCAACGGGACGATTGGCCCCCCCAGAAAAGTAGGAAGGGTTCACCCCCATGAGAGCCTGATACTGCCCCTGGGTTACCTCCGTTGCCGACATCCAGAAGCTCTGGCTGATGTGCACCGTATGCACAGGCTGCTCCCCTGTGGAGGGAAAGTACGGTGCCCCGAGCGGGGCATTCGACCCCATCTGGAAGGTTCCCGCCGGGATCGCAACCATGCCCGCGATCGGAGTCCCCGGAGGGTGGAACGTCACGCTCAAGCCATTCGAGAAGTTGGAGCTACCCGCCTGCGCCGGAGAGTCCCGATACCAAAGCTGGAAGTGCCAGGTATCGCCCAGCACGATCGGACTGGGCACCCCATCAGGAATGGTGCTGGGGACGTCAAAGCCCGTACCGGTCGCGGAGGTCCCCGATGCATTCACGAAGGTGCCAGAAGCATCGAACTGTCCAATGGAAAACCAGTCCGTGCCCGCAACGTTGTAGCGGTATACGCTCGAACCGGGTCCACCCAGGCACAACATCCCGAGGCTGATCGGCGTAGACGGGGAAACCTGGTCCCCCACCAAGAAGTACCCGAACTCGTTCGGCACCCCGCCCGTCACCTCGAGGTGCAATCCGCTTCCGACCCCGCTTCCAAAGGCACCGGACAAAGTTGCCGCACCTCCCGTGGAATTCGCGTTGGGCGGGCAGAACGTGACAACCTGGGCAGCGGCCGACGAGCAAAGGGTGAGGAGCAGGGCGGGATGCCGGAGAACAGAAACTTTCATGGCAGTTGGAATAAGAGGACGGGACCCTCGGCGCGCCAGCGGATTGGAGACCCGCACACAAGAAACGCTTTCGGATACCTAAAACCAAAGTACCCCATCCCCCCAATCCCACAACCCAGCCACCGCGGAAAAGCGGTCACGAAGCCCCCGCGATGCCGCTTCCGCGCTGGAATCCTGGCTGCCCTGACGGCTATCGGCCGATTCTTGGCGCCAAAGACGGAGATCCCCTGCCTCGAAACCTCGCTCAGACCCGCGCCAGCCCCATCGATACCACCATCGCGTCCGGGCCAGCCTAGCGTGCACGGAAGTCGTAGCGGATTTTGAGGCCCATCCACGTCTCGGCGAGCAGGACCTAGCTGGTGATTCCACAAAGGGTTTTGCCCGGTCCAAGCAGTATGAGGGGCTTCGGGGCGAACTCCTCGATGGCGACAGCGATACCCCCGCACGCAGGCCGTTGGGTTTGACTACCTTATGGCCGGGGTGCAGCGGCGATAGGCTTCGACGCCCATGGCACACAGCGAGAAGCTGAGGTGGAGACCTTCAGCCGTCCAAGCCACTACAGGAATTGAGTTGTTCGCCTATTACCTACCGGCGAGCAGTACACACTGTTGCAACAGCCTGTTCCCACGCCGGAAGACCCGGGGCGTACGAAGAGATCCGTTTCGTCCGGCGCACGCAGGATCCCCTGCGGACGAATGCTGACCACTGCAATTGGATCCCGCTCTCCCCTACGCCTGAAACCCAGGCCTCTGCGGGGGACTCAACTCTCGCCTCCGGGCATCTGCCTCCGGCTCCGCTTTCAACTTGCTAAGGGATGAGAACCGGGGCAAGCACAACCCGGAAGCCCAGGTTGAAGTACGTGTTGGCCGGATCGTAGTTCACCCGAACTGCGGACCGGCAGAAGAAGGAGTCATTGAACCAGCAGCCGCCCCGGACCACACGGTCGGTGCCCCCGGTCACGAACGGATCGGTTACGGCTCCCGCAACATAATCTGCGTAGCTGTCCAAGCACCACTCCCAAACGTTTCCGTGCATGTCGTAGAGTCCAAAAGCGTTGGGAAGGTAGCTGCCCACGTTGACTGTCCCTCCGGATCCACAGCTGGAGTTTGAGTGGTAGCTATTCCCGAACTTCGCGTCGCCACAAAAGAGGGATGCGCCATAGTGGAATTCGGTTGTGGTTCCACCGCGACAGGCATACTCCCATTCCGCCTCAGTGGGCAACCGATACTCGACCCCACCGGGAACGTTCCCCAAAGCCTGCTCTTGAGCTGTGAGTGCGGCGCAGTAGGCCCGCGCGTCGTGCCAGCTCACTTGTTCTACGGGACGATTGGCCCCCACGAAGTTGGAAGGGTTCCCCCCCATGAGGGCTTGGTACTGGGCCTGCGTTACCTCGGTTGACGACATCCAGAAGTTCTGGCTGATCGTCACGGTGTGGACCGGCTGAGTGTAGGGTCCGCCAAAGTAGGGAGGCCCGGAGGGTGCATTCGAGCCCATCTGGAAGGTACCCGCTGGGATCGCAATCATGCCCGCGATCGGAGTCCCCGGAGGATGGAACGTCACGCTCAAACCATTCGAGAGGTTTGAGCTGCCAGCCTGCGCGGGCGAATCGCGGTACCAAAACTGAAAGTGCCAGGTGTCGCCAAGCAGGATCTGGCTGGGCACCCCATCGGGAATAGTGTTCGGGACATCGAAGCCGGTCCCGATCGCGGATGTGCCCGCCCCGTTCACAAAGGTGCCAGCGGCATTGAATTGGCCGATAGAGAACCAAGCCGTGCCCGAGGCGTTGTAACGATAGACGCGCGCCCCCCCTCCACCCAAGCAAAGCAACCCCAAGCTGATCGGAGTGGCCGGGGAAACCTGGTCCCCCACCGCGAAGTACCCGAACTCGTTCGGCACCCCGCCCGTCACTTCCAGGTGCAAACCGCTTCCAACCCCACTTCCAAAGGCACCGGACAAGGTTGCTGCGCTGCCCGTGGAATTCACGTTAGGCGGGCAGAACGTGACCATCTGGGCAGTGGCCGACGAGTAGAGGGCGAGGAGAAGAGCGGAATGCCGGAGGACGGATGCAATCATGGCAATCGGATCAAGTCGAGGGGACACCGCAGCGCACCAGGGGATTGAAAAACCACACTCAAGCAAAGCTATCAGGTACCCGAAGCCAGAGTACCCCATTCCCCCAATCCCGCAACCCAGCCACCTCAACCAAGCGGCCCCAAGGCCCCTGCGGTGCCGCTCCTGCGTTAGAACCCTAGCTGCCCTGACGGCAAGCGGCCGATTCTCGGCGCCAATGACCGAGATCCCCTGCTTCGAAACCCCCCTCATGCGCGGGACAGGGCCATGGGCTGGCTCTGGATATCGGAATCGGTACGATCACCGTCGGAGCCTGCTGGTCGACGACAGCCACACCTGGGCCGGCGCGAGGATAGAAGACCTGAGCGCCCCGCCCCCGCCCGCCGCGCCGTTCAACCGACTGCGCAGCGCTTGACCGCAAACGCCGCGCAGCGCTCAGGCAGGCGCCAAGATTGCTTCGCGATGGCCTGGCGGGCATTCCTTCGCGTGTTTGCTGCGAAGGTCCTGCCCTTGGGTGACCCCCTACACAAATGCGCCAGATTTTCGCCGTTACAATTCCCGCTCCGCCGTCCTCCTACGCTGAACTCCCGCTAGGGGACGCGAATCGGAGCAAGTACGACCCGAAAGCCGAAACTGTAGTTCGCAATGGCAGGAGAGTGGTAGTTCCGGAACGGGGACCGGCAGAGGCTAGAGTCGAAGTTCCAACTGCCGCCCCGCAACACACGGTAGGGACCGCCGGTCACGAAAGGGTCGGAAGCGGCCCCGGCACCATAAACAGCGTAGCTGTCTAGGCACCACTCCGAGACATTCCCGTGCATGTCGTAAAGCCCAAAGGCATTGGGACTGTAGCTGCCCACATTGACGGTGTACAAAGAGTAGCAGTCTTCCCCTGAGTGCAGGCTTGTATCGAAGTTCCCATCGTCGCAGTACAGGGCATCGCCATAGTGGAATTCTGTCGTCGTTCCGCCGCGACAGGCGTACTCCCATTCCGCTTCGGTGGGCAACCGATACTCAAAGCCATTGGGAACGTTTCCGAATGCCAGTTCTTGAGCGGTCAATGCCGCACAATAGGCCCGCGCATTGTTCCAGGTCACTTGTTCGACGGGACGATTGCCCCCGCTGAAAAAGGATGGGTTTGCGCCCATCAGTGCCTGGTACTGAGCCTGGGTCACCTCGGTTGCCGACATCCAGAAGCTCTGGCTGATCGTAACGGTATGGACAGGGTGCTCATTGGAACCCGGGTGGTAGGGGGCTCCGGGAGGAGCACTCGAACCCATTTGAAACGTTCCCGCCGGAATCGGGACCATGCCGGCAATCGGAGTTCCCGGCGGATTGAATGTCACGCTCAAACCATTGGAGAAGTTTGAGCTCCCCGCCTGCGCGGCCGAATCGCGGTACCAAAGCTGAAAGTGCCAGGTTTCACCCAGCAGAATCGGGCTGAATACCCCATCGGGGATCGTTCCCGGCACTTCGAAGCCCGTGCCGCTCACTGAAGTGCCCACGACATTCACAAAGGTGCCTGCGGCATTGAATTGTCCTAAGGAGGACCAAACCGTGCCTGAGAGGTTGTACCTGTAGACGCTCGAACCGGCTCCACCCAAGCAGAGCATCCCCATGCTGATCGGATTGGCAGGAGAAGCTTGGTCCCCCACCAAAAAGTACCCGAACTCATTCGGCACTCCGCCAGTCACTTCCAGGTGCAATCGATTGCTCAACACGGTTCCGATGGCACCGGACAAGGTTGCTCCACTGCCCGTGGAATTCGCGTTGGGCGGGCAAAATGTGACCATCTGGGCAGCGACGGGCGAGCAGAGGGCAAGGAGATGGGCGGAGTGCCGGAGGGCAAATGTTTGCATGGCAATTGGATTAAGGGGACTGGACATCTCAGCGCACCAGCAGATTGGAGACCCTCACCCAAGAAACGCCTTCGGATACCCAAAGCCAAAGTAGTCCATTCCCCCAATCCCGCAACCTGGCCAACGCAAGAGAGCGGTCCCAAAGCCCATGCGGTGCCGCTACTGCCCTGGAACCCCGGCTGCCCTGACGGCTAGCGGCCGATTCTTGGCGCCAAAGACGGAGATCCTCTGCCTCAAGACCTCGCACAGCCCCGCGCCATCCCCATCGCGTCCGGGCCGGCCTGCTGGGCGCGGAAGTTGTCGTCGGTCTTGAGTCCCATCCACGTCTCGGCGGGCAGTACACGCTGTGACAACAACCGATTCCCATGCGCGGAGGACCCGAGGCGTACGAAGAAATCGATTCGATTCTTCCGTTGCACTCGGGTCCCCTTGCAGGGGAATGCGGATACTTCCCCTTGTGCAAGTTGGTTTCCCCGTTCTCCGCTATGCCTAAGGCAACAGCCCCTCCGGCGAGGACTCGGTCTCGCCTCCGGACATCTGCCTCCGGTTCCGCATTCAACTTGCTAGGGGACGAGAACCGGGGCAAGCACGACCCGGAACCCCAGACTGAAGTTCGCGCCGGCCGGATCGAGGTAAGCCCGGTACGCGGAGCGGCAGGCGTCGGAGCTATATAACCAGCTACCGCCCCGGATCACACGGAGGGAACCGCCGGTTTCGAACGGGTCGGTTGCCGCTCCCGCACCATAATCTGCCCAGCTGTCCAAGCACCACTCCCAGACATTCCCGTGCATGTTGTACAGACCAAAGGCATTGGGAGCATAGGTCCCTGCGGCCACCGCGCCCCAAGAACCGCAATCCTGATTCGAGTGATAGCTATAGGAGAATCTCGCGTTGCTGCAGAATAGAGAGTCGCCATGGTAAAACTCGGTTGTGGTTCCGCCGCGACAGGCGTATTCCCACTCCGCCTCGGTGGGCAACCGATACTCGAAGCCAGTAGGAACATTCCCAAGGGCCTGTTCTTGAGCGGTCAATGCGGCACAGTAGGCCCGCGCATCGTGCCAGCTCACTCGCTCGACAGGACGCAGGGGCGCCACCCAGTATGAGGGGTTCACCCCCATAAGAGCCTCGTACTGGGGCTGCGTTACCTCAGTGGAGGACATCCAGAAGCTCTGGCTGATCGTCACGGTGTGGACCGGCTGCGTCGAGGCAGTATTGAAGTACGGAGCCCCGGAGGGCGCATTCGACCCCATCTGGAACGTCCCTGCCGGAATCGGAACCATCCCCGCGATCGGTGTCCCCGGAGGATTGAACGTCACGCTCAAGCCACTCGAGAAATTTGAACCACCGGCCTGCGCCGGAGAATCGCGGTACCAAAGCTGAAAGTGCCAGGTGTCACCGAGCAAGATCGGGCTGGGCACCCCATCGGGGATTGTGTTCGGAACATCGAAGCCCATCCCAGTCCCAGATGTGCCCGATCCATTTGCAAAGGTGCCGAATGCATCGAATTGTCCGATGGAGAACCAATCCGTGCCCGAAACGTTGTAGCGGTAGATGTTCGAACCTGCTCCACCCAAGCAGAGCATCCCCATACTGATCGGCGTGGCCGGGGAAACCTGGTCCCCCACCAAGAAATACCCGAACTCATTCGGCACCCCGCCATTCACTTCGAGGTGCAAGCCGCTTCCGACCCCGCTCCCAAAGGCACCGGACAAGGTTGCTGCACTTCCAGTGGAATTCGCGTTGGGCGGGCAGAACGTGACCATCTGGGCAGCGGCCGACGAGCAGAGTGCGAGGAGAAGGGCGGAATGCCGGAGGACAAATGATTGCATAACTACTGGATGAGAAGGCCAGAACACCGCAGCGTGCCAGCGGATTGAAGGCTTGCTTAACGAAGAACGCCAACGGTGGCCAGAAGCTAGAATATTCTATTCCCTCGTTCCTGCCACCCCACATCTCCGCGACAGAGCGGGCCCCAAGCACCCACAGGGCGGCCATCGCTTCGAAAACCTTGCCCCACGGTTCGCTCGAGCCCCAATATGGGCCCCGGTTCCATGCCTCCTTCCTCTGGACCTCACCTAGACACGCCCCAACCCAATCGACACCACCATCCCGTCCGGGCCGGCCTGGTGGGCGCGGAAGTCGTCGCGGGTTTTGAGGTCCTTTCGCGCGGACCCATATGGCTCTAGGTGCCCTACTACCAATGGCATGCGCGCTCCCGCGTCCCACCTAGCTTCTCCCCGACTACTTCGAACCGACCCCTTTGAAATGTCTATCCACCTATGAAGCGCAGCAAGCCTTTGGTCTCCAAACCTTGCGGCGCTTTGGAGTAATACAATGACCCAAGAGATGCTTGAGAGTGCATACGAGAGAGCAGCAGCAGCGCAAGGGGCTGCAGGCGACAATGGAGACTATCGGAAAGCCAACGCTGCCTACGATGAGGTGAGTCGTGTTTTGAAGGAGGTGCGGCGTTTGCCGGACCGGGGCATGGAGTTGTTGACAAGGCTTGCCAGGAACGAGAACCCCCACGTGCGGCTTTGGGCGGCTACCCATCTTCTTCCTCTTGACGAAGTGATGGCCCTTGCGGTGCTCAGCGCCTTGACTTCTGAGCCCCCGTTTTGCGGCATAAACGCAGAAATGACGATTCAGGAGTGGAAGGCTGGCCGCCTAAAGATTTCATGAACGACTCCTGGCGGGGACGTGCAGTTGCATTGTTCTATGGAGGCACATCATGGGGCGCTCTACCCAACCTGCACACCACTTTGGAAGGTAGGGCATCCGTAGGCTAGGCAAATCTGAAGCACTCACCTTCCCTGTCTATCGAATGGAGCCCAATGTCCGCCCCTACCGTGATAACACTCGCACTCCAACCTGTAGTACTCTCCCGTTTGTGTAGCTGCGAAGAACATCTCCAAATCATCTGGAAGGGTTGACCCTCCCGGTTTTTTCGGACACCGAACTAACGGGATTCAGACAGTAGAGATTGCACAGCCAGGGACTGTCAAGCGCGACTCGCTTGACAGTTCTTGGTTTACGGGGGAGCCGCGCGAAGCCTGCCCTCAGCAGGCTGAGGCGCCGCGCGGCGATCCGGGGGCAGAGCCCCCGATGAGGAGGGGGTCCAGGGGGAGGAGACTCAAAACCTGTTGAAAACTCACTTGGCCGCCTCGTCCACTTCCCTGGGAGTTCGATAGCCGAGCGTAGAGTGGAGTCGTTTGCGGTTGTAGAAGATCTCTATGTACTCCATCGTTGCTGCTCTGGCCTCAGCCAGGTTCTCCCACTTGGCGTGGTGCTGGAGTTCCTGCTTGTAGGTGCCGAAGAAGCTCTCCATCACCGCGTTGTCCCAGCAGTCACCAATGCGGCTCATGCTGCAGCGGATGCCAGTGCTTCAGCAGCAGGCTCTGATAGGAGAAGCTCGCATATTGCCTACCACGATCGGAGTGGTGGATCAGATCCTGGGCCGGCTCTCGCCAGGCAAGCGCGTTCTTGAGTGCCGATTCGACGAGGTCCGACCGCATGTAGCTATCCATTTTCCAGCCGACGATCAATCGCGTGGCTAGATCGATGATGGCTGCGAGGTAGACCCAGCCCCTTTTCGTTCGGATCGGAGTGATGTCTGCACACCACACCGAATCCTTGGATTCGACGCTGAACTCGCGGTTTAGGATGTTGTCAGGGATCGCCAGGTCGTGGCGAGACTGGGTCGTGGACTTGTAGGCCCTTCGGGCTTTCCACGTGATCTCGTGGGATCGCATAACCCTGGCAACGCTGTGTTTCCCAGCAGAAATGCCCTCCCTGAGCAGCTGCGCATGTACGCGCGGGCTGCCGTAGGTTCCCCGGCTTTCCTTGTGGATACGCCGGATGTGGGTCAGGAGCACAGAGTCTCGAGCTGCACGCTTGCCATTGGGGTCCGCCTTGAACGAGTAGTACCCGCTTCGCGAGACACCCAGAGCTCGGCACATCACCGCCACCGGGAGCTTTGCCTTCTCCGCCTCGATCAGCGCATAGGCCGATCTTGTTCCTTGGCGAAGAAGGCCGTGGCCTTTTAGGATCTCTCGCTCCTGCTCCAGTACCTTGACTTGGCGCCGAAGCTTGCGAAGTTCCTCGCGTTCGGTGGTCGTAAGGTCGCCTTCCCCGCCGCCGCCCTCGTCGATCTCGGCCTGTTTGATCCAGGCGTACAGACAACTCGGGGGGAGGTCGAGGTCTCTGGCCACGCTGGCCACATTGCCGGACGACCGCGCGATGCGCACGGCGTCAGCCTTCTGTTCAGGGGTGAACTTCCTTCGGTTGCGTTTCGGCATTTCGGATATCCTCGCGTATTCCACGCGATCTGTGGTGTCCGAAAAATCCGGGGAAGGTCAGGTACTACTTGATGCAATCTCCCGGATATCTAGGAATTCACCAAAGGCAGGCACAATCTCCGTTGCCTCGCGCAATTCACCTGCATCCATCGCATCTATGATAGCGCGCATCACCCTACGCAATTGTCGTGGACTGGATATCTCTCGGGGAGTTTTCCACTCGTTGTGTGTGCTCATCTGACAATCCACATGGGGTGATCCTTGGGGAAAAACACTTGGGGCCCGCGACCCAGTAGAGGCCCCTGCGGTGCCGCAATGCCCTCATAGATCTGCGTACCCGCAGGCACCCGGATTCTTGCTAGAAATTCCATCGTATTCTTCCACTCACTCAGCACTGCATAGTCCAACTGATGCTGGAGCCTACCTGCCGGCGCCATTGGAGACCACCAGCGTCCAAGTTGCGTGCCTCATCCCCGTGAAGTTTATACAACGTCATAGACTCTGACCGTCGCCCAATGTCTCAGGCAACCGCGCTATGGTTCTCTTCTCAATCCCTTGCACTCTCGGGGCCTCCGAGTCACCCATACCCACTCCTAGCGGGCCCAATTGGCTCTAGGTGCCCTACGATCAATGGCACGGGTGGTCCCGCGTCCCACCTGGCTTCCCCCCGATTCCTTCGAAACTGCCCCTTTGGAAGGGTCCATCCACTTGCGAGCGATGATTCTCGAGGTGAGTTTTGAGGGGGTTCTGAGTAAGATTCGCCACCGACCCTCCCTGCGACGGTTTTCATTTGCCTCTTCGCTTCCCCATGATTTCCCCTGCCTTCTCTGCGGGACCGCGCGTCCTGCTGATCGATCTCAACAACTTCTCCCGCTTCCCGACCCTGCCCGTGGGGCTCATCACCGCCGTGCTGCGCAAGGCGGGGCACCAAGTGGAGGTGTTCTCGCCCCTCACCGTCGGCGCGTCGGGGATACCCCGTGAAGGGCGCGCCAAACCCTGGGGCTACTGGGACGAGCGCCTGCGCTGGTGGAGCGCGACGACGCCTTCACGCAACGTCCGAGCGTTTCGCGAGACCCTGAACACCCTGCGCCCGCACCGCCGCTCCACGCGGGGCGACGAGATGATGGGCGCTCTGACGAAGGCGCTCGAGCGCGGGCCCGACGTCGTGCTCGTCTCCGCCTACCTCATGTACCACGACGTCTGCGAGCGCATCGCGGCGATGGCGGCCGAGCGGGGCGTCCCGGTGGTCGTCGGCGGCCCGGCCTTCCACGGTGCGGAGACGAGGCGGCTGTGGCTGAAGATCCCCGGGCTCACGGGGCTCTTCGCGGGCGAGGCGGAAGGCAGCATCGCGCGCCTCGTCGAGGCGATCGCGGCCGGTGAATCGCCGACGATACCCGGCTACTCCACGGCGAACCGGGGCGGCGCGCAGGACGCAGGTGGATCGGCGTGGAACGACGGCGGTCTCGCCCCGCCGCTGCAGGACCTCGACCAGCTGCCCTTCCCGGACTACGACGACTTCCCCTGGGACAAGTACCCGAACCGGATCATCTCGATGCTGACGGGTCGCGGCTGCGGCTGGGGTGTGTGCCGATTCTGCTCGGACGTCGTCACCGTGGCAGGGCGTACGTTCCGGACCCGGAGCGCCGCGAACGTGATCGACGAACTGCGCCACCATCGCGAACGCTACGGCACGTCGCTCTACTGCTTCAGCGACCTCAAGCTCAACTCGGACGTCGAGGTCTGGAGAGCGCTGCACGAGGGTTTTCCCGACGCCGTGCCCGGCGCCAAATGGACCTGCGCGGTGCACGTGGGGCCACGCAAGGACGAAGGCCTCTCCCGTGCCGACATGCAGGCCGCCAGCCGCGCCGGTCTCGCGCGTGTCACCACCGGGTTCGAAACAGGCAGTCCGCGCTTGCTCGATGCTATGCGCAAGGGAACCGACCCGGGCCGACTCGCGGAGTTCCTGGCCCACGCCAGTGAAGCCGGAATCTCCACTCGGGTCACCGCATTCACGGGCTATCCGGGCGAGGAAGTCAGCGACATCGAGGCGACCTATCGATTCCTGCACCAAGTGAAGCCCCATCTCGATCGCGTCAGCCTTTCGCGACTACTCGTGCAGAACGGAACACCCCTCGAGATCGACCTGCGCGAGGGTCGACTCGCCGATTCGCCGATCGAGGCCCTCGAGTCTCGGCCCCTGGAGGCGCTCACGCCTCACGTTGACCGGACCGTCGGGAGCCGCGCCCGCAGCAAGGCGATGGCGCGGCTCCTGAAGGTCGTGCACGAGATCAATCGGCAACCGCTGCGCTCCCGGGCGAGTGAGCTCGAAGGAGCGATGTAGCTCCGTGGTGGGTGCCGCTCCCAGGCGCTTCGCGTGCGCGACCGTCTTCAGCGCGTCGACCGCGCTCCTCGTCGTCATGGCCATCGGCCCGGGTGACGACGCGGGTGACGCGGCGCTGCCGCTGGGCCCTTCCGAAGGTGTGCCCGGCTACGACCATGCCCTCCGCCCGGGAGCGGAGTTGCAGGGCGAACTCCGCCGCCGCGCGCCCGACCAGGCGGACCACACGACCGACCCGGATCCGCTCGTTCGGGAGCTGAATCTGCTGGTCTTCGAGAGCCTCGCCCACGCCCCCGCCGCACCGGCCGGCTTCCGGGAGAATTGGCTCGCCTGGGCGCTCGCACAGGTCGACGAGGAGCTCGTCCGACCCCAGGAGCCCATCAACGTAGCGAGGGGCGGACGCGGTCTCTGCCACGATTCCGTCGCCATCCTGGTCGAACTGGCGGAGCAGCGGGGTTTCGAGGCGAAGATGCTCGACCTCCGCGGCCACGTGCTCGCCTGCCTGCAGCACCAAGACCGCGAGTGGGTCAGTGACCCCGACTTCGGCATCGTCTACCCGGGATCGATCCGCGACCTGAGGCAGCCCGCGGGCATCGAGTGGGTGCGTCGGTCGCTCGCGGAGCGCGGCTTCGCCCCCCGCCTTGCGGATGCGTACGTAGCAGCCCTGGAGTCCGAGGGAGACGATCGATTCATCCCGAACGCCCGACTGAGCCCGCGCCTCGCGTGGCTGGAGCGGCTCCTTTCATGGCTGGCCTGGACGATCCCCGCTGCGCTCTGGCTCGGTTCCGTCGCCTTCTGGCGCCGCGGCATCCGGCGGACTTCGCTTCCTTGACGCCATCGATGGCCTCAGCCATGGACCAGACCTCCGGGATCGATCGGAACGGTTCTACGCTGCGTCGGCCGTCGCGCCATGGAAGGTAGACATCTCGAAAGGACGACCCAGGCACACCGAAGACTATCCCCGCAGGCACGGGATCCGGCGACAGCTTTCCGTCGCGGTGGCCGAAGTGGTTCGCCTGGATCCGCCGCGCTACCCGCTATGGTCCTCCCTCAAATTCTTGTACTCTCGGGGCCTCCGATTCAACCATGCCCTCTCCTAGCGGGCCCATATGGCTCTAGGCATTGCCATGCGCGCCCCCGCGTCCCACCTAGCTTCCCCCCGACTCCTTCGAAACGGCCCCTTTCGATTGCCTATCCACCGGCCCCTACGCGCTTGCACGGCGCTTACTTCTCCGCGTTTGCCATCATGAGAACGCTCGAACAACTCATCAATCGCGACGACCCTGCCATGCCCAAGATTCGCGACTGGTTTGCACAGGGTTGCCAGCAGTTCGACGTACTAGAACCGTCGTCAATGAGCGGCGAGGTTCTAGTCGGCCTCCAGGTCACAACCCGATCGCCGATGGGCGCCATCGCTTACGAGACGGGCGGCATTCTTATTGGCGATCATTTGTTGGTTACGCGTACTCTGGGTCTGGCCATCCCAGACTTACCCGGAATATTGTCGCCTGGAACAGCGGTCGCTCCGATGGTCATCTGCTTGTAGCCGACGATGTAGTCGGCGGCTTCTTCTCTTTGAATGGCGGCGCCTTCGGCCAAGATCTTGGCTCTATGTATTACTGGGCGCCGGACACCCTGAATTGGGAACCACTTGGCCTGAGCTATTCCGACTTCTTGGTTTGGGCACTCAGCGACAATCTCTCGCAGTTCTATCAGAACCTGCGCTGGGAGGATTCGGAAGCGGAAGTGCGAAAGCGACGCCCGGCGACGAGTGCTTCAACTTCTACTCCCCCTTGTGGACCGCAGAGGGATCGGCACACTCAAGTCACCGCAAGCGGATCGACATCGCTGAGCAGTTCGCCTTCAACGCGTACATGATGCGTCAGTTGGCGAGTAAGGCTAAAGCCAGTGCTGGACAGCCATTTCCGCCGACGGGCGCCAACGACCCTCGATCCATCGACTCGCGCCTTGAGAGTGACGCAGTGAATCAGCTCGGCTAGGTTCCATTTTGATAGACGTCCACATCCGTCCTCGCAACTACCATCCCAATCAATGCCGCTTGGCGGCGCATTCGCCACGGTGCCAGCCCCGTCATGCTTGGCACTCACGAACTACTTCTCTTTGTTGACTCCGGCCTGATGCCCAATAGCGGTATCAACGAATACTGTGGACGGTAGAGTTCGCGGGGGCTGCGGGGTACTCTTGGTGTTGACTCAACTCATCATCCAGGGAATTGGGTTGAATCACTGAGCAAGTCGATGAATCCTGCGAGAAAGGGGCGCAGAGTCGCCGCGTGTACTGGGTTGTTCTTGATGGGACTGGCCGCCATGGGTGCGGCTACCCAGGATCCGATCACTTCGCCGGCGGAGCTGCCTCCGCCCGCAACCGCCAGTTACCAACTCGGGCAAAGGGACGTCAATGCGACGTTTTCGATGGTCAGTTCCCTTGATGCCAGCGACCAGATCTTCGTCCAAGTTACCGTGGACACGCGCGGAAAGTGTGTGCGCCTGAGCTTCGAGTATCCAGACGAATCCAATGGCATTGGGATCCCTGTGTTCTACGGAGATGAAGTGGCCGTGGGGACGAACTTCTTTCCGACGGGTGCTGTCTATCTCGGAGAGGATCGGCTTGCCGTTTCGGGCATGGATGCTTTCACAGGGCTAGGGAGAATCGAGGTTTGGAAGGTCACCAAGCCGGCTGTGTATCGGGTTCCATCCACTGAAGGACAGGTACAGATCTTCGTTCGTGGTGGCACGGTCGGCAGTGTGGACATGGGGTTCCAGGCGAAGACCGACGACGGGTTTGGGTTGGTGCGAGCCCTGTGGAGGAATGTGAGCGCTGGCGATCACCACGTTCTTGTGCTGACCCATCCGGCCGATGTCTTGTACTCCGTGGATTTGAAGAACCACACGGCCCAGCCGCTGGCCATGCCGACTACCGCGGTCGGGAATCAGCCTCCGGTTGCAATGCTCGGGGAAGGGTGGGCCGGGTACCACGGGCCCAGCCGGCACGTTTCGCTTGGATTCGTGTATTCCCTCTCCAAGGCAGAAGGTCTCGCGAATGATGAGATCGACTCCCTTTTCATCTGCGACTCCGACGCGGATGGAGTGCCGGACAACTTCCTCCCGATCTCGCGAGAGATCTTCGAGTCCCTTGGATTGGAGGACGCCACACAATGGACCCACAACAAGTGGTAGGCCAGCAATCGCAAATCAGCGTCTGTGGAGAAACTCGTGGGTTTTACCGGACCCCGCGCCTCCTGCTTGATGAACGGAGCATGGGCGGGGTTTGAAAACTGTATCGGCAACCTAACCTCGATCGCCGCCTCACCGCCTGGTGCAACGCTGAGGCGGCGGGCCCGAAACGAGTGTATGCGGGAGTGCAGGACCGCACCACCTCCCTCAAGCCCGCGCCAACCCCATCGACACCACCATCGCGTCCGGGCCAGCCTGGTGGGCGCGGAAGTCGTCGCGGGTTTTGAGGCCCTTCCACGTCTCGGCGAGCAGGACCTGGCCGGTGATGCCGCCGAGGGTATTGCCCGGACCCAGCAGCATGAGGCGCTCCGGGGCGAACTCCTTGATGGCGACGGCAATCCCCGCGCGCAGGTCGTAGGGTTTGATCACCTGGTCGACGAGGGTGTAACGGCGCAGGGCTTCGAGGTCCGAGGACCAAGGCGACCAGCAGCGGCCGGTGCCGTCGATCATCGGGGCCCGGGGCAGAGCCATCGGTAGGCCCGAGAGGTCGGCGACGGCGGCGTCGGAGACACCTTGGGCAAGAGGCGTGTGGTACGGGCCGTGTTGGGCGAGGCGCAGGGGGTAGGGCACGCCGCCCTGTTGCACCGGGGGCAGGGCCTTGCGGGCGGCGGCGAGGCCGGCGTCGCTGCCGGCGAGCACGAGGTAGCCGCCGAGGTCGATGGAGAGGAAGAGTTGGCCGGGGTGGGCGGCGATGGCGGCGAGGGCGGCGGCTTTGCGTTCCGGCACTGGTTGCCAGTCTTCGTTGACCAGCGGGTAGATCAACTGGCCGCCGGCGACGCCGGTTTCTTGCCAGAGGGCCATGCGCTGCACGAGGTGGAAGCCGTCTTCGAAGGACAGGCTGCCGGCGACGGCGAGGGAGGTGTACCAGCCCATCGAGTTGCCGAGCACGCAGACGACTTCGTGATCGGCCCAGACCTTTTGCGCGTCGATCATCGAGGCGGTGTAGATCAGGGCCGAGACGTGGGCCGGGCGCAGGTGGCGGGCGGGTTCGAAGCGCGGGGCCCCGTCGAGGGCGAGCAGCGATTCGAGGCCGTAGTCGGCGCGCAGTTTCTCGGCGGCCTGCACGAACTCGTGTTCGGGCGGCAGGCTGCGCAGGGTGGCTTCCGTGTACGAGCCCCGGCCGGGGCAGACGATGGCGACGCGGCTCATGAACACACCTTGCGGGCGGCGCCCACGATGTCTTGCTCGCCGATCAACACGAGGTTGGCGGCGGCGCCTAGGGGGATGTAACTGTCGGCGCTGCGCACCGAGGCGAGGCGGCCGGGGAATGCGCCTTCCGCCAGTTCGGCGATGATGCTGTCCGCGACGCCGGCTTGGGTGCGGCGGCATTCGTCGACCACCAGCACCTTGCCGCATTCCTGCGCGTGGGCGCGGATCGCATCCATCGGCAGCGGCGCGAGCCAACGCATGTCGAGCACGCGCGCGCGGATGCCGTGTTCGGCGGCGAGGGTGCGCGCGGCTCGCAGGGAAAGGCGCAGACCGTTGGCGTAGGTCACGATCAGCAGGTCCTTGTGTTCGGGATGATGGATGCCCACATCCCCCGGCAGCAGCGCGCTATCGGGCGATCCGTCGGGGCAGGGATAGTCGCTGAGCCAGCCCCCATCGCCTTCTTCGTACAGGTCGCGCTCGTGGTACAGGGCGATCGGTTCGAGGTACACCACCACGCGCCCGGACTCGTTCGCAATGGCCAGCGCCCCGCGCAGGAGCCGCGCCGCGTCGTCGCCGCGGGCGGGGCACGCGATCACGAGGCCCGGGATCTCGCGCAACGCGCCGATCGAGTTGTCGTTGTGGAAGTGGCCGCCAAACCCCTTCTGGTACGCAAGGCCCGCAATGCGCACCACCATCGGGTTCGAGTACTGACCGTTCGAGAAGAACTGCAGCGAGCAGGCTTCGCCGCGGATCTGGTCGATCGCGTTGTGCAGGTAGGCGAGGTACGGGATCTCGGGGATCGGCAACAGGCCCGCGTGGGCCGCGCCCTGGGCCACCCCAAGGATCGTCGTCTCGTCGAGCAACGTGTCGAAACAACGCGCTTCGCCGAAACGTTCCTGCAGGCGCTGGGTCACGCCGTACACACCGCCCTTGCGCCCCACGTCTTCGCCGAACACCAGCACCTCGGGGTGCCGGATCATCTCGTCGTGCAGCGCGTGGTTGATGTGCGAAGCCAAGGTGCGCCGCGTGGGCGTGGTGACGCTTTCCGGCAGGTGCGCGCCGAAGACGCTCTGGCGCTGGGCCTGGTCGATGGGCTGGGTCGCGGCACGCCGCCAGGCATCGGGATCCGCGGGGGCGAGCGGCGCCATGATTTGCGCAGCGCTGTGCAGCTTGGGCCGCCGGATCGCTTCTTTCGCAGCCTCCGCCACGCGCCGACGGGTCTGCGCGACGATGCCCTGCAGGGCCTCGGGAGTCGCCGCACCCGTTTCGATCAAGCGCTGCGCGTTGAGCAGGATCGGATCCTTCGCCTCCACCGACTCGATCTCCTCGAGGGTGCGGTAGGCGGTTTCCACGTCGCTGCCGGCGTGGCCCCAAAGGCGTTCGGTCACCAGGCGCAGGAACACCGGCCCCGCCGTCGTGCGGCAGGTCTGGATCGCCAACGCCACCGAATCCCAGATCTCGTCGACCGTGCCCTTGGCCTCGAAGTACTGCATGTGCGGGCGATTCGAGTAGAAATCGCGGATCCACCGGCGCGGCGTCTCGACCGAGATGCCGCGGTGGTTGTCTTCGCACACGAAGAGCACCGGCGTGGGTTTGTCGCGCCGTTTGGCGTAGCGCGCGGCGTTGATGCCGGCGAGGGCGGTGGCGTGGTTGACCGACGCGTCGCCGAAGGTGCACAGCACGATCGCCTGATGCGCGGGGCCGAGCACGGCGTGGGCATCGGCGACGCCGGGGCGCGGTTGGTAGTGGCCGCGCAGATAGAGGCGCCGGGAACGGGCGAGCGAATACGCCATGCCCACCGCCTTCGGCACGTGGGACGCGATCGTGCTCGTCTGCGGCGGCACCCAAGCCGCGCGCGATCCCCAGACCTTGTGCCGGCCGGCGCTGATCGGATCCTCGGAGCTGGCGGCGAACGAAAGCAGGGTGTCCCAAAGGGGCGTGGCCGCCGGCAGCTTGCGCAGGCGCGCCATCATCAAACCGCCCGAGCGGTAGTGCAGGAAACACGGGTCGGTCAAACGCAGCTGCGCGCCGATCACCGCGTTCTGCTCGTGGCCCGCGCTGGAGATCGTGTAAAAGCCCTCCCCCACGCGCTTCATGTCGCGGGCGACCACGTCCAGGGTGCGCGAGAGGTACTGGTCCTCGAACAGCTCGATCGCGGCGCGGGCGGTCAGGCCGCTGCCGGGCCGCAGGGCTTCCCCGGGCTCCAGGAGGCGCGGCGCAGGGCGCGCGCCGGCGAGGTACGAGTCGAGGTTGCCCTCGACGATGGCGACTCGATTGGTGGACATAAGCGCGGCCGGACGGGGGCGCAAAGCCTATCCGCCCGGCCGCCGCCGGCAAAGCATCGCCCCGGCGATCCCCCGCCGGGACAGGCCCTAGCGGGCGTACGCGGTGGAGAACCCGGGCGCATCGCGCTCGGACATCTTCTCCAGCCGGGTCGCGATCTGCCGCAGGTGCAGCGCGTCGTGGCACGCCCAAGCCGCCAACAGGTCACCACCCCGGATCTCCCGGCCACGGTGATCGTGGGCTTCGGTCCAGACCGCCGACCCCAGGTTGCGCAGCCAAGCCACGTTGCGACCCCGCTCCATTTCGAACTGGGCGAGGGCCTTCTTGAAGTCGGCTTCGTTGAAGCCGTGCTCCTGGATCGCGGCCTCCGGGTCGAGCACGGGCCAGGGCTTGGAGGGATCGCTGAGCAGACTCTCCAGGCGGGTCCGGAAGTCGTCGCGGTCCTCCGAGATCAGGTGGCCGATGATCTCGAGGATCGACCAGCCCCCATCCGGGGGTCTCCAACGGGCATCGGCATCGGACAGACCGCCCAGTAGCTGGTGCAGGCCCTTCGCGAAGATCGCGAGGCGACCGATCAAAAGGTCGGGATTCATGATGGGACACGGGGCCCCCAGCGAAGGGGGGCAGCAGGCTCTCTCCCTGCTTTAGGCGGCACAGGCTAACAATGGAAGCGGGCTGGCATCCGGCCCACCCCCCAAGTTGACCCGTTCCGGGTGCTTCAGACCCTATCCGGAGCTGCGTTTCGGGACAGGGGTGCAAGGGCCGGGAACGGCGGGATTCCCAGGAATCAAAAGGCCAGGGGTTCGAATGGCGGACGGTCGACCTTACTAGGAGGTACCCTGGGGCTTCGAATGCGGGCCCGGCCCGCGTAAGGAAACCGCAAACCCCCGCCCCCAGTCCCATGCGCGCCCTGCTCGTCATCCTCCTCGCAGCCCTCACCGGAATCGCCGGTTTCTGGACCATGCACCTCAAAGGGGTGCTCGAGGGCAATGAAGAGCAACTGCGCGAAAAGGACGCGCAGATCGCCACGTTGACCGGGGATCTCGCGGAGAGCGAAGCCCGCCGCCGGCAGCTCGAGGTGGCCAACCATCTGCTCAAGCTCGACCATCGCGTGGCGCGCATCGAAGTGCTCGATCAGAAGACCAGCGAAGCCGACCCGACGCGCACGGAAACCACCATCCGCTTCCAGGAGCTCGACGAGCTCGGGGACCCCTTGGGGGAAGGCCAAACCATCGTCGTCGACGGCAAGAAGGTCTACCTCGAAACCCTGACCATCAAGTTCAACGACGAGTACGTGGAAGGCGGGGACTTCCTGCGCGGCTCGTCGATCTGTCTTTTCCAGCGCGTCTTCGGCGAGAACCAGAGCCCGCAGAACGGCACCGAAATCGACAACAAAGGAGTGCACCCGAGCCCCTACGACCTGACAGGCGACGGCGAGCAGGACCTGTTCTATGCCGAGCTGTGGACACAGTTCTGGGAGTACGCCAACGACCCCGATGCCGCCCGCGAGAAGGGCGTGCGCGCCCAGCACGGGGAGGCTCCCTTCGTCGAAACCCGGCCCGGCAAGGTGTACCGGGTTGAGCTTCGGGCCTCCGGTGGCCTGACGATCGTCCCCGAGCGGTAGAACCGCCGCTACCCTGGGCCGCCGTTGCCCGGGGTGGCGACCGATGTGATGGCCCAAAGCAAACCCAAGCCCAAGGGCCGTCGCCGATGGAAACGCGCCGTCTTGATTGCGGCGTTGCTGCTGTGCCTGCCGATCGCGGCGCTGGCGCTGTTCCCAGGCCGCACGCTGAATCCGCTGGTGCGTTGGGCGGGTCCCCGCCTGGCCGCGCGCGCCGGCATTGAGCTCGAGATCGGCGACCTGACCGGCGCGCCCTGGACTCTGTGGCGCTTTGAGGATCTCGCCTTGCGCGCGAAAGCCTGGAACTTGGAAGGCGTGCGCAGCGCGGAGTTGTCCCTGGCCGATGGCTTCTGGCACAAGTTCGGCCCCCAGGCGATCGAAGCGGTGCGCGTGCAAGGCGGCACGTTCGAATGGCAGGGCGGCGAGGGATCGACCTCCAGCGATGCGGATTCGGGGGGCGGCGAAGGTCTGAAACTGCCCGACCTGCCGCAGGTGCAGGTCGAGGACTTTGCGGTGCACTTGAGCTCGCCCACGCTCGGGGAAGTGCGCATTCCGCAATTGCGCGTGCAGGTGAAGGGCCCCACCGACGCGGGCCAAGCGCTGCACGTGCAGACCGGCGCCGTCACGTGGAAACAGCCCCAGGGTGAGGAGTACGCGGCCGAACTCGTCGTCTCCGGCCGTTGGCGCCATCAGGACCTGGAAGGGCTGCAGGCGAATCTGCGCGTGAACGACTACGGCCGGCTACAAGTAGAAGGCGGCTGCGAACGGCCCCTGCGTTCCGATCGCAAGGCGCAGGTGCGCGTGCTGTTGAAGGAAGGCGCGTGGCGCGAGCTGAAGGGGCTCGAAGGATTCATCGACGCGGGGTGGCAGGACGGTTCGCTGGAAGTTCAGCAATTGCTCGCCTCGGGCGAACACGGGTGGAGCGTCAAGGGTGAGGGCCTGCACTGGTCGAGCGGGGAATCCACGCCTGGAGCTTCGCTCGCGGGGCAGATCACCGTGGTCGCGCCGGATGTCAGCGCGGCTTTCGGTTCGCTGCTGCCACCGAACACGCCCCCCATCGGCGGTCTCGACCTCAAGATCCAGGCCGAAGACGGTGCGATCGCCGTGCAGAGCCTGCGGGTTTCCGCGCAGCCCCTGCCGGACTTCGATACCGTCACCCTGACCGGCAGCGGCCGCCTGGAACCCGGAAGCGACGGCCTGCCCCTGCAGGCCAAACTCCAAGTCGATCTGCCCGCCGGGACCTGGCACCTGCCCGACCGCGCCGAGTTCGAATGGCCGTCCCTGGCCGCCGAACTCGACCTCGCCGGCCCCCTGTGGCAACCGAGCGGCGCGGTGCGCTTCGCCGATGCCAAGGTGCGCGTGACGCCCGCCGAACACGCCCCCTACGACAGTTCGATCGACCTGAACCTGCAACTGCAGGACGGCGTGATCACCCTGCAGGATGCGAGTTTCGCCTTCACCGAGGGAGACAGCAACCTGGGCCGGTTGACCGCGAGCGGCGATTTGGCGAGCCTCGAGCAGTGGCGCACGGATGCGCGCCAGGCGCCGATCGATCTGAGCGCCGAACTCGACTTCCCCGACCTCGCGGTGCTGGTGGACTGGCTGCCGGGCCTGCGGCGACTCTCGGGCACCGCCACCGGAGCGGGGCACATCGACGGCACCTTGGCCGCGCCCCGCTGGCGCGGCGAGACCGAGGTGAATGCCACCGCGTTGCGCCTGACGCAAGGCGAATTCTGGCGCGACCTGAAACTCACCGCCCAAGCCGACGAAAGCGGCAACGGTCGCGCACACCTGACGTCGCTCTACGGCGGCGCGGAGGTCACCGCCGACTTACAGGTCGATTGGTCCCAGGGCGCGCCGCGGTACAGCGGCACGCTGAAGAGCGAGGGTTTCCCGGTGCTGCAGGAGCCCGAAGCCCGCGTGCGCGCGGACCTCGATTGGAGCGTCAGCGGGGAGGGTTCCGCCACCAAGGTGCGCGGCAGCACAGCGCTGGTCTACGGCCGCCTACAACACGAGTTCGACCTGTCGGGCAAACTGCTCGACCTGATGGAAGGCCGCCGGGGCACCAAGGAAAAGGGCCCCGTGGCCGCCACCAGCCAGGCCAATCCGCTCGACATCTCGATCGACGTGCCCACGGGCCTCGACCTCGACGTGGAACTCACCACGCGGCACCCCCTGGCGGTGGTCTCCGACCTCGCCAAAACCGAACTCTCGGTGCAGGGCCGCATCGTGGCGCGTTCGGGGCGTTTGTACCCCGAAGGCAACGTGACCATGGGCGGCGGCCAGGTGAGTCTGCCCGGCTCGACCCTGCGTTGGCAACACGGCGTGATCTTGCTGCCGAAGGGCGGCGGGGTGCCGACCATCGAAGCCCAGGGCGAAACCCGCCTGGTGGGCACCGACGTGCGTGTGCGCGTACACGGTCCGCTCGACAACCCCGTGCTCGAACTGACTTCGACTCCGCAGCGGCCGCGTTACGATCTGCTCGTATTGCTGCTCACCGGCGAGTTGCCGAGCGACCGCGACCTGTCGCGCACCACCGAAAGCCTGTCCGTGTATCTGGCCAAGGACCTGCTGCGTCGCTGGTTCTCCGACGACGACCCCGACGGCGGCGAAAGCCTGCTCGATCGCCTCGAGATCTACTCCGGCCGCGAGGTCTCCGAGTCGGGCCTCGGCACCCTCGAAGCCATGTTCCGCCTGCGCGGCGAAGGCGACGGCCGGGGCAAGGCCCTGTGGGTCACCGCCGAACGGGACCGCTACGACGACGTGAACTTCGGCCTGCGATTTGTGTTACGCCCCCGCTGATGCTGCGTTTCCTCTGCCTGTTTCTGCTGCTGCTCTCCCCCGCCTTCACCGCGGGCCAGGAGAAGGAACGCCCGGCGCCGCAGCTCGCCTTCGAAGGCAACCAGGTGCTCGATGGGGATGCCCTGCGCGGCGCCCTGCAGTTCGAGATCGACGCCTGGCGCGAAGGCCTGCCGCCGGCGGTCGTGGCCGACGATGCGCGCTACCAGATCGAGCAGGAGTACCAGCGCCGGGGGTATCTCGAGGTGCAGGTCACCGTGGAACAACGCAGCGAGTCAGCCAAGGATCCGGCCGGCCTGCACTTCCAGATCGTCGAAGGACCCCTGCATTGCATCGCGCAATGGGAGTTCCCCGGAGCCATCGACTCCGAAGGTCTGAAGAAAACCGACCTGATCGCCATGTACGGCGCGGTCGACAGTCCGGTGCGGCCGCGCGACGTGGATCGCCTGCCCGGCCGCATCGCTGAACGCTATCGCTCCCAGGGCTACCTGGACGTGGACGTCTCGGACGCCAAACTCGACGAGGTCAAAACCGCCTGTTCCCGCCTTACGATCCGCATCGAACCCGGTCCGCGGTACACCCTCGGCGGCATCGAGCACAACGTGGCGCCCGAGCTGGCGGCGGAGGCGAAACTCGATGCGGCCCTGGCGGAGGTCCAGGGCGGCACCGGCGAGGCGCCCATCTTCCAACCCGTCTGGGTGCCGCGCTGGCAACGCGCGGCCCAGTCGAGCCTGGGCGACCTCGGCTACCTCGACGTGCAGGTCGTCAGCCAGACGCGCCAGGAGAACGGCCAGGTGTTCGTGACGCTCGACGTGACTCCGGGGGAACGATCGGTGCTGGGCGCGATCCACATCCCGCCGGATCTGAAGGTCGCGGACCGCTTCGTGCTCGAAAAGCTGGGCCTGACCCCGGGTGAACCGCTGACCCCCGATGGTCTCGACAACGCCGTCGTGCGCCTCTATCGCACCGGACGCTTCGAAACCGTGCGGCTGAACCTGGCGGAAAGCGGCGCGACCCGCGACCTGACGCTCGAGATCAAGGAGAACCCCCAGCGCGAAGCGTTCATCGAACCGGGTTACGGTTCCTTCGAAGGGGCGCGCCTGCACATGGGCTGGCGCCACTACAACATCGGTGGGTATGCGCGCACCCTGGGCCTGGAGGGCGTGGTTGCCGAACGGGCGGAACGGCTACTGGTCACCTTCTCTGATCCGTGGACCATCGGGCACGACTGGGTGCTCAACGCGAACAGCGACTACAGCGTGCGCAAACGCCCCGCCTATACGCACAAGTCCTGGAGCATGGGCGTGTTCGCCAGCCGCAACTTTGGCCATCGGCTCCGCTGGAACACCGACGTGGGACTGCGCTATCAGCGCGTGGGGGTGTCCGACGTGCGGGTGGACCTGCTCGATGGTTTGACCTTGCCCGATGAGTTCGAGCAGGACCTTTCGAGCACCACGCTCGAATGGGGTATCGAGTACGACTCGCGCAACCACCCCCTGCTGCCCACCGACGGCCGCCACATCCGGTTTGCGTTGCAGCGAACCCTGGACAACACCGGTTCCGCGCCGCCCTACACGCGCCTGCAGACGAGTTACACCTACTTCTATCCCCTAGGGGATCGCCAGACCCTGGCCATGGGCCTGCGCGCCACCGCCATCCTGCCCGACGGCAACTCGGACCTGCCCCTGGGTCTGCGCCTGTTCTCGGGCGGCGAAAACAGTGTGCGTTCGTTCCGCGAAGACGAGCTCGGCCCGGTCGATGACGATGGCACGCCTATCGGCGGAGTGGGCAGCAGCACGCTGAGTATCGAATACCTCTCCGACATCGGGGATACGAACTGGCAATGGGCCCTGTTCACCGACGTCGGCAACGTGGTGGAGAGCCCTAGCGACCTGCTGCGCGGGGCGGACCTGGAGACCGCCGTGGGCGCCGGGGTGCGCTACATCCTGCCAATCGGCCCGATCCGGGCGGACTACGCCCACAACCCAAATGCGACCGAGGAGCAATCCGACTGGGTTCTGCACATCTCGGTGGGCATGGCGTTCTGAGGGCCCTGGGGCCCCCCGGGGGCCCAATTCCGGCAATCCGCGACCGGAATCGAATGCAAACGGGCTCGCAAAGGTATCCTCCATAGAGGTATTCACCATGCACGACCCGAAGTGCCTTTATTGCCATCAGCCCTTCGCAGTCCGGGGCGCAGCCCAGCGCTGCCCCCACTGCGGCCAGGTCAACTTGCACGAGGACCAGCGCAGTCGCACGACACTGGATCCGAAGTCGATGCGCCGCGAGAACGTGTTCAAGGTCCTCATCGTGATCGCCATGTCGGGACTGTATGCACTCATGCTGACCGGGGACCACGGTTTCGGCATGGGGCAAGGCATGGGCATCGGCCTACCGATCGTCCTTGGGTACGTGCTTTGGGACTGGGCCGGCCGACGAACCCGCAAGCGCAGCATGTACGACCACGGCCTCGTGTGGCCCTTGGCCATGAGTTCGTTGGGTTGGTTGATGGGCATCTGGATCCTGGGGGCGGGTCTGGTAAGCGGCCCCGACCATAGGGACATGATTCGGCTCGGAGCGGGCATTGCCCTCGTCTCTTGCATTCCGGTCCTGATCGCCTGGTTCCTGAGGCGAAGGCGCGCAGCCTGATCGAATCCGCCCGGGCACCATCCGTCCCCAGCAATCGCGTGGCAGGCATCGGGTATGCTGCCGCCATGAAAGCGTCGATCTGGACCCGCAAGGCACACCGCTGGGCCGCGCCCGTGGTGTTCCTGCCTTTCCTGCTGATCCTGGTCTCGGGCATCGCCCTGCAGTTCAAGAAACAATGGGCGTGGGTGCAGCCCCCCACCCAGCGCGGTGCGGCGGCCGAACTCGTGATCGATTGGCCCCAGGTCCTCGATATCGCCGCGGCCGTGCCGGAGGCGCAGGTGCAGGGCTGGCAAGACATCGATCGGCTCGACGTGCGGCCGGGGCGCGGCTTGATCAAGGTGCAATGCGTGTCGGGCTGGGAGCTTCAGATCGACAGCAGCAACGGCGCCCTGCTCTCGAGCATGGAGCGCAATAGCGATCTGGTCGAAGCCCTGCACGACGGCTCGTGGTTCCACGAGGGGGCGAAACTGGGGTTGTTCTTCCCCATCGCCCTGCTGCTCGTATTGCTGACGGGCACGGGCCTCTATCTGTGGTGGCTGCCCATCGGCATCCGCCGCCGGCGCCGCAAGGCCTGAAGCGATCAGCCGAACAGCACCACGCGTTCGCGCAGGTCTTTCGGCAAGCGCGCCCGCACATGGCGCGCCGCATCGCCTGCGGAAAAGCGCACCGAACGGTGCATCAGCACCAACCATTCGACTTCGAACGCTTCAGCGTGTGCAGCGATCTCGTCGAGGTGCACGTGCCCCAGGTGGCGCGAGCGCGCTACGTCGACGCGCTCGCCGAAGAAGGTGCACTCGAGCACGAGCCGCCGCACGCGCAGTAGCTCCGGATGCGCCAAGATGCCCTCGAGGGTGGTGTCGCCGGAAAAGGCGATCTCCCCCACCTCGAGTTCCTCCTCGAGCACCTCCCCCGCCGCCTTGCGCCGGTGGATCTCCCCCTGGGCCAGCCCCCGGAACTCCGCCTTCAACGCATGGCGCAAGGAAACCACGCGGTACGCCTGGCTTTCAACCCGGTGCACGGTGCCGTGACTGTGCACGACGAGATCTCGGCGCAGGGCATGGCTCTGGCCGGGCGGCAATCCGAGGACCCTCGCCTCGAGCGGGGCTTTGTCGATGCGGCGCCACAATTCGAGCAGCTCTTCGGCCGGCCCCACCAGGCCCGGCGGCATCAGGTACGACGCTGGCGCCATGCGGAACAACCCGCGCAACGCCACGTGGTTGGCGAAAGCCCCGAGGTGATCGAGGTGCCCGTGGGTGACCAGCACGTGTTTCGCCGGGACCGTGCTCGAATCCACGCACCCCAGGTCCACCAACAGGTCCCACTCGGGCACGTGCAGACTCGTGCGGATGCCCGCCTCCGAGATTCCGCGCAGGGTCAGGCCATCGAGCTGCAGGCCTTCGGGCTGCGCGATCGCAACCCCGTGCTCATGGCGCACGCCGCCCAGCCCGTTCATTCGTAGGCCGAATCCCACTTGGCCATGGCGACCCGGCGGGTGTTCAACCAGACCTCGAGGGCCGCGTGGGCGGCGGCGTCGCGGACCTCACCATCCTGGAACAAGAGGCCCGCGCGCGTGCTGCCCTTGAGCGGCGTCACATGGATGCGCGTGGCGTTGCCCGACCAGGTGGCGTTGGCACCGGGGATCTTGAATTCGATGTCGAAGAGCTCGCCGGCGTCCATCCAGGCGACCTCCTCGTTGTGCAGCGAAAGGCCGATGCCTTCTTCGGACACGTCCTGGATATCCAGACGGAATCCATCCCCCGCAGGCCCGCGCACGTCGGCTTTCATGCTGCGGCCCAGCTCGGGCAGCACGCGCAGCAGGCGGCGGCGGTTGAAGAACTTGAGGAAGTACGGCTCGATGCGGCCGAACAGCTCGTCGGGATCGGTGAAGCCGACGCCGAGCCGGGTCAGGCCGTCCTTGGCCTGCATCACGCTCACCACGTGGCCTTGTACCGGGAACTCCGCTTGGGTGCGCAACGATCCGAAGGCGATCCAGAAGATGGCGCCAACGCCGAGTTCACCCGCTTTGCTCGGGTCGAGTTGGATGCTGCAGCCGCCGGCGCTCACGTCGAGCACGGTCACGTTGATCACATCGCCGGATTGCGGCAATTGCACGCGCGCGGTCAGGGCGTGCTTCTTGCCAGGCGCCTTGCGGTAGTGCCTGCGATGGTCCGAAGATCCCTCGGACTTCTTCTTGCGACCAAAAAACTTCAACGGAGCTGCGAACCCGACGGGCCGATCGGGGGGGTGCGGTTGGCCCTGGAACCGGACGGGGATCCCACGGATCCCATCAGATGCCTCATGACCCGCCGCCCTTGCGCGTCCACCACAGGAACAGCAGCACGAGCCCGACCACGATCAGGGTCGTTGCGGGGCTGTCGCTGGCGGCCAGGGGGAACAAGGCGGGTGCCATGGCGGCCATGCTAGCGACCCCGGTCCCTGCATCATCAAGAGAAACCGCCCCATTTTGCCCCCTGGGAAGGCCCAGGAGCGCGCAGCCGGGAGATCGCCCCCCGGGTCCGGGCTCAGGCGGCGCCGGTGCCCTTGTTGCCGCCCTTGAAGGACTGCAGCACCTGCTGGCGGTTGAGGGCCTCTTCGAGGGTCTGGATGCCGATGGCTTCCATGGCGATCAGCACCTCGCCGAGGCGGCGGCCGTTGATCTTCTGCAGATCCAGGGCGCGCGTGAGTTGGCTGCTGGAGATCTTGCCGGATTGCACCAGCAGTTGACCCAGGGTGTGCTCGCCCTTGGGGCTGACGGGCTCGACAGGCGCGCCGGGACGGCCGGCGAGTTCCAACTTGCCGGGTTGCCCACCCAGGCGCAGGTAGCCGCTCGCGCTGGGTGCGGCAGGAGCGGACGGAGCCGCGGAGCGCATGCCGGGGGTCGGCGCGGGCGGCAGCGGGCTCAGGCCCGACAAACCGGGCAGGGGGCCGTGGCCCGAGGGTGCCTTGATCTCGAATTCCGCTTGCGGACCCGCGATCGGCTGGCTGCCCGCCAGCTCGACAAGAGTCGACATCAGCGTGTGGATAGCCTTCAGAACCACGCCTTGTTCCACATGCCCGCGACGGATCATGCCCCCCACCAGGGCCTGCACCGCCCCGAATCCTTCCGCCAGCGCCCGTTGGTGGCGGTGGTCGATCAGATCGAACACTTGCTTCAGGGCATCACGCCCTTCGAACAGGGACTCCCGGTTGAAGTCGACCGGGTTGCCCGTGGCCCGGATGAAGGGGTCCAGGCAGGATCGGATCTGGTCTAGGTTGGACATGGGCGCTGGGAGAAGTCGGCGTTCTGTTTTCGGTGGTTCAACACCGGGAAATGAACGTCAAGGCCCTTATCCGGCCCGTTTTGAGCCCATTGACTCGATGTGGGCCTTTAGGGCGTGGCGGGCCTGGATCGAAGCCCGCTGCCAGTCCATCACGGCCGCAATCAGGCGTTCCTGCACATCCCCGAAGTTCGCCGTGCGCAGGTCATCGATTTCGAAACACACCCGGCGATGGCTGCCTGCCTCGAGCTCGCGCAGTTTGCGCAGCGAGATCTGCAGGGCCCCACCGGCCCCGGGCAGATGCAATTCTGCACGCACCGCCCGGTGCCCGGGAACTTGCAATGGATCGTGCCGCGCCAGGCGGATCGCCATGCCCTGGGCGGAAATGTCGTGCAACACGTGTTTGCCCGTGTACCCGGGCCATTGCAATTCGATGCGCGCCGGGTTCGAGAAGCCCAGGCGCGGGTAGACGCGGAAGTGGCGGCGGCGGTTGAAGTGCCGCCAAGCGCCGACCTGGCCCAGGGTCTGGATCAATTCATCCTGCTCGTGGAAGTGCAGGTCGGCCACCCAGGAACCCTCTTCATCGAGCGTGGTCTCCACCAGACCGAGCACCTCGTACCGCGCCCCTCCGCGCGGATTGCAGAATCGCAGGGAAACGCAGGTTCCGAGCGGCAATTCGTCGATCCAGCGCCTTTCGACGCGGCACTGCACGCCGTCCATGGAAAGGCCCAGGACCTCGGTGGGCACCGAAAGTCCCTCGTAGACGAGCCGCATCTCGAGTTCGCCTTGCTCGGGCCGAACCCGGTAACGCCGGGGGGAATCAGGTTGGGGATCGGGCATCTTGGATGGAGCTACCAGGAGTACTGCACCCCGAAGCCGATCCAGGCCCAATCCCCCGCTTGCATGGCTTCAAGCAGGGTGTCTTCCTGGATTCGACTGAGCGCAGCAATGCCGTGCCACGAGACCGGGCCGACCCAGGTGCGCCGCACTTCGATCTGGACCAGGGCATCGGAGAACCCGCGAACGGGCCCGGGATCGAGGCAAAAGAGTTCGCACGCGTCGTCAAACGGTGCTTCGCCGACACCGAGATCGAGAACGAACTCGGTGGCAGCGGGAGGCGTGAGCAGGGAAGTCCAATCGTCGGGCCAGATCTGGCGCTCGGGTTGCAAATCCGCCGCCTGATGGGTCGCCGTCACGGTCTCCGCTCGGCCCACCATGGGGAGCATTTCGCGCACTTCGATCTGCTCGATCAGCGGCGCGGTGCCCAGGCTGGCCTGGTGATAGGGCTGCCCCAACCGCGTGACCCCACAGGAGCAGCACGCGAAAAGGACCGCCAGCGAAAGGACGGTACGGATCATGGCGCGAGATTTGGGCTTTCCTACCCGCACCACCTTTCGGCCCGCCGAACTTGCGACCTGAATGCAATTTCCTGCCCAGGCACCCGGTGCGCCATCCCGAAACCCGGCCCGCAGCCCCGGCCGGGTTGACGCGGGCCCACCGGCCCCGCACCGTGCCCCCATGACCACCCCCCTCGGCCCCGTCCAGCGCTACGAACACCTGGACTCCACCAACGAAGAGGCCCTGCGCCTCTTGGCGGCGGGCCAGGCCCCCCACGGACTGGTGCTGGTGGCCACCGAGCAGGCCGCGGGCCGGGGGCGGCGCGGGGCCCGCTGGCACTCCGCCCCGGGGGAAGGCCTCTACATGACCGCCATCTGGCGCCCCCCCGCGGGCTTGGCGGCCCCCCTTCTAACCATGGCGACCGGCCTCGGGGTGTACGAGGGCTTGGCCACGCTCGGTGCCCCCGGCCTGGCGCTGAAGTGGCCGAACGACCTGCTGCACGGCCCCGCCAAACTGGCCGGCATCCTGGTGGAGACCCGGGGTATGGACCCCGCACACCCCGCCTACGCGGTCGGAATCGGGGTCAACGTGGGCCAGGCGGGTTTCCCGGGCTGGCTGACGGGGGAACGGCCGGTGACCAGCCTGCGGATCCTGGGTCTGGAGGTGACCCCGGACCAGGTCCTGGAGGCCCTGTGCCGGTCCCTGCCCCCCCGCTGGCAACAGGCCGAACAGGACTCGCAGGCCTTGTCGGCGGACTACCTCGCGGCCACCGGGCTGGCCGGCCGCCAGGTCCGATGCGAAGCCGGGGATCGGGTGCTCGAGGCCCGGCTGGTGGGGCTCACCGTTCCCGGTGGGCTGGAGCTGGAAACCGGGGATGGCCAGCTCGAGCGCATTGCGCTCGAATGGGTGCGCGCCTTGACCGCACTCTGATCGATGCACGGGCGCGCGGGGGCGCCGAGAAAGTGTGGCCGGTACCCCGCATCTGGAATTACACTGCGGGATCCAAAAACAGGCACAGAATATGCAAGACAGCATGCAGCGCATCGACGGCCGCGAGGCTCACCAGACCCGCGACATCGAGTTCCAGCGGGGCTTCACCCGCAAGGCCCAGGGGTCGGTCCTGACCACCTTCGGCGGCACGCGCGTTCTGTGCACGGCCACCGTCACCGACGGCGTGCCGCGTTTCCTGAAGGGCAAGGGCCGGGGCTGGCTCACCGCCGAGTACTCGATGCTGCCTGGCTCGACCGGCGATCGCAAGGCGCGCGACCGGGGCGGCAAGCTCGATGGCCGCTCGGTGGAGATCCAACGCCTGATCGGCCGCTCGCTGCGCGCGGTCGTGGACTTCGGTCATATGACCGAACGCACGATCTACATCGACTGCGACGTGCTCGAAGCCGACGGCGGCACGCGCACCGCAGCGATCTCCGGCGCCTGGGTCGCGCTGCACGACGCCTTCAGCTGGATGGATGAGAACCGCCTGCTGCGCGGCTGGCCGTTGACCGACCAACTCGGCGCCGTGTCCGTGGGCATCGTCGAACAGACCTGCCTCGTGGACCTCAACTACAAAGAAGACAGCTCCGCCGAGACCGACCTCAACCTGGTGATGACCGGCGCCGGCCAGTTCATCGAGATCCAGGGCTCCGCCGAAGGCGCGCCCTTCGACCGCACGCAACTCGACGCCATGCTCGTGAAAGGCGAAGCGGCCATCCAGCACATCTTCGAGCGCCAGAAAGCGGCCCTCGCCCTGACCGGATCCTGATGGAAATCGTGCTGGCTTCCGGCAACGCCAAAAAAGCCGCCGAACTGGAGCGCATGCTGGAACCCCTGGGTTTCCGCGTGCTGCGTCCTGTTGACGTGGGCGGATTGCCCGACGTCGAAGAGGACCGCGAGACCTTCGAGGGCAACGCCGAGAAGAAAGCCGTGAGCGCCGCCGCCCACAGCGGCCGCCTGGCCCTGGCCGACGATTCGGGCCTGTGCGTCGACGCCCTTGGCGGTGGCCCCGGCGTACACTCCGCGCGGTACGCCGGCGTGCACGGCGACGACGAAGCCAACAACCGCAAGCTGCTCGATGCCCTCCAGGACATCCCCGGCGCCGGCCGCGGCGCGCACTTCGTGTGCTGCCTGGTGGTGGCGGATCCGGACGGCAAGATCGTCTGCCGCGCCCGCGGCGAAGTCCACGGCCGCATCGGCCATGGCCCCAAGGGGGACGGCGGCTTCGGCTACGACCCCCTCTTCCGCGTGCGAGAATCCGGCAATCCCTTCGATCGCCGCCCCATCGCCGAACTGACTCCCGCCGAAAAAGCCGCGATCAGCCATCGCGGCCGGGCCCTGGCCGAATTGGTGCGCCAGCTCAAAGCCCAGGCCCCCTCCACCCCCCGCTGATCGTCCCTCGCCCCCCTCTCCCGTGGACCCCAAGCACATTCGCAACTTCTCCATCATCGCCCACATCGACCACGGCAAGTCGACCTTGGCGGACCGCATGCTGGAGATCACCGGCGCCGTACAGAAGCGCGAGATGAAGGCGCAGCTGCTCGATGCCATGGAGCTCGAGCGCGAGCGCGGCATCACGATCAAGGCGCACTCGGTCACGATCTACCACGAGAAGGACGGCCAGCGCTATCAGCTCAACCTGATCGACACGCCCGGCCACGTGGACTTCAACTACGAGGTGGAGAAGTCGATGCAGGCCTGCGAAGGCGCGATCCTGCTGGTCGACGCGGCCCAGGGCGTCGAAGCCCAAACCGTGGCCAACGCCTTCCTCGCCATCGAAGCCGACCTGACCATCCTGCCGGTGCTCAACAAGGTCGACCTGCCCCACGCGCGCCCCGATGAGATTGCCGAGGAGATCGAAGCTTCGCTCGGCATCGACAGCACCGACGCCCTGCACGTGTCCGCCAAAACCGGCGCCGGCGTGCAGGCCGTGCTCGACCGCATCGTCGAACGTGTGCCCCCGCCCGAGGGTAACCCCGACTCGCAGCTGCGCGCCCTGATCTTCGACGCGGTCTACGACGAATTCCGCGGCGTCATCGTCTACATGCGTATCGTCGACGGCACGATCCGCAAACGCGACCGCGTGCGCTTCATGAGCACCGACTCGGTGTTCGAAGCGGTCGACATCGGCCGCTTCGTGCCGAAGATGACCGCGGCCGAGAGCCTGCACGCGGGCGAGGTCGGTTACTTCGTGTCGAACATCAAGACCCTGGGCGACGTGCGCGTGGGCGACACGATCACGTTAGCAGGCGCCAAGGACGTCGAGATGCTGCCGGGCTACCGCGAGCCCCAGCACATGGTCTTCGCCGACTTCTACCCCACCAACCCGGGGGAATACGAAGACATGCGCGACGCCCTGGAGACCATGGCGCTGACCGACTCCTCGCTGACCTTCGAGCCGGTGACCTCCGACGCGCTTGGTTTCGGCTACCGCTGCGGTTTCCTGGGCCTGCTGCACATGGAGATCATCCAGCAGCGCCTGGAGCGCGAGCACGACATGGACATGATCCAGACCGCGCCTTCGGTCACCTACCAGGTGCTGATGAAGACCGGTGAGGAGATGTGGGTGCACTCGCCCGGCGCCCTGCCTTCGCCCGACCAGTTCGATGAGCTGCGCGAGCCGATCGCCCGGGTCAGCATGCTGATGCCCGCCGAATACATCGGCCCGGTCATGCAGATCTCCACCGACCACCGCGGCGTGTTCATTCGCCAGGAACACCTGTCCGCCGCGCGCGTGCAGCTTGTGTTCGACATTCCGCTCGCGGAGATCATGTACGACTTCTACGACAAGTTGAAGTCGGCCACCCGCGGCTTCGGCACGCTCAACTACGACGTCACCGGCTACAAAGCCGACAAGCTGGTCAAGCTCAACATCCTGGTCAACGCCAAGGAAGTCGACGCGCTCAGCTCGATCGTACACGTCTCGCGCGCCGACACCCGCGGCCGCGCGGTGCTGAAGAAACTGCGCAAGGAGATCCCCCGCCACATGTTCGAGGTGCGCCTGCAGGCCGGCGTCGGATCGCGCATCCTCGCGCGCGAGAACATCGCCGCCCTGCGCAAGGACGTGACCGCGAAGTGTTACGGCGGCGACATCACCCGCAAGCGCAAGCTGCTCGAAAAGCAGAAGGCCGGCAAGCGCCGCATGCGCCAGGTCGGCAACGTCGATATCCCGCAGAAGGCGTTCCTGGCCGTGCTCGGCGGGGAAGAGAACTGATCCCATCCCCATGCTGAACAAGAAGAAGCAGGACAGCGGCGCGTCCGAGACCAAACACCACTGGCGCGACAACATCGAGGCGATCACGATCTCGATCGTCATCATCGTGCTGTTCAAGTTCTTCGTGCTGGAGGCCTACAAGATCCCCACGGGATCGATGCAGCCCACCTTGATGGGCTGGGACAACGGCAAGGGCGGCGGGGTCTTCGACCACGTCCTGGTCGACAAACTCTCCTACCAGTTCCGCGAGCCCGAGCGTTTCGAAGTGGCGGTATTCAAGTACCCGCTGGACAAGTCCAAGAACTTCATCAAGCGCATCTGGGGTTTGGGCGGCGAATTCCTGAGCATCCGCAGCGGCGACGTCTTCATCAGCGCCGATGGCAAGGATTGGCACATCCCGCGGCGCAGTGACCACCTGCTCGCGACCATGCTGCGCAAGGTCGACACCCAAGGCGGCTGGCACGTGCCCGGCGAAGGCTGGAGCATCGAGGGCGACGACCTGATCGCAGCGGCCGGCGGACAGGCCCAGTTCCCCGCCCGCAGCTCCTCGGTCGTGGACGCGTACTCGGACGGCTACCCGGGCAAACTCGGCGAGAAGGTGCTCGCCGGCAAACGCTCGATGCCGAAGAACACCGTCGGCGACCTGCGCGTGGCCTTCGACCTGTGCCCCGCCGCCGATTGCCGCGAAGTGGAGGTCGAATTCCACGAGGGGCCGCGCCGCTACCGGATGCAGATCCCCGGCCCCGCCGCCACCGACCGCGAGCCGATCCGCCTGTGGATCGTGCGCGGCCCGGGGGACGAGAGCAACCAACCGATCGCGTCGGTGGAACCCTTCCGCCTCGAAAGCGGCGACTGCGTGGCCATCGAAGCCCAGAACCTGGACGACGAACTGCGGCTCTCCATCGACGGCAAGATCTGGCTGCAGGCCCCCATCGACCCGATCTCCGACCAGCTGCTGGATTCGAGCGGCATCCGCCTGCGCACCACCCAGGGCGGCGCGCGCTTCCAGAACGTGCGGGTCTGGCGCGACATCTACTACACCGACAAGAATCTCAAGTACAGCGACTGGCAGATCCCCGAAGGGCACTACGTGATGCTCGGGGACAACACCCAGGACTCGTCGGACAGCCGCGATTGGCAATTGGTGCGGTATGAGGTGCACGAGGGGGATCAGAGCACCGTCGTGCAAGGCAACCATCGCAACAACGAGAACCCCAGGTTCCAGACCGGCGACGATGGCACCTTGCAGGTCTTCCTCATGGACGACCTGGGAGAGCGGCACGTCTTTGCGCAATCCCAGTCCAGGGAGCTCGAGCCGGTGCAAGCCTCGTTCGTTCCGCGGGAATTGATCCGCGGTCGGGCGGTCATGGTGGTCTGGCCGATGGTGCCGTCCCTGGACGTGTACCGCCTGCGCTGGGTACGCTAGGACCCATGGCATACCTCGAGGTCGACTCCCTGATGAAGTCCTACCGCGGCCGCCGGGTCGTGGATGGGGTCAGCCTGACGGTAGACACGGGCGAGATCGTCGGCCTGCTCGGCCCCAACGGCGCGGGCAAAACCACCAGCTTCCGGATGACGGTCGGCCTGGTGACGCCCGACAAGGGCAAGGTGCGCATCGACGGCAAGGACTGCACGAAGATGGCGATGTACCGGCGTGCGCGCCGGGGCATGGGGTACCTACCCCAGGACACCAGCGCCTTCCGCCTGATGACCGTGCGCGACAACCTGCTCGCCGTGCTCGAGGCCATGCCCTACGGACGGGCCAAGCGCAACGAGGAGGCGGACCGCCTGCTCGAGGAGCTCGAACTCTCGCACCTCGAGAAGAGCCGCGCCGATACCCTTTCCGGGGGTGAGCGCCGGCGCCTCGAACTCGCGCGCGCCCTGGCCACCCAGCCCAAGATCCTGCTCCTGGACGAACCCTTCGCCGGCGTCGACCCGATCAACGTCGAGGAGATCCAGGGCCTGATCGCCCGCATGCGCGAGCGCGGCCTGGGGGTCCTGATCACCGACCACAGCGTGCGCGAGACCCTGCAGATCACCGACCGCTCCTACATCATCCACCGCGGCCAGATCCTGCGGGAGGGCACGGCGGAGGAGCTGATCTCGGACCCCAAGGTGCGCGAGGTCTACCTGGGCCACAGCTTCGACGACCCCACGGCGGGCATCAGCAAGGCCGAGGAAGAGGGTCTCCTGCAATAAGGGCGCCGCGCGGGCGCCTGGGGCGGGCCTGGCTGCGGCCGGGAGCCCCGGTCAGGGACGGGGGGCGGCCCGGCGACTTGCCGCCCAAGGGGGGCCACCGTATTCTGCTTGCCCCGAAAACGTGCGGCGGGCCCTTCCGCCGCCTTCCCCCAGCCGACCCATGAACATCATCGCCTGCGTCAAGCGCGTGCCCACGACCGAGGCCACCGCGGAAATCTCCGCGGACGGCAAGGGACTGGACTCCAAGAACTTCCAGTACATGGTCTCCTTCTACGACGAAATCGCCGTGGAGCAGGCCGTGCAGACCAAGGAGGCAAAAGGCGGTGAGGTCACCGTGCTGTCCCTTGGCTCCGCCTCCGGCAGCAAGGAGATCCGCGAGTGCATGGCCAAAGGCGCGGACAAAGCCGTGCTGCTGGTCGACGAGGAATGGCAGAGCCGCGATTGCCGCGCCACCGCCAAGGCCCTGGCCGCCAAGATCAGCGAACTGGGTGGCCAGCTCGTGTTCATGGGCAAAGTCGCCACCGACCGCGACAACGCCGCCGTGGGCCCCATGGTTGCCACGTACCTCGACTTCGCCTGCGTTACCGACGTGGTCGGCCTTGAGCTGAACGACGGCGGCGGCATTGCCAAGCGCGAAACCGAAGCCGGTATCGAAACCGTCGAGTTCAGCCTGCCCGCCGTGATCACCTGCAACAAAGGCCTCAACGAGCCGCGTTACGCCGGCCTGAAGGGCATCATGGCGGCCAAGAAGAAGCCGCTCGACGAGGTGCCCGCCACCCTCGAAGCCAACCAGGCCCAGGTCGTGGTAGCCAAACTGCCCGCCCCCCGCAAGGAAGGCCGCATCGTCGGCGAAGGCGCCGCTGCGGTGCCCGCCCTGATCGAAGCCCTGCGCAACGAAGCCAACGTCCTCTGATCCCCTGACCCCCGAACGAACCATGTCGAACTTCCTCGTCTTTGTGGAGCAAGAGGGCGGCAAACTGCGTCAAGCCGGCCTGGAAACCCTGGGTGCCGCCCATGCGGCCGGTGCAGGCGCGATCGCCGTGCTGATCGGTGACGGCGCCGAAACCGCCGCCGCTTCCCTGTCCGCCGCCGGCGTCAGCGCCGCCGTGGCCCTCACCGGCGCCGGCGCCGCCAGCCCGGACGCCGCCGCCAAAGCCATGGCCGAACTCGTGCGCGCCAAGGGCGCCAAGGGTTTCCTTGCCCCCGCCACCGCCCGCGGCCGCGACCTGGCCCCGCGCGTCGCCGCGCACCTGGACAGCGTGCTGTTCTCGGACATCACCGCCCTCGCCGGCTCCGGCGATACCTTCCACGTCACCCGCCCGTGGCTGGCCGGCAAGGCCATCGTGCAACTCGGCACCAGCGGCGCGTTCCTGTGCGCCACCACCCGCCTCAACGTCTTCCCCGCCGTTGGCGGCGGCGCCGCCCCGGCGGTCGAAACCCAATCCCTGGGTGACGCCGGCAAGGCCCGGGTCACCGGCATCGAAGCCAAAGCCAGCGCCAAACTCGACGTGGCGGAAGCCCCGGTGGTCGTCGCCGGCGGCCGCGGCCTGCGCGATGCCGACGGCTTCGGCATCCTCGAGGACCTGGCGAACGCCTTCGGCAACGCCGCCATGGGTGCCAGCCGCGCCGTGGTCGACGCCGGATGGCGCCCGCACTCCGAGCAGGTGGGTCAAACCGGCAAGACGGTCTCCCCGAAGCTGTACTTCGCCGTCGGCATCTCCGGCGCGATCCAGCACCTCGCCGGCATGCGCACCTCGGGCACCATCGTCGCGATCAACAAGGACGCCGACGCCCCGATCTTCAAGGTGGCCGACTACGGCATCGTCGGCGACGCCTTCGAGATCGTGCCCGCCATCACCGAAGCGGTGAAGGGCATCAAAGCCCAGGCCTGATCGCCAGCGGCATCGAGATCGGCGGGGAGCCGCGGCCCATGGGTCGCGGCTCCCCGCCTGCTTTGCAGCGGGCCAAGATTTCCCGGATCGAAGCGCAGGTTGCTCCACCCGGGGCAAAAGCCGCCCGCGCCCTGCGCCGGCCCCGGGCCGCGCGGCCGGGCTGGCTATAATCGCTCCGATGTCTGCCCCCTCGCCCGGATTGCGCTCCGCCGCAGCGGCCCCCTTCGGCGCACGCACCTTCCTGCTCTGGACCTTGGTGCTGCTGCTCGTCAAGGGCTCCCTGATCGCCACCCTGGCGGACATCCAGTTCTACGGCGAAGAGCCCGAGAAGGGTTCGGTGGCCAAGGCGATGATCGATGGCATCGGCGTCGACTTCCACCGGCTCGCGTACCATTACTACGAGGGCGGAGGCTTTTTCATCAGCGCCGTCAAAGCCCTCGCCTTCCAGCTGGTGGGCGAATCGATGCTCGCCCAGCGCCTGGTGGGCCTGCTCACCTGCTGGCTGGTGTTCGCCGCCCTCTGGCGCTTCCTACGCTTCCACGCAGGCGCCCCTGCGGCGCACCTGGGCGCCCTGCTATTCCTGTTCGGGCCCTCCGGATTCCAGCGCTACAGCATGCTGACCCTGGGCATCCACTTCGAGGGTTTGGCACTGGGTCTACCGCTCTTGGACGAAGGCCTGCGCCTGCTGCGCTTCCGCAATTGGAACCCGAGCGGGCGCCGGACCCTGGCCGTCGGAGCCCTGGCGGGTTTCGCGCTCTTCTTCAGCTACCAGAACGCGCTGATCCTCGGTTGGGTCGGGCTCGGCGTGCTAGTGCTGCGCCCCCGTTGGCTCTTCTCGCGCGGCGCCCTGCCCCTCGTGCCCGGGTTCCTGCTCGGCGGCCTGCCGCTCTGGATCATGCTCGCGCTCGTGGGCAAAGCCATGGTCGACATCCACGGCACCGAACTCGCGCAGCTCACGAGCAACTCCGAGAAGCTGCGCTCGTACCTCGGCAGCCTCTTCCAAGGAGTCTCCCCTTGGACACTGGTCCAACGCAGTGCCTATCCCCTACTGCTACTGGCCACCGCGGCCCTCTGGCTACGCCGGCGCACGGCCGCGTTTGCGGCTCAGGCCTGGCTCGCTGGTTTCGTCGGCCTGTGGTTGCTCGCCTGGTACAAGGGTCCGTTCCTCGCGGACCACCACGTGCACTACTTCGCTTGGTTGCGCTGGGCGCCGCCCACGGTCGTGCTGCTCGTTTGGGCCGCCTGGGTGTTGGCGGAACGGTGGCGCACCGCAGCCGCGGTGGTGGGTCCGCTGGCGGGTATCGCTGTGTTGCTCGGCCTGGGCGCCTTCGGACAGATCCTCGCACAAGCGCAATGGCGCACCCCCATGCGCAACCTCGATCGCCTGGCGCATTGGAAGGGATACAACTATCGCGGGCATTTCCGGACCCTGCTCACCCACCTTCCCGATGCGTCGATCGAGAACCTGCGCCCACTACTCGAATTCGACGAACCCGATCCGGAACTATTGTGGACCGATATCGCGACTGCGGCTGTTGCCTTTCAACCCAATGCACACGATGCGGAAGGTTGGATGTTGTGGTTGCAGCAACTGCCCGCGGAAGGTGCTTCTACGGAAATGAAAACTGCATTTGCCCGGGGCATGGGGCCTGCCCTGATGCATGGTTTTGGCGGCGATGTGAACGCTGCGCTGCAGGCATTGCAGAAAAGTCATTCCCAGTGGAAAGACGAATGGATACGCGCCGTAGGCTTTTACGGATCCGGCTGGGCGTTGACGCCGGAGAGCATCCAACAAGAATTCGAAACGATTGATAGCGGAAACAGAACCTCTGAATACTTGTGGGGTTTGGGCGCTCGAGTGTTCCGGAACTGCGTCGTCTCGCCATATGGCGGGGCATTGGTGCTCAATCCCGAACGCGCCGAATTCTTCCTGGATGAGTTCCCTGAGGCTTGCAGGTTTGACCTCCGCAAAGGATTTGAGCATCAACGCGCGTTGTGGCGCCTGGTCAATAACTCCGCCAAAACACCGTTGTAGGAATTTTTGTTAGAATCGGGGCATCGGGCGCTACTCCCCAAGCGAAGGTGTCCGTGGACCATTCCTGCCAGTCCGTTCCGAATCGCCTTTGTTAGCCTATGAACGTGCTTCCCTCACACGATGGAGTTCCACTGCCGGAGCGTATGGACTGTGAAACCAGCCCGGAGGGGGCGCCCTTGGATTCCTACCACGCTCAACAGCGCAAGGGCAGGCCCAGAGATGAGGCTGCCCGCACGGCAATTCTGGAAACGACCGCCCGCTTGGCCCGGGAGAAGACCTCTTACAAAGACGTGACCATCGAGGCCGTTGCCGCTGGTGCCCACGTTGCGAAAACCACGATCTACCGCTGGTGGAAACACAAAACCGATCTCATCCGTGAGGCCTGTCTGCTCTCGCGCTTCACGGTGCCCCAGACCAAGTCCCTCATCGGGGACCTGGAAGATCTGATCGGGCAGTTGGCCCGGATCATGGAGCACAGCATGTCCCGCCCGGTATTTGCGGGCATGCTGGCGGACGTGATCGACTACAACTGCCAGCTCGAGAGCACGGGCGACGAACCCCGATGCTTCTTCGTGCTCGAGCAGAAGGAGATCCTCGCCGTGATCTTCGCGCGCGCCACGCAGCGCGGGGAGTGGTCAGGCCCCGTCGCCCTCGACGAGACCTTCAGCGCCATGTTCGGCACGGTCTCCGCCCGGGTGATGATCCTGGGCATGCGCCTCGACCCGAAGCGCATCGCGCAACTGGCGCAGTTCATGGTCTCCGAGGCCGCACCAAGCAGATAGCCTCGAGTCCCTCCCGGCATGGGCAGCAGCAGCGGTGGTGCCCGGCACCTCCGCTGCTGAGTTTTTCTGGGGCCCGGTTCGGCACTTGGGGACGCGCCGGGGCTCCCCGCGCTGCACGAACGGGAGAATCGGGATCGGTTCCCAGGGAAGGCCTGGGACCCCCTGCGTGCCGGGCACCCCGTCGGGCTACCCTGTACCCACCATGCCCGAACCCTGGCCCGCCGAACTCGCCTCCCGGCTGACCCCCGCTGGGGATCCATTCGATCGAACCGTCCGCCACGCTGCCGTGGCGGTGGTGCTGCAGGGTCTCGACAACCCCGGCATCCTGTTCATGCAGCGCGCGCACCGCGAGGGGGATCGCTGGTCAGGCCACGTGGCCTTCCCCGGAGGACACCTGGAGGACTACGACGCGGACCTGGTGGCCGGCGCCACCCGGGAAACCGTCGAGGAGGTCGGCGTGGACCTCGCCGCAGTGGCGCGCCCCCTAGGCCGCCTGCCCGCCATGCAAGCCCGCGCCCGCGGCGCCAAGCTGCCCCTTTGGGTCACGCCCGTGGTGTTCGAACAGTTCGAACCCACAGACCCCGTGCTCGGCCCCGAAGCCAGCGCTGCTTTCCGCGTACCGCTGGAAAGCCTGCTCTCCGGCGAACTGGCGGGCGAGAAGCGCATCGAAGGTCCCGACAAGACCCTGCGGTATCCCGCCTGGCAGTTCGAGCAATGGACCATCTGGGGCATGACGTACCACATCCTCGACGGATTGCTCGCCCACTTCCACGCCATGCGCGAAACACCGGGCTGGTAAGCCCCGCTGCGCTTCAGCCGAGCTCGTTGCCGGGGGGCGCGCTTTCGCCAGGCGATCCGGCGGCCCCGCTCGCGGCAGGATCGATGTGCGGCCCGTCGGCTGGACCTGGCATCGCGGCAGCGGGCGCCGCGTCAGGATGCGCTGCTTCTGCATGCTCCGCGTCCGGCATCGTCGCCGCCACTTCGGGCACGCCGTACATCGATTCGTCGATGTACTCCACCACCCGCCGGATCACCGATTCCTCCCGAAGGATGCGGTTGTGGCCCAGTCCGGCGGTGATCTCCACTTGAGCCCAAGGCAAAGCACGCCCGATCTCCTGGGCATCGCTCACGGGCACGTCCTCATCCGAGTGATCGTGCAAGCAAAGGTACCGCAGGCGCCCCGGCCGCAATTGCGCCAGCGCCTCGCCGATCCCGTAACGCCCGATCTCCGAGCCGGTGAGTTCTTGCACCCGCTTGTCGAAGTAGTCGAGCGCCCCTTCCGGTTGCCAGAAGAAGCGCAGGTGGCGTTGGGTCATCACCTCGAACGAATTCGGCGAAGCGATCGTTGCGAACACGCGGCACGAAGGCAGCAGGCCCTCGGCGATCGAGTGCGCCGCGACGATGCCCCCGAAGGAATGGCCGACCACCACATCGATTGGACCCAGCTCGCGCTGCAGGCGATCCACGACGGCCATCTGCTCGGGCAGATAGACCGTGTGTTTGCCGGTCAGACCCGACCCCGGCCCATCGAAAGCGATGACTTCGGCGCCATCGCGCATCATCAACTTGGCCATCGGCAGCAGCGCGGCCGCTCGGCTGCCCCAGCCATGGATCAAGAGCACGCGCATGCGCGTCTGCATCGCAGGGCGCATGGTGTAGGCCGGCACCCGGTGCCCCTCGACTTCGAGAATCTGCTGGCGACCGTGGCTCTCGAGGAAGTGCAGACTCTCTTCGGAAACCCGCGCCGGCTTCGGCGATCGCACGAACAGCGACCAATGCAATCGATACCCCAGCGGCGGAACAACGCGGCTGAGCACGGCGGCGCCTCCACGGAAGGCGCGCAGACCAAAGTTGAGCGGGTACGGCATGGGGTCACTCAGGTTCCGTGTTCTGCCATAGGACCTGGGCAACCGAATTGTCAGGCCCCCAGCGCAAAACGAGATAACTGCCGTTCATCGGGTACCACCACTGATTCCCCTGCGCCCGCTGGGGCCAGCCGAGAACCTGCACCAGGTCCGCGCGGCCCCACCCCAGCAAGAGCGGCGCCGCATCCCCAGGCCGGCCCTCGAGCCGGACCTCCAGGGCCTCCCGCGGTCCCCCGGCACCGAAAACCGAAGCCGGGGCGGCCACGAAGGCCGGAGCCTTGGCCCCCCCCGGAGATCCCCCGTGTTCGGCGCGTTGCAGGACCCAGTACAGGATCCCGTACACGAGCACCGCCGCGGCCACGATCAGGAGACTGCGAATCTTCCAGGTCACCCGGGCAGGGTACCCGCTGGCCCGGCCCGGTACCTCCGCGAATGACCGGCCGCTTCCCGGCGACTTGCCGGGCCTGGGAACGCCCGCCCCCTCCACCGCCCGGGTCCACCCAGCCACGAAGCCCCGCGCCCCGCCCCCATTTTTTAGGAATCTCCAAGGCCTGCACGCTTGCTGCCGGCCCCGCCCGACACTATTCTTCCCCCCTCGAACGGGCCGTTAACTCAATTGGTAGAGTGCCATGTTCACAGCGTGGAAGTTACTGGTTCGAGTCCAGTACGGCCCACCACCCCGGCCCGCCCGCCGGGGTTCGTTCGACCCCCGGCCCCTGCCGTCCGGCAACCGGTCCCTGCCGCCCGGCACCTGGCCCCTGGAGCCGCAGCCCTGCGCGACCCCCGCCCGACCCGGGCCTGAGTCCCCCGCGAATTCCTCGCCCCGGGACCCCCTTTCCCGCCGCCCCATCCGCCCATGGATCCCGCCAGTGCCTGGCTCGACGCGCTCGGCGGTCTGCGCGACCGGCGGACTCCCTGTGTGGTCGTCACCGTGGTGCACACCCAAGGCAGCACCCCCCGCGACCCCGGCACGCGCATGGTGGTCACCGCCCAGGGTCTCCACTGGGGCACCATCGGCGGCGGTCGCCTCGAACAGCTCGCCCTGGAAAAAGCCGCCGAACTGCTCGCCGAAACGCGCGACCGCACCGCCAGCCTGGCCGTGCCCCTGGCCGCCGCCGCCGGGCAATGCTGCGGAGGTTCGGTCACCCTGTTCCTCGAAAGCCACCACTGGCGCCGCCGGCACGTGGCGATCTTCGGAGCCGGCCACGTGGGCCAGGCCCTGGGCGGATTGGCGCCATGGCTGCGCGCGGAGGTGCTGTTGATCGATCCACGCGAAGCAGCGGAACTGATCCCCCGCCCCGCCGAATCCCGCCCCTACGAACTGCGCCTCGTCGACAGCCCCGAAGCCGAAGTCGCCGACCTGCCCCCCGGAAGCGCCGTGCTCATCATGACCCACAGCCACGCGCTCGACATGGAGGTGCTGCAAGAAGCCCTTCGCCGCGACGACCTGGCCTACGTGGGCTTGATCGGCTCCGAGCGCAAGTGGAAACGCTTCCAGCAGCAACTGCTGCAACGCGGTTTCGAACCCTCGACCCTCGAGCGGGTGACCTGCCCCATCGGCGTCGGTTCGCCGTCCAAGGAACCGGCCGAGATCGCCCTGGCGGTTGCGATGGAGCTGACGCAGGTTCTGCGCGAGCCCACCCTCGCCTGAATCCACGGAATTCCGGAATTCGCCGGAATCCACTCGCATCCGGGGTTCAACCCAGATCGCGGCCGAGGGTCGAACGCAGCTTTTCGCCGAGTTTCGACTCCGCCCGGCGCAGCATCATGCGCACCGCATCTTCGGACTTGCCGCCCATACGCTCGCCCGCTTCGCGAAGGGTAAGTCCCTCGAAGAAGACCAGGGTGATCGCCTTGCGGTGCTCATCGGAAAGCCCTTCGAGCGCCTGACGCAAAAGATCGATGCTCTCCCCGCGGCTGACCACCTGGGTCACCGACAGGTCGTGCGTCGGCACATCGATGGTGCCCTCGGCCAGGGTGCCCTCGCCGGTTTCGAGCGAACGCTCCCGACCCTGATCGCGTTTGCCCGCCGAGTAGAACTCCGCCTTGTCGCGGATCTTGTTCTTCAGGATCTGTACGAGCCACGCCAGCAGCGAACTCTCTCCCTGGTAGCGATAGCGCGCGAAGTCGCGGGTCGCCTCCCGGAAGGTCGTTTGCGCCAGATCGTCGGGATCCTCCTTCAAGCGCAAGCGGGGACCGAGCTGGCGCCGGGCCACCTCGATCATGGTCTGGTGGTAGCGCGCGAACAATTCGTTCAACGCATCCACATTGCCCGCCTGGGCCTCTTGCACGAGGTGGGCGGTTTCATCGTTATGGAATTCCTCCGGCAGGACGAAGTCGGAGTGTTCCTCCCCCTCGCCCCCCGTGGAACCGTGCTGGGTGTCCTGCGCCATGGGCAGGGGCATCATAGCCCCTACCCCGGCAATTCCCCACCCAGGGGGGATTCCGCAACTCCGCGTTCGGGACTCAGGACCCCTCGGGAACCGGCTCCAGCCCTAGTCGATCGCGGAAGGTGGCTTCATCCCAGACCTCCACGCCCAGCTCCGCCGCCTTCTTCGCCTTGCTGCCGGGTTTGCCCCCCTGCACCAGCACGTGGGTCTTGGCGCTGACTGCCGAAGCCACCTGGCCACCCGCCTCCTCCACGAGTTTTTTGGCTTCCGCACGCGTGGTGTGTTCGAGGGTACCCGTAAACACGACGCGTTTGCCGTCGAGCACCCCGCCCCCACGGGCCCCCGGCGCTTCCAGGGTCACACCCGCGGCGAACATGCGCTCGACCAGGTCGATGTTGCGCGCATCGGCCAACCACTCGAGCACCTGGGCCGCCGTCTTGGGCCCAAGCCCATCGATGTGCTCCAGGGCCTCCGCGTCGGTGTGCCGCAACTCCTCGAAGGTGGCATAGTGCCGCGCGAGCAATTCGCCCACCGTCTCTCCGAGCCCGGGAATCGCCAGCGCCGCGAGGAAACGTCCGAAGGGAATGTGCCGCCGCGCCTCAAGTTCGCGCACGAGGTTTTCCGCCGACTTCTGCCCCCAACGCTCGAGCGGCAGCAGATCCTCCACCTTCAGCTGGAACAGATCGGCGGGGTCCCGGATCAAACCGGCCTCGAACAACTGCGCCACGGCCTTTTCGCCGATCGATTCGATCTCGATTCCCGCCCGCGCCGCAAAGTGGATCGTGCGCCCCATGCGCTGGGGCAAACAACCATGCACGTTGGGACACTGGGTGTACTTGCCGCTGACGATCACTTCGGAGCCACAAGCCGGACAATGACTCGGCATCTCGAACGCCTGGCCATAGTGCGCGGTCACCCCGGCGCGGTAGCCGTCCCCCTCGCGCAGGGATTCGGGCACCTCCTCGTGCCAGCCCGCGGGCTCGGGCCCCTTGGCGGGCACCGAAACCCCGGTCACCTGGGGAATCACATCTCCGGCGCGCTCAAGGAACACCCGGTCGCCCGGATGCAGGCCCAGCTTCGCCACGTGGTCGGCGTTGTGCAGGGTCGTGTGCCGCACGGTCACGCCGCCCACCTCGACGGGCGCCACGTGGGCCCGCGGCGTCAAGCGCCCCTTGGCCCCCACCTGCACCTCGATGGCGAGCAACGTGCTGACCTCGCTGCGCGGGGGGAACTTGTGCGCATACTGCCAACGGGTCGCCCGCGCCGTCATGCCGAGCCGCGCCCGCAGGTCGAACCGGTCGAGTTTCGCCACCACCCCATCGATCTCGAACGGCATCGCATCCCGCTGGGCCATGAGCTTCGCGTGGTAGGCGAGGCAGGCATCGAGGCCCACCACGAGTTCCTGGTACCCCGACAGGGGCAGCCCCCAATCCTCGAGCGCCTGGAAGGTCTCGCCCTGGGTTTGCGGTGTCTCCTCCAACCCCTCGATGCGCGGCGCGGCGTAGCTGAAGAACTCGAGCGGATACCGCGCCACCTCGGCGGGATCGTTGCGGCGCAGGGCACCAGAGGTGGCATTGCGCGCGTTGGCCAGTACCGGCTGCCCTTCCTCCGCCCGCCTCCGGTTGAAATCCTCGAAGCGATCGGTGGCGATCAGCACTTCGCCGCGCACCTCCAACAACTTCGGAACCGGCCGGCACTCGCCGGAGAGCTCCACCGGGATGTTCCGCACGGTGAGCAGGTTAGCGAGGATGTTCTCCCCGACCTCCCCGTCTCCGCGCGTGAGCCCGCGCACCAACACGCCATCCTCGTAGATGAGTGCCGCGCTGACCCCGTCGAACTTGGGCTCGACGCTGAACGCCAGCGCCTCGTCCTCGGGCACGTTCAAGTACCGCCGCATGCGCTTCTCGTAGTCGCGCACCGACTCCTCATCGAACAGGCTGTCGATCGAGAGCATCGGCACCACGTGCGCCACCTTCTCGAAGCTCGACCCCTCGGGCAGCGGCGCCCCCACCCGTCCGGTGGGTGAATCCTCCGCCTTCCATTCCGGGTGCGCCGCCTCGAGTTCGAGCAGCTCGCGGAACATCCGGTCGTACTCGGCATCGCTGATCGGCGAACGTCCTTCGACGTAGTATTCGCGGTTGGCTGCGCTGAGGCGCTGCGCGAGGTCACGCATTCGCGTCTGCGCTCCGTCCTGGGCACCCGCCATGGTCAGGAACCCTCCCCAGAGAAGGGAAAGTCGAATTGATGGGGCAACAACTCCCCAAGCCGCCCGGCCCACACCGCGTCCCCATCGCCCACGACGAAAACCTCCATGTCCGGCCCGAATTCGGCCAAGACCTGCCGACACGCGCCGCACGGCCAGGCCCGCGGCCCGTCGCCATCGGTGGCGATCGCCACCGCCGTGATCCGGCGCGCTCCCTGTCCGACCGCCGTCACGATCGCATTGCGCTCGGCACACAGGGTCAGGCCAAACGAGGCATTCTCCACGTTGCAGCCCGCATGCAGGGCACCGTCCGCCGTGCGCACGCTGGCCCCGACGGCGAAGTGCGAGTACGGACTGTAGGAATTGCGCCGCGCCGCGCGGGCGGCCGCGATCAACTCCTGGGTCGGGGCATCGAGGGAAGACACGTCGTGCATGCCCCCCAGGGTCCCCTCGCACGAGGTCCAGGTCAACGCTTTTGGATGCCGTGGCGGCCCCGGTTCCGCACCCGGCGCGGGGGTCGGCATACGCCGCCCCCCCGCCCTTGTGCGGGCCTCGCTCACGAAGCCTCATCGAACACGCCCTCCAGGTCGGGGTCCTCGGGCAAAGCCTCGTACCCCCGGTACGGCACCACCGCCCGCTCGACCCGTTGCCCAGTTCCGGGCTCTTCGTACTGCTCGCGCTGGATCTGCACCAGGGCGCGCCGCCCCAGCAGATCATCGGGCTCGAGTTCCAGCACGCCGGTCACATCGAACCCGAGCAGGCCAAGCATCCACTTGACCCGCGGCAACCCGCGATCCGACCAGTTCAAGTTGTCCCAGGCCAGGGTGCGCCCAGCCAGGGGCCCCGCGCACACCCGCCACTGGATGCCCCAGCGCGGGCTGCCGTCCCGTGCGAGGGTTACCCGCACGTCCGCCACCTCCCCGGCATATTGACCGGGCTCGAGATTCATCAGGGAATGGGTGTCATCCACATCGGTGAAGTCCTGTCGCATATTGGCCCCCTCCAAGGGCTGCTCACCCCGAAGACCGTTGCGCGGGCCGGCGGGTTGCAGCGGATTTCTTGAAATCCTGGGCGCCGATATCCCAATAGATGGGTGAAGAATCCCCCCGATCGACCGTAAGGGTCCCCGCCATGTTTGACTCCACCGAGCGCATCGAAGCCGCCAGCGCTGAAGAACAACGCTGGGGCGCCATCGCCCACCTGTCCGCCCTGCTGCCCTTGCCCCTCTTCGACCTGCTGGGGCCGGTCATCGTGCTGCTGACCAAAGGCGATCAATCCGACTTCGTGCGCCGCCAAGCCATCGAAGCGATCAACTTCCACATCTCGGTGTTCCTCGGCTACATCGTCTGCGCCGTGTTGAGCCTGATCCTGATCGGCATCTTCATGGCCTGGGCACTCGGCATCGCTGCCATCGTGCTAGCGATCGTGGGCGGCATCAAAGCCAGCGAAGGCCGCAGCTATCGCTACCCCTTCACCGTGCGCTTCTTCTCCTAGGCGAGCGAACCGGCGATCAAAGCACCACCGGCCCCGGGCGGCGCATCGTCGCCCGGGCCGCTTGGGTTCCGGATCCGGTCGCCTGCGCAAACACCCGCGCCATGTTGCCCCAGAAGATGCCTTCGACCTCCTCGGCGCTCAGACCCGCCGCGCGCAAGGCCTGTGCCAAACGCGGATAACTCGCCGCATCCGGTAACTCGGCGGGCGTGCGCTGAATGCCATCATAGTCCGAGCCCAGACCCACGTGCGCCGCACCCATCACGCCCACCGCGTGCAGGATGTGGCGCACGACGGTTTCCAAGACAAAGGGCGAAGCTTCGCGCTGCAGGTATTCCGCCTGGCGCAGTTCCAATTCGGTCTGGTTGCGGCCGGATAGGGCTTTGTACGCCGCGCGCTGCCGGAGCCGCGCCTCTTCCCGGCGCGCATCGCCGCTGAGGAAAGGGGTGCAGAACACCACGCCGAGCACCCCGCCTGCCCGCGCAAGCTCCCGCAGGGTGGCATCCGATAGATTGCGCGGATGGTCGTTCAACGCGCGGCAACCGGAATGGGAAGCGATCACCGGCCGATCGCTCGCGGCGAGCACGTCGCGCACCGAGGATTCGGCGGCGTGGGACACGTCGATGAGGATGCCGAGGCGGTTCATCGCCTGCACGAGGCGCCGCCCCTTCCCGCTCAGCCCCTCCGGCACATCGGCGCCTTCCGCCGGCTGGCACGAGCGCACCCAATCGAGGTGGTTGTTCCACACGAGGGTGAGCACGCGCACGCCGTACTCGAAGAACTCGACGAGGCGCTCGTGCGAACCCTCGAGCGGGTGGCCCCCTTCGATCGCGGGGATCGCGGCGATCGGCCCCCCTTGCGCCGCCAGTTCCGCCCCGTTGCCGCAAAGCCGCAGCTGCTCCGGGTGACGCCGCGCCAGATCGTGCAAGGCGCCGATCAACGCCCGCGCCCGGTCCGCGCTGCGCCCGCCGGCTTCGTACTTGGGGTCGACCCAAGCGGTCATCACCACCGCGCGCAGTCCGCCCCGCTCCGCCCGCGGCAGGTCCAGGTGCCCCGGCGTCGACCGGGCCAGGTCGTGGCCCAGGTCGAGGGCGCGCTGGATCGAATCCACGTGGGCATCGAAGACGGGCAGCATGCCGCCAGCCTACCCGCGCCCGGCCCGCCCCCCTGCCGCCCAACCGGCGCCCATTCCCGTTCACGCTCCGGCTACCTGCCAACCTGACAGCCGGACCGGCACCCCCCAGAGCACGCTGCCACACTGGCAGAAGCCCCCGGCATCCGCCTGCGGGGCGCCCCCTGTCACCCGCCGCAACCCTGCACGGCGGGGCCATTTACGCCCCCCAGGCCGCCCGCCCGGCCACCCCCCCGTTCCGGCACGGGGTTTGCAATGCAGAGGGCACCCAGGTCCATGCCATGTACCCCAACCTCCGCATTCTGATTGCCGACGACGACCCGGACATCCGTTCGGGCGCCAGTGATCTGCTGATGGGGTCGGGCTTGGAGGTGCTGGAGGCCGAAGACGGCCGCCGCGCCATGGAGCTGATCGACGGGCGCACCCCGGTGCACCTGGCCCTGCTCGACCTGCAGATGCCCCACCTCGGCGGCCTCGAGCTCTTCCAACACATGCTGGACAACGATCTGCGCGTGCCGACCATCCTGTGGTCCGGCGGCGCGGGCGAAGCGGTCGAACGCTATGCCCTGGATCGCGGCGCCAGCGCCTTCCTGCACAAACCGGTGCCGCCCAAAGTCCTGCGTCAGCAGGTGCTGGCGGTGCTCGAAGCACACTGGGGCCCGCTGGCCCCGTGACCCGTATCCGCCGCCGGATGTCTCGGCGGCCTCCCCCAAAAACCATCCCACAGCAACCTACCCGGTTCCCCAATCATGGCCACCAAAACCAAGTCCAAGAAGATCGCCATCCGTCCCCTCGGTGACCGTGTCCTCGTGCAGCGCGTCGAAGCCGAAGAGAAGACCTCCGGCGGCATCCTGCTGCCCGAGTCCGCCAAGGAGAAGCCGAAGGAAGGCATGATCATCGCCGTCGGCGCCGGCAAGACCCTCGATAGCGGCGAGAAGAGCAGCTTCTCCGTGGCCGTGGGCGACCGCGTGCTGTTCACCTCCTACGCCGGTACCGAAGTGAAGTACGACGGCGAGGAGTTCCTCATCATGCGCGAGGACGACATCCTCGGCGTCATCGGCTGATCGTTCCGCTCCCTTCCCTCCCACCCCAATTCCAGGAGCCACCCAAATGGCAGCCAAGCAAATCAGCTACGACCAGGGCGCCCGCGAGCACATCCGTGCCGGCGTGCAGAAACTGGCCAAGGCGGTCAAGATCACCCTCGGACCGCGCGGTCGCAACGTCATCCTGCAGAAGTCCTTCGGCAGCCCGACCGTCACCAAGGACGGCGTGAGCGTCGCCAAGGAGATCGAGCTCGAGGACCCGTATGAGAACATGGGCGCTCAGCTCGTGAAGCAGGTCGCGCAGCAGACCAACGACGCGGCCGGCGACGGCACCACCACGGCCACCGTGATGGCCGAGGCGATCTTCGTCGAGGGCCTCAAGAACGTGACCGCCGGCGCCAACCCGGTGGCCCTCAAGCGCGGCATCGACAAGGCGGTCGAAACCGCCGTCAAGCAGCTCAAGAGCCTGTCGACCCCGGTCAAGGGCCAGCAGGAGATCGCGCAGATCGCGTCCATCGCCGCCAACAACGATCCGGAGATCGGCAAGAAGATCGCCGAAGCCATGGATCGCGTGGGCAAGGACGGCGTGATCACCGTCGAGGACGGCTCCACCCTGGAGACCACCATCAACGTGGTCGAGGGCATGGAGTTCGACAAGGGCTTCGTCTCCCCCCACTTCATCACCAACCCCAAGGAGATGCAGTGCGAGTTCGAGAACCCGGTCATCCTAGTGCACGAGAAGAAGCTCTCCTCCATCAAGGAGATCATCCCGCTGCTCGAGCAGGTCGCCCAGTCTGGCCGTCCCCTGGTGATCATCGCCGAGGACATCGAAGGCGAAGCCCTGACGACCCTCGTGGTGAACCGCCTGCGCGGCGCCTTCCCCTGCGTGGCCGTCAAGGCCCCCGGCTTCGGTGACCGTCGCAAGGCCATGATGGAAGACATCGCCATCCTGACCGGCGCCACCCCCGTCATGGAAGACATGGGCGTCGCCCTCGACAGCCTCAGCCACAAGGACCTCGGCACCGCCAAGAAGGTCGTCGTCACCAAGGACAGCACCCTCATCGTCGAAGGCGCTGGCAAGAAAGCCGACATCAAGGCCCGCATCGAGCAGATCCGCGCCGAGATCGAAAACACCAAGTCCGACTACGACCGCGAAAAGCTGCAAGAGCGCCTCGCCAAGCTGTCGGGCGGTGTGGCCCAGATCCAAGTCGGTGCCGCCACCGAGTCGGAGATGAAGGAGAAGAAGGACCGCGTCGAGGACGCCCTGCACGCCACCCGCGCCGCCGTCGAAGAGGGCGTCGTGCCCGGCGGCGGCATCGCCCTGCTCTCCTGCATCGACCCAATCGAGCGAATGAAGCTGGACGGTGACGAGCGCGTCGGTGCCATGATCGTGCGCCGCGCCCTCGAAGCCCCCCTGCGCCAGATCTCCACCAACGCCGGCCAAGACGGCGCCGTCGTCGTGCAAAACGTGCGCGCCGGCAAAGCCAACAACTTCGGCTACAACGCCGCCACCGACACCTACGAGGACCTGGTCAAAGCCGGCGTCATCGACCCCACCAAGGTCGTGCGCTCCGGCCTCCAAAACGCCGCCTCGGTCGCCAGCCTGCTGCTGACCACCGACGCCCTGGTTTCGGATCTTCCGTCGAAGGAAGAAGCCGCCCCCGCGGGCGGCCACGGCCACGCGCACTGAGCCGCAAGGCCATCCGCGCCTGATTCAAGGGGCCGCTGCTTCCGGGCAGCGGCCCTTCTTTGCTGAAATGTAGTACATACGGAAGCGGGTTTATGCCGTGTTCGCCGGTTGGAGCTGGCGTTCCGCCAGCTCCAACCGGCGAATAACGTGACAACTTAAACCCGCTTCCGTATGTCACACATTTCAGCACGCGGGCCCGCGCCGCTCTCCCTTTGAGAGCCGAACCCCGGCCCGGGGCACAGGCGCCAGGGGGGTGGATTACCATAGACTTTCCGAATAGCGCAATGTACCCTGCCGATGCTCCGCACCCCGGCCCCTTGCGCCCCCTCTATGCGCCTCTCCACCCGCGTCTTCCTGGCCTTTGCGCTTTTCCTGGCGGCGATCACGTTCCTCCACGGCGGCCTGAATCACGGATGGTTCGCGGAACGTACGCGCCCGCGACTGACCGTAGCCCACCTCCCGGTGACGTGACACTTGACCTGCCCGGTCACCAGTTGGGTGACGGAACATTCGGAGGCGGGCACGGTGTTCGAGTCGAAGCGGTACACGAACTGGCCCGCGATGACCGAAGACATCCAGGCGGGCAACCTGCACGCGGCGTTCATTCTGGCGCCGCTCGCCATGGTGCTCGCTCGCGAGGGCACCAAACCCGTCAAGATCGTGCACCTCGGGCACCGGGATGGCACGTGCATGGTGGTCGCCAAGGACTCGCCGTATCGGACCTTTGCGGATCTGCGGGGGAAACGCATTGCGATTCCGCACCGCTTCTCGAACCAGCGCATCCTCATCGAACGCTTGAAGGAGCAAGCGGGCTTCGCGGATGGCGATGTGACCCTCATCGACTTCCCTCCGCCGGAGATGCCCGCAGGGCTGAAGGCGGGGCAGTTCGAGGCCTACATCGTCGGGGAGCCGCACGCCGCGCGCGCAGAGATCGGCGATTTTGGCCGCATTCTCTACTACACCAAGGACGTGTGGCCGAACTTCATCTCGTGCGTGCTCGTGGTGACGCAGGAGCTGATCGATACCCAACCGGAACTCGTGCAAGAGCTGGTTTCCGGCATCACGGCCTCGGGCGAATGGATCGATGACGGGCCGCAAGATCAGCTCGTCGCGGGCATCTTTGTCGAGGGCGAAACACCGGTGGGCGGCCCGGAGCCGGAGGGCGGAAAGGAACCGGGAGAAGCCGGTGCGCCGCGCACCCTGACCATCCCGCGCGAATTCGGGCTCTCGCCGCGCATGCAGGCCGCCCAGATCGGAGGCCTCTACTACGGCCAACCCCCCGAACTCTTGAAGTACGTGCTTTCCAAGCCACCGGACCGGGTCAAATACACCGACCTCGCGCTCAACCGTGCGGATTTCGAGGAGATCCAGCGGTATGCCGAGCGACTCGGCTTCTTCGCGAAGCGGCCCATCACCGCGGCGGACCCCTTCGGGTTCACCGATTACTGCGATGACCGCTTCGAGCGTGGGCGGGCCCGTTCGCTGCCCCTGCGCGAGACGCCGCAGGTCGGCGCAACGCAGAACCCGGAGGCAGGGCAATGAGCGGCCGCTCCAACGATCTTGCACGCCGCCTCGCCCTCGGCACGGCTGGCCTCGCCGTGTTCCTCGGTGCCTGGCAACTCGCGACCTGGGGCAACGACATCACCGAAGTCCCCGGGCCCGCACTGACGTTCCGCGGCCTGGCCGAACTCGCGACGGCGGGCGTTCTCTGGAAGAACATCGTGGCTTCGGTCTTCCGGGTCGCCTGGGGCTTCTGCCTGGCTGCGGGCGTCGGCATTCCGCTCGGAGTCTGGATGGGATGGCGCCGGAACGCGGGACTCTTCGCGAATCCGACCATCCAGATGTTGCGGCCGATCTCCCCCATCGCCTGGATTCCCTTTGCGGTGGTGATCTTCGGCGGAGCGAACTTCCAGCTGCGCGGGCGCACCCTGTTCGATGCCTCGGATTCCTCCGCGGTGTTCCTGATTTTCTTGGCCAGCTTCTTCCCGATCGTCACTGCGACCACATCGGCCGTGCGCTCGATCGAACAGAAGTACCTGCGCTCGGCCGCGAACTTCGGGGTAACGGGCCTGGCGCTCTTCCGGCGCGTGATCCTGCCCGCGGCCCTACCGCAGATCCTGACCGGGCTACGCCTCGCCCTCGGCATTGCGTGGGTCGTGATCGTCGCCGCAGAGATGCTCGGTGTGACGAGCGGGCTTGGATTCCAAGTCAACGACTCGCGCAACAACCTACGCATGGACTACGTCGCCGCCGCCATGGTTGTCATTGGACTGGTCGGGCTCGCGCTCGACATGGCGATGTCCCACCTCGAATCGGCGGCGCTGACCCGCCGGGGGATCACCCGCCGATGAAATCCACCCAAACTACGATGGACAAGATCCGCGTCCAGGGCGTCGAAAAGACCTTCACCACCGAGAAAGGCACGGTGCACGTCCTGGACGGCGTCAACCTGACCGTGCGCGAGGGCGAATTCCTCGCCATTGTCGGCCCTTCGGGTTGTGGCAAGTCCACCCTGCTCAACTGCATGGCGGGGTTCGAGCACCCTTCGAAGGGCTCGATCGCGATCGATGGCACCACGGTCACGGCTCCGGATCCCAAACACGTCTTCGTCTTCCAAGAGACCGGGATCTTCCCCTGGTACAGCGTGTGGGACAACGTCGGCTTCGGCCTCGGGAGCATGCCCTTCGAGGAGAAACACGAGCGGGTGATGCGGTACATCCGACTCGTGGGGCTCGAAGGTTTCGAACGCGCCTACCCCAACGAACTGTCCGGCGGCATGAAACAGCGTGTCGAGTTCGCGCGCGCCCTCGCCGTCGAACCGGACGTCCTGTTCCTGGATGAACCCTTCGGCGCGCTGGATGCGTTCACCCGCATCGAGATGCGACGCGAGATCGTGCGCATCTGGCGCGAGACCGGCAAGACCTGCATCCTCGTGACGCACGACGTGCCCGAAGCCCTCGAGCTCGCCGATCGGGTCGCGGTGATGACCCGCCGACCGGCTTTGGTGCAGAGCGTGCTCGAGGTCGACCTCCCCCGGCCGCGGGATTCGGATGACCCGTCCTTCCGCCAATTGAAGGACGAGATCTACTCGGTGCTCGGGGTCGAACGGCGCGTTTGAGCGGCGGGGTGATCCCTCAGGTGAAATGTGTGACACAGCCGGTTTTTATTGTCACGTTCAGCTCACAGCGTCGCTCCGCCCGCCCGACGCGCTGAATAACGTGACAACTTGAACCTGCTTCCGATAACAGCACATTTCACTCTTAAGCCGCCGCCCTCGGCACGATCTTTCTTCCTGATGTTCATTGCGGTCGTAACGGCAATCGCACATTGACATGGGCGCAATCGGGCTTGATTGTTTGCCTTGCCCTCGCATCAATCTATGCGTATCTCCGCTCCGCCAGTGATAAGCAAGACGCACTAGACGAACAGAAAGAAGTCGATCGGCTGGGTGGGCGCGCATCGGCGAACTCGAGAGGGCGCTCCAAGAAGCGCTTCCGCTCGAGAACTGACGAGCCCTCGCAATCCGACCCGGGCGGCATCGCCTACCCGCGCAGGGCCCCAGCACCCGATGCAGGACATGAAAAGGTCCGGGGCCCAGGGCACCCTGCAGGCCACCTGATCCGCCGGACCTATTGCGCGAAGTAGCCCTTAGAAGGAGACTGTGAGTCCGTTGCTCGCGTTCGACTGGCCGACACCTGCGGGGGTGTCGCGGAACCAACCTTGGAAGTGGTACGTGCTGCCAGCCAGGATCGAGGGGGACCCGGGCAGGGGCAGCAGAGTCGGCACATCGAATCCGCTGCCTACGGTGGAGGTTCCCACGAGATTCTGGAGCGTGCCACCCGCGTCGAACAGGCCGATCGAGTTGAGTGCGCCTCCGACCACGTTGTAGCGGCCGAGGACGTTGGGACTCGCAGTGGCCAGGCACAGAAGGCCATTGCCCAGGGGGATTGAGGGCGTGGGATCGGCACCAGTGCCGACCAGGAAGTAGCCAAGCTCGCCGGTCGGGCCGCCGGTCATCTCGAGGTGCAGTCCGCTACCGATGCCGGCCTGGAACGTGCCTTGGAGCACTGCGGAAGCGCCGGTGGAATTCACCGGAGCAGGGTCGCAGAACAAGGTCCCGTAGCCGTCATCGATGAACACCAGCGATATGACGTTCGCCGCCCCCACGGGACCGATGAGGGTGCTGGCGCCCGTGGCAAGGTCGAGGCTGTAGAGATTGTCCCCGATGTTGTCGACCGCGATCATGCCATAGGTGGGCGAATAGGCGAGCCCCGCGCCAATGAAGGACCCACCAATCGGGCCCACCAAGGTCGGCGCACCCGTCAGCAGGTCGACCGTGTACAGGTTGCCGGTCAAGGTGTCGGCCAAGTACAGGGTCCCATTGGCCCACGCGATGCTTCCCGCATTGTTGATCGCGTTCATTGCCGCATTGGGGATCGGTGTGGCTTGGCCCGACTGAGCATCGATCGAGAAAAAGCGGGCCCCGTTGGCGGTCCCCGAGCTCCGTCCGTAAAGGGTAGATGTGGTCGGCACCCACTCGAGCCCGTGCATGACTACCGAAGGATCCACGTTGAAGGGTCCTACCAGCGTTGCATCCAGGGTGTTGGCATCAAAGGTATAGAGCTCATCCAGGCTGGTCGAAGCGAGGTAGATCGTGTGGCTCGTGGGGTCGTAGGTCAGCGCACCGATGGCACCGGTAAGGCCGGTAACCGGACCCAGAACGGTTGTGGCCCCCGTCATCGGATCGATCTCCACCGCGTTGTTTCCGGTCGTGCTGGTGTCGATCCCGATCAGGCGTGATTGCGCGAAGGCCGAGGAGGAAAGGGCGGCAGTGGCCGCCAATCCAGTGAGGCAGAGCAAGGGGTTCTTCATAGCGGAGACTCTTGGAGTTCGGCGCGCCGGACGTCGGAGCGATCAGGATGACTCTAGCGTCACTTCGAGACGGCGGAGTTTTCCTGGAGATTTTCCCTGCACTGGACTGTCCCTGCCAGCCAAGGCCTGGTCACGACCCAGGCACCCTTCCCTACATGCCGCAACCTGCCCCCCAATGGGCTTGCAGGACCCCGCGAAGGCCCCCCCCAGCCCAACGGCCACCTCCCAATCCACCCCAACGGATCCCATCCGGGCCTTTGGAGCACCTATTGACGGGACCAGAGACCCCGCTTATTATCCCGCAGAGCTAATTAGCCCACAGGCAAACAATGGTCGCCGCCGACAGTCTCAGCAAAACCCTCTTCGCCCTCGCCGACCCCACCCGGCGTGCGATGGTCGCACGGCTCCGGGAGGGCACGGCGACGGTCAAGGAGCTCGCCGCCCCCTTTGAGATGAGCGCCCCGAGCATCACAAAGCACCTGAAGGTGCTGGAGCGGGCGGGGCTCATCGAGCGGGGGCGGGAGGCGCAGTGGCGGCCGTGTACGTTGCGGCCCGAGCGGCTGCGGGAGGCGGCCGAGTGGATCGAACGCTTCCGAGAGCTGTGGGAGGGCAACTTCCAAAGCCTGGACGCCCTGCTCGACACCCTGCAAACCCAACCGCGCAAGAAGAAATGAGCCATCCCCTCTCCATCCGAGCCCTGGGCGAACTGGAAATCGTGATGACGCGCCGGTTCGATGCGCCGCGCGCCCTGGTCTTCGATGCTTGGACCCGGCCGGAGCTCTTGAAGCGATGGCTCGGCGTGCGCGGCGGCTGGACGATGCCCGTCTGCGAGATCGACCTGCGGGTCGGCGGCACCTATCGCTACGTCTGGCGCCACGAGAGCGGCGCGGAGATGGGCATGGGCGGCGTGTACCGCGAGATCGTCGCAGGCAAGCGCATTGTCGCGACGGAGCGGTTCGACAGCCCGTGGTATCCCGGCGAAGCGTTGATCACGAACGAGCTGGAAGAGATCGCGGGCGGGACCCTCTGCTCGGTGCACATGCTCTACGAGACCAAGGAAGCCCGCGACATGGTCCTGGCTTCCCCGATGGAAAGCGGCATCGGCGAAGGGTATGCCGCGCTCGACAAGCTGTTCGAGTCGATGGTTTGAACCCCTTCCCCCCACCAGAGTCCTCCCATGATCGAATCCCACCGAATCCTCGAAACCGAAGCGCACCCGGCTGCGGTCATCCACCTGACGATCCCCCGCGAACAAATGCCGGCAGAGATGCCGACGGCGATTCACGAGATCCTGGCCGCATTGCAAGCCCAGGGCGTGCAACCGACCGGTCCGCTGTTTGCCCATCACCTGAACCTCTCCTCCGATCTGTTTGATTTCGAAGTCGGCTTCCCGGTGGGCGGTGCGATTGCCGCTGCTGGCCGGGTTCGGCCGGGAAACCTTCCGGCGGCGAAAGTCGTGCAGACGGTGTACCACGGCCCCTATGAGGGCTTGTTTTCCGCCTGGCAATCGTTCGGCGACCAGGCCGCATCGGATCTGGCGGCCGGAGGCCTGAAACCCGCTTCGAATCTCTGGGAACGGTATCTCACCGGCCCCGAATCGGATCCGGATCCCAGCACCTGGCGTACGGAATTGAACCTCCCACTGATCGAAGCCGCGTCATGAAACTCCTCCACGAATGGGCCGTCGTCGCATGGCTCCTGGCAGGCTGCCACGGCCTGCAGCCGCAGGGGGCCGCACCCGGCCCGGCGCAGGAGGAGTTCACGGTGACGCGCCAAGGCGAACTGCAGGTCACCTTGAATCGGACGTTCCAGGCGGAGCGCAACGCGGTCTTCGAAGCCATGACCACGCCTGCCCTGATCCGCCAATGGCTCAGCGCCAATGGCCGCGAGCTTGCCGAATGCGAGGTGGACCTGCGCGAGGGAGGCTCCTATCGGTACCTGTTCCGCATGGCAGGCGGCCAGGAGTTCGGGATGCGGGGGAGGTACCTCGAAGTGCATCCGCCCCACCGCCTGGTCTACACCGAATCCTACGACGGTTCCGATTGGCCGCCCCTCCTGGTCACCGCCCGGTGGCAAGAGCAGCCGGGTCCGATCACCCAGCTCGAAATCTCGGTCGCGTACCCCGACAAGGCCATCTGCGACTACGACATCGAGAATCTCAGGCAAGCGGGTGAGGTGTACCATCTCCTCGCCGCAGTATTGAAATCCCCAACCCAAGCAGACCCCGATGGCCGCTAAAAAGACCTCGACGCGCCGGCGCAGCGCGGACGCAGAAACGCAGCGCACGACGATTGCCGATGCGTTGCGTTGGCTCGAAGCGAAAGGCACCAAGAAGCAGATCCAGGAGCTCGACAAGTACGGGATCGAGGCCGCCAAACCCTTTGGAGTCACCGTCGGCGACCTGAAAAAGTACGCGAAGCAGATCGGCACCGACCACAAACTTGCCTTGGAGCTTTGGAAGTCGGGTCGTTACGAAGCCCGCATGCTGGCGACCATGGTCGACGATCCGGAGCAGGTTACCGTTGCGCAGATGAACACCTGGGCAGCGGACTTCGACAACTGGGCCATCGTCGACACCGCCTGTTTCCACCTCTTCGACCGCACCGCCCACGCCTGGAAGAAGGTTCCGCAATGGGCCAAGGCCAAACCGGAGTTCACCAAACGCACGGCATTCGCGCTGCTCTGGAGCCTGAGCGTGCACGACAAGGACGCCTCGGACGGCGCGTTCCAGGACGGGCTCAAACTCATCGAAAAGGCGGCCGACGACGAGCGCGAATACGTCAAGAAAGCCGTCAACATGGCCCTGCGCGCCATCGGCAAGCGCAACGCGAAACTGCACGCCGCTGCCCTGCAAACCGCCCAGCTCCTGGCCAAGTCCGAAGACGCCACGCCGCGCTGGATCGGCTCCCACGCCCTGCGGGAACTCAGCAGCCCGGCCGTGCGCAAACGGGTCGGCACGAAAGCCCGCTGACACGCAATCGCCCCGTCATCCGGCTCCGCATGCGGACTGCTGGAATTGGGTAACCCGGAGCGCACTCGCCGCTACCTGTTCCCATGCCGCTAAGGAACCTGTTACGCGCCGCCGGGGCACATCGCTTTGCGCCCTGGCTCGCCCTCTGCGCTTGCCAGCCCGAACCCAATGTCCCTGCGATGACTCCGGAGGCTTCGCACATCGTCATTCGGGTTGAAGGGACCCTGCTCGGCCCCGATGACCAGCCCTGGTCCGGCCCCCTCCAAGTCGAACTCCTGCAGCGCGATCCGGGCCGCCACATCACGATGGGCGAGAACGTGATTCCGGACGGCTTGGGCCACTTCTCCGTCGAAGGCACTTGGCCCTGGGAATGGGACGAAGCCCCCGCCTTGACCTTGATCGTTTGGCCATTCGAATCCCCTGCTAGAACCGAAGACCGGCATGACTTCTGGTTTACCGCACAGGACTCTTTTCGTTGGTCCCTGGAGGAATCCCCGGTCCGTCTCGATCCGCAATCGGGCCAATACAGCCTAGGTCATGGTGCGCCCCCCCTGCCCATCGAGTACACGCCCCTCTATGGCACCCTGCACTTTGAAAACCCCCATGGCTACTCCCTCACGATTTACGACTCTCTCTTCAAGAGCCATTCGGGGCCCTGGGGTGGAGTGCGCATCGGCGTACCGAATGAGATTGCTGGTCGCCCGTACTCCGGCGACGTTGCGCTCTACGCTTGGGATGAGCAGCCCTACCTCTGGCTGGGGCTTGGCTCAGACGAGGCCTGCCTGATCGATCCCGTCAACCTTCCGAGGCACGGCACGGACCGAGTCGTCGTTTCCCCCGCCTTCGAGTACTCCTGTACCATCCCCCCCGAGCTGTACGCAGGCGATCTCCGAATCGTCTTGCGCTGGCCTTCCGATGCAGAGAGTCGCGGAATCCGGCGCAAAGACCCACAGAACGACTATCTTGACTGGTGGCCATGGGAATGGCCCGATGCCTATCAGTCGATAAGGTACGACGCCGGACAAAGCCACTACCGTTTCAAAGCGGTCCGGTGCGACTACATCCTTCAACTGGTGAAAGAAGTTCGGGATTCAGAAGGCAAACCCATGGGCAAGATCCTTGCGGAACGGCAGTTCAAGGACATCGCCGGTGATCAGCACATCGCGTTCTGAATTCGTCGCGTCGCGCCCCGCGGCGTGGCAGATCCCCGGCCCGGGGCCCAGACCAATTGACGCAGTGTCCCCGCGGGACTAAGGTTCGACCATGCAATCCCTCGCCCGAATCACGCTCGTCTCCCTGCTCGCCGCCTGTCAATCGGTAGTGCCCTCCGCCCCCGACAACGAAGCGGTGCGCGGTGAGCTGCGCGAGTTCGGCGCGCACTACGGATACGACGTCGGCTACATGGAGCAGTTGCTGGATGACTCCCGGCCGGCCTACGACACCTTCGCTGCGGCGATGGCGATGTCCATGACCCGCGAGCACCTGCCGGTGGATGCGCACTACGTGGCCTGCATTTCGGCGTTGCTGGCGGATGATTGCGGGCAGTGCACCCAGCTGAGCATCCGGATGGCGCTGGAGGAAGGGGTGGATCGCGAAGTCCTGCGGCAGCTGCTGGAAGCTCCGAGCGAACTCCCCACGGATCTCCGCCTCGTGCACCAGCTCGCGAGCCAAGTGGTCCGGGGCGAGAATGGCGATTCGAAGACGGTGGCCCAGCTCCGCAAGATCTACGGCGACGAAGCGTTTGGCGAGCTGACGGTGAACATCCTCGGCTCGCGGATCTACCCAGCCCTGCGGCGGGCGATGGGCGCCGAGACGGCCTGTTCTCCGCCTTCGCTGGATTGGGAGGTTCCCACGAGCGAGGTGCACTGACTCCGCAGTCGCCAGCCCCTCGGCTTGGATCTCTCGTTCCTCACTGGTTGCGTCAGGACAAGAGCCGGAAACGTGGAACGGCGCAAGCCGCTGCCCGGCCCGGAGGAACAGCAGGAACCGGACCGTGGCCTCAGCCTTCGTTCAGAACGATCCAAGCAACGCACGCCAGGCTTCCACATACGCATTGCCCCAGGCTTCATCGCGGAAGAACTGGGTTGTTTCGCCTGGCCGACCGATGAACGGACGCAGAATCCAGGCCAATTGGATCGAGACGAACCAATAGGCCGATAGCCACGCGGCCAGTGTCAGCCGGTGCCGGGGATCCCGCGCGATCAACGGTCGATACAAACGCGCCAGGGTCCATTGACCGGCAAGGCTGGCCAGCAGGAAGTTCATTCCGTTGCAAGCCTTGGCCTGGGAGTAGTTGTCGATGGCCGTGTACCAAACGAGTTGCAGCGGTCCCAGGCTCGCCAAGCTGATGGCCACCACCACTTGACTGCGCAAGACGCTGCGCAGGGCGCGGCCGAAATCCTCGCGCAAGCCCAGTAGCAGGTGCAGCACGAGGAAAAACGGAACCACGAACAAGCCGCCCGCAGAGATGAGCAAGGGCGTCTTGATTCCGGAGTACAACATCTGCAAAGGCCTCCACTGCCAGCTGCCCATGCAGATGCCGTAGACCAGGCCCGCGAGACAGACCCAGAGTGCTAAGGGAGCGAGGCGCTGGCCCGCAGCCGGCCCACTGCGCGTTTCCCGGGCCTCGAGCAAGTCACGCAGCATTTGCGCAGCGGCTCCGTCGGTCACTGGAAGAGGCGCCCCAACGAGGTCAGGACCTGGGCCAGGATGTTCGACTCGCGCTCGCGGAATAGCGCAAAGGGCTGCCCCGGGTCCCCCAGGAAGGGACGCAGCACCCATCCCATCTGCGCGCCAACAACTCCGAACAGAACGCACCAACCGAAGAACAGGCGGCGCGTACGGCTAGGCTCTTGGCCCTTGCGGCGTCTCCATGCAAGGGAATCGGCAGCATCGGAGAGCTCTCCCGAGTCCAACCCCTCGGCCTCCGCGGGGGAGGGCTGGAACCATTTCGCCAAGGTTCTTTGGAGGAACGTCAGACCGCCGATGCCTGCTACGGTGAAGAGCAGCACGTTCAGGAGTTTCATGAACGGATAGCTTTCGGTGGACAGGGTGAAGAAGGCCAGAATCGGGCCCAAGCTGGCGAGCAGTGCCAGATCCACCGTGACCGCAACCAGCAGCAGCTGAGCGGTCTGCTCTGCGCCCAAGGAAGTTCGGGAGAGTGCACTCAGTACGTAAAGCGATGGAAAGGTGATCGCCAGGGTCAAGAGGAAAAGCAGCGGCACCTTCACCATGGTCGACAGCATCTGCAGCAATGCTGTGCCCGTATCTTCCCAGGCAAGCAACGAGAACAGCCCCATCATCACACCGTACAGAGCGCCCAGGGCCATGCAGAATCCCAACAGGGTACGGATCGTGACGCGCGGACCCGATGAGGTGAGTTGGGCCGGATCGGTGAAGCCACCTCGTAGCAGGCGGTCCAGGGTCTGCAGTCTCGCTTTCATGAAATCCCCTCACTCCTTGTCACTTGTCTAGATGAATGGAGAGTAAACCAGACTCTAGCAACGCCGCCGCAGGATTGCTGCCGGAATCCAAACGGCGCGATCCACTACCGGAGCCAGGGCCGTATGGCGCGACATATGGACGTATCCGGATTCTTCGGCGCCTTGCGGGTGGGCAACCGATCTCGACGCTCTTTTGCGTGAGGAACACCGAGTCCGTCCCGGAGCCACAGGCCCCCTCCCCCTACTTGCTGGGTTTGAGCGGTACCTAGGCCTGGGACTTGCCCCCGGGCACAAGTCGATCACTGCCCCGTCTCTACGCCCGTGTGGTATCGAGCCGTGGCTCCATCGTACGACCAGATTCCATCCCCCCCGCCAATCCACAGGACTCCTTGGGGATCCTGGACCAATCCAAACAGCATGGTCGGCGAATGGAACACCTCTGGAAGCACCCAATCCCCCCCGGTCGCATCCTTCGATTCCGCTCGCATCAAACTAGAGGTGCCCCCCGCGAGCATGCCGGTGAACCAAAAGGCCCCTTCGGCATCCTCGTAGACCTTCCAGACATCGGCCGTTTCGTGGGTGCAGACGCCCCCGTGGAACCTCCAGAGGCCCTCCCGGTCGATCAACCAGATGTCGCCGGAACGGTCTTCGAGGATCGACCAAACGTTGAAGAAGGGCTGGTTCTCGCCGTTCCGCAGCTCGTGGAAGCGGACTCCGTCGTAGATTCCCGCATTGCCCCGGGTTCCGAACCAAAGGTTGCCGTGGCGATCCTCGAGCACGGTATTGATGTCGTTGTGCGGCAGGCCATCCGCCACGGTGAAGTTGCGGAAGGTCGTGCCATCAAAGCGGGTCAAGCCCCCCTGACCACCGATCCAGATGTTCCCCGCCCGATCCTCATACACGCACATGTTCCTGCGGTTCCCGATGCCATCGTCGGTGGTGAACCGCGAAACCGCCCCGGTATCCCCATCGACCCGGAACACGCCCGATTGATCGCTGGCAATCCAGATGTCGCCATGCCGGTCCTCGAGCACATCAAAGGCGTACCAGCTTTCGAGGCCTTCCCCCTTGTTCAACGGCACGAATGAACGGCCGTCGTAGCGAATGATGTCATCGTAGGCTGCGATCAAGAGCCGGCCTTGCCGATCCAACTTGACATTGCGCGTGATGCGGCGGGGCGCGCCGGGTTCAAACCGGACCTCCTTCTTTACAGAGGGCGCAAGGACAAGGCCAGGAAACGCGGTCGCTGCTGGTTCGCTTTCCGTGGAACGCACTCCGTCAACGGTTGCGGTGCACGCCATCGGCAAAGTGCAGATCACCAGCAGGCTCAACCCGACTCTCATTCTCCATCTCCCTGTACGCATGCCCGCGGCAGCCGGCTCCCACATGTTCTCGGCTGCATCGCGAATGCCATAGTACTGCGCGCGCAAGAATCCGGACCGCCGTCCCCCGCCTGGAAACGGCCGGAGGGGCGGATGCAGGCCTCTCCTGCATCCGCCCCTCCGCGTCGAATCGGAACGAGGGGCCCCTCAAGACCCCAACGATTCACTAGAAGGTGTACGTCAGACCGTTGGACAGGTTCGAGGAACCCGCACCGGCCGGCGTGTCGCGATACCAAGCTTGGAAGTGCCAGGTATCCCCCGCCATGATGGCCGGGTTGCCGGTGATCGGAACGTTGACCGGAACGTCGTAGCCGGAGCCGACGGTGGAAGTACCCACGAGGTTCTGGAAGGTACCGCCGCTATCGAACGCACCAATCGAGTTCAGGTTGCCCCCGACCACGTTGTAACGACCGAAGACGTTGCCGCCCGTAGTCGACAAGCACAGGAAACCATTGCTGATGGCAATCGGGTTGGCCGTTTCCGCTGCGGTACCGACGAGGAAGTAGCCGAACTCAGAGCTCGGGCCGCCAGTCAGCTCCAGGTGCAGGTTCGCGCCCACGCCGGAGCCCGTGGAGGCCGTCAGCACGGCCGGGCCACCGGTCGAGTTGTTCGTCGCCGGATCGCAGAACGCGGTGCCGGTGGTGCCGCCCGAGATCGGGTTGATGTAGCGGGCTTGCACACCGGTGATCGCCGGGGTCGAGGTGCCGGCAACCGGGTCATAGATGTGCACGCCGGTGCCGTTCGTGTACATGATGTTGCCGTTGCCGAGTTCATAGGCCGCACGCAGGCCGCCGTTGCCGAACAGGGTGCTGGTATCGACATAGTCGAGTTGCACGCCGGTGACCGGGTCGAACTCGAAGAAGCCGTTCGGGGTCACCAGGCTGGTCACGCGGATGCTACCGGAGCTTTGATCGAACGTGATCTGCTCGGGGAAGTCAAAGCTGGCCACACCATCGGAATCGATGAAGTTCGTCGGCGTACCCGGGTTGGCCGGATCGAAGAACCACAGGATGTCGTCGTTGATGTCGGAGACAAGCATGCCGTTGACGCCACCCAGGGTGAATTCCACCGCATCGAACGGGGAGCCCACGCCGACGTGCGCCGCCACGAAGTCCAAGTTCATGTCGAGCTGCACCAGGGCTTGCCCGTAGGTACCGGCCGCGTTGGCCACCCAGACCGAACCGAAGGCGACTTCAAAGCCGCGCACGTTGTCGAGCGCCGCCGACGATTGACCCAGGTAGGTACCGGAGGGATCAAAGCGGAAGATGGTGTCGGCGTTCTGGTCGGAAACCCAGATTTCGCTGCCGACCACCTTGGCCTCGATCGGAAGGTTGGGCGGAGTGCCCGTCGAAGCGTTCAGGTCGAGGAAGTTCGCGTTGATCAGCGAGCCGTCGAAACCGTCGAACAGCATGACGTGATCGTTGGTGCTTTCGGTCACCATCAGGTTCTGGGCCATGCCCAAACCACTGAGGCTGAGAGCGGAAAGAAGCAGGGTGAGTGATTGCCGTTGCATTGAGAGCCTGGTTAGTTTGAAGGATTTCTTGCGCCGGGCCGAGGCCCGGCATACGAGCGAGAGGGAAGCACTGTACCACCGTTCCCTGGCGTAATCGTGCCCATCGGAGATCCCTGTCCATTTGACTCTTTCCTTACAATATGTGGAGGCCTGCGCCCCTGGCGACCGCCAACGTTTGAGAAGAGGCTTCTCCGAAACGCCGCGCGGGTGAGCCAAGGCGGCCCCACCATGCCACGTCCCCCCAACGGAGATGCCCCAATCTGAATCCACCTCGGGCCGCTGGGGCCGGTCCGGACCGGCAACCCGCGGGCCAGACCTTCGGCGCATCGACGCCCCCCCCAAGTCTCAGAGATCCATGCCCTGATCCAGGGTTTCGGCCGCACCCTTTCCTCGCACCATCCCCTCCTCTGACAGCGCGATAACTCCGGCTCCTGCCCGGAAGTGGGCCCGATGGCTTCCGGGCGCCGGCGCGAATGCCGTATCCTCCCCCACGTTCACCGATTCTCCTCATGCACTCGCACCGCACCAAAGGCTTGGCACTGTCGATCATTTTGCTCGCCGCGTGCCAACGTCAAGGTTCCCAGCCCCCTGCCGCCCCCGCGCTTCTGCCCTCCAGCTCCGCAACCCAATCGGCAAGCCCAGCCGCCTCTTCCCCGAAGAACGCCGCTTCCGAACGCACGGTGCTCGACGCCTGGAACCAATTCCGCAGCGCCTGCCGGCAAGAGGATTGGGACCGGGCTCGGGCACTTCTGACTTCCAATTGGCGGGAAGAAATGATGCGCCTCGAAACGCTGGCCCGCACGGCGCCAAGGAGTGAACTGGAGGCACAACCCATGGTCGACCTGTGGCTCATGGGTGTGCTGTTGAAGCCCGAGGAAGAACACCCTGGCCCCCCCGGATTCGAAGGCGGGGTGCTATCCATGGTCCTTCTGACCCAAGGCGAGGCCCGTGTGGAATGGCCAGCTGGCGGGGCCTCTGCAGAGATCCATACGTCCATTTCGCAAGACGGTCGGACCGAACCGGTCGTGTTCGACCTGCACAGGGAGGGCAGCGCCTGGAAGGTCGATCTCCTGAGCATGTATCGGCACATGGAGCCCACTCTCCGGGAGGCCGCAGAGATCTATATGCAGTTGTCTCCTGAAGCAGACACCGCAGAAGAAGTCTGGCTACAAATGCTCCTCGAAGCACGGGAAGCAAGTCCAGCCCCCGTGTTCTCCAGCGGAGGCAAGTTCGGCGCACGAACGCGCAAGTGAAGCCAGCGCCTCCCTGACCGCCCACTTCCCCCGCAGGCAATGGGTCTCGCTCAACCGCGTACGGCCTTCACCCAGTCACGCGCGAGTTTCGCGAGCCAATCCTTGTTCGCCTTCACCTCCGCCACGGTCTCAAAGGCCACCTGCGCCCGCTGATCGCTGGCCCAGGTGAGCCGTGGATCGCTGACCTCGAGCAGGCGCTTCCCGGTCTTGCTGTCCTTCGCCTTGGCATCGCGATGCAGAATCACCCGCGCCCCACCCTTCTTCGGCTGCATCAAGGTGACCAGGTGCTGCCCATCGATGGCAAAACTCGGCGCCTTCCACTTCACCTCTTCGGTGGCTTTCGGCAAAGCCTTGCGGAGCACAGCCACAAGGGCGGCAGACATTTCGTCCCAGTCATCCATTCCGGGAGCTTGCCGGAGAAGGAAGCCCGGCGCAAGCTCCCGGCGAACCTCCCGCGGCTTGGGTACCTCGGCACAGGATGACCTCCATCCATTGCCTTGGGAGTCGGCACCTCGAGTCCCTTCCCCCAGGGACAGTGCGGCGACCCGAAGTCCATCAGAACTTGGCCTTGGCGGACTTTGCTTCTGAGCAGCTTCGGCTCTTGGTTGACCCCGCTGGAGATCGCCGTGCACTCCGCCAACGTCTCGCCCCAGATCGAGATGGAGATAGGGCTCCGCAACATGTCGACGAAATTGGCTCGGCGGTTGCCCAAGGGATCGGTTTGCATTCTCGGAGGGTCACGTGAAAGTGGCCTCCGGCCTGCTTCGGGCTTTGGAGGGCCCAAGCGGAACCGTTAGAATCCCGCCTCCACTCCGGCGAGGGGGGCCGTGCACGGTTCCGGCCGGGGGGCCTGCCGGCTGCGGACGGGAATCAGATGTCGAATAGGACGGGTCAGCGGGAGTCGCTGGAAGGGTTGGCCTTCGGGTTTCTGGGGGTGCTTGGGTTCAGCTTCACCTTGCCGGCTACGCGGTTGGCGGTGGCTTCGCTGGACCCGTTGATTGTCGGGTTGGGGCGGGCGTTGGTGGCGGCTTGTCTGGCGGGGCCGTTGTTGTTGGTGACGCGGCAGAAGGCGCCGGTGGGACGGCAATGGGGCAGCGTGTTGGTGGTGTTGCTCGGCGTGATCGTGGGTTTTCCCCTGCTCTCGGCCTGGGCGATGCGGTGGGTTCCGGCGTCCCATGGGGCGGTGCTGCTCGGGCTCTTGCCGTTGGCCACGGCGATCGTGGGCTCGATCCGCAATCACGAACGGCCTTCGGCGAAGTTCTGGATGGCGAGTGTGCTGGGTAGCTCGGCGGTGGTCGGGTTTGCCCTTGCTTCGGGCGGGGGGGCATTCCATCCGGCGGATCTGGCCCTGTTCGGAGGGGTGTTGCTGGCGTCGTGCGGGTACGCGGAAGGGGCGCGGCTGGCGCGGGAGATCGGCGGTTGGCAGGTCATCTGCTGGGCGCTGGTCGTTGCGGCCCCGCTGCTGGCCGTTCCCGTCGGGATCGCGATCCACCGGCATGGCTTGCACGCGGATGCGGCGGGCTGGGCGGGAATGGCCTACGTCAGCTTGATCAGCATGTTCCTTGCGTTCTTCGCGTGGTACCGCGGCCTGGCGCTCGGGGGAGTGGCGCGGGTCAGCCAGATGCAGTTGCTGCAACCTTTCTTGACCCTCGGTTTCGCCGCGTTGTTCTTGGGGGAGAGGTTCGGGATCGGAGCCGTGCTCGCGGCGACCGTGGTCTCGCTCTCGATTTTCATCAGCCGCAAGGCCCCGATCGCAAGGCGCGGCGCCGTCCCTTCGCGGCCACCTGCCGAGGGCTGATCCCGGGCAGCGAGTCAAGGTGGCGACTAGGCACCGGACCGTTCGGGCAAGCCCGTCAGGAACGCCTCAGCGTCCTGTGGCTTGCGGCAGTGCACGACTTCGGCGTGGGACCAGGCCCCCGCTTGCCGTGCAGACGCATACCGCTTGCGTAGAGGCGCCCATTGCGTCGCCGCCCAAAGGATGATGTTCTGCCGGGGATCCGGGTTCAGGAGGTTCAAGGGCCGCTCGCGGTTGCCATTCCAGAGTTCCGTCTTGCGCACGACGCGCCCCAAGCTGCGTGCCACCATGCGGCGCATCACGAGCGACCACGGGTAGTCCAAGAACACGATGTGCGTGGCCCGCTGCACTAGGTCCCCCCCAGCGGAGCTCTGGTAGTTGCCGCACGACACCCACTGCCCATTGGCCGGCGTACGCTCACGGACCCGTCGCACGAATTCCTCGCGGTCGAGGGGCTGCCAGTTCGGCTGATGGAAGTAGGCATCGAGTTCGACGTGCTCGATCCCGAGCCGGTGGGCGATCTTGGCTGCCAGCGTAGACTTGCCCGATCCCGAGCACCCAACGACAGCGATTCGATAGGTCGGGTAGGTCTCGTGCGGCATGGCGGGGGATCCCGAGGGTGATTGGGATTCAGGATACGGATCCGGGCCCCGTTTTGCGCTGCATGCATTGGGTGTTCCGCAGCCCCCCCATCGGAACCGGCATTGATTTCCTCCGCAATCCGGCCAGCCGCACTCGACCGATGGACTCGCACGGGGTGGGTTCATCGCTGGGCCCGGTGCAGGCACCCAAGCCTTCCAACCAAAGGCCAAAAAGCTGACGGCGCCGTCAACCGCCCCCACTCCTTGCCCCGAATTCAGGCCAAACGGTCGAATCGTCACCTTCGCCGGAAATCCGAGGAATATCGGCGGCAAGGGCCCGCACAAGCAGAGGAACGTTGGCCGCAAATGCCGCCATCACTCACCCATTCTGACTTCCCGAAGGAGTCCCCAATGGCCCGTACTTGCGAAGAGCATCATTTCTCCACCCACGACGACCAGGAACTGTTCTACCGGCGCTGGCCCGCGATCGGTTCTCAAAGGCGGGGTGCCATCCTGCTCTTCCATCGTGGGCATGAACACGGCGGACGCATGGAACACCTGGTCCAGGAACTCGAACTCCCGGACTTCGACTTCTTCGCCTGGGATGCGCGCGGCCATGGCCGATCCCCTGGCGCCCGCGGCGATTCGCCCGGATTCTCGCACTCGGTTCGTGACGTGCAGACGTTTGTCGATCACATCCAAACGACGTGGGGCATTGCCGAGCAAGACATGGCGGTCCTCGCACAAAGCGTCGGTGCCGTTCTACTCTCCACCTGGGCCCACGACTACGCACCGCGCATCCGATGCATGGTTCTCGCCTCGCCCGCCTTCAAGGTCAAGCTGTATGTGCCCTTCGCTCGCGCGGGCCTCAAGGCGCTGCGCAAACTGCGCGGCAACTTCTTCGTGAACAGCTACGTCAAGTCGCGCTACCTGACCCACGATCTCGAGCGCCAGGCCTCATATGACTCGGACCCGCTCATCACCCGCGCCATCTCGGTAAACGTGCTGCTCGCTCTGTATGCAGCCGCGAAGCGCGTCGTGAACGATGCCCAGGCCATCACGGTGCCCACGCAATTGCTGATCTCCGGTGCGGATTGGGTCGTGCACCACGGCCCTCAGAACGAGTTCTTCGAGGGGCTCGGTACCGCGATCAAGGAAAAACACGTCTTTGCGGGGTTCTACCATGACACCCTGGGCGAAAAGGATCGCAAGCAAGCCGTCGATCAGGTCCGCCGCTTTCTTCTGCAACGCTTTGATGCAGCCCTGTGCCGTCCGGACCTGCGTCAAGCGGATCGCAGGGGCGCCACGTTCGAGGAAATGCAGAACCTCGCCCGTCCGCTGCCCGCTCTCAGCCCGCGAGCGTGGTTCTGGCGGGCGTACCGCGCCAGCCTGAGTTTCGGGGCGCGCCTCTCGCGGGGCATCCGCCTGGGCCGCCAAACGGGGTTCGATTCGGGCAGTTCGCTCGACTATGTCTACCGCAATACTCCCGAGGGGCTTGGCCCGGTGGGCCGCTTCGTCGATCGGCAGTATCTAAATGCCATTGGCTGGCGCGGCATCCGCCTCCGCAAACGACACATCGAGGAGCTGCTGCAGGACGCACAGGCGCGGTTGAACGCCAGTGGTCAGCCCGCACGCATCCTCGACATCGCGGCTGGCCATGGTCGGTACGTCTTGGATGCCGCACTGCAAGGCCCCAAACCGGAGAGCCTCCTACTGCGGGACTACAGCGAGCAGAACGTGCAACAGGGCCAGGCCTTGATCGCCGCGAAGGGTCTTGACGATGTGGCCCACTTCGAACAAGGGGATGCCTTCGACGCCGATGGAGTGGCGAGTGCTTGCCCACGCCCCACCCTCGGCGTCGTCTCGGGCTTGTACGAACTGTTCCCAGACAACGACGCCGTCTCCAGATCCCTGGAGGGGCTCGGCCGTGCGATCGAACCGGGCGGGTATCTGATCTACACGGGACAGCCCTGGCATCCCCAACTCGAGATGATCGCGCGCACCCTCACGAGCCACCGAGGGGGACAGGCCTGGGTCATGCGCCGGCGCACCCAGGCGGAGATGGACCAATTGGTGTCCGAAGCGGGTTTCGAGAAAATTGAACAGCGCATCGACCCCTGGGGCATCTTCACGGTGTCCCTCGCCCGTCGCCGGGGGATTCCGGCGTGAGCCAACGGGCCGGAATCTTGCCAGCGCCGGCCATCTTGCGCAGGAGCCTGCTCTGGTTGGGCTTCTTGGCTCCGCTGTTCTTCCTGAGCTACGGCTTTGCGAACGAGATGGCGGCAGCCCGCGGGGTCACGCGCAGCCTTGTGTTCGCCTGGGAGCGCCACATCCCCTTCTGGGCTTGGACGATCGTCCCCTACTGGTCGATCGACCTTCTGTACGGTCTGTCGTTCTTGACCCTTGCAAGCCTGCGGGAAGTGGATCAGCACGGCCGGCGGCTGCTGACCGCCCAGCTCGTCTCTATCGCCGCATTCTTGCTCTTCCCCCTTCGGTTCTCCTTTGCGCCTCCCCGCACCGAAGGAGCATTCGGCCGCCTCTTCGAAGCCTTGCACGCCTTCGATCTGCCCTACAACCAGGCCCCATCGCTGCACATCAGCCTGCTCGTGATCCTCTGGCACGCTTTCGGCCGCGCCACGTCACGCCCGCTGTATCGGCTGCTGATCCACGCCTGGGCGATGTGCATCGCCCTGTCGGTATTGACCACTTGGCAGCACCACTTCTTCGATGTGCCAACGGGAGCCGCCGTGGGGTTCTTCTGCCTCTGGCTTTGGCCGGATGGGGAGCATCGGTCGCCCTTGATCCGGGCTCCACAGGCCCATTGGGGCCGACTTCCGGCTATCTACCTAGCCGCCGGGGCCGGGCTTCTCGCGGCTGGCATCGCAGGAGGTGGATGGGCCCTTTGGCTCGCCTGGCCGGCGTTGGGCCTCACGCTCGTGGGTTGGAACTACATTTGGGCTGGAGGGAGTGGATTCCAGAAGTCGCAGGGCCAGCACAGTCTTGCGGTGCGCGTCCTGTTTGCCCCCTACCTGCTCGGTTCGCGTCTCAATGCTTGGCTCTGGAACCGCAACGACCCCGGCCCGGTACACGTTTCGGGCGGAGTCTGGCTGGGTGCCCTGTCCAGCGCCAAAGACAAGCCTGGCCGCGGTTTCGCTACCCTACTGGACTTGACCGGAGAACTGCCTGCGCCGAAAGGCCCCTGGTGGTACGAAAACTATCCGTGGATGGACTTGGTGGCACCCACACCGCAAAATCTGCGTGCGCTTGCCGATCGAATCGAAGAACGGCGCCAGTCGGGTGACATTCTGGTGGCCTGTGCCCTTGGCTGTTCGCGCAGTGCTTGTGCCGTTTCCGCCTGGTTGCTGATCCACGGTGGTGCCCAGTCCGTCGAAGAAGCCACAGCATCGGTGCGCGCCCTCCGCCCCCGGGTTGTTTTGGGTCCAGGCCTGTGCGCGGCACTTGCCCGGTGCGCTGCGGTCGCGCCGCTTCGGGAGCAATCCACCCGACATCCGCTGGTGCCTTCGCTTTGAACCCGATCGCACTTCCCCGCCATTCCGATTTCACTTAGGATGCGCGACCAGACCCCGGCTCTTATTCCCGCAAGCGAAGCGCTCCGCCCCATGGCCAAGGATATTCCCGAATCCCGCAAAATCGCGTACTACTCAGGCGGTGCGCTCATGATCCTTGGCATCGTTCTGTTCCTTTCCGTCCTTCTTGGAGGGGGCCCGGACGCGAAGAACTTTCGGGATTTTGAGAAGGAATCCGATTCCATGGCCCGGCGCGCGATGATTGGAATGGTTTTCATAGGCGTTGGCGCAATCATCCGAAACATCGCGCAGCGCGGACTCGCGGGATCCGGTATGGTCCTGGATCCCGAGCAAGCCCGGAAGGACCTGGAACCGTTCAGCCGACAGACCGGGGGAATGGCAAAGGACGCGTTGGACGAAGCCGGGATCCTGCCGGAGAAACTAACGGGCCATACGCCCGCCCCCGCCGCGATCAAGGTACGCTGCCGGGCCTGCAAGACCCTCAATGACGAGACCGCGAAATTCTGTATGGAGTGCGGCTCGAAGATCTGACCGCCTTCGCCCGGCATCTCCGATGCAACCCCTGCGCTACACGATCAACATCACCGCCGATGGCTGCTGCGACCATCGCGAAGGCACCCCCAACCAGGCGCTGCACGAGTACGCGATCGAAGGTTTGAGGCGCGCCGACAGTCTGCTCTTCGGCCGCATTACCTACCAGATGATGGAAGAGGCATGGCGCGGCCCGTCGGTGCCCGGTGCCCGACCGGAGTGGATGGAGTCCTTCGCCGTCACGATGGACGCCATGCGCAAGTACGTGGTCTCGAGCACCTTGCCCCAGGTCGATTGGAATGCGGCGCTCTTGCGCGGCGATCTCAAAAAAGAAGTCCTGGCCCTCAAGGCTCAACCGGGTCGGGGCATCGCCACCGGCGGCGTCACCCTTCCGCGCGCCTTGGCTGCCCTTGGCCTGATCGATGAATACGAGATCATCGTGCACCCCCGGATCGCGGGCGTCGGCCCCAAACTCTTCGACGGCATCCCCGCTCCCATCGAGCTCGACCTGATCGGTCGCGTGGAACTGGCCGGTGGCCTCACCGCCCTGCGCTTCCAGCCGAAGTCCTGAATCTCCACCGCGCCTCGACCCCGATGGCAATGCAGCGCATTCTTGAATCCACTGCCGATCATGCGAGCTGAGATTGCGAGCCACGGGGGAAGCGGACCGCCGGTGGTCTACGTGCCGGGGATCGACGGCACGGGCGAGTTGCTGCTCGGCACGGCGGAGAAGCTGCGGGAGCGGTTTGAGCTCCTGTGCCTTTCGTACCACGACGATGGTGGGCCGGGGGATGGCAGCCTGTACGAGCGATTGGCGGATTCGGTGGCGGAGGCGATGCGAGGCGCGGGCATCCCCCGAGCGGTGATCCTCGCGGAGTCCTTCGGAGGCGGTGTGGCCCTGCAATTGGCCTTGCGGCATCCCGAATGCGTGTTGTCCATGATGCTCGTGAATTCGTTCGCCTGGTATCCGGCGCGGGTCCGGGTACGGCTCAGTGCATGGCTCGTGCCTTGGGCTCCGCCGTGGTTGTTGCGCATCGGGCGGGCGAGCTTGGCCAGCCGCACGCTGTTCCGGCCGCGCCGGGATCCGGAAGCGGAGTTGCGCTTCCGCAAGGTCATTCCGGGTTTTGCGCGCGGCGGATACGCCAAACGCTTGAAGGCCATCCCGCACCTCGATCTGCGCGACCGCTTGAAGGAAATCACCGTACCCTGCGATCTGTATTGTGCGGATCACGACCGGGTGGTGCCTTCGCGCAGATCGATGGAGTTGATGGCAAGGCTGCTGCCCAACGCCACCCTGCACACCCTGCCCAACGCGAACCACCTGATCCTGCCGTTGGCCGAAGAGCCTTGGGTCGATCGGGTGGCAGCGCTGGTGCCTTGAGCCGAACGCCCCGCCTCGCGAGCTCTCGGATGCGATAAGGGAAGCAGAAACTTGGTGGCAGAGTCGTCCGCTTCGGACGGCAGACGTCCGAGTACTCGATCCGCGCGATTCTTGGCCATCGGGGACACTCCGGCGTACCGTGCAACGGCTCCGGGGCCGCCGCCTCCACCGGTTGCCACCTTGCCAGCGCCCCCGTAGACTGCCTCCCACGCTGGCCTCCCGGGGCCGACTGCCCGTTTTTTGCTCCCTGCTTCCCTTTTGTTGAATGCGCGAGCCGCGCCCACGTAGGCGCGTGCATAGCCCAACATGTCCATCCGCCGCTCCAGCTTGCTGCACCTGACTCTGCTCGTCGGGTTGATCCTGGCGGGACTTTTCCTGCAGGTGGACGCCCACAGCGCGGCTATCGGCGGAGTGCACGGCCCGGAGTGCCTGCTGCGCGGCCTGTTCAGCGAACACGCCTGCCCGAGCTGTGGGCTGACGCGTGCCACCGGCCTGGCGCTGCACGGGCAATTGGGGGCAGCGGCCCGGGTGCACATCGGCGGCATCGCCATGGCCCTGGCCCTTGCGTTCTGGTGCCTACTGTACGCCTTCACGGCCTGGCGCAACCGCGTGCCCGACCCGGTCCGCCGGTGGCTGGGTCTATCGCGCGTGGCGCTTCTGCTCACGGTCGCCGTTGGTTGGTGGCTTCGTCAATGACCCTCTAGCACTCGATTTCTCTGTGGGATTCATCATCCTGGCCCTCTTCGGCGTACTGACCGGTATTGTCGCCGGCATCCGCGGCCGCAATCCGATCGGCTGGGGCATCGGCGGTTTTCTGTTCGGCTGCCTGCCCCTGTTCGCGTTGTTCGTGATGCCGGACCTGACGGTCGAACAAGCCCGCCGCGAGCGACAGGACCGCAAGTTGGATCGCATCCGCGAACGCCAGGACCTGGACCGCGCGGCTGTGGATCAGAAGCTGAAAGAACAGGACCGCCGACTCGGCGCCCACGACGCGGCACTTGGCATCGACACCGCCCCCACCCCGCCGGCCCGCCTGCGAGCCGCCACGGGCAGTCACTTCCGCAATCTCAAGTGGTTCTACGCACCGGAGGAAGACAGCGACGAGGAGGTCGGCCCGATTCCGTGGGAGGATTTCGTTTCGGCGTATTCCTTGGGTGACGTGCACGCGCGTTCGCTCGTTTGGCACGAGGGGCTCGGCGACTGGCGCTTCCTCGAAGCGGTGCCCGGCCTCCAGGAAAGCCTGGCCGAGGAGGGTTGATGCAACCGGATACCGAATTGGGGCCGGTCGAATCGGTGACCTTCGGCGGGGTGCTGGAGGGACGGATCGAACGCCGGGAGGACCTCGAAGAGGCGGTGAAGCAACTGGCCGCATTGCAGCTCGTGCGGCCGGACCTCGAAGTGCGCGGAGGCCGGTTTTCGCTGCTGTTCGACGGTGCCCCCGTGCAGGCGGGACGGCTGAACACCGAATCCTCGGGCCAATTGATCGAGGCGCTGCAAGGCGTGCTCGACACCGCCGCAGCGGATCCGGAACCCGAGTCCTCGCTGCGCTGCACCGAAACCTACTCCAAGGAGATCGTGGAGTCCTTGTTCGCGGTGCAGGAGGGCAAGATCGCCGTGCTGAGCCGCCGCCGACCCCGGCGACCCCGCGATACACAGGGGGCGGGCGCCGCGGGATCGGAAACCCTCACGGGTCTGAAGTCCATCCCCCGCGCCCAACTGGTATTCCTCTGCCTGCTCGCCTTGGCGGTGGGAGGCCTGCTGACCTGGCGCTCGGGTCTCATCGATCGCCTGCTGGCCGCCGATTCGGCGTCGATCCAACTCGAACCAGGTGCGTTTGCGCAGGTCCTGAACGTGGAGGTCACCTCCCGCTTCGGCGGCTACCGCGCCCAGGTGACCCGCGGGCCCGGCTTCCCCACCTCACCCCAGGACCTGGCGGAAAAGGAACGCACCTCGACCTCCCTCGCCGAGCGAGCCGCGCTCGCCGCTGCGGGTGAAGGCCGCGCCGTCTGGCTGCAGGTCCGCGCTGAGGACAACGAGGTCCTTTCGCAGGCGCAAGTCGAATTGGCGCGATTGCTCGAACCGGAGCAGTCCATCGAAATCAAGCTCGATGGCCACCGGCGCGCCACCAAACTCGCCTTCTCTCTACAGCCCGAAGTGAAAGCCCCTTGAGCGATCCCGAGCGCTCTCTGCCGTGGCCCGCGCACGCCCCGCCGGATCCGCGCACCGCGGTTCAGTGCCGCTGCGAATCCTGCGCACAGGGCTGGACCGTGGATGAGCGTATGGCCGGGTTCCGCCTGCGCTGCGTCTGCGGCGAATGGGTTCAGGTGCCCGGGGGCGAAGAGACCCCGCCATTGGCCCTCACGGGTCCCAGCCGCCCGCTGCCCACCGCGCGTGCGCGCACCGAACCGCAGCTCCCGGTCGTTCCGGTTTCCGAGCCTCGAGGCCCGAAGCCCCTCCCGCCCGTGGAAGTCACCGATTTCCAACTCGCCGACTACCGGGTGCAGCGCCGCGAGCACACCCGCGTGATCGCCGAGCTGATCCTGCTCGCGCTCGCGTTTTTTGGCCCGCACCTCTACGTGCTGCTGGCGTACTCCGGCCAGAGCCAGGACCTGATGATTCCGCTCGCGAGCCTCGCCGGCGCGGCGGGGGTCGTGCTCGAGTGTTTGCTCAGTCCGAGCATCTCCTTCGAGGGGCTGCGCAAGACCGGTAGGCGCTACTATCTACAAGCCCTCTGGACCGCCGCAGCCGTAGCGTTCCTCGCTTGGTGGATTCCCGACGCATGGCTCAATCCGGATGGCCGCCCCACCTACCTAGAGGAGCTGCACGCCAATCTCGGCACCGGGCTGGTGCTCTTTGTCCTGGCGCTCATGCCCGCCATTTTCGAGGAGCTCGCTTTCCGGGGTTGATTCAGGGGCGCCTATGCGCATGTGGGGTACGCGATCGGGCACGGTCGTGACAGCAGTGCTATTCACGCTGGCCCACGGGGTCACAGTGGCGACGCCCTTTCACCTGACCCTTGGCATGCTCCTCGGGTTCCTTCGGGTGCGTTCCGGCAGTCTGTACCCGGGCATGGTACTGCATTTTGTCTACAACACCCTGGTGGTCCTGCTCGCCCTGAAGGGCACGGGTTCTTGACAATGGTGCGCGATCTCGGGGCAACCCTTGACGGATCCCTGGATTCGACGATGATCGGGTTTCCCTGCCGATTCATTGCAAAGGAGCCCTGAATGAACGCCTCAACCCTCCGCTTTGGAATCGCCGCCCTCTCCCTGTGCTGTGTTCCGGCCTTTGGTGCGCAGATGGAGCAAGCCTGGTCCGAAGCCTACGACGGGCCGGTTGCACCCAAGCAGAGCGCCAAGCGGCTGCTGGAGACTCCCGATGGAGGCGTGATTAGTCTGATGGTCGCCCACGATGCGCTCGGTGGAAACCGCATGGTAGCCGCAGTGAAGTACTCCCACGAAGGCGTCAAAGAATGGGAGTTCTCCCGCGCGCTGACCATCGCCGTGCCCAACATCTGGACCGCGGGGGACAACGATGGCGCGGTGGATGCGGCGGGCAATCTGTACATGGTGTACAGCGAGACACCGAACGCGGGCCTGATCAAGTTCCGGCCCCGATGGCACGATCCTCTGGGAACGCACCATCCTGCACCCGGTGTACGCCACCGGGATCACCAACCATCTGGTGCTCGATTCCCAGGGCCAACCGATCGCCATCGGTTGCGTCAATGTGGGCACCTATCCGCGCATCGGGCTCTACAAGTTCGATGCGCAGGGCAATGCGATCTTCAGCAATGCGGGGCTCGTTGTCAGCGCGCCCACCGAAGTGGCCGTAGGACCTTCGGATGAGATCGTCGTATTCGGCCGCGATGACTGGTACTTCGGTGGCTCCCTCTTCGTGGGCACAATCACCCGCTATGACGCCGGTGGGGCCTTGTCCTGGCACCAGTCCCTGGCCAGCGATGGCTACGCCACCTTGTGCTGCGGGACCTACTGGGGCGACCACATCGAAGACGGAGCGATCGACAGCCAAGGCCGGATCTATGCCATGGTGAATGGCTCCTTCGGTTCGGAATGGTTCCACGATGGTTGGACCGGATTCCGGCTGGCGTGTTACAGCCCCGGCGGGTCCCAGCTCTACTCGGTGGTGGCGGACAGCCCGCTCGCTACGCAGGGAGTGCAACTGACCGTTGATGCAGCGCAGCAGGTCTATGTTGCCGGGTACGAAGGGGAAAGTTTGGGCGTTGCGGACCGGGTGTTGTCCGTTTGGAGTTACTCCCCCACCGGTCTGCCCCTCTGGAACCACAAGGAACCGCTGGGCAACGGCATTTCCGCGGGAACCGCGTTGGATGTGACCGCCTCCGGGGACCTGTTCGTGACCGGACACCGGTACGGCACTTCGCCGTCGGGTTTGGACCTGCTCTTCGACAACCAGGGCAACGTGCTCTGGCAGCGGGAAACCCTGAACGAGGATCCCGGGCCGTTCATCACCGAAGTCGTGCGGGATGACGTGCTGGGTGATGTGCAAGGACGGGTCATGGTCGCTCGCAATACCGGCGAGACGACGACCTTGGTGCAGTACGTGCCCGGCAGCGGAGTCGGTACGCGGTACTGCGATCCGGCGCAGATCAACTCGACTGGCCAAGCGGGCCAGCTCTGGGCGATCGGGCAAACATTGGCAGGCGAAGAGAACCTAAACCTGTGCTTGGCACAACTGCCTCCGGGGCACCTGTCGATGTTCCTGGCATCCCCGACCCAGGGTTTCGTGCCGTCGGTCGGCGGCAGTCAAGGGGACCTTTGCCTGGGAGGTGCGATCGGGCGGTTCAACCGCATCGATCAAGTGCGCATCGTGCCCGCGAACGGAGCGTGGACCAAGCGCGTCGACTTCCACGACATCCCCACCCCCACGGCACCGGTTTCGATCCTGGCTGGCCAGACCTGGTGCTTCCAGAACTGGTATCGGGACCACATCCCCGCCTCCACGTCGAACTTGACCAACGCCGTGGAGATTCAATTCCAGTGAGCTGGGTGGGCTTGTCCAGTTTCTCCTGTGCCAAGCCTTGAACAAGACTCGAATTGGAATAACAGTTACATACCGAAGCGAGTTCATGTTGTCACGTTTATTCGCGCCTCGCGCGAAAAACGTGACAACATGAACCTGCTTCGGTATGTAACGTTATTCCACTAACGCTTCCCTCGTGGGTGAGAGTTCCCAGCGGTCCGAATCGGAGTGCTGGGTCCAGGGGAAAGGTCAAGGGCCAAGCGCTGCTGAGCATGGACTACCAGCCGCCACGATCACCCCCCTCCGCATTCCACCCTTTGGATTCGCAATCCGGAGTTTGTACCGCCAAACCAACGCAATGAGTCCCACGGCAAATCCCCCGCGATCGGCATACGGTTTGCTGATCTTGCGTGCCTTGGACCGGACGGAAACATGTTCCCCCGTTCCGGTCCTGTTGCGGCCATGAAGATCCAACACACCCTGGTGGCCCTGGCCACCCTGCTCGTCCCGCCCGCCGTCCTGGCGTGGCAATCCCCCCCCTCTTACACGGTCGAGTTCCTCGGCACCGGCCACGGCCCCGCCGATGTGAACAACCTTGGTCAAGTCGTCGGGACCGATTCCCTGGCGCCGGCCAACCAGCGGGCCTGGGTCATGGCCCCCGGCCAAAGCCCGCTTTGGTTGCCGCTGCCTCCGGGCCGCGTCAGCAGCATGGCGACTTCGATCAACGACCTTGGCCAGATCGTCGGTTCGGTTTCGAGCACGACCTACGCCGAGCCGGGATTCGGTGCGATCGCCGCGATCTGGACCCCTACCTCCTCTGGCTCCTACACCATCCAGGAACTCGGGAAACTGCCCGGCGATGTGGGCAGCATCGCCCTTGGCATCAACAACCTGGGCGATGTGGTCGGTACGTCCAACGGCAGCACGTTCCGCAAGGGGGTGCTGTTCACCGCCCCCGGTGGCATCCTCGACTTGAGCCCCACCGGCGCTTTCGACCCGAGCGACGTCAACGATGCGCGGCAGGTGGCGTGTTACCACGTGGGCGGCGCGCGGCTCGATCTCAACACCATGGTGTTGCTGGATCTGGGCGTGCCCGCCGGTAGCTACTCCAACGCGCTCGGTGGGTACATCAATGCGTCCGGGCAGGTGGCTGGTTACGCCGTACTCGCCACGAGCGGCAACTGCGTCTACCAAGCCGCGCGGTACACCGACGGCATCGGCTGGGAAGTCTACGGCACCTGTGGTCCCAACAACGCCGCCGGTTCGATCAACGCCTTTGGCGACTTGACCCGCTTCCAGAACACGGTAGGCGTCGTTCACCTCGAAGGCATTGGTGACTACGGGATCAACGCGCTGCTGGATCCGGCGAGTGGCCCTTGGGCCCTCGGCACCCTGGTGACGGGCAAGATCAACGATCAACGCCAAATCGCCGCTTTCGCAAACAACAGCGCGACCGGGCAGTCGGGCATCGTCCTGCTGACTCCCCATTGGGACCTCGGCACGCCGTTTTGCACCGGCGGCTTCACGAACTCGACCGGTGGCATTGCTACCTTGACGGCAGCCCCCACCTTGGCCGGTTCCGGCCTGCACCTCGATGTGCTCGGCGGCCCCGCCGGGGAGTTGGGGTACTTGCTGGTCGGCACCGCCGCCAACCCCGCACCGACGGTTCCGCTGGGCCAAGGCATGCTCTGCCTGGGCACCAGTTCGGGCAACGAGATCGCCCGCTACAACGTGGGCACCGGCGCCCAGCAATCTCTGGGCATGTTCAACTCCTCCGGCGTGCTGGTGCGCGTTTTCGGAGCCAACGGCTCGGGCTTCGACGTGCCGCTGCAAACGGGTTTGAACACGGTCCCCACGATTTCCACGGGTACGACCCTGCACTTCCAGGGATGGTTCCGCGATACGCCGGCGGGCGTGGGTCACTCGAATGCTTCGACCGCGTTGAGCTACACGTTCTAGCGCCAGCCCCGGATCACGCGATGGGATCCGGGCAATGTTCGCGGCGGCCGCAGGACTGGCAGTGGCGGCCGAGGTAGAGACGATCGAGCTCCTCCATGAGGGGCTCGATCAGTTCTGGGTCATCGGTCCAGATGCCCGCTTCCAGGTTGCGCTTGTTCGGCGATTTGGCTCCGATGCCGGCGCCCGTGAGGTTGGCGGAGCCGATGTAGGCGTGCCGGCCGTCGACGATCACGGCTTTCATGTGCAGGCGCGGACAAAGGAGCCGTTCGAAACGCTCCGAGTCGAGCAGGCCGGGAAAACGGTCGAAGTCCTCGCGGAACGCCGGGCCCGGCTCCTTGGCATGCATCAACCGGATCTCGACCCCGGCGCGCACCAGATCCTCAAGCACCGACAACAACGGGATGTAACGCCCGCGGGGGCCTTCGACGTGCACGTCCTTGATGTCGGCGGTGGCGATCCACAGGAACCGCCGGGCCTTGGGCAGTTCCTGATCGAGGATGCGGGTGTAGTGCGCTTCGTTCAGGATGAGTTCGTACATGGCCGGGGCCCAGATCATAGGGCGCGGGCGACCCGGCGGGCAAACCAGGCAGGCCGGGACCCGAGCCCCCCGCACCCGTGCTAAGGTGGAGCCATGCAACCCGTGTCCTTCGCCTGTCTCGCCCTGCTACTCCTGGGCGCCTGGTGCCCGCCCATAGCCGTGCAGGCCGAGGTCCGGGAAACCCACTACACCGGCGGAGCCCTGCACGAACGGTTCGAAATCGATGCCGAGGGGCGCAAGGCGGGGCTGTACGAACGGTTCCGCGAGGATGGTTCCATCGAGCAACGCGCCCACTATCTGGCGGACAACCTGCACGGGGAAAGCACCGAGTTCGACGCGACCGGCCAGCCGGTGAGCATCTCGCACTTCGCCCGCGGCCTGCGCCAGGGTTCCTACGAGCAGTACGCCGGGGGCAGGTTGGTGCAACGGGCCCGGTTTGTGAAGGACAAGCTCGACGGGCGCCTCGAAGCCTTCGACGAAAACGGCGATTCGATCCTGGTGGCCGAGTACCGGGCCGGTGAGCTCAACGGCAAGTTCATCGAGATGCGGCCCGCGGAGGATTGGAAGCGCACGGCCAAGTACAAAGCCGGGCGGCTCGACGGCAATGCCAAGATCGAGGTCAAGGGCAAGACGATCAGCAAGCGGGTCTGGGTCGAGGGTCGCTTGGCGGAGTTGGATGGCAACATCGCCTTCCCCACGCCCTTTGCCGACCTGTACAAGGAATGGTCCGCCGCAGCCCTGCCCGCGCCCGTCGACCCCTCCGATCTGCAGTCGGCGGCGCGCCAAGGCGAATTGGCGCGCCTCAAGACCTATCGCGCCCTCTGCGGCCTGCCCTGGCGCGATCTGGTGCTCGTGCCCGAATGGAACGACCTGTGCGACGCGGCCGGTGAACTGCTGCACCGCATCGGCCGACTCGACCATACGCCCGCCAAACCCGAAGGCATGGACGAGGAGGCCTACCGCCGGGGATACCAGGGCACCAGCAACAGCAACCTGGCTTCGGGGGGCCTGCGCGGCTCGGTGGACATGTACATGGACGACTCGGATGCCAGCAACATCGATCGGATCGGGCACCGGCGCTGGTGCCTCAACCCGGCGATGCAACGCACGGGGTTCGGTTCAAAGGGGCAGTGGGCTGCCATGTGGTCGATGGACTCGAGCGGTCCCGGCGTGAAGTCCATGGAAGCGGTCCTGTATCCGCCGCGCGGCTACACCCCGGTGGATATGTTCGGCCCGCGCCACGCCTGGAGCATCCAGGTGATCAAGGGCAAGATGCCGGCGGACAAGGAGTCGATCGTGGTGCACATCTTCGAACTCGACCACTACCACCAGGCGATCGGCGAAGCCCTACCCCTGGACTACAAGGACATCGAAGGCGGCGGCTTCGGCGGATTGCCCTGTGTCGCCTTCCGCCCCGGCGGCCTGGTCGTGCAACCCGGTCGCTGTTATCGCGCGCAGGTCAGCTTCGACGGGGGCAAAACCCTCGCGTACGACTACGTCGTCGAGTTCTGTCCCGCCCTCGACAAACTCGATCCGGAACTAGTCGAGATGGAAGGGCGCTGAATCCGCCCCTACTCCGCGGCGCCGAGCTCAGCAAGGCGCTTCAACCGCTCGGGCTCGTGGTCCACCAACCACCGATCCTGTGCCAGGATCTCCGCCGCCGCCTGGAAATGCGGCCGCGCTTCCTCCGCGCGCTTCAATAGGAGCAAGTTCTCGGCGAGTTCCTCGTGGATGTACCCGGTTTCGGCCGGATCCTCGGTTTCGGTCGCCAGTCCCTGCAGGATTTCGAGGGCCTGCGCGGGTTTGCCCAGCGAACGGAAGCCGCGCGCCACGGTCCACCGGGCGATGCGCTCCGATTGGGGCGAGCCGTAGCGGGCGTGCCACGTCGCGGCCCGCTGCCAAAGGTCCATCGCCTTTTCGTAGTCGCCGTTGTCGTGGCAGGTCCACCCGGTGTTGTTGTAGAGGGCGCCGAGCCAGGTCCGTGCGCGCGGATCGCCGGCGGATTCGGCCAACTCGATGGCCTTCCAGTTCCAATCCAACGACTCCGCCCCCTGTTCGAGGATGCCCAGCATGTGCGCCGCGTCCACGGCGAGGAACTCTTGCCCCAGCCCCGACGCCAAACGCCAGGCTTCGAGGAAGTACGGGCGGGCCTCATTCGGGCGATCGGCGGAAAGGAAGCTGCGGCCGCGTTCGAGGTCGTACCGCACCCGGGCGCGGCTCGGCTCCTTGGGCAGTTCCCCGGCCACCCCGTCGAGCAAGCCGTGGGCCTGCTCGAACTTGCCCTCGAGGCTGTAGGTGCGCGCCACTTGAGTCTCGAGCTCCAGGCGCGGCCCCACCGGCCACTGGGCATTCGCCTCGACCAGCAGATGTTCGAAGGCCGCCCGCGTGCCCTCCGGGTCCTCGTAGTTCCAAAGCCGCTCGATCGAGCCAGCTTGCGGGGGAATCACGCCGCAGTCGACGACCTCAGCGGGGCAAGTCGTCTTGCAGGCGGAAGACAGGGCAAGCGGCAGGCAGCAGAACAGGTACAGGAGGCGCATCGGCGTACTGTACGGACGGGGCAATGCCGTGCCTATGGCCTACAGAAGGCCACCGGAATCCACCGGGGCCGGGAACCTGGCGGTCTCCCGTGCCTCCAAACCAGTGACGAAGAGCGGGCCCGACGGCCCAAGGACGAACCATGAACGCGCAACGCGCAACGATGAGCATCGCGGGGCTGATGCTGCTGATCAGCCTCGGGCTGGCCCAGGGCTTGGGCCAGATCGACCTGACCCACCCCACCTGGCTCTGGCTGACCCTCTTTGTGGGTTTCAACCTGTTCCAATCGGGGCTGACCGGGTTCTGCCCCCTGACCCGGATGCTGAAGGCCCTGGGGCTCAAAGAAGCCTGATCCCAGGCGGCTCCCGGTCCCGAATCGGCCCTCCCGACCCGGGGGGGCTTTTTTTTTTGGCAGCCCGGACCGACCACCGGCGCACGGAACGGTGGAGGCGCAGCCAGGACGGCGCGCCCGAGTCCCCGCCCCCTTCCCCCGACCGTGCCATGACCGCCCTGCGACCGATCCTGCTGCTTCTGCTCTGTGTGCTTTCCCTGTCGAGCTGCGCCACCATCACCCGCGGATCCACCGACGAGGTGATCGTGCGCACCTGGCCCGAAGGCGCCTCCGTCTATCTGTCCAACGGCATGACCGGCATCAGCCCGGTCACCTTCGAACTGCCGCGCAACGAATCCGTGGTGGTCGACATCGAACTCGACGGCTACGAACCCGTCGAAGTCACCTTGAACCCCAAGATCTCGTCGGAAGGCGGCGCCGGCATGGCCGGCAACATCTTCCTCGGCGGAGTCATCGGGGCGGCGGTTGATGCGGGCTCCGGCGCCATGTACGACCTGACCCCGAACCCGCTTGAAATCACCCTGATCCCGCTCGACGGCCCGCGTTCGTACGATGGGCCTGGGCCCGGGGAGGAGTCCATGGAAGAACCGGGGCCCGACGGTTGGGATGAGTCCTTCGAAGAGGAGCTCGCCGAGCAGGATCCGGCCCTGCCGATGGAGACCGAGCCGGTTTTCGATCTCCCTCAAGATCCCCAGGAGGTTCCGGTACCCCAGACCCAAGAGGTCCCGGAGCCCGTCGGAACCGAACTCCCGGGCCAGGCGGGCCAAGTCGCCAGCCCGTGGCAGACCATCGCCGGCAAGCCGCGCAAAGACCGCAACTGACAGTCAAAGGACTTCGACACCCTGCGCGGGCCCGGAAACCGGAGCCCGCGCCTCCGTTTGGTTCGGTAAAATGTGAATCCCCCGGAGCGCGCAGGATTTTGCCGCCGCCATCGGCGGGCGTGCCTATGCTGGAGGGATCGCCTTCCTCCCCCAACGCCATTCGATGAAACCTGCGCTGCTGCTCCTCGGCCTGCTCCTCCCCGCACTGTCGTTTGCCCAAGGCACTTCGTGCAACAACCCGATTCTCTTGACGGGCAGCGTGCACCTGGTCACGGATACGAGTGCGCTCACAGGCACCCAACCCGGCTGCGATCAGACCCCGATCAACCGGCCGCTGTTCTTCCATTGGGTCGCCCCTGCCGCCGGTGACTATCAGATCGATCTGCTCGGCACCGTGTTTGTCGGCGCCTTCTCGTTGTATGGCGGCGCGGATTGCAGCGCGCCGTGTCTGGGCACTTTCGAACACGGCGTCGGCCCCGGCGGAGGCCTGCCGGGAACCTCCCTGTACTCCGTCCAGCCGGGGGATGATTTCCTGCTCGTGGTGGGAGGCGCTGGCGCCCCGTCCTACGACGAATTCGGCGAGCTGCACCTGAACATCGACCTCACGCCCTGTTCCAACATCGACGACGTGTTCGATGACAACGACAGTTGCGCCGCAGCCGTGGACTTGCCCACCGGTTTCCACGCCGGGTTGATCTGCAAACCCTTCGATCCCGACTTCTACCTCCTCACCGTGCCCCCGGGGCAATTGGCGATCGGGTATCTCGATCCCTTCTCCCAGGTCTCTCCGTACCACCACCAGGCGAACTGCGCGGGGTACGTTGCCCTCGACAAAACCGGCTGGGTGTTCGACAACCCGGGCACCACGGACCGGATCGTGCGGGTGGAAGCGCGCTCGAACGCCAGCACCCCACCGCCCTGTTCTGAGTACGATTTTTTCTACCAGATCGTGCCGCAGTGCGACTTCCTCACCGATGCGAACGAGCCGAACGACACCTGCAGCCTGTCGACTTTCCTTTCCGCAGGGTTGCATTCGGGTCTGCGCATGGACTTTGCCGAATCGGACTTCTACCGCTCGATCGTGCAACCCGGGCAGAAGATCGAATTCGAACTGAACGCCCTGACGCCGGGCATGGAGATTGAAATGCTGCTGTTCGACCGGGACGGCGCCTGCTCGATCGCTTATCCGGAATACTTCGGGGATGCCTTCCGATTGGCGCGCAGTCGATCCACCGCCACGGGATCGGTGCTCGAGTACACGCATCCGGATACGGCGCCGGGAATCTACGTCGCGCTGCTGGTGCGGGCGGTACGAAATGCCCCGCTGCAAACCGCCTGCACCGAATACACCTTGGAACTCAAACGCCTGTTCCCGGGCGGCGGGGTCACCGTCTGCGATCCCATGGACAACAACAGCACCGGCCTGCCGACGCGCCTCGATGCCTGGCACGGGGGTACGCTCGGTACCACTTGGCAACTGCACGCCTGGCAGGGACCGGTGGCGCAGTTCGGGTACCTGCTCGTCGGTGCCCAAGCTTCCACGCCGGGCGTGGTGATCTCCGGCGGACGCTTGTGTCTCGACCTGACCGCGCCGGCTGGCGTGGGTCGCTACAACCTGGTCGGCAGTACGCGCGATAGCATCGGGCAGTTCGACGCGCAGGGCACCTTCCAGAACCTGGCAGGCAACTCCTGGTTGCACACCGGCTTCAACGTGCCCTGGGACCTGCCCCTGCCCGGTTCCCCCACGATCGCTCCGGGCAGCACCTGGTTCTTCCAGCTCTGGCACCGCGAGCCGGGCGGCGCTTCGAACTTCTCGAACGCCGTGGCCGTGTCCTTCTGACCCACCCGCCTGGATCCGATCCATGGGATCGGGTATCAAGTGGGCATGAATCTGCGAGTCCTTTTCCTGGCCCTCGGCGTCTTGTTCGCCGGCATCGGCGTGGTCTTCTGGGGAGTCGGCGGCAAGAGCCACTTCGAGGAGAGTACCTGGGTCTGGACCCAAGGCCGCGTCGAGCACGTGGCGTTCCAAAGCAGCCAGAAACTCGGTCGCAGCATGTCGCTCGAGATCCAGGGCAATCCGACGACCTTTGGTTTGGCCCTGCTGGACCGGGTGGAGGGGCTCGAACCCAAGCTGCGTGCGGCGCTCGAGTCCGACGAGGAAGTGCGCATCGGTCACATCGACTGGGTCGATCCCGATGGTCATGCCCCCACGGCGGTGATGGCCATTGAAAAGGGCGGCGCACGCATCTTCGATCAAAGCGAACTGACCGGATCCATCGGCAAGGCCCTGCCTTGGATCGCGCGGGGCATGGGAACCCTGTCCATTTTGGTCGGGGCCCTGCTCGTGACCATGTCCGTGCGCTTGAAGAACGGACTGAAGTGACCATGACGCAAACCATCGATTGGCCGACGGTGCTCGCGGAAGTGGAGCGGCGCATCACGCCCGAGCGCGGCAAGGGGCGGGTCGCCACCTACATCCCCGCCCTCGCCCGCGTCGATCCCAACCACTTCGGCTTGGCCGTCGCTTTGCCCGATGGCCAGCTCTTCACCGTGGGGGATGCCCACGTGCCGTTCAGCCTGCAGAGCATCTCGAAGGTGTTCACCTTGGCCTTGGCCCTCGAACGGGTGGGCGATGAACTGTGGCAGCGGGTCGGCCGGGAGCCTTCGGGTTCGGCGTTCCATTCGATCGTGCTGCTCGAAGCCGAACAGGGCAAACCCCGCAACCCGTTGATCAATGCCGGAGCCATCGCCACCACCGATCACCTGGTTCAAGCCCACGGCGGCAACCGCGCCGCAGCACAGGCCGTGCTGCGCGACCTCGTGGCGTTTCTCGAGCCCCTCGCCGAACACGGCCCGATCGCCATCGACGCCGAAGTCGCCGCCTCGGAATCGGAAGCCGGCGCCCGCAATCGCGCCCTTGCCCACTTCATGGCGGGCTTCGGCGTGCTGCGTTCGCCGGTCGAAGACGCCTTGCACGCCTACTTCCACCACTGCGCCCTGGCCATGAGCCCGGCGCAGTTGGCCCGCGCCGCCCGCTTCCTCGCCTGCGACGGCGTCGATCCCCACAGCGGCCGCCGCATCGTCACCGCATCGCGCTGCCGGCGCATCCTGGCGCTGATGATGACCTGCGGCCACTACGACAACAGCGGGGATTTCGCCTGGCGCATCGGTTTGCCTGGCAAGAGTGGTGTCGGAGGCGGTATCCTGTGCATCGCTCCCGGGCAGGCCGCCATCGCGGTCTGGTCGCCGGGACTCAACGCGGCTGGGACTTCCGAAGTGGGAGCCCTGGCCTTGGAGGCGTTGGTCGCCCAGACCGGTTTGTCCGTGTTTGGGGGCGGTGAAATGCACTTGTAACCCCTGCGCGGGTGCCGCACATTGCGGGTATGGATCCCCATTCCCCGAGCCCCCTGCTGCGGCACTTCCCCGAGGCGAAGATCGACCGCTACACCCTGCCCCTGGCGAAGTTCCTGCGCATCGAGGCCGCCAGCGGAATCCTGCTGGCCCTCTGCACCGTGGCTGCCCTGGTGATCGCCAACACGCAGTGGTTCCCCGAATGGAAAGCCTTCTGGGATGCGAAGCTCACCATCGACACCGGCCCCATCCGCCTCTCCTACCCACGCTGGTACTGGGTCAACGATGCGTTGATGGCGATCTTCTTCTTCGTCGTCGGGCTCGAGATCAAACGGGAGCTGGTCGACGGCCACCTCTCGGATCGCAGCAAGATCCTGCTGCCGGTGGTCGCGGCCATCGGCGGCGCGTTGGTGCCCGCGGGCATTTTCTACTTCGCGCAGCGGGGCACCGACGGCCTGGCTGGTTGGGCGATCCCGATGGCCACCGACATCGCCTTCGTGGTGGGTGCGCTCGCATTGCTCGGCAAACGCGTGCCGCCTTCGCTCAAGGTATTGCTGCTCTCGCTCGCGATCGTCGATGACCTGCTGGCGGTGGTCATCATCGCCTTCTTCTTCGCCGAATCGATCGCCATGGGATGGCTCGCCGGTGCGGGCGTCGGCATCGCGCTGGTGCTCGTGCTGCAGCGGCTCGGCGTGCGGCGCGTGGGGGTCTACGCGCTGTTCGGCGCGTTCATCTGGTTGTGCACGCTGAAGTCGGGCCTGCACCCCACCATCGCCGGTGTCGTGCTCGGCCTCTTGACCCCGGCGCGCGCCTGGCTGGGGCCGGAAGCGATGAAACGTTTGATCGTGGCGGCGGAAGAAGACCTGGACCACGCAATCACCACCGGTCACCCCCCCACCGACACCCTCGACCAACTCTCGTTCGGCGCCCGCGAGGCGGTTTCGCCGCTTGAGCGCCTCGAGCACAGCCTGCACCCGTGGGTCGGGTTCGTGATCATGCCCATCTTCGCCTTGGCCAACTCCGGCGTGCCGATCGACACGGCTTCGATGGGTTCCCCCCTGGCCCTGGCCATCGGCGCCGCCCTGTTCTTGGGCAAACCGCTCGGCATCTGCCTCACCGCCTGGCTCGCGATCCGCGCGGGCCGCGCCACTCTGCCCGAGGGCGTGTCCTGGCCCGCGATGATCGGCGCGGGCATCCTCTGCGGCACGGGCTTCACGATGTCCCTCTTCATCACCTCGCTTTCGTTCGAGGGGGCCCTCGGCGACACGGGCCGCGTCGGTGTGTTGTTGGGATCCGGTCTCAGCCTTTTGGTCGGATTCATCTGGTTGCGCCTCACCTTGCGCAAACCCGAACTGGCCAGCTGAGCACTGCGCAAAGGCTGCGGGCCTTTTGCGGGAAGTGCGCAGCATTTGCACAGCTTTCGCCCCCGGACCCTACTTGGGACGGGGGCGACGCATTGGCACGGACCTTGCTCTGTGTGGGACCCGGGCGACTCCCCGCCCTTGAAACCACCACGGAGAACCACATGAAAGCCTTTGCTGCCACCCTTGGAGCTTTGATCGTCACGGCCGGTTTGGGCGTCGCCCAACTCAGCCCCGCGGCCGTGCACCGCTACCGTACGCAAGTCGGTACCGGCGCGGATACGGCCCCGGTCTCCGCAACGGTGGCCATGTACATCCGCCGACTGCAGACGACCCTTGAGTCGGAATTGTACGCCCGCGACTACTACGCCGCCGCCTACATCGCCCTCGGCCTGCAGCGCTTCAACAACTTGACTGGCGCCGAGCAGAATCACGCCAACGCGGTCGCCGGCATGATCCAGTACCTGGGCGGTGTGCCCGTGATGGCCCACAACTACACGGTCGTGCCCCCCACCACCATCGACGAAGCCGACGGAGTCTGCATCCAGATCGAGCTGCACGTCATCGATGTCTATGCCGGGCTGATCGCAGACTGCCCCGATCCCGCCTTGCTGCCGATCCTGAACAACATCCAGGCATCGAACCTGAGCCACCTGAACTCGGTCGGAGGCTGATGGAGCAGGAAACGGAAGTCAGAATCTGACCCGCGGGGTCCCACCCAACTGGAGCGAGGGTGGGACCCCGCCCTGTTTGCACCCGGCGCCATTCGATTCCCGCGCGGGCAGCCCCAGCGAAAAGGGCCGCCGCCATGGCCCGATCCGGGGATACAGGAACTAGAGTACCGAGACCGTGGATCCCCGTATGCGCAAGACCCTGCCCCTCCTGCTCGGGGCCGCCCTGCTGGTGCTCGTTTGGAGCGCGTCTGCGTGGATCCTCCGCGGCGATCTCGAGCGCTGGCACGAAGATGAGTTGCGGCTCGGTCAGGCCCTGACGGACATGGCCGAAGCCCAATTGGCGCGCACCATGCGCGGGGCACGTTACCGACCCGAAGAGCTCGAGGAGAGCTTGCAGAACCTGGTGCAACAGGCCCCGCTGCAGGAGGTCACCCTCTGGAGTGGCGCAGGCGAACGTTGGAAACACGCCGCGCGGGAAACGGGGCAGCCCGGAACACGCTTCGAGCGCGAAGTGACCGTTTTGCAGCCGCGGGGGTTCGGCTTTGGGGCAGCGGGACGGGGAGAACCTTTGCCCGATGGGCCCTTGCGGCTCGAAGTGCGTTTGCCCCTGGGACCCGCCCGCGCCGCGACCCGGCGAGCCTGGTGGCGAATGGGCAGCATGGCCTTGCTCGGCAGCGCCGCGGTGATCCTCGCCGGTTGGACCCTCGGCGGGTTCCTGCAGCGGCGGGAACTCGCCCATCGCCTCGCCCAGAGCGAGCAACGCCTGCAGCACCTGCGCACGCTCGAACGCATGGGTGCGGGCCTGGCCCACGAAACCAAGAATCCCCTGGGGTTGGTGCGCGCCCAGGCCCAGCGCGTGCAGGCCCACTTCGACGAACCGGAGCAGGTGCGCGCCCTCTCCGGATCGATCATCGAACAGTCCGATCGCATCCTCGCCCGCTTGAACGAGTTCCTCGAACTCAGCCATCGCCCGGTCCTGCGGCGCCAGCAGGTTGATCTGGCCGCATTGGTGGGCGAGATCTGCGACCTGCTGCAGGTGGAGGCGCAGGCGCAGGACGTGCGACTCACCTTCGAACGCTCGGCCCAAGATGATGGCCGGGGGCTTTCCGCGGACCCCGAACGCCTGCGGCAGGTGGCGATGAATCTGATTCTCAACGCCCTGCAGATCTGCCCGCCCGGCAGCCACGTGCGGGTCGCCGCCGCCGCCCGTGATGGCGCGCCCGACTTCATCGTCGACGACGACGGCCCCGGCGTCGCCCCCGAACTCGCGGACGACCTGTTCCAGCCCTACGTCAGCGCCCGTCCTGGCGGAACCGGTCTCGGACTGGCAATCAGCCAGGCCATCGCTCGGGAACACGGCTGGCACCTGTACCATGAAGGCCTTCTGCCCCACGGCAGCCGCTTCGGCCTGCGTGGCGAACCCGCATGACCCGCTCCCCCGTCCTCTGCATCATCGACGACGATCCCGGCTATCGGGATCTGCTGCAGTCGGTGCTCACCTCCGAAGGATTCGAGGTGCGCACGGCGGCCGACGGCCGGGCGGGGCTGGCTTGCCTCGATCAGGGTGGAGTCGATCTCGTGCTGCTCGACATGCGCATGCCGGGTATGGGCGGCATGGAGTTCCTCGAGCAGTTGCAGAGCCGGCCCGGCCACGCGCCGGTGGTGGTGCTCACCGCCTACGCCGATGTGCGCGACGCTGTGGACGCGATGCGCGCGGGTGCCTGCGACTACCTCGACAAGCCGGTGGATCTGTACGAACTGCTGAGCCGCATCCGCCATCACCTTGGAAGCCAGCCGGGGCAGGTGGCCGGGGACCTGCCGCCCCTGCCCAGCGAGTGGATCGTACGCTCGCCGCTGATGCGCGATGTGCTGCAAGAGGTGCACAAACTCGCCAGTACCCCGGTATCCGTGCTCTTGCACGGGGAGAGCGGCAGCGGCAAGGAAGGCCTGGCGCGCCTGCTGCACCAATGGGGTGCGCGACCCGAAGGCCCCTTCGTCCCGGTCAACGTCGCGGCCCTGCCCGAGACCCTGGTCGAAGCCGAACTCTTCGGCTTCGAACGCGGTGCCTTCACCGGCGCGGAGCGGGCGCGCACCGGCCTCTTGCGCTCCGCCGACGGGGGCACGCTGTTCCTCGACGAAGTCGCGGAGATGCCCTTGCCCGTGCAGGCCAAACTCCTGCGCGTATTGGAGGAACGCCGGGTGGCCGCCCTCGGCTCCACCCAAGCCGAACCCGTGGACTTCCGGCTGATCTCAGCGAGCCACGCGGATCTGGGAGCCCGGGTCGGCGAAGGGCACTTCCGCGAGGATCTCTTCTACCGCCTGGCGGTGGTGGTGCTCGAGGTGCCGCCCCTGCGCGAGCGCCCCGAGGACCTGCTGCCCTTGGCGGAACTCTTCGTGCGCCAGACCAGCCGGACGGAGAAGCGCCTCTCCCCGGAAGCCATCGATCGCCTGCGCGCCTACCCCTGGCCCGGCAACGTGCGCGAGCTGCGCAACGCCATGGCCCGCGCCGCGATCCTTTCGGTGGGCTCGGTGATCCTGCCCGAACATCTGCCTCCCGCCCTGCGCGAGGCCAGCCTGCGCCCGTGCGAGCAACCGGGTCCCAAGGACCTCGCCACCCTGGAGAAATGCGCCATCCTGGACGCCCTGCGGCGCCATGCAGGCAACCGCACCCATGCGGCCCAGGAACTCGGCATCTCCCGGCGCACCTTGCTCTATCGCCTCAAGGAATACGGATTCGAAGACGGCGAAGGGGCCTGAATCCGCGCGCCACGGGCGCCTTTCGCGATTTTATTGCAGCTTCCTTTGGCCAGCGAGTCTCCCATCCGGGTCAGAGTCGCAAATCGTCTCAGGGGAGAACCGATCGCACCCGATACGAGCGGGAGCTCAGTCGATCTGTTCATCGAACCTGGCGGCCCTGGCCGCCAAAGATCCCCTCCAACTGCAACCCCACCATGCTTAACCGCTTCCGATCCGCCCGGCTCTCGACCAAAGTCATCACCTTCATGGTGACGATCCTCATTATCACGGTCGCGCTGAACTACACCGTGTTCATGACCCGCTATAAGGCTTCAGCGGAGCAGTCTCTTGTGGACGAAGCGGCGGCCTTTACCGCCATTGCTGAAGAAACCAAGGATTACGCAGGGCACCTTGTCGATGACAAGAGCATCGACTTGGTGAGCTTGCAAGCGGATCTCGAGCAACGCATGGAGCATGGCGAGGACTACAAAGACTCCCGCTTCTTCAACGCCATTCCGGTCATCGTCGGATGGAAATCGGCTGCCAAGGCCGCAGAGGAGGAGGGACTGGAGTTTCACGTCTCCGCCTTCGACGCGCGCAACCCGGACAACGAACCCGAACCGGACACCTTCCGTCACGATCTCCTTACGCAATTGAACCGCAAGGTCGCCTCCGGGGAAGGCACCAGCGTATTTGCGATCGACGAGTCCACGAACAACCTCCACTACATGCGCGCCATCAAACTGGGCCGCTCGTGTATGATGTGTCACGGCAACCCGGGTAACCGTTGGGATACGGACGGGGACGGCAAAGACGTGCTGGGCTTCACTATGGAAGGCTGGCGCGAAGGCGACTACCACGGTGCATGGGAAGTTGTCATGCCCATGGACAGGGTCGACAAGCAGGTCGCCAGCTTCTTGACGAACGGTTTGGCCTGGACCCTGCCGATCGCCATCGCCGGCATCTTCCTGTTCATCTACAACCTGCGCCGCTCCTTCGCGCGTCCGCTGGATTCCGTGCTCAAGGGCTTCGACCACGCCGTCAAGGGCCAACTGCACGCCCGCGTGACCGACGCTGGCCAAGGCGACATGGGTATGCTCGCGGATTCCTTCAACTCCTTCCTTGAGGAGCTGGAGAGCACGATCAGCCAATTCGGCTCGGGTTCCGAGCGCATCGACACCAGTGCCAAGCAGATCAGCTCGGCCAGCCAGCAGCTCGCGAACTCCGCGTCCGAGCAGGCGGCTTCGCTGGAAGAGGTCTCCGCCGCGGTCGAGGAGATCGCCGGCATGGCCCGCCAGAACGCCGACAGCGCCCGCCGCGGCGATTCGCTCTCGAGCGAAGCCCAGGCCGTCGCCGTCAAAGGCAGCGAAGAGATGCATCGCATGTCGGGCGCCATGGAGGAAATCCAGGCTTCCAGCACCGAGGTCTCCGAGATCATCAAGGTGATCGACGACATCGCGTTCCAGACCAACCTGCTGGCCCTGAACGCCGCGGTGGAAGCCGCGCGCGCCGGGGAAGCGGGCAAGGGTTTCGCCGTGGTGGCCGAAGAAGTGCGGGGCCTGGCCCAGCGCAGCGCGGATGCCGCGAAGACCACCTCGCAGAAGATCGCCCAGGCCAACGAGCGCGCCGCCCGCGGCGTGAGCATCGCGGCCGTGGTCGGCGAGTCCCTGCAGGAAATCGTGGAAACCACCAAAAAGGTGAACGCGCTGCTCAGCGAGATCTCCGCCGCCAGTGGTGAGCAGGAGCAGGGTCTGAACCAGATCACCAAGGGCGTTTCGGACCTCGAGCACGCTACCCAGCAGAACGCGGCTGCGGCCGAAGAGCTGGCGAGCACCTCGGTGGATGCCGAGCGCGAGGCCAGCACGATGCGCGGCTACATCGCCCGCTTCGAGACCTCGGACCAACTGGGTGCGGGTCGCCGCTCCGCGGGTCGCCCCGCCCCGACGCGCCGCAGCCAACCGTCTCCCGCCGCCCCGCTGCCCAGCCAGCCCAAGGTCTCTCGCAACGACGAGGCCTTCATGGCGAGCTTCAGCGACGACGACCTGGCCAGCTTCTGATTGGAGGGAACTCCCATGAAGCAACCTGCTGATACCGCCTCTGCAAAGGGCGCCACCAGCTCGGTCGAAACCCGTGAGTTCCTCACCTTCGACCTGGCCGGTCAGGAATACGCCGTACCGCTCTTGCGTGTGCGGGAAATCGTGGCCGGGCTCCCGATCACCCCGTTGGCTGGCGCCAGCGGCCACCTGCTCGGTGTGGTCTCCCTGCGGGGCCGCATGTTGCCGGTGGTCGACATGAGCTCCCTGGTGGCGAACACGCCGCACCAGGAGTCGCGCAACGCCAGCATCGTGGTGGCCGAGTGCCAGGATACCGAAGAGTCCGACGTGACCCGCCTTGTGGGCTGCATCGTGGACAGCGTGACCGAAATCCGTCCGTTCGCCGAGTCGGCCATCCAGAACCCGCCGGAGATGCAATCGCACCTCCCCGAGGGTTCGGTGATGGGTCTCGCCGAGCGCCCCCAGGATTCCAAGGTCGTGACGATCCTCGATATCGACTGCCTGATGGGCAACTCGATCCGTAAGCACTCGCCGCGCCTCAGCGCCTGAACCATGTCGGCCAAACTTCTGTCGGACTCGCAGTTCTCCAGCCTCACCAAGCTCGCCTATGAGCGTTGGGGGCTGGACATCACCGATCGCAAACGCGATCTGGTGGAGAACCGCCTGACGCAGTTGCTCCGGAAGGGGCACTATTCGAACGTGGAGCAGCTCCTCGACATGGCGCAAGCCAGTACCGAGGCCCTGCTGCCCCTGTTCGACGCCCTTTCGACCAACCACACGAGCTTCTACCGCGAAGCCGACCACTTCCGCTGCCTGGTCGATCACCTGCGCTCGGAAAACGGCGGCAACAACCCGCGCAACGGAAGCAAGCTGCGGATCTGGTCGGCGGCCTGTTCGAACGGCAGCGAACCCTATACGCTGACGATGGTGCTGCAGGACGAGTTCTCGAACCTGAAGAACCTCGACGTGCGCATCCTGGGCACGGATCTTTCCCAGACGGTTCTCGGCGAGGCCAAGCGGGCGTTCTATACCCCCCGCCAACTCGAGGGCCTGGACCGCGAGATCCTGAAACGGCATTTCATCGCGCAGCCGGGCGGCTTCCAGGTCAAGCCGGAGCTCACGCGCCTGGTCTCGTTCGGCCTGCTCAACCTGATGGGCGATTGGCCGATGAAGGGTCCCTTCGACGTGATTTTCTGTCGCAACGTGATGATCTACTTCGACCCGCCCACCAAAGCGCGGTTGCTCACCCGCATGATGAAACTCCTGCGGCCGAATGGGCTTTTGATCATCGGCAGTTCGGAGGGGGCCGCCGGCAAGCTGCCGGGCCTGAAACCCCTGGTCCCAGGCGCATTCGTGCGCGAGTGATCCCACCCGCGGCCACGCCCCCCAAAGGCGTGGCCGCGGTGCTCTATTTTCGCCTCCTCCGGGAACCTCATTCGCCCCGGTGCCTCCAAACTGGAGACCATGAATCTCCGCTCCTCCCGCCTGCTGACCGCCCTGGCCGGCTGGGCGGCCCTGGGTGCCTGTCAGGCGCCCTCGGCACCCCATGCCTGGCGTGGCCGGCAACCCCTTGCCCAGGCCGTTTCCCCACGGTCGAATCTGCTGCCATTCCCCAGGCCGCCGAACCGGACACCTGGACCCTGGCGCAGATCCTCGATCGCATCTCCGCGGCCAACCCGAACCTCGACCTGGCCCGCGCCGGTCTGGTTGGAGCCGAAGCCGGCGTGGCGATGGAACAGGCCGCCAACTGGCCGGAGTGGTCGCTCGGACTGAACTACGGCGCTACCAACAACCCCGCGATGGCCTTCGGCATGCTGATGAACCAGCGCGCCGTGGACTTCGCAGGAGGCTTCGACCCCGACCCGGGGCACACGGACAACTGGCGTGAGGAAGTGCGCGTCGATTGGCTGCTCTGGTCCGCCGATCGCAGCGCCCGCCAGCGCAGCGCGGACGAACGCAGCGCCGGTGCCGCCGCCGGAATGCGCCACGCCGATCAGGCCCTGCGCACGGCTGGCGTGCAGGCCTGGTACGGTCTGCGGGCGGCGCGTGCCATGGAGGTCGTGGTGAACGAGAGCATCGCCGTGGTGCGGGAACGCCTCGAGACCACCGAACGCCGCCGGGCCGAAGGTGCCGCGTTGAAAGCCGACGTGCTGCGGCTGCAGGTGCGCCTGGCCCAGGCCCGCCAGGACGCCGCCCAAGCCCGCTTGCAGGCCGAGACCGCGCACACGGGCCTCAACCGCCTGATGGCGCGCCGCGCCGATGCACCGTTGGCCTTGGCGGAGGAGGGCGATGCCTGGCAAGTGCCCCAGCCCCCCACCCGCGACCTCATGGGTTGCATCGAGTTGGCGCTCGATCAGCGCCAGGATCTGCAGGCGGCCCAATCCGCCTGGCAATCGGCGCAGTCGGGATACGACGCCGCGCGCCGGGCCGGCGGGGTGCAGGTGCGCGCCTTCGGCACCTACGGCTTCGATAGCGATACGCTCGAACTCGATACCGATCAGGATTCCTACGCCTATGGCCTGGGAGTCGTGTTGCCATTTTCGAAGCGCACCCGTGCCGGTGAAGCGATGGCGCGTGCCCAGGTACTGGCCGCGCGCGCCCAGCTCGATACCCTGAGCAACCAGGTGCAGGCCGAAGTGCGCGGTGCCTTGAGCGCCCTCCAGGCCGCCGAGGTGCAACTCGAACTGGCCTCCACCGCCGTCGACACCGCGTCCGAAGCCTACCGCATCGTGGCCGAAGCCCAGGATGCGGGCGGCGCCACCGTCACCGATGTACTCGAAGCCGAGGACGCCCGCCGCCGCGCGCAGGTCAACCTCGTCGCCACCCGTTTCCAGGTCCAGATCGCCCAAGCCCGCCTGGCCGGTGCCACCGGATTGCTGCCATGAAAACCCATCTGCGTCGCGCCTTCATCCTGCTGCTCTTCGCCTTGCTCGTGCTGGCCCTGCTGAAGTTCCAGGGCAAGATCTTCCGGCCCGAACACGACACCCACGCCGTGCCCGCCCTGGCACAGGTGCCCCCCGGTGCCAAGACCGCCAAGGCCATGCTCGCGGTGCTGCCCGAGTCGCGTACCTACCCCGGCTTCGTCGAAGCGGTCGACCCCGCCCAGATCTCGAGCCGCGTGATGGCCACCGTGCTCGAAGTGGCCGCGCGCGAGGGCGACCAAGTCGCCGCCGGTCAGTCCCTGATTCAACTCGACGACAAAGCCGCCCAGACGCGCCTAGCCCAGGCCATGGCCAACCTGCAGACCGCCCAAGCGAACTCGCTGCAAGCGAAACTGGCTTTCGACCGGGCGGAACGCCTGCGCGCCGCCGAAGCGCTGACCGCGCAAGAGTGGGAGTCCGCGCGCGCCCAACGCGACGCGACCCAGGCCATGGAAGATCAGGCGTCCGACGCGGTGGAAGAAGCGCGCACCGCCCTCGAGTGGTACAGCCTTCAAGCTCCCTTCTCTGGCCTCGTCCTGCGCCGTAGCACCGATCCCGGCAGCCTCGCGAGCCCGGGCCAACCCCTGCTGTTCCTCTACCGCCCCGACCGGCTGCGTTTCGCCGCCGCGGTGCCCGAGGAACTCGCCGCGCGCCTGCAAGTGGGCCAAAGCCTCGAGGTTTCTTTCCCCGACAAAGCCCGCAACGCCACGCTCACCCGCATCCTGCCCGCCGCCGATCCCCGCACGGGTACGGTGACCCTGCACCTGGAGCTGGCCGGCGGTCAGAATCTGCTGCCGGGCATGCTCGGGCGCTTGGAAGTGCTGGTCGGTGAACGGGAGACCCTGGTCGTGCCCGCCGCCGCCGTGCGTCAGGTCGGTCAGTTGCAACGGGTACAACTCGTGCAAGACGGCCGCCTCGCCCCCACCACGATCACCACCGGCAAGTCCCATGACGGTCGCATCGAGATCCTCACCGGACTCGAGGCCGGCGAAGAGGTGCTGATCCCGTGAGCCGCCACCACGCGCAGGGCTTCGAAGAGCCCAACAGCTTGTCCACCCGCATCGTGCGGGCCTTTTTGGACAGCAACTTCTCGATCCTGCTGATCCTGCTGTGCGTCGCCATGGGCGCCGTGGCCCTGCTCGCCACCCCGCGCGAGGAAGACCCGCAGGTCGTGGTGCCCTTCATCGACATCTTCGTCGAGACCCCGGGCGTTTCGGCCCAGGAGACCCGCAGCCTGGCGTCCGAGCCCCTCGAGCGCCTGCTGATGGAGATCCCGGGCGTCGAGCACGTCTACTCGACTTCCTACCCCGACCGCGCCATGGTCACGGTGCGTTTCGAGGTGGGCGAAGACCGCGAGAAGGCCCTGCTCAACGTCTACAACAAGCTGCGCTCGAACGCCGATCGCGTGCCGCCGCAGGTCCTCAACTGGATCATCAAGCCGGTAGAGATCGACGACGTGCCGGTGCTCGCGCTCACGTTGCACAGCGCCGAAGCGGGCGATCCGCGCCTAGTGCGTTATGCCGATGAATTGGCCGCGCGCCTGCAGACCGTACCCGACGTGGCGCGCGTCGAAGTGCACGGCGGCCAGCGCCGCGCGATCCGCGTGCAACTCGATCCCGTGCGCCTGGGCGCCCGGGGCCTGTCCCCCATCATCGTGCGCGGCGCCCTGCAATCGGCCAACGCCAATGCCCGCAGCGGTTCGCTCGATACCCCCGGCTCGGTCGAGGTGGTCGAAGTCGGTCCCTTCCTCAAAGAAGCCGGCGACGTCGAGAGCTTGGTGCTGACCGTTTCCGACGGCCAGCCGATCTTCCTCCGCGATGTAGCCACCGTGCTCGATGGCCCCGCCGAGGCGGAGACCTATACCCACCTGCTGTTCGGCCCCAGCGCCGCGGCCGTGCACCAAGGCGATCCAGTGACCGCCGAAGAGATCGACGGCAGCTTCCGCTCCGCCGTGACCCTTTCGATCGCCAAGCGCAAGGGCACCAACGCCGTTCAGGTGGCCGCCGCCGCCCTCGAGCGTTTCGAGGCCTTGCACGAAGAACTGCGCCCGGCTGGCATCGACTATTGGGTGACCCGCAACTACGGCGTAACCGCCAACGAGAAGGTCAACGAGCTCGTCGGGCACCTGCTGATCGCCGTGGGCACGATCGTCGTGCTCGTCGGCGCGTCGCTGGGCTGGCGCAGCGCCTTCGTCGTGTCGCTCGCCGTGCCCCTGACTCTCGCGGTGACCCTGTTCGCCGACCTAGTTGTGGGCTACACGATCAACCGCGTGACCCTGTTCGCGCTGATCCTGAGCCTCGGCCTGATCGTCGACGACCCGATCGTCGACGTGGAGAACATCCACCGGCACCTGTCCTTGGGCAAATTGCCCCCCAAACGCGCCACCCTGCGGGCGGTGGACGAAGTGCGGCCGCCGGTGATCCTGGCGACCCTGGCGGTGATGGTGTCCTTCCTGCCGATGTTCTTCGTGTCGGGCATGATGGGCCCGTACATGCGCCCCATGCCGTTCAACGTGCCGGTGGCCATGTTCCTGTCGCTGGTGGTGGCGTTCACCGTCACACCGTGGGCGACCTACCACCTGCTCAAGAACAGTGTCAAACCCGGCGAACACCACGACGAACACGCGATCGAAGGACCGCTGCTGCAAGGGTATGCCAAACTCGCCGGCTTCTTCCTGGCGAGCAAGGTCCGCACCTACGCCATGCTCGGCGCGGTGGCCCTGGCCTTCTTCGGATCGGTCGGCATGGCCGCGTTCGGCATGGTGCCGCTCAAGATGTTGCCCTTCGACAACAAGAGCGAGTTCCAGGTGATCGTCAACGGTCCCGAGGGCATGCCGCTCGAGACCACCGAACGGGCCATGCAGGAGCTGGCACGCGAGTTGGTCAAGACGCCGGAGGTCACCGATGTCGTGGTCTACACCGGCCATGCGTCGCCGCACGACTTCAACGGCATGGTGCGGCACTACTTCCTGCGCCGCGGCGAGAACCTAGGCGACCTGCGTGTCAACCTGATGCCGCGCCACGAACGCGCCGAACAGGCCCACGCCATGGCCCTGGCCGTGCGCCCCGCCCTCGAAGAGATCGCCGCCCGCCACGGCGTGCGCATCTCGATCGTCGAGCCGCCGCCCGGCCCGCCGGTGCTCGCGGGGGTCGTCGCCGAGGTCTACAGCCCCGACGACGCCACCGAAGAGGAAGCGATCGCGGTGGTGCACGACATGGAGCGCCGCTTCCAGGCCGTGCCGTACCTGCGCGATGTGGACAGCTATCTCGAGACCGCACGCAGCAAGCGCAGCTTCCTCGTGGATCGCCAGAAAGCGGCCCTGCGCGGCGTCGCGCCCAAGGACGTGGTCGACACGTTGACCCTGGCCCTCTCCGGCGCGCCGGCGGGGGTGCTGCATACGCCGGGCGAGCGTTATGCCCTGCCGATCGAACTCGAGTTGCCCCGCAAGGACCGCAGCACCGAGCAGGATCTGCTGGCCCTGTCCGTGCCCTCGGCGAGCGGCGAGCAAGTGCCCCTGGCGGACCTGGTCACCACCCAAGGCGAGTCAGAACGGCCGGCCCTTTACCGCAAGGACCTGCGCGACGTGCAGTACGTGACGGGTGAAGCCATCGGCAAGAGCCCGGTGGATGCGGTCTTCGCCCTCAAGGCGGACCTCGAGGAGAACCCCCTGCCCCCCGGCTACGAAGTCGACTTCGCGGGTGAAGGCGAGTGGCAAGTGACCCTCGACGTGTTCATCGACATGGGCATCGCCTTCGCGGCCGCCCTGGCGGGCATCTACATCCTACTGGTGGCCCAGACCGGCTCGTTCCTGCTGTCCGCCCTGATGATGCTGGCCATCCCGCTGACGATGATCGGCGTGTTCCCGGGTTTCTGGATCTTGAACAAGATCATGGGCGGCTCCGTCGGCGCCTTCGAGAACCCGATCTTCTTCACCGCCACCGGCATGATCGGCCTGATCGCCCTGGCCGGCATCGTGGTGCGCAACTCGATCATCCTGATCGATTTCATCGAACAGAACGTCGAGAAGGGCATGCCCGTCAAGGAAGCCTGCGTGCTCGCCGGCGCCGTGCGCCTGCGGCCGATCGTGCTGACCGCCGCCGCCGCGGTGATGGGCGCGTGGGTGATCGTGTTCGACCCAATCTTCTCGGGCCTGGCGTGGTCCTTCGTCTTCGGCATCATCGCGAGTACCTTCTTCACCTTGCTCGTGGTTCCCGCCGCCTATGCCCTCGTCAAAGGGGGCGCCGGTTCAAAACACGATGCCGACGAGCGCTGGCTCGACGAGCACCCTGAGATCCGCGCCCAAATCGAAGCGGGTCGCGCCCACTGATCGAACTTCACCCGGGCCGCCGCCTCCGCGTCGGCCCGGATCGTTTCCAGCCCCACCCTCCCATGCAGCGCTTCCTCCCCGCCGCCGGCCTCTCCCTCGTCCTCTTCGCCTGCAACCGCGCCGAAAAAGCTCCGGCCCAGCCCGCTCCCCAGCCGCCCGTTCCGGTCGAAGAGGCCCAGCGGCTGATCAAAGGACTCAGCGAAACCCTGCTCGGCGAATTGCAGACCGCCATGGGCGAAAAGGGCCCCGCCGCCGCCATCGGCATCTGCGCCGACCGCGCGCCGGAAGTGGCGAAGTCCCTGGCCACCGGCGCCTATCAAGTGCGCCGCATCGGCACGCGCGTGCGCAACAAGGAGCGCAACACCCCCACCGCAGCCGAACTCGAAGTGCTCGCCACCCTCAGCCCCGAAAAGCCCACCTTCCAGGGCGAGATCGACGGCAAACCCGTGTTCATGAAAGCGCTCTACATCCCCGGTGCCCTTTGCCTCACCTGCCACGGCGCGCCGGACGCGATCCCCGCGGACGTGCAAGCCGCCCTGGCCGAGCGGTACCCGGAAGATGCGGCCACGGGTTATGCGGTCGGTGATCTGCGCGGCGCACTGATCGTCGAACCCAAACCCTGAGCGCGTCTCCATGGCCCCGGATTCCCACGAAGCATCCGGCCCTCCGGTCGCACTCACCCCGGCTCCGGAATCCGGGCCGACCGGTGGACCCTCTCGGCGGCGCCGCGGATCGATTCGCCTGCTCCTGGCCTTCCTGCTGATTGCCATCCCCGCCGTTTTGATGCGGCGCCAGGCCATCAGCCTGCTGGTGCCCCTGGCTGGCCCCACCGCCGGCCGCATGTACGGGCACCGTTGCGGCATGGTGGATCAAGCGCCGATCTTAGCTGCGGCGCTTGGGCTGGCCCTCGTCCTTGCCGGTGCCGCGCACCTGCGATGGCATCGCAAGACCACCGAGATTCTGCTCTGGATTGCCTATGTGCCGTGGGGCCTGACGGGGCTGATTTCGGAGATCAATACTCTGGAGTAGGCCCCGATTCCCGGCCCTTCGGTACCATGCAGGAGTATTCCGACAATCGTCAATATTCCCGATGCACACGACTGCCGAACCCCGCGCGCATACAAGCCCCGCTCACCCCCTGACCGCTCGGCGCTGGATCATCGCCTACGGGGTTACCGCCGGGCTCGCCTTCTGGATCCAGCCTAGCTTTCAGGCCGCTTTGGTACCCCTGGCCGGACCAGCAGCTGCCCGACTGTACGACGGAGCCACGTGCGGCTTCATCGACTTTCAGCCTTTCGGTTCGATCGCCGTCGGCGCAGCCGGAGTGTTCGCCATCTGGAACCGAGCGCGGACATCCCACATCGCGGCCGAGATCTTCCTCTGGACCGCCTTCGTACTCTGGACCGGCATGGGCCTGTTTTCCTCCCTGAACGTCACCGAGTAGGAGCGCGAATCGCCGGCCCCGGGTTTCGACTCGCAAGTAAGCGACCCCATCGGGCGGGATCCGGGCTACATTGCCCCTCATGCGCCTGACCTCCCTCGCCCACTACCAGCGCGACACCAAGCGGTTCGCCCAGATCGTCGCGGTGCTGGCCCGGCACGGCTTGGCCCAACGGCTCGATCGGCTCGAGCCCGACTTCCTCAAGCGTTGGCTCGGACACGAAGACCTGTCCGAACTCGCCGACCTGCCCCTGGGCGACCGCATCCGCCGTGCGTGCGAGGAACTGGGCCCCGCCTTCATCAAGGTCGGCCAGGTGCTCTCCACCCGCCCGGACGTGATTCCCCCGGATATCGCGCAGTCGCTCGAAGCCTTGCAGGCCGGCACCCCGCCGAGCCCCCAAGAAGAGATCGAGGCGATCATCGAAGAGGAGCTGGGGGCCCCGTGCCGCGAGCTCTTCCTGAATTGGAACGCCGAGCCGTTGGCTTCCGCCTCCATCGGTCAGGTGCACCGCGCTCAGTTGCCCGACGGCACCCACGTTGTCGTCAAGGTGCAGCACCCCGGCATCGTGCAAAAGATCGAAACCGACCTAGCGATCCTGATGCACCTCGCGCGCTTCCTCGAAGAGCACGATCCCGAGATGGCCCTCTACGCCCCGGTGGTCCTGGCCCAGGAAACCAAACGCACCCTGCTGCGCGAACTGGATTTCCGCCGCGAGCTGCGCAACCAACAGGCCTTCGAGCGCAACTTCGCGGGCAACGAAAGCGTGCGCATCCCCGCCACCTACCCTGACTTCTCCGGCAGCCGCGTGCTCACGATGGAGTACCTGCCGGGGTTCCCGGTTTCCGACCGCGACCGCATTCTGCGCGAGGGACTCGACCCCGGGGACGTGGCCCTCACCGGCGCCCGGGCTTTCCTCGACATGGTCTTCCGCGACCGGCTGTTCCACGCGGACCCCCATCCGGGCAACGTACTGCTGTTGCCTGATGGCTCGGTGGGCCTGCTCGACTTCGGCATGGTCGGCCGCCTCGACGAAGACACCCTCGACGACCTGGTCGACCTGCTGATCGGTTTCGTGCGCAGCGACGCGGACACCATCACCCGCGCCGTACTGCGCCTCGGGTCGGTGCCCGGGGATTGCGACGAGACCGCCCTACGCCGCGAACTGACCGAACTCCAGGAGGAGCTCGCCGGCACCCCCTTCGGTCAACTCGATGCGGCCCAGATGCTCGGGCAGTTCACCGCCCTGATCCGGACCCACCACATCACCCTGCCGGGCCCCCTCTCCCTGCTGATCAAAGTGCTCGTCATGCTCGACGGCACCTCGCGCAGCCTCGACCGCGACTTCAACCTGGTCGAGATCCTACGCCCCTACTGCGAACGCGCCATCAAGCGCCGCCATTCCCCCCGCGCCCAGATGCAACGCATCTGGGACGCCGGCCGCGATTGGACCCGACTGCTCGAACGCTTGCCCGGCACCCTCGACGATTTCTCCCGCCGCTTCCTCAGCCACGCCCCCAGCGTCGACCTGCAGCACAAGGGCCTCGAAGTCACCGTCGAACGCCTCGTCTCCGGCATCCTCTGCGCCGCGATGCTGCTGGGCGGCTCGATCATGTGGGCCCTCAAAGCCCCGCCCACGATCCTCGGCATCTCCGTCCTGGGCTTCGTAGCCACCGCCGTCGCCCTGCTGCACGGCATCCGCCTGCTCTCCCAACTCGGCAAACGCCCGCCGCACTGACCGGGGACCAACCCCGGCCGTGCGATAGGCCCCGTCAGTGCACGTCCAGGTCCACCCACTGCAGGCCCTGGCCCTTCAGCTCGATCTCCTGTTCCCAAGGAATGCCACCTGAGTGGCTCGGCCAGACCACGATTTTGTAGTTCCCGGGCACAGTAGGTTCTCTGAAGAGCAATTGGCCATCGGCCGCAAACGTTCCTGAGAGCGGATTGCGGATCGAGTCCCTGTTCGGCCCGCCTTCGTTGCGGGCGGGGCCAAGTGCAGCCCTGCGATCCTCATTCAGCAGCCCCACAGACCGGTTCCGCCACTCGGCGGCTTTTTCCGCCGAAATCCTCAGGCCCAATTGCACCCCCTTGTGCATCTGCAGTTCGACTTTGGCTTGCTCACCGGCTCTTACGGAAACCGCCGCCTCTGCACGCACCCAGGAAGATCGGATGTCGGCATCTCCATGGGGATGCACCTCGATCCAATACTCACCGGCCTCCAGATCCACAATCCGTTCACCCTCCGGATCCGCCTCCATCTTGAATGCGTTCAGGCATTCAAAACCTTCCGGACCCAAATGCCAGAGTCGCACACCACTTCGAACCTCGCGGCTCTCATACAGCCACTGCCCATCCAGTCCCCGGACGCGCACAAGGATCGAACCAGGAACCTTGGTACTCGCCTGGAACGCAAGGTCGAGAGATTGCCAGGTACCCGCTTCCATCGCCGGCAACTCGACGCCCAGGGGTTCAAACCGCACGCCCGCATCTAGGCGCATGGACCAAGGGATCCCGGGTTGAAGTGCGATCAGCGGTTGCAGACCCTGCCTGCCGAGGTGAATCCGCAGGCCCGATCGGAACCGTCCGAATTCCGCGGTGCCCGTGATCACATCCACCGGCGACTGCACTGGAACCCGCACTTCGACCAAGGCCCAGGGTTCGTGCAGCACCAACCCGGTTACCGAGGATTCGAGCTGTACCGTGAGCGGCAGTTCCCTGGAGAATTCCGGGTCGCAAAGCCACTCCGCCCCCATGGGCGGAGCCAGCGTCAACTCATAGGTCCCGGGCCGCAACCCCGAGGCCAGGAAGTGGCCATTTGCATCGAACGGAACACTGCGCATGGCCCGGAACCAATGGTCCTTGCCCTTGGCAATTTGGCCTTCCCCACTGTCCAAGATCGTTCCCAATCCCTGCCTGCGAATCCAAACCCGATCCGCGCGTTTGTCCTCTGGAAAAGGGCTCTCGAGCTCCCCCTGGATCTGCAAGCCCGCCTTCAACGGAATTCGTCCTAGGTCCACGTCCAGCGCCGCAATCGAGAGACTGCGCTGCCAAACCTCGCTGGCGGGATGCATCACGAGCAATTGGGGCTGGCTACCCGTTTGGGCGATCGGCAGGTACAGCTCGAAACTGCCATCATCTTGGCAATGGACTTGCGCAAGGCACGGTTCGCCTTGCTCGGCGACCAACATTGCCTGTCCCTGCCAGGGCGCATCCCAAATCTGTCCATCGATTCGCCCCCGAAGCGACACCATGCCGGGCAACGCAATGCGCTGGGGACCACCTGCGGTCTCCAAGCGCACCTCGAGGCTGCCTGCGACACACACCCCTCGAAACCGTACCCGGTCGCAGGTCACCTCATCCGAGAGTACCAGGCGACCATCCCCATCGCTCGTCCCCTTGGCCACTTCGCGCTCTCGTAGCCAGTATGAGGCTTCCACATCGGGCAGGGGCAAACCCAACTGGTCGTCCACCAGGAGCAACTCCCGGCGGGGAGCTTCGACGCTGGTAGGCAAACCAGACAAGGTGCGGGGGGAAGCAGGGGCCGCAAGGCGGGCCTGTTCCACTTCGCCCCCACTCAATTCACTCGAACCCGAGTCCCCAGGCAAGGCGGCTTCCCGCTCGGGAGCTGCGATTCGCAAGCCTCCCTCCTCCCTAGAGAAGTTCCTCCAACCCGTGCAAAGGAACCCTATCAGTAGGCATGCCGTAATGAGGATGCTTACGAATATTCTGGATTTGCACTGCATTGCGATCGCTCCTTTTCAAATGGGTATCCGTTCTTGGGCACTACTGAGGACAGGGTCCGCCCGGCTGGCCATGCAAGCCCTGCGAGCCGAAGTGAAATTCTCCGGCCAAGCCTACGGCTCCATCTCTCTCGAAGCCAAACATGCCCTGGCCGCCCCGGCCCCCTTGGCCACCACGACCAAAGGTCCCTTGACCACCCGGACCACCATTCCCTTCCGCTCCATCCGGAGATCCTCCGTTGCCACCCGAACCTCCGGTTCCCCCAGTCGCGGTGCCACCATGACCACCATCGCCACCCGGACCCCCGGGGCCGATGAACACCATTTGAATGGGATCGAAGTACGCACTGCCGCCATGCCCACCATTGCCGCCGTGCCCAGCGGTGGCAGAGCCGCCCACGCCGCCGCTTCCGCCCGTTCCGCCCGTCCCGTTTGGACAATCATCCTCACCATCCCCACCGGAAAGACCCGCGCCACCAATGGCCGAACCGCCGGGTCCGCCCGCTCCCCCAGGTGAACCGGCAGGATTCTGCGCGGTGCCATTGGCGCCCGCATTACCCGGCAGACCATTGCCTGCTCTGATGGAAGTGCCCGGCGCCCCAGTGTTTCCATTGCCACCTGTCACCGGGGCTGCGCCCCGCCGGCGGCCTGCGTTGCGCACGCCTTGCAGACACGCAGTCCATCCAGCAGTCGACGATTCCGCCAGCAACATCGGCTCCTCCCAAGGGCGCATGCGCACATCACCACCCGCACCCCCCGCGCCGGCGGGGATGGTGCGGATGGTCGGCGGGGCCACATGTCCACCGCCATTGCCCGCGTACAGCCCGCTATCGCGCCAACGACCCGACGCATCGCGGCGGGCTTGGGGGTGGGGACTGACCGCGCAACCGATCACTTCGATGTGTCCGCCGCGTCCGCCGACACCGTTGGGCGCGGAAGCTCCGCCGTTGCCCGCGACCACGATGCCGTCGATAACCAGGGACGGCGCGCTCAAGAAGATGTCGCTGCCGGCGCCGCCGCGTTGTCGGCACGTGCTTTCGTCGAATTGCGTGCCCGCGACGGGGGCACCGCCCGCACCGAGCACCGCGCCGCTGATGAAGATGGCGGTCTCGCTCGCCAACCGGAAGTCCCCGGCTTCCAGGGAAGCCGGGCCCGACGGCGCATCCATCACCAAACGCCCTTCGATGCGGATCGCCCCCCGGCAATGCAGATCCAGATGCCCCACCACATGCCGGGTTTCACCCGCGGCCACGTGGAATTCTTCGAGATCCAAGTACCCGGAAAGGGGTACACCGGCGCCGTCCTGTCCCGCCCCGGCCAGGGCCGGGCTGAGGCAAATCCACCCCAGGATGTTCAAAACACTCATGGTTCTTCGTCTTGTTGAAAGCCTGCCGGGCCGCTCCCATGCGTCCCGTCACACCGAAGACCGGATTTCCCTTCCCGGGTCGCAGACAATCCCGCAAAATTCTGCGCGACCCCATTCCCCACCCAACACCCATGAGTGCCTCCGTCCCCTCGGACCTGGATATCGCCCAAGCCGCCACCGTCCGCCCGATCGCCGAAATCGCCAGCCGACTGGGCATCGACACGCGCTACTTGATCCCCTACGGCCACGACAAGGCCAAGGTGCACCTCGACATCCTGCCGACGCTCAAGGACAAGCGCCGCGGCAAGTACATCGACGTGACGGCGATCACCCCCACCCCGCTCGGTGAGGGCAAAACCACCACGACCATCGGCCTGGTGCAGGGTCTGGGCAAACTCGGGCACGAGGCGATCGCGGCCATCCGCCAGCCCTCCATGGGCCCCACCTTCGGCATCAAAGGTGGCGCGGCCGGCGGCGGCTACAGCCAGGTGATCCCGATGGAGGATTTCAACCTGCACCTGACGGGCGACAACCACGCGATCACCGCGGCGCACAACCTCGCCGCCGCCGCCATCGACGCGCGCTTCTACCACGAGTCCCGCAGCACCGACGCGCAGCTCGCCGAGCGCGGACTCAAGCGCCTCGCGATCGACCAGTACCGCATCCAGTGGAACCGCGTACTCGACGTCAACGACCGCGCCCTGCGCAACGTGCTCATCGGCCTCGGCGGCCCGCTTGACGGCAAACCGCGCGAAGCCGCCTTCGACATCACCGTCGCCAGCGAGCTCATGGCGATCCTGGCCCTCGTCGATGGCACCGATTACCACTCCGCCCTGCGCAACCTGCGCGAGCGCATCGGCAAGATCGTCATCGGCACCAGCAAAGGTGGCGACCCGATCACGATGGAGGACATCGAAGTCGCCGGCGCCCTCACCGTGCTGATGAAAGACAGCCTGCATCCGAACATGATGCAGACCCTCGAAGGCCAAGCCGCGTTCATCCACGCCGGTCCCTTCGCCAACATCGCCCACGGCAACTCGTCGATCCTCGCCGACCGCCTGGCCCTGAGCCTGGGCGACTACGTGGTGACCGAATCGGGCTTCGGCGCCGATATCGGCATGGAGAAGTTCTTCGACATCAAGTGCCGCTACTCGGGCCTCAAGCCCGACGCCGTGGTGCTCGTGGCGACCGTGCGCGCGCTCAAGATGCACGGCGGCGGCCCCCAGGTCATCCCCGGCCGTTCCCTCGACAAGGCCTACCGCGAGGAGAACCTCGAACTCCTCGAGAAGGGCATGGCCAACCTGACCGCGCACATCCGCAACGCGCGCCGCTTCGGCGTGCCCGTGGTCGTGGCGATCAACCTCTTCAGCGAAGACACCGAAGCCGAGATCGCGCTGATCCAGAAACACGCGAAAGCCGCTGGAGCCCTCGACGCGGTGCCCACCAGCCACTGGGCCCACGGCGGCGAAGGCGCCCGAGCCCTGGCCGAAGCGGTCGTGCGCGCCGCCGAACAACCGTCGGACTTCCAATTCCTCTACCCGCTCAACCTGTCCATCCGCGGCAAGATCGAGATCATTGCGAAGGAGATCTACCAGGCCGCCGACGTCAAATACGACGGAGTCGCCGAAGCGCAGATCAAGAACTTCGAGCGGCACGGCTGGGGGGAACTGCCGATCTGCATGGCGAAAACGCACCTGTCGATCAGCCAGGATCCCGACCTGAAGGGGGCACCGAGCGGCCACACCGTGCGCGTGCGCGAAGTGCGCGCCTCGGTGGGCGCGGGTTTCATCTATCCGCTGCTCGGCGCCATGCGCACCATGCCCGGCCTCGGCATGACGCCTGCGTATCGCAACGTCGACGTGGACGCGAACGGGCGCGTGGTTGGCCTCTTCTAAGGCCCCTGCCCCGCTCCCCCATTCCGGCACCCAGCCGCGGAACTTCCGCGCGACCGGGTGCCCGCGTTTCCACCGGACCCGCAGCCGCGCGCGGTACGGGCCATTCGCTCAGGCCCGCCCGCTCTTCCAGAGCCACGCCGCCCAGGCCAGGCCCACAGCCGGCAATGCGAGCAAAGCAATCGCCCAGATGACCCCAGGCGACAGCGTGCTCGATTCGCGCATGGACATCGCCACACCCCAGGGCAGACCCGCGCCGAGTCCAAAACCCAGGCCCCGGCGCAGGATGAAACTCGTGCGATCGAGTCCGCGCACCGCCCGCGGGGGTTCGATCGGCGCCGGCCGGGCGTAGAAACCCGCTAGACCTTCCTGCCGATCCTCCGCCGCGAGTTCGAGCGATGCGGAGATCGCGGACAATTCCGCCCGCGCCTTCGGCGTGCGCCCTTCGAGAAACGCCTGGCCCCTGTGATCCAGACCCAAGTGGAACGGCTCGCCCAAAAGGCGCACCTCCCAGATCTGCCGCGCGCCATCGCTCGCCTGCACCAGGATCTGGCCGCTCAGAAGCTGCAACATCGCGCGGGCGCACTCATCGAAGCCCTCGGACGGCCAGTAGCGCGAGAGGATCAACTCCGACGCCAGCCCCGATGCGGGTTGCAGCTCGAGGATCTCCATCGGCACGAAGAGTTGGGCCATGGCCGCGAACCCTATCCGCTGCGACGAGTCAAAACCAGTTCGCAAGCGAACCGCGTCTCCTCTCCCATCCCGATCCATACACGGATGTCCCGATCGAGGCCCGCTAGCACCCATCGCAGTGCACCAGGACCGGTCACCGTGCCACCCCCCCGATCGCTGCACGCACTCCGCGGCGAACGCGTGCCCGCCCGATCTCGACCAAACCCTTCCGCCCGCGGGCTATCGGCCGTTGGCCATGTGCGCCAGCCCCGATCGCAACCCGCCAGCACCGATCTTCGCGCCTGTCCCAACGCGGTCCTGGGCCCTGCCCAGGACTGAAAACGCCGGGGCGCGCGATTCCGGCGTTTGCTCCGACCCCCTACAATGCACCGGCCTTTGGCCCCCGATTTCCAATGCCGTCCCGCGCCTCCTTGCTCGCTTTCCTGCTGTGCGCGGCGACCTTCTTCGGGTACAGCCGCACGCAGGAGCGCACGCCCTACCAGGACGGCCATCCCTACGACAGCGCGGCGTACTGGCACCAGGCGATGCTCGTGGCCCACGGGCGCCCGGTCTACAACTGGGCGCCGTTCGTGTTCCGCGTCGGCGCGCCCTACGCGGTGGGCGCTTGGTATCCGGCGGCCGTGCGCGGCATCGAAGCCCTCGCCCCCGCCCTGCTGCGCCTGGGCGCACGTTTCGGCCCCAAAGCAGCCGGACATCCAAAACCGGACGACCTGCTCGACGGCTACACCTGGCTCAATTGGTTCTGCACCCTCGCCCATCTCGCGCTGCTGTACTTCCTGATGCGCGGGTACGGTCTGCGCCCGGCGATCACCTGGGTGCTGCTCAGCGTCTACCTGGCGAACCCGAACTCCCCGCTGCGCTTCTCGCTGTACATGCCGGGATTCGTGGATCCCGCGAAGTTCGTGTTCTTCTTCGCCCTGTGGCTCGGCTACCAGCGGCTGCGCGAACCGGGCCCGGCGGGAACAGCGCTGCTGTGCGCCCTGGCGTTCTTCGGCGCCCTGGTGCGCGAAACCGTGCTGCTCGTGCCGCTCGCTTTCCTGGGCGTCGAAGTCCTGCGCACTCTGCGCGAACGGCGCTTGCACCTGCGCCGCTTCGCCCCGCACGCCCTGATCCTCGGCTACGGCGTGCTCGGCATCGTGCTCGCACACCACCTGGTCGAAGCCCTGCCTGTGCCCGATCCGAAGAAGGCCTACCACACCCTCTCCCACGCCCGGCAGAACTTCCTGCGCAACTGGGGCCAGCCGGAGATCTACCCGCTGTGTTACCTCACGGCGCTCGGCCCCCTGTTCCTCTGGATGTTGATGGGCCTCACCACCCGGCCGCTGCGCGCCCTGCTGGGTCGCCACCTGGAACTGCCCCTCTTCTGCGTTGGTTTCGCACTGCTCGCGCCCTTTGCGGGCAACCACACCGACCGCTTCATCTTCTGGATGCTGCCGGCTTGCCTGGTGCTCGTCGGACACCTAGCACAAAGCGCGCTCGCCCTGCCCGCCCCCGGACCGCGCCGCGTGGTTTTCGTGGCCCTACTGATCGCGACCCAGATCCTCGCGTACCGCGCGTTGGTGCCAATTCCCGCGGCCGATTTTGAGTACTTTAGCCTGCCGGGCAAACCCTCGCACCTGTGGCTCGCCCCGTACGGCGAGGGCACGAACCAAGGCCAGATGACCGCGGCCTTCATGCAGCGCGGTGCGCGCTACTGGCTGCTCGGGCAATTCGCCCTGTTGGGCTTGGTGCTCGGCGCCCTGCGTTACGCCCCTTCGCGCGCGGCCAACGCCACCGCCGAATAGGCGGGATCCTCGGTCACCTCGCGCACGCACCACGCGGGCACGGCGATGCCATCCAGCGCCTCGTCGCTGTCGCACTCCACCTCCGCCACCATCGTGCCCGCGGCCCCCGGCGGCGCCTCGTACACATCGAGCACGAAGGTCCAGCCCTGTTCCGGCCACGCATACCGCCGTTTGACGGTGTGCAGCCCTGGCAATCCGCTGAGCGCCGCCTCCTCCGCCAGATCCAAATAACACGTCGTCATCTGCCGGTGGCGCGCGTCTTCGGGTGCATCGGGATCGGGGCGCTTTTGTCCGAGCTTGAGCTGTACCACTCCGCCGCCCGGATCCTCCACGCGCCGCAACCGCAATTGCGTCCCGCCGATGTAGAGGTCCCGCAAGCGTTGGAAGGGCGCAGCTCGTAGGTGCTCCGGCAACTCAGCCACTAGGAAACGCCGCTCCCGTTCGATGCGGGCATACGGCCGTTTGGCGGGGCGATCGGGCGTGTCGACCATGCCCGCAGTATACGCTCAGCGCGGGGCGGCGGAGGGGTTCGGCCCCTCGAGATGCACCCCTTGCAAACGCGCATCGGGGCACGTTTCGCCCGCGCCAACCCGCAACCCGGGCAGTTCCACGCGCACGCCGGAGCCGTCCTCGATGCGCAGTCGATAGGATCCGGCGCGCAGCTGCGGGAAGGCGAAACGTCCGGTCTCATCCACTTCGCAGGTCCACGGCAACAGGCTTTGCCAACCCGGCTGTTCAGATTCGAGCTGCACTACGGGCGAATCCAGTCCTTCGGGCACGATCACGGTGCCCTGCAGGGAACCATAGGGCAATACGGAGACCTGCCGGTCCTGGAAGTCGGGCACGGCCTGTTGTTCGTCCGTGGCGTACCAACCCGACGCTGGGGCGACGCGCACGAACACCTGCTCCGACCAAAGCGCGCGCATCTGGAATTCCCCCGATTCGCGCGTGGTATCGCGCGCCAGCACAGTGCCTTCGGAATCGACCGCCTCCACTGACAAGCCGGCCACCGGGATGCCGCGCCCGTCGGAGCACATGCCGGTGAGCGCCCAAGGTTGCGTACCCAGGCGCACTTCGCCAAGGTCCCACTCGCGCACACCCGCGTGGGGATCGATCGCAATCGCTGCACGGTACTGCCGCCAGGCCTCGCCCACCTTCCAATCGGCAAGCAACTCGTACCCGAGCAACTCGGGTTCGGTCGCGCCGGGCAAAGCCACGGAGAATGCGCCGTCGGCATCGGGCACGACGGTGAGCTGGGCCAGAACCTTGCCGCGCACTCCGAGGGCCATGAGCCGGAAGGGCAACGCCGGCGGCGCAGCACCGGTTTCCGGCAGGGTCAAGATCCCCCGCACGCGCGCGGGCTCGAGGACTCCGAGATACACCGGCTGCACGGTGCCCGGCTCGTTCGGTCCGGTGCCGCTCCAGCTCGGCCCTTCCCCCCGACCATAATCATCGAAGGTGACCGTGAACCGTTGCCCGAGTCCCACGCGGATCAGGAACCCGGAGCGCTCCGCGTCCGCATCCAGAGGGGCCGACAAGCTCCAGGGCGTATCGACGTCCCGTTCTTCGACCCGCAAGACACCTTGGCGTTCTTTGAGCGGCCGCGCTAGGTGAACGCGCAACATGGCGGTCGCCGGCGCGTGCAGCACCGTGGGCCCGTCCGCCTCCATGTCCACGGCGACAAAGGGCACGCCGGGGATGCGCAACTCGGCGCGCCAGACGTACTCCTGGTCGGGATCGGCCTGCATCAGCCCGGGAATGCGGCGGAACTCTAGGCCCGCTCCGCCCACGCGGGTGACCCCCAGGTCGGCGAGGGTCTCGACACCGCGCTGCGTTCCATTTGTCACCGGCACACGCAGCAGGGCCACCGGCGCCCCGGCCAACGGCCGGCCGTCGGGATCGAGCACGCGCACCTCCATGGGCACATCCCCGCGGGCCTGCACGGTCAGGCTCCGTCCTTCGCCCTGCACCGCGCGCGCATCGGGCACGGCTTCGAGGAAACCACGCTGCCCATCTTGCCCCATCACCACGATCGAAGGGCCGGTCAGCGGCAGGTCCACATACCCCTCCGCATCGGTGCGACGCACTTCGGAGCGGAAGCGAGTGTAGGGGAAGAAGTGTCCGGGGAACCGCGCAATGTCCTCCATCGCGCGCAGGGCTTCGATCGAAGCGAAACCACCCGGGCCTCGGAACGAGGGCGCAAATGCCCATACGTCCATGCCTTGCACGGGTTCGCCGCCGTCGAGTACGCGCACGGTGAAGGTGGCAGGCTCGGGCGGTGAAGCAAGCGCGCGGGAGCCGGGGCCCGTGGCAGCGCCGCTGGCCGCCAAGATCACTGGATCGGGCGCGGGTACCGCGCTCGCTTCGATGGGGCCGGTTGCAGACTGCGGGCCGAGCGCAGGCCCCTGCTCGAAGGACGCCACCGAGAAGGACGGCGCTTTGCCGCGGTCCAGCCACAACACCAGCCCTGCGACTCCTACCAAAGCAAACCAGGGAGCCAAGCCGGAGGGCAGGAAGCGGCGCGCCGTGTCCGCCCCCACCAGTTTCGCGGCCCCCGCCTTCGGCAGCACCCAGGGCATGCCGATCGCCATCCACGCGCCGCGGCCGCCATCCACCGACTCGTCCAGGTTCCCGCGCAACCGTTCAAGCGCCTGTTTGCGCGCCCGGCGCACGCTGCTTTCGGAGAGCCCGAGCCGCGTGGCCACCTGGGCCGAAGTCAGCTCCTCGTAAAAGCTGAGCAGCATCACCTGCTTCAGCGGTTCTTCGAGCCCGAGCACCGCCTGCACGAGGTGCTGCTGCAGTTCGAGCCGGTCCTGGGCCCGCTGCAGCGAATCGTCGCACTCTTCGCGCGCCACTTCCTGCTCGCGGCGCACGCTGCGGTGGCGATTGCGGTGCAGATCGCGCGCGAGGTTGCGGGCGACGGTGGCCAGCCAGGCGCGCACGGGGCGGCCCTCCTGGGGCGGCCGGTTCAACGCGCGCAGCCAAGTCTCCTGGACCAGGTCGGACACCTGGTCTTCGCCCACCATCATCTGGCGCAGGACGCGCCGTACGAAGGGTTCGTAGGCGAGCAGGCTTTCGAGCTGGACCGGGGGCGGCTGGGACATGGCGCGGACAGGGTTGATTCTCCCTGGCACGGCGCCGGTGGGCCCGGGCAGTCAGGAATTGTCCATTTTCCGGGCTCGTGGCCGGTCCGGAGCCCAGTCCAGGCCCGTTTGCCCCCACCCGACGGGCCCCCCGCTGGCATTTACACGTTCATTACGGAATACCTCACCCAGCCCCGCGCATTGTTGCAGAGTGTGATACTTTCATCACCAAGGCCATGATCCGCATCGACCTCGACTCCCAAGAACCCCTGATCGACCAGATCGTACGGGGCCTGCGCGAAGCCATCGCGTCCGGAACCCTGCCCCCGGGCAGCGAGCTCCCCCCCGTGCGCCAACTGGCAAACGACCTGGGAGTGCACTGGAACACCGTCGCTCGCGCCTACCAGAACCTGCAGACCTGCGGCCTCGTGCACAGCGCCCGCGGCCGGGGCACGCGCGTCACCGGCGATGTGGAACAAATCGGACGGGATCGTGAATCCACCCGCAACCACCTGGCCGAACAAGCCCGGCGGCTGCTCACCGACGCCAAGCTCACCGGCCTGCCCCGCGCCGAGTGGGAATCCCTGTGGCAAGCCGCGGTCGCGTCCGTCTGGCCCTCCCTCCCCAAATCCTGACCCCTCCTCCCATGACTTCGCGCCTCATTGACGCCGCCATGATCGTGCTCCCGGCCGCTTTGGTACTGGGCCTCTGGCCCCGCGATCGCGAGATCCCCGATGCCGCGCGCGCGGGCTTCTGGCGCCTGGCCCTGGCGACCCTGGCCCTGCTGCTCCTGTTCGCCTCGGTGACGATCATGCGCGCCTTCGGCATGCAACAGGAAGAAGGTCCCCTCGCTTGGTTGGCTAAGGCGAAGTGGCTGGACTTCGTTTTCTTCCTGCCGTTCTTCCTGTTGTGGTTCGGCATGGCCATGCCCATCCTGAACCAGATGCGGCCCGAACTCGCGGGAATCGGCCAACCCGAGGGCTCCAAGCGTTTCGCCAGTCTGCGCCCGCGCACGGAGAGTGTGCGATTCCCCGCCATCGTGCGAGCCCTGCCGTGGCTGATCGGCGCAGGTGGCCTGGCCTTGGGGATCTACGCAAGCCTTCCCGCACAGGGTCTGAACGAAACCCAGAAGGTCATCGTCTGGTTGGTCGTGATGCTCTCCTGGCTGCAAGTCGGGACGTTGCCGATGATCCGCGCCGGATTGCTGAACGAAGCCGAACCCTTGGACCCGGCGGGTAGCCCCGAACTCCTGGAGGGCTACGCACGGCTGCGCCGCATGAAGGCGATGGGCATGTTCGCCCTCGGACTCATCCTGCAGTGCATGATGCTGGCCATCGCGATCCCGGTGACTTTCCAGCCAGAGGGCATGGCAACCCTGGGAGCCGCCTTGGGCTCTGGAGGGGCAATCCTCGGCGTATTGGGCGGTGCATTCGGCACCTACGCGGGGCTTCAGCGGGCCAAGGTCCACAAGCTCTATCTGCGCCTGTGCGCCGAGCAGGCGGCCGGTTGACGCCCGCGAGCATGGGTTAGACTGGTGCCATGCCCGAACTGCCGGACGTGGAAGCCTACCTGGTCGCCCTGCGCGAGCGAACCCTGGGGCAGAAGCTCGAAGGCCTGCGTATCGGGAATCCGTTCCTGCTGCGATCGGTAACACCCAAACCCGAAGCCCTGATCGGCAAAGCCGTTCAGGGCTTCGAACGTCTTGGCAAACGCATCGTGTTCGCCTTCGAAAGCGACCTCTTCAGCGTGCTGCACCTGATGATCGCCGGACGCCTGCACTGGCGCAAACCGGGCGCAGGGTTGCCGGGCAAGGCGGGGCTCGCCGCCTGGGACTTCGAAGCCGGCAGCCTGGTGCTGACCGAAGCGGGCAGTCAGCGACGCGCTTCCTTGCACCTCGTGCAGGGCCGCAAGGGACTCGCGGAACACGCCCGCGGCGGCGCCGAAATCGACTCGCTCGACCTCGCCGGATTCGCGCGCATCCTGCGCTCGGAAAACCACACCATCAAACGCAGCCTGCAGGATCCGCGCCTGTTCAGCGGCATCGGCAACGCATACAGCGACGAGATCCTGCATCGCGCGCGCCTTTCCCCGCTGCTCTGGACCGAACGGATGACCGACGAGCAGATCGCCACCCTGTTCGACGCCACCCGCGCGGTATTGGGCGAATGGCGCGAACGCCTGTGCGCCGAAGCGCGCGTGGCCTTTCCGGAAAAGGTCACCGCCTTCCGCCCCGACATGGCGGTGCATGGGCGCTATCAGAAGCCCTGCCCTGTGTGCGGCGACCCTGTGCAGCGGATTGTCTATGCCTCACGGGAGACCAATTACTGCCCGACCTGCCAGACCGGGGGCAAGTTGCTCGCGGATCGGGCACTTTCTGCGCTTCTGAAGAAGGATTGGCCGCGGAGTCTGGAAGAGCTCGAGCGGCATATGGACCGCCATCGGGGTGAATAGTGTTACGTACGGAAGCGGGTTTAAGTTGTCACGTTATTCGCGGCGTGCTGCGGTCGTTCCGACCGCAGCACGCCGCGAATAACGTGACAACTAAACCCGCTTCCGTACGTAACACTATTCACCCCGATGACGACCCTGAACCCAATCGCCCCCGCCCCACGCTGGGATTCCCGGGCCCCGCCCCCCATACTCCGCCCTCCACCCCCACAAATCCCCGCCGTCCGCTATCATCCGGGGACTCCTGCGCTCTACCCCATGCACAAGCTCTCCATCCTCTCCATCGCCCTGCCCCTCGCGGCCGGCGCGTCCGCCCAGCAATTCGTCTATCAGCCCGGCATGATCCCCGGCCCCGCCGTCTGGACCGAGGGCGTGCAGGCCGTCGATGTGGACCTGGACGGCGACCCGGACCTGTGTTTCGCCAACGGCGACGGCTTCACCTCCGCAGGCACCCAGCGCCAATGCGGGCTGATCATCAACCAACGCGTCGAAACCGGCAGCCTGAGCTTCACCGACGAAAGCGTGGCGCGCCTCGGCACCTGGATCGCGAACGGCAAGGGTTTCACCGCCGGGGACGTCAACGGCGACGGGTACCCCGACCTGCTCTACTGCAACGCGTTCAACACCGACCCGCCTTTCCTCTTCATCAACCGCGGCGCCGCCCAGCCGGGCTACTTCGACATGGAGAGCACGACGCGGGGCTTCACGGAAAGTCTCTCGAGCGCGGGCGCGCAGTTCGGCGACCTCGACAACGACGGGGACCTGGACGTGATCCTGTGTGACAGCGGGAACAACTTCCTCGGCACGCCCGGGGGCCAGCCGCGGCTGTTCTTCAACGACGGCACGGGGCACTTCAGCGAGGACGCCGCGGCGATGAACGCACCGGTCAAGAGCGCGCACATGGACGTGCAGCTCGTCGACCTCGATGGCGACTGGACCGTGGACTTCTTCGGCGCCAACCGCAGCACCAACGCCGGCGGCACCCACTATGTGATGCTCAACGACGGCACCGGCCACTTCACCGACGTGTCGGGCCTGCTGCCCGCCACCAGCGGTTCGGTGTACGAAGCGGAAGTTGGCGACCTCGACGGCGACACCGACGTGGACATGTTCTTCGTCAGCCTGACCGGTTTCCAAGAAGGTCCGATCAGCAACCTGCTGGTGCAGAACGGCAGCCTCGGTTTCCAGGTCGGCACTCCCGAGACCGGCAGCATCGACGACAACGAAGTCGTGCTGCTCGACTACGACAACGATGGGGACTTCGATCCGTTCATCGGCTCCCTCGGCAGCACCGAACGCGCCTACCGCAACGACGGCGCCATGAACTTCACCCCGGTGACGATCATCCAAGCCGTGGCCGACTCGACCCTGGACATGACGGCGGCCGACCTGGACCTCGACGGGGCCTACGACCTGATCACGGCCCAAGGCGAATCGAACGCTGCGCAGTACGCGAACAAGGTGTACTTGAACACGGGTTCGCCCGACACGCTCGCGCCGGTGCTGGTGGATTCCCACCTGCCGACGCTGTCCACCGGCTGGCCGGTGGTTGTGCAGGTCAAATACCGCGACCAGGTGCTCGACGACGGCGTGGACTACGTATCGAGCATTGCCTACGCCGCCCCGATGCTGGGCATCGTGGGCTCGGTCGATGTGAACGCGGGTGGCTTCACCCCCTCCTCGGCGACCGTTGCCGTGGGTGAATCGCTCCAGTTCTCCGCGGTTCTCTCGCCCGCCACCGTGACCCTCCAGGGACCGGTGGACTTTGCGTTCAGTCTGGCCGCCGGCGGCGTTCAGGAGTGGGTCTTCGTGCGTCCGGGTGTGTACACGGTGACGAGCTCCCTGTCCTCGAACTCGTTGACCGTGACCGTGACGGGCACCGAAACCAGCGTGAAGGGCCTGCCCATGGGCATCGGCCAACACCGGTACGGCATCCCGCAATTGCCGCTCACCCCGCTGGACACGATGGCCGTGTGGGTCGCGCTGACCGACGCGCCGGGCAACACCTCCTGGCACCCGTTGGCTCCGGTGGACTACCCCGGCGGCGGCGTGGTGCGCTATTGCTCGCCCGCCGTGGTCAACACCACCAACCAGAGCGCGATCATCGATTGGACCGGCAGCTTTGCCATCGCGGACCAGAACTTCGGCCTGACCGCGAGCCAGTTGCCGCTGAACGAGTTCGGCTTTTTCCTCGTGGCCACCGGCCAGGCGATGATCCCGAACGCCGGCGGTTCCTTCGGCACCCTGTGCCTGGGTACCAACATCGGTCGTTTCAACCAGGTCAGCCAGATCGGCAACTCCGGTAGCAGCGGCTCGATCGCCCTGTCGGTGCCCCTGGGCAGCCTGCCGCTGAACCCGGCCCAGGCCGCGCAGGCGGGCAGCACCTACCACTTCCAGGCCTGGTACCGCGACAGCGTCTTCACCACCTCCAACTTCACCGACGCGATTTCGGTGACCTTCGAGTAGGTGCGCGACCTTCGGTGTTGTTTGTTGCTGCTCTTGGCGCCGGTGGTCCGGTGCCAAGAGCAGTCGCCGTTTGAAATGCTGGGCGAAAGCGGGCTCGAAGGGTTCGACGCCCGTTGCGGGCTGCCGGACAAGACGCACATCTTCGAGGTGAATGGCGGCGGGCTCGGGCTCGAGGATCTGAACGGCGACGGCCTGCTCGACCTGGTGGCCGTGGGCGGTTCGACGGTCGAAACCCTGCGCAAAGGCGAACCCGGCACGCGGCCGCAGGTGTTCTTCGGCCGAGGCGATGGCGGTTTTTCGCCGGCAGGCAAAGCGTGGGAACTCGCTCCGCTGCCCTGGGGCACCGGCCTTGCCCTCGGCGACCTCGATGGCGATGGGCACTGCGACTTGGTGCTCGCTTCGATCGGAGGCCTCGCAGTCTATCGCAACCAAGGCGGCACCGGCTTCGAAGCCCTGCCCGCCCCCACCATCGACGGTTGGCCCACGAGCCTGGCGCTGTTCGATCTCGAAGGCGATGGCGACCTCGATCTGTTCGTCGTGCGCTACCTGAAGCCCGATCTCAGGGCGATTCCCGCCAAGGGCAGCGGCGGTGCGATCTGGAAGGGGCACCCGGTGCTCTTTGGGCCCGAAGGTCTCGAACCCGAGGCGGATCTGTTGTTCCTCGGCGATGGCACCGGCGCCTTCACCGCCGCCGACGCGGCCCTTTCCGCCGCGCCCCCCGCCTTCGGCCTGGGCATTGTCGCCACCGACTTCGACCGCGACGGCGACACCGACCTCTACGTCAGCAACGACTCGTGCCCCAATCACCTGTGGCGCAACGATGGCGGCCAACTCGTCGAAGTCGGGTTTGCGAGTGGCACCAGCCACGCTGCCGACGGCCGCGAACAGGCGGGCATGGGCATCGCCGTGGGTTGCCTCGGCGACGACGGAACGCCGAGCCTCTTCGTCACCAACTTCAGCGGCGAAAGCAACGCCCTCTACCGCCCGCGCGCCCGATCCGGCGGCTATCGCGAACGCAGCGCCCGCCTGGGCATCGCGCTGGCGAGCCACGATCGTCTCGGCTGGGGCACGGGCTTCAGCGACATCGATTTCGACGGCGATCTCGACCTGTGGGTACTCAACGGCCACGTTTACCCCGAGGCGGATTGGGCGGGCACCGATACGAAGTACGCGCAGGCCGATCAGGTATTGTGGCAGGGCGCGGAGGGGGCCTTCGTCGCAGCGCCCCTATGCGCTGCCGCGCCGTGGGTCTCGCGGGCTGGAGTCGCGGGCGACCTCGACGGCGATGGCGACGAGGATTTGGTGTGTTGGACCATGGACTGCGGCCTCGTGGTGCTGCGCAACACAGCCCCGAAACGCGGCACCTGGTTAGCCGTCGAACTCGCACAGCCCGGCCGCAACCCCGGCGCCCTCGGGGCTTGGATCGAAGTGCAAAGCCCGCGCGGCACCCAGCGCGCCGAAGTCCAGCGCACTGCCGGTTTCCAAGCGAGCAAACCCGCGCGCTGCACATTTGGACTCGGAACCATCGAGGGTCCCGTCCCGGTGCGCATCACCTGGCCCGGCGGTCAGGGCCAAGAGCTCTCCCTGCAACCTGGCCGCCTGCATCGCGTGCAGCGCAAGGATCCATGAGCCCGCTCGCACTCTTGCTGTGTGCCCACTTGCTGGGCACACAGGCGAAACCCCTCGCAGCCCAGGCCACAGGTCCCGCGCAATCGCAGGCCTCTGCTGCGCCGATGCAAGAACCGGGGGCGGCAGCCCAGGCTCCTACGACCGATGCCCGCGAAGCCGCCCTGCGCACCCCCATGCGCGACCTGCCGCGCGCCGAACCGGGCACCTGGTCCGACTTCGACGAAAGCACGCCCCCGCCGCCCCTCTACCGCACCGCCATGCTCGCATGGCAAGCGGACGACCTGCTGCTGACCATCGCGCACTGCCAGGCCCTGCTGCGCGAACGTCCCGATTACCCTCCGGCCCTGCTGCTCTGCGCCAACGCGCAATACGGTTTGCAGCGTTACGGCGAAGGCCTCGATGCCTTCGAGCGCCTGCTCGCCCACCTGCCCTCCGCCCTGCCCCGCACCCGGCAAATGGGCCACTGCCTGCACTCCCTCGGCCGCAATCCCGAAGCCGAAATCCACTACACGCGCATCCTCGCCGCCGCCCCGGACGACTGGCGCACCCTACGCTCGCGCGCCGTCGTGCGCTTCCACCAGCAGAAACTCGCAGACGCCGCCGCCGACCTGCAGGCCGTGCTCGCCACCCACCCCGCCGATCCCGACACTCTCTACTGGCACGCGCGCCTGCTCTTCGAACAAGAATCCGAAGCCGCCCTACCCGCCGCCCACGCCGCCCGCGACGCCGAGCCCCTGCGCGCTCGCACCTGGTTCCTCGTCGCCCAAGCCGAACTCGAAGCCGCCCACCCCGACCGCGCCGAAACCGCCCGCGCCCGCCACGCCGAACTCTCCCGCGTCGAAACATCGCTACGCGACCTCGAACGCCAGCACCGCCGCCACGCCGACAACCCCGCCCCCCTCGAAACCATGGCGCGCATCACCCTCGCCCTCGGCGACCTGCCCGCCGCCGCCGAGCACTACCGCCGCCTCATCCCCCTCGCCCACCGCATCGGCAACCCCGACCTCGCAAGCCGCGCCACCCGCAGCCTCGAAGCCATCACCCGCGCCCGCGGCCAGGGGCGCTGACGCAATCCCCGCGCATCCCTGCCTCCGAAACGGGCGCGCATGCTCGCGCCCCCGTTTCCATGATCAATCCCGCGCCGGAATCCCGCTGCGCCCCGCCAAGTGCCCGGCTAGACGGAACGAGAGTTCGAGCGACTGCTTGTAGTTGAGGCGCGGGTCGCAGGCGGTTTCGTAGCGGGCTTCGAGGCCGTTTTCCTCGGGGCCGGCGGCGCCGCCGATGCATTCGGTAACGTCGTCGGCGGTGACTTCGACGTGCAGGCCGCCGAGGTGGCTGGCGCAGGTGTTGTGAATGTCGAGGGTGCGTTCGAATTCTTCGGCGATGGCCTCGAAGGAACGGGTTTTGATGCCGGCGGGGGTGCGGGTGGTGTTGCCGTGCATGGGGTCGCAGACCCAGAGCACGCGGCGGTCGCGCACGGCTTCGATCCAGTCGGGCAGCAGGCGTTCGACGTGGTGGGCGCCGACGCGGGTGATGAAGACGAGGCGGCCGGGGGTGTCGGCGGGGTTGAGGCGTTGGGCCAAGTCGCGCACGTCGGCGGCGGTGGCGGAGGGGCCGAGTTTGACGCCGACGGGGTTTTGGATGCCGCGGAAGAACTCCACGTGGGCGCCATCGAGGGCGCGGGTGCGGTCGCCGATCCAGGGCAGGTGCGTGGTCAGGCAGTAGTGGCCGCGGCGGTGTGGCACGTTGCGGGTCTGGGCGCGTTCGTATTCGAGGTGCAGGCCCTCGTGGCTGGCGTAGAAGTGCTCGGCGCCGCCTTCGGCCATGGCCTGCAGGTCGCGAGCGGAGGCCACGCCTTGCTTGATCGTTTCGTACTGGGCGCGGCGCGGGCCGGTGAGGGCGGCGGCGTGCAGGAAGGGCAGGTCCCAGCGCTCGACCTCGTGCCAGTCGGTAAAGCCGCCTTCGACGAGGGCGCGCACGAAGTTGAGGGTCAGGGCGGCGTGGGAGTAGCCCTCGAGCAGGCGTTCGGGGCGCGGCTCGCGGGCCTCGGCCGTGAACTCGGGGCGGTTGATAAGGTCGCCGAGGTAGCTGGGCAAGGTCAGGGACGCGCCGTCCACCACGCGGGTCTCGCTGGCCTGGCTGCGGGGTTTGGCGTACTGACCGGCGAAACGACCGACCCGGATCACCGGTTGGCGCAGGCCGTGGGTCAACACCAGGGACATCTGCAGCAGGATCTTGAGGCGCGCCGCGATGGGCTCCGCCCGGCAATCCTCCACCCGCTCGGCGCAGTCCCCGGCCTGCAGCAGGAAACGCCGCCCCTCCTGGGCCTCGGCCAGCAGTTCGCGCAGCCGCTCGACTTCGAACGACGTCACCAGCGGCGGCAATTGCGCCAGGTCGTGGGTCACCCGCTGCAGGGCCTGGCCGTCCCGATAGACCGGTTGCTGGTGCGCTTCGAAGCGCCGCCAGGAGTCAGGGGACCAGGTGCGGGGGGTCATGGGCGGCAAGATAACACGCTGCGGGGCGCCCTCCGAGCCTGGAAACGAGCTTGGAACCCGCGCATCGTCCTGAGACGCGGGGGCCGGCCTGGCGCGCCCGGCCATGCCGGATCCTCGGCTCGGTGCCCCCCATAGCGTGCTGAGATCCATACCCCGTGACCCCACGCATTCCCTGGGTCCTGGGGTGCGATCCGAAGTGCGGGGGCGACCCAGAATCGGCAGCGCACCCCTCGCGGCGACCGGCGCTCCAGTCGCGGCAGACCTCGAACCCTCAGCTCAAGATCACGTTCTCGGTGGTCGTCGCCATGTAAAAGCGACCCACTCCCGCCTTGAAGGTGCGGCCTTCGATATCGACGAAGGTGAAGTGCCCTTCCATCGTGCCCCATTCGGTGCGCATCGGGCAATAACTCGTGTACTCGAAGGTTTCGCCCGGGGAAAGGATCGGCTGTTTGCCCACCACCCCATCGCCGTGCACCGTCTCGCGGCGGCCGTTGGCATCGATGATGACCCAGTCGCGGGTCAGCAGCTGCACGGTCTCGGTGCCCTGGTTCGTGATGCGGATGCGATACACGAAGATGAACCGGCCGCGGTCCGGATCGGACTCCGCGGGCATGAACTGGGCCGCCGCTTGGATGCGGATGCCTTCGGTCACGATGTTCGAGTTGGTGCGGGACACGGGAACCTCTTCAAGGATCGTACCAGAAACCGGTGGGCATGCGAGGGCTTTCCAAATGCGCCCCGCTAGTCCGCAGTCGATGCGGCAAGGAGCGTTCGGGTGACGGAGACACGCGTCCGCGCTAAGGATGTCCCTCGAACGACCCCCGAAAATCGGCGCACGCACCTCCCATGGGGTCATGCCTGACCCCGATGGACCGGCCTTGCCCCCCCGCACATCGCTCGGGCGGGCCACCGCGCTATGATGCAGACCATGCTGCGCCCCATCGTTCTGCTCATGGGTCTGACCCTCGCTGGCTGCTCGGGCCTGCTGAGCCCCAAGAGCCGCCGCAGCGAACTCAACCTGCCCGAGGACACGCGTTTCCGCAATTTCATGGCGGAGGTCCAGGCCACGTGGTTGGACCTGGGCCCCATGCACGCGGTGCTGAGTGGCCAGCGCAGGGTGCTGCCTGGCTGGGATGACCTGTCCCTGAACCGCGAGCAGCGGGTGCGGCAGTGGCTTGAGGTGTCCTTGAATCGCGTGCGAGGCGAGTTCCTGGGCCGCGGGGTGCAGGGCGACGAGGCGGAGTTGCGGCGCGGCGGGGAGGCCTGGATCGCGGGGCGGCTGGAGGAGCAGGTGTGGCTGCCCCAGGTGGATCTGCTGTCCGAGGCGGCCGGGGCGCAACGCTTGCCGGCCCAGTGCCTGTGGCTCGGCCCGGCGCCGCGCAGCCTGGCGGAATGGCAGACCTGGCTCGTGCGCCTGGGCGAACTGCCTGCGTATCTGGCGGGGCTCGAGGAACGCCTGCACAGCAAAGCCCTGCTGCGCACCCTGCCGCCGAAGCAGACCCTGCTCCGTGCGCGCACCGCGAGCCTCGCGTGGATCGCGGGCCGGCCCTTCAACTCCCTTTCGAGCACGCCGAGCCCCTGGCAGCGCGAAGCGGGCGCGCAGCTCGACGCGAGCCCCGACCTCGAAGACGAAGAGCGCGAGAACCTGCGCACACAGATCGACCGTGTGTTGGCCGACCAGGTGGGCCCCGCCTACCAACGCCTTGCCGCCACCCTCGACGAATTGCAGTCCCAGGCCCCCGATGCGGTCAGCGTGTACGCGCGCACCGATGGCGAGGCGTGGTATGCCTTCCGACTCGCGCAGATCGCTGGGGAGCCGGTGTTGCCGTCGGTGCTGCACGAACGCGCGCTCGCCGAAGCCGACGAACTGCAGGAGCGCGTGCGCGCGTGGTTGCGGGCGAAGGGCACCCCGGGCACCGTGGAGGAATTCCTGCGGGACCTGCGCGAGAGTTCGGCCTGGCCGCGCAGCGACGAAGCGACGTGGCGCGAACGCGCCGCCGGATGGCAGCGCTTGGCCCATGCTCGGCTCGAGGTGGAAGGCCTGAGCGCGCCCGCGAAGACCGCGGAGCTGCGCGTGCGCCCCGCCGAGTTGACCCTGGCCTGGCACCCGGCCGAGTTCAGCCCCGTGCACGATACGGTCGACCTGCAGCTCGACGACTGGCCCGCCCTGCCCGCCCTCTTCGTCCCCTGCCTGGTGGCAGGGGAAACCTTGCCGGGCGCTCGCCTGCAACTCGCCCAACCCAGCGGATCTGCGGCCACGCCAGCGCTGCTGCGCCAAGAGGCCCGCGAGGCGTGGACCCTGGGCTGGAACCTCTACGCCACGCGCCTGGCGGGCGAATGGGAGTTGTACGCCTCGCCCGAGGAGCAACTGGGTCAGGTCCTTTGGGAACTCTGGTGCGTGGCCCTCGTCGCCGCCGACACCGGCCTGCACGACCGCCAATGGTCGCAAAGCGAGGCCGAACAGTTCCTCGAACGCCACTGCGCCTTCCGCCGCCCCATCTACCAGGCAGCCGTGCGCGACCTGATCGAACGGCCCGGCGACCTGTGCGCACCGGCCGTGGGCCTGTGGCAGATCCTCGACCTGCGCCGCGACGCCGAAGCCGCCCTACCCGACCGCTTCGACGGTACCCGCTTCCACCGCATGCTGCTGCAAGCCGGCCCCCTGCCGCCCGAGCCCTTGCGTGCGCGCCTCGCGAATTGGATCGAGATGCAAAAGGAACGACCCGAATGAACCGTATCGTGCTCGACAACTGGATCTCCCGCACGCGGGGTCAGATCGAAACGGCCGGCAAGCTGACGCGGGGTCTGTCCTCGCAGCAGGTGCATTGGCATCCCGCGCAGGGGTCCTGGAGCATCGCCCAATGCCTGCACCACCTGGCCGTTTCGGTGCGGGCCTATGCGCCGCGCATCCACCGGGCGCTGCAGGATCCGGTGATGGCGCAAGCGGACGGCAAGGCCTACGCGCCCCGCTGGCTCGCGGGCCGGTTCATCGAGTTCGTCAGCCCGCGCAGCCCCAAAGCGCTCAAGGCCCCCGGCACGTTCAAACCCGAATCCGACCCGCCCACCGACGGCCTGCAGGATTTCATCGAGATGCAGGAGTTCTTGATCCATGCCCTCGGCGCCGCCCTGCCCGTGGACCTGAATCGGAACAAACTGCGCTCCCCCGCCCTGCCGCTGATGACCTTCACGATCGGCGAGTGTTTCGAGATGCTCATCGAACACAACGACCGGCACCTGGGCCAGGCGCAGCGGGTGCGCGACCATGCCGACTTCCCTGCTGGCGCCGCTGCGCGTTGAGCGACTGGCCCCTGAAATGTGTTACGTACGGAAGCGGGTTTAAGTTGTCACGTTATTCGCCGCATGTTGCTGTCGTTCCGACAGCAACATGCGGCAATACTGTGCAACTTAAACCCGCTTCCGTACGTAACACATTTTCTGCGCGTGAATACCGTTACATACCGAACCAGGTTCGATCAGTCCCACAATTCGCGGGGCGTGCGCAGCCGCCGCGAATTGTGGCTGATCACCTGGTTCGGTATGTAACGGTATTCACGCGGCCAACCTCAGCGCCCCCGCATGGACTCCGCTCCACGGCGAGACCAGCTCAAGAGCCATCGATAGAACGCCGGATTGCCGTACAGATCGCTCCACGCATCGTGGCCGCCCGACAAGACCCCCGAGTGAACATGCCGGGGCATCGGCCCCTCCGGCCATTCCCGGGTCGGGTCGACCTCCGCGAAGCGCTGCCCGGTCATCGATTCGATCGTCGCCATGGCCCGCTCGCTGCCGGCGAACTCCACCCGCGAATCGCCCTGGTTGTGGGCAATCCAGATCGGCAGTTCCTCGAAGGTCGAGTAGTTGCGCCAATCGCCGGGCAAACCACCCACAGGCGCGATCGCTGCAAACGTGCCCGGCAGGGCGTGAGCCAAGCCCCAGGTCCCGTGTCCACCGCGGCTCACACCCGTGAGATAGACCCGGTCTGGATCGCCATTGTGATTCTCGAGGATGCGCTCGACCAGCGCCTTCAGTCGCTCGGGATGCTGGTCATAACCGCCCTCGACGATGTGCGGGCACAGCACGATGAAGCGCCGCATGAGCTGCGCCCGTTCGCTTTCCGGCTCGTTCTCGTCGCGCAGGATCCGCGGCAACCCCCAGTGGTGGATATGGTCATCGACCGGCCCACCCACGCCGTAGGCGCCTTGCAGGTACACGATCACCGGCCAAGCGGGCCCCTCGGTGGAATACCCCGGGGGCAAGTACACCGAGTACCCATCCATGTTGCCTTCGGGCATGTCGAGCGACACGTTGACGAAGCGGCTCACGCGCGGCTCGGTCTCCGGCTTCGGACCGGCAGGTTCGAGCCAGATCAGACTGTGGTCCGGATCAAGCGTGCGGCTTTCCCCGCCGGCGCCCGAACGATCCCTCGAGCTCCCGCCATCCGGTCGCCTGGCTCCACTCGCGCCGCCAGCGCTGGCGCCGGAATTCCCCCCGGACAAACCGCCGGAGGAGGGCTCCCCTTCCCTCGCGCCCGACCGGCCTTCGCTGGCCGAACCCGAGCTTCCACCGGCCTCCCGCGCGCCCGCAGCCTCCGCAGGCCCCCACTCGCCCGCCGGAGCGTTGCGCAAGATCACCTGCCCGTAGGTCACGCCGAGCTGCACTTCGGCGCCTCCGCCTGCGTGCAGACTCTGCCCGTACGGCGGCCTCTCGGGGTCCGCTTGCTCCGTGGTAAAGGGCCAATCGCTGACTCGCTCGCCGCGGCACATCACCGTGGCAGGCACGTCTTCACCGATCAACACGTGCACGTTGCCACCCGCCGAGCTGAACGCGCAGTCCGCCGCGGGCGCGCTCGGCAGCTCGAGGTACACACTGCCCAGGGCCGCATGGCCCGCGATCGGTCCGCCGACGCCCGCGATGACGATATCGCCGCCGCTGGTCTGCGCGTACACGTCCCCGGGATTCGCCCGCACGTAGATGTTGCCCGTGGAGGTGCGCAAGCGGGCCTTTGCCGAGCAGGAATCGAGGTACACGTCCCCCCGCACCGCCATGACATCCAGCTCGCCGCCCTGCTCCAGGATGGAGATCGAGCCGTCGCTGGACCGCAGAACGGCCGCGCCTTCGAGCCCCATGGCCTGCAACTCGCCATGCGACGAAGCCGCAACCGGGCCCGTCAAATCCAAGAGTCGCACCGCCCCCAAGGCCGTCACTTCTACCGAACCGGCCATACGGGAGACCTCCACATCGCCGTCATCCGCGCGCACCTGAACGCTCCAATTTTCGGGCACGTGCAATACCGCGGATAGGTTTTCGAGGTCCGCTAACGAGGGTCGCTCCTGGAGGCCTACCTGGAGCAAGCCCTCTCCATTCCCATCACTTGCCAGCAGCGCAAGTGCCGCGACATCCTGCGCCTGGGTGGAGTCCGCCGCCCTGAACGTCGCCTGGCACGTCATCCAAGCCGCATCCTGTCCATCTCCGACGATGGCCAGTTGCCCCGCAGGCAAATGCACGCGCAGCATGCGCACGCCCTCGGCCGGCAAGGGACGCTCTTGGCGGACCTCGAATTCACTGCCTGTCGGGTCTTGGGTCACCGTGCTGCGCGAATCGCGGGTGGCCTGCCTGCTTGCCTGTGCAGGATCCATGCGGCCCGGGTCCGTCGCAGCGGTAGAAACAGCGAGGGATCTCTGGGCAGACCGGCTCCATTCGGGCAGGAATCCCGCGCGCAAGCGGCCGGGTTCGTGCGCCGCTCCCCCGCGATCCCAGGCCCACCACGCAAATCCCCCGATCAGACAGGCCGCCGCGGTCGCGGTCAGAACTCTGCGCCAAAGCCGGGGCCGCGCAGCGGTCGGAAGGACCTCGGGCAACCACGCCCTCGCTGGCTGCGTGCGACCGCCCGGATCCTGCAGCCAGGCGAGTTCGCTGGCCAGGGCGTCCGCCACCTCCCGTGCGCTTTGGAACCGCTCCTTTGGGTCTTTCGCCATCAGGCGTGCGATCAAAGCCTCGAGCCAGGGCTCCAATTCCGGCCGGATTTCCCGCAGTCGGCGCGGCTCGCTTGCGTTCACCCGGTGCAACACGCCAAACACCGATTCCGCCCGGAACGGCGGCCGGCCGGTGGCCGCGGTGTACATCAGACTTCCCAGGCTGAAGAGATCCGAACGCGCATCCACCCCTTCCCCGCGCGCCTGCTCCGGGGACATGTAGTGCGGCGTGCCCGAGATGGTGCCCGCGTGGGTAACACCCGCCTCGTCCCCTACGCTCGCGAGCCCGAAGTCGCTCACCATCACCCGCTCGACGCCATCCTCGAGAATCACGTTGGCGGGTTTCACGTCGCGATGCACCACGCCTTGCGCATGGGCCGCGGCCAAACCGCGAGCCACTTGCAAACCGATGCGCGTAACTTCGGTGGTATCGAGCGGGCCTTTTGCATCGATGCGTTGCTGCAGGCTACTGCCCGCCACGTACTGCATGACGATATAGGGCAGGCCGTGGTGTTCATCCACCGCGTAGATCGGCACCACGTGCTGGTGCGCCACGGCGGCGATGGCGCGCGCCTCGCGTTCGAAGCGCCGCACGGCGGGGCCTTGGTCCCGATAGTCCGGCGAAAGCAGTTTGATCGCGACGAACCGATTTAGGCGCGGTTCGAAGGCCTTGAAGACCAGCCCGTGGGTGCCGCGACCGAGCAGGCCTTGGATCTCGTACGCGCCGATGCGACCGAGTTTGCTGGGATCATCCGAAGGATCGAGCAAGGCGCGCAGTTCGGCGCGTTGTTGCTCCACATCGGGTAAGGCCACCGCGGCCCCCGATTCCACCAGATGATCGCGGGCCCGCTCCCAGAAATCGGGCGTACCCGCCTCCCGTTCGAGCTGCGCCCGGCATTCGGCGCATTGTTCGAGGTGGGCCTCAAGGCCCTGTTCCTCGGCCTCGTTTAGGGTTTCTTCCAGGAATCGCCGAAAAACGGACGCGGCGGGATGACGGAGGGAGTTCTTCAAGATTCAGGCTCCTGCTTGCGAAGGTTGGGGTCGTGCAGGAATCCCGGTCCTTGCCCCTCGAGTCGCTGGGTGCATTCGCGGATGCGCGCCACGGTCCGGCAGCGGGCGGTGTAGACCGCCCCCACCGAGATCCCGAGACGACGGGCCGCGTCCGCGGCGCTGGCACCCTCGAGGGCCGTCAGGGCAAAGGCGCTCCAAGTCCGCTCGCTCACCTCCTGGCGCACCGTCTCCGCGGCGACGCCAAACAGAGCGCGGGTGTACTCGAGTTCAAACGCTTCCGCCCCATCGTCCCCGGGCACCTCGGCCAGACTGCGCAGCACCTGCGTATCGCCGCTGCCGCACAGTCGCCCGGTGCGCCGGGCGATCGCATCCACCGATCGGTTGCGCGCAATGCGCAGCACCCATCCGCGGAAACTGCCCCGGTCGCTGCCGGGTTGCCATTCGCCGACGCGCTGCAAGATCGCTGCCAGCACCTCCTGGGTCACGTCCTGGGCATCGGCGTCCTGCAGACCTCGCGACCTGCAGACCCGATAGATGGCCCGTTCGTAGACCTCAAGGAACTGCTGCCAAGCCCCCTCGCCCCGCCGCCCGAGCGCAAGGATCAGGCTCTGACGGGTTTGGGGTAGGAGGGACATGGGGCGCAGGGGGTTTGGGCCAGGATTCACGCCTGGTACTCCTGTGGGGGGAGGAATCCTTACGCCTATTCCACCAGAAATCTGGGGATCCTGCTGAGCGGCCCCACGGGATTGGAATTGTGTTACGTACGGAAGCGGGTTTAAGTTGTCACGTTATTCGCCGCGTGCTGCTGTCGTTTCGACAGCAGCACGCGGCGAATAACGTGACAACTTAAACCCGCTTCCGTACGTAACACAATTCCAATCCCGTGGGGCGCCTAGGCACCCAACATCGACCGCAAGGCTTCGGTACTCACCGACCCCGCCGCCGCAAGGCACGCAGCCTCCGGGAACAGATGCCGCTGCGCCGTCGCCTGCACGTCCGCAACCGTCACCGCCGCATACGCCTGGCGCAGGGTCTCGAGGTGATCCGCGGCGAAACCATGCACTTCCTGTGCGATCAGGCTGGCGGCCCGGCGGCTGGCGCGTTCGTAGCCGAGCACCATGGAGCCAGTCACGTAATCCTTGGCCATATCCAGTTCTTCCTGGCTGACCGGTTCGGCGAGCATCGCGCGCACCTCGGCGCGGATGCCATGCACAGCGCGTTCCACGTGCTCCGGCGACGTGCCGATGTACGCGGTGAACATACCCGGCAAAAGGCCCGCGCTTTGGTGGATGTCGCCGTAGACCGTGTAGGCCAGGCCCTGTTCGTCGCGCAGTTTCTTCGAGAGGCGGTTGACGAATCCAGGACCCGAACCGAGCACGTGGTCCATCACGACCAAAGCCGGATAGTCCTCGATCTTGCGTTCGACGCCCAGGTGACCGAAATACACGTGCACCTGCTCGCGGCCCTTCTCGAAAGCTTCGACGCGCGTGCTGCGCTCGGGGAAAACCTGCTCGCCGCGTTCGAAGGGCGTGCCGGGATTCCAATCGTCGATGCGGCGCAGAAGGTGCTGGTGCACCTCCTCGGGATCCACATCCCCGCACACGGCGATGATCGCACGCGCGCGGCACCAGTTCTTGTCGTGGTGCGCACGCAGGTCAGCGGCGCTCACCTGGGCCAGGATCTCGGACGTGCCGTTGTTCGGCAGGGCCATGCGATGGTCGCCGTAGACCAGTCGGCGGAAGGTGCGCCCGCCCTGCACGCGCGGATCCTCCTCCTGCACCGCCATATGGGTCTTGAGGCGCTCGATCTGCACCCCCACCGGCCCGTCCGGGAAACGCGGCTGCGCGACCAACTCGAACATCACGTCGAGCAACCGGCGCCATTCGTCCCCCGCCATCGAGCCCCGCAGCCCCGTGGCATCGCCCGCTACCGAACCGCCGTACGGTTCGATCGCATCGGCGATGGCGGCTTCGTCCATGTTTGCGGTGCCTTGATCGAGCAGGCCGCCCACCCATTCGGAGAGGCCCTCCCAACCGACAGGATCGGTCAGGATGCCGCCCTTCATGTGGATGCGCACGGCGGTCACCGGCGCCTTGGGGCGGCGGGACACCAAGAGCACCGCGCCCCCGGGCAGTTCGAAGCGCACGCGCGGGATGATCAGCGCCCCGTGCGGAGCGGCGGAAGTTTGACCGCTGTTCATATCAGGCCTCCGGCAGGCTGAGCCCGGCGACGCAGCGCTCGGGGGTGAGGTTCTCGCGGGCATAGGCCACCACGTCGTCCGCGCCGAGGGCACGGCGGCGGGCCGTCAATTCGAACGCCATCGGCCACGCGAGCTCGACGGCGTATTCCCCCACGTGTTCGGCCAGGTCGGTCACGGTCTCCGTGCCCGAACGTTCGCCGGCCTCGAGGATGCTCTGGGCCCGCTCCAGTTCCGCAGCGCTCGGCGGTTCGTCGGCCAGGCGCTGGACCTCGGCCCGCAAGGCCTCCTCCAACCGCTCGACCTCGACGCCTTGGTTCGCCTCGGCGTAGACCACCATGTAGCCGCCCTCTTGCCGCGCATCGTTGTGCGCGGCGGCGAAGGTCGCGAGCCGCTGCTCCATCACGAGCTTGCGGTACATGCGCGACAGGCGGCCGGTGGCGAGCACGGTGCAGGCCAGATCGCAGGCGAAGTCTCCGGTGCTGCCGCCTTCCCCCGAGGGCCAGGCCAGCATGATGCGCCGGCCCGGGTCATCCCACTCGAGCTGCACGCGGCGCGGTCCCGCCGGCACTTCGATCTCGGGGCGCCACGGGTCGCACTGCTCCCACGCCGGTCCCGCCGGGATCGAGCCATACCGCGCTTCGATCGCGTCGAGGGCCGCGGACGGATCCACGTCCCCCGACACCACCACGGTCGCGTTGCCAGGGTGATAGTAACGCTGGTAGAAGTCGCGCATGCGGCCGGGCGTCATGCGCTCGAGCACATCGCGGTAACCGATGATCGGCCGCGAGTACGGGTGACGGCCCCACTGCAGCGGGCCGAGCTCCTGGCCCAGCCGGCGCCACGGGTCGTCGAGCCCCATCGAAAGCTCCTCGAGCACCACCGCCTTCTCCGACTCGAACTCGGCCGGATCGAGCAGCAATCCACGCATCCGGTCCGCCTCCAGATCGAGCGCGCGTTCCCAGCGGTCGCTGGCGAGCTCGAACCAGTAGGCGGTGTAGTCGTACGACGTGTACGCGTTGTTCGAGCCGCCCAGCCGCGTGATCTCGCGATCCACCATGCCCTTGCCGAAGCGCTCGGTGCCCTTGAACATCATGTGTTCCAGGAAGTGCGACAAGCCCGCTTCCTCCGTGCGCTCGCTTTTCGAGCCGACCTTGTACCAGCACATGCTGGCGACCACCGGGTCGGTGTGGCGTTCGATCACAAGCACACGCAGGCCGTTGGCGAGGCGCGTCTCGTGCACGACGCAGCCGGCGGATTCGATGGGAGTGGATTGCATAGGCGGTTTGTCAGGAGCGGCGACGGCGGCGGCGACGCGGGGCGGGACCGGGGATCAGCGGGCTGCGCTCATCGAGCGAGGGGTGCACGGCTTCGGTGGTGCCCTCGGTGTGGCTCTGACCGAGCAGGGCTTCGACCTCGTCGCGGGAAAGGGCGCGCCACTTGCCGACCTTGAGACCGCGGTCGGTCAGCGGACCGATGCGGATGCGGCGCAGGCTGGTGACCTTATGCCCCACGCGGGCGAAGGAACGCCGCACTTCGCGGTTCTTGCCCTCGCGCAGGGTGACTTCGAGGTTCGAGGCGGCGGCGGTACGGCGCAGGACGAGCACGCGCGCGCCGGCGGTTTTGCCTTCGGACAGGTGCACCCCTTCGCGCACGCGCTGCACGGCTTCGTCGGTGATCTTGCCCTGCACGCGCACCGAATAGGTTTTGGTGACCCCGTGGCGCGGATGCGAAACCCGTTGCGCGAAGTCGCCGTCGTTGGTGCACAGGATCAGACCCGTCGAATCCTCATCGAGGCGACCGACGGTGTAGATGCGGCCCTTGGCCGGATCGGTGATCAGGTCCACCGCCTTCGGACGCTGCTCGCGCCGCTCGTTGGTGCACACCACGCCGGTCGGTTTGTTGAGCAGGTAGTAGCGCCGCTCCATGTTCTCCGGCCGCAGGATCACACCGTTGACCTCGACCTCCTGTTCGGCGGGCCGGATGCGCGTGCCGAGTTCGGTGACGGTTTCCCCATCGACGCTGACCTTGCCATCGAGGATCCACTCGTCGCAGGCGCGCCGGGAAGCGACGCCGTGGTCCGCCAGGTACTTGTTGAGCCGCACCTCGCCGGATTCGGCGTTCTCCTTGCGGGCGGTGGAGGTGCGCGCCGGAAGGCGGCGCTTGGAAACGGTGCGGGGGCCGCGGCGGGCGCCACGGGAGCTGCGTTTGCGGGGTGTCATGGGTGGGCGGCGCAATCGGCTGCGATGCGCCCGGGGGTTGGGGTTCGGGCCGAAGCCCGGGGAGCCATGTGCCGGAAGTCCGGGTGGCTAGGAAGGCGCCGGCCCTGGGGCCCGCGCGGCGGGCAGTGTAGCCCATGGCCAGGGCCCCTGAAATCCGCCGAAGGTGGGAAAGCCCGGATCCGGACGGCATGGCCCCGCCGGGAACGGCGGATCAGGCCTTGGCTTCGACCCGCAGCAGCTTGAAGTTGCCGTCCGGGCTGTGGAAGCGGTAGCGCCCGAGGCTCGCGGGCATCAGCCAGGTCTCACCCCGGCAGACCGTCCATTCCCCTTCGACCTCTTCGCAGACCAGGGTCGCGCGGCCGGACAGGGCCAAGTAGACCCAGGCGCGGCCGGCGGTGTCGTGTTCGAGCGGCGCGTGCACCGAAAGGTGCTCCACCGCGAACTGCGGCCGGTCCACCAGCAAAGTGCGCGGGTTGATACCGTCTTCCTGCGGTTCGGGCCGGTAGGGGCCTTCGGCCGGGGTTTCGAAGTCGATCGACTGCAGGGCCTTGTCGATGTGCACCTCGCGCGGCTGGCCATCGAGCCCACGCCGGCCCCAGTCGTAGATGCGATAGGTCGTATCCGAGTTCTGCTGGATCTCCACGAGGGTGATGCCGGCGCCGATCGAGTGCACGGTACCGGCGGGCACCAGCACGCTGTCGCCCCGCTGCACCGGGTACTCCTGCAGCAGTTCCGCCACGTCGGCACTGGCCGCCCGGGCGGCGAAGGTCACCGCGTCGACCCCTTCGCGCAGGCCGAGATAGATGCGGGCATTGGGCTCGGCATCGAGGATGTACCAGAACTCGTCTTTCGGTTCGGCCCCCTCCCCCAGGAGGTCCGCCCGGCGCGCGTCGGGGTGCACCTGGACCGATAGATCGCGGCTGGCGTCGATCAGCTTGACGAGCAGCGGGAAGGCTTCTTCGGGGGTCGCCTTGCTGCGGCCCAACAGGGCGAGGCGCTCCGACAGCATCAGGCCGGACAGGCGGCGACCGGCGAAGGTGCCCGCGGCGACCTCGGTGCTGGCGTCCATGCGGTCCGCCACCGTCCAGACCTCGCCAATGGGCCCCTGGTCGGTGAAGTCCAGGCCCATGCAGCCCGCAAGGTGGTCTCCACCCCAGATCTTGCTCTTGGGGCTGGGCCGCATCAGTAGGGGTTCCTGCAACGCCATGGTCGATTCGGCCGGGCCGAAGCGGAAGGGTACCCGAAGGGCAGGCCGATCACTACGGCGGAGGGCTCCGCTTCTATTCCTGGATCAAAGGCGCTCCAGGGCGGGATCGGTCCTGGTACGCGGGCGTCTCAACTTGGATGCGGGGCGGGGAATCGGGGGGCTTGAGACCGCCCCCACCCCCCGGCGGATCACTTCTGCTTGAGCAGGCGCCGCGCCTCCGCCCGGGCGGAAGCCTGGTCCTTGCCGCCCGCGATCATGTCGGCGATCTCCACCTCACGGTCCTTGCCCTTGAGCGGGATCACGCGGGTGTGGGTGCGCCCGTCGCGCACCTCCTTTTCGACCTTGAGGTGTCCGTGCGCCCGGGCCGCGATGGCCGGCAGGTGCGTCACGCACAGGACCTGGTGGTGTTCGGCCAGGCGGGCGAGGTGCGAGCCGACCTCGGGGCCGAGCCGGCCGCCGACGCCCGTGTCGACCTCGTCGAAGATCAGGGTCGGCGTGGTGCGTTTGACCGCCAGGGCGCCGCGCAAGGCGAGCATCACCCGCGCCATCTCCCCGCCCGATGCCACCTGGCGCAGGGGCGCGAGGGGTTCACCGGGGTTGGCAGACAGCAGGAATTCGACGGTGGCCTCCCCGCGGGGACCGAAGCGGCGACGTTCGCGTTCGAGCGCGGTGCCGCTGCCCTCGGAGGCTTTTTCCCAGGCCACGTCGAAACGCGCCCCGCCTAGGCCCAATTCGCCCAGGCTCGCCTGCACCGACTGACACAGGCGCGTCGCCGCGCTGCGCCGTTCTTTCTGCAAGCGGGAAGCCGCTTGCGCGAGGCCGGTGAGCGCCTTGCGCACCTCCTCCGCGAGGGCTTCTTCCCCCGCTTCCGCCGCATCGAGTTCGCCCTTTTCCTGACGCAGGTCGTCGAGCCGCTGCAGCAGCCCTTCTGCATTGGTGCCGAACTTGCGTTGCAGGCGTTCCAATCCGGCAAGCACCTCTTCCAGGTACTCGAGCCGCGCAGGATCGCCCTCCACGTCGCTCAGGATGCGCGCCATCTGGTGACCCGCGTCCTCCATGTACGCCTGGGCCTCGCGCAGGGCTTCCACCGGCCCCTGCAACGCGGCTACCTTGTTGACCCAACCTTCGAGCACTTTGATCGCCGCCTGCAACCGCTCGGACGCGTTGCCATCGTCTTCATAGAGCGCCGCCTGCACGCCGCCGAGATCCCGGCCCAATCCACCCGCGTGACGCAGCATCGAACGCTCCGCGAGCAAAGCCTCGCCATCGCGCGCGGCCTCCTCAGCCTCCTGCAACTCGTCGATCTGGAACGCGAGCAGGTCGATGCGCTGCAAGCGTTGTGCTTCCTGGGCGGCAAACCCATCGAGACGCGTGGCGAGTCCCAACCAGTTCTCGCGCCGCTCGCGGTACCCATCGAACTGGTCCTCAAGCCCCCCGAACGCATCGAGCAGGCGCAACTGCTCGCTCGCTTCAAACAAACGTTGCTGATCGTTCTGGCCATGGATCTCGACCAGCAATGCGGCGAGTTCGCGCAGCATGCTCTGGGTCACGGGCCGGTGGTTCACGTGGGCTTGGCCGCGCTTCTCGATCCCGATCGTGCGCGTCAGGATCAGCTCCAGCTCGCCCTCGCGGCCATCCTCCGTCCAATCCTCCAAAGCCGACGGCAGACGCTCCTGCAGCCAACCGACCACTTCGGTTCCGTATCCCTCGGGATCCACCAGGAACCGGCCTTCGACCCGCGCACGCGCCGCGCCCTGACGCACGAGGCCCGTGCGCGAGCGTCCGCCAAGCAAAAGCTCCAGCGCATCGATCAGGAGACTCTTGCCCGCACCGGTCTCTCCGGTGATGACCCCAAATCCCCCCTCGAAGGTCAGCGTGGCGCGTTCGATCAGCGCCAGGTCCTCGATCTGCAGTTCAACCAGCATGGCAGACGTTATGCCCATGGGACCGCCGCACCCGCAAGGGGTTTCCGCCCCGTCCGGATTTTCCTTCGGGGCGCTTGGGGTCCGCCGTTCAGCCCCCCCCAACCGGTAGGGGTCGCGACAGGGCGATCACCACACCGTCGGGATCGCACCAGTAGGACGCTTCGTCTCCCCAGGGCCGCGCGGCCGGTGGGCTGAGCAGTCGCGCCCCCGCGGTTTCGGCCCGCGTGTGCATCGTTTCCCAGTCCTCGCAGGTCAGGTACAACTCCGCGCCGGTCAACTCCCCGTGCGCCACCGGCACCGGCCGCACTCCGGTCTGCACGGCGAACCCGTCGCGTTGATACAGACCGAGCCGCATTCCGCGCGCATCCTGCATTTCGACGTAGACGGACGTTTCCACGGTGAACGGCCAATCAAACCAGGCACGATAGAACTGTTTCGAACGCGCGAGATCGGTGACAGCGAGAACAGTGAGGGTGTGCAACGCAGCGGTCATGCGTGCAGTTTCGCCGCGCACACGGTGATTGCACAGCCCGCAACCCCGGAGCCGGTGCTCGAACAGAGCGGGCACAGCGGATCGGAAGGATCCCTGCCGGGGACTTCGGTGCAATCCCCTCCGAAGCGCAGGGGCCACACAATGCGTACTCCTAGCGCATCGCTTTCCATATCCCTATTTCCCGCAATCACTTACACGCATATTCCGCACCCCCGTGGTGCCCTTTGGCACGGGCCTTGCTCCCTCTCCCCCGTACCCGTCCCCGTTCCCTCACCAAGGAGACAACCATGCTGAACTGGGCTCTGACTTTCTTCATCGTCGCCATCATCGCCGCCGTTTTCGGTTTCGGAGGAATCGCCGCTTCGGCCGCCGGCATCGCCAAAGTCCTCTTCTTCGTATTCCTGATCCTGTTCCTCGTGAGCCTGGTTCGCGGAACCCTGAAATCGGCCTGATCGCACCGCTCAACCCCATCCAACGGCCCCCATCCAACGTCCCCCGTACTGGCCCTCTACTGGCAACCCCTCAACCGGAAACCCAAGAACCCCGCTATGAAGCACATCACCACCAAAACCCTGTATCTGCCCGCCCTTCTGATCGCTCCCATGCTGCTGGGCGCCTGCCGCGACGGCGCCATGGAAGATGCCGGTGAAGCCGTCGACGACGCGATCGACGAAGCGGGCGACACCGCCGAAGACGCTGGCGATGCCATCAAGGACGCCTACGAAGAGACCAAAGACACGGTGAAGGATGCTGTCAATGACAGCAAATAGAGCCCTTCTCTGCCCTTCGCGGCCGGGCCCTCCGGGACCCGGCCGCCCTTTTCCCCTCGCTTCCCCCAAGACCCAAGGAGAAACCATGCAAACGATTTTTGAAGCCCTGCGCGAAAGCCACGACCGGCAACGCGACCTGCTCAAGAAGGTGTCCCAGACCCTGGGCGATTCGCCCGATCGCCGACGCCTCTACTCCGAATTGAAGACAGAGCTCAAGAGCCACGCGGATGCCGAAGAACGCTCGCTGTACGCCCGCATGCTCGAGGAAAAGACCTCGCAGCCGGTGGCTAGCCACTCCGTGCACGAGCACCACGAGATCGACGATCTGCTAGAGAAGCTCGACGACATGTCCCTGTCGAACCCGAACTGGATCCGGACGTTTGGCGAACTCAGTGAGAAGGTGCACCACCACCTCAAGGAGGAAGAGCATGGCACCTTCCAAGTCGCTGGCAAGGTGCTGAGCGCGGCCGAAAAGACGGCCCTGACCGAGGTCTATCACGATCAAAAGGCGCTGGAGGCCTGACGAGACGGGGGTGCCGGTCCGCCGGCACCCCCACCCTTCCCCATGAATCGCCTGCCTTTCGCCGCCCTGGCCTGCCTTTGCCTGGTCGCCTGCAATACCACCGGCCCCCGCAACTACCTGGTCCTCGAAAACGACATGCTGCGCCCAGGATCGACTTCCGATGACAACTACACCAGCGGCATGCGTTTCGGGCACTTGGAGCCGTTGGACGAGGTCGAAGAACGGGGCACACAAAGCCTCGCTCGATGGATGCGCGGCATCGGCGAGCGGGTCTGGCAGGAAGACCTGTCCACCCGCCAGCACCTGATCGACTTCTCGATCAATCAGTCGCAATACACACCCAAGGACAAGGCGAACCCCGACTTCATCCCGGACGACCGCCCGTACGCCGCGCACCTCGATTTCCGCTTCGCCCTGCACAGCCAGGTCCTGGCCGACAACCCCGAAGGCATCGGCGACCGATTGGTCACCACCGAGATCGGCATCGGCATGGTGGGCCCCGCCGCCCTCGGCAGCGAAACCCAGAACCTGGTGCACGACATCATCGGCTCGGTGGACACCCGCGCGGGCTGGGAGCACCAACTGGGTGCGGAGCCGACCCTGCAACTTACGACCAGCCGCTTGGAACGCCACGCGCGCCTGGGCCACTACGGCTTCGGCATGGACGTGAGTTCGCGTTTCACCGGGGCCCTGGGCACGGTGCACGTCTACGGCTCCGCGGGTTTCGAAGTGCGCGCCGGCTACAACCTCGGCCGCGACTTTGGCCCCGCGTCCTTCCACCAATCCCCCGCGCTGTCGTTTCAACCGGTGCCTGATCGCGAGGAACGACGTGCCCCCGAGCATTCCCTGGTGCTCTCGGGCGGCATGGACGTGCGCGGCGTTGCCCACAATCTCTTCCTCGACGGCGGCACCTTCCAAGACGGCCCGGCCATGGATCGCTACGACGCCGTACGCGATTTCCACTGGGGTCTGGAATACCGCTACCGGCGCTGGTTCGCGCGATGGGTGCAGGTCACCCGCTCGCGCGAATTCGCCGAGTACGAAGAGCAGTACCACCGTTTCGGGTCGTTGCAGTTCGGTTGGCACGGAAGCTTCTGATCCACCGTTCCCGGCCCTGTCCCCTTCTCCCACCGCATGCAGAATCCCCCCGAAAACACCGGCACCATCGACTGGAACCCCTCGCTCATCCTGGACAAGCTCGACAGTTGGCTCGATGGAGCCCTGCGTCTGACGCCGAACATCCTGGTGGCGTTGGTGGCCCTGGTCGTGTTTGCCGTGCTCGGACGCGTGGCCAAGAACACCGGCGTGCGCCAAGGAAGGCGCCGCGGCCGCCCCGACCTCGGCCGCCTGCTCGGCAGCTTCGCCCGTTCCGTGGTGCTGCTGCTCGGCTTCCTCCTGGCCCTGACCATCGTGGCCCCCTCCGTGCACCCCGGAGACATGGTCGCCGGCCTTGGAGTGGGTTCGGTGGCCATCGGCTTCGCCTTCAAGGACATTCTCCAGAACTGGTTGGCGGGCCTGCTGATCCTCTTGCGTCAACCGTTTGAGGTGGGAGACACGATCGAAGTCGACGGTTACACCGGAGTCGTCGAAACGATCGAAACCCGTTCCACGTTCATCCGTACCTTCGACAACCAACGCGCCGTGATTCCCAACAGCCAGATTTACACCGAAGCCGTGCTCGTCAAAACCGCCTATGCGAACCGCCGCTATGAGTACGACATCGGCATCGGCTACGGCGATCCGCTCGACGAAGCCGTGAACACGATCCTGGAAGCCGTGAATTCGGTCGACGGCGTGCAGAAGGAACCCGCGCCCCAGGTCCTGCCCTGGGATCTGGCCTCCTCCTGGGTAACCATCCGCGCCCGCTGGTGGGCCGCCAACAACGGCAACCCCGTGAAAGTGCGCTCCGACGTGATCCGCGCGGTGAAACTCGCGCTCGACAAAGCCGGCATCGACATGCCCTTCGAGACCGTCGTCAACCTGCAGCACGACCAGACCGAAGAAGGCGACGGCGACCGAACGCAGCAACGCGAAGGCTGGCCCGTCGGCAGCGGCGGCGCCACGCGACCGGCGCGCTTGCAAGCAGCGGAAACCGCGCAAGGCTGAATCTGCGCAAGGCGCAGCACAAGAGCGGCCGCGAGTCCTTCCCGGGACTTAGCGGCCGCTCTTTTTTGGTTTGGCCGGTTTCGGCGGCAGCTCCCCCACAAACGCGAGCGCTTGTTCCATCCACCCTCGCAACTGCGCGGCCGTACCGAGCCCCTCCCGCGCCACAAACACGTACCCCTTCATCGGTTTCCCCGTGAAGTCCATCGGCGCCACGTGCTTGCGTTTGAGCGCCACTTCCGCCCTGTCCGGACCTAGCCGGAGCATCAGGCGATCTTCGGTGACGCCCACGAACATGTGCCCCTGGTGCAGGAACGCGATGCCGCCGAACATGCGCTTTTCTTCAAACGCCACTCCGTCCAGTGCCCGGCGGATACGCTCGGCAAACTTGGGATCAAAAGCCATGGGCGCTAGGATACCACCGCGCCCCGTTTCCGCTCAGCGCTGGCTCAACACGGGCATGGCGGTGGAGGTCTCGCAGTCGTGGATCAAGTCGAGCAGGTCGCGTCGCACGGAAAGCGGCAGGCCATCGACCAAGGCGCGGCGGAACTCGTCTTCGGCCATGCCGGGCGCGCCTTTCTGCAGCAGATCCAGGCCGCGGCTCGCGTGCAGCAGCGAACCTTCGCCGGTGGTCAGGCGCGCAGGGTACAGGCGCTCGATCTCGATCCAGGGTTCCCCAAGCAGCACGGTCTGCACCGTGCCGGTGACCAGATAACGGCGGAAGCGCGGGGCGGTCGCCAGGACGCGGCCAGCGGAACTACCGAGGTCCGCAAACACACGGCCGGCGGGCCGGTGATACTGCTCGGGCGCCCACAGACGCTGGTTGTCGCCCCATACGCGATAACAACCGAACGACTCCGCACCGAAACGCGTGTGGAAGGGGTTCCAGTCGGCCACGCCACCGTCGAGCTGCACGTAGAACTGCACGCGCTTGCCGAGGAAATCGGCGGGATGGTGGTAGACCGCTTGCAGGTCGACCTGGGGCAGACGGGGGGCGGCCTTCGGCGCCTGGGCCGAAACCGAAATCAGCATTCCCACCAGGGTGTTCAGCAGCGCGTGGATCATGGGACTCCTCCACGGGGCTTTCGGCAGACCAGGCCGATTCCTGGAGGGTTTCAGGCCGCGGGCAATTGCGGTTTTCCCGCGACGTACACCTGCTCGATGCGCATGCGGCGGCGGTCGATGACGAGCAGGTCCGCCTCAAAACCGACTTCCAACGCGCCGAGGCGGCGATCGAGGCCCAGGGCCCGGGCCGGCGCCAGGCTGGCCATGGTGAGCGCGTCTTCCAGGCCGACGATGCCGCCCCGCACCAGACCTTGGATCATGGCCCATTGGCCAAGGGCCGAGCCGGCCAGCGGGCCCGGGCTCGTACCATCTGCCGCAGGATAATGCGCCGCGCCGCCGTGGATCACATGCGCCCGGCCGTGCGAATGGAACACGTCGCAGCCCGTGCCCGCGCCGCGCAGCGCATCGCTCACGAGGCACAGGCCTTCGGGCCCCCGCGCCGCCAGCGCCAATTGCAGCGCGCGTTCGCCCACGTGCACTAGGTCGCCGATGATCTCAGCGAACACGCCGCCGCGCAGCAGGGCTTCGCCCACCAAGCCCGCATCGCGGTGGTGCATGGGCGTCATCGCGTTGAACAGGTGCGTCACTCCAGCGGCGCCGCGGTCGAATCCCTGGATCGCCTCGCGTCCGCTCGCCCGGCTGTGGCCGAGGGAAACGCGCAGGCCCGCGCGACGGCATTCTTCGATCAAGTCGAGCGCGCCCGGCAGCTCGCTGGCCACGGTCAGCGTCGCGATGCCGCGCCCGTCGCCCGTGCCGGAACCAAGCAGGTCAGCGAGGGCGCCCGGGCCAGGCAGGGCCAGGTCGCCGGGGGGCAAGGCGCCGGCGGCCTGTGGATTGACGAAGGGACCCTCGCAGTGGGTGCCGAGGACCCGCGCGCCTTGACCCGGCCGCAGGGCCACGCGGGCGGCGTGCAGGCGCTCGGCGTCGAGGCCCAGCGCCGCGGGCGCGGCGGGGAAGAGGGTCGGCTGGAAAGCCGTGGTGCCCGACCGGGCCAAGGCCGCCGCCATGCCCGCGAGATCCTCAAGCGGGTCATGCCCCCCGAAGCCGTGTACGTGCAGATCGATCAGGCCGGGTGCGATCACCCGGTCGCGTTCGGCCCCTTCGAGAGTCAGTTCGCCCTGCACCGCAGTCACCCCCGCCGCACCAAACGAGATCCGACCGGGCTTGAGGCTGCCCCGCTGCAACAACCACCCGGTGAGCTCGATCACTCGTCGCCCCCCTGGGGTTCGATGTACCAAAGCACCGTGCGTCCGTACTCGCGTGAGCGCAGGTCCCAGGGACCCTGCAGGTCGGATGCATTCATCTGCCGGGGCTCGGTGTGCAACACGAGAATGCTTCTCTGAAACACATACTCGGTCGCAAGTCGCTTCACCGCCTCCACGATCTGCCGGCGTCCCACCATTGAGTGCAGCAGGGGATACGGCGGGTCGAGGAACACAATGTCCCACGGCTCCCCTTGCCACAGATTCGGCGCAAGTGCGTCTCCCCCACGTACTTCGGCGGATGGCTCGGCACCAAGCGCAGCAATGTTCGCCTTGAGAACCGACTGCACCTTGCGGTCCTGTTCGACGAAACGCACGTGGGCTGCGCCGCGTGAAAGGGCTTCGAGGCCGAGTGAACCTGTGCCTGCATACAGATCCAAAACACGGGCATCGTCGACACGGTCACCCAGCGAAGAGAAGAGGGCTTCCCGTACGCGCCCCAACATGGGACGCGTGACGAGTCCGTCGGGAGCTTGCAAACGGCGCCCGCGCCATTGTCCTGAGATGATGCGCACGGCGCAGGTTATACCCGCAGTTGGGCCCTAACGGCCGAAATTCATCGAAAGGCGGGGAACGGCAGACCCCTCCACTTTCTATTCTCTGCGCGGGCCTGCTCTGGCCCTGCTCCAAACCTGCCCCTCTCCCAACCCCATGTCTGCCAATTCCCCTCGGGCCGTGGTACTCGGCTCCGGAATGATCGGGACATTGATGGCCAAGGATCTGCTCGCTCATGGTGACTTCCAAGTCACCTTGGTGGATCGTAGCCAAGATGCCCTGCAAGCGGCCGCCGCGCGCATGCCCGACGGTTCGCAGCTCGCCACCCGCGTTTGTGATCTCACCGACCCGGAAACGTTGAAGAGCTTGGCGCGCGAACACGATGTCGTGCTCGGCGCACTTTCCAGCCATCTTGGCTACCAAGCCCTCGGTGCCCTGTGCACCACCGGCAAACCCTACGTCGACATCTCCTTCATGGAGGAGAACGCCCTCGACTGGCACGCACAAGCCAAAGAACATGGCTCGGTGTGTGTCGTTGACTGCGGTGTGGCGCCGGGCATGAGCAACCTGCTCGCCGGGGCCGGCGTGGGAGCCCTCGATCAAGCGGAAGCCCTCGAGATCTACGTGGGCGGTTTGCCGCGCGAGCGCCATTGGCCCTTCGAATACAAAGCGGGTTTTTCGCCCGCCGATGTGATCGAGGAATACACCCGCCCCGCGCGCTTCGTCGAAGAGGGCAAGATCATCGTGCGCGAAGCCCTCAGCGACGCCGAGATCATCGAATTCGAAGGCGCCGGTGAGCTCGAAGCGTTCCTCACCGATGGCTTGCGCAGCCTAATCCGCACCCTCGACGTGCCGAACATGGTCGAAAAGACCCTGCGCTACCCGGGCCACATCGAACTCATGCGCGTCTTCCGCGACACGGGCCTATTCCGCAAGGGCAAGATCCGCGTCGGCGACCAAATGGTCGTTCCGCGCGAAGTGACCGCCGCCCTGCTCTTCCCGAAGTGGACCTTCGAAGAAGGCGAGGAGGACGTCACCGTCATGCGCATCGTCGTGCGCGGCAAGCAGGGTGGCAAGGATCGCATCCTGCAGTGGGATCTGCTCGAGCCCTACAGCCAGGCCGAGCGGGCGACCTCCATGTCCCGCACCACCGCCCTGCCGGCCACGCTGATGGCCCGCGAGCTTTTGAACGGGCACGCCTTCGAGCCCGGGGTCTACGCCCCCGAGCAGCTCGCCGGAAAGCCCGGCCTGGTGGACGCCATCCTGACCGGCCTGGCCGAGCGGGGCATCCACTACCGCACCAGCCACCGGGACGCCTGAACGCGTTCCCCCCCAGGCACGGCGCCCCCCGCGGGGCCCGGCGGAGCCCTCCGCCGGGCCCCGCGGTCATTTCGGGCCCGCCCCGCAGAATTTCTTGGCAGCCCCGCCCATCCACCGGCGCATGGCAGGACGAACGGGCATCGGACTCCCCGGGCCCCCCACCCCTCCACCTGCAATGGCTGCTTCCTTCCTCACCTCCAAACTCGCCCTGGCCGCCTTCGGTGCCGCGGCGCTCAGCTTCGGCGCCGGTCTCTTCGGCGGCCAGGCCCCCGGCAAATTCGACTACCGGCTCACCATCAAACCCACCGTCATGACGGTGGCGTACAAGGCCTACGGCAACCGCGAAGCGGCCGACGGCAAGTACTGGATGGCCCGCATGGTCATGGGCAACAGCGGGGAGTCCGCGCTGAAAGACGTGACCGTCTCCTACCGCATCCCGGACTACGTCGACTGGACCACCCCCCAGACGATCCCCGCCGTGCTTCCCGGCCAGACCCGCGTGCTGCCGATCTACCCCAAACTGCCCGCCAAGGTCACCAACCTGCGCTCGCGCACCCCTGGCTCGCTCGAGGTCAAACTCGCTTGGAACGACGGCGAGAAGGACCACGAGAAGATCGAGGTGCGCGAGTTCGACTTCCGCGGGGTCAACGAGATCGAATACACCTCGCTGCCCTCGGACGAAGTGCTCTCCTGGTACGACGTCTACGACAACGCCGAAATCTGCGCCGCCTTCGTGACCTACGAGGACCCGGTGGTGCGCCAGTACCTGGGCGAGGTCTCCGAAACCATGGGCGGCTTCCCGATCTGCTCGAACGCCGAAGAATTGATCAAGGCGATGCGCAGCATCTACGACTACCAGGTCGCCACCGGCATGAAATATGCGGGCAACACCGGGGTTCCCGAGAATCTGGGGGAAGCCTCCTCCTACGTGCAGAACATCCGCCTGCCGCGCGACGTGGTCTACCAGAACAGCGGTTTGTGCATCGAGCTGGCCATGCTGTGGGCTGCGCTCGGGCAAGGTGCTTCGGCCAAGGCGCACCTGGCGCTGATCCCCGGCCACTGCTTCCCCGTACTCGAGGCCGCCGACGGCAGCATCATCGCCATCGAAGCCACCGGCATCGGCGGTTCGAACGTGGGCGGCACGATGAGCTTCGAAGAAGCCCTGCAATCGGGCAACAAGACCCTGAACCAGCTCGCCGCCGGTGAGATCCCTGGTGTGCTGATCGACGTGCAACTGCACCAAGGCCGCGGCATCCGCCCGCCGGAATTCGAAACCGTCGACCTGGCCGGCCTCGCCCGACTGCTCGATGAGCGCACCGCCAAAGCCCGCCAGAACGCCGAGCCGCGCCGCGACGACAATGGCCCGGAACCCCGCCGCGAAGAACGCCGCGACGAGCCGGTGGCGAACAGCGATTGGCAGTGGCACAAGGTCGCCGGACTCAACGCCCAGGTGCCCTACCCGAAGAACTACCAGTCGCAGCCGCAGGTCGTGCAGCAAGTCGCCCAAGCCCTGCCCTCCTTCACCTTCCTCGCCTCCTCCCCCGACGGCAACGACTCGATCGAGATCTACGCTGCGGCGGGCATGACCGGTCAACAGCTGCGCTCTTCGATCCAGGACCTGATGGGCCAATACGGCGGACGCATCCGCTACCAGGGTGGCGAAAGCACCACCATCGGTGGCCAGCAAGCCAAGTTGTACCCCTACTCCGCCGACATGAACGGCCAGACCCTGCAAGGCGGCCTCTACGTCTACGAAACCAATGCCGGTCTGTTCGCCTTCGCCGTCGGCGGCGGGGGAAACAACTGGCGCAACTTGGGCGATCGCATCGCCGCCGCCGTGCGCTTCGGCAACTGATCCTCTCCTTCTCCGCCTCCCCTCCAACCGAACACCCGAGTCATGAAGAACTTCCTCCGCAACCTGGCCCCCCTGGCCCTGCTGACCCTCCTGTGCGCCGCCCCCGCGGTCGCTTCCCAGAACACGCCGACCCTGATGAAGATGGACTTCGCCACCCAGCTCGACGGTCACGGCGACGGCGAGATCGCGATCACCATGGAGATGAGCGCCAAACTGTGGGCCGATTGGAAACGCCAGTACGGCAGCAACCCTTCAATGCTCAAACGCGACTTCGGCAAACTGATGAGCCAATACGAAGTCACTGGCTTCGAGCTCAACCAGGACGACATGAACCGCAAGGCCGTGATCAAGATCCAGGCCAAGGGCGTCGCCGCCTACCAAGGGGACGACGTCTACCACCTGGACCTGGGCAAGGAACTCGCCGGCGGCGAAATCCTGGATGGCCAGTACCGCGTCACCACGACGGAACCGGACGGCAGCGGCAACATCATGATTCAGAACCAGCGCATCACCCCGCCCGAAGGCGCCAGCGATCTCGAAGCCACCACCAACAACAAGGGCGAACACGTGCTCGCCTACGAGCTGCCCACCAAAAACGCGGGCCTGCCCTGGAACTGGATCGGCCTCGCCTGCACCGCCCTCGGCCTGGGCCTGCTCTTCACCGGCCGCCGCCAGCACCAGGCGTGATCCAGGCCCCGGGGCCGGGAAGCAGCCACTCTCCCGATATCAGGCCCCGGGGTCTTCCCCTTCCTTTGCCGCATTCCTACACAAGCCGGCGCTCTCCTTCGGGTGGGCGCCGGCTCGTTGCATCGGGCGGCAGCCGCAAGCGGGCGGCCTTACCCCCTGGATCTCAGGGTTTGCGCAGGATCGAGTGCAGAACCGTATCGGCCATGTCGCCATCGCCGTTCAGGTCTTGGGTAAGTTCCTGCGGCACCGCAAGCAGCACGCCGTTGCGGCTTCTGCACGGTACCCAGAAACTGCTACCGAGCGAATGGCGCTCGATGTGCTGGTCGCTGAGGTCCTCGATAGCGAGCAGGTAGTCCGACGTGTCGCCATCCTGGTTCCAATCCACGCCATCCATGGCTTCGCTCGTCGGACCGATCAGGAGATCGCCATCGAGGGTGAAGGCGTCGGACAGGGCTTCGCTTTGTATGCGTGCCATGCCGGTTTGCCCCGTAGCCCGGTTCAAGTACTGGATCTGGGTTTCGCCCCAGCCCGCATACGCCACCCAATCGGCCGAGGCCTGAACGTCGCGGGCCATCGCCGGATCGGGGTTGGGGGCCAAGTACTCGGGATGCCAGCCCGGGAACCACGAGGCGCCCGACTGCAGGTCGTAGAGGTACACGGTGGCCGGGTCCAGAACCCCGTTGCCGTCCAGATCCGCCGCCTGCCGGGTCTCGCTCGCCATGAACGCAAACACCCCCTCCACCGCGCCCAGGCACCCCGGACCGGCTTGGCTGATGAGCGAACTCGTATAGAGCGCCACACCGAGGTTCGTGACGGCGTGGGTGTTTCCATCGAGCACGTGGGCAACGAGGTCGGTTTGATCTCCATCCCCATTGAGGTCTTGGCCGCCACTGATCTCAGAAGCAGCAAACGCCAGTTGGTCCCCCCAATGCACCGGCGCCAGCATGAAGTCGTCGGTGAACGGCCCATGGTTGTGGTTGAGCGCGAACCCGGAATTCCAGAGCACCCCGGTATCGAGTTGGATGCCCATGAGCACCGAATCCTCGGTATCCCCATCCCCATTCAGGTCTCCGCCGATGGATTCCTGGGCCACGGAGTACCAGGTATCCCCGACCAACCGCCCGCCGACGGTCAGGAAGTTCTCGAATTCCGGCGGCAGCGGGATCGCCACCGGGAACTGATCCAGCCGCCCCGCCAACAGGCCCCAACTGTTCGGGACGTTGTGATCCACCCACCGCGCCACGTAGTGGGTCTCGCTCACCGCATAGACCCGATCCACCAGCCGCATGAGCGTCGAAGTCCCCGTCGCCCCGTCGAACACCCCACAAAAGGAATCGAGCCGATCCCCGTCGCCATTCACATCGATGCCGGCGTCCGCTTCGTATCCCGTGAACAACCCCAGATCCCCCTGCTGCGTGATCGGGCTGGAAATGATCCCGGAGTTTTGGATCAGACCGGTGCCCAGTGAGACATTCAAGGTGACATCCTGGTTCTGGATCAAACCGTCGCCGTTCCAATCGATGCTCTGCGCCTGTTCGCCCGACTTGAATACGAAGTATCCGTTGGAAGCAACGGGCGCGGGACTCCAAAGCGGCAGGTGATTCGGCACGAATCCGGCGACGGCGGTGTTGACCAAGGACGCGTTCGTCGCATCCCAAAGATGAACGACACTTCCGTCCACCGCGTCGCCATCCCCGTTCAGGTCGGCACCTTGCATGCCCTCGCTGGCGCCAAAGGCGAAGAACCTTCCGTCCGGCGAGAACTGCCCCGGCCGGTTTGGATACACCGCCCGGCAAGCGATGTTCAGGCTCGTGACTTCATAACGCGGCGCATTCACCAGCAGCCCCGGCTGCCGATGGTTTCCAGTGGCGAGAACCGAACTGGCCTGAACGATCAGGAGGCTGACGGCAAAGGGTACGAGGGTCAACATGGGATTCCGGGAATAAGAGTGGGCGGATACCGGCGGGGAAGAGCGTTGGCTCACTCGCTGCAAGCATGTCCAAACGAAGTTCTTCCCCAAAACTAGGGCTGCATCCCGCATTGCGCAACCCACTGCATGCGGCGTTTGGCTGCCCTTCGGCGTAGCGACGGCGCAAGACGATCCCTAAGGGCCTCGGTGTCATTGGAACTCAGAATCGCACACATCCCCCAAGGGACTTCGCCATGATCTGAGGGCACTCGCAAGGCACGTTTGGCGGGGAGCTCAAAGTCGCACCGATCTCGGATGTTTCGCCCCTGCCCCTACGAACAGCACAACCGCGGAATTGGGGAGCCTCTACCACCCCGCAGCGCAAGCCATACGCCCTGGCTACAGCGGGCGCACGGTTTCAGGAGACCCGCGCCGTTGCGCGCGGATCCTCCTGAAACCTAACGAATCCAACTAGGCCCGGACCTTCGGCCGCGAGTTGACGAACAGCAGCGCACCCAGCCCCAAGATCCCGAGCACCCCGGCGATCTTCGCCGCACTCTCCGACCAGGCCATGCGCTGGCCTTCGCCGAACAGGACCGCGGTTTCCGGGTCGAAGTTCGAGAGGATGCCGATGCCGAGAATGAGTTCGAAAGCGCCGGCGCCGGTGATGAGGCCGGCGGCGGCGAGGATCGATTCGCTGCGTTGCTTGCCCGTGCCCCGTTCGCCGAGCCAGCGGAAGAAGGCGCCGATGAGGATGCCGACGCCGAGGCTGGGCGGCAGGTAGATGCCGACGGCGAGGGCCATCGAGGGCAGTTGCAGGCCGCGTTTGCCGGCGAGGATGTCCATCGCCACCGCGAGCACGCCGATGCCGAGGCCGATGTAGATCGGCTTCCACGGCAGGGCGCTTTGCAGCAGCAGACCATCGATCAGGGTGGCGAACATCTTGCCTTGGGGGGCGCTGAGTTTGGGCGATCCCAGGGTGTAGGCTTCGTGTGCGACGTAGAGCACGATCGGCACGACCACGGCGCCGGCGAGCAGGCCCAGGAGCTGGGCCAGGAATCCCTCACGCACGGGCACCCCGCAGAGTTGCATGGTTTTGTAATCCTGGCTCGAATCGTTGGCCGCGCAGACGGCCACGCACGCGCCCACCAGCAGCGGGGTCAGGATCTGGATGTCGGACAGCTCGTGCCGGCCCGTGGCCAGGGCCACGAGGCACAGGACGAGGGTCGTGACGAAGATCGTGCCCGACACCGGCGAAGCGGACGAGCCAATTTGCAGCGACAGGATCGCGCCGAGGGTGACCATCAGGCTGCACATCACCAGGATGGCGGCCCCCATCGACAGGCTGAAGGCATCGACGGAGCCCTCCTTGAAGATCAGCCAACCGATGAGCATGCCCACCCCGACGACAACCGCCCCCACCAACCCGCGGCGCACGGCCCAGTCCATTTCCAACAGGGATTCGTCGTACTGCTCCCCCGCCGCCGCCTTGCGTTTGCCGAGGAAGCGCACCAGCGAGTAGGCCACCGCCACCGTCATGGCGCCACCGCCCACCCAGCGCATCGAGTTGGCGGGGAACGCCAGCATCGCCTCGCTATTGGCCGGATCGATGGTCGCGAGCAGATAGTCGCCGATCAGCCGCAGGAAGCTGCCCCCGAACACGAGCAGGGCCGTGGCGAGGGTCAACAGGCCCCCGATGCCGATGTAGATCGGCGCGAAGGGCAGGTCGACGCTGAAGTTGCGGTCCCCGATCGCCTTCTCCTTCAGCACCACGTGGTCCTTGGCGAAACCCACGAGGTGCATCAGCGGCGCGAGGAAACTGAGCAGCAACCCGAGGAACAACGACCCCTTGAGCGCCGGCTTTTTGTCCGGATCCGCCACCGCCGCCTCGATCATCGACTCGCAAGCCCGGGCCTCGGGCGCCGGCAAGCTCGGATCGGTGAGGAACTTTTTCGTGGTGAGCCCCACGAAGCCGTACCCGATCAAAGCGCCCGCGATCGAAACGTAGATCAGCGTCTTCACGTCGACCGGCGGCACCGGCAGCCCCTTGTCCGCGTACAGCACCTGGATCAGCGGCGCCGTGAAGATCACCCCCGCGGTCACCGCCATACCGGCGCTGCCCCCCACCTGGGCGATGTTCAGGAACCGGCTGCCGCCGCTGCCCGAGGTCGCCTTGGAAAACGCCCCCCACGCCACCAGGATCACCAGAGGACTCACACCCGGTGTTATGCCTGCCTTGAGCCCGGCGATGACCAGGGTGCCCGAAAGCACGATGGTGATGAGGACGCCGAACAGCAGGGGGAAGCGGTCTTTCATAAGCGCAGGGAGCGGGGGCGGTCGGAGCGAGGCCCCAGCATAGGGGGACCGCCCCTAGCCCGCCAGGGCCCCGCGGCGCTCCTAGTGCACGCCCTACGCAAAGACGTCCCGGTCGGAAAGCGCTGCGGTACCTACCAAGACGCCGCCGCTTCCAAGGACTGCGGCCCAGGACCTCACTGCGAAAGCGGCAAGTGGTAACGCTGCTGGTCGTAGAGGATCCAGGGCATCAAGGCATACGCCAGGGCATCGCGCCCTCGTTCTTCGTTCAAGCTCGCCGGCTCGAGGCGCTTGTCCACATAGGTGAACTGACGCACCGGCAGGCGCGGCTGGTGCACCCACACCTGGTCGTCCACCATCAGCGCGTGGGTGTCGAACTGCTGCAGGATGGCCCGGCCGGGGGCATCGGCGGGCAGTTCGAGCACGTTGCGGCCCATCATCGGATGCACGGTGTCGAAGCCGAGCAAGGAGACGGCGGTGGGCGTCAGGTCGGCCTGGCTGGCGACCTTGTCGTAGGTGCTGCCGGCTTCGATGCCCGGACCGATCAGTAGGCCCGGGATGTGGAACTTGCGCACCGGGATCAGGTCTTCGCCGTAGACGCGCGTGGAGTGGTCCGCCACGACAAGCCAGACGGTGTTGTCGTACCACGGCTCCTGCTTGGCCTTGCGGAACAGCTCCCCGATGGCGTAGTCGGCGTACTTCGAGGTATTGAAGCGCGTCGCCACGGGCTGTTCATACAACTCGATGCGGCCGTCGGGGAATTCGAAGGGGCTGTGGTTGGTGGTGGTCAGGATCAGGCCGAAGAAGGGCTGGTCGCCGTGGGCGCGGAAGACTTCGATGGCTTTGCCCATCAGGTCCTCGTCGCTCACGCCCCAGGTACCCAGGAAGGCCGGGTCCTTGTAGTCGTGCTGGTCGGTAACGGTCTCGAAACCGTTGCCGAACATGAACGAACGCATGTTGTCGAAGTGGCCTTCGCCCCCATACACGAAGTCGGTGGCGTAGCCGTGGCTTTTGAGCAGCCCCGCGATCGTGAAGAAGTCCCGCTGGGACTTGTCGAGTTTGACCACGCTGCGGCCGGGGGTCGGCAGGAAACTCGACAGCACCGCCTCAAGGCCGCGCACTGTGCGCGTGCCGGTGCTGTAGAGGTTCGTGAAGAGCAGGCCCTCCTTGCACAGGGCATCAAACTCGGGCGAGAGCGGCGCGCCGCCCAGGATGCCGATGTACTCGGCGCCCAGGCTCTCTTCGAGCACGATCACGTAGTTGCGCGGCTTGGGCGAAGGCGTAAGCGCGGTCTGCTTGCGCATCAGCGGCACCGGGCCGGAAAGGTAACTCTCCGGGGACACGTATTGCTCCGCACGCATGCGCCGGACGATCTCCTCCTCCGGCATGTCCCCGTACAGGGGAACCGGCGAGTTCTCATCTTTCATGCGATTGGCCGCATCCACCGCGCTGTACAGCGAGTTCAGCGCCAACTGGTTCGCCAGGTTGTCGGTCGAGAAGAACGCGCTCGATGCGTTCACCGGTCGGTGATCGAAACCCCGCGCCCCCCACGCCAGCAGCAGGAGCATCGGCAGCAGCAGAAGCAGACGCACGGGCCAATTCCAGCCGAAGCGGCCATGGATGCGTTTACACACCTGCCCCCATCCGAACCAGAGCAGGAAGGCGATGCCCGCGATCGCGAGGATCAGGGGAATGCGGTAGGCGTCCCAGATCGTCTCGGCGATCTCCCGTGACGGCACGATGTTCTCGACGAACAACCGGTTCGGGCGCGCGTCGTACTCCTCGAGGTAGGAAAAGGTGATCGCCTCCATCGCAAACACCGCGACCCAGGTCACCAATGCCCAAATGCGCAGCAGCGTGCGGGTCAGGGCCCAACGCTCCCCGGGCACCAGGAACAGCAGCACCGTCGGGATCACGCTCAACCCGCAGACCACGATCGCGTCGATGCGAAGTCCGCGCAGGAACAGCAGCGTCCAATCCGGCACGTCCTTGAGCCGGTCATGCCAGGCGATCGCGTACCCGAGCCGGAACAGGCTGAGGATCGCGAACATGCCCAGGGCGTAGGGCACCAGGAAGGTCAGGGGGCCCAGGGGCTTGCGGCCGGTTCCGTGGGGCGAGGGGAACAGGTCGGGAGGGAGCGCGGGCATTCGATTTACAGAGCCAAGGAGGAAGGGGCCCTTAAATGGGTGTAAATTCGGTCCCGGAATCAAGCGTCTTCGCCCCTTCCCCACCATGCCGTCATCCCCGCGCCATCTCCTGTGCCATTTCCTGTTCCTGGTGAGCATGTTCGCCAGCGGTTTCGCCCCGGCCGCCGGTGCCGAGGAGCCCACCTGGACCGACCCTGAGCAGAACCTGAGTGTGACCCTGGCGGGCGGCGAGGACTGGCAGAAGATCGAAATCCAGAACGGTGGACAGTTGCAAGCCGGCTGGTCCGGTCGCATCGGCAGCACCTCCGTGCGGCTGTTTCTGGTGTACCTGGACCGCGACGCGTTCAGCTTCGATGAGCCCAAGGACGTGCTCGACAACGCCGCCTACAACTTGCCCTCCGACGATCCGGCCCTGAAGGGCAAGAACGGCATGGTGCAGTTTGCGGAAACGGCGGTGCGGGAAGGTGCGTACGGGTACGTGCCCGCCGCGTGGATCGGCAGTCACCACCACCTCGATGGCACCAAGGAGGTGCGCCAGGAATTCCACCTGTGCGGGCTGACGCGGCACGTGGGCTACAAACTCGAGCTCACCTGCGACCCGGCCCTGGTGCCGGCGGACCGGGAGGCGGTGCTCGAGTTCCTTTGGGGCGCGGTGAAGTACGACGGCCCCGTGCGCGATCCCAATTGGACCGACGAGGAGGTGGCCGAGCGTTGGAAGCGCGATGCGCCGCCGAAGGTCCAGGAGGACAGCAAGCTGGTTGTGCTGCGCACGCGCTACTACCTGATCCTGACCAACGTGGGCAAGGGCACCGCGAAGTCCTTCGGGGAGAAACTCGACGAGAACTACGAGATCATCCGTGGGGTATACCCGTTCGAAGACGCGCCGGCCCAGCGCCTCCTGCCGGTGTTCTACTTCATCACGACCGAGCAGTACCACGACTGGTGCGAACGGGTGCTCGGCAACCGCAACGAGACCTCCGCGGGCATCGCCACAGGGGACGTGTACGCCACCTACCATCAAAGCGCCAACGCGCCGGTGCACATCCACGAGGCGACCCACCAGATCTTCAAAAACCGGCTGGGGCTGGGTGGCGGTGGTTCGTGGTTCCAGGAGGGCGTGGCGGAGTACATGTCCGAGCAGCCGAACGACTTGAACAGCATCAAACGGCTCGTCAAGGACGGCAAGTACAAACCCTTCCGGGAGTTCATGACGATCAAGAGCCTGCTACGCGACGCGGATACCGAACGGGTCGACGGCGGCAGCGACTCCCACGAGAGTTACATCCAAGCCGCGGCCATCATCGAATTCGTGCGCCACTCCGACTTCGGCCGCGAGAAGTTCCAGGACTTCATCCACGCGGTCGGCGCGGTGCCGCGCGGCAACTTGTCTGCCATCGAGGGGGCCCTGCAGAAGAGCCTCGGGGTCGACATCGCTGGATTCGAGAAGGAGTTCCAGCAATACTGGCTGAAGCGCAAGCGCCGCAAGGAACTGAAATGAACCGCCGCCCCCACCTGCACATCAACGTCGACCACGTCGCCACCGTCCGGCAGGCCCGGCGCGAGGCGTTTCCCGATCCGGTGGAATGGGCTCTGGCCGCCATGGCCGCGGGTGCGGACGGCATCACGTGCCACCTGCGCAAGGACCGCCGCCACTTCCAGGACGACGACGTGCGCCGCCTGCGCGAAGCACACCGGGGCCTGCTCAACCTCGAGGTGAGCCTCGATGCCGAGATGCTGGGGCTGGCCGAAGGCAGCGGCGCGGACGCCTTCTGCCTCGTACCGGAAAACCGCCAGGAGGTCACCACCGAAGGAGGCCTGGACGTGTGCGGCGAGCGCGCGCGCCTGGCCGACGCCATCCCGCGGCTCGTGGCGGCCGGAGGCGTGCCGTCGATCTTCATCGACCCGGATGCGCGGCAACTCGACGCGGCGGCGGAGCTCGGAGCCCCTTTCGTCGAACTGCACACCGGCGCCTTCGCCCAGGCCCGGGGCGCCGACCAGGTGCGCGAGCTCGAACGGCTGATCAGCGCCGCCCGCCACGCCCACGACATCGGCCTGCGGGTCAACGCGGGCCACGGCCTCGACTACCACAACATCAGCGCCGCCGTTTCGATCCCCCACGTGGAGGAATTCAACATCGGCTTCGCGATCGTGGCCCGCGCCCTGTTCGACGGGGTCGCGCAATCGGTGCAGACGATGCAGGCGTTGATCGCAGCCGGCCCTAAGGGCTGATCCACGCGGGGCACGAATGCGCCATGCGCGCCCGACCTCTGGCTCCCTCCGCCGGGAGGTTCGGTTTCCGCCCCGGGAAAGTTGCTTGGAAGTATTGCGGCCGTGGGGCAGACTTTTGGCATGGGAAGGGGAAAACGCACACAACCGTTCGCGGGCAGCTTCGTCGCTTTGCCCACGCCAATCCGCTCCGGCCGCCTCGATGAGGCCACCCTGCGCGCGGACATCGAAACCCACATCGGCCGTGGCACCCAAGGCCTCGTGCTGACCGGATCCACCGGCGAATCGGCGCTGATGTCGCTCGAGGAACGGCGCACCGTCTGGGGCATCGGGGTCGACCAGGTCGCCGGCCGCCTGCCGATCCTCGCGGGTGTCGGCGCACCGAGCACCGATGAGTCGGTGCGCATGGCCGAATCGGCCGCGCGGGTCGGCGTCGATGGCCTGCTCGCGGTCACCCCCTACTACAGCGTGCCCGAGACCCGCGGCCAGATCGCGCACTACGCCGCCCTGGCCCAGGCCCTGCCGCAAACCCGCATCGTGCTCTACAACGTGCCGAAGCGCACGGGCTGCGACCTGAAACCCGAAACCGTGGCCCAACTCGCCGAGCAGCACGCGAACATCGTCGGCATCAAAGAATCCACCCGCTCGATCGCGCGCATCGAAGCCCTATGCCGCATCCCGCGCCTCGCGGTGTTTGCCGGCGAGGACCTGGCGATCGTCGACTTCCTGCGCCGCGGCGCCGCCGGTGCGATCAGCGTCATCGGCAACCTGCTGCCGCGCGAAACCGCCGAACTCATCGGCCTGACCGCCCTCAACCCCGCCGACCCGCGCGTCGAAACCCTCGAAAGCCGCCTCGCGCCGCTGATGGCCTGCCTGACCCTGGCCCCGAACCCCAGCGCCCTCAAAGCCGCCCTGCACATCCAACGCGGCTACCCCGAAGAGCTGCGCCTGCCGCTGGTGCCCGTGGAACCGGCCCTGCGCGAACGGCTGGAGCTCGCGCTGGCCGCGTTCCAGTCGGTCGAAGCCTTCTGATCCAGCGGCGCGCCCGCGCGCCCCGGCCGGACCATCACTCCGACGCCGAACGGTTGTCTTCGCCGGGCGTCGGATCCAGGTGCCGCAACCCGCCCGCGTACCAGCCGTAGGAGTATCCCGGATTCTGCGCAGGGAACTCCATGCGGTCCGCCTCGCCCTGAGGCGAGAACAGGTACACGACCTCCCCCTTCTTCGAGAGTTTGAAGGGCGCACTGCCAGGCGTGGCGCCCTTGCCAAGGCAACGGATCACCAGCCGCGCCCCCGGTGCCAGGCGCAGCCGGTCCGGGAAGGCGAACGCCCCCGGGGTCGCGGGATCATCGCTGAGCGACCATCCCTTGAGCGAGACTTCTTTCTCGCTGCGGTTCCAGAGCTCAACCCAATCCCCTTGATCGCTGGCTTCGCTCGCTTTGGACGCCGCCGCCAGCACCTCGCTGATCACCACGGGCCCGGTCCCCTGGACCGGAGCACCCGCCGCGCGCCCCGTGCGCACGACCTGGGGCAAGGCCGGCGCCTTCGCCGGCAATCCCTGCAGCGCCTTGTGCGCGAGCAGGAACTTGGAACGGGTTTCGATGAACGAACGCAGCCCCCCGGCAGCCCTGCCGTCGTCTCCCACCGCCGGGTCCGTCGCCCGCAGGAAGTCGCCTGTCTCGAAGAGCTTGCGCGTATCGATCGCCACCAACGGCTGCAATTGCGTGCGCCAGGCAGCCACCTTGGGTCCCATCGCCTCCCAGTTCATGAAGCGCTGGCACAGCTCACGCAAGTGGCAGAGATACCGCGTGCGCAAGAGCTCGTTCTGCAGCAGTTTGCTGCGCAGGGGTTTGCCCTCATCGTCGAGCCCCACCAGCGGATCCAAAGTCGGCCCGCCTTCGCGCATGCCGCCCGGACCCCGGCGCCGCCGACCACCTTCGCCGCCACGCTCACCGCCCTGGCCACGCGGGCCCTGCGGCCGCTGCACCGATCCCGCCGGCTCGCTCGCCGCCGGATCGCTGATCTCCATGCGCGGCCCCCCTTCGCCTTCAAATGGCGGAGGACCATCCAACCCCGGCGGAGGCCCGTCGAACCCGGGCGGCGGACCTCCCATGCCCCCCGGCGGACCGCCATGGCCGTCCTGGAACGCCTCGTTCATGTCGTGGGGAATCACATGGAAAACCCCCGCCTCATCGAGGTAGATCGAGTAGTCGCTGGCCCGCGTCCAATACCCGTCGCTGTTGGCCGTCGCCACATCCAGCGCCAGGAACCAGAGCACCCCGTCCAGATCCAGGTGCGGCGCCAAGGCCTCCGGCAACTGCTCCACCGGCGTGCTTTCGATCAACTTGCACAGCCCGATCAACGCCCGCCAGGCGCTGTCCTTGTCCTTGCCTTTGATTTCAAAACGCTCGCGATAGGGTTCGATCTCGTCGCCCAGATAACGCAAGCCCCCATCCCCCCGCGGGCTGCCCGACACCTTCCAACGCGTGCCGCCACCCCCATCGAAGTGGGCCTTGACGAAGTCCTTGCCGAACTGCTCGACGTTGCTGTACACGCCCCAGTCCTCGCCGTTGATCACCACCCGGGCAAAGTTCGCCCTCGGCGCCGGCATCACCTGGCCCGCCATCCACGAATACAGCGCCGTGCTCATCATCGACGCATCCCCGTTGCAGTTGAGCAGGTGCAAGGTCCGCACCCCATTCAGGCTCTGATCCTTGTGCCGGAAATCCAACTCGAGATTGAGTGACCGCTTGCGCCCCGCCGGAATCATGAAAAACGACGAAGCCCCCCGGAACCGCACGCCGATGTCCGCATACGTCGCGCCATCCACGCGCAAAGTCGCCGGCACCGACACATCGGTCGGCTTAAAAGCCTCCAACTCGCTCTCCCAATCCGCCTCCTCGAAGTCGAGGAACAGCGTGCGCAGCACCCCCGCTTCGTAAAAATCCTCACCGCCGTACTTCTTCACATCCTCCGCCGCCACCTTCTGCCCCGGCTCCACCGGCCCAGCATCGCGCCGCCCCCGCGGCCCCCCCGGCCCACGCCGCCGACCGCCCCCTTCCTGCTGCCGCTTCGCCAACTCCGCCCGCGCCGCATCGCGCTCCTTGCGATCGAGCCACCCGTCGCCGTTCGCGTCGAACGACTTCACCAGCTCAATCTCCTCGGACATAGGTCCACCCGGCCCCCCGGGCCCGCCAAAACCGGGCGGCCCGCCACGGTCCTGGTTCCAGGCAAACGGCACAAGGGCGGGCAGGGCAAGCATCAGGATCGATCGCATGGTCTTCGGCACGGAGGGAACGTGTCTCTGCCCTAGAAAACCGTTTGCAGCGCTTCGGGTTGCGTGCGAACAGGCAAAAAATCGCCAACCCGGAACGAATCCACGCCCACTTTACGACTGGCCTAGGCTACACCGCCCAGCCCTCTGCGCTCCGCCCCACTGGGTGGCCTGGCAGTCGAGGCCCCTGCCCAGCCGCTCGCGGCACTCCCCATGCGCTTTCCGCAGCTTGGCCTCGTTGGCACTCTCCTTGCGCGCAGACGACCGCGGCGCGAGGGAGCAACGTACCGACAAGCCGCCGTCAGGCCCCACCCGAGGAAACGGTGCTCCGTGCCCTACCGCACCCCATCCATTCGGCGCCCACCGCGTGAATCAGGCACCTCTCGCCGCACCATTGCCGCCACCACGCCAAGGGAATCCCACTAGGACCGACCGTACGCTCTCCACTCACCATCCGGACTCAACTCCCACAACATCCCCCCGGGCGCCACGAACCGCAGGACCCCATCCCTCGCGTTGAAATCGTACGCGCGCGTCCCAACCGGCCCAACTCCTGCCCTCGGAACAGCGTCCAAGTATTCCGGAACCAACTTCTCGAGCTCCATCGGCCATCCCCCCTCTCGCCTCGATACCGAAGCACCCCCTGCATGATTCTCTCTCCATCCGCCTTAGCCCGGTGCTCCCAGCTGCTCACATAGGGACCAAACGTCAGGACTCCGGCAAGAACACCAATCCCAGCAGCAACCACCGGCTCGCGCAGATTCGCCCCCAGCTTGCCAAACCCCGTTCCCGCTTCCCGGTCCACCCGGCCCCAGGGGCCACCGATCAGGACCGTGATCGCAGTCACGAAGACAAAGAGAAGCGCCCCCGGCACCACCAACTCAAGGTAAGGAAACGCGAATCCTAGGGAAAGCAGGACAAACGTCAGTGCACCTGTCGCAATCGTCGTGATGGCCCAACGCTTCATCGTCTTCGCTATGCCCCCAAAAGGCTGCGCACGAAATGAATACCTTGCCTCCAACAGGCACCTTTATGGCAACACACAGATCCATGCACTGCTGCCATTCGATCACCAGTCGCATCGAACCCCTTTGCTACGATCTCAACAACCATCTCCTTCGAATCCGCCACAAACACAGTGCCGCAGGGCTCCAAGCACAGCGGAGTCCCCATGGGCACCCGTCGATACAAACGCCGCCCGTCTGAAAGCACACTCGAATGAACAAGCCCGGAGGAAAGGAACCTCCCTCGCACTTCAAGCGGAGCCTTTGAGCCCGCTGCAACGAGTCTTCCCCACGAGAGACAAACTCGATAGTCACATCCTCGCATCTCGTTGCGATGGTTGCGCCGCTGTCGGTCAGCTGTCCATCCTTGTACTCAAACATCCCAAATAGAACAGCACCCGAGCGAAGGATGGCCCAAGCGGCGACTTGCACGTGCTCAGGGGAAATCGGGATATCCATTTCGACAGCGCCGCCGCTCACGCCAGATATCGGAGCCCCGTCAATTCCTATCTTCCCCTTCTTGAACATATACCCATAGGCGGATGTGACTGGCTCCGATGTCACGACGGGGACACGGATCCTCTGGGTGGCCGAGTCCTGCAGAAGAACAGGAATGGACACACTCGTTGTATCGCCCGCGAGGAAACGAGCTTCTGCGTTGAGCGGACCCGCGAGTTTGTAGTCCCCCCAGCGGGGATCAGTGTCCCATCCCGTATTCAGCGTCACCCCGTACGACAAAGCCTTGAATCCGTGCACCGTGATCTTGGACCCTGGGTGCCAAACAAGCCCCACACTAGGGGCGGCGCGCTCGTCGCTGTGTAAACTCAGACTGAGCGCACTCGTCCGCAGAGCGTCCGTAACAGAAGCGATTGATTCGCCTGAGAAGGAATCTCTTAGCTCAATATCCAATTCGACGGAGTATGGCTCCGGGCGAATCTCGCCAAACTCCACCGGATCCGTCTGTACGAAAAACGTTCTTTGGAAAAAGGTGTATTCGTTCTCGCGGGCGGAAGAGGTGCACGTCACCCGATACTCCCCCGGGTACACGCCATCAAATGAGAAGTACCCAGTATCCGCATCCACCTGTGCGGATCGACCGCGTTCGATTTCAAACGCACTGTACTTGGAGTTCGGCAAGACCCGCTCACGGATCCTCTTCAGGAAAACGTTTCCAAATATTTCCGCCGGATTGTCCCTGATCAGATATCCAGATACGGACTGGGCTTTATAGCAGGTCGTCTCAAATGTCCTTGTTTCGCCGGCCCCCAATTCAAACGCGCCAGATAACCCGGCCGAAGTAGATTCTCCCCTCGGGAAGGGAGTGTGAACGATGTAATCCCCCTCGGAGCCGGCGAAGCCACCGGTGAGGTTTGTCGGCACCACTTCATATCTATCTGGATCCGCGTACTGCAAGCGGTAGGTGCCCGGGCCTGCCAGGTGCGCCCAAACCGACGAGTTGCCTTCGTGCTGGACCAGCGACAAGGCCAGCTCCTCGTCAAATCGTCGCAAGGCATCCATGTTCAACCTCCGCAGCACCTGGAGCTGGACCGGTCGAATCTGCCCCTCCCACTCCCGATTCGCAAGTGCAACCCCAAACGGTTCGACAAACGGCTTTAATACCAACTGGTGGGGAGCCTGCAGCCCCGCATCCACCGCATGGGCTTCTTCCGACAGGAGCCGAAGCTCGGCAGCTTCGCACTCCCCAAGCGTGGCAACCGTGACCGTGGAAGCCGCACTCAGTTCGACGTTCACTAGCCCACCGCTATCGAAACGGGCGACATTGAGGGTGGCCGGCACCGCGCCTTCCGCCACAACCGAGATCCATTCCCAAGTCTCCGGAAGCGCCCACACCCCTTCCCCATAGATGGGCTCTATGACCTGGCTTTCCCCATCCGATCTGATGGCCAAAACCCGGACCACTGCGGGTGCCATGATGGGTTTGCCATGGACCGTCAGCGCCAACTTCAGGCCAGGGCGCCTTGCTTGCACGTGCCCGGCCCCGCGCGGCCCTAGGTTGGAGCGATCTACGAGAGTGGCCGAATCGGCCGCGTCTATCCCACGCCCAGCCTGCGGCTCGATCCTACCTGCTGTGACGCCGCTCCCTCCGAAGATGTAGATGAGGATCGGGGCACAGGCCAAGGTCGCGGCAAAGATGGCCAAGACTCTGAGGACAAACTTAGGCATTGCGTTTCTGCTGCAAAGCGCGGAGCCCGGGGTAAGGGCGGGCAGTGTTTCCGGAATGGTCCAATTGCGACGGGCCCCGGTCTGGCAATCAGCGGGGCCCGTCGATTCTACCGCCTGCGGCCCCATGCCCTCTGGTCATCCACGCACCGAGACCCGGATTGGGTTCTTCGGTTGTGGCTTGAACGGGCCGAGGCAAAAAGCGGCAGCGCACCGGGGAACTCTCGAGGCTGGCGATCGCCCACCGCGCCCCGACTCCCAGAGCCGGCGAGATAGAGAAAAGTGGCGGCGAAATGGAGCGCATGCGGCGGCAGTCCGAGCTCCTCTTGCGAGCAGCCCCAGGTCGGCCATTTTGGCACCTCACCTGCCAAATTCGGCAATCCGCCCCCCCCGCGACCCCCCTCACAGCCCCAAAAACGCCCCTTCCGCCCCTGGCACAGCCTTTGCTCTCCCCAAGCCTGCCCGGGAACTCCGGGCCAAGGAGATTCCAAGACCATGCAAACCCCGTTCACCACCCTGGCCCAAGAGGCCATCCAAACCGCCCAGAACCTCGCCCAGGACGCGGGTCATCCGCAGATGACCCCCCTGCACCTGTTCGCCGCTCTGATGGAGAAGCGCGAAGGGGTGTTTGGTGCGTTGTTCAGCAAGCTGCAGGTCGAGCCGGCCGCGCTCGTGGCTGAGGTGGACCGCGCCCTCGCGGCCCTGCCGCGTCAGTCCGGCGGCAGCGGGCAGGTGGGCATCGCACCCGCCGTGGGCACGATTGTGCAGGAAGCCACGCGCCTCGCCGGCAAGTTGGGCGATGAGTACATCTCCACCGAGACCCTGTTCGCCGCCCTGGTCAGCAAGCCCGATGGCGCTCTGAACAAGATCTTCGCCGAACGTGGACTAACCCTCGACAAGGTGCAGATCGCGCTCGAGGAAGTGCGCGCGGGCAAAACCGTGAACAGCGAGAACCCCGAAGCGACCTTCGACGCCCTGTCGAAGTACGCCCGCGATCTGACCGCGGACGCCAAAGCGGGCAAGCTCGACCCGGTCATCGGCCGAGACACCGAGATCCGTCGCACCATCCAGGTGCTGTCGCGGCGCCGCAAGAACAACCCGGTGCTGATCGGCGAACCCGGCGTGGGCAAAACCGCCATCGTCGAAGGCATCGCCCAACGCATCGAGTCGGGTGACGTGCCCGAGGGCCTTAAGGGCAAACGCGTGATGTCCCTCGACCTGGGGCAACTGCTCGCTGGCGCCAAGTACCGCGGAGAGTTCGAGGAACGCCTGAAAGCCGTGCTGAACGAGATCAGCGAGGCCCAGGGCGAGATCGTCCTGTTCATTGACGAGCTGCACACCCTGGTCGGTGCCGGCGGCGCAGAGGGCGCCGTGGACGCCGCCAACTTGCTCAAGCCGGCCCTGGCCCGCGGCGAATTGCACTGCATCGGCGCCACCACGCTGGACGAATACCGCAAACACGTCGAAAAGGACGCCGCCCTCGAGCGCCGCTTCATGCCGGTGATGGTCTCCGAACCCACCGTCGAGGACACCGTCGCGATCCTGCGCGGCCTCAAGGAACGGTACGAGGTGCACCACGGGGTGCGCATCGAAGACGGCGCGTTGACCGCCGCCGCGCGCCTTTCGGATCGGCACATCTCCGATCGTTTTCTGCCGGACAAAGCCATCGACTGCATCGATGAGGCGGCCGCGCAACTGCGCACCGCTATCGACTCGCTGCCGCCGGAGCTCGACACCATCGAGCGCCGCATCCGCACCCTGGAGATCGAGCGCAGCGCGCTGACCAAGGAAGACGAAGCGGGCCACGCCGATCGCCTGAAGAAGATCGCCGAACGCCTGGCGGACCTCAAGGAAGAGGGCAGCGGCCTGCGTGCCCGTTGGCAGCAGGAGAAGGACGTCATCAACGCGATCCGCGCGGGCAAAGCCCACATCGAGGCCCTGCGAGCCGAAGCCAGCAAGCTCGAACGCGAGGGTAAACTCGACCGCGTCGGCCAGATCCGCTACGGCGAACTGCCCGAAGCCCAGAAAACCCTCGAAGCCAACACCCGTGAACTCGACACCCTGCAGAAGGACGGCGCCCTGTTACCCGAAGCCGTGTCCGAGGAATCGATCGCCCAGGTGATCGCCCGCTGGACCGGCATCCCCGCCGCCAAGCTGGTCGAAACCGAGCGCAGCAAGCTGCTGCACATGGAAGAGCGCTTGCACGAACGCATCATCGGCCAGGATGCGGCCATCACCGCGATCAGCCAGGCCGTACGCCGCGCCCGCGCCGGCGTGCAGGAGGCGGGTCGTCCCCTGGGCTCCTTCCTGCTGCTCGGCCCCACCGGCGTCGGCAAGACCGAACTGGCCCGTTCGCTGGCCTGGTTCCTCTTCGACGACGAGCGCAACATGGTGCGCATTGACATGAGCGAGTTCATGGAGAAACACGCCGTCTCGCGCATGATCGGCGCCCCCCCCGGTTACGTCGGTTACGAAGAAGGCGGCGTGCTGACCGAAGCCGTGCGCCGGCGCCCCCACAGCGTCGTGCTGCTCGACGAAGTCGAAAAGGCCCACCCCGACGTCTTCAACGTGCTGCTGCAACTGCTCGACGACGGCCGCCTGACCGACGGTCAAGGCCGCACCGTGGACTTCAGCCAGACGCTGATCCTCATGACCAGCAACCTGCGCGGCGAAGGCCAACTCCGCGAGTTCTTCCGCCCCGAGTTCCTCAACCGCCTCGACGAGGTCCTGACCTTCGACGCGCTCAAACCCGAGCAAATCGCCTCGATCGTCGACGTGCAGATCCAGCGCCTCGCCGACCACCTGGCCGAGCAGGAACTGAGCATTGAACTCACCGACGCCGCCAAGGCCCAGCTCGCCACCGAAGGCTACGACCCCGAATTCGGCGCCCGCCCCCTCAAGCGCGTGCTGCAAAAACGGGTCCTCAACCCCATCGCCGACGCCATCCTCGCCGGCACCCTCTCCCGCGGCCAAGTCGCCCACGTCGACTGGAACGGCACTACCTTCCAAGTCGTCGCCCGCGACCGCACCCCGGAAGAAGCCCACGCCTGAACGACGGAGGCCTAGGCGCCAAGAAGGCAGGGCCCGCGGGATTCCACCCGCGGGCCCTGCCACTTAGGCCAAGCCTATTCCGGCCCGGCATGGTGGTTCCCGTGTCTAGCCTTCAGATCCCCGCCCCACCTAGGGTGCGCATGATCTCGATCAGCATGGCAGTCAACTTGGGATGTTCGGCTTCCAGTTGATGCACGGAATCCTTGACGTTGTTCAAGAGACCTTCTCGCCCGGGCGCGGGCTGCGCGCCCTCCACTTCCCCTTCGAGTTGAGTGAGGAGGCCATTCAGGCGGTGCTGAACCTCCGCGGAAGGAGGGCCCGAGTGTTCGATCTCCGTTCGCAGTGCCTGGACCAGATTCCGCAGATTCTCTTTCGCCATGGTCACTGCAGGATACTCATCGGGCGGACATGTTGCCACCTGCCCACCCAACCGGTCCCCACTCTTTGTCGCCTGCGGCGGTTCTTCGCGACCCGTTCGGCCCGCAAGGATAGGCTCGAGCCCGAACTCAATCTTCCGACTTCAGGGGGTGCTCCGACGAAGAATCGGGATGGGTAGCGTTCTGCCCAGAAGCCGTTTGCGACGGTGGCAATTGCACGCCTGCCGAGTGAATTGCCCTCCACGCCGCTTCGGTCAGCTCGCTTGGGCTGCCGATATTGTCCAACCGGATGATCGGGCAACCCCACCCCAGTCGAGCGGTCTCACCCAAGCTGTGATAACCCGCATGGATTCTCTTCTGCAGATTGGGTTCTTCCCAGACGTGGGCTGCCCTTCCGCGAGCTATCAGGCGTTCCGCAGCGCACTCGAAGGGTGCCTGCAGAATCAACACGGCGTCGGGCTCTGGGAGAGCTGCTTGCACGTAGGCGGCTGCAAGTTTCGCTGCGGATAGACCGAGAGTCATGGCCCCATAGATTAAGTCGCTCAGCAGGTAGCGATCGCAAAGGATCGGAACCTTGCCGCGGTTTGGTGCGATGAAGCGGTGTCCAAGTTCCTCCCGATCACGCACGAAAGCCCTGATGAGCTCCGGTTCGGGGTAGACCTTGCCAAGAAATCGTGCACGGGTGAGAACCTCGGTGCTCGCGAGGTCGGTCCAAGCGTTGCCGTTGAAAACAAGGGGTTGCGCGCCCTGGAGTGCAAACCGGTGGAAGAGCGCCTTGCGCAGGGTGGTCTTGCCCACGCCATCCGGTCCTTCGAGCACAAGGAACGGCGCCGGTGCGAATCTTCGGATCATGCTTGCCCCACTCCGAGTCCCGATCGATAGAGCTCGGCGATCTGCGGCGCGGCGGCCACGGTGCGGGCGAAGTCTGCGGCGGGAAGACAATCCATCATGAGGTCCGGGTCCGAGCAGCGCTGCCGTGCCTGCTCCTGTGCCTCCGAGTGATCGGCGCGAGTCGCACTCGGCAACCAAAGCGGAGCAATCATTCGCAAGTCGGCGAACAATTGGCTCTGGCCATGCCAAAGTTCGTTTGCCAGAGTTTCCATTGACGCTACCTGGCCGGCCTCGCGGCTTTCCGCATAGAGTAGCGCCAACATCACGTTTGCCACGCACTCCTGGGCCAATACCGCCCGAAGGTTCGCCTTCTCACGGGGCACACCAGCGACCCCGAGCAAACGCCAATGCGCGGGCACGTCTTCCGCAATCTCCACCCCCATCGTCATTGCTGCTCCCAACGGCGCAAGGCTGCCGAGGGCGCTCGCCTCCACTTCATACCGCGCGCGCAATTCGGCACCTGCACAAAGCTCCGGACCCTCATCCCGCGCCTGTGCAAGAAAGGCAGCGACCCGCCCCTCCCGGTCCGCGCCCAGCTCTTTCTCCAACACGGGATCCACGTGCAAGAAGTACCGGTGCGCAGCCATTCCGAACGCTAAGCGCCACCAGGACTTGTTCGTTTCGTGGGCACGCATACGGGCACCGGATTGTTGTCTAATTTCGACCGAGGTTTTCTGGCTGGGGTGTCCCGCTGCCCCGCAAGAATCTGACCCGTGCTTGGTGAGAACACCCCGAAAATCGAAGCACGGCGCTCCGGGGTCAGTCCAGAAGGTCCAAGCAATGCGTGTTCCTTGGCGGGCAAGGGCCAGAGCGGGGGCTTCACCGGGCAGTGTAGCGGGTCGCGCGGGGGCACGGGACGCTGCCGCGTGGGTTCTGGGCCCCCGGGGGTCGGGGGGGAGCCGAGAATCCTACGATTTCGAATGGGCAGAGCCCTGGTGTTGCAGGGATCTGGGCAAGCCTGGGCCAACCGCGTACAAGTGTTTCAGGGACACAGTTTCCAGGGTCCTTGGCTGCCCAGAAGGCGCAGGGGACCCCACTTTGGCACCCTCGTGCCCATCCAGGGGAGTGCGATTCCCGGGGGGGGGGCGGACGGGCCTTGTGGAATAGAACCCCGATGTCCTAAGGAGATCCAACTCCTACCCGATTTCCCCTGATCCTGGCCGAAAGGCCGCCAATCCGACCATGCGCAAAGAACGCTCGCTTGCTATCCGGCTTTCCCAGGGCCTTGTTGCCCCTCTTGTCGCCGTATCGCTGCTCGCTTGCCACGGTGAAGCTCCCGGCACCAAGCAAGAGGATGCAAGCGAACCTGCGCGGGAGGGTGTGAACAGACCGACCGTAGTCCAAAACGACGGATTTGCTTCACCTGCGGATTCGCAGACCAGTGCATCGCATCCGGCCCCGGATGCGCTTGGCGAGCCCAGTTCGGCAAGGTTTTCGGAGCCCCCTGCGGGTAGACAAACGATTGCCGGAGAAGGTGGAACGGGAAGCGGGGGTGGCAATGGAGCAGCCGAAGGCGGAGGTGGCAGCGGGTCTGGCAACGGAGTAGCAGAAGGCGGACCTGGCAGCGGGGTCAGCAATCGAGCAGCAGAAGGAGGAGCTGGAAGCGGGGCTGGCAACGGAGCAGCAGAAGGCGGAGGTGGCAGCGGGGCCGGCAATCGAGCGGCAGAAGGAGGAGGTGGCAGCGGGTCTGGCAACGGAGTAGCAGAAGGCGAGAGTGGCAGCGGGGCTGGTGGTGGCAATCATTTGCCGGGTAAATATGCAGGTGGTGGGCCTGGCTCCGGCGGCGGCTATTGAGCGCCGAGCGAATCGGGGCGCTGGTTAGCCATCGGCTGAAGATCAAAACCCCCATTGCACCGACTTGAGCCTCGTCGCTGAAGTCGCACCTTGTAGTCGCTGATGAACCTGGCCCGCTTGCCGGTCGATTCCTCCGCTCACCCTACCTGCGAATTGGAACGGTGGCCCGAGAGATCCACCGGGTAATAGATGCCTCTGAGCCGCCCGCCCAGGGGCTTCTTTCGTCAACGCCCCGGGGGAGTGGATTCGCCTGCATCGAGCCCTGGCACTCCGCGGGAAACTGGCATGGCGCCCGCCAATGCCCCTGCGATCTTGGTCGCTGTCCCCATAGCACGGGCTGAGTTCGCGCCACCGCCCCCACCCCAGGCCAGGATGTTAGAGTGTCGGCATGCAAATGATGCTCCGATTCGCGGTTCTCCTGCTGGCCCTGCTCCAGGCTCCGGTTTTTGCATTCGAGGACTGCCGGTACTGCGAAGACGTCGGCATGGTGCGCTGCGGGGAACATGACCCCGAGCTGGCCGACATGGAGGATCAGGTGCTCTTCTGTTCGGTCGCAGCCCGTTGTCCGGCCTGCGGTGGCACTTTCTGGGTGGACTGCGAGCGCTGCGACAACGACACGAAACACGCCGAGGTGGCGGCGCGCCGCAAGGCCATCGCGGAGTGGGCCGGGCCGTACGAGATGGAGGGCTTCATCGGACATGCGGTGCCGATGGTCGAAACCGAGCACTTTGAACTCGTAGTGAATACGGGCACCCTCAAGGAGGACAAGAAGAAGGTCGACGAGCACACGCTGATGCACCGGGTGGCCCAGGATGTGGAGTTCGTGGCCGGGCTGGTGCACGACCACTACGGGCTCTCCGGCATGGAGATCCACGACCGCCCGCGAGTGGTCGATCCGGCCAATCCCGATGCCAATGCCTTCGATCGCGAGTACTACAACAAGATGCGCATGTGGATCTGGCAGAACCGCGGGGATCACATCAAGGTCATGCGCGAGGTGCTGCATTCTGGGGGTGAAGGCGATTTTAAGTTGCTGGGCAAGCGGCCTACCTTCTCGGTCTGGACCGAGGGGCAATTCTCGACCGTGCCCGCGGTGCGCACCCTCTTCACCCACAATGCAGGGCATATGCTCGTGTCGAACCTGTACCGCGAGATTTGGGTTGGCGACTTGGGCGGCGGCTGGTTCGACGCCGGGGTTGGGCACTGGTACGAGTACGAACGCTTTGGGCAGAGCATCAATGCGTGCCTCGAGGAGGCGACTCTCAATAAGCTGTACTCACGCGGCATCTGGAAAGCTGCCTTGCGCAAGAAGCTGGGCGAGGTGGATTCCTATCAACTCCCGCGATTGTTGCCGATGAACTCGGTGGCGATGACGAACGAAGACCAGGCGCTTTGCTGGTCGTTTTATGACTACCTCATCGCCAATCACAAGGCGGCGCTGCCGGAGTTGTTGAAGGGGCTGAAGCTCGAGGAACCTTCCCGCGACCTGCTCAAGCGCGTGCTGGGCAAATCCCTCTTCCAGATCGAGGATGACTGGAAGGCATGGGTGCAGGCGACGTATCCGGCCAAGGAGAAGTTACCCCGCCGCTGAATTGTGTTACGTACGGAAGCGGGTTTAAGTTGTCACGTTATTCGCCGCGTGTGGTGGTCGTTCCGACCACCACACGTGGCGAATAACGTGACAACTTAAACCCGCTTCCGTACGTAACACAATTCCCACGACGCCGAAGCCCCACTCACCTCCCCGAATCCGAAACCAACTCCCCCATTCACGTAATCACACGACATCCAGGGTCCGTCGTATCCGATCGAACTTCTGCTTTGCCCATGGCGCTTGCCCGCCACGTACGGGAACACCTGCAACAAAGTGCCATCCGCCGCATACACCGACCACTGCCCGTGCCGGGCACCGAGCACGTACGGCCCTTCGGCTCGCTTGCCGGTCGCGTATAGGATCGACCAGACCCCGTGCCGCACCCCACCTTGCAGGGGTCCGGTGCCCACGCCTTTGCCATCGTCCACCTCCACCCAGCCTGGTCCCATACCTTTCACCAGATCCGCAACGCGGACCCAATCCTCGCCAGGAGGCCGGTTGCGGTCTTGCTCCCCCTCCGCCGGGGGCAACGGCTCTCGCACCCCAGGTTGGGAATCGCGCTCCTCGGGCAAGACGAGGGAAGCGGGTGATGCTTCGGCAGCGGCAGAAGCCCGGTGGTCCTCGCCAGGGAGGTGTGACAACGCAGCTCGGCCCGCGAGCCCAGGGCTTCCCCAGATTGCATATCCCGCCCCCAGCCCCAACAGGGTTAGGGCCACGCGTTCCATCATTCGAGTCAATGTCATCAGTGCGGTGGATTGTCCAGGGGGTGGGCCCTTCCCGCAAGTTCGTGCTTGAATCGGTCCAATGGCGCAGGATCCATGGGTGGCCGTTGGTTTCGGGTCGTTGGAATAACGTTACATACCGAACCAGGTTTCAACCATTCCGCGAGCGTGCTGCGCACGCTCGCGAATGTGGACTGATCGAACCTGGTTCGGTATGTAACGTTATTCCAACGACGCCAAGGCCCGGCACGTAAAACCTCGCTCGTCCCATCCGACAAATCCATCTCCTCGATTCGGGCACCTCCTGCAAGAGCAGCAAGTGCCCGGGCCGGCGAGATCCCACGATCCCGGTGGTCTGGCCCCACGGCAGCAATCGGTATGTGCCACGCGATCGCTCCACAAACAGAGCGAACGTCCGCGCCACATCTCGGGGATGGACTCGCGCGCGCTCCTGCACCCGCACCAACATGATTTCGTCCGTTGCCAGTGCAGGGCCGTTCAGCATTGGCAGCACTTCAAACCGCGTGCCCCCCGAACTATCCAACCGAAGCTCCGGCCCCTCAAGACAGGCAAAGCGGTCTGCCAGGGAATCATAGACCTGTACCCGACCCTCCCGTAGGAACAGCGCGCCCCCGTCGCGATAGACCGTGCGCAAGGACACCGTATCCTCCCAGCCCTCCAAGACCTTCAATTCGCCGGTTTCCTTATCGACCCGGTTCCATCCCTCGTGTTCCTGGATTCCCCAAAGCAGAATGCCTCCCGGCAAAACCAAGACTTCGTAGATCATTCCGCTCGAGATCCTGGACCCCTGGGCTGCAAACCCGGACAGCTCAAAGAACTTCTCCTCGAAAGGATCCCAAACACCGAATTCCGAATAACCAAACCCCTTGCGGAAACGAATCTGATCCGTGCGGCCGAAGCGGTATTGGTAGTGCCACTCGTCCCCCAAGCCGATCCGATCCCCCATCCATTTGGAGAACCGCTTCCATTCCACTTCCCGGTTCGACACCCCCTTGCCCGCGGCGTGGTCTAGGTACGCCACGCTCCTTTTCGGCTGGCCCCCCCAGTAGTCCGGCTCAATCGAAACCACGAGAAGATCTTCCCCGGCATCCGGGTACGGTTGACGGGGGAATGTCGATAGAGACGATCCCCCTTCATCCCCAAAGAAGCCGAAGCTTCCCGGGCCGAGCAACTGCACTTCGCCCGTTGCCAAATCCACACGAACCCTTTGGTTCTCGACCTTGCCCACACATCGGGCCCAAACGGTTTCCCCATCGGGATCCAGAATCGCGGACTCGAAACGCAGGGGACCCTCTTCAAGTTCGAAAAGCATCTTGTACGCAATTCCACGCAGCGCCAACAGACTCCCTCCCGCGAGCAGCAGCGTGACTCCCAAAATGCCCGCCTGACTGCGCGCCAGGCGTTCGGGAGTCACGCGGCCCCCACGCAAGGCACCTCGTGCCACAATGAGCAGGATCGCACTGACCGAAAGCCCGAATAGGACCGAAACCATGCCCTTGCTCAGCAATGCGCGCACCCCGGAATCCGCCAGGGCAGGCAACGGCAACGCCCAGACCAACAACCCCAGGGGCACAACCCAAATTGCCTGGCGCATCGGCACACCATGCCCGACAACCACTGGCGGAAGCAGCAAAAGCCAAACCCCCGCCAACCACTCCGGCACGGCCGAAGGGAACCAGATCGAAGCCCGATTGCCCTGCAAGCCCATTCGCCCGAGCAGCACCCACCCAATCGCCGCCAGCGCCGTGCCCGCTAGAGCCCAGAGCAACACGAAAAGGCGCGCCCGCAGCGATCGACCAGCGCCCCCAGGAATCCGATCCAGCCAAGCCAGGCGGCTGCCCTTCACCGGCGCTGCGAACAAGCGCGGTAGCACCACAAAGGCCATGCACAAGTACCCCAACCCGAACAACCAAGCCGGCGCATAGGCGTCCCAAAGAAGCCCCGCCCCGCTCGTCAAACGCCCGGTCAGCGTCAACACGCCCATCCCCAGCCACACGCCCGCCACCAAACCCGCAAACTCGCGGGTTTGCACCCGCATGGCGGCCATTTCCGCTTTCACAAAACTCATTGCATCTCCTTCGCGGGGAAGATCACCCGGCGTTGTCCAGTGAGAAAGTCGAACTCTACGACCCGGCGGCCTTCTTCAATCGCGATCGCACGGCCCGGCCCGGGCAAACCGATCATCAAATGCGCCGGGGCTTCCATCCAAACCAACGCCTGCTCGTCTTCCAACCAGGACCCCCAAAGGGTCACAAAATCATCCCCAGGCCCCCCTCCACCGCCGACCAGCAAGTGGTTGGACCCAGCCTGCACAACAGAAATCCCCGATTGGGTGTACACCCGATGCTCTGGATTCGGCCGGGCACCGCGCATGGCCAGCGGCAAACGTTCGCCGGTCTCCAACAAAAGGCGTTCAAACCCCGTTTCAGCACCAATGATCACCTGGTCCCCTGGCAACAAAGGGCCGACCGGGATTCGGTGATCGACCCCCAAGTCCTTGAACTGGCCTGTGGCCACGTTCCAGGCCTGCAAACGGCCTTCGTGGTCCACGAGCCAGAAGTCCTGGCCGGCAATCCTCACAGCGGAGAGATCAAACGGCAGAGCCTCCAAGTCCATCCAATGTCGGCGCTTGGCATCCCAACAGCCCACCACGCGGCGGGCTTCGTTTGTTCTCCTCCCCGTGTATTGGTACGCCCAACCAATGTTCCGCACCTCCACGCCGTACAGGTTCGCCGCCTTCCAAGCTGGCGGGAGCGGAAACCAGAACTCCGCCAGAGCTCGTCGCGGCTTCTCCGCTACGCCAGGCAGCTCTGCGGGCCCTGCGATGCCTTCCGGCCCCGCAGCGAGTACGAATTGCACCATGGGCAGGCCCTCTACCCCCAAGGCCGCCGGCCCCACAACCGGCGGATCGCCCTCCGATTGATAGTGGCGGTCGGTCGGGGCTACCACGGATTGCTCTTCGTCAAGCAGCCGCGCAAAGCTTCCGTTTTCCACGTTCAGGAGCAGGCTCTGCTTCTGCAGCACCTGTGCGCCTTCGATGCGGTTGTACCAGTTGAGCGCGATCTCGCTCGTCCTTCGAGCAGGTATCCAGAATGTAGGCGGAAGTCCGGGCTCTTGGGATCGAGCACGTGAGGGGCGCGAACTGCGACCGCAAGGTGAGCCCATGCTGGCGCAGCGCCTACGAGCAAGCAGACAAGTGCCGCCCATTGCGATCGGGACGGGCCCAAGGCGATGCGTCGCGCGAACCCGAAGTAGGAGGAAACCAGCGCGCCCAAGCCAAGTGCACCCCCAAGCAGGACTTGGGGCCATCCCAACGACCGCCAGTAGGGATAGGCATCCTCGGCAACCAGCCACAAAGGCAAAACCAGCGCGCCCGACAAGGGCAGGGCGCCCAGTAGGAAGAAGGACCGCGGTAGGGCCCACGCGGCGAAAGCCAGGCAAGTGAGCAGCGTGATTGCCGCAGCGAAGTGCTTGCCGCTGTCCGCGAGCCACCAGATTTCGGATGGTTGCCCGGAAGTCCCCGTGGCCCAAGTTGCCAGTGCAGCGCTCCAGATCGCGGCGATTCCCGCCCCCAGCAACAGGGTCAGGCCCTTGGCCGTGCACGCCGCGCCCAAACCGCCCGGCAGGCGGGCGAGGAAGTGCAGACTGCGGCCCGCGTCGGGGCCTCCGAACAGCGAACCCGCAAAGAGAAGAATCGTCATGGTGGCAGCCAACCAACCCGCCAAACCAGGGGCATCACTGGCAAACAACGGGGCGCCGGCGCCGGTCATGGAGGCAACAGGAATCGCCACCGCCAATCCAGCTAGCAGCCCGAGCCACGCCAGCCGATGACGCCGCCACTCGAAGACGAGGTGCGTCGCGATCACCGCACCGACTCCTGATCTTGGGTGCCGCGGACAAAGAGCTCGTGCAGGCCGCGCGGCAGGGGTTTCGGGGGTTGGGCTTCGGGCACGAGTTGATCGATCGGACCGGCCTGGGTGACGCGGCCTTCGTGCAGAATCACCACGCGGTCGGCCAGGCGGGCCGCCATCTCGAGGTTGTGGGTGGCGATCAAGATCGACTGGCGGCCGGTGTCGATGCGCTCGAGCAGGGCGGCGAGCAGGTCTTCGCGGGCGGTGGGGTCGAGGCCGGCGAAGGGTTCGTCGAGCAGCAGGAGCGGGGGCTCGAAGCCGAGGGCGGCGATGGTCATGGCTTTCATCGCCTGGCCGCGGGAGAGGTCGCGGAAGCGGATGTCCATGGGCACCGACAGGCGTTCGATGTCCTCGTCCACCGCGGCTGCGTTCCAGGTGCGGTATTGGGGCGCCAGGAAACGGTAGAGGTCTCGCGGCGTCATCCAGTCGTAGACGTCCGGGATGGCGGGCACGAAGCCGACTTGCGGGCGCAGCTTGCGGCCGTGTTTGTGGGGCGTGAGGCCGAGGACTTCGGCCGTGCCGGACTTCGGCTTGAAGAGCCCGAGCAGCAGGTTGAGCAAGGTCGTTTTGCCCGCGCCGTTGCTTCCGAGCAGGGCCAAGGTTTCGCCCTGGGGCAGCTCGAAGGAAACGCCGTCGAGCACGGGCTTCTTGCCGAAACGGTGGTGAACGTTGTTCAGCCTAATGACGGGATTCGTAGTGCTGGAATTCATGCGGTTTTCCTCGCCGGGCCGGGGCCTTGGACCGGGGTTTCTGGAGAGCCCTGCGCCGCGGCCAAATGATCGAGCAGGGCGCGCAGGGATTGCGGGTCGTGGCCCGCGCGCAGGGCCTCTTCGAGGGCCTGACGCGCCGCCTCCAACGTGCTCGCGGACCGCTCTCGCGCGGCCACCGCGGGCCCCGCGTCGGTCACGAACACCCCGCGGCCGTTCTGCCCCTGCACCGCACCCAACACCTCGAGCTCGCGATAGGCGCGCGCCACGGTGTTGTGGTTGACCAGGGCCAGGCCGGCCATCTTGCGCACAGAAGGCAGGGAATCTCCCGCGCCGAGCTCGCCCCGGGCGAGCGCGTCGAGCACCTTGTCCACGATCTGCCGGGACGGCGTCGTGGAAAGGGTGGGGTCCGTGGTCCAATCCATGCTGGACCGTGCTATCGTCCTGGTACGGTAGACGGCTTGAGGCCCCCGGCCTCGGCTGCCCCATTTTGAATTCGCCGATTCCATTTGCACCCTCGCTCGCGCCTTCTGCGGGCCCTAAACCCGCCCTGTAGGGGCCTCTGCGGGTGTTCCCGAGCGGATCGGCACCCTCCACACCATTGCGCCTGCCATGAGCTACGACATCGAAGTCAAGTCCGACGAAGACCGTTCCGAATCCCTGCCGATCGCCCGCCTGCGCGAAGTCATCGCCGACATGACCGGCTTCACCGAATCGGGGCCCGAGTCCTTCACCTTCGAATCCGGCAACCTTTGGATGGGCCTGGATTGCGAACTGATGAACGCCGAGGGCGACTCGATCGGCACGACGCCCCTCACCACGTTCAACACGGTGAGCGTGCACATCCCGTACGGGTATCTCGGCAATCGCCCCGAACGCCACTACTTCCCGCTGATCCACCGCATCGCCGCGGAGCTCGGCTGGGTGACCGAAGACTTGCAGACCGGTGAAGAGCTCAGCGACCCCAGCGGTGCAAGCTCGCGGCCTTGGTGGAAGTTCTGGTAGGGCGGTTGGAATAACGTTACATACCGAAGCAGATTCATCTTGTCACGTTTTTCGCGCGAGCGCGAATAACGTGACAAGATGAACCTGCTTCGGTATGTAACGTTATTCCCACGTCAGGCGACTGACTCCCCCCACGACCTTCAATCCTCCAACCCCGGGGGCAACTTCCACACAACCACATCGTCATCCCCCACGGCGGCGAGGTCCACCACCCAACCGGTGCAAACCCAACCGCGGTCGGCGACGAGCCGAAGAGGCACAGCATCCCCCGCAACCCGAAGGGTGGCCTGCCCTTGTTGAACGAGACGCAAGGAGGGCGGCCAACGCCTGGACGGATCGGGATGGAATCCTCCCTCGAATGGGTACCGGCAAGCATCCCAAACTTCGATTGAGGCGCCTCGTAGGGCGCGTCCATCATTCGAGAGCACGCGCACGGTCAATTCGCGCTCTGGGGATTCATCCAGCCCCGGCGCCGCAATCTCGCCATCCTTTAGTTCAACGCGGCGCGCACCGCGAACGGGGAGATCGGGGTGCGACTGACGCTCCATGAGCAAGTACTCACCCGCAGGCAATCCCGCAGTCAACGCGCGCACTTCTCCACTGTCATTGCCGCATTGGATACGCCACGCGGCGTCGACTGCAACCGGGAAGAGCACCATAGATGGCTCATCGGCGTACCCCGGAACCGTGCGAGGCCAACCGAGTTTCGCACTCCCCTTCGGCACCGTGATCTGGATCTGCTCTTGCCCGGATACGTTCAGGTCAAACTCTACCGAGCTGCTGCTGCCCGGCTGTTCCCGGGCGAAAGACTGTGTGATCTGGTAGAGCCCCGGGTGAAAGACGGACATGCGACCATCCCTTTCGTACCGAACCAGCTCGGGCTGGGAGGAAGGCCATCCTTTCAGGTAGATGCTCGGTAGCTTGTAGAATGCGACTCTTGGGGGCACATGCGTATTCGGATCGCGGGTTCCGGCCTTCGGATCCAAAAGGCTTGCCCGCACTTGCGAGGATCTTTCGGGCATGGGATCGCACAGCAACTCGGTACAGCTCGGAGATCCCAAAGCAATCTCCCTGGCCTTGCTCGCTCCATCGAGCGCGATGGCCTGCCCCGAAAGCGGATGGCCATCGGCATCGACGACCAGCAACGTGTACCGCCCCTCCGCCAGCGCAATCGGCTCGGTCGGATTCCCGGCGCGCCTCGCGATCGGCCAAGGGCCGGCGAACGGCAGGACATGCAAGGTTTGATCGGCTTGCAGCCCAGTGACGCGCACCTGGTACTCGCGTGGTTGTAACTCGACGGCCATAGTGCCGGGGCGCGCGATGTGCACGAGCCGGGGGGCGTGTTGAGCGCTGTAGACCAAGGCCTCGTAGCGCGCGCCGCGATTCACGGAGCCAGCCAAGGTGCCGGAGGAGTCCACCGGCCAGACGCCCAGGTCCACTAGCTGCTGGTCAACCACCTGGAACAAGGCCACGCGGGCGTCCACCACAGGTTGCCCCCGGCAAATGGCCTGCAATCCATAGGTTTCGGTGTCCGCGTGAAATGCGGGCGAGGGCGTCTGCTCCACCAGCCAGGAGCGGGGCCAGAATCCGGGGGCGATCAACGTGTAGCGCTGGCCGATTGTCAATGGAATCGGACGATCCCGGCCCGGTTCGATGGCTTGGCGGCCAGAGCCGATAATCCACTCCGTTCCCGGCGGCGCACTGCTGGCCTTCCAGGTCTCTTCGTTCATCCAGCGCAAATGCACGTCCAGAACGGGTCCGATCGCACCGAGGGGCTGCGGGCCGGAGGTGGGTCCTGCGTCGAAAACTCTCGGTTCCAACTGCAAGTGCACAGGCTGGGATCCGATCCACGTGAGAATCCCGGTCGGTTTGGCTCCACGCACCCGAAGTGCGAATCGGCCATCCGGACCCGTTACCGTACTGCCAAGGCTCCAGGGCAGGGCTGCCACTTCGACCCCGGTCACTGGACTGCCATCCAAGGATTGCAGCCTCGCATCGATGCTCCAGCTTGGCGACTCGGTCGCCGCCGTGGTTTCCCAATCGATGCCCCCCTCCTTGGGGCTGGGCGCAAAGTACAACGAGGGCCGTACGCCATCCCACTGGAATGGGAACTGCTGGTGCCCTTCGGCCAGCCTGTAATGCCAGACGTAGCGGCCCGGTGCCGTGATCTCCACCGATTGCTCGAGGTCTGTACCTTGAGCCTTGGATACATCGAACGAGGAATCCGCATGGCGCTGGTCGGAGGACTGCCCAGGAATGGGGTCATGGACCCAAAGCTGCCTGCCCACTGGAACCGCGGGGCCCTTCTTGTTGTCGTAGAACGGCGGATACCAAAGAAGAGCAGGCATTGTCCATGGGTCCTCCAGTTCGAACGTTGCGCCTGTCTCCAGACATTCCAGCGTGACCTCCGTCGGGGCCCGTCGTCCGAATGGCCAAGCGCTGCGGTCGAGAGTGATATCGGCCTTGCGTTGCAGTGCTAGCTCGCCGAGGTCCCAGTCTTCGCCCCATTCGAGGTGTTTGCTGCGGCGGATCTCTCGGGTGCCGTGCATCCCGGGGATCAGGACCCAGACGGCATCTTCGGTCTTGAGCGAGTCGAGGCGAAAGCGGCCTTGGGCATCGGTGCGCAGGCAGGTTGCGAAGTCGCGTCCACGGAAGACGAGCACGGGCACGCCCTCGACGGGATCGGTGTGCTCGTCGATCACGCGGCCGTGGATTGGGCCGGACTGGGTAAAGGGTAGCTGCTCGGCGACGGGCGCGGGTTCGACGCGCGTGCGTTGGACTTCGATGGGTTGCGGGCTTTGGAAGATGGTGAGCAGGGCCCAGAGTGCCAAGGACATGGAATGCGGGTCGGTGGCTAGCGGCGCGGGGGAACGATGGGGAGCCGCGCGGGTTCATTTCAACATGGGCCGGGCGAATTGTCATCGTGTGCGCTTTCGCACCTGTGCCTTGGGCCGGTGGAATTGTGTTACGCCGAGCGGGTGGTCACAACAGCAAAGAGCGGCCGCGTGTGGTGGTCGTTCCGACCACCACACGCGGCGAATAACGTGACAACTTAAAACCCGCTTCCGTACGTAACACAATTCCACCGGCAGTCACCAGACCAGCCCCCAGAATCAACGAGGGTCGATTGCTGGATCAGATAGTCGAAGTGAGCCCGGGCGGAGTCGATTTCGCCTTGCAGAGCACCCTCGTACATGGGACTCAAAGACCCCACCGCTAGGTCCAGTCCGAGCAACTGCGCATCGGAATAGGGATTCTGGTGCAGTTCTCCATCGATATGCAGCTGACCCGCGGTGTAATCGATCGAGTCCGTGATCGCACCGCCCGTGACCGCAGTGGCCTGGGACATGGCATTGAGCGTGCGGGCGTTGCTCGCTATCAGGCTCTGGAACAGGGCTTCGCGCCCAGCGAGGTCCATCATCGCCCCCCGGAATGCCACCAGGCTTTCGTCCTTGCGGATCTTGCGCATGGCGATGGAAACGCGCGACAGGGGCCGGCTGGCTGCAGCCAGGGAACCGGTTTCTGCGTAGAGACGGTGGGCCTCCCTGCGGCACGCCTCCCGCAGCGCCGGTGGCATTTCCATCCAAGCGTTCAGTAGATCGCCAAAGAAGAGCGGGTACTCAGCGAGGAAGAGGCGGCTTTCGGGATCTTCCTCAAATCGCCGCTGGATCCGTGCCGCTTGACGTTCGATTTCGGCCTTGTCCGGCTGGGGCGCGCCCGCCACTTGGGCCACGAACTGCCCATACATCCCATGGCACTGCGCGTGCCAGGAACTCCAGAATTGGCTTCCGTTCGTGCCCTCGAGCCGGGCCTCGAGCGGAGCGGCCCCTTGGGCAGTCAGCGCGAACAAAGGCTGTAGGTACAGACCATCCATCCTCGCCTTGCGCATGGTGCCGAGCTCATAATCCGCCCAAAGCCCGGCCCGTCGCCCTTTGGCTAGATCGCCCGCGAGGCTGTCGAGGGAACTAAGCACATTCTTGTTGAACGTTCCGGGGTCCGCCTCGAATCCGCTGCGGAGATACGCCGCAATCGCATTCTGCACCGCGGCGTCCGCCGGTTGATGGCGCGCGATCTCCCAAAGCCGGATCGCCCAGTGCAATTCCTGCTTCACGAGCCAAACGTTCCCCGCGCTGGCGATGCGATTCGGTTCGGCAGTCATTCGTTGGTACACGCGATCCCGAGTCCAGGCGGCGAGTGGCGAGACGATTCCCCAAAGCCCCGAGCGCTCGAATGCGGGCAAGGCGGCATCGTGCAGGGACTGGCGGCCAAGCTCGTCCGCCGCGCGCCATTCCCCGGTTCCGACCCCCAGGGTCGCGCTGATGCCATAAAAGGCCTTGGGATCGCGATTCTCGTCGAAAAAGCCCTGCCGGGTTTCCTCTGCCTCTTTGGCTCGGCCCGCATTCAATTGCAGCTCGGGCACTTCGACGACTTCGCCGAACAGATCGTAGGCTTGTTCGAATCGCGCCATGGAGATGCGAGACAAGACCACCTGGCGGGCGTGGTCCTCCAAGATCGGTGGATCCTGTTCGAACCACCAACGCGCGAGGGGCAAGCTCAGCCTTTTCCACTTCGTTGCGAGGTCGTCGTAGGATCGACTCTCCGTCTGCCGGCAGATTTGAAAGTAGAATTGCGCGTAGAGCGCCAAGCGGTGGCCCTCATTGTCGATGGGGTCGCTTCCAAGGTCCTGAATCCGTGCGGCCTGGCGCAACGTCCACTCGTATGCATTCGCTTCGATGGCATCGCGGGTACGCAACTCAGCGATTGCCGTCTGCCATTCGGACCATTCCACTGGCTGCAGCGGACGGGCCAGGAGGAACTCGATGCCTGCGCGGCATTCGGCCGATTCGACATCCGTCCGCCAGCCGGCGTCGGAAGGGACGTGGGCGGAGGGAAGGGCGGGGGTGCTGGAGTCGCTAGAGCAAGACCAGGTGAGCAGGGGGAGCAGGCAGGCGAGGTGGTTCCACATCGGGGGGCATTGGCGAGGTTTTTGGCCCGGGTGGAGGGTACACGGTTGGGGAAGTGGTCTGCATGGGGGACCGTTGGAATAACGTTACATACGACCAGGTTCGATCAGTCCCACACCCGCGGCGCCGCGCACGCTCGCGAATTGTGGGACTGATCGAACCTGGTTCGGTATGTAACGTTATTCCAACGGCGTAAATGCGTGTGGGGGGTCAGCCCGCTGAGCCCGCTTTGCGGGCTCAACGGATTTTTCGGGATCCCTGTCCTCCCCACCCCCCACACGCATTTGAGGGAGTCCGGCGGAAACGGCACCTGCCACAACCTCCTTCCCGACCATGAAGATCTGACCGCGCTCACCCTCGTCTCCACCTCCCCGGCCCTGACCGGCTCGGCTTCGGCCCAGCGGGTGATGTTCTCCACCGACTGGCAAGGCCCCACCATCGGCACCCCCGACTCGGCCAGCCTGACCCCCATCACCGCGGGGGACATCCTGTCCGCCCCCGGCGGGGTTCCGATGCTGGGCCCCCTCGGCGCCCCGGACATCGTCATCCCCCACGGCCTGGGTGGCCTGGGCCTGTTCCCTGGCTGCGTCGGCGCGCCTGGAGGCACCCCCTGCCGGGCCGAAGTCGACGCCTTCTCCCTGGGCTTCGACAACGCGCTCGTCAACGCGGGCGTGCAACCCGGCGCCCTGCACTTCAGCGTGGATCGCTTTGCCGTGGGCATGGGTCCGGCCCTGCCGAGTTTGACCAGCGAAAGCCCGAGCGGCGACAGCGCTCCCGACGTGTTCACGAACTTCGGCGCCCTGCCCATGGGCCCCCTGCCCCCGGCTCCGTCGGTCGGCAACTTCGGCCGCTTTGACGGCAACGGCCTGCCCTCCGGCTCCGGCTTTGCCTATCCGGGCACGGGCTTGATCGAACCGTCGATCCCGATGTCCACCCCGGTCAACATGGGCGACAACCTCGATGCCCTCGACATCGTGCCCGTTGGATCCCCGGCCCCGGTGCGTGCCTACTTCAGCCTCGACGGCAACTTCATCGACCCGATCACCGGCTTCCCGAACCTTGGCACCGTGCTGCCGTACGGGGTTACCGCCGCCGACGTGCTGGTCACGAACTTCGGTTTCGCCCCGGCCGTCTTCGCGCCGGAGTGGATGCTCGGCCTGGGCCTGACGGGGGTCGAAGACGACCTCGACGCCCTCTGCCTGCGCGAGAACGGGGATGGCATCTTCCAACCCTCGATCACCCCGTACGACTGGCTCGGCGGGACCACCGACATGCTGCTCTTCTCGGTTCGCCGGGGTAGCGCGGTGATCGGCATGCCGGACAGCATCTTCGGAATTCCGATCGAAGAAGGCGATATCCTCACCACGCCCCTGCCCACCGGATTCGGCGGCCTGTCCCCCTACCCCGGCATTCTGATCGCTGCGGAGAACATCGGTCTGCGCACCCTGCGCTCGGGCACTGCGATCGGCAACACCGGTGACGACCTGGTGGCCCTCGACCACTACACCGGCGGCTTCGTGGACTGCGACGGCGACGGCATCGACGATGCCCTGGCGATCGCGATGAGCCTGGTGGCCGATGTCAACATGAACGGCATCCCCGATGTGTGCGAAGGTTTCACCCCGACCTGCACCCCCCTGCCGAACTCGACTAGCCTGCCGACCCTGATGACGGCGTCCTTCACCGGCGGCCCCGGCACCGGTGTCAACCTGAGCGCCAGCCAAGGCCCGCCCAACCAGTTCGGCTACTTCCTGGTCGGCACCGCGGTTACCGCGCCGGGTCTGCCCATCGGTAGCGGCATCCTCTGCCTGTCCACCACCGCCAGCAACATGATCGGCCGGTACAACACGAGCGGCGCGCTGACCTCGGTGGGCATCTTCAACATCGGCGGCAACTTCGTGAACCTGGTCGGCACCGCCACCAGCACCGGCGGCTTCGGCTACGACATCCCGACCGCCCTGCCGGCTCCGATCGGCGGAACGATCACCACGGGTTCCACCTGGCACTTCCAGCTCTGGCACCGCGACATCCCGCTGACCAGCAACTTCTCGAACGCGATCAGCTACACGTTCTGATCGGTTCCTAAGGAACGGGCGAGATCCGCCCCATGCGCCACCCCCGGGCTTGAAACCCCGGGGGTGGCGGTCGTTGTGGGGATACGCGGAACTCGGTGATCCGCAACTCCGCACTTCCTGCGGGCGCAGGGCGTTCCGCTTGGATCCATCCCTACGGGGCCCGCAAGGAATGCAGGGAACCCTTCATTTTTTCAAAGGCAAACTGACACCGCAGGGCATGCCCGCAAGTCTTCCCATCGTGCGTTTGTCCGAAGTCAAAGCCGTCGAACAGGTGCTCCCGCAGACCGGGCAATTCCGCTTGCATGGATGGGGCGAGTGCCCCTCCCCTCTCCGCGCCCCTGCCCGCCAACCCCCTTGCGCACCATGAAACTGCAAATCGCCCTCTCCCTTGCAGCCGGTACCACCTTTGCTGCCTCCGCCTCCGGGCAAGGCACCTTGTTCTCCGTCGATTGGCAAGGCCCCTCCGTCGGTACACCCGATTCCACCACGTTGACTCCGATCACGTCTGGCGACCTTCTGACCGCTCCCGGCGGCGTGCCTTCGCTCGGGCCGCTCGCTCCGCCTTCGATCTTCCTGTCCCACGGACCCACCGGACTGGGCCTGTTTCCGGCCTGCGTCGGTGTGCCGGGCGGGCTGAACTGTCCGGTGGACGTCGATGCCCTGTCCCTCGGCCTCGACGATCCCCTGGCGCCAACGGGGGTGTTCGCCGGGCACTTGATCTTCGGCGTGGATCGTTTTGCCGGAGGCGTGGGACCGCTGCCCCCCGGCGTGACCAGTGAAAGCCCCAGCGGCGACTCCGCCACCGATGTGTTCACCAACGTGAACCCGATCCCGGCCGCTCCGGTGCCGCCGGGTCCGAGCTTCTGGAACGTGGGCCGATTCGATGGCAACGGGATGCCCTCGGCCACCGGTTTCACTTCCCCCGGCCTCGGCTTGGTGGAGCCATCGTTCCCCGTGCCGATGCCCGCCAACCCCGGCGACAACCTCGATGCCCTTGACCATGTGCCGGGCAACTGGGGCGGCGGAGCGATCTACTTCAGCCTCGACGATGCGTTCCTCGACCCGGCCACGGGCTTTCCGAACAACGCTTCGGCACAGGCCCATGGATTCTTCGGCGGGGACGTTCTGGTTTCGTTCCCAGGCGGAGTGCCCGTGGTCTACGCGCCCATGCCGTTCTTGGGGCTCGGCCTCACCACCGGCCCCGATGACTTGGATGCCCTGTGCCTGTGGGAAAACGGCGACGGCATCTTCCAGCCATCGCAGCTGCCCTACGATTGGATGAACGGTCAGACCGACATGCTGCTCTTTTCGGTGCGGCGCGGCAGCCCGATCATCGGATCGCCGGACAGCATCTTCGGCATTCCGATCGAAGAAGGCGACATCCTCACCACGCCGCTGGTGTTCGGCGGCCTTTCGCCCTTCCCTGGCATCTTCATCTCGGCGGAATCCCTGGGATTGCGGACCCTGCGCTCGGGCACGGCCACCGGTCCGTTTGGTGATGACCTGGTGGCGCTCGACCACCACATCCAGGGCTGGAAGGATTGCGATGGAGATGGAGTCGATGACACTTTGGCGATCGCGCTGGGCACCGCTATCGACGGCAACTTCAACGGCATTCCAGACTACTGCGAAGGCCTGATCGCCCTCTGCCCCGCCCTGCCGAACTCCACAGGTTTGGTCACGTTGATCAACGCGGGAGTCACCGGCGGTCCGGGCACCGGCGTCAACCTGGGCGCCAGCCAAGGTCCGCCAGGCCAGTTCGCCTACTTCCTCGTCGGGACCGCCCCGAACCCGGTGGGAACTCCGGTCGGCAGCGGCCTGCTGTGCCTGTCGGCTACCGGCGGCAACCTGATCGGTCGCTACAACGTGGCCGGCACGCCGATGATCTCGATTGGCCAATTCAACGCGGCGGGCATCCTGGCGAACTTGGTCGGCACCGCCACAAGCACCGGCGGCTTGGGCTTCGACCTGCCCACCCAACTGCCGCTGCCGATCGGCGGCACCATCACCACCGGCAGCACCTGGTTCTTCCAGCTCTGGCACCGCGACAATCCGCTGACGAGCAACTTCTCGCCGGCCATCGCGTACGGCTTCTAGATCGACCGCGCCCGCATCCTCCGGGGTGCGGGCGTGTGATCCAGCCCTCCTCTGGGGCGATGGAATTGCAAACCCCTATCCCAGTCCCCCACACGGGGCCCATTGAAAACCCCCACCTATCACCCCCTTCACCCTTTGCGATTGGCCGCTTGGCGCTGGGAGGTAGACCATATGCCTACACCTTCGGCCCGTCCCCCCGGGACGGCGCAGGAGGCCATCGGATCCTCGCCTGCCGAATTCCGGCAACCTGAACCCAAGGACCCATCATGAGTACCCCCACCCGCTTCGTACGGACGGCCGCCGGCCTCACTGCCCTGTTCGCCGCCCCCTTCGCCCTCGCCAATGATCCCGGCACGGGCGGAACCGCCCGTTGCCCGTTTGAACCCGGTGCCACCACGGCCCAAGAGGCCCCCGCCATGCCCCAAAAGCCCATGACCCTGCGTGACTGGTGGCCCAACCAGCTCGACCTTTCGATCCTGGCCCTGAACTCGGTGGAGAGCAACCCGCTCGGCCCCGACTTCGACTACGCGGCCGAGTTCGCGAAACTCGACCTGCCGACGATCAAGAAGGAGATCACCGAGCTGCTCACCACCTCGCAGGATTGGTGGCCGGCGGACTGGGGCAACTACGGTCCCCTGTTCATCCGCATGGCGTGGCACAGTGCGGGTACCTATCGCACGATGGACGGCCGCGGTGGCGCTTCTGACGGCACGCAGCGCTTCGCGCCGCTCAACAGCTGGCCGGACAACGCCAACCTGGATAAGGCGCGCCGCCTGCTTTGGCCGATCAAGCAGAAGTACGGCCAGAAGATCTCCTGGGCCGACTTGATGGTACTCGCGGGCAACTGCGCCCTGGAGAGCGCCGGCCTCGAGACCTTCGGTTTCGCGGGCGGTCGTGAAGACGTCTGGGAACCGCAAACCGACGTGAACTGGGGTCCCGAGTCGACCTGGCTCGGCGACCAACGCTACCAGGGTGACCGCGAGCTCGATCGTCCCCTGGCCGCGGTGCAGATGGGTCTGATCTACGTCAACCCGGAAGGCCCGAACGGCAACCCCGACCCGCTCGCGGCGGCGAAGGACATCCGCGAGACCTTCGCGCGCATGGCGATGAACGACGAAGAGACCGTCGCGCTGATCGCTGGTGGCCACACCCTGGGCAAGACCCACGGCGCTGCTGCGGCGAGCCACGTAGGCCGCGAGCCGGAAGGGGCGAGCCTTGAGGAACAGGGCCTCGGTTGGGCCAACTCCTACGGCACCGGCAAGGGTGAGCACACGATCACCAGTGGCCTGGAAGGCGCCTGGACCATCACCCCCACCACGTGGTCGAACGGCTTCTTCACCAACCTGTTCAGCTTCGAATGGGAACTGAGCAAGAGCCCGGCTGGCGCGCACCAGTGGGTGCCCAAGGGCGAGCCGAAACTCGTTCCGGACGCGCACATCAAGGGCAAAATGAACAGCCCGGTGATGCTGACCACCGACCTCGCCCTGCGCATGGACCCGATCTACGGGCCGATCTCGAAGCGCTTCTTCGAGCATCCTGAAGAGTTCAACGCGGCGTTTGCCAAGGCCTGGTACAAGCTCACCCACCGCGACATGGGTCCCGTGTCCCGCCTGCTCGGCCCTGACGTCGCGCCCGCGCAACTCTGGCAGGACCCGGTGCCGGCCGCCAAGGGCACGCCGCTCGCGAGCGGCGACATCGATACCCTCAAGAAGCTGGTCCGTTCCTCGGGCCTGACCGGTCCCGAGATGGTGCGCACCGCGTGGGCCGCCGCCGCCAGCTATCGCGAGAGCGACAAGCGCGGTGGTGCCAACGGCGCCCGCCTGCTGTTGGAGCCGCAGCGTAGCTGGGCCGCCAACAACGGAGCCGACCTCGGCAAGGTGCTCGATACCCTCGCTGGCGTGAAGTCGAAGTTCGATGCGATGCAGAGCGGCGACAAACGCGTCTCCATGGCCGACCTGATCGTGCTCGCCGGCTGCACCGCCGTCGAGGACGCCGCGGCCGCCGCCGGCTACGCCGTCGAAGTGCCCTTCACCCCCGGCCGCACCGACGCCACCCAGGAGATGACCGACGTGGAGTCCTTCGCCGTGCTCGAACCGGCCGCCGATGGCTTCCGCAACTTCACCAAAGCCGGCTTCTCCGGCCGCCCCGAAGTCGCCCTCGTCGACCGCGCCAACCTCCTGCACCTGACCGTGCCGCAGATGACCGTGCTCGTCGGCGGCCTGCGCGCCCTCGACGCCAACTTCGACGGCTCCAGCACCGGCGTACTCACCAGCCGCCCCGGCACCCTCAGCAACGACTGGTTCGTAAACCTGCTCGACATGGGCACCGCCTGGACCGCGAAAGACGGCTCGGAGCACCTCTTCGAAGGTCATGACCGCGCCTCCGGTACCCCCAAGTGGACCGCCAGCTCGGTCGACCTCGTCTTCGGCGCCCACAGCCAACTGCGCGCCGCCTGCGAGGTCTACGCCAGCGCCGACGCCCAAGAGAAATTCGTCTCCGACTTCGTCGCCGCCTGGAACAAAGTCATGAACCTCGACCGCTTCGACCTCGACCCCGCCACCCGCACCGGCCCCGCCCACGTGGCCGTGCGCAAGCGCTGATCGCGACGACCGTTTTCGAGATTCCTCGCGCCCTTCATCCCCCTGGTGAAGGGCGCGATTGAATTGTACGTACGGAAAGCGGTTTGTTGTCACGTTATTCGCGCGTGCTGCTGTCGTCCCGACAGCAGCACGCGCCGAATAACGTGACAACTTAAACCCGCTTCCGTACGTAACACAATTCAATCGCGACATGCGGCTAGGATCCGATCCAACTCCGGCGTGCCCCACAGGCTCAGGAACGAATCCGCAGCCAACCAGGACACCCCATCCGGCCAGGTAAACATGCGCCCCTGCGGCGGACCTCCCGCCACGCGCAAGGCGGATGCAATGCGAGCGGCATCCGGGTAGGTGACGACAGCGTGCACGGTAGCCCCGGTGGAACGGGCGGCGTGGGTGAGGCTGGCGCGGTGGGAGTCGCCGTAGCAGACCAGGAATGCGGCGCCGGGCAGCGCCCGGATCAGATCGACGAGGCGGTCTTGGGCCAATTGATCGCGCACGGAGGGCGACAAAGTCAGTGCCTCCTCCTCCGATTCGAGGAAGTGCACCTCGATGCCGTATTGTTGCGCCGCCCGGAGCAGCGGCTCTTGGTACTGGCAACGGCACGCTCGAGAACGAGGTGCACAGGAGAGCCGTGGCGGGCATTCATTTCGGTGAGCAAGCGGATCTGGGTAGCCCGGGCGGGCAACCAGGCATGCTGTTCGCCTAGAACCAAAACCTGGTTTCCGAGCAGAAGGTCAATGCCCTGCGCCCAGGTTCGCATCACCGGCGCGCCTGCGGCATCCTCCCCATCACGCCACCGATCGTGGAACTCGGCCGTCGTCCAACAATCCCCATCTCCAGGTGCGCACGCCTTGCGACCGGCATCGAGTGCCGACAACGCCCGCCGGGCCATGCATTCCTCGTCCCAGTGACCACTCTCGGCCCCGTGCTCGAACACCGCGCGGAACTCCTCGGCCGGGTACATCGCCAGCGCCGTCAGCGCATCCGGTTCCCAATCCGCGCCGCGCTCCTGCACCACCGCCCAGACTTGCTGGGCCCCAGCCATCCCATCGCGCCGGACGAGCGCCTCGCAAGCATACGAGAACACGTGGCTCATGCGGCACGTGCGCATCAGGTGCAGCAACGCTTCCCGCACCCCGGTATCCCACTCGGGAACCCCATCCGCCGCCAGCAGACTCGCCACCTGCACCGGCACAGAGGGATCCTGCAACCCCTGCGCCAACCAACGCGCACTCTGCCCATCCCCCAGCCCGATCAGGTACCGCATGCCATCCGCCCGCACCGTGGCCCGATCATCCCCCTGGCAGAGCATGGCCACCGCCCGCTCCTCAGGCCGCCTTTCCCCCGCCACCAGTCGCCCCATCACGGGCAGGAGTTCGGGGTCTTGGGCCCATTGGAGCAGTTTTTCATCCCAGCCGTCTGCCGCCAGCGCTTTGGCGGGAACCGGTGCCTTGCAACCGAAAAGCAAGGCTTGCCCTGCAAGGAGTACAAGGGCCGGAAGAATGTACGGGTGCTTCAGTGCGTGGGACATCGCACCATCGTATCCCACCCAACCGGGCAGGTTTCATTCAGGATTCAAAGGCCAAGGCGGGCTGACCGGCTGCAAGTATCCGGGAGCTCTGTTGAAGGTCGCCGTGCCGCCCACAGATCGATCTTGCCCGCCATGGGCAGCAGCGCATAGCGGGCTTGAATACACGTTCGCTGCCGAACCAGGTTCCTGATCAGTCCCACACCGCGGAGCGCGCAGCACGCCGCGAATTGTGGGACTGATCGAACCTGGTTCGGTATGTAACGTTATTCCAAGCGCTCAGGCCCAACGGGCGACGCCCATGAGGTCGAGGTCGCCGGCTTTGCCTGCTTTGGGGCGGATGCGGATGCCCCATTGGTAGGCGCCCGAGGCGTCGAGGGTGTACGCGCCGGCGAAGGTAGTGAGGCCTTCGGTGTCGCGGGTGGGGCTGAGTTCGATGGCTTCGGTGCGTACGAGGCCTTTGCCGTTCTGCGGGCGTCCGTGCACGAGTTCGCACACGATGTCCGAGGGGCAGAGGGAACCCAGACGCAGGTCCACTTCGACGTGCACGCTGTCGCCGGTGCGCAGGCCTTCGAGGCGGCCGGTGCGGGCTTGCTCGATGACGAGTTCCTCCATGCCTTGGCGCAGTCGGCGCTGTTCGGCGGCGCGGTGGCGGATGGCAGCGAGGTCGCCGCCGCCGTAGCGCAGGGCGGAGATGCCGAGGGGCTCGTAGGCGCGTTCGGCGTATTCGGCCACCATGCGGTCGGTGGAGAAGACCGTCGGCAGGCTCGAGAGGGCGTGCAGGGAGCGGCGTAGCCAGGCTTGGGGGACACCGGCTTCGTCGCGGGCGAAGAACAGGGGCACCACCTCGTCTTCGAGCAGGCGCAGGATCTGTTCGTTGTCCAGGCGGTTTTGTTGGCCTTGGTCCTGGAAGGAACGTTCCGGACCGACGCCCCAGCCGTTGTGGCCGTCGCAGCCTTCGATCCACCAGCCGTCGAGCACCGACAGGTTCAGGCCGCCGTTGGCCGCGGACTTCATACCCGAGGTGCCACTCGCTTCGAGCGGCGGGATCGGGTTGTTGAGCCACACGTCGACGCCCTGCACGAGCTTCTTGGCAATCTCGATGTCGTAGTCCTCGAGGAAGACGATCTTGCCCGCGAACGGCTCGCGTTTGGTGAGTTCGGCCACGCGGCGCACGAGGTCCTTGCCCGCGCCATCGGCGGGGTGGGCCTTGCCGGAGAACAGGAAGCGCACGGGGCGCTCGGGGTCGTTCACCAGGCGGGCAAGGCGCTCCTCGTCTTCGAGCAGCAGGGTCGCGCGCTTGTACGGCGCGAAGCGGCGGGCGAAGCCGATCAGCAGGGCGCCCGGGGTTCGCAGGCCGGCCTGGATGCGGCCAAGCAGCTTGGGATCATCCTGGCGGCGATGGTAGGAACGCTCGAGGTTCTCGCAGGCCGCTTCGATCAGGTCATGGCGCAGTTCCTGGCGCACGGCCCACAGGGCGGCGGGTTGCACGTCGGCTTCCGCCTTGGCGAAGTCCGCCATCTTCGGCATGCGGCTCTCCGCGCCGAGCAGGCGCGCGATCGGCCCCGCGGTCCAGGTCGGCAGGTGCACGCCGTTGGTGACGTGGGTCACCGGCACCTCTTCCACCAGGAGCGAACTCCAGAACGGGTGCAGCAGGTTGCGGCTAACCTCGCCGTGCATCTGCGCGACCCCGTTGGTGAAGTTCGCGAGGTTCATGCACAGGTAGGACATGTTGAAAGCCCCGTGGCCGTTCGCATCCGCGCCCAGCGCCAGGAACTTCTCCCACGGCAGACCGAGGCGCTGCGGCACGTCGAAGAAGTAGCGCCGCATGAGCTCCTCGGGGAACACGTCGTGGCCCGCGGGCACCGGCGTGTGGGTGGTGAAGGCGGTGCCTTCGCGCACGAGCGCGCGCGCTTCGGGGAAGGTCAGGTTCTGTTCCTGCACGAGGATCGAAACCTGCTCGAGGGCGGCGAAGGCGGCGTGGCCTTCGTTCATGTGCAGCACGCGCGGCGACACGCCCATGGCCTGCAGCAGGCGCACGCCCCCGCGGCCGAGCACGATTTCCTGGCGCAGACGCTGCTCCTGATCACCGGCGTACAGGCGGTGCGTAATGCTGCGGTGCTGGCTGTCGTTGCCGTCGAGGTTGGAATCGAGCAGGAACAGGCGCACGCGGCCAACATCGACCTGCCACGCGCGCAGGCGCAGGCGGCCGGACGGCAGGGCGAGCGAGATCTCGAGCGGCAGGCCATCCTCGCCGAGCACCGGCTTCATCGGCAGATCGGCCGGTTGGTTGTGCACGTCGAGCGAGAGCTGCTCGCCGTTGGCGGCGAGTTGCTGACGCACGTAACCACCGCTGTAGAACAGGCCCACCGCGATGAGCGGCAGGTTCAGGTCGCTGGCGGACTTCAGGTGGTCGCCGGCGAGGATGCCGAGGCCGCCCGAGTAGATCGGCAGCGACGGGTGGATGCCGAATTCGAAGCAGAAGTAGGCGACCGGATGCTCTCGGGAGACGGCTCCTTGGCCCAAGCTACGCGGCGCCTCGTTCATGTAGGCGTCGAAGCGGCCGAGGGCGCGCTGCAAACGCGCCAGGTACGTCGCGTCGTGTGCCACGCGGTCGAGGTCCTGCGGATAGGCCCGGCGCAAGAAGGTCACCGGGTTCTGGCCGCATTCGCGCCACAGGCGCGGCGAGATCTCCTCGAACAGCGCGGGCGCATCGTTGTCCCAGCACCACCAGAGGTTGCGGGACAGGCGTTCCAGTCCCCCGAGGGCTTCGGGCAGGCTGGCGGCCACATCGAGGCGGCGCAGGCGCGGCGCGTTGGTGCTGGCCGGTTGGTTCGGCTCGCTGGGCAGGGCGAATCGCGGGCGGGTGTGCGAGGCGCGTGTGCGGCCCTTGCTGAGCGCCTTCGCAAACGCCTCCTCATACGGCGCGATCAGGTGGCTCCAGGCCAAGCCCCCGGCCGCCGCCAGGCACGCGGCCTGGCGTTCCCCCACCGTGCGCGGCGAGGCGAGTTGGGCTTCGATCTGGTCGGCCAACTCATGCGCCACCTCGGTGTCGGTCAAACCCACGCGATCGATCACCGTCACACCCGACTTCGCGTCGAGGTCCTGCTTGCGCGCCCACACGCCGAAACCGGCGAGTTCGGTGGTCACCGTGGGCACACCGACCGAAATGCTCTCGGCCGGGGTATAGCCCCAGGGCTCGTAGAACGACGGAAAGGCGGTCATGTCCATGGCCGCCAGCGCGGATTCGTAGGACAGGTCCAAAGGCGCAGAGGCCGGCAGGTAGGCCGGGATCTGCACGACTTTCACGCGCGAACCGACCGCGTTGTCGAGGCCGAGCTCAGCGCAACGACGAACGACGGGGTCGTTGTCCGCATCGAACAGTTCGTGGGTCGTGACCCCCAGGGGCCCACCTCCGTGCGAACCGTCTTCGAGTCGCGCCACCAGGTCGCGACGCAGACCCGAGCTGCCCCCCGGCACCATCACGAAGACCACCACCCGCCGGCCGCTGCCGTCGTTGAGGATCTTGGCGGTGTCGAGCAGCACGTCGATGCCCTTGTTGTGGAACTCGTAGCGGCCGGAAGTCGCCAGGAACGCGGCGTCGGAGACGTCTTCCCCCACGAGCGCCGAAGCCACGCGCGTCAAACGCTCGCGGGCGGTCTCGCGACCCGGTTGCGCGGCCAGGTGCTGCACCCACTCCAGATCGATGCCGTTGGGCAGGATCGGCTCGGGGCGACGGCCATGGAGCAATTCCGCCTCGTCCGCGGTCACGCCGCTGACGGTCGTGAACACGTCGGCTTCGCGCGCGGCGACCCCTTCCATGGAGTGTTTCGCGGGCACACCAATCTCGCGCGCCGCCTGTTCGGGCGTGCGGCCGCGCAGAGCGTCTTTCGGCAGGCTGCCGGTGGACGAAAGCGCGCGGCCGAGCATGGTCGCGTGGGTGGTGAAGATCGTGCCGATCTGCGGCAGCACGTGTTTGAGATGCAGGAGGCCCGACGCGGTCATCCACTCGTGGAATTGCGCCACCGCGCCCTCCCCCGAGGGCGCCACGTGCAAGCGGTACCACTCTTCGATCGCGATGCCCGCGGCGTGGCCGAACAGCACCGGCTCGAGGTAGTCCCAACCGCCGAGCAGCGAATCGACTTGATAGCGCTCCCACAGGTGCGCCAGAAGCCGGTCCTTCTGCGCGTACAGGTTCGAAAAGCCCACCAGGATCGTGCGCGGGCTGCCCGCGATGTTCCAGCGGCCGATGCGCACGTCGACCCCGCGGCGTTGGCACGCGGCGCGGAAGGCGTCAAAGCCGCTCTCTTCCTGGAACGAGCGCGCGGCGTCGTCTAGGTCGAGCAGCATCGGGCCCAGGGTCAGGTAGCGGTCCCCGAACTTTTCGGACAGGGTGCGGGCCTTGCTGGTGACGACGGTATAGATGCCGCCGACCTTGTTGCAGACTTCCCAGGAGACTTCGAACAGGTGGAAGGTCATTTCGATGGAGGGAGCGGGGCGCCGGCAGCCTGACCACGCACCCCCCAGCGGGTCCGTCGGCGACCGCCGGCAAAGGGCCGGGCGGAGGCGCTACGGAATGAGAAGACCCTCCAGAGGCACGCCAAGGCGCCGCCGGAGGTCTCCCAGGACGTTCATCAGGGCGATGTACGCGTCGTGCGGGGTGGCGTAGGGGCTGAAGTACTTGTGCACGTCTCCATCGGAGAAGAACTTGACGCACATGTAGTAGAAATGATCCGAAGTGGTCAGCCGGCGCCAGGTTTCCAGCAACTGCGCGTCGCCGGTGGCTTTCACGGCATTTCCAACTTCGTAGACTGCCTCGTGGGCGGCCCGCTGCATGGCGTTGTCGAGCCAGGCGGTCAGGTCCCGCTCGGCGTCCGCCCAGGAGAAGGGGTGCGGGATGTCGAGGCGCGCCACCGGGTCCGAACTCTGGGCCACTTCGGTGGGCGTGGCGAAGCGGAAGCGCTGGCCGTCGAGCAACACGTCGGGCAGGTGCCGCATGAACTCGAAGATGCCGGTGTCCTCCCACTGGTGCTCGCCGAAGGTCTCGTAGTCCATGAACAGGCCCACGAACTCGTCCTCGCCAGGCAACTCGTGCAACCAGTCGCGGAACGTGTGGCTCGACAGGGGCCAAGCGGACCAGGCGCGGTTCGAGAAGCGGAAGGCGATGTCGTCGGACAGGCGATACGAACGCAGCAGGGTCACGATCTTCTCGCAGCCCTCGGGGCGATAGATGCGGTGCGGGCTGCGCCACGCAAGGATGTGATCCGCCCCCTCGGCCATGATCGCCTTGTAGCCCAGGTCCTCCGCCAGGCGCGCGATATCGTTGCTGGTGATCAGCTCGGTATTGCGGAAGCTCTTGGGCGTGTATCCGAACAGACGCTGCACCCGGGCGTGCTGATCCCGCACCTGGGCGCGGAACTCGTCGGGATCGACCAGAGCCGAGAGCGAGTGGTGGCTCGTTTCCGCAAGGAACTCGACGCAGCCGGTCTTCGCCAGGCGCTGGAAGATCTCCAGCGTCTCGGGCGACCAGTCCTCGAGCTGTTGCAACGCCGTGCCGGAGATCGAGAAGGTGCAGCGAAACTTGCCCTCGTGGCGATCGATCAACTCCCCCAGCAGGGTCGTCATCGGCTTGTAGCACTTGTCGGCGACGCGCCGCAGGATGCGCTCGTTCTCGGCTTGATCGAAGTAATCCGAGTGTTTGCCGATGTCGAAGAAGCTGTAGCGCCGCAGCCGGTACGGTTGGTGGATCTGGAAGTAGAAGACGATCGAGGTCATGGGAAGCGCTCCGGCTTGGGGGCGGAAGGCGGCGGGGATCCGGTCAGTGCAGGGCGGGGGCGAGCAGTTCCTGGTAGACGTCGCGGAGCAGGCTGCCGCGCGCCTCCCAGCGCATGCGGCGCACCTCTTCGCGGCCGGACTGGATCAGGTCCTGGCGCAGGGGCTGGTATTGCAGGATCGCGAGCATCTTGTTGGCGAGCTCGCGGGTGTCCCAGAAGTCCACCTTGAGCGCATGCGTGACCACCTCGGACACGCCGCTCTGGCTCGAGAGGATCACGGGTACGTCGAGGGCCATGGCCTCAAGCGGCGCGATGCCGAAGGGCTCGGACACCGACGGCATCACGTAGACGTCGGCCTGGGCGTACATCCGTTCCACGTCCTTGCCGCGCAGGAACCCGGTGAAGTGCACGTGGCGCGCCAGGCCCAGACGCGCGGAGTATTCGATCATGCGCGGCAGCATGTCGCCGCTGCCCGAAAAGACGAAGGTCACGTCCGGGCGCACCTTGACGACCTGCGCGGCGGCCTCGAGGAAGTATTCGGGGCCCTTTTGCATGGTCACCCGGCCGAGGAACAGCACCAGCGGTTCCTTGATGCGGCGATGGGTGTGCCACTCACGGCGTTGTTCCTTCTGCGTCACGGCGTTGTGCACCACGCGCAAGCGGTCGCGCGGCACACCGTAGTCGTGGTGCACGATGCCCGCGGTGTAGTGCGACACGCACACGACGCGATCGGCTTCGACCAAACCCAGGCGTTCGAGCGCCGCCACGCGCCCATCCCCCTTGTTGCCGCTGCGGTCGCGCTCGAGAGCATGCGCATGCATGACGAGCGGCACCCCGCGGGTGCGGGCTGCGGCCAAGGCCGCCGGAGCGGTCATCCAGTCGTGGCCGTGCACGAGGTCGAAGTGTTCCTGGGCCGCCAGGTGCGCGACGACGCGCGCGTACCGCGCCACTTCGCCAAAGAGGTCGCCGCCGTACCCGCCGGCAAAATCCTCCTGCACGGCGTGTTCCTCCGCCGTGCGCATCTGCGCCTCGTGCGCCAGGGCCTCGCACCAGCTGCGCCACCCCTCGCTGTCGAGTTCCTGCGGGTCGACCGTGGCCCGTCCGCCGGGCAAGCGCACGCTGCGGCGTTCGCCGGGCAACGTCTCGACGTGTTCGTGGTAGGTGCGACGGTTCTGGTACGGGCGCAGGGCGCTATCGATCCAGTACCCCTCGACGAAGGATTGCGGCGCATCTTCTTCGATGCGCTCGCTATCCGGCTCCGCTGCGGTGCCGGGGACCACGGAGCGCGTCTCGCGCGCTTGCATGCGCACGTAACGCACTCCCGGCAGGGACTTCGTGACGGTGTGGGTTTCGCGCCAAGACACCTGGTTCGCCCCCACCACCTGGGTGCGCGGCGCGCTTTCATCGCCAAAAGCCTTGGGGATCACGAACAGCACGTCGACGTCCGCGGCGGCGAGGCCTTCGCAGATGCCCTGGCATGCGGTACCGAGACCACCGGAGATGTGGGGCGGAAACTCCCAGCCCAGCATCAAGACGCGCATGGCTCAGGCCCCCCCTACGCGCAGCAGGTGCGCAGCGCGCAACACTTCCGCCACGCTCCAGGCCTGGGCCGGGGTGCCGCCCGGGCGGTGCGGCGGATCGCCGTCGAACACCTCGGACAGGTGACCCAGGCCGTGTTCGGGAAGTTGCTCCGCGAACTCGCTGACCACCTTGCGCAAGCGGCGCACGCGCGCGCCATCGTCGGGATAGACGCGCAGGGCCGCTTCAACCAGGAAACCGAGGGGCCACGGCCACACCGTGCCTTGGTGATAGGCCGCGTCGCGCAGTTCCGGTCCGCCTTCGTACCGCCCGATGTAGGCCGCGTCGCCCGGCGCCAAGGTGCGCAGGCCGCGCGGCGTGAGCAATTCATCGAGCGCCACTTGCACGATGCGCGAGCGTTGCGTCGAGGTGAGCGGGCTGTATTCGAGCCCCGCCGCGAGCACCATGTTACAGCGCAGGCTCGGATCCGGCCGGCCCTGGGGATCGAGGCGATCCGCTAGGTAGTCCTTGCCCGCGATCCAGAAGTCTTCGCGCAACACCCGCCCGGCCTTCTCGGCGTGCTGTTTCCAGCGCGCGCTGGCTTCGTCATCGCCCAGGCCGTGCTCCAAATCGCTCAAATGGCAGAGCAACTGGTACCACAGGGCCTGCAACTCCACCGGCGAACCGTCGCGCGGCGTGACTGGCTGGCCGTGCACCATGGCATCCATCCAGGTGGCGTTGAGTTCGGGCGAACCCGCGAAGAAGCGTCCGTCGGCATCGACGCGCACGCCGAGATCGGTGCCGCGCAGGTACGCGTTCGCGATCTCGCGCAGGGCGGGCCCAAATTGGTGGGCGACCTTTTCGTCTTCGCCCGTCGCGCGCTGATAGTGCAAGACCGCGCGCGCAAACCAAAGGGCGGCGTCGGCGCTGCGATAGGAACTCGAGGCGCGGTCCGCGCCGTAGGTGTTCGGCAACAATCCGTGCTGCAGGAAGGGCAAGGCCCCCGCCAACACGGCTTCTGCGAGTTCAAAACGCTCGGCGGGCAGGCACAGGCCCGGCAGAGCGATGAACGTGTCGCGCCCCCACTCCCCGAACCATGGATACCCCGCCATCACCCCCATACGCCCGTGCGCATCGCGGTAGAAGTACGAATCAGCCGCGAGCACCAAACGATCGCGGAAGCTGCGCACGCCTTGGCGCTGGGAGGTGCGGAACTCGGCCTCACGCTGCCACAGCTCGAGCGGGTCCCCGCATTCGGGGTTCAAGCTCACCGCCATCACGACGGCCTGCCCCTCGGGCAAGTCGAACTCGAACCGGCCGGGGTTGAAGTTGTCTTCGTGACAATCGAAGCCGCGCCGACGATCGGTGACGTATTCGATGCCGCGATACCACACCGGATCGGCGTCGAACTGCACGGATTCAGCCGAAAGGCGCATGTGCACCCCGGGCAGCGACGGGTAGGGATGCATGCTGAACCGGCCCCCACCCCGCTGTACGCGCGGGTTGAGGTCCATGTTCTCGTAGGTCAGATCGTGCACGCGGCGGCAGGCGTAGAGCGGCCGCACGCGGAGGCGCAGGTCGGCCGGGCCACCAGTGCGCTGCCAACGCACGAGGGTGGTGTGTTCGCCCCAGACCATCAGCACCTGACGGGTGATCGTCGCGTCGCCGATCTGGTAGGTCCAGGTGGGCATGGGATCGAGGGCAAACGCTTCGATCGCCTGGTAGCCGTCGGGCGCATATACCCCGGCGTAGCGCACGGTGGACAGGGGAAAGCTACGGCCCGCGCCGATCAGATCCTCGAGCACCTGGCCCATGAACACGTGCCGCTCGCCCCCACCGGGCAGGGGCGCGACGAGCAGTCCGTGGTAGCGCCGGGCGTTGCAGGCTAGCGCGCTCGAACTGGCGTAGCCGCCCAGGCCATCGGTCTCGAGCCACTCGCGAAAGAGGGCTTGTTCGAGGCGCAGGCACGCGCTCCGGTCGAGGGTGATCGGCTGGTCCGCCTGGCTTTGGGACGGGGACTCGGGGGCAGGGGTCTGGGCATCCATGGTCGAAGGCACCGCACGCGATGCCGGACCGTGGTTTGTACCAGCGCCGGCGGGGCTCTGCATGGCTGGCAATCGAGAATTGACCGGAGCTCTGCGGAGCCGACCCGGCCCCCGGAAATGGGGCTTCGATCGGGGTCGGAATTGCGCCTGGGCCCGGATGGGATTCCCCCCTTCCGGGGCACGGTGCCAAGAAAAATCGAGAGCCGTGCAACAGCTCGCTCGCTGGCTTTATTTGCAACTTCCTCAATATCGCCCCCAAGAACGGGTATTCCTTTCTCGATAGTCCCTAAACAGACCCTGGCGTTTCCTAATTGAGGAGTTTGGTTTCCAGGAACACTAAGGACGGGCTTCCCCGAGGTCCGATAGCGGTGGCATGTCGGCCCTCGGCCGGCCGCCCAAACCTGCTAAGCCCGTGCCTCACCCCATCTCCGACCCCCACACCCTGTCTGATCTGCTGCAGCGCTGCTCCGCGACCTGCAGCCGGGCAGAGGATCTGGTCCCGCGGCTCGGCGATGCGGCCGGCCGGTTCCTCATCGAAAACCTCGGCGACGCCGTGCGCCAACTCGAACTGATCCTGCGGGTCATCGAGGACCAGGCAAAGAAGCCGGAGAAGCGCAAGGAAGAGGCCAAGGGCCTGCTGCGTCGCTTCTTCACGAAAGGTGTGGCCCAGCCTGATGAGGATCAATTCGTCGCCCCGACCTTCGACGTCTCCCGTCAGGGCCTGCAGGGCAACTCCTGGTCGGTTTCGCTGGCCGAGCTGCTGAGTTTCCTTGCTTTCGGCCGCAAGACGGGCGTGCTCTGGGTGGACACCCCGAACGAGAACTTCCTGCTCGGCATCACCGATGGTGTGCTGATGCACGGCTCGAGCGACTGCACCCCGGAAGGCCTGCGCCTCGGCGAGATCCTGGTCGGTTTCGGTTGCCTGACGCGCCGCCAGCTCGATCGCTTCATCCAACTGCAGGAAGGCCAGCAGGGCAGCACCGGCGAAGCCTTGCTCGAGTCGGGCATGATCACCATGGAAGAGCTGCACCAGGCCCTAGTGCACCAGACCCAGCAGCTCGTCTACCGCATGGTGCATACCACGGACGCGATCTTCCGCTTCCGCGAGGGGTTCCAGATCGACCACGCACATCAGGTGCGACTGGACATCACGCAGCTGCTGCTTTCGAGCGCGCAACACCGCGACGAAACGGTCAACCCCGAGGTGCGCAGCCGCGCGATGGAACAGGACTGGAACTCCTGGACCGAGAACCTCTCGAACAAGATCACCTCGCAGAGCGCGCAGGCCGAGCAGGAAACCGCGCCGGCCCCGGTCGCGCACGAATCGGCTGCGCCAGAACCGGCTGCGACAGTCGAATCCGCCGACGATGCGGAAGCCCTGCAGGCCGAAGCCGAGGAATCTACGCAAACTTCGGCCGAAGCGGAAACCGGGCACGACACCGAAACATCGGAAGCGCACGGCCGCGACGGCGAAGAAACGGGTGAGGACGACGATCAAGTCGGCCCGCCTTCCTCCGGCCGCAACGCGTCCAAAGAATCGCGCCGCAAGGCCGGTTGACCCCGGGCGGGGCTCAGTCCCCAGCCGCTTCGCGTCGCGCGAGGGCCAGGCCCTGTTCCAAGGCCTGCCATTCCTCCGCAGTCAGGCGCTCGCGCCATTCGCCGGGAAACTCCCAGTCGGCCGCCATGCGACGCCCGTAGGCCTCACCCATGCCGCGCAGCACCGGTTGCAGCGCCTCCGCCGGCAAGTGCCCGCGCCAGAGTTCGGCTTTGCCCGGAACCTCTTCCCGATCGGCCAAACCCAGCCCCAGGCCGCGATAGACCTGCTCGCGTTCCGCCTCCGTCAGTCCCGAGTTGGCTTGCTCCACCGCGTCCGCGGTGAGCTCCGGGAAGATCGGCAACCGTTCGGCGAGCTGCCGGCCCACTCCGCGCAACCACGGCTCCCGCCGGGCCTCTGGAACATGCCCGCCGACCTCCCGCGTGTAGCCGAAGTGTCCCTCCATCAATCGCTTGAGCGGGAAGTCGTACTGGGTGGCGAGCCCTTCGTACACGTCCGGTAGCTCGCGGGTCGCGTGGGCTTCCAGCGCATCAAGGCGCGTCTGCAAGGCGGCCCAATCCACGGGCACACCGATCAGCGGCCGGCGCAGGTACGACCCGATGCCACGCGCCATCGCACGCCGCAGATGGGGGTCGGAGAAGGGAGCCAACATTGTGTCGAGATCCCATCCTTCGGTGCCCTTGCCCAGCATCTCGCCATAGTGGGCCGCCATCGCGAATTGGTAGCCGATACCGACGGCGATCGGCTCCATCTCGTGCGGACGGAAATCCGCGAGCTGACCGTGCACGCGATCGAGATCCCAGTCGATGCTGCCGTCCTCGCGGAAGTTCATCGAATCCCGCATCAGCGTGCCGGAGTAGTACCGCCAGCAATAGCCGGGATACCGCAGGCCCAGGCCCGTGTCCTGGAAGCGCCAGTCGATCATCGGCAGCGAAAAGGCACCCAAGGCGAGCGCCAGCCCGCCGCCGATGCATGCCGGCACCCGCGTGGCTCGATTCTGCCAAAGCGCGGCCCAGACCCCGCCGCCCAGGAGCGCGAGCATGCTGTAGCCGGTGACGAAGTACCGGAAGGTCCCTTCGCGCACGGGTTCGGCGTACTCCTTGATGCTCAGCCGCGTGGTCAGGAAGCAGTACGCGAAGACGAAGGCGGGTACGTAGGCGACCAGGGGCAGGGCGCGCAGGGCTCGCGGGCGGGAGTCCGCTTCGCCGCGGCGCAGCAGCCCACGGACCAGGAGCACGATCGCACCGAGGTACACGATGCCTGCCAGGACGATACCCGTCTTGGCGGCCCAGGCACCCGGAATCGGCCCCAAGTCCGGGTAGGCGCCGGACTGCGGGAACCAATGAACGAGCAACTCGCGCCCCCGTTCGATGCCCTTGGCCAGGAAACTCGCGTCCGCGACGTTGTCCGCGAGGAAGCTCGTCTTCTTGATGCGCCCGGCAAGGATCGGTATGAATGGCGAGAGGCCCAGCAGGAACGGAACGGTCGCAATCGCCAAATCCCGGACGCCAGCGCCAAAGCCGGCCAGCCCACCCCGTTGCCACCAACGCATCAGGAAGTGGGTTCCGAAGATCAGGCTCACCAGCAGGATCGAGCCGAAGTAGAAGAACACCGTGAAGCCCCCGGCGAACCCCAGGGCGAGCAGCCACGGCAGGGGCCGGCGGCTGTCGTTCACCTTCAAGAACAACCAGAAGGTGAGCAGCTGGAAGAACACCGCTTCGTAGTGGCTGCCAAAGGCGAAGGTCGAGTACTTGGCCACCATCGGGGGACCGACGGCGAACAGCAGGGCACCCAGGGCTCCCGCCACGGGCCCCCACAACCGCCGCCCGATGGCCGCGATCATCAGCAGGCTGCCCAAGCCCAAAGCGACCGGCACCAGCTTCAGGGCGAAGTAGTTGTCGCCGAACACCTTGAAGAAGCCCGCCGCCAGCACGCCGACCGTCAGGTGCCCCCCACAGAAGTCGTAGTTCTGCGTCAGAGGACAACCCCGCCAGCCGATCAGGTAGTTCTTTCCGATGTTGCCCATCTGGTGCACCTCGTAGTTGGGCACCGACGTGGCATCAAACTGGGTATGCAGCAGGAGCAGGCGATGCCCGAGGTAGAACAGGCACGCCAGCAGGAGAAGCAGTCGGGATTGGCGCATGGCGGAGGCAGGATTCTAGCGCCCCCCCTGGGCTGCGCGTGTCCCCTCTCGGGATTCCGTAGGGGATTCCGTTGAGGATTGTGCCGATCCAGTCCGGGATCGCACGGTCCCCCACCGCGCTTTCTGATTCGTCATGCGAAACAACCAAGTTCCGCACGCGATGCGCAGGGCGCAACCATCCGCCGCGCCCATGCGTGGCGCCGTCCGTGGGTTCGCCCGCGCAGCATGCGACGAGGAGAACTCTGCCGGTCCGAACGAGGCGTGGCGATCCTCGGCCGAGGGAAGGGTGTCCGCGGCGATCTCCAAGAACCTGCAGCCGCTGCCGAGTGGGCTGCGGACTTCGCGTGCGTCACTTGTCTGTTTCCGGTTCGGCTTCCCCAACGTGCTTGCGCAGAATCACGTCCGCCTTGGACACCTTGCGCGCGAGTTTGCGCGGCACGACCAGCGTCACGAAGCCAGTGGATCCGGGGCCGGGTTCGCCGACTTTCCAACGCACGTTGTTCACTAGGACACCCTCCGCAAGGACCGCAGGAGGATCCGACTTGGTGTCGACCACATCGACCGATTGCCCCGGCAGGAAGAGCTCGCTGTGGGTCAGGTAGACTTCCACCGGCCGGTGGGTCGCCTGGGCTTCATTGGGAAACTGATCCGAGTCGATTTGGAAGTGGCGCAACAGCCACTGGTCGCCGGAACTCACCCATTCGGCAATGATCTCCGCCGTTCCGCGCTCGAATTGCGCCGTGTACTGGGTATTGGCCACCCGCACGGCACCTTGGTTCTCGATGGTCATCGCGGGGTTACCCAGCGGCTGCAGGGGCCCTAGGTGATCCCGAAGAAGGCCCGCCAGCTTCTGCAGCTTGTCCTTCTCGGTCGGGGTGCGCATTTCGGCGACGCAGATGTACATCTGCACATAGTCGAATTGCTCGTTTTGCACGGCGTCGAGGAACTCCTTGGTTCTCGAACCGAATTGATCCTTGGCCTCCATGGTCTGCGCGAGGATGGCTTCCTTGTCGTAGGAAGTTCCGCAGCCGGTCAGAAACAGCGCCGACGAAAGGGCAAGGCAAATGGGAAAGGCACGGACAATCATATCGGGTCTCCGCAGAGGGGCGACCGGCAGCCTAGTCCGGTGGACCGCGTCCGGACGCCGGTATCCCGAGAAAAATGCGCGGGCCGCGCCCCCGGATTCCGGGAACGCGGCCAGCGGCTTCGGGATCGATCCCGGTGACTCTTAGAAGTGCACCGTCAGGCCGTTCGAGTAGTTCCAGGCGCCGCCCGGTTCGCGGTGCACGACCTGGAAGTGCCAGGTCGCGCCGGCGACGATGGCCGGGTCACCGGAGATCGGCACGGTAACCGGTACGTCGAAGCCGGTGCCGGTCGTCGAAGTGCCAGCGAGGTTGGCCAATACACCGGCGGCGTTGAACTGGCCGATCGAGTTCTGGGCTCCGGCCACGGTGTACCGTCCGATGATGTTGCCCGCGGCGATGCCGAGGCACATGCGACCGTTGCTGAGCGGGATGCCGGTGTCCGAGGCGGCCGTGCCGACGCGCACGTAACCGAATTCGCCCGCGGGGCCCGAGGTGCACTCGAGGTGCAGGCCGCTGCCGACGCCGCTGCCCAGCGCACCGGTGAGGGTGGTCGTCATACCGGCGGAGTTCACGTTGGCCGGATCGCAGAAGGGCACGATCGAAGTGCTGCCGAGGTTGAGGATCACGGTGCCGCCGGCGCCTTGGCTGCCGCTCACCGAAACCGCATACGAACGGCCTTGCACCACCCCCGCCAGGGTCAACTGACTGGTGGGTTGGTCTTCGAAGTTGTCGTTGCTCGCGACCTGGCGGTTGCCCGCGTCATCGGCCCACTGCACAGTCAGCACGGTGTCGAAGTCCGAACCCGCGGTGTCGACCGTGAACTCCCCATCAAAGGGCGCGATCCAGGTCCAGGTCGCAGCCTGCTCGGATCCGGCCACGACCGGAGCGGCGAAACTCCCGGTCCCCTGGATCGCTTCCGGGGCTTGCGTGGCGGTTTGTGCGTGGGCCGTCAGGGCGAGGATGCTGAAGGCCAGGGAGGAATAGGACAGTCTGGAGAGGGACATGGGGTTCCTTTGTTGGTTAGGGAGTGCGGTGGGAAGGCCGGCCGGGGCCGGGGTCCGAAAGCGGCAAGCCGCCCGGGTGCTGGAGACGTATAGGCCGGGAACCGGGAAGTGTTGGGACGCGCATGGACAGCCGCGAATCCAGCAGTCGACCTGCACTCGGAACCAGCGCCTCTGATCCGTTCCCCCGGCCCCCCGGATGGGGCTCCGGTGCGGGGCCTTCTCCATTCGGTGTGCACCCGCGCAACCGAAACACGCCGCGAAGAACCTGCGAAAAAAACCGCGCGGCCCCCGTTTCCGGGGGCCGCGCGGGTGATTCAGCCAACCCCTTGCGGGGCCGGTAACCGATCAGAAGGTCACGGTCAGGCCGTTGGAGAAGTTCCACTGGCCGCCGGGTTCGCGGTGCACCACCTGGAAGTGCCAGGTAGCGCCGGCGACGATGGTCGGGTCACCGGAGATCGGCACGGTGCTCGGCACATCGTAGCCGGTACCGGTGCTCGAGGTGCCAGCGAGGTTCACCAGCACGCCCGCGGCGTTGAACTGACCGATCGAGTTCTGCACGCCCGGCACGGTGTAGCGACCGAAGATGTTGCCGGCGACGATCGAAAGGCACATGTGGCCGTTGCTGATCGCGATGCCGGGGTCGGAGGCGGCGGTACCCACGCGCACGTAGCCGAATTCGCCGCTCGGGCCTTGGGTCACATCCAGGTGCAGGCCGCTACCGGTGCCGCTGCCGAAGGCACCCGAGAGGGTGGTCGACATGCCGGCGGAGTTCAGGTCGGCCGGGTCGCAGAAGGTGCTGATCGACTGGCTGCCGAGGTTGGAAGTCGTCACTCCACCGGCAGATGCCAAGGCGGCCTTGGCAGTCGAGGAGAAGGGGTTGGCCGCGCCACTCTGGAGCTGGGTTTGGGCGACGGCGAAGGAAGAGACGAGCAGCGCCGCAAAGGACGCACGGAGCAGGGACATGTGGGGCCCCCTCGGGGGGCGGGGTGCGGTTGGATTGCCGACCGCGGCGGGTTCAGGCGCTGCCGGTAACGCGGCAAGGGATGCGCCTTGGGTGCGCTGTATATCGTTCGGCTGAAAAAAGAGGCAGATAGAAAAGTCCAAAAATCTGCAGCGAATCCGGGGATTCGCGTAGGTTCCTGATCGCCTTCCCGGGGAGCCCCCGCCGGCGGGTGGCACGTTTGCCGTACCCCCTACCGGTTGGGCCTACGACCGCGCGCGCACCCTTCTCACTTCTTGCGGGCACTGCCCGCCGAAACCAAACTGCCCCGGTCCACCGCTCCGAGCACCGCGTAGGCGAGGTTCACAATCGAGTCCTCCCCCATGTACGGCGACCCCATGTGCGGCGTCGACCAGCGCAGCCCGTACCCCGGTTCCCAGGCGTTCAAGAACCGCCAGCGGTACTGCGGCAGCACCCGGTCGAAGCGCGGCCGGTCCGCCACCGCCAGCCCGAACAGCCCAAGCGCCGCCCCCGGCTCCCCGTAGGCATGGCTGTTGAACATCCAGGGATGGCGCTCCTCCATAAACGCGCACAGGCCGCGGGTCATCCGCCCTTCCGGGTCCCCGCGCAGAGTAGCCGCCAGGGCGTTCAAGCCGGACCGGCACCAGAACTCCTCTGTGTCGCGGTAGGAGGCGTTGTAACCCATGCCCCCATGCCCGCCTTGTTCGGGGTCGGACCAGGCGCTCAGCATGTACTGCTCGATGTGCGGCCAAACCCGGCTGTCGATGCCCGCCTTGAGGGCCAGGGCATCGAGCACCAGGAGGTGCGAAGCCGGCGCGGTCAGGGCCTTGTCGTCATAGGGCAAGCCGTCCGGGCCATGGCCGAAGGCCTGGGTGCCCCACTTGCTCTCGTGGGTGGCCTTGGGCAGCCACTCGACGGCCTTGCGCACCCATTCCTTCGCCGCCTCGTCCCCCGTGGCGAAGTGGTACTCCGCCAGGAACCAGCCCTGGAAGGCGATGGTCCAGAAGGCGAGCCCCTTCATCTCCGCCGGGTCGGGGTTCTTGGCGAGCAAGAAGTCCTTGCAGCGCTCGATCGCCTCCCGATGCTTCGGGTCGCCCGTGCCCAGCAGGGCCAGGCCTCCCAAAGCCGGGTTGACCGCATCCGTACCCGGCCAGGAGCCGTCCTTCTTCTGGTGCGCCACGGTCCAGGCGATCAGATCTTCGTAGAGCCGCGGGTCGAGCGGACCTTGTTGCAGCAGCCCCTTGTCCGCCACCGGCGGCTTCCAGCGCACCCGCACCTCTTCGCGTTTGCCCTCCGCCAGCCGGGTCACGGTGAACTGGCCCCGGCCCTCCGCCACGAGCGCGTCGAGCAACCGGCCAAAACGCGCCTCGTGGCTGCGCTCGAACCAATTCCAGCCCGGCGCCAGGTCGTTGCGCTCGAAGGGTACCCCGTCGATCGCGATCAGATAGTCCCCCGCCTTCAGCCCCGCTTTGGCGAACGCCCCTTCCGGCTGCACTTCGATCAGCCCGAGACCCTGGCAGTGGTGCTGGGCCAAGGCGGTGAACCCCAGCGCGCCCGAAACGAGCAAATCGGGTCCGAGGTGTCCGTTCGCCTTGCCGAGCAGCTCCCGGGTGGGCGCGGCATGGAAACGCTCGGCCGCGAGGTCATCGAGCACGAGCCGCGCCCCCGCCGGCCCCTCATACGCGAGTTCCAGCTGCCACGCGCCCTCGGCAACCGCGCCCGCGACTTCCTCCGGCAACGGAGCTTCGAGCAACCGCTGCAAAGCCCCATCCCCCTTCGGCACCCGCCAGCGCCCCTGCGCCACCGGCTTCTCTTGTTCGGCGCCGCGCAGTCTCCAGTGCAGAGCGCCCTCGCTGCCTTCAAGGCAAGTGACGTACAGCCGCGCCGACCACCCTTGCGCGTCGATCCCCTTCGGCATCGGGCACGGCGCCACGGTCCAGGCGCACGCCAGATCCTGCCCCGCATCCAGCGCCAGGGCCCGCCCCCCCGCCGCCTCCACCCGCGTCACGCCGGTCTTCGATGAACGTGTCCAGGCCTTGAAGGGCGTCTTGCCCTGCCAATCGCCCCCGGGCACCCCGAGGTCCTGCAGTCCAAAAACCGGTCCCGTCAGGAACCCCAGGGCCAAGATCGGCCACCAATTGGCAGAGACGCGCATGATCCCCAGCATAACCGCGGATCTCGGCGATGGCCCGCCGCCCGTGCGCTACCCTGGGGACCCTGCGGACAGCACCGCATCCCGAATCATGTCTGAACACAAAGCAACCATCGCCTGGCGCATGGACGACGGGGAGTTCACCTACGAAACCTACCCCCGCGACCACGAGATCCGCGTCGAGAAGCTGACCATCCCCGCCTCCTCCGCGCCCGAATTCAAGGGCAACCCGGACCACATGGACCCCGAGCAGGGGCTCGTGGCGGCCATTTCGAGCTGCCACATGCTGACCTTCCTCGCGATTTGCGCGAAAAAGAAGATCGGCGTGCGCAGCTACACCGACGAAGCGGTCGGCGTGCTCGAGGCGAACGAGGAGAAGAAGCTGGCGGTGACCCGCGTCACCCTGCACCCGCGGGTCGAGTTCGACGGCCCGGCGCCCGATGCGGAGACCCTGGAGAAGCTGCACGACAGCGCGCACCGCAACTGCTTCATCGCCAACTCGGTGAAGTGCGAAGTGACCGTCGCGAGCTGATCGACACGGCGTGAGCCCCCGGGGATCGGGCCGGAAGCCTGCGCAAGGAACTTGCGCGGACCTCCGGTTCGATCCCCGGGTGGGTTTTGGCGAGGCCCGGGCGTTCCATTGCCGTCGCTGCAGGTCGCCTGGGCCCCGCCGAAATCAGCCTCTGCGGCACAGTGCTGCGCAGGATCGTGGGCGCGGGGCAACCGGGCCATGCCGAATCCTGCCGCCGGCCCTACAATCCGGGCATGTTCCTGGCTTCCCTGCTGCTAGCGTTTGCGGCCCCGGTCGCGCCCCTGCCCGCTCCCTCCTCCGAACAGCCCATGGCGGTCTTCGTGACCGGCGACGAAGAATACCGCTCCGAGGAATCGATGCCCATGCTGGCGGCGATGCTCGAGCGCGACTTCGGCATGCGCGTCACGGTGCTGTTCGCCGAAAACGAGGCGGGCGAGATCGCCCCGAACCACCTGACGAACATCCGAGGGCTCGAGGTGCTGCGCCAGGCGGACCTGATGGTGCTCTTCACCCGGTTCCGGGCCCTGCCGCCCGAGCAGCTGCGCGCGATCCTGGACTACGCCGAAAGCGGCAAGCCGATGGTCGGGTTCCGCACCGCGACCCATGCCCTGCTGTACAAGAACGGTCCGGAGACCCGTTGGAACGACGGTTTTCCCCTGCAGTACTTCGGTACGAAGTGGATCACCCACCACGGGCACGAGTCGCAAACCGATGTGCGGCGCATCGATGGGGTAACGCACCCGATCCTGAACGGCGTCGAGGGGTTCCATGCGCCGTCTTGGTTGTACCACGTGAGCGGCGGTGGGGATTCCTTGCCGGCGGACGCCGTGCCGCTGCTGCTCGGCGATTCGAAGAATTCGAGCCACAGCGATGAAACGCGCTTCCCGCGCACCCAACCCGTCGCCTGGTACCGCGAACGCCCCACCGAACGGGGGACCCATCAACGGGTGTTCTTCACCACCCTCGGCCATCCAGACGATTTCCGCCAACCCGCCATGCGGCGCCTAGCCTTGCAGGGGATCCTGTGGGCCTTGGGGCAAGAGGCGCGCATTCCGGCTGGCGGCGTCCGCACCGACACCGTGCTCGCGTACGAACCCACGCCGGCCCTCTACGGCGGTGCGATCCCCGGCCGCAGACCCGCCAACAACCGCGGCCCGGCGTTTGTGCAGGCCGCCGAAGACCTCGCCTTCCGCTCCGGGGATCACGTGACCCTCGTTGGCGGGCAGATCGCCGAGGAACTCTTCGAAGACGGCCGATTCGAGGCGGGCCTGCATGCCGTCACCCCCCACTCCAACCTGACCGTGCGTTCGCTCGCCTGGCCCGGCGATACGCCGGGGCTCATGCCGCGCCCGCTCGACTACGGCGACCAGATGAAGCACCTGGCGGATCTGAAAACCGACGTGGTGATCGGATTCTGGGGCGCGAACGAGGCGTTTGCCCTACCCGACGATTGGACCGGGGAACAGCCGCTGCAGGGACCGCAGTGGGCCCGCGAGTCGGAGATGGAAGCGCGCTTCACCGCGGAGCTGACCGCGTGGCTGCGCGCCGTGCGCGGCCTGGAGTGCGGCCAGCAGGGGCAAGCCCCGCGCATCCTGCTGGTCGGCCCGCCGCAGCCGCGCGGCCCCCTGCCCGCAGACCACCCGTGGAGCCAAAACCACCGCCGCCACGTCGAACGCATCCGCGGCGCGCTGCAGCGCATTGCGGATCAGTGGTCGGTGGCCCTGTGGTTGCCCGAGTTCGAAGACACGCTGGATGAGGGCACCGTCGCCCCGGGCCTGCACCGCAGCGACTCGGTGCTCGCTGCCTACGCCCACAGCGCCCCGTGGTGCGCGAGCCGCTCCGCCACGCCGCCCGACTCCCTCGTGCAAGCCTGCCGCGACAAGGCGCGCCAGTGGTACTACCGCTATCGCGCGGTCAACGGCTACTACATCTACGGCGGCCGCAAGGATCCCTTCGGCGTGCATTCGTTCCCCGGCGAGATGGCGCGCCTCGACGACATCACCGCGTGGCACGATCGGTGCATCTGGGCGTTGGCCATGGGCGAGGAAGCGCCGGCCGCGGATCCCACGCAATGGACGGTCTTGCCCGAGATCCCGAGCAACTTCGAACGGCCGATCGCCGTGCTCGATCCCGAAGCACAGAAGGCGACCTTCACCTTGGCAGAAGGGTGGCGCGCGGAACTCTTCGCCGGCGAGGACCGATTCCCCGAACTGGAAAACCCCGTCGCCCTCACCTTCGATTCCCGCGGCCGCCTGTGGGTGTCGGTGATGCCGGGTTATCCACAGGTTCTGCCCGGCACGCCGGTCGACGACAAGCTGCTGATCTTCCCCGATGAGAACCGCGATGGGCGCGCCGACCGCTGCCAGGTGTTTGCGCGCGGTTTGCACTTGCCCGCGGGCTTCGAGCTCGGACACGGGGTCGCCTACGTGGCGCAGATGCCGAACCTCGTGGCCCTCGCGGACACCGACGGGGACGACGTTGCCGACAAGAGCGAAGTCCTGCTGCGCGGTTTCGGTACCGAAGACAGCCACCACGCGATCAGCGCCTTCACTTGGGATCCGGCCGGCGGGTTCTACTGCCAGGAAGGCACCTTCCACCACAGCCAGGTGGAGACGCCTTGGGGTCCGCTGCGCGTGCACGATGGCGCGGTTTTCCGCTACGATCCGCGCCGCAGCCGCCTTTCCGTGCACACGCCGTGGGGGTTCTACAACCCCTGGGGGCACGTGTTCGACGGCTGGGGCCGGGACCTGATCGGCGATGCGTCGGATGGCGGCAACTACCTGGCCGCGCCGATGCAGACGCGCACGCGGTATGACCGGGTGCGCCGCGGATTGCCGTCCTTCACGCGCAACCAGGTGCGCCCCACCGGCGGCAGCGAGATCCTGCAGGGACCGGGCGTGCCGGCGGAGGTGCAGGGCGATTACCTGATCTCGAACACGATCGGTTTCCAGGGCATCCGCGCGCACCGCTTGCGGGCGGATGGTTCGGGGGTGTACGCGGACGAGAGCTGGGACCTGCTGACGAGCAGCGATCCGAACTTCCGGCCGATCGACATGCAGATCGGACCCGATGGGGCCCTGTATGTGGTCGATTGGTTCAACCCGCTGATAGGGCACATGCAGCACAGCCTGCGCGATCCGCTGCGGGACCACAGCCACGGCCGCATCTGGCGCGTCTGGCACGAGGGGAGCATGGCTGCGCGCCCGGACCTGCCGGTGGATTTGACCGGACTCGGGCCGCAGGAACTCGAGGCGGCGTTGAATCTCGGCGATCGCCGGCTCGCGGAACGGGTGCGGCGCCGGTGGAGCGAGCCCGATGGGTACGCGGCGCGCCAGGCGTGGCTCACCGGCCGCGTGCACGAATTGGCTTCGCAAGGCACCGGTGCCAACCTCGCTGGCGAACGGACGCGCCTCGAGGTTCTGTGGCTTGCCCAGGCAAATGGGCTCGTGGTCGATCCCGCGCGGAATGCCGTGACCGATGGCACGCGCCTTTTGCTGCAATTGGTGGATTCGCCGTTTGCTGAGGTGCGGCGCGCGGCGGTCGAGGTGCTCTCGTACGCTTGGCCCGATTGGCAGCTGGCGCGGTTGGTGAGCGCGGAAACGCAGGATGGCCTGCCCCCCATCGATGCCGTAGTGCAAGCGCGCCTGGTCGATGACGATGCGGCCGTGCGATTGCAGGCCGTGGCCCTCGCCACGCGCATCGGCGGGCTCGGCATTGTCGAAGGCCTGCTGGCGTGCCGCGAGATGGGCAGCGACCGGTGGCTCGACTATGCGCTCGACGAAGCCCTTTTGTACCTGCGGCCCACCTGGACCGCCGCGCTCGCCGGGGACTGGCCCTTCGCCGACGCCCATGACGAAGCCCTCGCGGCTTTGGTGGCGCCGCTCGGGCCGAAGGACCTGGCTCCCATGCGCCTGCGCCCGGCGGTTGCGAAAGCCGTGCTGCTTTCCCCCGGCGTCTCCCCCGAACGCCGCCGCGCGGCCCTCGACGGCCTGCGCGGCCCCGGCGACCGCATCCCCGGCGACGCCTGGTTCGCCGCCCTGCAGCGCGCCGACCAGGAACCGACCGACCGGGCCGAGGGTCTGATCGAACTCGTGCACGGTTTCGAACCCGGAGATCTGCTGAACCGGGCCGGAGACCTGTGGTTGCTTGCGCAGAACGGCCGGCACCACTCCGTGCGCCTGGCCGCCATGGCGGGCCTGTTGCAGGGCAACCTGGCGGACAACCTCTTCGCTTCCTGCTCCGAGAAGGGCGACCTTCTCTGCCTGTATCTCGACGCGATCGCGTTGCTCGCCGGGCAGAATCCCAATGGCCCCGCCGCCGAAGCGACCGGGGACATCGACCAGCTCTTGGCGGACCCCGGCCGCGGTACCGGCGACGGCGGGAACAAAGTCGGCCCCGCGCGCTTCGTGCGCATCGACCTGCCCGGCCGCGCCCCGTTGACCCTGGCCGAAGTCGAAGTGCTGAGCGCCGGCGAGAACATCGCCCGCGGTGGCACCGCAAGCCAGTCCTCGGTGGCCTGGGGCGGAGTGGCCGAACACGCCATCGACGGCAACACCGATCCCTCCTACGGCGGCGGCAGCCAAAGCCACACCGCCGAGCAGGAGCTCGATTCCTGGTGGGAACTCGACTTGGGCTCCGAACAACCGGTCGAGCAGATCCGCATTTGGAACCGCAAGGAAGGCGAACTCGGCAAGCGCCTCGATGGCTATCGCCTTTCCCTGCTCGACGCGAACCGGCGCAAGGTCTGGGACCAAGCGGAAAACCCCGCCCCCGACCGCATGGTCGAACACACCCTAGCGATCGACTGGGCTGCCCGCATCGACCGCGCTGGCCTACGCGCCCTGAACGCCCTCGGCGCCAAACCCAAGGCGAGCGCCGGCGCCATCGCCAACCGCCTGGCCCGCGTGCCGGTCGATCAACACGCTGCTGACTGGTACAAAGCCGGCCTCGCGCTCATCGATCGGGCCGGGGTGACCCTAGGTTCCGAAGCGAGCCCCATCCTGCGCCTGACCCTGACCGCGGGCGCCACCGGCTTCGCCCCCACCAGGCTCGAAGTGCCCGCCGGCGCCCAAGTCGAACTCACCCTAGACAACCAAAGCCCCCTGCAAGCCAACGTGGTGCTCCTCCCGGCAGGCACCGAAGCCCCCGCCGACCCGACCCCCGACCCGGCCATCGTGCAACGCTTCACCGCCACCTGCGTACCCTGCCACGGCGAAGGCGGCCGCGGCGTCACCGGGCTCGGCGCCAACATGACCGACGACAACTACCGTCACGTCAAAACCCTCGCCGACATCGACCGCGTCATGCGCGAAGGCGTACCCGGCACCGCAATGGTCAGCCAGATCTACTCGATCCCGACCGATCAATGGCAAGCGATGATCCAATACGTCGCCCTCCTGCGCGGCACCAACGCCCCCAGCGGCCAGCCCCCCTACGGCCCCCTCATCCCGCCCTTCGAAGACCCCCTCACGGGCATCGCGAGCCCCCTCGCCCATAGCAAGGTGCTCGCCCCCAAAACCGTCGAGACCATCGCATTCGAGGCCCCCGCCAAACCCGGCACCTACCTGCTGCAATGCACCCTGAACGCGCGCAAAGCGTGGCGCGCCCAGCTGGTGGTGAAGTGAGCGCTCCAAGAACGCGGCCCCTGCGATCCGAAAGGTTCGCGGGGGCCGCTTGCTCGCTCCTCGTAGGCGGTGCCCGCTCAGTGCATCGTCACCGTCACCGGATCGGCGGAACCGAAAGCACAGCGCCTATTCAGGCACGATCTCCCGCAACTCGATGCGCCGGAACTCAATCGGCACACCTTCGGATTGCAGGGCGATTGGGCCGGGGAGCGGGGCGCACCAGGTGGCGGTGTTTTGGATTTCGCCGTTGACCTCGAGGGTCAGGTCGGAGCCGTCGAGGCGGATGCGATAGTGGTTCCACTCGCCCAGGGGGCGTTCGTTGGTGGGCAGGAGTTTGACCGTGTGGCGACCTTCGGTGCGAGTGGGGTCGGTTTGCATCGGGAACTCGTCGATGTTCCAGATGTCGCCGGCGCTTTTGGATTGCAGTTGGGCTTCGATCGAGCGGGGCCAGGTCTTGTGCGGGGGTTGTACGCGCAGGAGCACGCCGGAGTTGCCGCCGCCGACGGCCGGGTCGAAACGCCATTCGACGATCAGCTCGAAGTCGGTGAAGGAACGCTGGGTGTAGAGGTAGCCCATCGGTCGTCCCTCGCAGCGCAGGATGCCGTCGCGCACCGACCAGACGTCGTCGCGCTGGCCGCCGTCGTTCAGGAAGAAGTTCCAGCCTGCGAAATCGGCGGACGGGAACAGGTCTTGCACCCGGCCGAAAGTGGGTTCCGGTTTCTTCTCCGTGCCGAGGAAAGCCACGACGTCGGCCAGATCCTGGGGCGAAAGGCCAATCGTCGCAGCCGCGGGCATCACGGAAACCGGGCTCTTCTCCATCGACGTCACCTGTTCGCGCGGCACGGCGTGGCGTTTGCCGGTGAGGTCGCGCAGCACGAGGGTGTCGCCGCCCGCCAGCAGGGCGCCGGCGAGTACCGAGCCGTCGGTCTTGGTAACGGTCCAGTGGTCGTAGCCGAACGCGAGCGCGCGGCTTGGATACTGGATGGCTTCGCGCAGACCCTGCGCACCGAGTTTGCCCGCGATGCTCGAGAGGTCCGGGCCAATGATGCCGCCGCGGCCTTCATAGGTGTGGCAGACCATGCACGTGCCGCGGCCCTGGAACAACTCGCGGCCACGGGTGGCATCGCCGCGTACATGCGACCAGTCGGAGGGCCAATCGGGATAGGCCGGTTCGGCAGCCTTGAACAATGGTTCTGCGAGGGCGCGCACGGCCCAATCGGAGTGGGCGAGCAGCCCCTTTCGGGTTGCATCGGCGAGTGCGGCGGGCACCGAGCCCTCGCGCACGCTCTGCAGGAGAAACTGACTGCCCGCGTCGCTCGCGAGCAGTTCGGCAAGCGCCTCGGCGTTCCCTGCCCGCCAGGCCGAGCGCACCGCCGCCTGGGCTGCTGGATCCTCACCCCGCTCGCCGTACACCGCGAATCGGATGCTCGGCGTGCGATCGCCCTGCAACCCGCCATCGTCCGGGGCAAACCCTGCGCGCAAAACCTTGGCCCCGCTGGGAACCGCAAACGAGATGCGCGAAGCCGCATGGGTGCCGATGCCGCGCCGTACCTGACCCGCCACCTTCAAAGCGCGCCCATCGGCGCTCTTGTCCCAACGCGCCTGGCCCCATCCGGCTTCCGCCTGCACCCAACCGGCCTTCTGCAAGGGCACCTCGCCCGCATCGGTCACCCAATGCGGCTCGATCCATGCGGCCCAGTCGTACCCATTGCCATTGCCGCCGTCCTCGACCACCAGCCATAGGGTCTTCAAGCCGGCACACGACACCTCGAATTCGCCACCTTCCGTGGTAACGAGCTCGCTGGTCCAAAGGGCTTCCGCATTCGCGAAATCCCCCTCGAACGCGGACTCAAGGCCATACCCACTCCACCGGCCCGTGGCCCGCTGCCGCACCCACTCGGCCGCATAGCCGCGCAGATCCTCCGCGCCGGCCAAAGCCTGCCCCGCCATGTACTCCGCCGCCTCGCGGCTCGGCAACTGCGCAACCCCATCCAAAGCCAATCGCCGCAAGGGCAAAGCGGCACCGCCCTGCTCCAACCACGAGCGGAACAAGGAAAGGGATTCCTCGGGATGCAAACGCCAGGCGAAGTGCAGCAGCCGCTCCCGGTCTTCGCTGCCGGAAAGCTGCTCCAACAGGGCCAGGTACAGCTCGCGCTCCTTGCCTTCCGCCCCGATGCCAATCGCTTCGAGGTACGCCCGATCGCGGCCATCCCAGTTCATCGCGAGCAGGGTCAACGCCGTGCCCCCCTTCTCCCAATCCAAATCGCGCAGGGCACAAGCCAAGTGGGCCCGCACGCGCGGGGAGCGATCGCTCCAGAAGAACGGCGCGAACCACTCGACCGGATAAAACCGCGATTGCAGCGCACGCAGCATCGTGAGCCGCACCCGCGGGCTCGGGTGTTTCAGTGCCGCATCCCCCGTCTTCTCGAAGAATCTCGGCAGGGCCGGTTGGTTGTCCGCCGGCGGCAGATCCCACCAGATCGTCTGCGCCAGGCGCGCTTCGACGTCATAGTCCGAAGTCCCGCGCTCCGCCGGCGGCACGATGCGCAGGATGCGTCCATAGGCGTCGTGATCGGCCGCATGGTGCCCGCCCACGCCCGGGTCGAACCAATCCGCCACGTACACCGCCCCATCGGGCCCGACCGCCACATCGCTGGGCCGGAAGGTGCGCGGCACTTGTCCATCGCTACCCGGCTTCGGCTGCAGCCACACCTCGGGCTCGAGCGCCAGCTCCGCCCCGCGTTCCACCGTACGCGCCGCCCAGATGAGCCCACGCCCCGCATCCGCCGCCAGCACGCGCCCCTGCATCGCCGGCCACGCCGGGTTCTCGTACACCGTCACGCCGGTCGGCCCACCCGCTCCGGTCACCGTGCCCATCGGCATGACCCCCGGATCCCCCTGGTGCCAATGCGCCTCCTGCGTGCTCAGTCCCTCACGACGATCCGCGTTCCACCACGTGCGCCCGCCGTCGCCGAAGTACCCATAATCCCCACCCGGGGTCAGCGCGACCATGCGGCACCCCTGGTTGCCGTCGTCGTCGTTGTCGTAGGTATACATGTCCCCGAACACGTCGACCGCCACCTCGTATGGATTGCGGAAGTTGTGCGCCAGAACGGCCACCCCCGAACCATCCCGCCAAAGCCGTCCGATCAAGCCGCCGGTCCAGACGCGTCCATCGTCGCTGCGCAAGCCCGGCTGGTTGCCCGGATGGCTCGCGCCGCCGCCGTTGTACACCGATCCGCTGCGCAGCACGAAACCCGCAGAATCGCGCACCACGTGCGGCCCCGCGTTGCCCGCGCACCAGAGCAGGCCGCCGCCGGGATAGGCCACCACCGAGTGCAGACCATGGTCGTGGTCGTGTCCGCCGAAGCCGGTCAGGAACACCTCGCGGCGATCCGCTTTCCCGTCCCCATCGTCATCGTGATAGAGGAACAGGTTCGGCGAACAGGACACGTAGACCCCCTCGGGCGCCACCAGAATGCCGAGCGGCGCGGTCAGGTCCGGGTCCTGCACGTACACCGAACTCGACTCGGCGCGACCGTCACCGTCCTTGTCTTCGAGCACTACGATGCGATCGCCGCCGTCGTGGTGGCGACCGGGGTTTCGGCCGTCCCACTGACGATAGTTGACCCCTTCCGCCACCCACACACGCCCCGCGTCATCGACGTCGATCGCGGTCGGGTTGAAGAGCCCCGGGGATTCCGCGAACAGGTTCACGGTGGCGCCACCGGAGACCTGCCATTCGCCCTGGGCTTGGGCATTCGGCAGAAGGATCGGGAAGAGGGCGAGGGGCGTCAGGGAAGCAGAGTGCATGGTCTTGGAGCGGGGCCGCGGGCAAACTAACCCACACTGCGCATTTCGGCAAACCGGCAGCAATCGACCTCGCGAGTAGAGACCGGATTCCTCGCCCCCCGATTTCCCGGATTCCGGGAATACTTACCTTCGGCCTGGAATTTACCGGCCAAAGTCCAGCTGGCAGCTCGAGCACGTATGGGCTGCGTGCGAGGTCGAGCCTGCAAAGCAGATGTTCCAACGTGCTTGCCGCCGTGAAAGCCATGGATCCTGCAGCAACCCGGAGTGCGACAACGCAGTTGCCGGTACCCCACGAGTGCGAGTCCGGGGCATTCCCACCGAAGAACGCCGGCATCTGAGGCCGCAAGACCCGAACCCGTCGCCCGCTGGCGAAGTGGGTCTACAATCCCAAACGACCGGCTCGCTAGAATGCAGGCTGTCCCACACCTTCCCGATGCACTTCCCCCGCCCCACCCGCGCGAGCCTGCTCGCCAGCCTCCTAATCCTGATGAGCGCGTGCGCTTCCACCTCGAACCCGACCCCGCGTCCCGCCACACCGGTGCTGATCGCCACCTGGCCCTTCGGCCAGCTCGCCACCGATCGCGCGTGGCAGGGGTTGAACGCCGGCGAGAGTCCGCTCGACGCGCTGGTGGCGGGCATCGGTGAAGTCGAGCGGCGGAGTTGCGATGGTTCGGTGGGCCTCGGCGGCCGGCCGAATCAGGCGGGGTATGCGCAACTCGACGCCTGCATCATGGCGGGCCCGGGCCACCGTGCAGGCAGCGTGGCCGCGCTCGAAGGATTCGTGCACCCGATCCAAGCCGCGCGCGCCGTCATGGAGCACAGTCCGCACGTGATGCTCGTGGGTGAGGGTGCGCGTTGGTTCGCCCTGGACCAAGGCCTCGAGTCGGTCGACGTGTCCGACCTGCCGGCGAAAAAGGCCGCTTGGCGGGCGGAAACGGCGCAAGACCCCGGAACCGCCGGCCACGACACCATTGCGCTCTTGATGCTCGACGCCGACGGCGACCTCTACGGCGGTTGCTCCACCAGCGGCGCAGGCAACAAGTGGCCCGGTCGCGTCGGCGATTCCCCGATCCTCGGCAGCGGCCTCTACGTGGACAACGAGGTCGGTGCGGCCGGCGCGACGGGCATCGGCGAGAACATCATGCGCTACGCCGCATGCAACACCATCGTCGAGTGGATGCGCGGTGGCATGGATCCGCAGGCAGCCTGCGAAGCCATGGTGCACCGCATCGCCGCTCGCGACCCCCTCGGCTACGACCTGTCGATCTGCTTCATCGCGCTCGATCGCCAGGGCCGCGTCGGTGCCGCGTGCTCGAACGGCGAATTCCCCTTCGCAGTCACCGACGCCTCGGGCTCCGAAGTGCGCAAGGTGCACGCGGTGCGGGTGCGCTGAGACTCAGCGCGCGGGCACTTGGATCGTGTGGAATTCGTCCTGGTTGCTTGGGGTCAATTCCAGGTGGTGCACCGCCCGTGAGAAGCGGCCGAATTCGACGCGGTAGGGGCCGGGGAACAGTCCGCCGATGTCGAATGCACCCTGAGCATCGGTCGTTCCCTCCCCAGAGGAATACCAACCTCCCCGGTCGGTATCCGGGATCAATCGGATGAACTCAAATGGCACTGGCGCTCCGGCACTATCGACAAAACGACCCTTCACATGGAGCGAAGCCTGGAGTTCGATCACGAGACCCTCGCGGGACGATTGCGCACCGACTTCGACCCGCGCGATCAAGGCATTGCCATCGACGCCGGCATGCGCAATCAGGACAAAAGCACCCGATGGAACCCCCTCCGCGACAAACCCACCATCGCGATCCGTGAAGCCCGACCAACGCAACCTATCGCTGTACACCTCCAAATCGGCCCCCACGGCCGGCGCTCCACCCGGGGCGAACACCGTGCCCTTCACCACCGGCGCCGGTTCCAACGTCCACTCCACCACCCGGGTCGCATCCGTCCCCGTGAATCCCGCCGCCTCAACCGAGGTGTACCCCGCCTTGCCAACCCGCAGGTGATAGTCGTGTTGGGGCAAAAGCGGCAACCGCACGCGGCCCAGCGCATCGCTCGTCGTGCGCGGCGCCAGATCCTCGAAGCCGGACCACCCGAGCCAAACCACTTCCGCCCCCGCGATGGCAAGCCCGTCCGGATCGCTGACCGACGCCTCGAGCACGGGCGCGGGTAGCACAGGAATCTGCACCCGCAAGGTGCGCGGTGCGCCGAACAGGTGGAATTGGTGCCAACCGCTGATGAGGAACGGCTCGTCTTGCGTGCGCACCAGCACCTGATACAGCCCCGACTCCAAACCCGTGAAGGAGTGCTGCGTATCGGGCTTCACGGTGCCCTGCTCGATGCCCTTGCCGCCACGCACGAGTTCGACCCGTACCTCGCGTCCTTCGGCGCCACTGAGTTCGAGCTGCACCGTGAAGCCGGCGGGCGCTTTCGGGTCTTCGCCCGGCGTCTCCAGCGCCTCTACCTCCTGACCGGGCAAACGCGTACTCTCCGCCGGCCCCGCCAATTCGGAGCGTTGCAGTTCCGCTGGCTCGGCGGCCTCCGGCGACTCCGCCGGTACCACCGGCGGCGGCCCGAGCCCGCCCTGCTCCTCCGACGCCGTACTGCGCATGCGATACATCCCCGCCGCGGCGAGCAAGGCAAGCAACAGAAGCGGCAACCAGCGTCTCATGGCGAAAGTCCGGGGTTTGCGGGTCGGGCGGTGATCGGGGAGAATTCCCGGCTCGCTCCCCACCCTACCCGATCGCACCATGGGATCCACCACCAAGCGCAAGCTCAAGATCTCCGCCCTGCTCCTGACCGCCGGCCTCTGCGGATTGACCTGGATCCCGGCCTACAACTGGGACGACGCGGCAGCGGTGATGCAGCGGGGGGAGGATGGCGAGTGGGTGCGGCAGGAGAGTACGCCGTTGCACTTGGGGGTGAACTGGAATCTGACCCAGGTCCAGGAGACCAGCGGCGCGAGTGCCGAGCCCAACCCATACAAAGGCTCTAGGCACATCTCGCGCATCTGGATCCAGGACCTGAGCGAGGGATTCGCTTCCAACCTGTTCGGGCGCACCTTGCAGGAGCGCTGGATGCAGGATCCGAAACTCGATGAAGTGGCCTACTTTCCAGCCAAGGACCGGCCGCTGCTCATCCGCCGTCCGCCGCACCTCTTTGCGGCGTACGAATTGGAAGTCCTGCGCGACGTGCATCTGCCCTTCTACCAAGACGTGGAATTGCGGTTGCAGATCACCGTCTCGGCTTCCCCGCTGGCGCGGCCGATCCAATCCGACCTCGCCACGCGACCGGGCCCGATCTTCCGAGGGTCACAGACGTACCGATACCGCGGATTCAACCTGGTCAGCCGCGCCTTGCGCTTCGACCGGGCCATGGAAACCCTTGTGCCCAAGGTCCTCGACGGTGTGCGGCTGGATGAATGGCGGGGTCCCGAAGAACTCCCGGACACCCCGCTCGAGTGGGCCGGCGAGATTCCCGAAGTGCCCGCAGAGTTGGCCCTGCTGCAAGGACTCGGCATGCAGCCGATGGTGCAGCAGGCCCCAGCGGGTTTGCTTGAGGAATTCGGCTGGACGCTCGAGCGGGGCAAGGATCCGCGCGCCACCCTGCGCAGCCTGCAACAGCAGCTCGAAGCGAACAACTGGACCTTTGAAAGCAGCGAAACCACGGAGGCGGGCGAATGGAACTGGCTGGACGCCCGGCGCGGGAACCTGGTCCTCTCGGTCGGGATTCCCGGTGAGTCCGAACCGATCCAGCTGTTCGCCCACGCCCTGCGCTTACCCGACCCGGAAACCCAGGCCGCTTGGCTCGACGAACGCGAGCGCAACGAACCCCAGAACGTCCGGGCCCTGCAGGTCCTGCGCGGTCAGCTCGCGGAGTTGCCGCGCGGGGTCTCCGGTAGCCGGTAGATCACCCAGGTCAGGATCAATCCGAGCAGGACAAGCCCCAGGCGCAGGATGCGGCCCTTCACCCAGTAAATGCTGAAGGCAAAGCTCAAGACGATCACCCCCCACGCTTTCCACTTCGCCGCACGCGGCACGCTGTGGGTGGCATTCCATTCGCGCACATAGCCGCCGAACAGCGGCATGCGTTGAATGCGTTCGGCCCAATGGGGCGAAGAGCGCGAAAAGGCCCAGGCCGCGACCAACAGGAACGGCGTAGTGGGCACTAGGGGCAGAACCGCGCCGATGACGGCAAGGGCGGTGCTGAGCCAGGCGGTGATCAGGAAGACCAAGCGCATGCGCGGCGACTCAGCGGGGGGCGATCGTCAGTCCCAGGCCCTGGTAGATCCGGTCGAAGGTGCCGCGGGGCGATTCGGACAGGAGTTGATTGTCCAAGTGGTCGGCACCGCTCCAGATCTGGTAGGTCATGCACTCGAAGCAGATGATCCAGTCGTAGGTCGCGCCATTCCATTCGGCGCGGATGCCGTGGCGGGGATCGAAACACGCCGCGGCCATCTCGTCGTTTTCCCGGGCGCCCTTGGCAAACGCGCGCAGGAGATCGGCCACTTGCGCGGGATCGGCAAGCGGCGCGTGGCCGCGGACGCCGTATCCGTGGAAGGTGTTGGGATCGGCGCGGCTTTCTTCGGTGGGCCAAGCGGGATCCAGGGCGAATAGCTCCAGGGTTCGTGCATTCACCAGCGCCTCCAGCGGCGCCCCGGTCAAATCATCCCCAAAATCGAGCCCCTGATCCTCCGAACTCCGGCAACCGACCAGGCACAACGCAGCAGTCAACAGTACAGGGCGCAGCATGCCCCCATCGTGGGCGCGACGCGGCGTTTTGTCCAGCCGGGCGCAGGCCGTAGCGCCTCAAACGGCAGCGCCTTCGCCGAATTGGCGCGGGATCCACGCTTCGAACCGCGCACCCCCCTCGGGGGAATCGACTACGCGCAGTTTGCCGCCGTGGGCCGAGATGGCGTCCTTGGACAGGGCCAAACCCAATCCGAAACCCGTGCGCGACCCGGGCGCCTCGCGGCCCCGTTCGAAGGGCAGGAAGATACGCTCGCGGTTTTCCGGCGCGACGCCCGGTCCCTGGTCGTCGACCGCGATCTGCACCGCGTCGCCTTGGTCGCTGGCGGTCAAGAGCACGCGGCCTTTGGGCGGCGAGAACGAGATCGCGTTGCCCACGAGGTTGCGCACCACGAGCAATAGCGCCTCCCGGTCACCGGTCAATCCCAGATCGCCTTCGAGGTGCAGTTCGACCGATACGCCGCGCCGCTGCGCCCGTTCCTTTTCCCTCGGGATGCGCAGGGTCAGCTCCTCGCCCAGATCGAACCACTCGCGGGTACCGCTGGCGCGGTTCGTATTGTGCGCGCAGTAGGTCACGAGGTTGTCGATCTCGCGCGCGAGATCCTGGACCTCTTCCGACTGGCTCTCGAGCAGCGCCCGGTATTCCTCCGGCTCGCGCTCGCGCATCAAAGCGACTTCGGTTTCGCCGAGGATGTTCTGGATCGGCGAACGCAATTCGTGCGCCACGCCGGCGATCAACATGCTCGAACGCTCTTGCTCCTCCTTGGCGCGCTTGAGCACCAACGCCAAGGCCCCCGCCACCCGCTCGATCTCGATCGGCGGGTTCTCCCCCTTCCAATCGGGCAATTCCTCGGGCTCCAGCTGCACGCGCAGAGCGATGCGTTCGAGCATGCTCGCGGTTCGCCGGCCAAAGAATGCCCCCACGATGAGGGCGGCGATGCCCGAGGCGAGGATCAAACCGCCGGCGATCGCCGCGTACTTCTTGAGCGGGAAGAGTCGGCCGCGCCCGTCCACTACCAAGCCGATCCATAGAGGTCCGTGGATCTCCGGCGACCGGAAACCCTCGAACGGCACCTCCCAAAGGCGCACCCAGGGCTCCTTGGGCTTGCTGCCCACCGGGGGCAGCAGCTGCACGTCGCCAAACTCGCCCCACACGGCCCCGGTATCCGGATTCCAAAGGCGCCACGCGATGCGCACCCCCAGGTGCCCGTCCTGCAGCGAATCGACCTCTTCGAGCATGCCCTCGCGGGTCAGGGGCCGGTCGCGGAAGAGGGCGCGCAGCTCATCGACCTCTTCGGACGCCAGGGCGTTGAATTCGCGTTTCGTGGCGCCGAGCACCGCCAGGGTCGAGACCACGGTGATCACCACGACCACGAGCAAGGTGAATCCGGTGAACCAGCGGGTCAGTCGCTGGGCGAGGGACCACGGTTTCTTCAATCCGCTTCCCCGGCCGGCGGCCCCATGCGGTAGCCCTCACCCGGCACCGTTTCGATGCGCTCCGGGCCGCTCAGATCCAGCTTCTTGCGTAGGCGCGCCACTCCCACCTCCACCACGTTGGTGCCGGGGTGGAAGTCCATGCCCCATACCTCGCGCAGCAAGTCGGTTTTGGAAGCGATCTGGCCTTCCTTTTTCATCAGGAAACGCAGCAGGGAGAACTCCTTTGGACTCAGGTCCAGGGTTCGTTCGCCATGCACGACTTTCTGCGCCAGGGAATCGAGCCGCAGTTGGCCCCAATTCAGCACCGCGCCCTCGGTGCGGCGGCGCAGCACCACCTGGATGCGGGCCAGCAGCTCGCGGAACTCGAAGGGTTTGATGACGTAGTCATCGGCGCCCATCTCGAGGCCCTGGATGCGTTCGTCGACCAGGCTGCGGGCGGTCAGGAAGATCGCCGGGGTCTGGGAATCCTCCGCGCGCAGATGGCGCAGGATCTCCCACCCCTCCCCGTCGGGCAACATCACGTCCAGCAGCACGAGGTCGAAGGTCTGGGTCAGGCAACCCTTGGCTTCGGCCACCGAACCGGCTTCGATGCAGGAATACCCCTGCTCCTCCAGTCCCTTGCGCAGGAATCCCCGCAACTTGGGGTCATCGTCGACGATCAGAATCTTCACGGGGGCCATCCTACCGCTAAACGCGGCTCGAATGCCCGGCTGCGGGGGGTGATTGCCGCCTTGTAAAGGCGGACTCCCGGAAAGCTCCCCTTCCCGGTTCCCTGAAAAGGGCGGATTACCGCGTTGTAGGCTTTCCCCCCTGGGGCCGGGGGGGCACACTTGACGAGAATGCGAATCATGGGCGATTGCCGCCCGCATCACGGACCATGAAACAACGTTTGATCTGGGCCCTGGCACTGCTGGGCTTCGCCTCGAGCTGCAACACGGTCGAGTTCTATGAGAAGGGGCGCCTGGGCACCCCCGTCATGGACCTCTCCCAAGACCCCACGCTGACCCACTTCGAGCAGAAGACCTTCTACTCGATCGAGGGAGCTGCGGGTGGCATCGGTGCTTCGGCCGGTGGAGGTTGCGGATGCTACTGAGAAACTTCTGGCTGCCGTGCCTGATGGCCTTGGGCTTGGCCGCCCCGGGCCTCGCGCAGATCGGCGAGGGCGAAACCACCGGTCCGGCCCTGAACTCCCCGACCAACATCCCCCACGGGGAAGCCGGCAGCGGCTACTGGGCGGCGCGCCTGGGCTTCTATGACAAGGACGATCCGGGCGAGGGCAACCCCTTTGTCGACGAGTCGGTCACGGTCATCGAACCGGTGCTGATCTACGACTTCCAGGCGACCGAGGACTTCGGTTATCACATCCAGCTCTCCTACGACCACGTTTCGAGTGCGTCGATCGAGCGCCTGAGCAAGATCCAACCCTTCACCGCTCCGTACACCGACGCGCAGTCGGGTGCCAGCGGTGACAACTACGTGGGTCTGGACGCTTCGTTCCGTCACAAGCTCGCGCCCGACTTGAACGCCAACTGGCACGCGGGGTTCAGCTTCGAGTACGACTACTTCTCCGTCGGTCTGGGCGGCGGTCTGAGCAAGACCCTGGAACCGGCCGACGCGGTCGTGTCCGCCAACCTGAACGCCTACTTCGACCAGCTCAAGCTGATCCGCTGGAGCGGTGTGGACGAAGGCACCGACAACCGCACCTCGATCGCGGCCACCCTGTCCTGGTATCAGGTGGTGAACCCGAGCACCCACGGCGAACTCGGCCTGACCGTCTCCGCCCAGAGCGGCTTCCTGGAAAGCCCGATCAACTCGGTCGTGCAGACCGACCCGTCCTACGCGGCCAACCCGAACCTGGTGGGCAACGTGCAGGGCGTCGAGTTCGACGAACAACTGCCGGACAACCGTCTGCGCACCGCGCTGTATGGCACCGTGCGCCATGCGCTGAACGACGTGAGCGCCATCGAGCTTGGCGCGCGCATCTACAACGATGATTGGGGTATCTCCGCGTTCGACGTGACGCCGAAGTACATCCGCCAGTTCGACAACGGCATGTTGTGGGACGTGCGGATGCGCTACTACGACCAGTCGGCGGCGGATGCGTACCAGGCGAGTTACACCGGCACCGGTCCCCTTCCCGACGAACGCACCCAGGACTCGGAACTGGCGAAATTCGATTCGACTCTGTTCGGCACCCACCTGCGTTGGGGCAAACAGGCGACCTGGGACTTCGGCGTGGACTTCCTGTCGCGCTCCGATGGCTTGGACCACCTCTTCTTCAGTATCGGCTGGAAGGAGGGCTTCTGATCATGAAACGTGTCATCACCCTCGTCGCCACCCTGGCCCTGGCCGCGTGCCAATCGGGCGGGAAACAAGCCCAAGACGTGGCCCTGACCCCCGCCGTCGTACGCTCGACCCTCGAGGCGAGCACGGCGGAGGGTGGCAAGGAATGGTCGGACCTCGTACACGCCGACAAGCCGCTGATGCTGGTCTTCTGGCAATCCTGGTGCGGTAGCTGCGTGGCGGAAGCCCCGCACGTGCAACGCGCCAGCCGTCAGTATTCCAAGCAGCTCTCGGTCGCTGGCATCGTGTCGGGCCCGGACGATTCCGTGGACGCCACCCACCTGCAGAAGACGATCCTGGAGCTGGGCCTGACCTACCCCCAGGTCCGCGACCGCGACCTGTCCCTGACCCGCCTCTTCCAGATCACGGGCACCCCGACGGTGATCGTGCTCAACAAGCAGCGCGAAGTCGTCTACCGCGGCCACGAACTCCCGCCGTCCCTGGAACCCTACCTCTGGCGGATATGTGTTACGTACGGAGGCGGAGTTAAGATGTCGTTATTCCGGGCCGGGGCTGGCGTTCCGCCAGCCCGGTCCAATAACGTGACAATAAACCCGCTTCCGTAACGTCACACATATCCGCTCCCAAGGCTCATGATCATGTTCACAATCGCAACCCTGGTACTGCTGCCCAATCTCCAGTACCCCAGGCCGCCCCCGCCGAGACCCTGCACCACCGCGAGCTGGGCGTCATGGGCACGGACCTCGTCATCGAGGTCATCCACGCCGACTCGGAGCTCGCTGAAGCCGCCATCGACGCCGCCGTCGCCGAACTCAAGCGGGTCGAAGACCTGATGACCGATTGGCGCCCGTCTCCGCTGATGGACTTGAATGCCAAGGCGGGTGAAGGCTGGGTGCAGGTCCCCCGCGAGCTGGCGGAGCTGATCGAACGCTCCCTCGCCGTGGCCGAACTCACCGGCGGCGCCTTCGACCCGACCTACGCAAGCGTTGGCAAACTCTGGGACTTCAAAGCCAAACCCCCGCGCATCCCAAGCGACGAAGACATCGCCGCCGCCCTGCCGCTCATCGACTACCGCAAGGTCCAAGTGGACCTCGAGGGCTCCCGCGTCCTGCTTCCCGCCGGCACCCGCATCGGCCTGGGCGGCATCGCCAAGGGTTACGGCGTCGACCGAGCCATGAAGGTCATCATGGACCGCGGCATCCAGCTGCCTCGTCAAACGCCCGGCGGCGACCTCAAAGCCCTCGGCGACAAGAAGGGCACCCCTGGCGCATCGCCATCAAACACCCCCGCAAACTGGACACCCCCCTCGCCATGATCCCGGTGGCCAACACCTGCCTGGTGACCTCCGGCGACTACGAACGCTTCTTCGAACTCGACGGCAAACGCTACCACCACATCATCGACCCCCGCACCGCCGCCCCGCCACCGGCTGCATCAGCGCCACCGTCATCGCCCCCGATGCCGCCATCGCCGACGCCCTCGCCACCGCGATGTGCGTTCTCGGCCCGGAGGAAGGTTTGAAGATCATCCAATCGCTTCCCCGTGTCGAAGCCCTGCTCGTGGACATGGAAGGCAAACTGCGCATCCCGCCCTGCAGCCAGCCAAACAGTCGCTGGAGTCCAAGTAGCGCGTCGAAATGTGACGTACGGAAGCGGGTTTAAGTGTCGCGTTATTCGCCGCGTGCTGCCGTCGGAACGACGGCAGCGCGCGAAGTGCGTCGTGCAACAAACCCGCTTCCGTACGTAAACGACTCGACCAGATGGCATGCAACCCCAATCCCGACCGAGAGTCTCTTGGCTGGAGGAAATGGAATGCCCCGTGCCAACCGCATTGACCAGCCAGGACTCTGGCACCACGTCTACAACAGAGCCATCGCCAGAAGGACATTCTTCGAGCGCAGGGAGGATTTTCGATACTTCATGGCGCAGTTGGCTTGGGCGGTGCACCGAGGCCAAATCGAAGGTTCACGCGTGTATTGCCTCATGGGAACCCATTTCCATCTGCTCCTCCGGAGCCGCAATGGAGATCTATCCGGAGCAATGCACCGCATTCAATTGGCATATTCTCGCTGGTTCAACCGGAGACGGAAACGAGATGGCACTTTGGTACGTCGAAGGTTCAACTCGAAACGGGTGGAGGATCTTTGGTATCGCCGAACCCTTGTGCAGTACATCGACGCCAATCCGCTTGGGGCTGGCATAACAAGACTGCCCCATGAATACCCCTACGGCAGCGCGTGGCATTTCGCCAGGGGAAGGACCCCGAGGTGGCTGAACCGGTCATGGGTGCGCGCAGAAGTGGATGAGCGAGGCGGAGAATCCGGTTCAGTTGCAGCCCGGTACTATCGAACGTTCCCATCCCTTGCCGCCCCATGATTGAATTGATAGATCGTAGGATCAGTCCCCTAGCCAGGCCGATCCTTTGAATAACCTGGTCGCCTCGAGCAACACCCACATGAAAGACTGGATGCATCGAAAGGCGCGTCTGGCGGATGGAACCATACCCAACCTGCCTGTGCTCCCCATCGCCATGATCCAGGCCGCACTTGCCGCATACCACCCCCCCAAGAGCAACCCAAAAGGAAGAGGCAGGACAGTCAGCTACAGGGATATGGCCTTGGTTGGGCTAGGTAGAGACCTCGGTGGGATCGGTTTTGATGAACTCGCCAAGCACTTCAGCACTTCGCGCCAAACCCTGATACGCCGATATGCCTACCACCGCGCGGCCACTCTGAACGACCCCGCCTATGCGGATTGGGTTGCCTTACTCGCAAAGGAAGGACTTCGCTGTTGGCGTGCCGGCGGCTGAATTGTGTTACACGGAAGCGGGTTTAAGTTGTCACGTTATTCGCCGCGTGCGGCTGTCGTTCCGACAGCCACACACGGCGAATAACGTGACAACTAAACCCGCTTCCGTACGTAACACATTTAGCCCTACCAGGGAGTTGGTGGCGAAGACGGCGAGTTCGGGGATGAAGCCGCGGGGGTCCATTTGCATGGCGGTGACGATGGCGTGGGCGATCTCTTCGCTGCGCAGTTTGTTGGGGGCGGCTTCGCGTTCGACGCGGGAGGGGTCGCCGAAGGCGGTGGCGACTTCGGAAGGGTTGATGAGGATGACCCGCACGTTGAAGGGGCGCAGGTCCGCCTGCCAGCATTGGGTTATGCCGCGCAGGGCCCATTTGGAGGAGGCGTAGATGGTGCCCTTGGCAAACCCCTTGAGGGCGGCGGTCGATGCGATGTTGACGATGCAGCCGCTGGCCTGCTCCTTTAAGATCTGGGCGGCGCGGGAGCCCATCATTGCTGCACCGAAGACGTTGACGTCGTAGACCGCACGCATGGCGTCCATGTTGAGCTCATCGACCCCCGCCCAACCTCCCCCGATGCCCGCATTGTTGATCAAGCCATCGAGGCGGCCGAACTCCTTGAGCACCGTGTCGTAGGTGCGCAATACGTCCTCTTCCTTAGATACGTCGGCCTGGATGGCAAATGCACCGATTTGCCCCGCGACCCGTTCCAGCTTGACCGCATCGCGGCCGGTGATCGCCACCATCGCGCCCTTCTCGACGAGGAGCTGCGCCGTTGCCTTGCCAATTCCCGAGCTTCCCCCGGTCACCAGATGCACTGTGTCTTTTAGATCCATGTCCTCCGATTTAGGACCTGAGCTGCGCCTGGGCAAGCGGCCGCATCCCAAAATGCCAGCGTGGCGGCATCGGGTGCCCCCGATTCCCTGCGGTCTCCGGAAAATCGACCGAGATTCCGGACTGGCGCTATGCTGAACCCACCTTCATTTCTACTTGCGTGCACACCATGAGTCGCCACCTTTCGATTTTGATTCTGCTTGGGTTGCTCGTCTATGTCCTTGTTTCCGCCTGGAAGGGCAGCAGGATCCGCACATCCGACGCCCTGGCTCCTGCGATCACCAACGCTGCCGGCTCTCGGGACATGGGAATCTCCCTCCGGGAATCTGCTCAAGCCCCCGAACTTCCGGAGCGCACCGAGGTTGCGGTGCCACCGAGCGCTGCCCCCACGGAGGCCGAGGAGTTGGACTTGCCGTTCGCCCAGCCCAACCCAGACAAGGAAGGTGTGCGGGTGGTGTTTGCGGACACCAATGCCCCTGCAGCAGGCGTCACCGTTTGGACGCTATCCGATAGCCAGATGTTGGCTCTCAGGAAGCGCGGCATCCATCGACCCAAGGCCGACATCGGCCACGTGGTCTGTACGATAGGCACTCCCTACCGCGCCGATTCCAATGGAATCGTGCACCCGGATTGGGATCCTTTCCGGGGCATACTTGCCGTGGAAACCAAGTTCCAAGGCACTGAGTACGTTGGAACCCTCCAAGTTGCAGATATCAATCCGCGCCCCCTGATACTCCCCCTGCAACAGCCCCAAGGGTTTCACGTCCGGGTCCTGAGCGCCAGCGGAGAGGTCCTCGGCGGAGTCCCGGTATCGCTGGCCATGACTCCAAGGCGGAACAAAGAATGGAGCGAAAACGGACTCGTTCAGGTTCTAGACCTCCAATCCACTGGGGAATCGGGTGAAGCCGCCTACTTGCGCAATTCCCTGCGTAGCACCGCGCTTTTGAATCCAGAAACCATCCTCGGTAGGATGGTCTTATCGATTCAGGTCGAAGGACTGTTTCCCATCAAGATCCGCCAAGAAGTCGATGGTCTCGCTCCGGCGCCGACCCACCACGAACTTTGTCTACCGGAAGCCACAGAAATCCGGGTAGCGGCCCAAGACTCGACCAGGCGCCCAGTGGTTGAAGGCAAACTTCAATTCCGCACGACGGCACCTGGAGACTCCCCTACCTACCCGAATTCGGATGTACCTGGGGAAGTCCACGTGGACCTCGGAGCCCTCAACTCCAATGGGACAGCTCAGTGGGTCGGAAAGGGACAAAGTGTTTGGATTCTATGGTGGAGTGACTCGGGCCGACTGCTCGGCCGCGCTCAAGTCGACATACCCAAGGAAGCTCCGGATTCCGTCGATGTGATGCTCGAATCCCACCGCCCCCAACTCACCGGGACATTGTTGGTTCTCAACCCCGACGGAACGGCACTCGTCGACCAGGAACTCACCCTGGCCTCAGAATTCCGGCACCGTTGGTATTCACCCGATCGACAGCGAACCGATGGGACTGGACGACTCTCCATCGACTTGGACGCAATCGTGAGTCCCACCGGGAACAGGCTCCCCCCGAAGGCGTTGATCGTCAGCACAACCCCGGAGTACGGCCACGAGCGGATCGCACGCGTGGTGCCACCGGCTCGGGGCACCGCCGCCGCGGGAATCGTCGACCTGGGCTCCGTGGTGCTGCACCCTCAACCCGTCCTGCTCGCTGGATACGTCGTAGACCCCGGCGGGAATCCAATTGCCTGCGAAGTATCGTTGCAGTTCGACCAGGGCGGACCGGACCGGGGATTGGACTCGTTTACGAAGTCAGATACAGGGAGCCAGCCGCAAGATTCCGCTTCTTACTGCAGCAGTTTCGATGCCGATCGCCCCTTCCGGGACACTGCGGGCCCAGATGGGCATTTCGAGATCCGCGGCACGTGTACCTATCCAGAAGTCGGCCTTTCCATCCAATCAGCGGGCATCCGAGTCGATGAAGTCCGGACTTGGCCACTCGGAAGTACGGATGTGATCGTGCAAGCCACCCAAGCGGCGCAACTGACCGTGCACTTTGGTCACTTGCCCGCTCGACCCGCCGACTACCTCGAAGTTTCGCTGCAACTGGATGACGAGTTGAGGATGGTGCCGCTCTGGCAGGCCGACCAGTTGGCGCACTTCAAGGATATCAGCCCAGGTGCCTACACCCTGACGACCCGACTACGCGGTTCCACGCCTGAAGTGCTAGATTCGCGCCTCGTCCAAGTTCGGCCCGGCCAAGCACTCGAATTGGAAGGTGCCCGCTTTGACGGTGAATTCGAGACGGTTACGTTCCTTTGGGAACGGGGAGCTCCAGACGACCCCCAGATCTCCAATCTGGAATACCTGCGCAACGGAAACGCGGTGCAAGTGGCCACTAGCCGGGAACCCTTGCCCGCCGAAACAAGGCGAGTCACCGTAATCACACCCAAGGGTCAACTTCCCGACCAAGTCCGCTATACCCTGCTCGACCCTGCTACCCGCAGGCGCAAGTCCTTCACCAAAGATCTTGCTCCTGGACTGATCATCCGACCAGAGTGAGTCTCCTTCCATTACCGCATTCTGCGGGGGGCTGGCAAGGTACCTTCGCCTGGCAAGATCGGACAGGAACGCCACACCGATGAACCCAAAAGACTGACCCGCGTTCTCGTATCGTGAAAAAGACCTGGCTCCTGCTCTTGCTGCCATTGCTGATCCTCGCGTGGTGGGCCGCCCGAGGCAGTTGGGGACTAGCGGGATCCGAACCGCTGGCTCGATCCTCGTACGGCATCGAACCTGGAGCGGAAGTGACGATGCGGGCCAGCCCGGGAGATGGTCCCGGGGAACACCCACGTGGAAGCGTACTCCAGTCCCTGCCAGCCGCTGAGAACGGCCCGCGAGGGTTGTTCGAAGGCTTGCAAGTTCACCCCAGTCCACCGAAAGGTTGCGTCGTGCGTGTCGTGTTCGACGACACGGGTGCGCCGGCGGTGGGCGCTCTCGTTCTCGATCTCGACGGTTGGTTCGATCTTCCACCGCAGGCCTGGGATGCTTGGAGGGAGGGACTGCCCTACGAGGACTTTGCGCGACGCTTTGGCCGGGCCTTCAAGACGGATGTCCATGGAGAAGTGCGTGTGCCCTGGATCCTGCCAGAACGCACCCTGATCGCCCGCATGGAACGCGATGGGCGGTTGTGGCAGGCTCGCGCCAAAAATCGTGGTCCTTGCACCCTGCGGGTCCGGGTTCCAGGGGAACTCGCCGTTACCGTACTCAAGGCGGATGGAACGGCCGCCGCGAATTGCCCGGTGACGCTCGGGTTGGGTTCCCGTACCTCGTCATGGTTGAGTACGGGTCAGACGGGACCGGCGGGGGAACCGGCGCGAATCGCCTCTGATGTTCTCAATCCGGGCAAACGGGCCCAAGGAAAATGCAGAGTCGAGGTACCCGGCGTGTTCGCGCGAGATGTGACCCTCGAAGTACCCCGCGAGGGCACAGCTGCGTGCACCTTGCACTTGCCCCCCACCGGCTCCGTGCGCGTGGCGCCGACTACCGACCGCGGCAATCCCGTGACGGCAGGGCGGTTCGCCCTCGCCCGGGAGGGGGAGAACTTCGACCTACACATAGACAACTCGGGACTGCGGCAACCTTGCCAGCGCATCCAGGCTGGGGATCCACTGCCCACCTGGGATTGGGTCGAAGTCGGCATGCCACTCGAATTGCGCTGGTGGGACGAGAACGATCGACTCTTGTCGAACACACCCATCTCCGGCCCGAGCGCCGCGGGCGAGTCGCTCGAGGTGGTGCTCGAGGAGTATGGAGCGAGCCGCACCGCCACTGCTCGGATTCTGGATGAGAAGGGACGTCCTGCCGCCCATCGGATCCTCTGGATGGGCATCAGCGAAGACTGGCTGCACGGCCTGGCCGCGCAGTGGACGCGCATCTTGACCGTGCAGACGGATGCGGCGGGCCGCTTGTCGGTCCCCTTGGATCCCATCGGCGACCTGGTGTCCGGGCAAAGGCTCTGGCCCCAATGGGTCTTCAGCGATCCCCCTTCGGGGGGTGCGGAGCACTTTGTTCTCACGCCAAGACTGGCGCGGGGCGGACCTGAGGTTCTGGACCTGGGCGACCTCACCCTGCAGCCGATGCCGTTGCTGGTTTCCGGAAGGGTTGTGGACGCGGACGGTGCTCCCGTCGAATGTTGGGTCGCGGCCAGGCCGGGCGGACATGAAGGAGAATTCCCCGAACCCGATTTGAACTTCAAGGAGCAAGGGTTCGAGGCGAATCGATCCTGGAGTGCCCGCTCGGGCCCGGATGGACGCTATGAGATCCACGGGTGGTTCCATTCCGGCGCTGTCGAGCTCTCCACCGACGCCCCCGCCGCCACCGTTGTCGATGGCCATCTGGCTCCCCGGGGAGCCACCGAACACCAGATCCGCCTGGCGTCCTGCGGGGCGGTGCAAGTGGACTTGCGCACCATGCCTGGCAACCCCAGCGAGTACGTTCGCATGACGCTGCAGGTCAGCCAGGGACGATGGCTCCATGCGCGTTGGACAGACAAGCACACCGCATTCTTCGCTGAGGTCGAGCACGGCGTCCCCCTCGAGCTGAAGCTCGATGCCGCCGGCGGCGATCCCTGGGACTTCTGGCATGGCGTGGTCGAGGTCTCCGCCGCCACGACCACCTTCGTTTCGATTCCCGCCATTCCAATGGAGGTCCAACACGTCCTGATCCCGCTGCACGAATCCGGCGAGCCCCGCTTCCGCATCAATGAATGCCAGCGATCCGGAATCCCCTGCAAGGCCCTGCGCTCCCCCGGTCCAGGAATTCCGGAATACCAGGAAATCCTGATCCTGAATCCACCCGGCCAAACGGTCGACGCCGTGCACGTCTCGCGTCTGCCCTACGTAACAAGCGCCGACGAGCAGACCCTCGTGATTCCCGTCGGCCCAGGGGAAACCCGCCTCGATCCCTAGGAATCGGTCGGATTTCCGAATTGGCCCCTTGACCCTCACGCAGCGTGAGCCTGGATAAGGGGGCCATGAAAAGCGTGCAGCAGGTGGCCGAGTTGGCCGGGGTGAGTGTTCGGACATTGCATCACTACCATGCGATCGGGTTGCTCGTGCCCCTGGTGGATCCGGGCAACGGGTATCGCCTGTATGACCGTGTGCATTTGCTGCGGTTGCAGCAAATCCTGGTTTACCGCGGCTTGGGTTTCTCGTTGGCTGAGGTGAAGGCGTTGCTGGACGACCCGGGGATGGATCGCGGGCAGGCCTTGCGGCGGCAGCGGGATCTGGTGCGGGAACGTTTGCAGGCGGACCGGGCCCTCTTGCGCACGCTGGAACGGACGTTGGAAGAACTGGAAGGAGGTGAAACGATGAAGGACGAGGATATGTTCGCGGGTCTGCCCGCAGGTACCGAGGAGCAATGGAACCGCGAGGTGGACCGGCGCTGGGGTGACGGGCAATTCGAGGCGTCCCGGCGGCGCATCGAGGCGGGCGGGGCGGCGGAGTTCCGGCGGGAGGCGGAGGACCTGCGCGAGGCGATCGGCGCGGCGTGCCGGGAGGGTTGGGATCCCGAGGGGGATGCGGCCCGGAGCCTGGTCGAGCGGCACCATGCCTGGGTGCGGCGCGCCTGGCCGGCGGAGCTGGAGGCCTATGTCGGTCTGGCCGAGCTGTACCTGTCGGATCCGCGCTTCCGGGAGCACTACGACGGCGTGCACCCCGGCAGCACGGAATGGCTGGCCAAGGCCATGCGTTCTTGGGCCGAGAGGTAGGGACACGCCGGGCTTTTTCCGGTCGAATCCGCGTGGAATCCTTCTCCTGGAGCCCCCAGGGAAGGATTCCGCAATTTTCTTTCGGATTCGTGATCCAACGCCCGGTCAAACGTCGCGTGGTCCTCCAGTGGGGGGCCTCCGCCGACTGCGCAGGCCTCACGCCGGAACCCATGACCCGGCGGCCTACGTGCGGAGTTGCTCGCACCGGAAGCCCCCCGCTGCCCTTCTCAAGAATCGGGGGGAGGTATAACTGTAGGCCTGCCAAAGGAACGGACCGATCCAAGCCTCAAACAAGGATCGTCTTTGGCTCTGGTAGGACTGCGCTTGGGGACCTCCCCCCACCTTGAGTCCCAGGGATCCGCTCAGTCGCCCGAACCCGAGCTCGCCGCCCCTTCGTCCCCGGCCGGCGCCCCCCCAACCTCCTGGGGAACCTCCGGCTGCAGCAACTCGCGCTTCGGCGCACGCCCCGCCTTCTCGCAAGCCTGGATGTACCGCTTGCAGTAGCGGTCCGCCTGCCCCGGATCCGCCCCGCCGAACTCCCGCGTGCGGTCGATCGCCAAGAGGAAGTCCGGCTCTGCCTCATCGAAACGGCCCAAAGCCGCCAGGCACTCGGCGATGCGCAGGCGCGTGCCTTCGATCAAGTCGCTGCCCTCGACCACCTCCAACTGGCGGTACTTAAGCGCGGTCCGCAGCATGTCCAAAGCCTCCTGCCCCGGCCGCAAGTCCGTGAGGATGTCCCCCAGGAAGTAACGCGCATAGTTCACCGTCGAGTGTTCGGTCGGCAGGGTCGCCTCCGCCATCGCCAGGGCCTTGCGCGCCTCCACTTCGGCTTCTTCGGCGCGGCCTTGGCGCTTCAGATTCACCGCCAGCGAGAGAATGCCGATCGCCACCGTGGGATGATCGCCGGGATAGCTCGCCTGGCGCCCCGCAACCACCTTGCGGAGCAGTTCCTCGGCTTCCACGTAACGTCCCTTCTGCCCGAGTAGCACCCCAAGGTCCGCCTGGCTGGAAAGCACATCGAGGTGATCCGCCGGGTGGTTCTTCAGGCGGATCGCCAGAGCCTGCTGGCACCAATCAAGCGCCTCGTCGATGCGGTTGCGACGCAGGCAGTTGGTAGCCATCTTGCTCATCGTGGTTGCGATTTCGGGGTGGTCGGGCGGATACACCCGCTGCTGCATGGCGAAGCCCTCCTGGAACAGCTCCCAGGCGCGCTCCAGCTCCCCCTTGCGGTTGTACATCGTCGCCAATTCGGTGATGTCCAAAGCCGTGTAGGGGTGCTCCCCGTAGTTCTTGCGGTCCCGCTCGAGCACGAACTGGAACATCTCCAAGGCCTCGTCCAGTTTGCCCCAATCCGAAAGGGCACTCGCGAGGAAGTACAGGTCCGCATCCACCTCCGGGTGGTTCTCCCCATACAGCTCGCGGTCGAGCTCGAGCACGCGCTTCAAGATCGTGGCGCTCTCCTCGAAACGCCCCATCGCCTTGTACACGCGCGCCAGGATGCGGCGCAGGTTCAAGTCGTTGGTGTGGGTCTCGCTGTACTTGTCCTTGCCCAATTGCTGGGCCTCGAGCAGATCCTTCTCCGCCGCCTCCAAGTGCCCCCCGTCCAACTGCGCACGGCCGCGCGCGACAAGGGCATCATATTTCTCTTCCATCGTGGAGCCCTGCTCCACCAGGCGATCGAGAATGGCCAGGGATTCCTCATAGCGCCCGAGTTCGACGAGGGAATCGGCCACGGCCTTTTCCAATTGGAATTGTAGGCCCGGCGAGCGCAACTCGCGGCTCTTGAGGTTGGCGAGCTGCTCGCGCAACAGGCGTTCGACCTGCTCCAGTTCGCCTTCGTATCCGAGCACCGAACTGCGCACCAACTGCACCTCGGCGATCGCCTCTTCACCCAGCCCATTGTCGGTGCGCAAGGCCAAAGCCTCATCGAGCAGGGGCTTTGCCTGCTTCGAAAGGCCCAAGGCCAGGTACGTGCGCCCCATCACGAGCAACAACTCCGAGCGCAAAGCCGGATCCGCCGTCAGGTTGCTCGCGATGCGTTTGGCACCCACGTCGAGCACTTCCCGGGCGCTGAGCTGCTCGCTGCGCACCTCTTCGGGTTGCGAAACGCGGAACAGTTCCACGAGGAAATCGGCCACCTCGCGGGAAACTTGGGTCTTGCGGTTCGCGAGGTCGCGTTCCGCTTCCAGGCGCTTGGCCTGCACGGCCATCGAGACGGCGAAGGCCAGACTCACCGCCACAACGAGCGACGCGCCGGTCACGAACCAACGGTTGCGCCGCACGTACTTGGCGATCTGGTAGAGTCGGCTCGGCCGGCGTGCGAGGATCGGCTGGTCGCTCAGGTGACGGCGCAGGTCCTCCGCCAATTGCCCCGCGTCCGCGTACCGGCGCCGCGGCTCCTTGTCCATCGCCGTCGCGCAGATGGTCTCGAGGTCCCCACGCAGGCGGCGATCGATGCTACCCAGGTGCGTCGGTTCTTCCTCGACGATGCGCCGCGCCGCCTCGGGCAGGCTGCATCCGGCGATCGCGATCGGCCGATGCCCCACCAGCATTTCGTACAAGATCACGCCGAGCGAATACACATCGCTGCGCGCGCTGATCGGCTCGCTGCCGATGCGCACCTGCTCGGGACTCATGTACGGCAGGGTACCCATCACTTGCCCCGTACCCGTTTGCCCGCCCATCGTCAGGGTTTCGGCGTCGGTGATGCGCGCGATGCCGAAATCGAGCACTTTGACCGCCGCCCCATCCCCCACGATCACGTTGCCGGGTTTCAGGTCGCGGTGCACGATGCCCTTGCCGTGCGCATGTTCGACGGCATCACAAAGCCGCACGAACAACTGCAGGCGCGCATCCCGGTCGAGCTTGTGGTGGTTGGCGTATTGGTCGAGGGGCAGGCCGTACACGCGTTCCATGGCGATGTACGGCTGCTCGACGCCGCCGACCTGGGCCACGCCCGCCTCGAACACCTGGGCGATGCCCGGGTGGTTCAACGTGCCGAGCACACGCGCCTCCTGCTCGAAACGCTTGCGCAGTTCCGGTTGCAGCAAACCGCCGCGCAGCAGCTTGAGCGCCACGTTGCGCGCGGGGTTGTGCTGGCGCGCTTCGTACACCACGCCCATACCGCCTTCGCCAAGCAATCCGACGATGGTGTACGGCCCCACCGGTGTCGAGCTGTCGAGCGGGGTGGCCCGGTCGATCTCGCCGAGTTGCGCAACAGGCGTATCGAGCGCACCGTTGCTGTTCTCCTCACCGGCGAGCATCGCAATCACGAAGCTGAGCACCTCGGGATCATCGCTGGACAGGCGACGGGCCTCCGCCGCGCGCATTGCCGCCGGCAGGGTCTCCAGCGCCTCGAAGATCTCGGCCGCGCGATCGAAGGACGAAGCGCTCATTCCGGTTCGACCCGGCCCGCTTCGTCCAGGTGGTTCTGCAACCAAGCCCGCGCCGCGCGCCAGTCGCGGGTCACGGTCGCGCGGGTCACCCCGAGGATGCGCGCGGTGTCGTCCTCCGACAAGCCGGCGAAGAAACGCAGTTCCACGACCCGAGAAGCCCGCTCGCTGTGCTGCGCCAATCGCTCGAGCCCCTCGTGCAGCGCGAGCACGTCGAGTCGCCGATCGAGATCCTCGGACAAGTCCGCCAGGCCCGAGTTGAGGTCCTCCAACGGCGCCCCACCGCCGCGTTTGGCGCGCTGCCGCGCCCGCGCATAATCCACCAGCACCCGCCGCATGGCGATGGCCGCAACGGCGAGGAAGTGATCGCGCCCCTGCCAATTCACCTGCGTCTGCCCGATGAGTCGCAACCACGCCTCGTGCACGAGCGCCGTCGGCTGCAGCGTATGCTCGATGCGTTCGCTGCGCAGCGCCGCCCCCGCCAGCTTGCGCAGCTGGTCATACACGAGCTCCAGCAACTTGCCCTGCGCGGGCTTATCCCCGCTCGACAAGGCGTCGAGCAGGCGCGTCGCTTCACCCTGTGCGGGATCGGGATCAGGGGGTGTGCCGGTCACGCGCCCATCCTAGCAGGCAAGGCCTGGGCCCGTGCCCCGGGCCTCCCCGGATCCAAATCCAACCGCCCTTTGCCCACCCCGGGTGGGAATTCCCAGCGCACTCGAGACCCGGCCTTACCGCTCGGTCATCTCGCGCAGCCGCGTCACGATGCGGGCGCCATCCGCACGCAGACCGTTGTGCTCGTACTCGTTCGTGACCCAGACCCGGGTATTCGCGATGCGCTCGGCCGTCGCCAGCGAGAGCTCGCGGGGCACGTACGCATCGTCGTGATAGACCGCCGCCGCCACGGGCACGGGGTTGCGGGCCAGGACCGCCGGGTCGTAGAGCCCGGGCCAGTCGGCTTTGGCCGCGATCGCGTGGGCGAGGTCGCGCACGGGGCGCAGGGCCGCATGTTCTTCAAACAGATTGGGCAGCACCATCTCCCCAAGGAACAACACGTCGCCGCTGCCATCGGGTGCAAACGCTTCGATTCCTTGGCCAACCCGCTGGGCCGACCAGTGCGACGCAAAACCCTGGGTATAGCACCCTTCGTGCAACAACGCGTAGATCGGGTTGGTGTCGTAGTGCAGCACGTTTTCCAGGGCACGGCGCGCCCCGTAGTGGAAACGCACTTGCTCGTGCGGGCAGAGTTGTTCGATGAGGTCGTGCAGGGGCTCCATGCCGTCGCTCATGCCGAGGCCGATGCCGAGCTGTTGGAAGCCGGTGGCGCTCAGCACGCTGCCGCCCGGCAGGCCGACCGGCTCGCGCAGCAGGCAATCGACGATGCGGCGCACGCGCTGACGATCGGCGGGATACCGCTCGTAGTAGGCGCGGTTCTTCTCCACCATGCGCGCGTAGGTCAAGCGGTAGACCTCGTCGATCGGCGCATCGATACCTGGCAGTCCGCCGGTGATCCAGACCTGTTCCAGCGAACCCGGGTGGCGCGAAAGGTAGTGCACCGAGCAGAAGCCGCCGAAACTCTGGCCGAGCAGGGTCCAGCGGCCTTCCGGGCCGAGCACGCGCTCGCGGATGCGTTCGCAGTCGGCGACGATGCCGTCCATCCGGAAGTGGCGTACGTAGTCGAGCTGGGCGGCGAGAGGGCCGCGGCGGGCGAGGTCTTCGGCATGCAGCGGCGTGCTGCGGCCGGTGCCACGCTGGTCGAGCAGGAAGATGCGGAAGTCCCGGCACAGGGCGCCGATCCAGCCATCCGCGCCGCCGGGGCGCGGGGCGGAGAAACCGGGGCCGCCTTGCAGGAACAGCAGGGCGGGCAGGTCCTTACCCGTATTGCCCGGGTGCCCCACCTCACGCGCGAACACGGTGATCGACTCCCCCGTCGGGCGGGCGGGGTCGAGGGGCACTTCGAATTCGTGATCGATGAGGCGCAGGCCGGGAAGCAGGGTCATGGCAGAGGCGGCGGCAGATCAGGCAGGGCCGAGCATTCTAGCCACGGCGATTCGCGGGGAATCCCTTGAGGCCAAGGGATTTCCATCTGGCCGGTGCTTCCGGGGGCCTCGATCGAACACCGCCTCCGTTGGCACCCCGTATTATCGCCCGGGGCCCCGATACACGGATTTCTCCGATTGCCCCCAGCACCCGCCCGTCCCCCAGGCGTACCCCCCTTGGCCCATGCATTCCACGCCCCCGCCTCCCCCCCACGACGGCAGCGCCGTGCTGCCCTGGGTGCGTGGCCTGGCGGCTGGGGACGAGGATGCCCTCGGGCCCTGGTACGAACTCGAATATCCCGTGATCTACCGCCTCTGTCTGGGTTTCCTCGCCTCCCAGGCCGATGCGGAGGACGCGGCCCAGGATGCCATGCTGCAGCTCGCCCGCAAGATCGGCCTCTGGCAACCGAACCAGCCGTATGGACCGTGGCGCAATTCGGTGGTGGCGAACCTGTGCCGGGACCGGTTGCGCGCCCAGGGACGGCGTGAGTTCCATGAGCGCGAGGCGATGCAACGGCGTGGACAACGCAGCGTTGCGGCGACGCCCGAACCCGATTGGCAGGAAACGATCTGCCAAGCCCTCGCGTGGCTCAGTCCGCGCGAACGGGAGTGTTTCGTGCTGGTGGATCTCGAAGGACACGGGGCCGAGCAGGCGGGGCAGCAGCTTGGGCTCGCCGCTTCGTCGGTGCGCGCGCACCTTTCCGCGGCCCGCCGCAAGCTGCGTTCACAGCTAGAACCGCTCGGACCGGAGGAACAGGCATGAAGCCCGAAGACGAACGCATCGAAGAGTTGCGCCGGCTTTGGCAACAGGGTCCGGTACCGGAGCCGTGGCGTGAACTTTCAGGCGAAGACGCGGCAACCCGCGCCGCGGTACGCAGCCTGCAGAATGCGTGGGCGCAGATCCAGCCCAAGGCACCGGCAGAAGGCATCGAGACGGTGCGCGCAGGCCTGCGCCTGGGGGCCGAACTCGGCGAGCTCGATCACGAACAGCAAAGCACGCAGGCGGCCGTGCAAGAATTGCAGCGAGCCTGGGGCCACATCCAACCCCGCGTTCCCGCGCACGGTTTGGAAACCTTGCGCGATGGGCTGCGGCCCAAGGCCCCGCACCGCCGCCCCTGGCGCATCGGCGTGCCCGCCGGTCTTGTCGCGCTGTGGCTCACTTGGTTGGCCCTGAACACGTCCGGAACCGCGCCACAGCCCAATGCCCCCGCCGTTGCCCACGGCCCGGTGTCAACCGAACAACGCTCCCAACCCTCGCAAATCCCCCCCAGCGCACTTCCGTCCACGGTCGTACGGCAGGTGGAAGTCGGTGCTAACGGCATCGAACTGCGCGCCGGCAAGCTGCGCGTACTCACCAACTCCCGAACCACACTGCAATCCCTCTGAAATGAAACGAACCTCGATGATTCTGATCCATCTTGTCGTATGCACCCTCGCATTGCCGATCGCTCCCCGGGCCTTTGGAGCCTATCCCTCTCGTCAGGAGACCCCCGGCAGTAGGGCTGCAAGTGTCAATCAGGAAATGCAACGAGCGGCGCAGCTCAAGGAACTAGAGCGCATGCTCGATGTGGAGCGCCGCCAATTCGATTTGCAGCGCAGCGAACTGGTGGCCGCTCTGGACCATGAAACCCAAGAGAACTCGCGCCTCCGAGCGACGGTCGGTCAGATATCCGGCGAGCTGGACACCCTCAAGACACGATTGAAGAACACGGAAGACCAACTCGCGAGCACGGTTCGCAACTTCGAAAGGGTCTCCGAGGAGCGCGACCGGTACAAGAACCAGCGAACGTTGATCGAAGGTCGCCAGCGGGAACGACTACAACACGCGTTCCACCCGCTGAAGTCGATGGAAGCGTTTGAGCTACTGCGCACCATGCGAACCCTCGTCGGGGAGAACGTGGAGTACACCGATGTGAGCAGCAGCGTTGCGGCCAACATGCCCATGGTGGCCAAATGCGATCGCTTCGCCGAAGTCCCGGGGGGCAGCGCCCTCATCGTGACGGACTTCCCTGAGAACATCGATCGCATCCTGTCCTTGATGGATAAGGTCGAGACCACGCACCAGGCGGCCGAGGCGGCTAGGCCCTCCACGGTCAGCGAGAACGTGGTGCTCCGCTCCCTCGACTTGAATGCCGCCCGCGCGGCGGTGCATGGCTTGCCCGTCGAGGTCTCCGCGGGCTCCGATGGGTCCGAAGCGCTTATCAGTGGACCGCGGCCCGAGGTGCTGGAGGCAGTGGAGCAACTGCGCGCCCTCGAACGCCGCGCCCCGCAGGGTACCTTGCACATGTGGTTGCTCGGCGGTCCGGGCGACGGCAAGAGCGGCTCCCAGACCCTGCCCGGGGCATTGGTAGAGGGGTTGAACGCCGTCTACCCCGCCCAGAATTGGACCTCGTACAATCAGTCGGTGGTGCGCACCGAACTCAGCAAGGGATCGCGGGTGTACACGCACTCCGGGGATGCCGTCTCCCTTCCCGACCAGTCCCTTCTGACCGAAGTGGAACTTCAGGTGGAGATCGCCGGTTTCGACAGCAAGACCGGAACCCTGGACCTGCAGTCCTTCGAACTCACGAGCACCAACCAGCAGCAGATCCAGCGCCTCACCACCTCGATGTCCCTGACCAGCGGCGAATACGTGGTCGTGGGATCCCTCCAGGGCGGCAAACTGCTGGCCGTGGTCTACTTCGAAGCCCAGTAGGCGGCCGGCCACGGGCCCCTTCCCCACCCGGGGGACCGGAAGCGCGCCTTCCGGTCCCCCGGTCCCATTTTTCGGCCGGTCCGCGCATGGCACGGGCGGGTAAATCTTGGGCAAGCCGGGCACCTACCCCCTGGAAAATGCCCGCATTCTGGAGTAAATACTTGTTGCAACAGGCATTTGTTCCGAGCCTGCCCCTCCTCCCACCCCTGTACCCATGAAACTCATCCGCACCGCCCTCGTGGCTTCCATGGCCCTGGCTATCGTGCCGACCGTCTCCGCCCTGCGCAGCGCCAAACCCGCCTTCAACGCGGACCAGGCCGGCACCTACGAAATCGACCAGGCCCACAGCTCGGTCGTCTTCCGCATCAAACACATGGACGTGTCGTACACCTACGGCCGTTTCAACGACATCTCCGGCAAACTCGTGCTGTCCGACGAAGCTGGCAAGTCGAGCCTGAAGGTGACCGTGCCCACCAAGAGCCTGGACACCAACAACGAGAAGCGCGACGGCCACCTGCTCAGCCCCGACTTCTTCAACGGCACCCAGTATCCCGAGATCTCCTTCGAGACCACGGCCTTCACCAAGAAGGACGATGACACCTACACCCTGAAGGGCAACCTGTCGCTGCACGGCGAGACCAAGCCGGTCTCCCTCGACATGGACTTCGTCGGCGCCCGCGACACCGGCCAGATGGGTTTCCGCGCCGGCATGGAAGGCGAGCTGACCATCAAGCGCCGTGACTTCGGCATGGACACCTACCCCGACGAGGCGGTGGGCAACGAGGTGAACCTCTACGTGTCCATCGAGGCCATGCGCAAGTAGTCTGTGGTTCCCCAGGCATTTCTCTATCCCCTGCTGGCGGCGCTGGCGTTGGCCCTCGTGGGCTGGCTCCGGTCGCCCGCCCAGGGCAAACCCCGCGCCTGGTGCGCGGCCCTCGCCTGGGGCGCCGCCCTGGCCCTGGCCTGGCTGCCCCTCAAGGGCGGCCTGGCCCCCTGGCCGCCCAAGGAAGCCACCCACTGGCTCTTCTACGGGAGCCTGCTCGCCATCCCCATCGCCGCCCTGCAGGGCTGGCGCGCCTCGCTACCCCACTTCCTGCTGGGCTCGCTGCTGATCGCTGCCTGGATCTGGTTCGCCTGCGAACCCCTGCGCGTGCACGAGTGGAAAAACGCCGACCAATGGCAGCAGCCCGCGTTGCTGCTCGGCCTCGGCATGGCAGCGCTGCTGCTCAACTCGGACCTGGTCCGCTGCCGCGCGCGCGGGATCGAGGTGTCCGGGGCCGCCGGCCTCACCTTAGGTGCGGCCGCCTACGTACTCGGCCAGAGCACCGGCGCCAGCGCCCACCTGATCGGCGGCCTCGCCTGCGTCGCCGCCGTGTGGTGTGCCCTGTCGGTCTGGCGCCGGGACGCTTCGGTGCACCATGGCTCGAGCCTGCCCTTCACCCTGGTCCTCGGCGGCCTGCTCGTGATCGGCGTGTACTTCGCGCGCACCTCCCCCCGCAGCGCTCTGCTGCTCTTGTTCGCCCCGCAGGCCATCCGCCTCGGCTGGCCCCTGCGACACTACCCGAAGGTAGCGTTCGTGGTCTCCGTGCTCGCCTGCGCCGCTGTCTGCGGGCTCGCCGCCTGGTGGGGTTACGAGAAACCCGATCCGTACGGCGCCTGGTAGGCCCGGTCCCACGCCCCTGAATCGGGCGAAATGTGGGGATCCCAAGGCCACGGTCCGCAGATTGCTTTTACACTGACGCCGCTCCCGGAACCCCGGGCGCGGCGTCTTGCATGCACGACGGTGCCGGAGGCCGCCCGGGTTCGCTCCCATCCCTGCCGGGTGCCCTCGCATCCATGATCGCGCTTCCCTCCCTGCTCTGCGCCGCGTCGTTGCTCCTGGCGCCGCTCCCCCAAGAGCCCGCCCGCGTGCCGCAAACCGCCGTGGATTCGGCCATCGAGCGGGGTTTGCAGTTCCTCGTTTCGCAGCAGGAGCTCGACGGGTCCTGGCGCTACGACTGCGGCCAGCACCACGGGGGCACCACGGGCCTATGCGTCTACACGCTGATCAAGGGTGGCCTCGAGAACAACCACCAGGCCGTGCTGCGCGGCATTGGCTACCTTGACACGTTAGAGCCACGCTCGACCTACGAAGCGGCCTGCATGTTGATGGCCTACGGCGCCGTCGACCCGGCTGGGCACGCGGCGCGCATCCAACAGGTTGTCGATCAACTGATCGAGTGGAACCACGGCGCTTGGGCCTACCCCTGGGCCGTCGATGACCTTTCGAACACCCACTTCGGAGCCCTCGGCCTGCGCCATGGGGCTCACGCGGGAGCCACGGTGCCCGAAGACACGTGGATGGATATCGCGAAGGCCCTCGAGCGCTATCAGCTCTACGAAGGCGGTTTCCCCTACCGGCCCCACGGCGAAGCGACCCTGTCGATGACCGCCGCTGGGGTCGGCATCGCGTGCATGGTGCGCGAGGGCCTGATCGATGGGGGCAGTCGCGCCGTCATCCTGCGCAAGCTCGACGGCCAGGTGCGGCGCGGCATCGAGTGGATGGCCTCCCACGATCCGTTGCCCGATCCGGGTTGGGTGGGCAAGGCCCTGCACGACCGCTGGCGTTACTACTACCTGTACGCCCTGCAGCGGGTCGGTGTGCTCGCCCCCACCACGACCATCGGTGAACACGACTGGTACCAGGTCGGTGCGCGGTGGTTGATCGCGGAACAGGCGAAAGAAGGCCAGTGGGGTTCGCCCTACGGCGAAAGTCAGTCGAACTCCTGCTTCGCGATTCTCTTCCTGCGGCGGGCTTCAGCGCCGGTCAGCGGTGCGCCCCCGCGCATCAAACGCCAGTGGCGCACAGAGAACCCGGATGCGGATTTCCAGTTGGTGGTCACCGGCCAGGATCCCTTGCAGCTCTGGATTCCCGAGTTCCACCAGTTGATCCTCGACTCGTACGAGTGGCCGGACGAGGCGGGCAAGGGGTTGCACGTGGAGTCGGTCGAATACCGCTCTGGCGATACAGTGCTCGCGAAGGTACCCGGGGATGCGACGCAACCCGCCGGTCACGAGCGCTTCGCGACCCAGGTGCGCCTGCCCGAACCCGGGCTCTACCCCATCACCGCCCACGTCACGCTCAAGAACCCGCCCGGCGACGACGAACCCACTACGGTGCTCGTCAGCGATCCGCTGCAGATCCCGATCGAGGTGGGCCTCGCCCCGTGGATGCGCACCTACATCGATGACGCTGCGAACAACCTGCTCGCGGGCCAGAAGGTCGACGTCGAGTGTTCGAGCGCCAGCGATGGATGGGGCGCCGATCGGGCGTTCGACCAGATGCAGGGCACGGGGTGGTTGTGCCGCGAAGAGGATGGCAGCCCTTGGATCGCGATGGAGCTCAAGAAGGCGATCAAAGCCGACACGATCCTGCTGAGCCTCGCGCGCGAAGGTCGCGAACGCCCGGGCGAGTTCGCGCGCGCGAAGATGGCCGAGGTGGTGGTCAACAAACGCAAACCCGTCGTGGTGCAGCTCGACGCGGATGAGCAGCACAAGACGCGCCTCGAATTGCCCAAACCGGAACGCATCCGGCGCATCGAGATCCGTCTGCTCGATCCCACCCCGGGCAAATCGCGTCAGAAGTCGATGGGTTTGCAAGAGATCGAACTCCTGCTGCGCAACTCCTGAACGCGCCCGAAAACAACTCCGCCCCGCGCGGCCGAAGCGGCTGCGCGGGGCGGAGTGCGTTTGCGAGTGGGCTCAACCGTTACGCTCGGTGACTTCCAGCAGGTGGTAACCGAACTGGGTGCGCACGGGGCCTTGCACGGTGTTCACCGGGGCGCTGAAGACGACCTTGTCGAACTCGGGCACCATCTGGCCCGGGCCGAACTTGCCCAGGTCACCGCCGTTGCGACCGGAGGGGCATTTCGAGTGCTGACGCGCCAGTTCGGCGAACTCGGCGCCGCCCTCGATCTGCGCCTTGATGGCTTCGCATTCGTGTTCGGTGGCAACGAGGATGTGGCGGGCTTTGGCGGATTTGGCCATGGCAGTACGGGGGTTGGAGGCTTCGGAGGCCGCGGTGCGGCGGAGCCCAAACTTAGCCCGCGGAGGGCACCAGCTCCAGGCTCAAGAAGTGGATGCGGCGTCCTTCGCGGATCCAGCGGCTCTCGTAGGGGGTTTGGAAGGCGAGCAGGCTGCCCATGGGCTCGGGAACCCCGTTCAGGTACCCCCCATGCACGTCGTCGCTCTGCATCAGGAAATCGGGTCCGAGCTCCTCCAGGGCCAGGGAATAGACCAGGGGGCTGTCGGTTTTGATGTGCGCGCGGGCCCCGGGCCGGCCCACGCGGCGGTAGCGCTCGAAGAAGCGCCCGCTGGTGATGCGTTTGGTGCCGCGCCCATCCTTGGGCTGCGGATCGGAGAAGGTGAGCCAGATCTCGTCCACCTCGCCGGGGGCGAACGCCCGTTCGATCTCCTGCACCGAGATGCGCAGGAACGCGAGGTTATCGAGGCCCAGTTCGTCGGCCATCTGCACGCCCGTGAAGAAGCGGTGCCCTTTCACGTCCACGCCGACGATGTTGCGCTCGGGGAACCGCCGCGCGAGCTCCACAGCAAAGGTGCCCTTGCCGCAGCCGAGCTCCACCGTGATCGGCTTGTCATTGCCGAACACCCGCTCGTGCCAAGCGCCCCGGTGCTCGAACACCGAGTCCCCGGGGATCATCAACCCCGGCTCGTACACCCGCGCATTAACCGCGTTCAACCGCCACTTCGCCTGCTTGGCCAACCTCGACATGGCGCGCAAACTACGAACCGGGCGCGGGCCTTGCATCAGCCCACGCCCGGTTTTTTTGATCTGAGGCCAGCCCGAGCCGGCCCGGGTTCACGGGACCAGGGTCACTAGCAGGGCATCCGACAGGTTGTAGCGGGTGCCGCAGGGGCCGAAGCGGTCGAAGTAGAGCACCTGGAAGCCCAGGGTGGTGCCGATCATCAACTCCAGGCCGTTGCGTTCGGCCAGGCGCAGCACGTTGCGCTTGCTCATTCCATCCCCTTCGTAGCTGGACGTGAAGGTGTCCACGATCAGCACGCCGCCGGCCTGGTCGCCGATGCACAGGCGGCCATCGAACCAAGGCATCGGGGTGCCGGGCAGGCCCACCGCGAGGTAGGTCGGCACGCGCGCGGGCAGGCCTTCGACCTCAATGCGCAGGTCGCCTTTCTCCACCGACGAGGATCCCAGGGCCTCGATGTGCGCCCCGTGCCCCGAGCTGTTGAGGCAACCCTCTTCCATGGCCGGCGTGCCGCAGGGGCCACCGTCATCGCATCCGCAGAAGCTGCGGATCAGGTCCTGACCGAAGTCGTCGAGCGTGTACAGGTAGACGGCGCCCGATTGGTACCCCTTGGCCCGGCTGCGCATGGATCCCACCATCGCGCCGTCTTCGGCCAGGTTCACCGACACGCCGATGTAGTCGCCTTCGTTCGGGAGCACCGGAGCTTTGAGCGTTTCGGTGCACAGCCAATCCCCGCCCGCCGGGTGGAACACGTGCGCGCCACCGGTGCGCACCCCGTCCACGATCGAAAGCGGCGCGCCGACCACGAGCCCCTCGGGGCGCAGGGCCACGGAGTACCCGAAGGCGTTGCCGATCTCCTCGTCCGGAGCCATCACCTCATCTTCGAAGCTCCAGGTGTTCGCGGACCACGCGTAGAGGCTCACCGAGCCGCTGCGCAGGTCGCTCACGTGGTCCTGGGTCGCGCCCACCGCGACGTGATCGTCGAGGATCGCCACCGAGCGAGCGTACATCGAGTTCGGCCGAGGCACGTTGGCCCACAGTTCCGCCTCGAGGTCCATCACCTTGCCGCGACGGCGGTAGATGTACGCCGCCCCCTCGTTGTAGACCTGGATGTTCGCGCTGAAGGCCCCCACCACGATCGTGTCGTTGTCTGAATCGATGGCGAAACCGAACTGGTCGCCCGCGTTCGGGCGCGGCGGCAAGAGCAGGCTTTCGAGGGTCCATACGCCGCCACTCTTGGCGTAGACGTAGACCGCGCCGCATTGGTTGGCGGCGGTGTTGTCCTTCGGTGCCCCGACGACGATGCGGTCCTTGGCCACCACGACGGCGCTGCCGAACGCATCGCCCGGGTTGCCGGGCAGGCCCGCTAGCACCGCGGTCTGCACCCATACGTCCCGCTGGCGCTCGAAGATGTAGGCCCGGCCGTACATGGCCCCCGAACCGGGCGCGCCGATCACCATGACGTCGGCGTCCATGTCCACGGCCCAGCCGAAACGCTCACCCGGCACCCGCTCGAGCGGGACCAGCTTGGTTTCGAGGCCCCCGGGCACGGTCGTATCGAGCAGATAGGCCGCGCCGGTCTGGGCCTGGAAACGGTTCTCCATGGGGGCGCCGGACAGGCGCCAGCCATCTGCCGTGGAGACGGAGTACCCGAACCAGTGCAGCGGAGCGCCGTCGGCGGCGGTCCACTGCTCGCCGGCCTGGGCCCCCCCGGCCAAGGCAACGAGCGAAACGGTGGTCAGGAGGGGTGTGCTGGAGTGCTTGAGCATCGATTTGGGCCTAGGAGATCCCTATTGGTGGCCTCGGGCTTATCGGAGGGGTCCTGGGGCCGACTGAGGGCATTTTGCGATTTCCTACCCGCCCGGACGCGGCCCGTATCGGTTCGAGGCAGACCGCCCGCCGGACCCGGACCCCCCTCCCGAGGTGGCGCACCCGGGGGGCCAGTCCTACCATGCCTCCCCCGCCATGAAGCTGCTGAGCGATTTCGATGGGGTCTGGACCAACCAGGCCGGAGAGGCGAAGGCTGCCCGCGGCGCTTTCGTGCGGCGCATGGCCGAGCTGCTCGGGCAGGAGCCGGAGACGGTGGACCGCCGCTTCCAGGCGTGGCTCGACGAGTGCCTGGCGGACCCGGCGGCCAACGGCTGGGCCCCCGATGGGCGCATCACCGCCTTCGTGGATGAGGACCCGCTGCTGCACACCGCCGCCGTGGCCCACCGCATCGACCTGGGGGCGTCGACCGAGGCGGTCGAGGCTTGGCGCCAGGCCGCCCGGGACGCGGGCTTCGAAAGCGTCGCCGCCCTGTCGAGCGAGAACTTCGTCGAGTCGACCAAAACCTACCGCGAGTCCGGGGGGGCCCTGTTGCTGCCGAACGCCCTCGAGATCGTGGCTGAGTTGCACGCGATGGAAGTCGAGATCGTGGTGGTCTCCAATTCGGCGCCGGAGAAACTCGAACAACTGTTCCACCGCGCCGACATCCGCGTGGGCGAGGACCTGCGCGTGGTCGGCAACGCCGGCAAGTTCGTGCTCGGTCCGGAGGATCGCACCTGGAACCTGGCTGGCCGCACGATCCAACTCGATCGACCCAAGTACGAGGCGGTGCTGCTCGAAGAACTGCCCGATTTCGTCATCGGGGATGTCTTCTCGCTCGACCTCGCCTTGCCGACGCGCCTACGCAACAGCGGGCGCCTCTCCCCCGCCCTGCGCACCCTGCTGCGCGCCCACGACCACACCTCCGACTGGATCCTCGAGAACCAGGAGGAGGCCGGACTGCACGCGGTGCTCAGCAACCTCGCTGAGCTGCCGGATCACCTGATCTGACCCCTCCCTCCGCCATGCTGCGCTTCCTCCTGGCCCTGCCGCTCGTGCTGGCCGCCTGCGCCGATGCTCCCGTCGGCAGCAAAGAACGCCCGTTCACCATGTACTTCGTGCCCTCGGTGGACGCGGAGACCATCGCTACCAACGCGGATGACTTGACGGCCTTTGTCGCCAAGGAAGTCAGCCAGGAGTTGTACGGCAACGACGACGGCTTCCACATCAAGTCTGCGATCCCCACCAGCTACATCGCGGTGGTCGAAGCCTTCAGCACCGGCCGCGCCGATTTCGCCGCGCTGAATACCTTCAGCTACGTGCTGGCGAAGGATGTGAAGAACTATCCCATCGAGGCGATCCTGACCGTGGTGCGCGGCAAGGACGAGACCCACTACAAGGGGCAGTTCCTGGCCGCGGCGGATTCGGGCATCGAGAAGATCCAGGACCTCGAGGGCAAGAAGTTCGCCTACGTGGACGTGGCGTCGACGGCGGGTTACCTGCTGCCCAGCGCCACTTTGAAAGAAGCGGGCATCACCCTCGGGGAAACTGTGCTCGCCCACAAACACGACAACGTCGTGATGATGATCTACCAGGGCCAGGTCGACGCGGGGGCCACGTACTACTCGCCGCCGAAGGTGGAGACCGGCCCGGACGGAACGACCCATGAGGTGCCGCGGGATGCGCGCGCCCGCGTGGCGACCCAGTACCCGGATGTGTACGAGAAGGTGCGCATCATCGGCTTCACCGACGACACCCCGAACGACGCTTGGGTGCTGCGCACGAACCTTGAGGTGTCGGGCGTGAGCCAGGAACAGGTCAAGGCGGCCGTGTCGAAGGCCCTGCTGAAATTCGCCGCCACGGACCAGGGCAAAGCCGCGCTCGAGTCGCTCTACAACATCAGCGGCCTCGCCCCCGCCGACGATGCCCGCTACGAGAGCATCCGCAAGCTGGTGCGCGAGTCCGACCTGAACCTCGAAACCGCCGTCAAGTAGGCGCGTTCGTATGGGCAACATCTTCGAGATCCGGGATCTGCACAAGATCTACGACAACGGCACCCACGCGGTGCGCGGGGTCAGCTTCGATGTGCAGGAGGGTGAGTTCGTGGGCGTCATCGGCCTTTCGGGCTCGGGCAAGTCCACCATGCTGCGCTGCCTGAACCGGCTGGTCGAGCCGACCAGCGGGCGCATCCTCATGCGCGGCCAGGACATCACCCACGTGCACGGCCAGGAGCTGCGCGATGTGCGCCGTTCGATCGGCATGATCTTTCAGCACTTCAACCTGATCCCGCGGGCCACGGTGCTGCGCAACGTGTTGAGCGGGGGTCTGGGACGCATGGGGATGTTTGCCAGCCTCACCGGCTCGTTCACCCCCATGGAACGCGTGCGGGCCATGGAGTGCCTGGACCTGGTGGGCCTGGCCGACAAGGCGCGGCAGCGGGCCACGGCCCTGTCCGGCGGCCAGCAGCAACGCGTGGCGATCGCCCGCAGCCTGTTCCAGGATCCCCAGGTCCTGCTCGCCGACGAACCGGTGGCCAGTCTCGACCCGGCGACTTCGCACTCGGTCATGCAGCACCTCGAGCGCATCAACCGCGAGATGGGCAAAACCATCCTCTGCAACTTGCACTTCCTGTCGCTGGTGCGTCAGTACGCCACCCGCACGGTGGCGCTGAAGGACGGCCAGGTTGTCTTCACCGGCGACGGCAAAGCCATCGACGAAGCCCGTTTCAAGGAGATCTACGGCGAAGAAGCCGTGGAAGTCACGATCCACTGATGGAAGTCCACAACGAACGGATCGCGAAGGAGCGCTTCCGCGCCCGGCTGAGCGCCGCACTGATCAACATCGTCCTTTCCTTCTACGGCCTGTGGCTCGTGTTGTACCTGGTCACCGGGTCGTTCACCGGCGTGGGCAAGGACGTGCAGGGCCTGTTCGGCTTGTCGCACAAGCAGACCCTCCTGTCGCTGCTGCCCCTGAGCCTTGGGCTCGGGGTCCTGTGGAGCCTGCGTGCGGCCTCCCCCGGCCGCATGTGGAGCGAGCGCACCAACACGCTGCTCAAGGGCCTCGTGCCCGACCTCCCGCGCCCCTGGCTGCGCATGCCGTCCGCCTGGGTGGTGATCGCCATCGGCGTGTTGACCCTTTTGGTCAGCGTGGGCATCACCGAAAGCTCCCTACGCGAGCTGTTCTCCTCGAGCGGCATGGCGGGCGCCCGCAAGATCCTGGCGGCCCTGTTCACCCCCGATTGGTCGGTGTTGCCCGAAGTCCTCGAATCCATGATGCAAACCATCTTCATGGCATTTGAGGCGACCCTGATCGCCGTCCCGATCGCCTTCCTCGCTTCGTTCCCGATGGCCCGCAACCTCATGGCGGGCAGCCGGCTCGGCATGGCGATCTACGGGACCCTGCGCACCGTGTTCAACTTCACCCGTTCGATCGAACCGATCATCTGGGCGATCATCTTCTCGGTGTGGGTCGGCATCGGCCCCTTCGCCGGCATGTTGGCGCTCATGGTGCACTCGGTGGCGAGCCTCACCAAGCTCTACAGCGAACAGGTCGAGAACATCGATTCCGGCCCGCTCGAAGCCATGACCGCCACGGGCGCCCGCCCGGTGCAGGTGGTCTGGTACGCCGTGGTGCCGCAGATCGTGCTGCCGTACCTGTCCTTCACCATCTACCGTTGGGACATCAACGTGCGCATGGCGACCATCATCGGTCTGGTCGGCGGCGGCGGCATCGGCACGATCCTGATGCAGAACCAAGGCCTCGCCAAGTGGAACGTGGTCGGCACCTGCGTGATCGTAATCGCGCTCGTGGTGTGGCTGATGGACGCCCTCAGCGCCCGGGTGCGCGCCGCGATCTCGTGAACCGGATCAAGGGGTGCGCAGCTCGCCCACGGGCTGCAACGCCCCTTTGATTTCGTATTCGTTGTCTGGATCCGTGGTCGCTACCCGCAGGGTGAACACAAGGCGATCCCCCACCTGCCAATCCGGATGCAGCTCTTCGGGCAACGGATCGACCGATGCCCCGACGGCCTCGATCACCAGGTCCCGCGAGGGTTCTCCCTCGTCCCACTCGCCGTTGCCATTGCGATCGGCGTACGCCTCCGCCGCATACCGGTGGACCCGCGCTGCCCCGGTCTGCCGCAGCACGTTCATACCCGGCGGCGTCCAGGTCCCGTGCTCGAAATCCACGAGCGCCCAACTCGCCTGGAACTCCACGTTCTCGCTGCTGACGAAACTCAACCGCCGCCCATCCAACGCTTCCCCAGCCCGCACCGGAGGAACCTTCGCAAACGGCCCCTCCAGGGAACCTGGCCCCGCCATCCAATACCAAGCACCCACCGCAAGAACGATCACCATCAGCGCACCCCCCATCACGATGGGCAGCACATTGATCGGGCTCGAATCATCACGGAATCGCATGGAAACCTCCGGGGAGCGGGGTGGGCGGGTCGGGCCCGATTGTAGGCTGGGGTCAAGATTCCGTCAGGGTCCCTCGTTTTCGACCGACCGGTCGGGGGCAACCCTGTGGTGGTGTGTGCCCCAAAAGTTGACCGACATGAGCCTTTTCGCGGAGCCCCGTCCGTGTGGCCCCAATCAGCGCAAACTCAGGTGCGCCGTTTGCCCTCGGATCACGGTGCAGCGGCCCGAGTAGCCAAACTGGCCCTCCCGCAACTGCGATTCCGTGCCCGCGCGCACTTGCCAGGTTCCTTCTGGGATCCCGGAGAGTTGTAGGCCTCCCCCGCGAGTCGTGCGGTGCCATTTTGCCCAGCTGGCCCTGCCCTTGCTCGTGCACACCGGCTGTCCTTCCTTGGTGTACAAGCCTGCAAAGAGAGGTTCGACGGACCCGCCCTGCTCCGCGAGATCGGGGATCGAGATCCGCACCCCGCCTGAGCTCTCGCAAGCGAAGTGAAGGGTGTAATCACCGTCAGCTACCCGCACCAATTCCGTGGCCAGGGGACCGTAGTTGGCTTCCGGATAACGCAGGTCTTCTTGCACGCTCAAGGCGAACCAATACCAGCCGGGAGCAAGCTCAAGCAGCGGCGCCCCGTTGCCGCGCCAGCGACGTTCTTCCCAGCGCACAAATCCTTCGCCCCTGGCCAGGGTCTGCGAAGCATGCTCGGGCGACTCGAATTCCCGGCGCCAACCCAAGGGACCGAACACTTGCGTATGCGGCTGGAGTGCAGGCGCATCCACGGAGGCTTTGGAGCCGGGGAAGAGTCGCAGCACGCGCAAACGGTGGGAGGCTTCGGGCAATTCCTCCGGCAATTCGATTTTTACCCGTGCCTGTTCCTCTTTCGACAGCACAATGCGCACGCCCTGCGCTCCGGCCGGTACCGACTCCAAGCGACCCTTTCCCCATTTGCTGCTGATCGCCGTCAAGTGGTACTTCCCAGAGGGGAGGCCGATCACGAGGAAAGTGCCGTCCTCCTCACAGCTGCCGCGGGCGAACGCCTCCGACTCCAGTAGGCCCGGCATCGGACTCCCATTCGAGTGCTGCGCCACGATCGCGGCGGGCACGGGTTGTCCATCCGCATTGACAACCGTGCCTTCAATCGTGGGCAAAGGCACGAGGACCAGGTCCAAGGGCGTTGTGGGCACGCTGTGCAGGATCTGACTGGCCGTCGGCATGCTCGCCGGGCGGCTGCGGCTGAACATCCCGCCACGCCCACCGTCGTAGCCTTCGGCTTTCACGAGCAATGGCTCTCCAGGGGGCCAGGGATCTACTTCCATCAGAAACTCCCCCTCCATGGATCCTCCTGCCGCGGCAGTCTGCTGCCACCCCCCCTCGTGGAAACGAAACGCGTACAACATCGGATTCTGCGCAGGTGCACCATCGGCGTAGCGCACCCTTCCGGTCAGGAAGACCTTGGGGTCCTCCTGCAACCGATACCGGCGTGCACCATCCGCAGGCACCAGGATTGCCTGCCCATTCGGGCCCTCAAGCAGGCTTCGGTCCGGCGCACAGGCTTTGTAAGTCGATCGCAGGGTGCTCACAGCAAGCGCCACTTCGGCTGGCACGCCCTCAAATTGTGCGATGCCATTGGAATCGCTGAATACGTCCACGCTCGGCCACCGCACTCCGGGTAGGAGTTGCAATTCCCATTCCGCAAGCTGCAAGACCACTTGTTCGCCCCGCTTGGCTGCGCCGTTCGCATCGCGCAACTCGATCTCCAGAGTTCCCAGGCGCGCAAACAGCCCCCAAAACTCCGGGTATCGTCCTTCCTTGTCGCGGTAGAAACCGGTGCTCTGCACCAAGGTCCACCCCGGCTCCTCCAAGGACAATCGCCCCTTGCCCGGCGCGTGGATCTCAAACTCGCCGTTCTCTTGGACAATCGTCTTCGATTGGATCCCACCCCCGTCCTCGGGCAACCAAACGAGTACCTGACCGACCAGGGTCCGGCCGAGCACATCTTGCACGCGGCCGGAAAGCCGCTCAAACTCGTTTAGCACTTCTTCTTCGAAGGCGGGGGTTGCCGCAGTCCCCTGCGCGCCTGTTGTACGTGGGCCCAAATCGCTTTCGCCCGGGGCCTGCAGGTGTTGATCCCAAGGTGCGGCTTCGACCACCGGTATGGCGTCGGGACGCAGGGCGTCATCGGATCCCGATCCGGGGGTTCCGAATCGCAACATGAGGATTCCTCCAAGCAATAGAGTGAATATTCCAATCACGCGAATCATAGAGTCCCGAGTATACGATCCATTCCGATTCCCGCAGCCCCGCGCCCATCATGGAAATCCTCTTCGCCCTCGTCGCCATTGGTCTGGCCCTCGCCGTCGTGATTTGGCTCGGCAGTGGCTCCGGTAGCAGCTCCAACAGCACCCCCGGTCACATTGGCCGCAAAGACGAGCAGGGCCGCACGATTCTCGAGGACGACATGCGCGAGATCGGCAATCTGACCGGCATGCTCGGGGGCAGCATCGAGGATGCCTTCGTCGCGCGGTATGCCTTGCGCCATGCCAAGAAATCTTCCCGCGCGAGGCAGGAAGGTTCTTCCGGCGATCAGGATCCGAACTGAAGGATGGCGGATCGGTCGGAGGGTCCAAGGCGGAACCAGGCCCCGGGATCGCGACTGATCCCGGGCCTGGACAAGGTCAGATCGCTTCGGCGCCAGACCGCAAGCGCTCGGTCTCCAGCACCGCCGCGGCGGAGTGCACGATCGAGGCGATGCGCACCGCGTCTTGGATCGCATGGATGCTGACGCCTGCCTGCCGCACGACTTTCTCGTGTGAATCGATGCACATGCCGCAGCCGTTGATGGCGGAGACGGCCAGGCACCAGAGTTCGAAGTCGGCTTTGTCGACGCCGGGGTTGCCGATCACCTGCATGCGCAGGCGGGCGGGCATGGAGCCGTATTCCTTGTTCGAGGCCAGGTGCAGGAAGCGGTAGTAGACGTTGTTCATGCCCATCACCGCCGCCGCCGAAAGAGCCGCTTGGTGCGCTTCGGGACTCAGGTGCCCGTGGGCCTCCTGGTCTAGGTGGCGCAGCAGACGGCCCTCGCGGCAGGCAGCCGCGCAGGCGAGCAAGGTGCCCCAGAGCTGTTGCTCGGACAGATGATCGGACTTCGTCGCGGCCGACAGGTTGAGCCGTACGTCCTTGGCGTAGTCCGGCAGGAATTCCTTGAGTGCGTCCATGTTCGTGTCCTCAGGCGACGTGCAGGGTTTCTTCGCCCTGCTTCCAGTTGCACGGGCAGAGTTCGTCGGTCTGCAGCGCATCGAGCACGCGCAGGACCTCCTCGGGGTTGCGGCCCACGCTGCCGTCGTTGACGGACACGTGGCGGATAAAGCCCTCGGGGTCGACGATGAAAGTGGCGCGCATGCAGACCTGTTCATCGCGGTCGAGGATGCCGAGTTCGGCGGACAGGCGGCGGCTGATGTCGGAGACCAGCGGGAACGGCAGATCCGCCAGGTCCTTGTGGTCCCGGCGCCAGGCCAGGTGCACGAACTCCGAATCGGTGCTGACGCCGAGCACCTGGGCGTCGCGGTCGGCGAACTCGCCGTTCAGCTTGCCGAAGCCCGAAATCTCGGTCGGGCAGACGAAGGTGAAGTCCTTCGGGTAGAAGAACACGACGCGCCACTTGCCCGCATAGGACTTCTGGTCCACGTCGATGAAGGCATTCGCCATGTCGCTCGAAACGACGGCTTTGAGTTGGAAGTCCGGGAAGCGATCTCCGATGGTCAGCATGGGTTTCTCCGCTGGTTTCTGGTTGCAGGTCCGATCGGCGCGGCGTCGGTGCCGCGCACGGCGGGAATTTCGGTCCGCGGCGTCGGGCTCTCCAATCGCTTCCCCCGATCGGCCCGATAACCGGCGGCGATGCCCTGCGGGGATGCCCCCGGACGCCGCTGGTGCTACCCTGGGGCCATGCAGCTTCCGACTTTGAGGCAACTCGAGTACTTCTCGGCCCTGGCGGACACCCTGAACTTCCGCGAAGCCGCCGAGACCTGCCTGGTCAGCCAGCCGGGCCTCTCGGGCCAGATCGCGCAACTCGAAGCCACCCTGCGGGTGCAGCTCTTCGAGCGCTCCAAGCGCCAGGTGCGTCTGACCGCCAGCGGCCAGGCCCTGCTGCCCAAGGCCCGCCGGGTGCTGGCCGAAGCCACCGGGCTGACCGAACTCGCCCAGTCCTTCGGCTCCCCCCTGACCGGCCCCCTGCGCCTCGGCGCCATCCCGACGGTCGGCCCCTACCTGCTGCCCCGCATCCTGCCGGCCGTACGCGCCGCCCACCCCGAACTGCAGCTCTACCTGCGCGAGGACCTGACCCCGCGTCTGCTCGAACAACTCGAAGCCGGCAGCCTCGACCTGTTGCTGCTGGCCACCGACGTGCCCCTCGGCCCCGTCGAGACCTACGCGCTGTTCTCCGATCCGTTCCTGGCGGCGGTTCGCAAGGATCACCCCCTGGCGAACCAGGACGAGGTGCGCCAGGAGCAGCTGCTCGAAGCGGAGGTGCTGCTGCTGGAGGAAGGTCACTGCCTCGGCGACCAGACCCTGTCCCTGTGCCAGGCGCCGGGCAAAGAAGCCCTGGGGTTCCGGTCCTCCAGCCTGTCCACCATCGTGCAAATGGTCGAAGGCGGGCTCGGCATCACGCTCCTGCCCGAGCTGGCGGTGGAACGGGAACTCGCCGGCGCACCGGACCTCGTGACCGTGCCCTTCCCGGTGGGCGGGCCGTGCCGCGAAGTCGGCCTCGCCTGGCGCCAGGGTTCCCCGCGGGCGGCGGAGTTCCGGCTGCTCGGGGAGACAATCACCCAGGCCTACGCGGAGGCCTGATCGGCCATGGGCACCTTCACCGAAGACCCCGGTGCCGGTGCTTCGGCCGAACCGCAGCCCGCCGATGCAAAGTCGCTCGGAATTCCCTTGCGAGATCCAAAAGTCACGCCAGAATCCCGCCGATCCAGGGGCCCGGTAGTCCCAGGGTCCCCCATCATGCCACCCACCATCCGGCCCGCACGGGCCGCCGACCTCGACGCCCTCGTAGAGCTCGAGACCCTCGCCTTCGCCAGCGATCGCATGTCGCGGCGATCCTTCCGTGCTTCGCTGGACCGGCCCACGTCGATCCTGCAGGTGGCCGAGGACAACGGCGAGGTGCTGGGTTACTTCCTGGTGCTCTTCCGCCGGGGCAGCGCCATGGCGCGCTTGTACAGCATCGCGGTGTCCCCGAAGGCGCGCGGGACCGGCCTGGGCCGCACGCTGCTTGCAGCGGCCGAGGAGGCAGCTTTCGAAGCCGGCCGTATCGTCCTGCGGCTCGAAGTGCGCGAAGACAACGCGAATGCCATCCGCTTGTACGAATCCAACGGCTATCGCCATTGGGGCCGCTCGCTCGACTACTACGAAGACCATGCCACCGCCCTGCGCATGGAGAAGCTCCTGCGGGGCAAGAAGCCCATCGAGTCCAAGGTCCTCTACTACCCGCAGAGCGAAGAGTTCACCTGTGGGCCGGCGTGCCTGCTGATGGCCCTCGGGCACTTCCAGGAGGAATACGTGCCCAGCGCCTTGGATGAAATCCGGATTTGGCGCGAGGCCACCACGATCTTCCTGCTCTCCGGCCTCGGCGGCTGTGGCCCCGAAGGACTCGCCTTGGCCGCCAGCCACCGCGGTCTGCACCCGCGCGTCATCGTTTCGCAGCAAGGGCCCCTGTTCATGGAATCGGTGCGCAGCGAAGACAAACGGCGCGTGATGGAGCTCGCCCAGGAAGACCTGCTCCAACGCGCGCTGGCCGAAAACATCCCGATCGAATACCGCGAGTGGACCACCGACGACCTGCTCCAAAACATGGAAGCCGGTGGACTCGCGATCCTGCTGATCAGCTCGTACCGCATGGTGGGCACCAAGGTGCCCCACTGGGTCCTGGTGATCGGCAATACGGGCAGCCACTTCGTGCTGCACGACCCCTATGTGGACCCCGATACCGGCGAAAACAGCACCGATACGGCGCTGCTCCCGGTGGCCCACTCGGCTCTCCTGCAAATGGCCCGCTACGGCAAGCAAGGCTTGCGGGCCCTCGTCCTCTTGCCCCCTCCCTCCGCGTCATGAGTTGGGTCATTCTGACCGGCCGCCCCAAGGACATCGATCCGGCGGCCACTCCCCACAAGATCATCACCACCCGGGACTATTTGAAACACCCCGGGCTGTTCAAGGATCTGGAACCGAAGATCATCAACCTCGCGGCGAGCTACAGCTACCAGACGCGCGGTTACTACGCGTCGTTGCTCGCCAGTTCGCGCGGCCACCGCGTGATCCCCTCGGTCGAGACGATGATCGACCTGTCGGCTCGCAAACTCTACGAGAACTCCCTGCCCGAGTTGGAGGACGTGCTCAACTCCTGCTGGAAGACTCTGGAGACCAAACCGGGCAATACGCTCTATGTCTTCTTCGGCATGGTGCAGCCCGAAGGCCTGGCCAAGTTCGGCCGGCTACTCTACGACTGGTTCCGCGCCCCCGCCCTCACGGTGCAGCTGGAGCCGGGCCCGTGGATCCGGATCAAGCGCATCTCCTTCCTGCCCGTTCCCCGCATGGAGAACGACCAGAAGGCGCGCTTCCTGGAGTGCATGAACTCCTTTACCGCACGCCAATGGCGCGAGGCGCCGAACCGCACGCCCGCGCGCTATTCCTTCGCCGTGTTGATGGACCCGGAAGAAGCCCTGCCGCCGTCGTCGGTCGCTTCGATGAAACACTGGGCGCGCATCGCCGCCACGATGGGGGTCGAAGTCGAGCCGATCAGCAAGAAGGACCTGCCCAAACTCGCCAACTTCGACGCCCTCTTCATCCGCGAGACCACGTCGATCACCAACCACACCTACCGGTTCGCCCGACGCGCGGCCCAGGAAGGCATGCCGGTCATCGACGACCCGCTGTCGATGATCCGTTGCACCAACAAGGTGTACCTGAACGAGCGCATGAACATGGCGGGCATCCCGGTGCCCCCCACGATGATGATCTCGGGTCCCGAGGACCTACAGGCGGCGGCGGACACGCTGGGGTTCCCCATGGTGGTCAAGGTGCCCGACAGTGCCTTCTCCCGCGGTGTGAAAAAGGTCGCGAACATGGCCGAACTCACGCGCCTCGTCGAGGCGTGGCTCGAGGCTTCGGACCTGCTGATCGCCCAGAAGTTCATGCCGACCAGCTTCGACTGGCGCGTGGGAGTGCTCGACGGGAAGCCGCTGTTTGCCGTGCAGTACTTGATGGCGAAACAGCACTGGCAGATCGTCAACCACGACAGCGAAGGCGGCCCCGATGAGGGCGGTATCCGCACCTTCCCCATGGACCAGGTCAACCCGCAGATCCTCGACATCGCCGTGCGCGCGGCGGGGTGTATTGGGCATGGGTTCTATGGTGTCGATATCAAAGAGACCGACGATGGCATCGTGGTGATCGAGGTGAATGACAACCCGAACTTCGACCATGGCATCGAAGATCGTTCGGAGAAGGATACGCCTTGGATTAAGTTGACTCAGTGGTTCTTGGATCGGCTGGAGGCCAAGCAGCGCTGAATGTGTGACGTACGGAAGCGGGTTTAAGTTGTCACGTTATTCGCCGCCGACGGCTGTCGTGCCGACAGCCGTCGGCGGCGAATAACGTGACAACTAAACCCGCTTCCGTACGTCACACAATTCAGCGTCACTCGCCCCGCTGCGATGCCGTTGGAATAACGTGACAGTATGAACCTGCTTCGGTATGTAACGTGATTCCAACGGCCCCGGGCCCCATCGCTCCCCATGCACATCCACCAATCCCCAACCCCGGACGAGGTCCTGCGCACCCTGGCCGACCGCATCGAAGCCTTGGCCGCAGAACCCACCCCCGGCGCCATCGCTTGGCCGACTGGGCGCACGGTGGTCGGGCTCTACGGACTCCTGCGCAAACGCCACGAATCAAGCCCACGCCCCTGGTCCGCGCGCGAACACCTGCCCCTCGACGACTACGAGGGCCTGCCGGCCGGGGATGACCGCAGTTTCCTAACCTGGCTGCATCGCCATTGGTTCGACGCAGCGGATCTCGGACCCGGCCGCGTGAATGCGTGGCCCGCAGCGCACGACCCCGCGACCCAAGCGCATACCACGCTGCAACGCACAAGCGGCCTCCACCTCGCCATTCTCGGCCTCGGCGCCAACGGCCACGTGGCGTTCAACGAACCGGGTAGTGCGCGCGAGTCCACCGTGCGCAGGGTCGCCCTCGCGCCGGAAACGCGCGCGGCGGCTTTGGGTGACTTCCAAGGCGAAAGCGCGCGGGTTCCCACCCACGCATGGACCTTGGGCATCGCAGAGTTGCGGTCGGCCCGCCATGTGCTTCTGGTCGCGCTCGGTGCGGCGAAAGCACCCGCCGTGCACGCCATGCTGCATGGGCCGGTTGGATCCCATTGCCCGGCATCCTGGCTGCGCGATCACCCCGGCTTCGAGGTCTATCTGGACGAAGCGGCCGCGGGCGCGCGTTAGCCGCGCGGGATTTCCAGGAAGCGCCGACTGGAAAGCCGCACCTCCAAGGCCGAGAGCAAGACCCCAGCACGCGGGCCACGCCGCTTCGGGAGGCAAGCCGGCACCTGGCGGGCAAATTCCCGCCAGCAGCCCCTCGGCCGGAACGCATAGGCCCTACACTGCCGCTCCCATGTCCTCCGCTCCCCCCTCCGCCCTGCGCCGCCTGCTCGAATACGCGCGGCCCCATCGCCGCACGATCCGCTGGGCTTCGGCTTGGTCGGTGCTGAACAAGGTCTTCGACCTGGCCCCGCCGGCGCTGATCGGCATGGCGGTGGATGTGGTGGTCAATCGCGAAGATTCGCTGCTGGCCGACTGGGGGTACACGGGCCTCACCACGCAGCTCTGGATCCTGTCGGGTCTGACGTTCGTCATCTGGGCGCTCGAATCGCTGTTCGAGTACTTCTTCAAAGTGCTGTGGCGCAACCTCGCGCAAGACCTACAGCACGATCTGCGCATGGACGCGTATCGCCACGTGCAGAACATGGAGCTCGCCTACTTCGAAGATCGCAGCTCGGGCGGCCTGATGTCCGTGCTCAACGACGACGTCAACCAGCTCGAGCGGTTCCTCGACGTCGGCGCGAACGAGATCCTGCAGGTGATCACCACCACCATCGTGATCGGCGCGGCGTTCCTCTACCTCGCGCCCGAGATCGCCTGGATGTCGGTGGTGCCCATGCCCTTCATCCTGTGGGGCTCGCTCCAGTTCCAGAAGCGCCTCGCCCCGCGGTATGCCGCCGTGCGCAGCGAGGTGGGTTCGCTCAACGGGGATCTGGCGGGCAACATCGGCGGCATCGCCACGATCAAGAGTTTCACCGCCGAGGAGCGTGAGGTCGCCCGGATCGAAAGCCGCAGCCAGTCGTACCGCGCCGCCAACGGGCGGGCGATCCGCTTGTCCAGCGCGTTTTCTCCGCTGATCCGCATGGTGATCTTGGTCGGTTTCACCGCCACCTTGGCCTTTGGAGGGTACATGGCGGCCACCGGCAGCCTCGCCGTCGGCGCGTACAGCGTGATGGTGTTCCTGACCCAGCGGCTGCTGTGGCCGCTCACGCGTTTGGGGGACACCTTTGATCTGTACCAGCGTGCGATGGCTTCGACCGAGCGCATCCTCGACCTGCTGCAGGTGCAGCCCGCGATCCAAGACGGGGGCACGGCCCTGCCGCTGGAGCAGGTGCAAGGCTCGATGGCCCTGCGCGAGGTCCAGTTCCGCTATTCCAGCGGCGTGCACGTGCTGCACGACATGGATCTCGAATTCCGTGCCGGCGAGACCACGGCCCTGGTGGGTCCCACCGGTTCGGGCAAGAGCACGGTGATCAAGCTCCTGCTGCGCTTCTACGATCCCAGCGAGGGAGCCGTGCTGCTCGACGGCCACGACCTGCGTTCGCTCGACCTACCCGACCTGCGCCGCGCCATCGGCCTGGTCAGCCAGGACGTGTTCCTGTTCCACGGCACCGTGCGCGAGAACATCGCGTATGGCCGCCCCGACGCGACCCAGGAGCAGATCGAACACGCCGCCGCCATTGCCGAAGCCGACGAGTTCATCGATGCTTTGCCGCAAGGCTACGACACCATCGTCGGCGAACGTGGCCAGAAGCTCTCCGGCGGCCAGCGCCAACGCATCTCGATCGCCCGCGCTGTTCTCAAGGACCCGCCCATCCTGATCCTCGACGAAGCCACCTCCTCGGTCGACAACGAAACCGAAGCCGCGATCCAGCGCTCGCTCGAACGCATCGCCAAGGACCGCACCACCATCGTCATCGCCCACCGCCTTTCGACCATCCGCGGAGCCCACCGCATCTACGTGCTCGAGTCCGGTCGGGTAGCGGAACAGGGCGAACACGACTCGCTGCTCGAACAAAACGGCCTCTACGCCGCCCTGTGGCGCGTGCAGACCGGCGAGAACCTGGCGGCGCCGAGGGTCTGAGGCCGCTGGCCCCCCCGGCCTTGCGGGATCAGCCCCCCTGCCCGACGATGTGAATGCGGCCCGCCGTGGACCGTATCCCCCGTGATGGACACCCCCGACGCGCAACCCCCCTACGGCGCCCGCCTGCTGGCCGCCCTGCGGCGCTACGGCATGGGATTCGCTGGACTGAAGTACGCCGAGGTCCAGGCCCTGAAAACCGCCGACCGCGAAGAGGTCATCCGCCTGCTTTCGCACCGCGGCATGGGCCTCACCTACAGCGCCAAACAAATCCTGCGCAACGAGGAACCCGAACAGGTCGCGCTGATGATGCGCCAGGACCAAGTGACGCGCGCCATGATGTGGCTGGTCATCCTGGGCTGACGGGCCGCGTCACCAGGCCACGTGGACTTCCGCGGTGCCTTGGACCGGCACGGTCACCGGTTGCACGATGGTGCGACCCCCTGGGAAGGTCAGGATCAGGTCGAAGGGGCCAGGGGGAACTGGGTAGCTGGCCAAGGACTTGCCGATGGGCCAAGGATCCGTGTCCCCCAGGGCTCCCCGGTACATCAAGGGAACGCGATACCCAAGCGCACTTCGCAACTCAGCGCGCACCCCGGCCTGCCAGGCGTTGCGTTCCGATTCCGTCAACGCCCTCGGTTCGGAATACGGGAGCTCCCGTCGGGCGAAAGCACGCAGCCAGCTGTCCCGCATGGATCCTGCACGCTCGGCTTCACTGAGTTCCCCGGCGAGGGTGATCAGGAGATTGCCACCGGGTTCCATGGGCACAACGATGGAATGATTCGAACCGGGTAGGACATCCACTTGCATCTGAAGCTGAGTCAGCTTCGGGGGAGGGGCTGGACCCACTGCGCAGGGCAGGTATTCGAATCCCTCCCTCGCAGTGATTTCCCAGCGCCCCGCGGGTAGATCGGCGACCCAAGGCCCATTGCGTTCATGTTCAAACCGATTGAAGGGCAACCGATCCGTCAAACTCCTGACCGAGAACTCAAGATTGTTGTAGAACGCAGGTTCTTGGTCGTTGGCTACGCGGATTTCCAGGTGCCCCGTGGGCGGCAAACCGTCGGGCGGCATGTCAAAACGCACTACCGCGGCATCCCCCCAATCGTCCAGCATCACCGTTTGCACCTGGTACCCGAACTCGCCCCCTAGGATTCCCACAACCCAGGTTCCGGGCTCTTCGACCGGAAACTCCCTCGATTCGTGGAACCGCTGCAATTCCCCGTTCCACATGGGCAGCCAGAGTTCTTTCGGGCAATCGGGGTCTACCCGCGCAAACCTGAGCATGGGGCGCCCCAAACCTGGACCCCGTTGCGTTGGAACAAACGAACGAAGCGGCCCCCAATCGAGAAGGCCCTGCCACGGCTTCCCTTCCCGATCGAAACACTGCACGGTGATCGTGGGCTGCAACGGAATCGGTATCCCCTCCCCTTCTTCGGAAGGCTTCAACTCCAATTCGAATGGATCCGCCTCGTACGTGAAGACCCGGTATCGGCCGGGCGCCAATCCTCCGACGTCCCAGAGACCTGGGGCCTTGGAGATCAACTCCGCAAACGGCAAACCAGCGCCAAACAGGTCTGCCATCGAGAAGGGATCGGGATTGCCATCAAAGATCCGCTCGAGCTTCAGATACCGGGATCTCGCGTCGGCACGCAAGGACTCGTGTGCGGCCAATTGCGGACGGGAACCGCCTGACAATTGGGACTGCAATCCCTGCCCAACCGTATCCAGGTCAAAGGACACTTCCCCGCACACGGCACTCCCAATGCCTTCGCTCCAGAGCAGATAGGAAACGGACTCCCCCTTCTCCGCGTGTAGCACAAGCCAGCCAGGCCCCCAGGAATCGGTTCGCTTCTCGGGCCAGAAGACACCTCCGTCCATTCCGCCTTCGGGGTGAAACGGAGCGACGCTAGGCAAACAAGCCTTCCCATCGCCATCCACCACCAGCAGACACCGCGTCACGCCATCGCGCACTTCAAGCCGCGCATGCGGCGCGGCGGGGTCGAACGTGCGCGCACTGCCCCACACGGCGGGGAGGCGCATCCGGCCCTCCGTCCATACCGACACGTGCATAGCCGGCGTATTCTGGCCCGCAGGCGTCCCGCACTCCGCCGGCACCTCTATCACCGCCCTTCCACTTTCGTCGGTCGTGCCCGTGATCAAGGGCGGCTCCAACGGCCCCATCTCCGCGGTCCAGATCCCAAACCGGATCCCCGGCACGGCCTGGGCTTCGGCCCCCAGCCCCGATTCGGTGGAAACGGTCAACACGAGGGGGGCCGCCGCAGGCACCTCCCCTTGGAGAACCGGCGCGGCCGGACAGAACGCAAGCAAGAGCGGGGCGAATAGGGCAATCATGACAGCTGGCCTAGGGTAGACCTGGACCCAGATACGGTCACCAGGAAACGGTGACCGGCGTGACCATAGAGCGTTGCAGGTGATCATGCCGGACCGCCACGCGCACGGGCGGCGCCGCTTCCAGATTGCCAGGGTGCCATTCCCCGGGCACGCTCACCCTGATCCGTCCGTGTTCGTCCGAGAGGGCCGTACGCAGTGGCGGCTCGAGGGGTCCCGCCTGGTCCGACCAGATGCCGATGCGGATCCCGGGCAAGGGAGTAGCCCGGTCCTTCAGTACGCGGACTTGCACGGTGAAACTCGGAGGTTCCTGGGCAGGCAGGAACAGGCAACAGAGCCATAGCAGGAAGGGCGCGCACATGGGCAATGCAATCGAACGGACGGGGAAACGGCCTGGGCCCGCCGCGGTTCAATGCCCCTTGCAAGGGCGACGCCGAAGGCCGAGGATGGGGCCATGAATCCGCGCCTGTTGCCCCTGCCGTTGCTGGTGATCGCCGGCGGGGTCTTCTGGTGGAGTCGGAAGGAGGAGCCGCCGCAGGACGGCGGGCTGCGGCCGTCGGGGCCGGTGGGCCAGGCGGAGCTGCGGGCGCCGGAACCGGAACCCGCATCCCCGGTTGCGGAAACGGTCGAGGCGCATACGGCGCTGACCGCCGCGGCGCCGGCCTCCGCGGGTACCGAGGCGCGGGGCTGGAATGAGAGTGCGATCGAGCACCTCGAAGCGCAGCGTTTCGAGCAGGCCGTCGAGCTGTTCCGGCGCTGCACGGCAGCGGAACCGGGGGAGGCGGTTTTTGTGCACAATCTGGCGGAGTCGTTGGTGCGTTGGAGTCTGGCCGACTACGACCAGCATCCTGCGGCGGCTTTGGCCCGGTTGGAGGAGGCGATCGCCTTGATGCCCGACCGCCAGGATCTCGTCGATCTTGCTGCCCATTGGCGTACGGCGGTGCAGGAGCAAGCGGACTACTACGAAGACCAATCGCTGCATTTCGTGATCCGGTACGACGGGGATCGCAGCGATTTGCTGAGTCACGGCTACAAGGGCGTGATCGAGGACTTGGAGAACGCCTATCAAGATCATGGGGAGTTCTTCGGCCGGTTTCCCGTCGAAGCCGGGCGAGCGCGCTATCGCGCTGTGCTCTACGACCGGGAAGCCTTCGACCAGGTGACCGGCATGGGCGAATGGGCGGGCGGGGCGTTCGACGGCACGATTCGCGTGCCGGTGCGCAACTACGACCGCGATCGAGCCGCGGTGCGGCGCACCTTGCGACACGAACTCGTGCATGCGTTCCTGCAGGACGGCAAACCCGATGGTGTGGCGGGTTGGCTCAACGAGGGGCTCGCGCAATACCTCGAGGCGGATCAGGCCGGAGCGCGACAATCGGCCGTGGCGGCGGCCCGGGCGCGACTCGTGGGCAAAGAACTGTTTTCCCTCGAGCAACTCTCGGGGACCCTCGCGCGCATCGAGGGCACGGACAACATCCGCCGCGCGTACGACCAGTCCCTCGCCTTCGTCACCTGGCTTGCCGAGACCTACGGCGAACGGGTGCTGGTGGAGATGGCGGGCGGGGATCCCGGGCCGATCTTCCAGCAGCGCACGGGCATCCGCTTGGCCGATGCCGGGGCGGCCTTCCGGGAATCGCTCTGATCTGCCGGGTTCGAAATCAGGCCAACCGGTGCTCCAAAAGCCCACGCCAGGCCCAGTTCTGGCCATTTTTTCGGGTTCCCTGAGGCACACGAGCCACCAACTTCGCGAAGGTCGTAGCGGGCGGTTGTCGCCTCCGATCCCCATGAAGCTTTTTTCCCCCTTGCTCACCGTTGTGGCCCTGACGCCGCTAGTCCAAGCCCAAGTCCAACTCAGCGAGGTCCGCGCCGCCTCGGCGCCCGAGTACGTCGAGCTGCAAGGGACTCCGGGTCAGAGCTTGAACGGGATCTGGTATCTCAACATCGGTTTCGGTGCGGGCTCGGGCACGGTGCGTTCGGCGGTGGACTTGACCGGCGCGCAGATCGGCCCCAACGGGTACCTGTCCATCGGCCGCAGCGATTACATCTATGGGGATCTGGGTTTCGAGGTGCTCGGCTCGAACTTCCTCGACATTCACGACAACATCACGCTGACGCACGTGTTGGTGAGCAACTTCACGGGCACCCTGGGCAGCAACTTGGACCCGGACAACAACGGCATCCTGGAAAATCCGCCCTGGACCGCGCTGATCGATTCGGTGGCGGTGCTGTCCGATTCGACCATATCGAGCTGGCCCTACTCCCCCACCCAGGTCCCAGCCGTTGCGGGGGCGGAAGCCCACTTGGTGTACCGCTGCGGATCCACCTGGCAGGCGGGTCCCAACAACCCGCTGGCGGGGCTCGGAACCCCTGGCTACCCGAACCCGTGCGCCGGAGTGCAGTCGATCTCCTTCTGCGATCCCGCTTTCAACAACTCGACCGGACAGCCCGCTTCCATGGTCGGCACGCCGAGCGGGGCTGCCGGATCGGGGCTGCATCTGGAAGTAACGCAAGGTCCGCCCGGGGAGTTCGGCTACTTCCTCGTCAGCGACAGTTACTGGTACGGGGCCGGCGTCAACCTCGGGGATGGCAAGCTCTGTATCGGCCTTTCGAACAGTTGCCACCTCGGTCGCTACAACGTCGTGGGGCAATGGAACTCCTTGGGGCAGTTCAACTCCGGGGGGGTCTTCGCGAATCTCGGCGGTACGTCGAGCGCGGGCACGGGATTCGATGTGCCTGCGCAACTGCCGTTCGGAACGGGCAGCAGCATCGGCGCTGGCCAGGGGTACCAATTCCAGTTCTGGTACCGCGATACCCCGTCCGGCGTGGGTCACTCGAACCTCTCGAACGGAATGACCTGGTTCTTCTAGGACCGGTTCAACGCTTCCCGACCAGGATCAGGTCGAGCAGTTCCGACAATCGTTTGCGGCTGTCGCTGCGGAAGGTCTCGAAGGCGACGTGTTCGTCGGTTCCGCGCATCCGGATCCCCCACAGGGGCTTGAGGGCGCGCGGGTCCATGGAGTACCGCGCGTCCCCGATCACGTCGGGTTGATCCGCAAAGCGCACCAGCCAGTCGTCGGAGAAGTGGGCAAAACGCGCTAGGTCCCGGCGCAGGACCGACCCCTCCGGGGCCGTCGCGGCCAAGCTCGCGTCCCGATCGATCTGCACCAGGTCGGCGCTTTCTCCCTCCGTCCACTGCACTTCGCCGGTCAGCCGCACCATCGCGCAATGCAACCGGTCGCCTTGTTGCCAAACCGCACGCCAGACGACGATGTTGCCGAAACTCGGGCGCACCGCCAGGCGGTCGGCCCGCTGACCGGTTTCGGCTAGGTGCTGCTGCACCGCAGCCAGGGCGCGCAAACGTTGCACCGCGCCCAGGCCGAGGTAGAGGCTCACCCAAACAAGCCCCGCCAGGGCCCAGCCACGGCTGCGACGCTTCCAGCCCACGACAGCAGCGATGAGCAAGGGCAGGGTGAGCAGCGGATCGATCACAGAGACGAGATCGAGGGCTGGGCGGGCTTCGGAGAACGGCCAATTCACCCGTGTGCCGTAACTCGTCCACAGGTCGCAGAACGGATGGCTCAGGGCGGCCGCGAGGATCGCCAAGAACATCGGTCGTGCGGAGCCGCGGTGGCGGAACAGTCGGCCGAGCAGCAGACTCAACCCGATCGCAACCAGGGCGGTCACCGGCTGGAACACCCACCCGTGCGTGAACCCGCGGTGGTACTCGATCGCGAGCAGCGGATCGGCACTCGAACGGATGAAGACGTCCGCATCCGGCAACAAACCGGCGATGACCCCAGCCCCCGCACTGGCCCGGCGATTCGCGTGATTCGAGAGCGAAAGGGCAACAGCGGCCCCCAAGGTCATGTGGGTGACGGGATCCATGGGGTGTGCGGAGGGCTGTTCTAACCCATGCAGCGGGGCGATCCAAACCCCCTGGCCCTGACCGATCTCGTCTCAGGCCTGGACTCCGAGCCCCCGGCCTGTGCTCGTCGGCCAGGGCGGCCCCCCAATCTGCTACCCTGCCCGGCCAAGAAACCCAATCCTCTCCTTTCCCATGCACGTTCTCCGCACCGCCGCCGTTCTGGGTGGCCTCCTGCTGGCTTCGCCCGCTGTCGCCGGCACCCTCTACGTCAACGCCAACCTCACCACCGGCCTCGGCGATGGTTCGAGCTGGGCCGATGCCTATCAAGGTTCCGGCGGCCTGAAGCTCGCCATCGCCGCCGCGGTCAACGGGGACGAGATATTTGTGGCACAAGGCACCTACCTGCCCGGCAACCCCGGCCAGCGCACCCTGTCGTTCCAGATGCGCAACGGGGTCACGATCTACGGCGGCTTCCTGGGCAACGAGACCAGCGCCTACGGCCGGCCGGCCTTTGGCGTGGCGCCCACGATCCTCAGCGCCGACCTGATGGGCAACGATGGCAGCGGGCTGCGCACCGACAACTCGTACCACGTGGTGACGACGGCGGGTACGAACAGCACCGCGGTGCTCGATGGCTTCTACATCATGGGCGGCAACGCCAACGGCACCAGCAACAACGACCGCGGCGGCGGCATCCTTTGCCTCAGCGGCGTGTCGCCGAAGATCCAGAACTGCTGGTTCGAGGGCAACACCTGCGTGTTCGGGGGCGGAGCCGGGTACATCAACGGCAGCTCCCCGTCCTTCACGGATTGCACCTTCGATTCGAACCAGGGCGGCAACTACGGCGGCGCGTTCGACATCGCTGGCGCGGGTGCCGTGCGCTTCGAACGCTGCACCTTCCGTGGCAACAGCGCTGTGCGCGCCGGCGCCGTCGAAATCTTCTCCACCACCGGAGCCCTGGTCGACAACTGCCTGTTCGTGGGCAACACCGCCACCGGCAGCAGCAGCGGCGGTGGGCTTTGGCTCGGTTCGGGCGGATCCACCCAGATTCGGGGCTGCACGTTCGCCGACAACATCGCCACCATTACCACGGTCGGCGCGGGCCTGCGCAACCAAGGCGCGACGGTGACGGTGTTCAACAGCATCTTCTGGGGCAACACGGCGGCGGGTCAGACGACGGCTGGGGCGCAGATCTCCGGCGCCACCGCTTCCTACAGCCTGGTGCAAGGCGGTTTGACCGGTACGGGCAACATCAGTGCCAACCCCGGCTTCGCCAACGCGGCCGGAGGCGACTTCTCGCTGGCGCCGTTCTCCCCCGCCATCGACGCGGGCAACAACGCTCAGGTGCCTTCGGGCATCACCCTCGATCTGGCCCACGGTCGCCGCTTCGTGGACATGCCGACGACCCCGGACACCGGCTCGGGCACCGCTCCCATCGTCGACATGGGCGCGTTCGAGTACAGCATGAACCCGGGCACCTACTACTGCCCGTCGAGCATCAACTCGAGCGGTTCGCCGGCCACCATCACCGCGGTCGGAAGCGTTTCCCTCGCAATGAACAACCTGTCCTTGCACGGCGATTCGCTGCCCCAAGGTCATTTCGCGTTCTTCCTGTGCGGCACCCAGCAGGGTTTCGTGGCGAACCCCGGCGGCAGCGTCGGCAACCTGTGCCTTGGCGGTAGCCTTGGGCGCTTCAACGGCCCGGGGCAGATCCTGAACGCCGGAACCACCGGTCACATCAGCCTGAGCATCGACCTCACGAGTCTCGCCCAACCCTCCGGTCCCGTGGCCGCCATGGCGGGAGAGACTTGGCACTTCCAGTGCTGGTACCGGGACATCATCCTCGGATTCAGCACCTCGAACTTCACCGACGCGGTTTCGCTGACGTTCGAGTGATGCAGAGAGGGTTGTCGAGCGCGAAGGTCTGGGCCTTGCCTGGATGATGGTGTTCTGACAAACCTCGTTTCCGAAGGGCGCCCCTTCGCAGCAGGAGTGATTTCCTGCCGCGGAGGGGCGCTGCTCGATTTTGGGGAAAGCGTGGCGTTTGGCGCTGTCCTTGGCCCGGTGCGAGGGTATTGGTAGCGGTGAGGGAGGAGATTGGAATATCGTTACATACCGAACCAGGTTCGATCAGTCCCACACTTCGCGGAGCGTGCGAAGCACGCCGCGAATTGTGGGACTGATCGAACCTGGTTCGGTATGTAACGATATTCCAATCTCCTCCTTCTCCGCTACCAATACCCTCCGTCAGCTCCCATCGCACAGTGGCCGAAGCGCTGGTGTTTTGCGGCTCGATGAAACACGGGTTAGGCTTGGGGCATGAAACGCGTTTGCATGGTGGGTCTCGGGCTGATGGGTCGGCGCATGGCCAAGGCGATGGCGGCCCATGGGGCCTTTCGTGCGATGTGGTGCCTGGACCAAGATGCCGATGCCGTGCGGGTCTTTGGCGAGGAGACCGGTGCCGAAACCGTCCGGGATCTGGAAACTCTGCTGCGAAGCGGCGAGGTGGATCTGGTCTACGTGGCCACTCCACCCGCCACGCACATCGAGTATGCGCGCAAGGGAATGGCCGCTGGGGTGCCCGTCTGGTTGGAGAAACCCCTGGCGACCGATCTCGCGGAGAGCGAAACGTTTGCCGCCGAAGTCCGCGCTTCCGGTGTTCTCGCCTGCATGCACTTCCCCTTCGCGGGCATGGGCCTCTTGCGGGATATCGCCGAGGCCATGGCCGACGGCTCGCTCGGCCGGCCGCTGCGGGTCGATCTGCAATTGCAGTTCAGCCAATGGCCGCGCACCTGGCACCATGCGGGGCCGTGGCTCGCGGGACCCGCAGAAGGGGGTTTTTGCCGGGAGGTGCTCTCCCACTTCCTTTTCCTAACGCAGCGCGTGCTGGGACCCCTGACCCTCGAAGAGGGCCACGTGCGGCGGGGCGCGGCGGGTACCGAAGAACACGTGACCGCCCGTTGGTCGGCGGGGGGCACACCGGTGCTTTTGCATGGCGGCGTGGCGGGCGGAGCGCCGGACTTCAACCGTTGGACCCTGTACGGCGAGCGGCGCAGCATGCGGCTCGAGGATTGGGGTCAGGTGAGCCATGCCGACGCGAATGGCTGGCAGGCGCGCGAAACGGGTGTGGCGGGCGGCGGTTCGAGCATCGGCGGCAGCCTGGATGAGCTGATGCGCGCCTTGGCCGGCGAGTCCCACCACCTGGCCACCATCGAAGAAGGCCTGGGCGTGCAGCGGGCGGTGGAAGAGCTCCTGGCGCGGCATTGACGAGCCGCCGGGGCACTTCCGTTTTGCAGGATCGGGTCGCCGGGGTAGCTTGAGCCCATGTCCGTCCTGCTGCGTCCTGCCCTGCTGGCCCTGTGCCTCTGCCTGCCCGTCACCGCCGCCCAGAAGGAGTCGAAACCCGGCTACCTGCTGCCGCCCCAGGAGGTGGTCGACATCGTCACCGCCCCCAGCGCACCACGGCCAATTCTGAGTCCAGATGGGCAGTGGATGCTGTTGCTCGAAACTCCGCCATTGCCCGATCTCGCCGACGTTGCGCAGCCTTGGTTGCCGCTCGCCGGTTTGCGGGTGCAGGCGCGCTTCAACGCGCGGTTTGAAACCCGCTTCGGTTCCCGGGTCTCGCTGCGCGCCACCCTGCCCACCCCCGAGAACGCCAGCCCGGTCGAGGTGGTCCTGCCCCCGGGCAGTCGCATCGAAGACGTCACTTGGTCCCACGATGGCCAACACTTCGCGGTGGTGCTGCGCAACGGCGAGCGTCTGCAACTCTGGCGCGCCAACGTTCAAGATCCGGGGCACCCGGAATTGTGGAGCGAAAACCTCAACACGATCTTCCGCGGCCCGAGCTGGACCCCGGACGGGCAGCAAATGTTGTGTCTGCTCGTGCCGGGCGACCGCGGGGCCATGCCCACCGCACCGCGCGTGCCCTCTGGCCCGGCGATCCAGGAATCCCTGGGCAACACGTCCCCGGTGCGCACGTATCAGGATCTGCTTGGGTCCCCCTACGACGAAAGTCTGTTCCGCTACTTCGTGCGCAACCAACTCGCGATCCTGCAACGGGACGGCAGCGTGCGCACGATCGGCCGACCCGCCAACATCGATTCCGCCGAGCTTTCGCCCGACGGGCAGTACGTGCTCGTGGAACGCATCGAAGGGCCTCTCGGCTATCACGTGACCTACAGCGGCTTCCCCCACGTCATCGAGGTGTGGGATATGGAAGGCAAGGTGCTGCGCACCGTCGCGCGCCTGCCCATGGAAGAAAACGTACCCATCGGCGGGGTGCGCACCGGTGCGCGTCGCGTACAATGGATGGGGTCGCGGCCGTGCAGCCTGGCGTGGGTCGATGCGCTCGATGGCGGCGATCCGAAGGCCAAGGCCGAGCATCGGGATCGATTGATGGCGTGGCATGGGCCGTTCGAGGCGGATCCCACCGAATTGTTGCGCACGCGCGATCGCATCTGGACCCTGTTCTACTTCAGCGACCCGGATCGGTTGGCGGTGCGGAGCTACGACCGCGAGCGCAATCAGGTGCGTACGGAGCTGCTGGACCTGGGTCCCGACCCCGTGCCGACGCGTACCATCGAGGATCGTTCGATGCGCGAGCGCTACCGCAACCCTGGCTCGCTCGTGCTGATGCGCGACGAATTCGGGTCGTTGGTGGTGCAGCAGGAAGGCGACTTCGTCTTCCGCACCGGACGCGGATCCACCCCCGAAGGCGACCGGCCGTTTTTGACCCGCATGCCCCTGGCCGGCGGCCCCGACGAGGAACTCTGGCGGTGCGGCGCGGATTGTTTCGAGGAAGTGCTCGAGATCTGGCCCGCCGTGGGCGGAGGTGCGCCGCGGCTGATCACGCGGCATGAAACGCCGACTTCGCCGCCGAACCTGCGCCTCTGGGACCTTTCGACCAACTCCGCCGGTGCGCTGACGGCCTTCGCAGATCCCCTGCCGATCCTGCGCGGCATCAAGAAGACACTGGTGCACTACAAACGCGCCGATGGCATCGATCTGTCCGCGACCCTGTATCTGCCCGCCGGGTACGAGCCCGGCACGCCCCTGCCCCTCTTGATCTGGGCCTATCCGCTCGAATACCGCGATAAGGGCGTGGCCGGCCAGGTGGCGGGCAGCGAGATGCGCTTCACGCGCATGGCCGGCATCTCGCACCTAACCCTCGTGACCCAGGGGTACGCGGTGATGGACGACGCCACCATGCCCGTGGTCGGCGACCCGGAAACCATGAACGACACGTTCCTGGACCAGATCGTGATGTCGGCCCAGGCGGCGATTGACAAGGCGGTCGAGATGGGCGTGGCGGATGGCAAACACGTCGCCGTCGGCGGACACAGCTACGGGGCGTTCATGACGGCGAACCTGCTCGCCCATTGCGACCTGTTCCAGGCGGGCATTGCGCGCAGCGGGGCATACAACCGCACGTTGACGCCTTTCGGTTTCCAGTCGGAGCGCCGCAGCCTATGGCAGGCGCGCAGTGCCTACGTGCAGCTCTCCCCGCTGTTCTTCGCCGATCACATCCAGGAACCGCTGCTCCTGGTGCACGGCGAAATGGACAACAACCCCGGCACCTTTCCGATCCAATCGGAACGCATGTTCGAGGCGATTAAGGGCAACGGGGGCAACGTGCGGCTGGTGATGTTGCCGTTCGAAAGTCACGCCTATCAGGCGCGCCAATCGGTGCTGCACACCCAGGCGGAAATGATCCAGTGGTTGGATCGTTTCCTGAAGTGAACTGGCCGGGGCCCGGATCAATGGTCCCGGCTCTCGGCGCAAATGCGTTGCGCCGTCGCGGCAAAAGCCGCTTCATCGCCAATCTGGCCGTAGCCGCCGCACTTGTAAGCACCGACCTCATCACCGGTGTGAAAGACCTGGAACACCAGCGGTTCGCCTGCGCGCACGTTCACGCGCACCTCGCCCCAGATCTGCCACTTCAGTGTCAGGTCCCGGTAGGGTGAGGCCCGGAAGTACCCCAAGAGTTCCTCCCAGTCCTTGCGCGGCACCCCTTCGACCCGGGTCCATTCGTTTCCGCCGTCCCGCTTGCGCAGGGCCAGGTCGACAGAGGCGATCGTTTCCATCGCCGGCACGGTCGCGAGCCCTCGGCCGTTGGAATAGGCCACGGGAATCCGTACCAGGGACCAAAAGAGCGACTCGCCGCGGTGGAAAGGGAAAAACACGAGGGCAAACAGCAAGGGCCACACCCATCGCAACCAACGCCGCTCGGGTTTCCGCGTTTGCCCCTCCATGTCCGCTCCCCTTACGCCCCCATCTGGAAGACCGCGAACACGCCGCCTTGCGGGTCCGCAAGCACGCTGAACCGCCCGTAGCCCGGAATGTCCTTCGGCGGCACATACGCCTTGCCCCCGAGCTCGAGCGCGCGATCGTACGCCGCCTGGGCGCTTTCGACGCGCACATAGGGCAACCAATGGTCCGGCACCTCTTCGAAGTCGTTCTGCATCGCCCCGCCGATCGCTTCCCCCGGCGCCGCGCCGGGCACCGCCAGCATGTGGTACGTCTTGTCCCCCATGTCCATCGAGCTCGTCTGCCAGCCGACGACCTTGCGGTAGAACTCCAAGCTGCGCGCCGCATCGCGGCACATCAACTCGACCCAGCAGAAGTGCCCGAGCTCGTTGCGGTTGCCCCAGATCGGCCGGTCCATGTCCTCGGGCTGATAGGCCATCAGACACGCGCCGCCGGGGTCGGCAAACAGGTGCAGCTTGCCCACGTGCGGAATATCCATGCAGGGGAACAGCTCCCGGCCGCCCGCCGCCCGCGCCCGCTCCGCGTAGGCACCGATGTCGCTCGTGCCCACGTGCACCGACCAGTGCGGCGGAACCCCCGGGCCCCCCATCAAGGGCATGCAGCCAGCCACCGCCTCGTCGCCCATATAGAAGTGCACGTAGGTGGCCCGTTCCTCGGGTTTGGTGGTCCACCCGAAAAGCCCCTCGTAGAAGGCGATGGCCCCTTCCAGGTCGGAAGTGTTCAGTTGGTTCCAGATGATCTGTTGGTCGGGCTGCATCGCTGGGGTCGGGGAGGGCTCGGAATCCCGTCCTGGGGCAGGTGCAGCGGACGGGAGCGGGATATCATGCACCTATGGACAAGGCCCGTAGGAAAGCATCGAAGGACAAGAAGCGCAAGCAGACCCGCAAATCCGGACCCGAGGCTGCGGTCCGGAGCGCGGACCAGTGCCTGCGGGAATCCCTGACCCTGCTGCGCGAGGGCCACCCGCGCAAGGCGGAGTTGATCCTGCGCGACGGACTCGACCGCAACCCCGATACGGTCGAGTTGTACGCCAACATGCTGCTGGCTTTGGAGAATCAGGGCAAACACAGCCAGGCCCTGGCCCTCGCCCGCCAAGCCGTGGAGCGATTCCCCGAGAACGCGGTGGCCCATGACAACCTGGGCGCGTTGTTGAAGTTCGCTGGGCACCTGGACGAAGCGCGCGGCCACTTCCGCCGCGCCGTGCAGTTGGCCCCCGCCCACTCCGAATTCTGGCGCAACCTGACCTCGGTGACGCGTTACGAGCGTGGGGATGACCCGGACATCGTGGAGATGCGCAACCACGCCGAGCGCATGAACCTGATGCCCAATGTCAACCCGTCGATGTTCTTCGCCCTGGGCAAAGCCCTCGAAGACGCCGGGGAATACGACGAGGCCTTCCGCTGGTACGGCAAGGGCAACCGCGCGCGGCGCCACCGCATCCAGTACGACCCGCGCAACCTGGAGTCGATGACCAACCTGCTGATCGAAGTGCTCGGTCAAGAGTTCTTCGACCGCAAGGTCGACGTGCCCACCAGCCAGGAACGGCCGATCTTCGTCGTCGGCATGCCGCGCTCGGGTTCGACCCTGGTCGAACAGATCCTTGCCAGCCACCCCGAAGTGAACGGCGTCGGCGAGATCCCCGACCTCGGCGCAACCCTCGGCTCCCTCTCCGAAACCACCGCGGGCCGCATCCGAGCGGTGGCCGAAGCCTCCGGCGCGGAACTCGCCCGCCTCGGCCGCGTCTACATGGACCGGCTGCGCAAACATGGCGGCGATGCCCCGCGCATCGTCGACAAGTTCCTCGCGAACTTCCTACACCTCGGCTTCATCCACAAGGCCCTGCCCGGCGCGCGCATCGTGTACACCACCCGCGACGCCATGGACAACTGCCTGGCGTGTTACAAGGTGCTGTTCACCTCGAACCTGCCCTACGCGTACAACCTCGAGGAAATCGCGCACTATCTGCACTGCGTGCAGCGGGTCATGGACCACTGGCGCAAGTTCATGCCGGAGCAGATCCTGACCGTTGCCTACGAGGACATGGTCGCCGATCCCGAGGCCCAGAGCCGCCGCTTGCTCGAGTTCCTGGGCCTGCCCTGGGACGAACGGGTGTTGCGCTTCCATGAAACCGAACGGCGCGTGGACTCCGCGAGCTCGACCCAGGTCCGCCGACCGATCTATAAGGACTCGGTGGCGAAGTGGAAGAAGTTCGAGGGCCACCTGCAGCCCCTACAGGAGTTCATGAAGCGGGCCGGCATGCTCGCCGAATGACCCGGGACCCAGACAGGGACAACACGCAAGGGATGCGGGGCGGAGGCCGATTGGCCCCCGCCCCGCTTCGTTTCGGGAACTCGACTCCCTGGCGCCGGAAGAAACTTCCCAGCCTGCCCCAGCCTGATGTCCCCCCCAATCTCCCACAGGCCTTTTTGCAATTTCCTGAAAGGTAAATGCAACTCCCTTCCGAAAACCGAGCTGCTGCTGAAACCCCAAGCCCAGCAGCGGAGGCAACGTGCAACTCACCAGACGACAACTCAGAGCCGACTCCCCGCAAGCGGGTCTTAGTCTCGTGGAGATCATGGTGGCGGTCGGAATCACGACCGTGCTCCTGATGGCCACGGCGGCGACCTACTTCGGCAACATGAAGGCTGTCGCCCAGGCCCGAAGCCTGACCGAAGCGACCATATTCCTCGAGACGGTCCGCGAGGACCTGCTGGCCCAGCCCTACGGCAACCTGCTGGCGATGAATGGCAACTCGCTGTTCAACGGGGAAACCCCGGCCAAGAGCCGCTATCGCGCCGACCTGACCGTCTTCGAGTCGGAAGTTGGACTGCTGCAAGTACGCCTGCAACTGGTGGACCTGCAGAGCGGGGCCGAGTTGGGCAAAGTCGTCACGGTGAGGAGCAACACATGAAAGTGCTGAGCCGCCACCAACGCCGCGGGGGGTTCACCCTCGTCGAATTGATGATTGCCGCCTCGATCATGGGCCTCATCGGCCTCGGATTGACCCAGGGATTGCACCTGGCGACGAGCACCCACGACCAGGTCGCGACCCGCGCGGTCACGAACACCAACCTGCGCGCCAGCGTGCGCAACCTGCGCAACGAGCTGAAGTCCTGCACCGAAGGGCGCATCGACTTGGCGAACGACGCGAACGGCAACCAGATCCTGACCCTGCAGGTGCCCGTCGATGACGGCGCGAACCAGGGCTGGGGTGTCTACGACCGCAACCTGGGCGCGAATGAAGCCGAGTGGAACCGCATCGGCTGGGAACTGCGTTACGCGGTGGGCAACGTACAAGGTGGGCGCGGCGAGCTGCTGCGCCAGATCATCGACGACAACGGCAACCTGGTACGCCAGACCAGCTTGGCCGACAACGTACTGGTGGGGCCCGATGCGGGCTTCCTGGTGCAGCAAACGGGAGAGGTCTGGCAAGTCCAGTTGACGACCCAGGACGGATCGTCGCGGGCACCGCAAAGGGAGGAATTTGATGTCCGGCTACGCAACTGATCGGGACTCGCACCCCGATTCCAATCCGCTGATCCTCGATCGGCATACCCGTCAGCGCGGAAGCGCCCTGGTGTCCACCCTCGTGGTGTTCGCCGCGGTCTCCGGCCTGATGATCGCATCCACCACCCTTTCGTCGGTGGAGGTGCGGCAGTCCCAGGCGTCGATGGCCCGCTTGCAGGCTTCCAGCCTGAGTGAAGCCGGCATCGAAGTCGCCAAACGGTCGCTCGACAGCCTGACCGATCGCGCGGCGGGGGTCAACCCGCTCGAAGTGATCGCAGGGCAGTTCGCGGGCGGCGCCATGGAGATCGCCACCGCCGAACCGTTGCTCGACAACGGAATCGCGGTCGGCGCCTACTCGGTGCGCGCGAGCCTCGTCAGCCAGACCGAAGAGGAAGTGCTGGTGCGCATCGAGTCCACCGGCTACTACCCGGACGCGCCGGAGAATCTCGCTCCTGGCCAGCGCGTCAAGGCCTGGGACGCCCAGTCGCTTGTGCTGCGCTACAGCCTGAAACCCAGCGAAGTCTTCGACTACGGCTACTTCGTGAACAACTGGGGCTGGTTCTACGGCACCTCGATCTATTGCTACGGCAACGCGCGCGCCAACGGCCAGTTCGACTCGGGCGGTTATGCCCCCCTGATCGAAGGCCAGCCGCGGTACGATGACATGGGCTGGAACGGCGGTCACGTCGTTCTGAGCGGGTACATCGACGACAACGGTGATGGACTCGAAGACGGCAACGATGGTGGTATCTGGGCCGGCTGGGACATCGTCAACTCGCAGAACGTGCGAGACAACGGGGGTCTGGCCATGAACCAGCACGACTTCGATGACGCCATCGAGATGCCGAACCTTTCGGACCTGACCCGCTACGAGGCCATGGCCTTGGAGCACGGGGGCACGATCTCGATCGACGGCGTCACCATGGTCGACGGCGTGCTCGGAGACGACGCGGGCGAACGCCAGCACCTCTACCTGGTGGGAACCAATTCCAAACCGATCGTCATCAATGGCCCGGTGGTGGTGCGCGGCGACGTGCTTATCTCCGGCGTGGTCGAAGGCCAGGGCGTGATCTACTCCGGCGGCAACACCTACGTGCCCGATTCGATCGAGTACAAACACGGTCCGCCCCAGCCGCGCCCGCAGCACAACTTCCAGGATCAGACCGAAGCCTGGCTCACGGCGAGCAAGAACACCGACTTCCTCGGCCTCTTCTCGGCGGAGAACATCGTGGTGGGCGACTTCACCAACCCGAGCTGGCGCTCGAACGTCGGCGCGTGGATGACCTCGAGCATGAACCAGTCCGCGGAGGACGCCGGCGAAGACGGCATCCCGAACACCGCGGCGGGCCGCGACGGCATCCTGGGCACGGCGGACGATGACGTGCTCGAAGGGGACGGCGTGTTCACGGTCGAGTTCTACTCGGCGGCAGATGCCGCTGCGGGCATGATCCCTCCCGGTTTCTCGGTGGGCGATGTCATCCCCGGATCGGGCGAGGACATCGACGGGGACGGCCAGTACGACGGGCCGACTACGCTCTCCAGCCTGGACTTCCAGGACGACATCAAAGCCAACAAGTGGGCCGGCAACGTGCCGTCTGGCGGCGTGAGTAAATACAAGGACATCGCAAGCCTGTACGCCAACAAGCTTGAGGCCACCTTCTACACCAACCACAGCTTCTGCTGGTACGTGCTCGGCAACAAGAACGCGCAGATCAACGGCGCTCTGGTCGCCCGCAACGAGAACATCGTGTACGGCACTCCGAAGATGGAGATCAACTACGACTGCCGCCTGCTGGCGGGGGCCAAGGCCTTCACCGACTTCCTGCTGCCGCAGACTCTGGCTCCGGTCGAGACCCTGCAGTGGCGCCAGTTGGACGTGGACCCGATCCGCGCGGCCCAGACGGCAGCCCAGCAGATGGACCAGGGGGTGAACCCGTGATCGGCTCGCGCTGGATGGTCCCCGCGCTGGCCCTGTGCCTGGCCGTGCCGGGCCTGGCCGGGCAACAGGAAGAAAGCGCCCTGGATACGCAGAGCCTGCGCACCCGGGACCGTGAGGTCCTTCACCCGGGCAATCCGCTCGTGGTCTCCGGGGTCGAACAGGGGGACAACAACTTCCGTACGGTCACGCCGGCCCTGGTGAAGGCGGACACCACCATCGAAACCATCGATCGTGAGGAGCTCCGCGCACGCAAGTTGGCCATGTACCAGGGGAATCAGCGCTTCGACCGGGCTCCGCTTCTAACGGTCCGGACGTCGGGCAGCATGACGGGTTTCAGCCCGGCTGCCTTGCAGGAGGGCCGCGCGATCCGCAACCAGGAACTCACCAAGTCCGAGATCCCGGCGGATGGTCCCGGGGGCACCCCGTACTTCCTGGCCGCGGCCGGATTGCTGGGCCTCCTGCTCTACAAACGCAGCCAGCAAGGCAAGTTGGTCTGATCCAGCTCGCTCCACACGCGCCGGCTGGGATCTTCGGATCCCAGCCGGCGCGTTGCTTTTCCGCGGGCTCTCCTGCGCATTGCGAATCCGCAGCTTCGCCTCCGAAATGGCCCATCACCCTCGCGAGCGGCTCCCGCATCTGCCGCCATCGGGTGCAAACGCGCGACTTCCCGCGGTCGTTCCCCCCCACCGGGCACCGGCGCCGGGTACCCTGGTTGCCGACGCCTGCCCCGTGATCCGAAACCTCCAGAACTCATTGCGCGGTCGCCCCTGGTCCGGGGTGCTCATGCCCGCGCTGTTCGCCTTTCTCTTGGCGATGTTCCCGACCCTGTTGGTGGGCATTCCCGTGCCCATCATCGAGGACGAATGGGGCTATCTGCTGAGCGCGGACACCTTCTGCCAGGGACGCCTGAGCAATCCGACACACGAGCACTGGACCCTGCTCGAATCCGTGCACCAGATGCAGGTGCCGAGTTACCAGTCGAAGTACCCGCCGGGCCAGGCGCTTTTCCTGGCCGCCGGACAGTTGATCTGGCACCCGATCCTCGGGGTCTGGTTGAGCGTCGCCTTCATGATCGGGGCGATCGTCTGGATGCTGCAGGCATTCCTGCCCCGGCGCTGGTCCTGGCTCGGCGGCTCGATCGCGGCGGCCCTGTACGTGGTGCTCGGCGAACCGTTCGTCGGCGGCACCCACGGCTACTGGAGCCAGTCCTACTGGGGCGGCGCGGTGGCGGCTGGGGGCGGGGCCCTGGTCTTCGGGGCGGTGGCGCGGCTGGTCAAACGCCCGCGCATATGGACCTCGGTGACGATGGCCTTGGGATTGCTCTTGCTGGCCAATACGCGCCCCATGGAAGGGCTGCTGGCCAGCCTGCCCCTGGGCCTCGTGCTCGTGCAGCAACTCGTGCGGCGCGGATGGACGAGTTACCTGTGGGTGCGGGTCGTGCTGCCCGCCGTGCTGATCCTCTCGATCGGTTTTGCCGGCATGCTGCGCTACAACCAAGCGGTAACGGGCGATGCGCGCACCATGCCGTGGACGGTGCACTACGAGCAGTACTGCATCTTCCCCCTGTTCATCTGGCAGGAGACGCTGCCGGACAAGGATTGGCACCACCCGGAGCTGGCCGTGTTCTACGGTAAGGTCGAACGTGGCATGCATGAACGCCACAAGACCCCCGGTGGCCTGGCCTTCGCCACCGCCAGCAAGATCTACCGCTTCTGGCGTTTTTACCTCGGCCCGATCTTCTTGCTGCCTTTCCTCGTCGGCGCCTGGTCCTTCCGCCGCCTGCCCCTGGCCTGGGCCAGCCTGGCGTCGATTGCATTGGTCCTGGGCAGCAACCTGATCAAATTCGGTTCGCCACCCCACTACTCCGCTCCGATCACGGCATTGGTGATCGCGCTGATCGTCGCAGGGCTGCGGCAACTGTGGAGTTGGCGCCGGGCCGAGACCTGGTCCGGAAAGCGGGTCGTGTTTGCCCTATTGGGCCTGGGGCTCGCGCATACGGCCTGGGGCTTGAAGTTGTCGGTCGACAACGTGCATCGCACCCACCGCGAACTGCGCTACAAGGCCACCCAAGAACTGCTGGTTTCTCCCGGCAAGGACCTGGTGTTCGTGAGTTACGGTCCGCTGCATCGCGAAGGCGAACATTGGATCTGGAACGACGCTGACATCGATTCCAGCGAGATCGTCTGGATCCGGGATCCGGGGCCCGAGGAACGCGCCAAGGTGCAGGCCGACTTCCCCGGCCGGAAAGTCTGGCTTTCCGAGGTCGAATACGAAGCGCGCAGCTACCGGCTGATTCCCCTGGGTACTTCGGGTCCTTGACTCCGTCCTAACCCTCGAACAGCCCGCCTTCCCCCTCGAAGGGATCCAGGCAGCGCGGCCCCTCATTGCCCGCGCGGTTGACCCAGGTGCCCACCCGCGTGATCTCCAAGGATCCGTCGGGCAGCGGCACCAGCAGGGCCTTGAGCGCCTCCATGTCGGGGGCGTTCGGATCGAGCCAACGCTCTTGCCCCTCCTTGTCGAGGATCACCGGCATGCGGTGGTGGAACTCGCTCATCTCCGCATTCGCCTCGGTGGTCACGATCGTGAAGGAGTACAGCGGCGGCTCGCTGCCGTCTCCGTCCCAACGCTCCCACAACCCGGCGAAAAGCAGCGGCTCGCCATCCTTGCGCCGGATGAAGAACGTGCGCCGATCCCCCGCCGGTCCGGCCCACTCGTAGAACCCAGTCGCCGGCACGAGGCAACGCCGCTTACGGAAAGCGCTGCGAAAGGCGGGCTTTTCCGCCAGCGTCTCCCCGCGCGCATTGAATAGGTTCTGGCGCATGTTCTTGTCCTTGGCCCAGGACGGCACCAGCCCCCAACGGAACGCGTCGAAGCGCCACGTATCCCCTTCCTCACTCGCCCGCAGCACCGGAACCATTTGCGTCGGTGCCACGTTGTACCGCCCCACAACCTGCTCCGGGGGCTCCTCCAAGGGGTGGTCCACCAGGTGCGCCAGGTTCTCCACAAGCACGTATCGTCCGCACATCGCCGGCCATTGTACCGCTGCCCCCACGCCGGTGGCGCCGCCTCCGATCTTCGCCCTGCGCCGGGGAATTGTGGCCGGAGAGCCCCGCGCCTACCCTATGGCCATGTGGATGCCCCTCCTGCTGGCCATGTGCCAAACCATTCCCACCATCGACTGGCCCGTTCATGATCCCGAGCGCCCCTTGCCGCCGGTGATCGAAGGGGCCCAGGCCGTTTCCATCGCGCCCCCTGCCGATGCCGTGGTCCTGTTCGATGGCAGCAACCTGGATCACTGGCGCAGCGGGGACGGTTCGCCCGCGCCGTGGAAGATCGAAGGCACCGATCTCGTCGTGGAACCGGGCACCGGCATTCTGCAGACCGCGGAAGGGTACGGGGATGTGCAACTGCACATCGAATGGATGGTTCCCGAGTCGATGGCGGACAAACAAGGGCAGTCGCGCGGCAATTCCGGCGTGTTCTTCATGGGACAGTATGAGGTGCAAGTGCTCGAGAGCCGCGGCAGCACCACCTACGCCGACGGCATGGCTGCCGCCCTCTACGGTCAACATCCGCCCACCCATAACGTCGGCGCGGGCATCGGCCAGTGGAACTCGTACGACATCTTCTTCCAGGCCCCGCGCTTCGACGGCGAGACCCTGGTCTCCCCCGCCGTGCTCACCGTGCTGCATAACGGGTACCTCGTGCAACCGGGGCGCGTCTTGACCGGCCCCACCGCGCACAAACGGCGGCCCGCGTACAGCGCCCACCCGGGTAGCCTGCCCATCCTGCTGCAGGACCACGGCGATCCAATGCGCTTCCGCAACATCTGGTTGCGGCGGTGGCATCCGCTGGAATCAGGCAAGGACGCCGACGAACCCGCGCGCCTGCGTGCGGTGGTCGAAGGCCTCTGCCATGACAACCAGCCGCGCAGCGCAAGCGATCCCGCCAACTTGCTGCTGGCGGGGGAGTCGATCGCGCGCGCCTGGCGCAGCGCGGGCCTCGACGTCGAGTACCAGGAGTTCTCCGTCGACAAACAACGGTACCGCAACATCGTCGCCCACGTGGGGCCCACCGAAGGCAAGGCCCTCGTGCTCGGCGCCCACTACGACAGCGATGCGGCCACCCCGGGGGCCGATGACAACGCAAGCGGCGTCGCGGCGCTCATCGGCCTCGCGCGCGCCTTCCGCGAACAGCCCCCTGCGATCCCCGTCGAACTCGTGGCCTACACCCTCGAAGAGGAGCCCGCATTCGGCACCGTGCACATGGGCAGCATGCACCACGCCGCGCAATGCCGGGACGAAGGGCGCAAGCTGCGCGGCATGCTCAGCCTGGAGATGCTCGGGTACTACTCCGACGAACCGGACAGCCAGCGGTATCCCCTGCCGGCTCTGGCCGAGAACTACCCGGACACGGCGACCTTCCTCGCGCTGGTCACACGCCCCGAGGACAAGGAGTGGATGCTGGAGCTGACCGCCGCCCTGAAACCCTCGTTGGCGTTCGCCCTGGAGACCCTCTGCGCCCCGCCGTCGGTGCCGGGCATCGATCTTTCGGACCATCGCAGCTACTGGAGCCACGGCTACCCCGCCGCGATGCTGACCGACACCGCGTTCTACCGCAATCCGCACTACCACGAGAAGGGCGATCGTCCGGAGACCCTCGACTACGTGCGCCTGGCCCAGACGGTGCAGGGCCTGGCGGGCATGGTGCGCGCTCTCGGAGCGGAGCACTGATCCAGGGGGGGGCAGGGATCCACCCCGGCCCCCCTTGGATTTGCCGCGCCCCGGGCCCACAATCCCCCCATGCGAATCGCATCCTGGATCCTCTTCGCCATCGCCGCCGCCGGGTTGGTCGTGCGCCTCACGAGCTGCTGAGGCAGTCCGACCAGCATGCTCGGTCTGGGCATGATGATGGCTGCGCTGCCCGCGTTGTGGCTCGATGGTCAGGTGCGCCAGCGCCGCGAACTCGAGGCGCGGCGGGGTGAGGACGAAGACGCTGGGCCGCAGGACACTCCGCCCGCAGCGGAGTAACCCGCCGGCGAAAAGCCCCCCAGGCGAATCGGCCCCCGGCCCGATTTGCGCGGCCGCGCCCGCGGCGCATAGGATGGCGCCATGAACGCGTTCTCCTTGCCGCTTGCCCTGGCCCTGCTCGCGCCGCTGGCGTGCGGCGCCCCCCAGGACCCCACCCCGGTCGAACCCTCCCTGCACCTGGAACGCGCCTTCCCGGCGCAGACCTTCAAGAAGCCGCTGCTCTTGACGGCCGCCGGGGATGGCAGCCCGCGGCTCTACGTGATCGAGCAGGACGGCCGCATCCTGACCTTCGATCCCGCCAAAGCCGAAGAGCCCGCCACCGTCGTGCTCGACATCCGCGAGAAGATCTCGACGGCCTTCAACGAAGAGGGCCTGCTCGGCCTCGCGTTCCACCCAGGGTTCAAGGAGAACCGGCAGTTCTTCGTGCACTACTCGAGCAAGGACCCCGATCACGTCGGTGTGCTCGCCCGCTACCGGATCGACCCGGAGAATCCCCTGCGGGCCCTACCGGACAGCGAAGAGATCCTGCTCACCCAGCCGCAGCCCTGGCGCAACCACAACGGCGGCATGATCGCCTTCGGGCCGGACGGGTTCCTCTACTTGTCCTTTGGTGACGGGGGCAGCGGCGGGGATCCGAAAGGCAGCGGCCAGGATCGCACGACCTTGCTCGGCGCAATCCTGCGCATCGACGTGGACCACAAAACCGGCGACCTGCCCTACGCGATCCCGGCGGACAACCCGTTCGTAGACGAAACCTCGCGCGCGGCGGGCCTGCGCGGCGAGATCTACGCGTACGGCCTGCGCAACGCGTGGCGCTTCTCGTTCGACCGCAAGACCGGCGACCTGTGGGCCGGGGATGTGGGCCAGAACCGCTGGGAGGAGATCGACCTCATCGTGAAGGGCGGCAACTACGGCTGGAACCACTTCGAGGCTTTCGTGCCCTTCCCCGACGGGCGCGAGATCCAAGGCAGTCAACCGATCGACCCGATCGCGGCCTATGGGCGCACGGAAGGCGTTTCGGTGACCGGCGGGTATGTCTATCGCGGCAGCCGCTTCCCGGAACTGCAGGGGAGCTACATCTTCGGCGACTATGCGACCGGCCACCTGTGGCGCACGGTGTCCAAGGACGGCGGCTGGCGCACCACGATCGCCTTGGAGCGATGCGGCCAGTTGATCTCGAGTTTCGGCGAGGACGCCGAGGGCGAGCTGTACCTGCTCTCCCACAACGGCGGCGGCCTTTTCCGCGTCTGCGCAGGAAAAGCCGACTGATCTATGTGTCCCCCCGTGCATCCGGCCCGCGCATTGAGCGATGAAGAACGCTCCGCGGCGCGGCGTGTGGGCGAACAATTGCGCTCGGAGCTCTCAGCCTTGCTGCGCCACCTGCCGCCCGAAAGCCGCGGCGGCGCGGCCCTTTCCCGGCTGATCGGCATCGACCGCTCTACCTGCCAACGGGTGCTGCAGGCCTCGCGCATCTCGGGCGACGCCCAGGAAGTGCTCGTACGCATGCCGGGCAACGAAGGCCTGGGCCTGTTCATTGATGCGCTCGAGCAGCAAGGCCTGCCGAAGGCGCGCATCAAAGAAGCCCGCGCCGCCGTCGTCGCGTTCTCGCAGCTAATCGACCGGCTCGGAGGCAGCCAGGCGGCCCTCGCCAAGCGCATCCAGGCCGTGGGCGGGGAACGGGGCGAGCGCCTGTCGGAAGAGGGCGAATTGGCCATGCGCGAGCAGGCTTTCGATGCGATGCGATTGCTGACCGGCAGTCAGATCGATGTGCAGAGTAACGTGCTGATCCTGCGGCCGTTGCCGGGGGATGCGGGGCGCGTCGAAGTCATCGGCGCGCGCGACATGGTCGGCCTGGAAGGTCGCGCCGGTTCGCCGCCGGTTTCCGGGGTCTACTTCTCCCGCGCCGACCAATCGCTGCCCGAGGGCCAACCCCGGCCCGTGCCCTTGGAAGCCGAGGATTGCCCCGAAGCGGAAGAAGAGGGCTCGACCCTACTGCCGGACTTCTGCAGCCACCCCATCCCCCAGGTCGTCACCCGCCATGTGGGCGACGTGTCCTTGGAACTGATCGAACCGCCGGGCAGCGGTGCCCCGCCGATCGATGTGGCCACGGCGCACCGCCTGCTGCCCCCCATCCTGCACCCCGCCCTGCAGGACGATCATCGCCTGCAGCTTTTCTACCACTGCGTGGTGCCCACCCGGCGCGTGCTCTTGCATGCCTACCTGCACCGCTCGATGGCGGCGGGTTGCCTAGCGGAAGCCCACGTGCATCAGCGCAGCACCGAAGTGCTCTCGGGTCACAGCGAGCCCTGGTACGACCAGCTCGAGCAGCGGCTGGTGATCGAGATCCTCGGCAGCGACCTGGCCGCGGCCGGCCGGGGGGCCGGGGCCCGGCAGGAGCGGTTCCTGGAGCACCTCTTCGGGCGGGCCGGCTGGAACCCCGGGGAGTTCGTCGGGTACCGGCTGGCGGTCGACTGGCCGCTCTGGTCGTGCCGGTACACGATGGGCTTCGAATTCACGGCCTGAGGCACTGCCCGGGCCCTGTCGGGGCGATTTCCGGCATTTCCGGTAGCCGACCTGGGGCCTCTGGCTACTCTGGAGTAGATCTGAGATCTGATCTGAGCGACTCCCGGCTCATCCCCGAACCCCATATCGGAGGTCCAAAGACCATGAAACTCGCCCCCGTTCCGCTGCTCCTCCTCCTGGCCCCGCTGGGCGCCGCCCAGACCGTGCGCTACACCTCCGGCGGCTTCGAAGCCCCGACCTTCACCCCGGGCATCCTGGCCGACGATGCCCTCAATCAATTCGGCGGCACCGGCCAGGACGACTGGATCGCCACGCCGGACCCTTTTGGCACGATCGACTTCAGCAAGATGTACGTGCAGACCCAGGACGTACACGCCGGCGCCCAGGCGATCACTATCGACGCGACGGGCCAGAACTTCAGCTACATGCACCTGCGGCGCAACACCCAGTTCAACCCGGCCAACACGCCGGGCCAGCCGGTGGTGGATATCCGCATGTGGATACTGATCGAAGACGGCACCGTGCCCAGCGAGGCCTGGTCCTTCCAGGCCCAGTCGAGCCCGATGGGCGGCCTGTTCGCCTGGGACATCCACCCCGATGGTCTTGTGCGCTACGTCGACCCGAGCATCAGCCAGGAGGTGAACACCGGAGTTACGGTCACCCGCGGAGTATGGCACCACATCATCACTTCGCTCGACTACCCGACCGAGACGGTGACGGTGTACATCGACGGCAACCAGATCGCGAGTTTCCCCGGCGCGAACGGCATGTTCGCTTCCTCGCCGGCTTTCGCTTTCGCTTCGCTCGCCCTCTTCGGCCCCGGCGACGACCGCATGCACGTCGATGACTTCGAGATCCTGAGCCGCCCCCAGGGCCCGCCCGATTTCCTGGTCGGTAGCCCCTACTGCCCGGGCGTGACGAACTCCGCCGGCCTTTCGGGCGGGCTGCGTGCGATCGGTAGCGCGGTGGCTTCGGCCAACGACCTGCGCCTCGAAGCGTTTGACCTGCCGAACAACCAGCCGGGCATGTTCCTCGTCGGCACCCAGAACGGCTTCACTGCGCATCCGGGCGGCAGCCAGGGCAATCTGTGTCTCGGCGGCACCTTGGGCCGGTACAACGCGCCCTTCCAGTACTTCTTCTCGGGCACCACCGGCGCGGGAAGTCTTGTGCTCGATCTCACCCACACCCCCACCGCCACGGGTTCGACCGCGATCGGCGCAGGTCAGACCTGGTACTTCCAGTGCTGGTACCGCGATCTGATTCCGGGGCAGACCACGAACTTCACTGGGGCCCTGGAAATCCAATTCCAGTAGCGCTGCGGTGGAGATTCCTCCCGTCGCGCGGCCATCACGGCGCGGCGGGTGAAGGGATCGGCTGCGAGCACGCTTCCGCCCCCGCATCGGCTCCTCGCAGGTCCGGCGCGGGGCATTCCTTGATCCTCGCCGGCTTTACGCATCTCTCGAGCAGATTTCCCGCGATCTGCCTGGCGTGACATCCACGCAGAATGCCTCCATTGGGCACATTCGAGGCCTCCCGGGGCCAAGCAGGGCAAGACCTGCATGTTTCCTGCGCCGGAGATTTCATTGCCCCTAGAATCGACCTCTGAATCCTGCCTTCCACAGGCACTCCTTAGAGCCGGATCATGGGCCCGACCCTAGGTGTCCTTCGCGACGCGTGGCCCCATGCGTCCAGACCGGACACCTCCTGATCGCCATGATCCATGACTCACGCGGCCCCGCCGCCTTTTTGTTGCTTTTTGACCCTGAGCGCTTGCTCCGGGGTACCGCTAGCACGACCCCGATAGCCTCAATCAAGGCTCGTACAGCCTGAGCGACTTCAACTACGTCGATACGCACACGGTCGACTTCTAACCCGTTCGATCCCAGGAGACGACGCTGCTTGCTCGGGATGAAGTGTTCTGGAGCCTCCCGGACGTTCCGGGCGGCAACGGCATGTATGAGATGCAAGAGGGACCCGATGCCGCGCACGCCAGCATTCCGGACATCGCAGGCATCCTTGGGGCCAGTGTCGACAGCGCCGTGGCGCTACAACTGGATGACGATGCCAGCGGAGTTGCTCGTGGCGACCATCCTTCAGGCGGCACGGCCGTGCAAGTCGATCGCGCGGACCGACAAGACACGGTTCGTACATCAGTCACCTGGTGCGCACGGTGAATGCCGGGAACATGGAACTTCACCGCCGTGTGGCTTTCCGCAGGGACTTTGATGAGACTTCCACGACGAATGGACACTGGTGGCCCGCAGCGCCCGGCCTCAACAGTCCGCTCCCCACGGTGAACTATGGGTATTCGATGACCCGGAGCAGGGTGGTGGCGAACTACTGAATTGGGTTCGCTCCGCGTCCCACGTCGACCTACCAGGCCTGGCGATCGACGTCGATGGAGACCATCGCGATGAATTGTGCATCGCGCTCGGAGGGGACACGACGGCCAATGGTCGGGCAGCGATCCAGTTGTATCAACTAGCCGAAGGTTCTTTGGCAATGGATTTGCTGCACGGCTATCAATACCTGAACACGTCATCGGCCTACGTGCACCCGCGCATTGTAGTTGGTGATTTCGATGGCAATGGCAACGAGGACCTTGCTTGGGTTGGGTACCAACCCTTATTGCCCAGCAGCTCCGCCACCTGGAAGATCCGCCTGTTTGAACATGCCCCGAACCAGACCTGGAATGAATACGGGGACTACTCCCTGATTACCGTTTCCCCAGTCAACAACCTCAATTCATACGAGTGGGACGCCGCCGCGGTTCGCCCGAACCTGCGGCAGTCTGATTTGGCGGTCGCCACCGTTTCCGCCTCGGGCGTCAACCTGACGACGGTCCACTACGACCGCAGCTTGGATCAGTTCAGCTCAGAGGCGAACGGCTTGACCGTTGTAGAACGGCACAATGCGATCACCATGAGCGCCTGCGACCTGGATGCGGATAGCGAGCAGGAATTGCAGATCGCTCTTTGGAAACGATCCGGAACAGAAGGGATCCTGAAGGTGGGGTACCTGGAACTGGGAGATGATCGCCAGCTCGTTTGGCAATCATCGAGAATCCTGCCTTGGTCCTATCCCACCGCGACGAACCCCATTCCCCCGGTGATGGCCTGCGCCGACTTCGACGCGGACGGCACCGTGGTGGCCTTCACGGGCCGCCGCGAGCCGCACCTTGGGGACCCCCTCCCGCTCGTCATGCTGGGAGCGCCCCCCACGGTGGCGAACATCAGCCAGAACTACGATGACACCGAAAGCTCCTACGAAACCGGGAGCAGCGTGGGCACCAGCTTTGGCGTGACCAATAACTCCGCGACGCGCATTGAAGCGGCGAGCGGCCTGGACATCGAGATCTTCTTCTCGTACGAACTTCGGACATCCATCGAAAACTCGGTGCAACGCACCAATACCGACACCCGCACCACATCCACGGTGCAAGGGTATCGGGGCGCCTACAGTTCGGACGTGCTCGTATTCCAGGGGACGTTATACGAGTCCCACGAGTATCTGGTTCTGTCGTCGGATGACCCCACAGCCGTGGGTTCGTTCTTCATGCTGGACATTCCGATCGATACCAACATCTACAAGTGGACGGTCGACTACTACAACTCGCAGGTCGCGCCGGAGGACCAGATCCATGCGAGCCTGCGGCAGCATGTGCCTGGCCAAATCACCACGTATCCGACCCGTTCCGAACTCGCGGCGGCCATGACGGGTGACATGCACTGGGACTTCCAAGGCGCCCGCCCGGTGGGTCAAGGCGGAGCGAGTGACTATCAAGCCGTGGAGTTTGCCCACGAGAACGTAACCGAGGAGCAGCGCACGATCACCAAGTCCGCCGGAGGCGGCGGCAAGATTGTGGGAATCGGCGGCAACTACGACGAAACGTTCTCCGAGGGCGCCATCCACTCCATCCAGTACGGATCGCATACCGCGTTTGAAGCGACCGTCGGTGACATCGCCGACCCAGGCGAGTACGAGAACTGGCGCTACATCTGGGGCTTCTCGGTGCACACCGTCGGCCGCCATGCGGACGCGAACAACAACCCTGCCGGGTACAGCAACGACAAGCACAGCTTCCAGTACCTGCGGTACTGGGCGGAGCCCACGGGCCTCGCCTATTGATTCCCCGGCCCCGGGCGGGACATCCGGCCGGGGCCAACACGAACGAGCGGCGGCGCGGCCCCCAGGCTGCGCCGCCGTTTCATTTCAGCGTCCGTAGGGGCAGTGCCGGCAGCCGAGGTCGCAGCAGGCGCGCGTGCGCCAGATGTGCTCGGCGGTCTCTACCTGGTACCCCGTGATCGGATCCCGATAGGTGGGCTGGCCAGCCGCCATGGCCGCCTCATGGGCGGCGATCACGGCAGCGTAGCGCGGGTGCGCGGGGTTCAGGCGGGAAGGCTGGGGCCGCCTCCGGTTCTCCGGAAGCGGCCCCCGATTCGGTCCAGGCATGGCGCGTCAGTCGCGGCTTTCCCAGATCAGTTCGGCCGGGCCGTCGAATTGCGGCACCAGGACCATCGTGAACGGGCTGACCATCACGGTCGCCTGGGCGAGACCCGGGTCGGGCTTCTGTTCGCGGGCGAACACCATCGTGCTGCGCTTGCCCGCGGTCACCCCGTCGATGTGCACGGAGTACCCCGAGCTCGGGCGCGAACCGGCAAAGAGGGCCAGCACGTACTGGGTGTTGAAGTCCACGTCCGGCACCGCCGGAGCGGGCAACTGCCGGGAGGCGTGTTTGCGCCACAGTTCGGCGAACGAGTCGGTGTCCCGGCAGACTACGAGTCCCTCGCAGTCGTAGCCGCTCTGGCTGCCATCGAGCAAGTGCTCCACCGGCATGCTGCCTTCGAGCACCCCCGCCGCCGGCTCCACCGGATCCACCGGCTTCGAGCGGCAAGCAATGGCCATCAAACCGACCCCGAGGGCCGCCGTTCCCAACCAGATCCAGGCGCTCATTGCTGCACCTCCGTGCCCGCGGCTTGGGCGCTACGGGGCGCATCCGGCAACAACCGGAAGCCGCCAGCGTGCACCGAGGCGGTGCCGAAGTTGGCCGCCTGCAGGGGGAAGTCCCGCCCGCCCAGCGTATCGCCCGCGGCCAGCGTCAACGCCACCGGTGCCTCGAGCGACGGATACACGCCGCACAGGGGTTCGCCGGAATCGCAGATCAGGTTGTCGTTGTCCTCATCGGTACCGGCCACCAGGTAGTAGGTCCCCGCCGGCAGGGCTCCAAAGGCATATCCGAGGTTGCCGAGGGACTGCACAGTGGTCTGCGCCACCGTCTCGAAGGTCTCGGTGTTCACCGCGATCACGTAGACCGTGTAGTTGGTGGCGTTGGTGCTGGCCCCCACCACGAAAACCACGTCGATCGAACCGGTGCCGCCGTTGGAGGGCACGGTCACCGTGCCCCGATAGGTACCGTCCGCCAGGCCGCTCGAATCCGCGCAGATCTGGATGGCGATCGTATCGGTCAAGGTCCCGGAGACCGCCGGCACGGCGGTAGCCGTGAGCCAGTTGCCGCCCGAAACGGTCGCCACGCTGAGCGTGCCCACCGTCATGCTGCCGCCGCCGATGTTGGCGACGGAAACCTGCGAGCAGGTGCTCGCGCCACTGGCCACCGAAAGCAGAACCGAAGCTTCGCCCAGGGACAGGTCCGGGGAGCCGCCGCCCCCACCGCTCGCCTGCTGCACGGCCGCCACGGCATTCACCAGGCCGTGCCCGAAGATGTCGTCCCGGCCCGCCGCGCCGAGGTCGGTCGCGGTTCCAGTCAGGATCGATTCCACCTGCGAAACGGTAAGGGCCGGGTTGGCGGAGAGCACGAGCGCGGCCACACCGGCCACGTGCGGGGCCGCCATCGAGGTGCCCTGATAGAACGAGTAGGACGCGTAGTTGATCGGGTTGACCGAGTCATCGGGTTTGGTCGACAGCACGCCGTCCCCATACCCATCGCCGTTCAAGTCCACCGAGACGTTGCCGCCCGGGGCCGCCACGTCTACGGTGGCGTGGTAGTTCGAGTACGGCGCCCGGGTCAGGTCGTACCCCACCGCCGAAACGGAGATGACCCCGTCGTAGGCGGCCGGATACGAAGGCTGCGAGCTGTTTTCGTTGCCCGCGGCCGCCACGATCACCGTTCCGGCGTTGCGCGCGGCGGTGCAGGCGTCCTGCATTGACTGGCTGTAGGACGGACCGCCGAGGCTCATGTTCATCACATGGGCCGGGTTCGTCGGCAGGGTGCCCGACGAGTTCGACAGGCCGGCGGCATAGCGGATGCCGTTGGCGATGTCGAAGTTCGTACCCCCGCCGATGCCGAGCAGGCGCACGTGCATCACGCCGCCCGCCCAGGTCACCCCGGCCACGCCTTGACCGTTGTTGGTCTCGGCGCCGATGGTGCCCGCCACGTGACTGCCGTGGTAACTCGAGGGCTGGGGCCCATCGGAATCCCCCACGTCGAAGGGATCCCCGTCGATGCCGTCCCCATCGCCTGCGATCGCGGCGCTCGAGATCAGGTCGATGCCCTGGATCTCGCGGCCATCGAGGTCGGGATGCGGCGTGCTGCCGGTGTCGAGCACCGCGGTGATGATCGACGCGTCGCCGGTTTCGATGTCCCACGCGGCCGGCAGGTGGATGGCCTCGTAGTGCCACTGCAGGTTGTAGTAGGTGTCGTTCGGGGTGCCGAGGGGCTGGTAGAGGTAGTTCGGCTCGGCGTACCGCACACCGGACATGCCCGCGGAGGTGGCCGCCAGGGCCATGGTGTACCGCACCGAATCCTCGTCGGTCAGCACGCTCGGCAGTTCGAACTTCGTCTGGTGCAGGCCGTCGGCGTTGCTCACATCGATGCGGCCACCGCGCAGGGCGAGTTCCGGCGCCAGACCGGCCGCGTCGCGGGCGATCACCACCTGCCCGGGCACCATAGCCGCGGAGACAGCGGTGAAGCGCGCGATCTCGGGGCGCTTGAGCATCTGGTCTTCCAAATCAGCCGAAGCGCGCGGGCGCGGGTTCAGACTCGCCACCGCATCGCCGATGATCAGCGGCGAAGGCACCGTCACGGCCAGGGTCCAGGCCCCGGATCCGCTGAAGGGCTTCACCACCACGCTCAGCAGGGTCATCGCCGTGGCGCTGAAACTGCCAACCTCCGAACCATCTGCCGCGCTGTCCAGAGCGGCCACCCCAATGGGGTTGCTCAGATCCGAAGTCACGTCATTGATGAGGATGTCGAAGTCGGTGCCGCCCGGTGAGGTCAATGCGAAGTTCAAGTTCACCGCTGCTGGAACGGCCAAAGTGAACCACTCCTCGTCGGATTGCGCGGAGGCGGTGCCAACCAACTGCACGCTGGTTCCGGGAACGAATGAGCCGAGGTATTCGCCCTGCAGGGATCCATCATTGGGTTCCCTCTCCGCCCAGTTCCCCACGAGGCCGGAACCGGAGATCGTGAGCTCGTAGTCCGAAGTCCCCGCCGCGGACTGCACCACGACATAGACAGCTCCTTCGAGGAGGAATGAACCCGCCTCACTCGCCGCAGAGGTATTGCGACCGTCGACAAATTGCAGGCTGACCGGATCCACCAGGAAGAAGTCCAAGTCCGACGCACCGTTGGCCGCCGTGAGCGCCACATCCACATTCGTGCGCTGAGGAAACACGACATGGAAGCCGTCGAACGGATCTGAACCACTGTCGGTGATCGAACCGAGCACCGTGCGCGATTCGCCGAAGCCGATCGTTCCGAGTGTGTGGGCGTTGCCGGCGGAGTCGTTGGGCTCCGCCTCGACCGTCACGTCGGTGGTCTGAAGGACCGTCAAGGTTCCAGAAACGGCCGCGGTCCCCGAGGAGGAGCCGCCGCCACCACCGCCGCAGGCGGTGAATGCGAGCAGGGAGGCGCTGGCAGCGAGCCGCGCGAAGCAGGACTTGGACATCATGCGTTTGGGCAAGGGTTGATCGTCCATCCCGCGCTGGGGGCGCGGGATCCGCCGGGCGGAACGTTGGACCGGTGCGAAACCCATCCACGCCAACCCGGCAGCGCCCAGTATCCCCTTTGTCCGCCGATTTTCCACCGGCGAACTGCCGCCGCCCGCCGCCACGGCTACCCTGGTGGGCCCATGCTCGATCGTTACCTGACCCTCGGCGCCCCGTTCGAGTTTGAACCCGACCCGGTCAAGGGTTCGCGTTTCCTCGTCGACATGGCGCCCGCCGGGGATCCGGACGCGGCGATGGCCTTTGTGAAGATCGTTCAAGCTCGTTACCCCGATGCGACGCACCACTGCTTCGCTTGGCGCATCGGCCCGGAGGGCAAGGAGACCCGCGCCAACGACGATGGCGAACCGGGCGGCAGCGCCGGTCGGCCGATCCTGGCGCAGATCGAAGGCCACGAGGTCTGCGACGTGGTGGTCGTCGTCACGCGTTACTTCGGCGGCACCAAACTGGGTGTCGGCGGCTTGATGCGAGCCTATGGGGGGGCTGCCGGCCAGGCGTTGGATCGCGCCCCCATCGAAGAGCGGGAGATCACCGAGCCCTGGGCCATCGCATTCCCCTATTCCTGCAGCGGCGCCGTGGAAGGGGTCCTGCACGCCCATCGACTCGCCCTAATCGATGCCGAATACGGCGAACAGGTCAGCGGCCGCATCGTGGTGCCCCGCGCCTTGGCCGCCCCCCTGGCCCAGGAACTGGTGGAGCGTACGGGCGGCCGGGCCCAGGTCCGGCCTTGGAACGAGGGCGCCTGACCGGCCCGAACTTTCGCTACGCCCATTCCTAGAGTCGGGACGGAATTCCTGACGCGCCCGAATTGCCTCCCCGGGAATCTCCAGGGCTCGGCAGAATCGGCAGCGTCCCTGCTTGGCAAAAAAGCCTGCCCCCGGGACAGTTTCCCTGCCCCATCCGCCCCTTCTGGAACGGATGGCAGAGGGGTGGCTCCCGCCCCCCGATCCCAAACCCCATACACGCCAAGGAATCCCCCATGGGCATGATCAAAGAGTTCAAAGAGTTCGCCATGCGAGGCAATGTCCTCGATATGGCCGTCGGTATCATCATCGGCGGAGCGTTCGGCACCATCGTCAAGTCGCTGGTGGAAGACGTGATCATGCCGCCCATCGGTCTTGCGATGGGCAACGTGGACTTCAGTGATCTGAAACTGAAGCTCTCCGACGCGAAGCCGGAGATCCTGGACGAAGCCGGCAAGGTCACCCAGAAAGCCTCCGAAGTCGTCACCCTGAACTACGGCGTTTTCATCAACAACGTCATCAGCTTCCTGATCGTCGCCTTCGCGGTGTTCATGCTGGTCAAGGCGATGAACAGCCTTCAGAAGAAGGAAGAGGCCAAACCCGCCCCGCCGCCGGAGCCGTCCAACGAGGAGAAACTCCTCAAGGACATTCGCGACCTGCTCGCCAAGAAGTAGTCCGAAGTTCGACTGCGCTGCGCGGCCCGGTTCCCCCCCAGGAACCGGGCCGCGCCCGTTTGCGGGCCCCCACGGGCCCCTGGGGCGGGAATCCGATCCGCCCCCCGCGCCCGCTTTGTTAGGGTTTGCCCTGGCCCCGGGCCCCAACCCCATGTCGATCTTCGTCGGACGCGATCGCGAGCTGCAAGTGCTCGAAGAACTGGCCGATTCCGGCCAGGCGGAGCTATTTGTGCTCTATGGCCGCCGCCGCGTGGGTAAAACCGAGCTGCTGCAGCAACTTTGCGAGAAGCGCCGCGCGGTGTACTTCCTCGCCGCTCAGGTGCGCGAACGCGACAACCTGCGCGCCTTCCGCGATGCGATGAAGGATTCGCTGTCGGACCCGTTGCTCGAGGGCCTCGAATTCCCCGACTGGTCGACCGCCCTGGGATTCGCCGCCGAACGGGCCGGGGACCAGCGTCTGATCCTGGTGCTCGACGAATTCCCGTATCTCTGTGAATCGAGCAAAGGCCTGCCGAGCCAAATCCAGAAGTTCTGGGATACGCGCGGCAAACGCTCGTCCTTGATGCTCGTCCTGTGCGGCAGCCAGGTTTCGTTCATGGAGAACGAGGTGCTTGCCGAACGTTCGCCGCTCTTCGGTCGCCGCACCGGCCAGCGCCGCCTCGAACCCCTCGAACCCGCCGAGAGCCTCAAGTTCTTCCCCGACTGGCCGGTATCCATGCAGGTCACCGCCTACGGCATCCTCGGCGGCATGCCCGCCTACCTGCGCCGCTTCCAGACCGGCCGCAGCCTGAAGGACAACCTGCTGCGCGAAGTGCTGCGGCCCGAGGGTTATCTCTTCGACGAAGTCCAGTTCCTGCTGCGCAGCGAACTGACCAGTCCCGCCACCTACAACTCGATCCTCGCCGCCGTGGCCCGCGGCGTCGACAAGGTCGGCGACATCGCCCTCGCCGTCGGCGTCGATTCCCCCACCGCCGGCAAGTACCTGCACGTGTTGCGCGAGTTGCGCCTGATCGAACGCGAGGTGCCGATCACCGACCCCAACCCCCTGCGCTCGCGCCACGGCCGCTACCGCATCGCCGACCGCTTCGTCGCGTTCCACTTCCGCCACGTGCAGCCCAACCTCTCGTTGATCCATGCGGGCCGTGGAGAGGTGGTGTACCGCGACCAAGTGGAACCGGACCTGGAACGCCTGTTCGATGAGGCGCGCCTCGAGTTCATCCTCGCGCACCTGCGACGCGAGGCGGCTGAGTCCATCGGCGAGGAGATCGTGGAGATCGGGCGCTATGGCGGCCGTTTTGTGCGTGCCGTGGGCCGCACCCCATCGGGTGGTGCCGTCGCCGCGATCGTCGTTCCCGAAGAACGTTTGCCCCTGGCCACCCTCGAGGAGGAAATGCTCGAGCTGCGCCGTTTCTTCGGCAAGACGCCCCTGCGCCTGACCTACGGCATCACCGGCCGGGCGGATCGGCCCCTCGAGGTCGAGCGGGTGCCCGAGGGCGAATCGCTCTAGGGTCGCGGTCTGGGGAAGCGGCGGTACAATTCCCGCCCTACGGAGATTCCCCATGCAACAGAACCAGTTCGAAATGGAGCTTGCCGGCTCCAAGACCTTCTTCCTGAACTCCATCGGCAGCCTGACCGAAGCGGACAGCGGTTTCCGGCCGACCCCCGAGAGCTTCAGCGTCTCCGAGCAGGTCGCCCACGTGGCCCAGACCATCGATTGGTTCGTGGACGGGGTCGAGAAGCCCGAAGGCTTCAACACCGACTTCGCCGGCATGGAAGCCGAAGTACGCGGGGTGACCAGCCTCGAGGACGCCAAGGCCTGGTACCTGCGCGCCATGGACCGCGCCGCCGCAGCCGCCCGCCAGCACCCGGAATCCTTCTGGGAAGCCCCCATCCCCGACGGCCCGATGTTCGGCGGCTACCCCCGCGGCTTCATCTTCAGCGCCATCGGCGACCACACCGCCCACCACCGCGGCGCCCTGACCGTGCTCGCCCGCCTCTCCGGGCACGTGCCGCCGATGCCCTACGGCATGGGCTGAGCGCGGCGTCCGCGATTTCCGCCGCGTTCATCGCACAACGCGGGCCAAATCGCTAGTTTGTGACGATGCAAGCCGAATCCCGCCCGCCGAGCCTCGTGCAGCGCGCCCTGGATTCGGCTCGTTTCGGTCACCTGACCAAGTGGGTGGTGATCTCCTCGGTGATCGGCATCCTGGCCGGTGTCGTGGCGTGGATCTTCCGCGCGATGATCCACTATTGCCGCCACTACCTGTTCGAGGCGCCGAGCGGCATCCACGGGGAAGGCGTCGGTTCCGATGTGATGCAGCATTGGTGGATTGCCTTGGTTCCGGCTGCGGGCGGCCTCGTGGTCGGCGCCTTGATCTTCTGGGTCGCGCCCGAAGCCGAGGGCCACGGAACCGACTCGGTCATCCGCGCCTTCCACCGCCTCAAGGGTCAGATGCGCGCCCGCGTGATCGCCATCAAGGCCCTCACCAGCGCCATCACCATCGGCACCGGCGGCTCGGCGGGCCAGGAAGGTCCCGTGGCCCAAGTCGGCGCCGGCCTCGGCTCGACCCTGTCCACCAAACTGCGCCTCTCCGACCGCGACCGGCGCCTGTTCGTGCTCGCCGGGGGTTCGGCCGGCATCGGCGCCATGTTCGCCTCACCCCTCGGTGGCGCGCTCTTCATGCCCGAGGTGCTCTACCGCCGGGCCGAGTTCGAAGGCGAAGCGATCATCCCCTGCATCGTCGCTTCCACCTTCGCCTACGCGACCTTCACGTCGATCACCGATGTGCATAAGGTCGTGCACCTGCCGGAAGAGACCCTGCAATCGCTGACCTTCGAACCCAGCCAGATCTGGGTCTACCTGCTGCTGGCGGCGGTCTGCACGGTGGTCGGATTCGTCTACACCCACGTCTTCTACGGGGTCGAAGGGCTCTTCAAGAAGTGGAAGGGCGTGCACCCGGTCATCCGCCCCGCGATCGGCGGCCTGGGCGTTGGCCTGATGGCGTTGGCCCTGGCCCCCATCTGCGGCCCGAACGGCATCTTCTTCGGCGGTTACGACCTGATGACCGCCTCGGTCAAGGGATCCCTCGCCCCGAACATCATCCTGCTGCTGATCGCCGCCAAGATTCTGGCCACGTCGCTCTCGATCGCTTCGGGCGGTTCGGGCGGCGTGTTCGCGCCGGCCCTGGCCATCGGCGCATTGGTGGGCTCCTGGGTGGGCCAACTCGCCCACGGCATCATGCCCTCGGTGCAACCTGGAGCCATCGCGCTCGTGGGCATGGGCGGCTTCTTCGCCGGCGCCGCCAAAACCCCCATCGCGGCCGTGGTGATGGTGTCGGAGATGACCGGCGGCTACCACCTGCTCGCCCCGCTGATGCTCGTCGCGGTCGTGCACACCCTGCTGTCGACCCGCTGGACGATGTACCGCAGCCAGGTCGCCGCGCCGATCAACTCCCCCGCCCATGCCGGCGAGTTCGTGATCGACGTGTTGCAGTCGCTCAAGGTGCGCGACGTGCTCGGCGAAGTCCGCCCCCCCACCTTGATCCACGAGGACGTGACCCTGTCGGGCGCCATGCGCATCGTCAGCCAGAGCCACGAGACCCACTTCCCGGTGATCGACGACGAAGGCCTGGTGGGCATCTTCTCCCTCACCGACCTGCGCCGCATCTTCCTAGAGAACGTCGTCGAGGACATGATCATCGTCGGCGACTTCATGAACGACCAGGTCGTCACCGTCAAGCTGGATGACAGCCTGCACGACGCCCAACGCCTGATGACCCGGCGCGGTGTCAACGCCGTGCCGGTGGTCGACTCGGAGAACCCGCGTAAGGTCCTGGCCCTGCTCGAACGCAACGCCATCGGCCGCGCCTACAACGACAAACTCGCCGCGCTCAAGGCGGGCTGAGCTTCGGCGGCGCGGCGCCCGATTCCCTTTGCACCCGATTCCCGGTGCGCGCGATTCTCTGTGCACCGGGTTCGCTGTGCACCGGGTTCGCTGGATCTCCATTTCCGCCGGCCGCAACTTCTGGCAGGATGGCGCCTGCAATGGAGCATTGGGGGGTTTTAAGCGATGTGGCGCTGCTGTTGGCCGGGGCGCTGCTGCTGGGCACCGTGTGCGAGCGCGTGCTGAGCAGTGCCATCGTCGGGTATCTGCTGGCCGGCATGCTGCTGGGACCCAACGCTTTGGGTTGGGTCGGCAGTACCGAAGAAGTGGCGCTGCTCGCCGAGCTGGGGGCAGGTCTGCTGCTCTACTCGGTTGGTCTTGAGTACGCCTGGTCCCGGTTGCGGCGCATGGGCCGGTCGCTGCTCGTCAGCGGCGGACTGCAGATTGGCCTGACCACGGCGGCGGTCTGGGGCTTGGCCCTCGCCCTCGGGGCGAGCAGCGGCGCCGCATTGGTGATGGGCATGGCGCTAGCCCTTTCCAGCACCGCATCGGTTTTGAAGGAACTCGAACGGCGGGGCCTGCTCGAAAGCGTGCCCGGCGGTCACGCGGTGGGCATCCTTCTGGTGCAGGACCTGGCGGTGATCCCGTTTGTGCTCGTCAGCACATCGCTCGTGCAGGGCGGCGAGGCATCGGGCAGCATCGGCATTGCCTTGGCGAAGTCCCTGGGCCTCGGGCTCGTCGCATCGATCGTGCTGTACGGACTCTTGGTACACGTGGTCCCGCGCCTGCTCGGCAGCCAGATGCGCGCCGGCCGCCGGGAACTGTCGATCCTGAGCGCCGTGGTCGCCGGCCTCGCGGGCGTTCTGGCGGCGCACGAAGCCGGCTTTTCGCCCGCCCTCGGCGCGTTCATCGCGGGCATGCTGCTCGCCTCTAGCCCCTATGCCGTGCAGATCCGCGCGGACATGGCCGGCCTGCGCACCCTGTTCGTGACGATCTTCTTCAGCTCGATCGGCGCCTTCGGCGACCCACTGTGGATGCTGCGTCACGGGCCCGAAGTGCTCGGCTTGGCGGCCCTGGTGATCGTGCTCAAGACCGCCCTGACCACCGCGTCGCTGCGTTTCAGCGGCGCCCGCCTCGGCGCCTCCCTGGCCGCGGGCCTATCGCTCGCGCAGATCGGTGAATTCGCGTTCCTGCTGGCCGGCATCGGCCGCGGCACCCTGCTCGGCGACGACGCCTTCCTTCTACTCGTGTCGGTCGCCCTGATCACGATCCTCTGCAGCCCCGCCCTCATCGGCCTGGCCCCGGTGCTCGCCACGCGCCTGGCGGGCATCGCGGGCAAGGGGGAAACCGAAACCCGCCCGTCCGGCCACCCCAACCCCGATGTGATCCTGGTCGGATTCGGCCCCGCCGGCCTCGCCGTGGGCGAAGAACTCCAGCAGTTGGGCCTGCACGCCCTCGTACTCGACATCAACCCGGCCATCGTCCTATCCGCACGCAAACGTGGATTCGAAGCGATGATCGGCGACGCGATGTCGGAAGACGTATTGCACCACGCAGGCCTGCTGCACGCCCGCGCGCTGGTGCTCAGCATCCCCACCACCCAGGCCGCCAGCCACATCATCACGATGGCCCGCCACCTGGCCCCCGACGTCTGGATCGTCGCCCGCTCGCGTTTCCACCGCGACTCCCAGTCTCTCCGCGACGCCGGGGCGCACCTCGTCGTAGACGAAGAAGTCCAAGTCGGCCACGCCCTCGCCCAGGCCATGCGCGCCCTCGACCGCGGGGAATCCTCCGCGACCCAATCCTGATGCACTGGGCCACCGGCAACGCCACCGGGATCCGGCGGTTGGACTCCAAGCCCAGCCGGTTTCCATTGCGTCTGGCGCACTCCCTGCCGACTCGGCGCTAGATTTCCCCCTTCCTGCCCCCTCGGAGCCACCCCGTGAGCGACCTGAATCGCGTACCGCACAAGGAGAAGATCGTCGCCGGGATCGGCGGGTTTGTTTCGATCTTCGTGACCTTCTGGATCACCCGTTGGTTGGCGGAAACGTGGGAGTTGCGGCTCTTGCTGATCGCCTCGATGGGCGCGACGGCGGTATTGTTGTTCGCGGCACCCCATGGGCCCCTGTCGCAGCCTTGGAACGTGATGGGTGGCCACCTGATTTCGGCGGTGATCGGAGTGACGCTGGCGCGAGGAATCGACGACGCGGTGCTGGGCGGGGCTTTGGCGGTGGGGACTTCGATCACCGTCATGTACTACTTGCGCTGCCTGCACCCGCCGGGGGGCGCCACTTCGCTGATCCCGTTCTTGGCGGCCAGCGTGATGCCCGACTACGGGTACCGGTTCGTATTGTTCCCGATCGGCTTGGGTGCCCTGTCGATGGCGGCCATCGCCGTGCTGTTCAACGCGCCGTTTGCGTGGCGCCGGTATCCGCAGAGTTGGTTCAAGAAGACCCAGCCGGCCCCCACCACGCCGCCTCCGATCACCCACGCGGACCTCGTGGCTGCGCTGGCGGAGATCGAAACCTTCGTCGATGTTTCCGAAGAGGACTTGCTGCACATCTACGAAGCGGCCCTGCGGCGTAGGGCCTAGGGCTGACCATCCGGGGAGCCCGACGAACCCGCGGCGGCGAGCCCACAAAAAAGGCTGCCCGGGCAAGTCCCGGGCAGCCACACGGATTGGAATCCAATCGAATCACTCGGACTTCAAGATCGACTCGATCGCCTTTTGACAGGCGCCGGTGATCTCTCCGTCACTCTCTTTGTTCCACTCGATCAAGAAGGGCAGGGCCTGGGGATCGGCGAGTTTGCCGAGGGACCGGATGGCGAGCAGGCGCTGCGCCTTGGGTTGTCCGGCCTGGGCCTGCCGCACGAGGGCCTCGGCGGCGTTCTGCGCATCCAGGCCTTGGCCCTCGAAGAACCGCTGCCAACGCTGCTTTTCGTCGTGATAGAAACGGATCTTGTCCAGCGCGGCGCGCGCCTCGGTTTGCACGTGGTTGTCGGAATCACCGAGACCTTTCAGGATCGTCGGTACGGCTTCGACGTCGAGGAATGTGCCCAGGCTGCGCATGCATGCCGCGCGGATCGAGGGGCTCGCGGAACCTGCCTGGTCCAGGATCCAATCCCATTGAGCGTCAGGCGCGTATTCCCGTAGGCCGGAGATCAGCCAAACCGCGTCGAGTTTGAGGCCGCGATCCTGACCTTCGACCTCCCAAGCAGATTGCGCCTGGGTCGGCTGGTTGCGGATCTCCCCACGCGAATCGCTCGCATGGGCCTCGGATACCGTCAAGAACCGTTGTACGTCGGCACGGTCCAGCGGCAGTTTGTTGCGAGTCCGGAAGCCGATGGCCTCGGCGTAGGTCGCTTCGGCCCCGGAGACCCGACGGGCCGCAGCCCCCAGCGCCTCCAAGTACGACTTGGGGTATTCGCGCCGCAGCAATCCGCGCACGGTCTCCGCCTGCCCACACGTGATCCAACCGGCCAGGACTTGATCCATCCCTTGCAGCGCAGGCAAGTCCACGCCTTCCGGCTTCCGCTCGAGGTACGTGCAGATCAGGAGCATGGCTGCCTGGATTCCGGATGGATTGTTCAGGTCTTGGCCAGTGCGGCAAAGTTCCAGTTGGGTACTCAGGAAATCGGCGGCGACGGCCACCATGGCTTGCTGATACTCGGTCGAGGGGTACTCGGGATGCGCCAACATCAGGAGCAGCCGCGCATCGTCGTCCGACCAGTTCAACTGCTCGAATGCAGAGCGCCAGATCGCGAGGTTTTGCTCCAGCGGAATCCGGGAATAGGGAGCCAGGTCCTTGTAGGCCACGAGGCACTGAAGTACCCGGCTGCCCTTGTTGAGGTAGAACCCCCAATTGGCTTGCGGCAACTGTCCTTCGATCGCCAGATCCTTCCAGCGGTCCGCATCCCGCAGGGCACTGCCATCACCGATCTCGACGAGGCGTTGCACGATATCGAGTCGTGCTTTGGACACGCCGCGGGAGTCGTTCGCCGGAAGGTACAGGGCCTTGCCGAGCGCTTCCCGGCTCCACGCGCTATCGGATTGGTAGTTCTGCCGAAGCAGACTGTATACCGTCGACTCGTAGAGAGCCGGAGTGTGCCAGGCGAGAATCTGCGCGGCCGCCTGGGGGTCGTCGATCCGGGCCGCCAAGGTCAACAGCTGCGGTTTGCGGTGATCGGTAGTCTGATCTGCCCCAGATTGAACTCCATTCCAGACTTCCCGCAGGCGCGGCAACACAGCGACATCCACGGGCCCCTCAGGAAGGGATTGCAGCAGCGACCAGGCCCAATCCTTGTCCGCGTGAGTTGCGGCCAATTCCACCGCTTGCGTGGCTGTCAGCGACAGGTTGCACCACTCCAAGAAGCTCCCCATCCGGAGGTACCCCTTTTCGAACGCCAGCTGCATCACAGCTAGGCCCTGGCGCCAGCCGCCGGTGAGGAATTGTATGGATTCGGCGACACCACGATTCCCTGTGTACATCAAGGGATTGGCCCCCGACTGATCCGGCGCGCTCTCCAGAACCTTCAACCAGCCGGCTTCCAGCTCCGCACTCCACTCGGTGTTTGGGTAGTAGCGCACCTGCTGCATCTCCTCTCCGAACCCGGCCAGCCGCGCTTGGATATCCAAGCGATGCAACCCGGGATGAGCCAGGCCGTGGGCCCCCAGAAGACGGGCCACCTTGCGGTTCAGCCCCGGGTGCGTCGAATTCAGGCAACGCTCGGCGATCGGAATCAACCGGCCGATGAGTTCTCGATCTTCCAACAGATCCATGCCGGCAATCCACTCGAGCATCTCGACCTGCACGGCGGCGTGCGGCGAATCGAAGATCACCAGCGGATCCGGCAAGCCCGCGAACACACCACGGTTGCGGAAAGAGACGCGCCCCTGGCGCAACGCCGTAACGCCGACCTGCCCGTCCCCGCCCCGGTCGAGAACCGCATCGAGGAACAGGGCTTCGGTGCGCTCGTTGAGCGAATAGCAATGGCGCATTCCGACGGCCACCGCCATGCGCAACTCCGCGTCCTGGCCGTGCAGGTACTCCTGCAACGCTTGGCACGCGCTTTCGCTACCCCCCACCCACAGGATGCCCATCCAAGCGGCGAGTTCTTTGCGGCTGAAATCGATCACCTTTTCGCGATCGCCGCCTCCGGACAGCGCAACCGGCACTTCATCCAGGTTCAGGCCCCCAAAACCCACCAGACCTTTCACCTGCAGCTTCTCCAGCCGTTCGGCGAGGCGCTGCACTTCACCCCGCACCGTCGGGACCGCAGCCTCCTTCAGCCAGACCATGTCATCGGCAGCCGAGTTGAAGAAGGCGCTGTGCGTGTACCCGCTTTCGGAAGGCACCATGCGCGCGAACATGCTGCGCATGCGATCCGCCGCGGCGCGGGCCTGCTCTTCCAGGGCCTGACTGCGCGCGGGGTCGAGCTGCGCCTCCGCGGTCAGGGCGCGCGCCCTGTCCCCCACGGTCCCGGACGCCTCGACCAAAGACTGCACCGCCGCGATGGCCTGCTCGGCCCGGCCCAAGTCCACCAGGGCCCGGCCCAGTTCCAACTGCGCCTGGGCCCGCAGATCGCTCGTCAGATCCGTGCGGGCAAGCAAGGCCTGGTACGCCTGGACCGCGCCTTCCAGATCGTGTTCGACCTGGTGCACGAGGCGGGCCCGTTGCCAGGCCGAATCGGCGGAATCCTGGGAAGAGGCCCACGCGGGACCAGCAAACGCCAAAAGGGCGACGGGGAGCAATCGGATGTTCTTCATGGCTTCAGTGGACGGTTTTTCGTCCCAGAGCGTGTCAGGGGGCGCTTGCGGAGATGTCAAGAATCGGTCGCGGCGTCGAGCACCAGCCGGTAGCCGATGCCATGCACCGTCAGCAGGTGGCGCGGCGCTTTCGGGTCGTCTTCGAGCTTCTGCCGCAGGTGCAGGATGTGCGTATCGATCGTGCGGCCCGTGACGTACCGACCGCGCCCCCAGATGCGATCGAGCAAAACGCCGCGATCCACGGCCTTGCCCGCCTCCGCCCACAGCAGTTCCAGGATCGCGGCTTCTTTGGGCGAAAGGGCCATCGCCTCGCCCCCGCGCCGCACTTCAAACGCCGCCAGGTCCACCTCGCACGCCCCGAGGCGCAGCGGCCCCGCCGCCACCACCTCCTGGTGCAACGCGCTGCGCCGCAGGTGCGCCGCCACCCGCGCCAACAACTCGCGCAAGCCGTAAGGTTTGGTCACGTAGTCGTCGGCGCCCAGCTCGAGCCCGATCACCTTGTCCCCTTCGTCCCCGCGCGCCGTCAGGATCAACACCGGCGTCTCGCGGTCGGTCTGCCGGAACGCGCGCAGGATCTCGAGCCCACCGGGCCCGGGCAGCATCAGGTCGAGCACCACGAGGCTCCATCCCCCGCCGCGCAGTTTCTCCTGGGCTTGCCAGCCGTCCGATGCGCTGTGCACGGTGTACCCCTGTCCCGCGAGGGCATCGCACAAGCCCTCGCGCAGGGTCTGGTCGTCTTCTACCACCAGGATCGGTCGTTCAATCGGCATGGTCGGTCTGGGTTTGCAGTTCGAGGGGCAGAATCAGTTCAAAACAGGCGCCGGCGCCGGGCGGAGCCGGGGCGCACACCAGGTCGCCGCCGTGACGCCGCAGGATGCTGCGCGCGAGGCTGAGGCCGATGCCTACGCCGGGAATGCTGCCGTGCTGGTGTTCGCGTCCACGCACGAAACGTTCGAAGATCGCCTCGCGTTGATCGGCCGGCACACCGGGTCCTTCGTCGCACACCGACAACACGGCATGGCGATCGCGCGGCACCAACTTCAGGTGGATCGTTCCTTGGCCGCCATACTTGCGCGCGTTGTCGAGCACGTTGAGCAGGGCCTGACGCAAGTCGTCGCGATCGACCCAGGCATGCAGCTCATCGTCGATTTCGCCCGCCTGGACGGTCCGTCCATCGCGCTCGAGCAGCGGGCCGAACAACTCCACGGTATCGCGCAGGATGTCGGACAGGTTCTCCCGTCCCGCGTCCTGGGCCCGTTCACCGCGCTCCAACCGCCGCAGATCGAGCACGTTCTCGATCAACATCGAAAGGCGCGTGGCCTCCGCGGTCAGCGAACCCAGGTACCGGCGCCGTTTCGCCGGATCCTGCACGTGGTCATCGGCGAGCAACTCCGAAACGAGCCGAATGCCCGCCAGCGGCGTCTTCAACTCGTGCGTGACCATCGTCAGGAACTCCTGCCGCGTGCGCGCCGCCAGGGCCTCGCGTCGCGCCGCACGCAGGGCGAGCCAAACGAAGCCCCCGCACAGGCCGGCGAGGCCGAGGATGAGGAACAGGGTCTGGTTGGCGGCGCTGCCCCAACGGGAACCGGCAGCGGGGCCATCGGCCGGGGCCAGCACCACCTCGGCAGCGCCGGGCAGGAAGGGAATCGCCTCCCCCGCGATGCCCATCTCTGGGGAAGCCGGGGCCGCTTCGCCCCAGGCAACGAGTCTGCCCCCTTCGGTGTTCTGCTCTACCCAGCGCTCGAGATCCGCTCGCGTCCACCAGGATCCGCGCTGCGCTTCGGCATCGAAAGCCGCGACTTCCCCCCCAGGCAGCACCCGCCAGCTCGATTCTTCCGGCGCCTCCATCGCAAACACGGCCGCCAACCGCCGGCGCGTTTCCGCGGCTTGCCGCGCCCGCTCCGCCAATCCCTTCGCTGGCAGACCGAATTCCCGGAGGCGCCCTTCCATCGCCTGCGCCGCCTCCGGCTCCATCTGCGCGGCCACCTGCATGGCGTCCGAAGGCAAGGCCCCGTCTAGTTTGGCCTGCAACAACAGGCGCGACGCCGCCTGCACACCGGTGCACCGATTGCCGATCTGCTGCAGCCACTCGCGCGCGAGCCCGTCCTCCCCCGCCCGCTGCGCCTGCCAGGCCGCCGCGAGTAGCAACTCACTCCGTTGCCACTCGTCGAGACCACCCGAATCCAAGCAGCGTTGCCAGACCACGCGTGCCTCCGCCGGCGCGAGCGGGTGCGCATCCGCGATCCACACCGCCACGACCGCAGGCCAAGCGGTCACCACCTGCGGCTCGACCCAACCGACTCCCTCCGGAATCGCATACCCGTTTTCCGCCCAGGTGAATTGCTGCGCTTCGGGCTGGCCTGCCACGGTCTCTGGCAAAAGAAACTCCCGCTGGGCCTCGCGCACCTCGCTGCGCAGGGCTTGCCAGCGGGCAATCGCGACCTGACGCCCGCGCAGTTCCAAGGTGCGCTGCAGGTCCCACAGGAGCAATGCGAGCAAGGCCGCGCCCGATCCCAGGGCCAGCCAGGCCCAGATCGAGCCCGCGGCCCAGGGAGTTTGATTCGGCTTGCGCGCCATACCCATACGGTACGGGCGACTTGTCCCGGACTTGTCACGAAGCTGTCAAGAAGGCCCGCCCTGGCCAGATCCGGCCCCTTCGGCTACATTCCGAGCATGAAATTCCAATATTGCTTGCTGGCATGGTTGTTCATTGCGTGGGTTCCGCGGGCGGATTGCGCCCCGCCGGAGACGCTGGCGGAGGCCCTCGAACGAGCCCAACAGGCGCTCGACGCCGACCAGAAGGAAACCGCCCTGAGCATTCTTTGGGAAGCCCGCCGTACCGCGGATGCCGAACCCGCCCAATGGAAGGATTGGGAAGCCCTGCTGAAAAAGGTCGATATCGACGGACCCAAGTGCGTGAAAGCCGAAGCGTCCCAGGCCAAGAACCTGCGCAAGGTCGCGGACGGGTACACCCAAGCCGGCCTGAAGAAACTCGCCGAGGATATGGAACGCATCGCCGAGTGCTTCGACCCGGCCCCCACGCCGCCCAAGTACGGGCGCGGGCCGCTGGCGCCGATCACCGCGTGGTTCGCGGACGCCGTAGCGGACCCGAAGGATCCGGATTGGCGCCTGGAAGACGGCATCATCACCACCCCGAAACCCGGACTGTTCACGCGCCTTTGGATCTCCGATCGTGCGGTCAAACCGCCCGTGCGCGCCCATGCCGAGTTCCACATCCCCGGCAAACGCGGTCAGATCGGACTCGGTTTCGCGGCCGACAGCACGGACAACTTCGTCGAAGTCCAGGTTTCGGTATTCGACAAGGGCCTCACCACCTTCCAGATCACGCATCACATGCGCGACGAGACGAAGTACTACATGTCGTTCTCGGGCCTCTGGGGCGATGAAAAGCAGGAAGAGTGGATCCCGCTCGACGTGGAACTGTACGACGACTTGCTCGTCATGCGGCACCACAACACCAGCCACTCGATCCCGGTGAAGCCGGGCAGCCTCGCGGGCAACGTGGCGATCAGCCTGTCCGGCGACCCGGAGAACAGCGACGCCCTGCAGGTGCGCAACTTCGACGTGCAGCCGATGCTCGCGCGCGGGGGTGGCATGACCTTGGAAGGTTTCGAATCCAGCGTAGCCCAAGCCACCGCCGACCTCGAAACCAAGAAATCCCGCGAAAAGGCCCTGCAACGCCTGTGGGAGCTTCGTTACCAAAGCGCTTCGGTCACGCCGGTCCCCGACCGCAAGACCCTGCAGCAACTAGGTCAACTGATCGACAAGAACGACCCCCAGGAATCCCGTCGCCACCAGGTGATGGGCTCCATCGCGAAGATGGCGGCCCAGCAGGATGCCAAGGACCGCAAAGCGGGCCGCAACGCCCTCGCCGACGCCCGCATGCGTTGGTTCGCCGGTTTGGCGCCGGACCTCGTGGGCGCCACGGTTTCCGGCCCGGTGGTGGAAGCCGCCGCCCCGCCCCCCGAACTCACGTGGACGGCCCTCGACATGGATGAGGTGTTCAAGGACCTCGACAAGGAGGGTTGGGTGCGCTCCGGAGACGGGGTGGAAGCGCCGGCCCCCAAGAAGGAACTGACCGACATTTGGGCCACGTCCTCCGTTTCGGTCACGGGCAACGTCCGCATCACCGCCCAGGTGCAGTTCGAGGGCAGTACCGGCTTCGGCATGCACTTCGGGGACAAGTCCAGCAGCGATTTCCGCACCCTCTCCATCAACGGCTTCGACAACAAGTCCGTCACGACGAGCTACTTCACCGGGAAGTGGAATCCCAAGAAGGAAGGCAAGATCGACATCAACTCAGTCAACCACACCGTGGGATTGAAGGAATTCCACGAGGGACCGGTGACGGTCTCCGTCGAGCTCATCGGCAACACCGTGGCCGTTACTGTCGACGGGCAACCCACCCAGGTCTACACGTTGGATTCGCCGTTGAAGCCTGGCCCGATCGGCTTTTTCGTGTTGCCTTACTTCGGCGATGAGGAAGAAGGGCCCGGAACCGTGCGCATCCCTTCCCTGACCATCGAGACGGCGCCTTGAGCGCATCAGGGCCCGCAGTCGAGCCCTAAGACCCTCTCCCGATTCCTGTAGGTCCCGGGAAGCAGAGCCCAGGACGTACCGGGCGGCCACGATCTCCATCAGGGGTTGTGGCCGCCCGCTTTTCCCCCACCGGATTCCATCTCCCGGCCCAGCCCCCCGTGCGTATGCTGCGGCCCATGAACCCGACCTTCTCGTGCATCGCCCTGCTGACGGTCTCGAACGTCTTCATGAACATCGCCTGGTACCTGCACCTCAAGCAGCTCGGCGATCGGCCTTGGATCGTGGCGGCCCTGGTGAGCTGGGGCATCGCCTTGGTCGAATACCTGTTCCAGGTGCCCGCCAACCGCATCGGGCACCAGCGCATGAGCGTCGAGCAGCTCAAGGTGCTGCAGGAGGTCCTGTCCCTGACCGTGTTCGTTCCGGTGGCCTGGGTGGTGCTGCGCGAGCGGCTCTCCTGGGACTACCTCTGGGCCAGCCTGTGCCTGGTGGCGGCGGCCTGGTTCATGTTCCGGAGCAAAGCCTGAGCCCCCGGCGCCCCAACCCGGGCCCCCTGGCCCCCAACCTGCCGCCCACGGTAGAATCCCCCCGGAAACTGGCCTAAGCTGCCCCGCAGCCCCCTCCCGGGGCCGCCCCCTTCGATCCGGGCCCACAACCCCTCCCCAACGACATGTACGACCCCCAACTGGTCCAGCCCATGCGCGATGAGCTGACCTCCATCGGCGCCAAGGAACTGCTCACCCCCGAAGACGTGGACGCGGCGATGCGCCAGGAAGGTACCACCCTGGTAGTGGTCAATTCCGTCTGCGGCTGCGCCGCCGGCAGCGCCCGCCCCGCCGTGCGCCTAGCGATGATGCACGACAAGAAACCCACCAACCTGGTGACCGTCTTCGCTGGCATGGAAAGCGACGCCACCGCCCGCGCCCGCGAGTACTTCAAGCCCTACCGCCCCTCCTCGCCGCAAATGGCCATCATGAAAGACGGCCAACTGCTCGAGATGATCCAGCGCCAAGACATCGAAGGCAAACAAGCCGCTCAACTCGCCCGCGAGCTCAGCGCCGCCTTCGACAAACACTGCTGATCCCCCCGCCGCGCGCCCGCGCCCGGCCAACCTCCCGCGCCGCGATTCCTGCCCCACCCGGCCGGAACTCGCGGCGCAAAACCAAACCCGCGCCATGGACTCCACGCAACTCGCCGAGAACTTCCTCCAGGAAGCCGTCTACCGCTCCCGCGGCGCCCAGGCCGGACGATCCGTGCTTGACCCAGACGGCAAGAGCCAATGCGGCCTCGGACGGGAAGCCGCCATCGAGCTCGACCTGACACCGGAAGCGGAACGTCTGGCAGGTTTGCTTTGGCCCACTGGCCTCGCGGGGGAGTCGCTCGCGCACGTGCGCCAGGCCATGGCCGCGTGGATCGAGCAGCAAGATCAACTCGACCGCAAGCGCAACCACTTCCTCAAAGCCTTCCGCAACAAACACGGCTTCCGCCGCGCGGACTATTCGCCGGAGCAGATCGCCGCGTATGACTCCGGCCTGGAACTGATCAACGCCGAAGCCGCAGCTGCCCGCCTGTCCGCCGCCATTGGGCTGCTCGAGTGTGAATAACGTTACGTACGGAAGCGGTTTCGAGGTTGCCCGCCGCCGGCTGCTGTCGGAACGACAGCAGCCGGCGGCGAATAACATGACAACTTAAACCCGCTTCCGTACGTAACGTTATTCACGCCCCTGGGCACCCTGGCCAACTTGCAGTAGGGTAAAGCCACCATGCTTTCCTCCCATTCCACCGCCGCCCTCCTCCTAACCCTGCTCTGCGGCCTCCCCTCCCCGACCCGGACCGACTTCCAGGAAGCCCTCGCCCGCGCCCAACAATGGAACCAGGACGGCGACAAGGAAGCCGCGCTGCGCGTGCTCTTCCGCGCCCGCGCCGACGGCCTGCTCGGCGAGGCCGACTGGGAGACCTGGCGCAAAGCCGTGCTCGCGATCGACGGTGAGATGCAGGAGCGGCTGAGCAGCGAACGTGGGCACCTCAAGATCCTCGACAAGATCATCGAAGGGTACGAAGGCGCGGGCCTCCCGGGTCTAGCCGAAGACATGCGCGGGCTTGCGGCCAGTCTGCGGCCGCCGCAAGGCAGCGACGGTGCAGAAGGCGCACCGCAGGACCCCTGGCAGCAGTACTTCGCCGGAGCCCAGGCTCCTTACGGGGAACCTTCCTGGGTGCTCGAAGGGGGCACACTCACCAGTCCCGGCCCGAATGGCGGTACGCAGCTTTGGTTGGGCAAGGGTGAGGTGCAGGGCCCCTCCCGTATCACCTTCGACGTGTTGCTGGGTGACGGGCTTGGCCAGGCGGCGATTGCCTTCGGCGTCAAGGACCTGAACAACTACTACGTGGCCGAACTGGAGGCCACGTCCGACAACCTCGGCAACTTCTGGCTCTACCGCATCTCCGACAATGCCCCCCTCTCGATTGGCGTGTTCTGGAAGGACCTGCCCCAGGAGCAACGCACCGATTGGATGACGGTCGAGTTGGAGCTGAACGACCCCTGGTTCACCTGGCGTCATGGGGAACACGTGGCCAGCGCCTTGGCCACCGGGCTCAGCATGTCCGGTCCCATCGGCTTTTTCGTGTCCGGCGGCACGACGAGCAAAGCACCGATCTCGATCCGCAATCTGAAGGTCGAGCCGCTCGTCCACGTCAGCGCCGCCCCCGCGGCCAGCAGCCCGGGCACCGAGGACATCGAGCAGGCCCTGGCCAACCTCGAAGCAAAACGCGGCGTGCCCATGGCCTTGCAGCAACTCTGGGCACGGCGTTATGCCATGCAACGCGATGGAGTGCCCGCCAAACTCCAACGCAAGGTGGCGCGCGCCCTCGATCGCAACGATCCCGAGGAGTCGCGGCGTCATCAACTTTGCAGTCGCCTGGGCCGTTGGGCCAGCACGGAGGCCGCCGGGTACCATGCCCAAGGCCGCTCCGGTCTCGCGCGCGATCTGCTGCTCGACATCGAAAGCCGCCTGCCGGACCTAGTCGAGTGGCCCGCCGGCCTCGAACGCGAAGAGGTGCAGGTCGTCGAGGGCGCCAGCCCGGTACGGACCTTCCGGCCCGTCGACATGCCCGCGTTGTTTGCCGGCGCCAAGCGCGTGCAAGGCGGCGGAGATTGGACGTTCAAGAACGACCAACTGCAAAGTCCGAAACCCGAAACCGCCCGCGCGGCCCAAACCCTCGTTTCGATCGCCCCCTACCCCGGCGAATTCCGCGCCGCGTTTGGCGTGAACCTCGGTGCCCAGGGCGAGAGCGCATTCCTCTTCGGCTACGAAAACGACTCGTCGTACCACAGCATGGAAACCCGCGTTTCCGAAGATGGTTGGTTCACGATCGACTTCTGGCACTTGACGGCGACCGGCGCGCAACGACTGCAGCACTGGAGTCTGCGCCAAGCCGACTTGCCCGACGCAGGCGAGTGGGTGGACCTGCAGCTCGCCGTCGATGCGGGGGAAATCACGCTTTCACTCGAGGATCTGCCGCCTC